>NZ_LXKA01000187.1 GCF_001645125.1 Paraburkholderia ginsengiterrae | reverse complement strand
GGTCGATCAGTTCCTTCGGAATGGACGGCAAGGCCGTCTGGGCCTTGGGCGCCGCTTTGGGTTTGCGTGGCATACATGCTCCTTGAGCTACATGTTATGCCTTGAACACAAAATTTATGACAGGCCCGGGTTCTCGCTTTAAAGAGCCCGCTACAACACCACAGCCTCCCCCTCTAACAAAGACTCCCGCATCGCCGCCCCAATCCTCGTAGCCTCCACCGCATCGGCAAGCGACGCGCCGGCAGGCGCACTACCACCACTAAGCACCGCCGCTACAAACGCCTGCGCCTCAAACAAAAACGCCTCTTCGAACCGATCAAAAAAACTCGGCGTGCACTCATTGCGAACCCCGGTGGCATCATAAATCTCAACACGATTCAAACGCGGATTCCGGCCAACAACAAGCGCACCGGAGGTGCCAATCACTTCGCTATGCGTATCATTCCCATGTGCCTGCGTCCGCGACGCATAAAACATGGCCAGCTTGCCACCCTCGAACTCGCAGATAGCAACCCCATTATCGACATCCCCAAATTCCCGCAACCCGTCATGCAGCACAGCAGCACCCGCCGCAAATACACGTTTCGCCCGCGGTTTTCCAAGCAGCCAGCGCGCCACGTCGATATCGTGCACCGTGCAGTCGAGAAAAATACCACCTGAACTCGCCGCAAAACGCACAAAGAAACCATCGGTATCGTTTTGGTCAGTAGTCTGCGAGCGCACAAGAAACGGCCGCCCAATCTTCCCCGCTTCAATCTTCTCGAACGCATCCCGATAGCTCGGATCAAAACGCCGCATAAAACCAATCGTGGCCTGCAAATGCGGATATCGCGCAGCCTCGGCCAACACCCGCTCGCACTCCGCGAGATCCAGCGACAAAGGCTTCTCGCAAAACACATGCTTGCCGGCGTGCAACGCGTCGACAATTTGCTGCGCGTGCAACGACGACGGCGTGACCAGCCACACCGCATCCACCTCGCGATCGGCAAGCAGGTCCGCATAATCGTCGTAAAGACGCGTTGCGGGCAAGGCTTCACGCGCCCACGCCCGCTCCTCCTCCACCGGACTGCAAGCAGCCACGAGAGCCGCGCCCGGCACGCGATACGCCAGATTCCCGGCATGCCGCTTGCCGAGACGCCCCAAGCCGACTATCCCCATGCGAAGCCGCCCGGTCGCCGCGCTCATCGTGCATCCTCGCCGAGTTTGATTGCGCGGCCCTCGCGCCACGAACGTGTCGCGGCGTCGGCAAGTTCGAGCGCTTTCAGGCCGTCCGCCACGGTGGTGCGAACCGGCTTGCCGTGCGTGACCGCGTCGAAGAAATGCGCGATTTCCTGCGCGTAAGCAGCCCGGTAACGTTCGAGGAAAAACGCCTCGGGCACGTCGCTCGACACTTCGGTCTTCGAATACGCCGTGACCTCCGTGGGCCGCACGTTACCCGCCTGCAGCATGCCGGCGCTGCCAAGCACTTCGAAACGCTGGTCATAACCGTACGCGGCGCGGCGCGCGGTGTTGATCTGGCACAGGCGGCCGCGCTTCGTGCGGATCGTCACCGCGGTCGAATCGATATCGCCCGCCTCAGCAATCGCCGGATCGCTCAGGCAACTGCCGGTGGCGTGCAACGTGTCGGCTTCGTCATCGAGAATCCAGCGGAAGATGTCGAAGTCGTGAATCAGCATGTCCTTGAAAATGCCGCCCGAATGCCGGATGTAGTCGACCGGCGGCGCGCCCGGATCGCGGCTCGTCACCACCAGCATTTCAGGCGTGCCGATTTCGCCCGCATCGAGCCGCGCCTTCAGCGCCGAGAACGTGGGGTCGAAGCGGCGCTGAAAACCGATCATGCACACCACGCCCGCACGCTCGACCGCTGTCGCGCAAGCCCGCGCGCGTTCCAGCGTCAGATCCACGGGCTTCTCGCAGAACACATGTTTCTTCTGCGCGGCGGATTGCATGATCAGATCCGCGTGCGTATCCGTGCTCGAACAGATCACGGTGGCGCCAATCGAGGCATCGCCCATCGCGCCGTCGATATCCATGACCTGCGCGCCATGCTCGGCGGCGAGCGCGGCGGCGGCCGCGCGATTCACGTCGACCACGTACTTGAGCCGCACGCCCGGCTGCCGCGCAAGATTCGCCGCGTGTATCTTGCCGATGCGCCCCGCGCCGAATACCGCCACGTCGATCGTTCTTACCGCGTCAGTCATCGTATCCTCCAGTGTCTTTGGATTCTTCAACGTTCAATTCGAGCTTGTACGCGAGCGCGATGAACAACGCCTGGCACAAACAGATCGTGCTGGTTAGCGAGCGGAACGCGAACGCACTGCCCTCTTTTACATACAGTTGCGTGGTGGCATAGCGCGCGAGCGGAGATAGTTGGCTATCCGTAATAACGAGTGTCTTGGCCTGATGATGGTGCGCGACGCGCAGGCAATACTGGGTTTCCTTGCCATAGGGCGCGAAGCTGATCGCGATCACCACGTCGCCCTTCTTCACGCTGCGAATCTGTTCGCGATACATGCCGCCGAAACCGGACACCAGATGCACGCGCTTGGGCGTGTGCTGCAGCGCGTAGACGATGTAGCTCGCCACCGGGAACGAGCGCCGCACGCCGATCACATAGATGTTGTCGGCCTGCTGCAGCATGTTCACGGCGGCGTCGAACTGCTGGTCGTCGAGCCCCGCTTCGAGTTCCTCCAGGCCGCCGCGCGAGGCCGCAATGAATTCGCGCGCCACCGAGCCGCCGGACAGCGCGCCCGGTTTCTCGTCGATCAGCTTGCGAATCCGCTGCTGATAGCTCGGCGACGAACTGCCCTGCCCCGTGTACGCCTGCCGGAATACCGCCTGCAGATCGGAAAAACCGGAAAAGCCGAAACGCTGCGCAAACCGCACCACGGCGGACGGATGCACACCGCAACTCGTGGCGATGTCGCTGGTGCGATCCACCATCACGCTCGAGCGGTGCTGCTCGATATAGCTCGCGACGTTCTTCAACTGACGCGGCAACGTCTCGTAGTTTTCCGCGATGCGTTGCATCAATTCTTCGACGCTCGGCAAGTCCTCGGTGCTCTCTTCCGCCATGGCTCTCTCTCAGTAGCTCTATTGCAGTGCGGCAGCCGCTTTCAACGGCCCCCGCACAGTGTCCTGACGCTGCCGATTATAGGCAGGCACCCCTTCAAATGGAACGTATTTTCCATTTTTATTTTTCATGAAATTTTCATTGCAACACCTTCGAAGATGACCTAATCTTGGTCGTGAGCGATGGTGCTTCGGTGGATTCGCCTCGGCTGTATGTGGATGGAAAGCCGCCCGCCACGCGCTCCCTTCAAGAACGACATACCGAGAAAGGTGGAGACAATGAGACTTTGCAAGGGCAAGGCTACGCTCAGGATTCTGGTGACGGCATTGACGTTGGCGACGGGATTCGGCGCGGCCTCGGCGGCGCGCGCGGCCGACGCTCACTTCGTGCTGATCAGCCACGCGCCGGATTCGGACTCGTGGTGGAACACCATCAAGAACGCCATCAAACAGGCCGACGAGGACTTCAACGTCGAGACCGACTATCGCAACCCGCCGAACGGCGACATCGCCGACATGGCGCGCCTGGTCGAACAGGCCGCCGCGCGCAACTACGACGGCGTGATCGTCTCGATTGCCGACTTCGACGTGCTGAAGAACTCGATCGCCAAGGTCACCCAGAAGCACATTCCGCTCGTCACGATCAATTCCGGCACCGAAGAGCAAAGCGCGCAGCTCGGCGCGATCATGCACGTCGGGCAGCCTGAATACGCCGCGGGCAAAGCGGCCGGTGAAAAGGCCAAGGCCGCCGGCATCAAGTCGTTCCTGTGCGTGAACCACTACGCGACCAACCCGGCTTCGTTCGAACGCTGCCGTGGCTTTGCCGATGCGATCGGCGTCGACTTCAAGGCCTCGACACTCGACGCGGGCCAGGATCCGACCGGCGTGCAGTCGAAAGTGGGCGCTTATCTGCGCAATCATCCGGACACCCAGGCAGTGCTCGCGCTCGGTCCGCTGTCGGCTGATCCGACGATCAAGACGCTGCAGCAAATGGGTCTTGCGGGCAAGATCTGGTTCGCCACGTTCGACTTCGACAGCGACATCGCCAAGGGCATCCAGGACGGCACGATCCAGTTCGCGATCGACCAGCAGCCGTACTTGCAGGGCTATATCCCGGTGGCCGTGCTGGCGATCGTGAAGAAGGACAAGACCACCGACCCGGTGAAGATCCGCCAGGCTCTGGAAGCCAATCCGAAGTTCAAGGCACGCCTCGCCACCTACGGCCTCGCCCCCTCCTACGGGCCGCGCAATATCGGCTCGGGTCCGGGCTTCATCACCAAGGCCAATGTCGACAAGGTTCTGAAGTACGCGGGGCAATACCGCTAGGCAACGCATCGCCTCACGCCGCCACCACGGCGGCAAGCATGAACTGACCGGGGGCCGGCCAGATCGATCTGGTCCAGCCGGCGCTCGCCCGTTCGCCATGTTGTGCGTGCAGTCTCGACGTGTAGCAAACTTGTCTCAAACGCCCCACGGGTTTCCATCGAACAGTCGCCCGCCGGCGTATCAAGGAGAGCTTCAATGGGTGTCGCCAACCTGTTTCATCCCCATCCACGCAAGCAGCCCCCTTCCGACCCGAAGGATCCGTTGGGCCAGGCTGCGGCCACGTCTTCCGCCGCCGATGAGCGCGTGCGCCAGGAGTCGTGGTTCCGGCATCTGCTCAATCGCCCGGAGTTCGCCGCGCTGGCCGGCACCGCGATGGTGTTCATCGTGTTCGGCGTGAGCGCCGGCAACTCGGGGATGTTCAATCTCGACGGCATCATGAACTGGTCGCAGGTCGCGGCCTATCTGGGCCTGATCTCGGTCGGCGCCTGCGTGCTGATGATCGCGGGCGAATTCGATCTGTCGATCGGCTCGATGATCGGCTTTGCCGGCATGATGGTCGCGCTGCCCACCATGTATTTCCACTGGCCGATCTGGCTCGCCATCGTGTTCGCGTTCGCCGGTTCGATGCTGCTCGGCGCATTCAACGGCTATCTCGTGATGCGCACGCGGCTGCCGTCGTTCATCGTCACGCTCGCCTTCCTGTTCATTCTGCGCGGTCTCACGCTGGCGCTCTCGGTGATGTTCGCCGATCGCACGATCATCTCCGGCGTCGGCGACGTCGCGAAGCAGGACTGGCTCGCGCACACGCTCTTCCAGGGCGTCGCGTTCAGGGACCTGTTCCTCTGGCTGGGCCACATGGGTCTCGTGAAAATGCTCGACAACGGCGTGCCGCTCGTGCCTGGCATTCCCAAGGTGCTGCTCTGGTGGCTCGCGCTGGCCATTGTCTGCGCCTTCGTTCTCGCGAAAACCCGCTTTGGCAACTGGATCTTCGCCGTGGGCGGCGACGCGAACGCGGCCAAGAACGTCGGGGTTCCGGTGCGGCGCGTGAAAATCTCCCTGTTCGTGCTGACCGCGTTCTGCTCGTGCCTGTACGCGGTGCTGCAAGTGTGCGATATCGGCTCGGCCGCGGCCGACCGCGGTTTGCAGGCGGAATTCGAAGCGATCATTGCCGCGGTGATCGGCGGCACGCTCCTCACGGGCGGCTACGGCTCGGTGGTGGGCGCCTGCTTCGGCGCGCTGATCTTCGGGGTCGTGCAGATCGGCATCACCTACACCAATGTCGATTCGGACTGGTTCCGCGTGTTCCTTGGCGTCATGCTGCTGTTCGCCGTGCTGTTCAACCACTACGTGCGCAGCCGTGTCGCGGCGTCCCGCTAAAGACAAGGAGTTCATGATGACCGCCACTGAACAGACCGCCGGCGACTACATCCTGGCGCTCGAGAACGTCAGCCGTTATTTCGGCAACATCATCGCGCTCAACGACGTCACGATCAGGCTCAAGCGCGGCGAAGTGCATTGCCTGCTCGGCGACAACGGCGCAGGCAAATCGACCCTGATCAAGACGCTCGCCGGGGTGTACCAGCCGAGCGAAGGCACCTACCTGGTCGACGGCAAACCGGTGCGCTTCACATCGCCGAAAGACGCGCTCGATCTCGGCATCGCCACCGTGTATCAGGATCTCGCGCTGGTGCCGCTGCTCTCCGTGGCACGCAACTTCTTCATGGGGCGCGAGCCGCAAAAGAAACTGTTTGGCATCCTGAACGTGATGGATCTCGACACCTGCGCCACCACAGCGCGCGACAAGCTCGCTGAAATGGGCATTAACGTGCGCGATCCGCACCAGCCTATCGGCACCATGTCCGGCGGCGAGAAGCAGTGCCTCGCGATTGCGCGGGCGATTCACTTCGGCGCGCGCGTGCTGATTCTCGACGAACCGACCGCCGCGCTCGGCGTGAAGCAGAGCTTCAACGTGCTCAAACTGATTCACAAGGCGCGCGCCAAAGGCATCTCGGTGATTTTCATTACGCACAACGTTCACCACGCGTATCCGATCGGCGATTCGTTCACGGTGCTCAACCGCGGCAAATCGCTCGGCACGTTCACCAAGGAAACCATCAGCAAGGACGAAGTGCTCGACATGATGGCCGGCGGCGCCGAAATGCAGAAGATGATCGGCGAACTCGAAGGCGCGACGATCTGATTCATACGCGCGGCTTGCGGGCGCCTGCGCGCCCTGCAACCGCGCTCAGCTACTCAGGATTATTCATGGATCATTCCAGCACATCCAACGCAACCGCAACCGGGCTCGTGGCCGGCAGCCGCTTCGCGCCGGGCCGCAGCCGCGACATCGTCTGCCTCGGCCGCCTCGCCGTCGATCTGTACGCTCAGCAGGTCGGCGCGCGGCTCGAAGACGTGTCGAGCTTCGCCAAGTATCTCGGCGGGTCGTCGGCGAATATCGCGTTCGGCTGCGCGCGCCTCGGACTCGCTTCGTCGATGCTGGCGCGCGTCGGCAACGACCATATGGGCCGCTTTCTGACGGAGACGCTCGCCAAGGAAGGTTGCGACGTCAGCCACGTGCGCGTCGATCCGGAACGCCTGACCGCGCTCGTGCTGCTCGGCCTGAAAGACCGCGACACGTTCCCGCTGATTTTCTACCGCGAGAACTGTGCGGACATGGCCGTCGACGAAGCAGATTTCGATGAAGCCTATATCGCCTCGTCGAAAGCGCTGCTGATCACCGGCACGCATTTTTCCACCGAACAGGTGAACCGCACGAGCCGCCGCGCGCTCGATTACGCGCGCCGCAACCAGGTGCGCACCGTGCTCGACATCGACTACCGCCCCGTGTTGTGGGGCCTCACCGGCAAGGCGGACGGCGAAACCCGCTTCGTGGCGAGCGAGGGCGTCACCGCGCATTTGCAGCGCATTCTGCCCTTGTTCGACCTGGTGATCGGCACCGAAGAGGAATTCCGCATTGCCGGCGGCAAGACCGAGCTGATCGAGGCGCTCGCCATGGTGCGCGCCGTCACCCCCGCCACGCTGGTGCTCAAGCGCGGGCCGCTGGGCTGCCAGATCATCGACGGCAAAGTGCCCGCCTCGCTCGACAGTGTGCCGATGCAAGGCGGCGTGGAAGTCGAAGTGCTGAACGTGCTCGGCGCGCGCGACGCGTTCGCCTCGGGCTTTCTCTCCGGATGGCTGCGCGATCAGCCGCTCGAAGCCTGTGCGCGCGCCGCGAATGCGAGCGGCGCGCTGGTCGTCTCGCGGCACGGCTGCGCGCCAGCCATGCCGACGCCCGCCGAACTCGACTATTTCCTGCGCGAGGCCAAAGCCGATCCGCAGCGTATGCGCCGCCCCGATCGCGACGCGACGCTCGCGCGCCTGCATCGGGTCTCGCCGGCCCGCAAGCAATGGGACGAAGTACTCGGCTTCGCCTTCGACCATCGCAACCAGTTCTTCGAGCTCGCCCAGCAGACCGGCGCCGACGAGGCGCGTATCGCGCGCCTGAAGGGCCTGTTCGTCGAAGCGGTCGCACAGACCGAGCGCGCGCTGGGTCTGCAAGGTTGCATCGGCGTACTGATCGACGACCGCTATGGTCAGGACGCGCTCAACGCCGCCACCGGCCGCGGCTGGTGGATCGGCCGGCCGGTCGAGCTGCCCGGCTCAGTGCCCCTTGTGTTCGATCATGGCCGCTCGATCGGCACGACGCTGATCCCGTGGCCGCAGGAGCATGTTGCCAAGTGCCTCGTGCAGTTCCATCCCGACGAACCCGTCGAGCAGCGTCTCGAACAGGAAGCCCAGTTGCGGGCGCTCTACGACGCGACGCAGGCGAGCGGCCATGAATTGCTGCTCGAAGTGATTCCGCCCAAGCATGCGAATTTGCCGCAGACGCCGGACATCGTGTATCGCGCGCTGAAGCGCCTGTACAACATCGGCATCTATCCGGAGTGGTGGAAGCTCGAACCGATGGACGCCGCCCAATGGCAAGCCGTCGACGCGCTGATCGCCGAGCGCGATCCCTACTGCCGCGGCGTGGTCCTGCTCGGTTTGTCGGCGGGCGTCGAGCAGTTGAACGAAGGCTTTCGCGCGGCGGCGCAATCGGCCACGTGCCGCGGCTTCACGGTGGGCCGCACGATCTTCCACGAGCCGAGCCATGCGTGGCTCGCAGGCGAAATCGGCGACGACGAGCTGATTGCGCGCGTGCGCCACACCTTCGAAATGCTGATCGCCGGTTGGCGCGCGGCACGCGGCACGACAGCCGCGCCACACGCCGCGCCGGATCATGTTCATCAGGAGAAGGCTGCATGAACCAGCGCGTATTGCATCACGACGCGGCCTCGGCCAACGACGCCAGCCTGGCCCGCGCGACGCCGGGCGGCACCATTCGCCTGACGGCCGCCCAGGCGCTGGTCCGCTATCTCGCGGCGCAACGCGTGACGACCGAGGACGGCCAGGGTACCGAACCGCTCTTCGGCGGCGTGTTCGCCATTTTCGGCCACGGCAACGTGGCAGGCCTCGGCGAAGCGCTGTATCAGCATCGCGAAGAACTGCCCACCGTGCGCGCGCATAACGAACAGGCCATGGCGCACAGCGCGATTGCCTACGCAAAGGCACATATGCGCCGCCGCATGATGGCGGTCACCACGTCGATCGGACCGGGCGCCACCAATCTCGTGACCGCGGCGGCACTCGCGCACGTGAACCGTCTGCCGGTGCTGCTGCTGCCCGGCGACATCTTCGTGTCGCGCGCGCCCGATCCGGTCCTGCAGCAGGTCGAGGACTTCCACGATGGCGGCGTCTCGGCCAACGACGCACTCAAACCGGTATCGCGCTACTTCGACCGCATCGTGCATCCGGCGCAATTGCTCAACGCCCTGCCGCGCGCGCTGCGCGTGCTCACCGATGCCGCCTTGTGCGGCCCCGTCACACTCGCGTTGCCGCAGGACGTGCAGGCGCAGGCCTGGGATTTTCCCGTCAGCTTCTTCGCGCCGCGCGTCGTCACGTTTTATGCGCCCGCGCCGCGCGCCGACGAGATCGAGGCGGCCTGCACCCGACTGCGCGAAGCCAGGCGTCCGTTGATCGTCGCGGGCGGCGGCGTGCTCTACGGCCGCGCGGCCGATGCCTTGCAGCGCTTCGCAGCCGCTCACGGTATTCCGGTGGCGGAAACCCAGGCCGGCAAAGGCTCGCTCGCGTGGAACGATCCGCTGAACGCGGGCGCGCTGGGGGTCACCGGCTCGCCCGCCGCGAACGCATTGGCTCACGACGCCGATTGCGTGCTGGCCGTCGGCACCCGCCTGCAGGATTTCACCACCGGTTCGAACACCTTGTTCACGCAAGCCGATGTGGTCGCCATCAACGCCAATGCCTTCGACGGTCTGAAGCACCGTGGGCAAGTGGTCGAAGCGGACGCGCGTCTTGCGCTCGAAGCGCTCGCCGAACCGCTGCAAGGCTGGCACGCGGAGCGCGCATGGACCGCGCGCGCGCACAAGCTCGCGGCGGGCTGGCGCGAGACGGTGCACACGCTCACGCACGCGCCGCAACGCGATGCCGTGCTGCCTTACGAGGGCGACGTGATCGGCGCGGTGCAGCGCTCGTGCGCCAATTCGCCGACCCACGACATCGTGGTGTGCGCGGCCGGCACGCTGCCCGCCGAATTGCACAAGCTGTGGCGCGCCGGCCAGCCGGGCGCGTACCACGTCGAATACGGCTATTCGTGCATGGGCTACGAGATTGCCGGCGGGCTTGGCGTGAAGCTCGCGCGGCCCGCTCGCGACGTGATCGTGATGGTCGGCGACGGCAGCTATCTGATGATGAACAGCGAAATCGCGACCTCGGTCATGCTCGGCGCGAAGCTGATCGTCGTGGTGCTCGACAATCGCGGCTATGGCTGCATCAACCGCTTGCAGCAGGCCTGCGGCGGCGCGCCGTTCAACAATCTGCTGGCGGATTGCATGCAAGGGCCGCTCGGGGCGCCGCAGATCGATTTCGCGGCGCACGCGCGCGCGCTCGGCGCACAGGCCGAACATGCGGCGAATCTCGCCGAACTCGAAGCCGCGCTGCAACGCGCCCGCGCGGCGGAACGCACGTACGTCATCAGCATCGACACGGACCCTGCCCGCACCACCGACGAAGGCGGTTGGTGGTGGGAAGTCGCGGTTCCCGAAGTCTCCACGCGCGCGAGCGTGCGCGCGGCACGCGCCAAATACGACGCGCAACTCGCGGCTCGCGCGGAGCCGGACAGCCTGGCCGATCCCGCCGGCCCCACCGACAACGCATGAGGACGCCCGCATGACTGCTTTCGACGTACGTATCGGCATCAACCCGTTATCGTGGATGAACGACGATCTGCCTTCGCTCGGCGGCGAGACGCCACTCGAAGTCGCGTTGACGGAGGGTCGTCAGATCGGCTACCAAGGCTTCGAACTCGGTAACAAGTTTCCGCGCGAACCGCAAGCGCTGAAGGCGCTGCTCGCGCAATACGATCTCGCGCTGGTGTCCGGCTGGTATTCCGGGCGTCTCGCGCGGCGCAGCGTGGCAGAGGAAATCGCCGCGGTCGGCCCGCATCTCGACCTGCTCGCGCAAAACGGCGCGACTGTGATGGTCTACGGCGAGGTCGCCGATTCGATTCAGGGCGCGCCGCAGCCGCTCTATCAACGGCCGCGTTTTTTCAGCGACGCGCAGTGGGCCGCATATGCCGCACGCGTCGACGAGTTCGCGCGTTTTACCCAGAGCCGTGGCGTGCGGCTCGCCTATCATCATCACATGGGGGCGTATGTCGAGACCCCGGCTGACGTCGATCAACTCATGTCGCGCACGAGCGACGCCGTTGGCCTGCTGTTCGACGCGGGGCACATCACGTTCGCCGGCGGCGATCCGCTCGCGGTGCTCGACCGGCATATCGGGCGCGTCTGCCACGTGCATTGCAAGGACGTGCGCCCCGCCGTGATGAAACTGGCGCGCAATCGCAACTGGAGTTTTCTCGACGCGGTGATCGCGGGCGCCTTCACAGTGCCGGGCGACGGCGCGGTGAACTTCCCGGCGATCATCGCGCGCCTGAAGCGCCACGGCTATCGCGGCTGGCTGGTGGTCGAAGCGGAACAGGACCCGGTGGTGGCGCCGTCGTTCGAGTATGCGCAGAAAGGTTTCCAGACCTTGCGGGCGCTGGTCGACGCGCCGCTCGACGCCGCTGAAAGAGCGGCGCAGGAGGCAGCATGAGTCTATTGGTCAAGGCGCAGCGCGAAGGCCAGACGATCGCGCGGGTCACGCCGGAGTCGGCGTGCTGGCGGTATGTGGGATTTGCCGCCTACCGGCTGGCTGCGAGCGACGTCGTGCATGTGTTCGAACCGTCGCGCGAGGTGTGCATCGTCGTGCTCACGGGTGCGGTGGATGTTGAAACGGCGGGCACCACCTGGCGTTCGCTAGGTTCGCGCGACAGCGTGTTCGAAGACGCCGCGCCGTTCGCGGTCTATCTGCCGCCGGGCGTGCGGACCACCGTTCGCGCGTGCCGCGATGCCGAGATCGGCGTGGCAAGCGCGCCCGCCGAAGGCAAGTATCCGGCGAGGCTGATCGAACCTGCTTCGATGAAGCGTTCCACGCGCGGCAAGTCGCTGAATACGCGATACGTATGCGATATTCTTCCACAGACCGAGCCCGCGGAGTCGCTGCTGGTGGTGGAAGTCAGGACGCCGGGCGGACACGCGTCCAGCTATCCGCCGCATAAGCACGACACCGACAACGTCCCGCACGAGAGTTCACTCGAAGAGACTTACTATCACCGGCTCGATCCGCCGCAAGGGTTCGCGTTTCAGCGCGTGTACACGGACCTGCGCGACATCGACGAATCGATGGCTGTCGAGAACCATGACGTGGTGATGGTGCCGCGTGGGTATCACCCCGTAGTCGTGCCTTACGGCTATGACTCGTACTATCTGAACGTCATGGCCGGCGGGCAGCGGGCCTGGCATTTCCGCAACGATCCGGCGCATGAATGGATCATCAATAAGGATGCCTGACGTTGCGGTTCTGCACGGCGCTTCGGCAAAACGCCGTGCAGGGCAAAGCGGTCATGCTATTTCCTCGCAGCCAGATCGACATCCAGCCCACCGTCCTCGCCCATCCTCACCGTTCCCTTCGACACATCCCGGCGATAGCCGTAAAGGTCGAACTTCATCACGCCGGGGTTCGAGCTGTCCTTGATGAGCGTTCTCGTGTTCGTCACCAGCGAGTTGAACATCTTCACGTCGCCGGACTCGATCCACACGAAACTTTTGCTCACGCCTGCGGGCGGTCTGGCGGCGACGAGATTGCCGTCGCGCTTGAACTTCAGCACGAGGCCTTCATCGGTCACGGTCGCGCTCGCGAGACGTCCTTGCAGAACCGGCGGCGGAAACACCGTGTACTGATCGAAGACCAGTTCATTGCCCATGAGCGCCACGCCCTTGCGCGTGAACGGCGTCAGCGAGGCAAGCGGAATATCCAGCGCGCGCAGCAAGCCGGCTTGCGGCACGCCCAGCACTTTCACCGATGTCGGCTCATACACGAGATGCCGCTCATCCTTCGCGACGATCGTGCCGCTCATGGTGGTCGGCAGCCACACGCCGGGGAAGTGATTCCACAGCTTGATGCCGCCCGTCACTTCCAGCTTGCCGTCCACGGGTTTCAACTGCAGGTCGTCGAGGGAGCGCGGTGCGTAGTCGAGCAAATAGTCGTTGAACAATGCGGCCATCGCCGGCCACGGCTCTATCACTTCGCCGCCGATGATGTGGATATCGTACTGATCGGGATCGTCCAGATCGACCGGTTGCCCCGGCTTCTTCGGCACCATCTGCGCATCCAGCGAGCGCACGTGAAAACCGATGCGCCCTGCCACATAGAAATCGACGTTCTCGACATGAATCAACGGCGCGGGGCCGGAGGAATGACGCTCGTCGGCGGGCGCGGCGCCGGGCATCGACATGGCGGACGCGGAAAACGCCGCGCGCGTGCCGACCGGAATCGCGCGCGCCGCCGACGCGGTGCTCGACGTGTGCGGCATGTGCTGCCACACGAGACGCGCCTGCGCGAGCGCCGCCTGTTGCGCATGGATGATGCTGTCGTTATAGCGCGCGTTCGCGCTGCCCATTTGCGCCGTCGTGTCTCTCGCGGCGTTGGCTAGCGTCGGATACGACGGCATGTGCACGTCGAGCGCGCCCGTTTCTTCGAAGGTGAGATAACCGGCCGCCAACTGCTCCCGGTAGTGGTACAGATCCAGCACGAACGACGCGCTGGCGTCGACGGGCACGATCGCCATGTCGATATTCATCGGCATCGAGCGCATGAATTTCACGTCGCCGCCCTGGATCAGCAGGCCACGCGCGGGCATCGTCGCGGGCCAGACGATGATCGGCACGGTGCGGTCGTCGAGCGTGAAGCGCACGCCCGCGGCGCTCGTCTCGATCTGCGTGATGCTCATGCGCAATGCGGGCGGCGGCGTCAGTTTGGTGACTTGCATGACCACGTCGTCGCCATCGAGGCGCGCAATTGGCGTATCGACCTTCAGCAGGTCGGCCATTTTCACGTGCGCGGCCTGCATCAGCTTATCTGCGCCGACGCCGGCCACTTCGACGTGATCGGCATGAAACACGAGTTCGTCGGCACTGCGCATCGAGAGCGAACCCGTCAGCGTGATTGGCACCCATGTCTCGCGATGCATCTCGCCGGTAATGCGCAGGCTGCCGCTATCCAGCGGCACCACGCGCATATTGCGCAGCGGCGAGCCCTGATACTGGAACAGGTAACGGTTGAAGATCGCCGTGAGTTTCGCGCTGTCCATCGTGACCTGGCCACGGTGGACGTTGATCGTCACGTTGGTCGGATCGTCGAATACGATCGGCTGCCCCGGGTGCGCCGGGCTCAGCGTCGCCGCCATGTCCTGAATCATGAAGCCGATGTCGCCGGTCACGCGAAAGTCGACGTCGCGCGCGAACATCATCGAACCGTCGATGCCGGAATCGCGCAGCGTCAGCGGACGGGTGCGCTTTTCGGTCATGCCGCTCGCCGATGGCACACGTGCGGCGACGCTTTGTTCGGCGGCCAGTTGTTTGAGTTTGGCGAGTTCGAGCGCGGGCTGTGCGGAAGATGCCGGTTGCCCGGCGCCGGCGGTAGCCGCTGTGCCTGCTGCGATGTGCGTAGCGTCGGTCGCCGTCGAGCTTGCATCGGCGCATGCGGACATCAGCAGCGCGGCCGTCAGCAGCACGGTGCCCACGCCGATACGCGATGACCATGCGCGAGCGTACCGTGCGCCGGCGGCTCGCCTGTTGCACGAAGGCGCCGCCGGCCGGTCGTGCGCCGGCCCTTCACCCAATGCGCGACTCTGTTCCATGATGTCTCCTCCTGAGGCCGCAGCGCGTCTTTCGCGCGCCGGGCACGGCATCGTTCGCCGCGTCTACACAGGCTTTAAACGGCCGGCCTGCGTTGCGCGCCTTTGACCAGATTGTGTTGATTTGTCGGCGCGCTGCCGACAAGTTTTATGGAGGGCGCTCACCAAACGATCAAGCGTTTGAATCGCTGTCGCGGGTCAGTGGAAAGCCGTATGGGTTGGGCGTGCGCGGCGCATCGGCAAATGAAATTCAAACGGCAGGATGGGAGCGATCCGCGCGCGGCACACCGCACCCAAGCGTCACCCAAGGCGCGAATCGTTCGGCAGGAGAGCAAACCAGTCGTCAACCGGCGTGTGGCGCTGCAATAAAAACCGCAACACGCCGGACGCTCAGCCTACGCCGAGCCATTCCTGCATCACGTCGGTACGCTGTAGAAACGAGTCGAGCGCACCATCGAACACGATCTCGCCGTGCCCCATCACGGCAACGCGGCTCGCGATATCCTGCGCGATCACGAGGCGCTGTTCGATCAGCAGCATTGCCACGCCCCGATCGCGCAATGTCCGCAGACACCCGGCGACCTGCTCCATCACGAGACGTGCAAGGCCCTCGCCGGGTTCGTCGATGATCAGCAGATCGGGATCGCCGAGCAGCGCCCTGGCGAGCGTCAGCATCTGCTGCTCGCCGCCCGACAGCGCGCCAGCGCGCGTGCGCTTGCGTTCGCGCAGCACGGGGAAAAGCGTGTAGGCGTCGTCGAGCGTGAAGCGCGGCGCGCGGCGCCCGCGAGCCTGCGGCGCAAGCCCGAGCAGCAGATTCTCATGGACGCTCAGCGCCGGAAACACGTCGCGATGCTCGGGCACGTAGCCGAGCCCGAGACGGGCGATTTCGAAGGTGCGCAAGCCGGCGAGCGCGCGGCCGGCAAAATGCAACTCGCCTTCACTGCGCACGAGCCCCATGATGGCGCGCGCGAGCGTCGAGCGGCCCGAGCCGTTGCGGCCCACCAGCGCCAGCACTTCACCGGCCTCGATGCGCAGCGCGACGCCGTGCAGCACCTGGCTCGCGCCGTACCACGCGTTCAGCCCGCGAATCTCGAGCAAGGCGCTCATGTGCCGAATCCTTCGCCGAGATACGCCGCGCGCACCGCCGCATTCGCGCGAATCGCCGACGGCGTGCCGCTCGCGATGACGCGTCCCTGGACCAGCACCGAAATGTGATCCGCGATGGCGAAGACCGCTTCCATATCGTGCTCGACCATCAGCAGCGTGCGGCCCGCCGTCGTCTCGCGAATCAGTTCGATGGCGCGCGCCGCTTCCGCGCGGTTCATGCCGGCGGTCGGCTCGTCGAGCAACAAGGTATGCGCGCCGCCCGCGAGCGCGATGCCGAGATCGAGCGCCCGTTGTTCGGCATAGCTGAGCGTGCCAGCGGGAATGTCGCGGCGCGCGCTCAGGCCGACTGAATCGAGCACTTGAGCGGCACGCGCGTCCACCGTCCGCGAGCCGCTGAAACGCTGCCACCAGCGCGTGCGGTCACGCTCCGCCAGCATCGCCGCACAGCGCAGATTGTCGTATACGGAGAGCCGCGCAAACATGCTGGTGCTCTGGAAGCTGCGCGCGAGGCCGCGTCGCGTGATCGCCGCCGGCGCGAGGCGCGTGATGTCCGCGCCGAACAGGTGGATGCGGCCCGCGTTCGGCCGCGCGCCGCCGGCGATCAGATTGAAGAGCGTCGACTTGCCCGCGCCGTTCGGACCGATCAGCGCGTGGCGCTCGCCGGGTTGGATCGCGAGATCGACACCGCGCAGCACCTGCGTGGCGCCGAAGCGTTTTTCGATGCCGTACAGCGCCAGCGCGGGGATCATCGCGTGTCTCCTGCGTTCGGCGTGGCGTTTGCGTTGGCATTCGCGCGCATCGCGTTACGCGCCGCAAGTCCGCCCAGCACAATCAGCACGAGGAGCGCGCTGCCGAGCCGGACGGAGGACGCGCCCATCCACGACGGCACGCCCGCGACCACGTTCACCGACGCGCCGTCGTCCGCGCCGAATTGCGCGGCGTAAGCCCATTGCACCGCGAGTACGACGGCCGCCGTCCACAGCAGCGCGGCGGCAGTGGTCCACAGATAGACCGCGCGGCAGCTTCGCCAGCCGTGCGCGGCGAGGCGCGCCACATGACGCTGCACGAACCCCGCCAGCCCATCCGGCGACATCGCCACCACCGCGATGAAGAAGAGACCCAGATAGAACGGCCAGGCCCGCGTGACGCTCGCCACGGCAACGCTGAAAAACGTCAGGACCACCGCGCCCGCAACCGGTCCGAAGAACGTCGCCGTGCCGCCGATCACCGTGGCAATCAGCACCGCGCCCGAGCGCATCATGCCGACGCTTTCGGTGGAGACCAGTTCGACGTTGATGAGCCCCAACGTCCCCGCGATCCCCGCAAAGAACGCCGACATCACCACCACGCCATAGCGGACGCGACGCGGATAGCAGCCGATCGCCGCCGCCCGCGCCGGGTTATCGCGCACGGCGTTGGCGAGGCGCATGAACGGCGTGCGCGACAGCGCGTACATCGCCACACACGCCAGCACGCACCACAGCGCGATCAGCGCGTAGGCTTCGCGCGCCGGGCCGAAGCTCCAGCTTCCCAGCAGCGCTCCGCTCGCGCGGTCGATCGCCACGCCCGCCTCCCCGCCGAACCAGTCGGGCAGCGTCCACGCCGCTGCCGCCACAAGTTCGCCGAGACCGAGCGTGATCATCGCGAAGGCGGTGCCGGCGCGCCGCGTCGAAATGAAACCCAGCAGCACGCCGCACAGCGCGCCGCCGATTCCGCCGATCAGCGGCAGTAGCACGAGCGACACGCCGAGTCCGTTGAACACGTGCGCGGCGATCAACGCGCCGAGCCCGGAATAAGCGGCATGACCGAACGACAGCAAACCCGTTTCACCGAGCAGCAGGTTGTAGGACAGCGCGAACACGATCATCGCTGCGGTTTGTGCGAGATAGGCGAGCAGCCAGCTTTGCGGCCAGATAAAGGGCGGCACGGCGAGAAACAGAATGAGCGCGAGCCACGGCGCGAGCACGCGCCAGTTTGCGCGCGTTACGGACGACGCCGACTGCGCCGATGATTCACGCAGCTCACGCATGATCGTCGCGCCGTCCGAACAGGCCGCGCGGGCGCAGCGCCAGCATCCCGACCAGCAGCAAATAGGGAATCAGCGGAGCGAGTTGCGCGAGCGTCAGCGCGTCCCAAGCGGGCGGCACCGATGCCCCGGCGAGCGACAGCACGTCGCCCAGCGAGACGTCGCTCGCCACCGCCAGCGTCTGCACGCAGCCGACCAGCAGCGACGCCGCCAACGCCCCGCTCAACGAGCCCAATCCTCCAATCACCACCACCACGAACACAATCGAGCCGAGCGACTCCGCCATGGCCGGCTCGATCACGAAGAGCGGCGCGCCGATCACGCCGGCCAGCGCGGCGAGCGCCGTGCCAGCCGCGAACACGCCGGTGAACACGCGCGGCACGTTGTGGCCGAGTGCTTCAACCGCGCTTGCGTGCGTGAGCGCGGCGCGCACGATCAGCCCCGCTTTCGACACGCGCAACACCGCGTAGAGGACGGCCAGCATGGCGAGCGACACCACCATCATGAAGGCCCGGTAGCGCGCGAACGCCGCGCCGTAGAGGGTGAAGAGCGGCCCGTCGAGCACAGCCGGCACGGTCGCGGACAGCGGGCTCAAACCCCAGCCGAGCTTGACGAGTTCGGCGAGCAGATACGCCGCGCCGAAGGTCACCAGCAACTCGGCGAGATGGCCGTGCACGCGGACACGGCGCAACAGCCAACGCTCCAGCGCTGCGCCGATCAGACCGACGATCAACGGTGCGATCACCAGCGCGCTCCAGAACCCCGCGTGCGCCGCCACCGAAAACCCGACGTACGCGCCAAGCATATAGAAGCTCGCGTGCGCGAAATTCAGCACGCCGAGCATGCTGAAAATCAGCGTCAGGCCCGCCGACAGCATGAACAGCAGCAGGCCATAACTGACGCCGTTCAGCAAATTGATGACGAATGACTGCACGCGGCTATTCCACCTGGGCCGCCGGACCGGCGGCACTCAACGGTTCGAGCGCCGCACGCAATGCGGCGGGCAGGGTCACCGGACGCCGCGTGACGCGATCCACATACACATGCACGAAGTGTCCCTGGGCGGCGGCCAGATCGTCGCCTTCCTTGAAGAGCCCCACTTCGTAGCGCACGCTCGATGTGCCGAGCCGCTCCACCCGCAGCCCCGCTTCGACCCGCTCCGGGAACACCAGCGGCGCGAAGTAGTTGCAATGCGTCTCGACCACGAGACCGATCGTGGCGCCCTGCTCGAAATCGAGCACACCGGCGCGAATCAGATACTCGTTCACCACGGTGTCGAAGTAGCTGTAATAGACGACGTTGTTCACATGGCCGTAGACGTCGTTGTCCATCCAGCGCGTGGTGATCGGCAGGAAATGCGGATAGGCGGCGCGCGCGGCGAGGGCGGGTTTGTTCATCGTCGCTCCGTTCACTGCCCTGCTCATTGTCCAGGCTTCTCGACGAATTCGAACGGCAGACCGCGCCGCCGCATCCACTCGCCGAGCGCCTGACCGGTGCCCGCGCGCCACGGGCGCAGCTTGGCCGGCTCGATCAGCCGGTATTCGAGCAGCTCCGGCGAGAGCGCCACCGTGCCGTACGCCTTCACGTGATACGCGATGATCAGCTCGTTCTTGCGGATGAATTCGTACACGCCGATCAACTCGACCGTCTCCGTGTGAAGCGAGGTTTCTTCGCGCACTTCGCGGGCAATGCCCTCTTCCGGCGTCTCGCCGTTTTCGAGGAAGCCGGTGATCAGCGCGAACATGCCCTCCGGCCAGGCGGCGTTGCGCGCCAGCAGAATCTTGCCTTCGTACTCGACGATGGCCGCCACCACCGGCAGCGGATTGTTCCAGTGCACGTAGCCGCACTCGGTATCGGGACAGCTCTGGCGGACGCGGCCGCCTTCATGTTCAGCGTCGGCGCGCTCGACCAGAGGCGTGGAGCAGCGCGGACAAAATCGGTATTCACTCATGGCAAGGCGACGTCTCTTTTATCTTGTGTGTGATGGAAGGCTCAACACGAACTCACGCCGCGCAAAGTTCACGCACTTCCGCGGCGAAGCGCTCGACCGTCTCCGGCTGCGTATCCCATGCGCACATCAGCCGGCAGCCGCCCGCGCCGATGAACTCGTAGAATTTCCAGCCGCGCGCGCGCATGGCCTTGGCGGCTTGCGCGGGCAATTGCGCGAAGACCGCATTCGATTCCCGGGGGAACATGATGCTCACGCCCGGGATTTCCTGCAACCGCGTTTGCAGCAGGTCCGCCATGGCATTCGCATGACGCGCGTTGCGCAGCCACACGTCGTTGTCGAGCAGGCCTAGCCACGGCGCGGAGATGAACCGCATCTTCGAAGCCAACTGGCCGGCCTGCTTCAGGCGGTAGGCAAAATCGTCGGCGAGCGCGCGGTCGAAGAACACGACCGCTTCGCCAACCGGCAAGCCGTTCTTGGTGCCGCCGAAACACAGCACGTCGACACCCGCGCGCCACGTGATCTCCGATGGGTGCACGTCCAGCGCGGCGACGGCGTTGGCGAAACGCGCGCCGTCCATATGCACTTTCAGATGGCGCCGTTTGGCGATCGCCGCGATCGCCCGCACTTCCTCGACGCTGTAGACGGTGCCGACTTCCGTCGATTGCGTCAGCGTGACGACTTTGGGCTTGGGGTAATGGATGTCGGCGCGGCGGGTGACGACCGCTTCGATCGCATCCGGCGTGAGTTTGCCGCTGACGCCCGGCGCGGTCAGCAGCTTGGAGCCGCCTGAGAAAAACTCCGGGCCGCCGCATTCGTCGGTCTCGATGTGTGCGAGTTCATGGCAGATCACCGAGTGATACGACTGGCACAGCGACGCCAGCGCCAGTGAATTGGCGGCCGTGCCGTTGAACACAAAGAACACTTCGCAGTCGGTCTGAAACAGTTCGCGCAGACGGTCGCACACCTGGTTGGTCCAGGAATCGTCGCCGTAGGCCGGTTCGTGGCCGCTCTGGTTGGCGGCGATCAATGCCTCGAGCGCTTCGGGACAGATGCCGGCATAGTTGTCGGACGCGAAATGTTGCATGGCGGGCGGCGCGCCTCGTGACAGGCGCGCTGGGATGACGGGAAAGCGGTCATTTTAGTGCGCCATCCGGATATTTGTTTCCCGGCTCTCATGTCGCCGGATACGCCGGCGACAGCACCCGCTCAATCGCAGCCGCAATCAGGCATGCGGCCGCGCCCGCGCGGCCGGCGCGCAACCGCGGTCAGCGCGGCGGCGCCCAGCAGTAATGCGCCCGCCGCCAGCCACAACGCCGGCGAGAACGACCCCGTTTGCGCGGCGATCGGCGCAGCAACCAGCGGACCAACGATCTGACCGACGCCGTAGGCCGCCGTCGAGTACCCCATCAGTCCGGCGGCGTCGTCGCCATGCAGACGCCGTGCTTCGCGCATTGCGAACAGGGTGATCGCGGTGAACGGCAGGCCGATCAGGATGCTGCCGAGCGAGAAGCCGCCCGCCGTCGGCCAGACGATACCGAGCGCGATCCCGCAGGCCTGCAGCACATAGCAGGCGGCAAGCAGCTCGCGATTGTCCCAGTGCCCCGGCAGACGCGCCGCCAGCAACGCGCCCACGATCAGCGCCGCGCCGAACATCGGCCAGAAAAGGTCCGGCCACGACGAGCCCGGCAGCGCGTGGCGCGCGATCACCGGCAGGAAGGTCGCCGTGATGATGTAGCCGAAACCGGGAATGCCGTAGAGCACGACAAGCCAGAAGGCGTCGGCGCGGTGGGAGGCCGGCCGGGTTGCTGCCGGGCGTTGGGCAGGGGCGGAATGGGCGGCGGTGTTATTGGCTGTGTCGAATTGGCCTGCCGCACCACGTTCGCTCGCCGCGCGTTCACTGCCGGTGGATCGATCGGCGGGCGGGCGTTGGCTCGTGGGACGAACACTGGCCCGATCGACATTGACCGCGCGCGCGCCGAACGGCGCGCCAAACACTGGCCACACCACGATCGACAGCACCGCGGCAATCAGCCCGAAACCCAGCCACCCCAACGTAGCCCCGCCATATCCACCCGCCACGCTAACCAGCAAGCCGGTTCCCACAATACCGACACCGGGCCCCGTGTAAATCACCCCGCTCCAGCCGTGCGCGCCGAGTTCGGCAAGCCGCCGCAAACCCCACTGGGACGCAAACACGAAAGTCCACGCACTGATCGCGCCGGCGATGAAGCGCACCAGCGCCCACACCCAGAACTGGCTCGTGACGCCCATCGCCAGCGTCAGCAACACCGTCGTAACAAGGCCGAGGCGCACCATGCGCGCCGGACCGACCCGCAGCGCCGCGCACGTGACCGCGCCGACGAAGTACCCCGCGTAGTTGAACGACGCGAGCCAGCCGCCGTGCTGGATGTCGATTTGCGGCTGCCCGAGCGCGCCGCCGTGAAGCATGAGCGGCAGAAGCGGCGTGAAAGCAAAACGCCCGATACCGAGCGCGACCGCCAGCGTGATCATGCAGGCAAGCGCCGCGCGCCGGGCGGCGTGACGTTCGGCAAAGGCGCCGGGCGTGGTGGTGGAGGCGAGATTCGTCATGAGCGGGCGGCGGTAGATGACTGACGATGGTGGCCGGCGGGTCGCGAAAGCCGGTGACTTCAATCCATATTAGCTTGACCTTTTCATCACGAAAAATGAATAATTTAGATATCGTTAATCGCCAGGAGAGAATGATGGATCTGGCCGCCTTGACCATTTTTCGCGCCGTCGTCCGGGAAAACGGCGTCACGCGTGCGGCTGCCAAGCTCAATCGCGTGCAATCGAACGTCACCACGCGTATCAAGCAACTTGAGGAGCAACTGGGCACCGAGCTGTTTATCCGCGACGGCCGCCGTCTCGTGCTGACACCGGCCGGCGAGACACTGCTGCCCTACGCGGAGCGTTTGCTTGCCCTCGCTGACGAGGCGCGTCACGCGGTGCGCGAGGATCGGCCGAGTGGGCGCCTGCGGCTGGGCACGATGGAAAGTGTCGCGGCAACGCGTCTTCCCGGCCTGCTCGCGCACTATCACCAGCAGTGGCCGGCGGTCGCGCTGGAACTCGAAACCGGCACGACCGGCAAGCTCATCGAGCGGGTGCGCGAATTCGAAGTGGATGCCGCTCTGGTAGCGACGCCGCTGGATCCGGCAGCGTTAGGCGATTTGTTCGAGTCAGTGCCGGTGTTCAGGGAAGAACTGGTGATGCTGACGCCGCGCGGGCATCGGCCGATCCACGAAGTGAGCGATATCGCGCTCTCGACCCTGGTTGCGTTCGAGCGCGGCTGCGCGTACCGGGCTTATATCGAGAAATGGTATCTGGAGCACGGCGTGAGGCCGGCCCGGGTGCTGGAGCTCGGCTCCTATCACGCGATCGTGGCATGCGTAGCCGCTGGAGCGGGTGTGGCGGTGGCGCCGCGGTCCGTGCTTGAGTTGCAAGCCGATGCCAGCAATATCACGGTGCATGCGCTACCCGATATCGGCGTGATCGACACGCTGCTCGTCTGGCGACGCGGGCATTTTTCGTCCGCGCTCAATGCGCTGAAAGAAACGCTGCTGAAGGGAGAGGACGCGAAAAGTTCGCGCGAGGCGGCAACCCACGCGCAGACTGTTGCCTGATTTTTTCGACTGCGGGACGTGGTGAGAGACCACGCGAGGCGTGCGCCGCGAACGGCCCTTGAACGCCCCCGAAGTGAGCGCCGTGCCAACGCCTAAGAACGGCCCCTAAAGGGAGCGCCGCGCCAACGCCTAATCCAGCGTGACGGGTTCCAAACGATTCGGGCCGCGCGGCGCGCCGATACTCCCGGCGCACCGCGCGGCCCAATCAAAGCCGGATTAAACCCGACTTAAAGCTGGCCTTCGACCCAGCCCTTGACGCCGGCCAACGCCGCCGGCAGATTCGCCGGCTCGGTGCCACCCGCCTGGGCCATATCCGGCCGACCGCCGCCCTTGCCGCCAACCTGCTGCGCGACGAAGTTGACCAGCTCGCCCGCCTTGACCTTCTTGCTTGCATCGGCGGTGACACCGGCAATCAGGCTCACCTTGCCGCCTTCAACCGATGCCAGCACGATCGCCGCGCTCTTGAGCCTGTCTTTCAGCTTGTCGACCGTCTCGCGCAGCGTCTTGACGTCGGCGCCTTCAAGCGTAGCCGCCAGCACGTGCACGCCGGCGATTTCGATCGCCTGGCCAGCCAGCTCGTCGCCCTGGCTCGACGCCATCTTCGACTTGAGAGCGCTCAGTTCCTTTTCAAGCTGCTTCACCTGATCCTGAACCTGCGTGATCCGTTGCGTGAGTTCCGCCGGCTGTGCCTTCAGGACAGCCGCCGCCGCGTTGATGCGCGCGTCGAGATCCTGCACGAAGCGCACGGCGTTGTCGCCCGTAATCGCTTCCACGCGGCGGATGCCCGCCGCCACGCCGCCTTCCATCACGATCTTGAACAGACCAATGTCGCCGGTGCGATGCACGTGCGTGCCGCCGCACAGTTCACGCGAGAAGCCGAGGTCGAGCACGCGCACTTCGTCGCCATACTTTTCGCCGAACAACGCCATCGCGCCGCCCTTCACCGCTTCGTCGAACGGCATAACGCGGACGATACCCGGCGCATTCGCCAGCACTTCCGCGTTGACGATTTCCTCGACGCGGCGGATCTGCTCGTCCGTCATCGGCGCGTTGTGCGCGAAGTCGAAACGGGTCTTGTCCGCGTCGACGAGCGAGCCCTTCTGCTGCACGTGCGAGCCGAGCACTTCGCGCAGCGCCTTGTGCATCAGGTGCGTGGCCGAGTGGTTGCGTTGCGTGCGGGCGCGACGCACCGCGTCGATTTCCGCCTTCACCACGTCGCCCACCTTCAGCGTGCCCTGCTCGAGCGTGCCGTGATGACCAACCACGTCGGCCTGGACCTTCAGCGTGTCGGCCACCGCGAAGCGCACGCTCGCATTGGCCAGCACGCCCTGGTCGCCCACCTGGCCGCCCGACTCCGCGTAGAACGGCGTGTGGTCCAGCACGACGACCGCCTGCTGGCCGTGGCTCACCTGCTGCACCGAGGCGCCGTCGACATACAGCGCGATGATCTTCGCGTCGTCGAAGACGATTTCTTCGTAGCCGTGGAAAGTGGTCTTCGCGCCCGTGTATTCGAGGCCTTGCGCCATCTTGAACTTGCCCGCCGCGCGAGCCTGTTCGCGCTGACGCGCCATGGCTTCGTCGAAGGCCGGTTCGTCGACCGTCACTTCGCGCTCGCGGCACACGTCCGCGGTCAGATCCAGCGGGAAGCCGTACGTGTCGTGCAGCTTGAATGCGAGTTCGCCGTCGAGCGTCTTGCCGCCCTTCGCTTCGAGGTCGGCCAGCGCGCTCTCGAGAATCGACATGCCGTGCTCGATGGTCTCGAAGAAGCGCTCCTCTTCCTGACGCAGCACGTCGGTCACGCGCTGCTCAGCGTCCTTCAACTCCGGGTATGCATCGCCCATTTGCGCGACGAGGTCGGCCACCATGCGATGGAAGAACGAGCCCTTCTTGCCCAGCTTGTAGCCGTGACGGATGGCACGGCGCACGATCCGGCGCAGCACGTAGCCGCGGCCTTCATTGCCCGGAATCACGCCGTCGACGATCAGGAACGAGCATGCGCGGATGTGGTCGGCAATGACCTTCAGCGAGTTATTGGTCAGATCGCTCACGCCGGTTTCACGCGCGGCCGCCTTGATCAGCGCCTGGAACAGGTCGATCTCGTAGTTGCTGTGCACGTGCTGCAGCACCGCGGCGATGCGCTCCAGTCCCATGCCGGTGTCCACGCACTGCTTGGGCAGCGGCGTCATGTTGCCTTGCGCGTCGCGGCTGAATTGCATGAACACGAGATTCCAGATCTCGATGTAGCGGTCGCCGTCTTCCTCAGGCGATCCCGGCGGGCCGCCCCACACTTCCGGACCGTGGTCGTAGAAGATTTCCGAGCACGGACCGCACGGGCCAACGTCGGCCATCTGCCAGAAGTTGTCCGACGCGTAGCGCGCGCCCTTGTTGTCGCCGATGCGGATGATGCGCTCGACCGGCACGCCTACTTCTTTCGCCCAGATGTCGTGCGCTTCGTCGTCTTCGTGATAGACGGTCACCCACAGCTTGTCTTTCGGCAGCTGGTACACGCCCGTGAGCAGTTCCCACGCGTAGTGGATCGCGTCGCGCTTGAAGTAGTCGCCGAACGAGAAGTTGCCCAGCATTTCGAAGAACGTGTGGTGACGCGCGGTGTAGCCGACGTTTTCCAGATCGTTGTGCTTGCCGCCGGCGCGCACGCTGCGCTGCGCGGTCGTGGCGCGCGCATACGGACGCGATTCCGCGCCGAGGAACACATCTTTGAACTGCACCATTCCCGAATTGGTGAAGAGCAGTGTCGGGTCGTTGCCGGGCACAAGGCTCGACGAGCGAACGATCGAATGGCCCTTCGATTCGAAGAACTTGAGGAATTTCTCGCGGATTTCGGCGGCTTTCATAGCGTGCGGGGGACGGGTTTGCCAGTTCCCTGGCTGTTACCGGCGGCATCGTGGGATGCGCCAACTGTTTGTTTCTTAAACGACTGATTATACGGGATCGGCGCGTGCGCGCGGCAGCGCGCCCCGGACGTTAGCCGTTCGGCCAGGTTCAGCCAGGCTTGAGCGGCTGCCGAGAGGACTTCGAGAGGCGTGTCATTCGTCCTATGCCGTTCGGCTGACTAACCCGCCGCCCGGGAATCGCTTAAGATGGCCCACTATTCGCGGCGCCTCGCCCGCCGCCTGCCTACCCGCAACTACGTGCATGGGACCAGACTAAGCGCTAAAGCGCTAACTCTGGTCGACATAGGAGACATTGACGAATATGGGCGCTCTCAGTCATATCCGCGTGCTGGATCTCACCCGCGTGCTCGCGGGGCCCTGGTGCGCGCAAACGCTTGCCGATTTCGGCGCCGACGTGATCAAGATCGAACGGCCCGAAGTCGGCGACGACACGCGCCATTGGGGGCCGCCGTACCTGAAGACGCCGGCCGGCGAAGACACGCGGGAGGCCGCGTATTACCTCGCCGCAAACCGCAACAAACGCTCGGTGACGGTCGACATCGCCTCGCCCGAAGGCCAGCGGATCATCCGCGAACTGGCCGCGCAAAGCGACGTGGTGCTGGAGAACTACAAGGTCGGACAGTTGAAGAAGTACGGCCTCGACTACGCGTCGCTCAAGGAAGTGAAGCCCGACCTGATCTACTGCTCGGTGACCGGTTTCGGGCAAACCGGGCCGTATGCGCAGCGCGCCGGCTACGACTTCATCGTGCAAGGCATTGGCGGCTTCATGAGCATTACCGGTGAGCGTGAAGGCCAGCCGGGCGGCGGTCCGCAAAAGGCCGGCGTCGCGATTGCCGACCTCATGACCGGCATGTACTCGACCATCGCCGTGCTCACCGCGCTCACGCACCGCGACCGCACGGGCGAGGGCCAGTACATCGACATGGCGCTGCTCGACGTTCAGGTCGCGATGCTCGCCAACATGAATTCGAACTACCTGGCGAGCGGCCAGCCGCCGGTGCGCTGGGGCAATGCGCATCCGAACATCGTGCCCTACCAGACCTTCCAGACGAGCGACGGCTGGATCATCGTCGCGGTCGGCAACGACGGGCAGTTCCGCAAGTTCGTCGAAGTGGGCGGCCGTCCGGAACTGGCCGACGACGAGCGTTTCGCGACCAATCCTGCGCGCGTGCGGAACCGCGACGTGCTCGTACCCATTCTCGCGGAGATGGTCCGCCTGCAGGGCAAGCAGCAATGGATCACGGCGCTCGAAGCGGCAAGCGTGCCGTGCGGGCCGATCAACGATCTCGGCGAGGTGTTCGAGAACGAGCAGGTGGTGGCGCGCGGCATGCGGGTCGATCTGCCGCATCCGTCGGGCGGCACGGTCAAGCTGGTGCGCAACCCCATCAATATGAGCGGCACGCCGCCCGAAGCGCTGGCGCATCCGCCCACGCTCGGAGAGCACACGGAGAGCATCCTGCGTGACGTGCTTGGCTATGACGAAGCCAGGATCGCGGCGTTGCGGGCGCAATCGGTGATTTGATTTGAACGGGGCGCACCGGCCCCGGTCTCAACCCGCCTCGCCGAACGAAGCGAGCCATTCACGCCCTTCGGCCCAATCGCCGAGTCCGCTGTCCGCGTTGATATGGCCGCGCGCGCCAATGTCGATCCAGCGGCTGCCCCAGGCGCTCGCGCAGGCCTGCGAAAACGGCACGCCGCCGTAGGGGTCGTCGCTGCTCGCCACGACAATGGTGGGAAACGGCAAGCGCGTGAGCGGCACTGGCGCGAAACCGTTCGCGTCCTGTGGGAACTGGGCTCCGGCGGGGTCCGGCAGCGCGACCAGCAAAGCGCCCGCCACCTTGCCAAGCTGCGCGGCGCTCGCATAATGCGACGCCCAGAACGCAACCGTCAGACAACCGAGGCTATGCGCCGCGAACACCACTGGCGCATCGGCGGCGGCCACCGCGGCGTCGAGCGTACGGCACCAGGCGTCGCGCTCAGGGTGGTCCCAGTCTGGCATCTGCACGCGCACGAACGCCGGATCACTTGCCTCCCAGCGCGTTTGCCAATGACCGGCGCCGGAATTCAGATAGCCCGGCAGCACCAGGGTGGTCGGTTGTTTCGATCCGCTCATCGTGTTCCCCGTCGTAGATCGTCTGTCGTAGATCGTCCGTCGTAAATCGTTATTCGCAGCCTGTAGTCTTCACCCCGCTCGCCGCAGCCCGTCCCGGCGCATCACGGCGCATTACGGCATGACGCGCGCCACGCCCGCGCCGCGCGGGTCCGCTGCCGGTTCAGGTTTCGTGCCATCGATACGGATCATCTGCACGTCGCCATTGAACGACTGCGTCTCGATCGTATAACCCAAGGCTTGCAGTTGCCCGGCCAACTCACCCGTGGCCGGATGATACGGCTCGAAGTAGATCGTCTTCGGCGGCAGCAACTGGTGATGAAAGCGCATCGCGGCGAGCGCGTCGGTGGGCGCCATATTGAAGTCGTAAAGGTCCGTCATCACCTGGAAAATCGAGGTCAGAATACGCGAACCACCAGGCGTGCCGATCACCAGCGACACTTTATTGTCCTTCAGCACGATGGTCGGCGTCATCGACGAAAGCGGCCGGCGCCCCGGCGCTATCGTGTTGGGCTCGGAACTGGTCGCGCTGGCCGGTTTGGTGACGAAATCGTCCATGGCGTCGTTCAGCAGGAAGCCGGCGCCGTCCACCACCACGCCCGACCCAAAATCGCCGTTCAGCGTGTAGGTGTTCGACACCGCATTGCCCCACTTGTCGACCACGGAGAAATGCGTGGTTTGCGCCTTCTCCAGTGCCTCGTCGCCAAGGCCCGGTTTGACCGGCGACGCGCCCGGCACTTCGTCGGGTTTGACTTCGTCGGCGCGCTGCGCGAGGTAGGCGTCGTCGATCAGTTTGCCGGTCGGCATCTTGTACGCGTCAGGATCCCCCAGATACTGCTGGCGGTCGGCGAAGACGCGGTCCTCGATCTGCGCGATCAGATGAATATACGGCGCGGAATTCAGCTCGAGACCGTCGAACGCCTGCTTCAGATCGGCTTTCATCTTCAGCATCTGGATCAGGCCGACGCCGCCCGAACTCGGCGGCGGCGCGGTCACGACCCGATAACCGTTCCAGTCGGCGGCAAGCGGCTGGCGCCACACGGCCTTGTACTGAACCAGGTCCTGCTTGGTGACGAGGCCGTGCCCATACATCTGCTGGGCGATCAGGTCCGCCGTGCGGCCCTCGTAGAACTCGCGCCCGCCGTCGCTTGCAATGCGCGACAGCGTTTCGGCGAGCTCGGGCTGGCGGTAGGTCACGCCCGCTTTGAGCGTCGAGAAGTAGGCGTCGAAGTTGGTCTTGCCGGTGAAGTTCTTCGCAACCGCGTCGCGGCGCTGCTGTAGCCACGGCTCGACCTGAAAACCGTCCGTGGCATAGCGGATCGCGGGCGCGAGCACCTGCTTCCACTTCAGTTTGCCGAAACGCTGCTGGGCCTCCCACATGCCCGCGACCGTGCCCGGCACCGCCACCGCGCGATGCCCGACCGTGCTCATGCCGGGCAGCAGGTTGCTCTTGTCGTCGAGATACATGTCGCGGGTCGCCTGCTGGGGCGCGCGCTCGCGGTAGTCGAGAAAGTAGGGTTTGCCGTCCATGAATACGGTCATGAACCCGCCGCCGCCGAGGTTGCCCGCGTCCGGACAGGTCACGGCCAGCGTGAAGGCCACGGCCACGGCGGCGTCCACCGCGTTGCCGCCGGCGGCGAAAATCTGCTGGGCAGTGTCGGCGCTGTAGCGATCCGGCACGGCCACCGCCGACGCGTCCAGCACAGCCTTGGGCGGCGGCGTTTTCGCGAGAGCGGACGCGGGTGCGACGGCGCCGCCGGTGAAGGCGGCCAGCATGGCCGAGACCGTCGCGATCCGGGCCAGAGAAAGAGAGGTGAAAGGCGCGCGAGGCGCGCGTGTCGGGACAGACATCCGAGAAACTCCGGCAACTGAGGGCGCCATGGTGCATGAACCACGGGAATAATCGCACGGCGCTGGCGGGCGAACCCGCGCCGCTCGCATCCTAAGTCGGCGGCGAACGCGTCAACAAACCGTTTTACCTCCTGTTACAGCGCCTTCCGGCCCCCGAATCCGCGCCGAAACCGCTCAAACGTTGGCTGCACACCGCATTCGCCTGTCGTAAAGGGACTCGTCAGGTAGAATCAGCAGATTAGTGGGCGCATTACGCTTCCCCGACAGACTTTCTCCTTCTCGCATGAATACCGAACGCAACGACGCGCCAGCGGCATCCAATTTCATCCGCAACATCATTGACGACGACAACCGCACCGGCAAGTGGGGCCAGCGCGTCGAAACGCGCTTTCCGCCCGAGCCGAACGGCTATCTGCATATCGGTCACGCCAAGAGCATCTGCCTGAATTTCGGCGTGGCGCGCAGTTACGGCGGCGTGTGCCATCTGCGCTTCGACGACACCAATCCGGAAAAGGAAAGCGTCGAATACGTCGACTCGATCATCGACGCGGTGCGCTGGCTCGGCTTCGAATGGGAAAAAGGCGGCAAGGAAGAGCTCTATTACGCGAGCGACTACTACGACAAGCTGTACGAATTCGCCGAACTGCTGATCGAGCGCGGCAAGGCGTATGTGGACAGCCAGTCGGCCGAAGAAATGCGCGCGAACCGCGGCTCGGCAACTGAAGTCGGCACGCCCTCGCGCTTCCGCGAGCGCTCGGTGCAGGAGAACCTCGACCTGTTCCGCCGCATGAAGGCCGGCGAGTTCAAGGAAGGCGAGCACGTGCTGCGCGCGAAGATCGACATGTCGTCGCCGAACTTCAATATGCGCGACCCGGTGATCTACCGGATCCGTTTCGCGCATCACTACCGTACCGGCGACGCATGGTGCGTGTACCCGATGTACGACTACACGCATTGCATTTCGGACGCGCTGGAAAACATCACGCATTCGCTGTGCACGCTCGAATTCGAAGACCATCGTCCGCTGTACGACTGGATTCTGAACGAGCTTGCTGAAGCCGGCATCTTCACCCGTCCGCTGCCGCAACAAATCGAGTTCTCGCGCCTGAACCTGACCTATGCGATCACCAGCAAGCGCAAGCTGCTGCAACTCGTGACCGAAGGCCACGTGGACGGCTGGGACGATCCGCGCATGCCGACCATCGTCGGCGTGCGGCGCCGCGGCTTCACGCCGGAATCGATCCAGTTGTTCTGCGAGCGTATCGGCGTCACCAAGGTCGATTCGTGGATCGACATGAGCGTGTTCGAAGGCGCGCTGCGCGACGATCTGGACGAGAAAGCGCCGCGTACGGCCGCCGTGCTCGATCCAGTCAAGCTGATCATCGACAACTTCCCGGAAGACCTCTCCGAGCAGTGCAGCGCGCCGGTGCACCCGCATCATCCGGAAATGGGCGTGCGCGAGTTTCCGATTACGCGCGAGCTGTGGATCGAGCGCGACGACTACACCGACACCCCGCCGAAGGGCTACTTCCGTCTGTTCCCGGGCAACAAGGTGCGCCTGCGCTACGGCTATGTGATCGAGTGCACGGGCGCCGACAAGGACGAGAACGGCAACGTCGTCGCGGTGCATTGCAACTACTTCCCGGACAGCAAGTCGGGCACCGAAGGCGCGAACAACTACAAGGTCAAGGGCAATATTCACTGGGTCAGCGCAGCCGCCGCCTGCCCGGCCGAAGTGCGCATCTACGACCGGCTGTTCAAGGAGCCGCAACCGGACGCCGGTGGCCGTGATTTCCTCGAAGCGCTGAATCCGGATTCCAAGCGGGTCGTCAACGCCTACCTTGAACCGGGCGCACGCGACGCGTTGCCGGAACAACGCTATCAGTTCGAGCGCCATGGCTACTTCGTCGCCGACCGCGTCGATTCGAAGCCGGGTAAGCCCGTATTTAACCGGATCGTCAGCTTGCGCGACAGTTGGGGCAAGCCGGCGTAAGCTGGAGCACAGCTGCTCGTAACGCATTTGAAGTTGAATTCGGCGTGCATCTTTCGAAAAAGATGCACGCCGTTTCGTTGCATCATGTTCCATCCACGGTGACGGCGCGGCCGTTTGCGCACGCCAGTCCAGGAGGTCCAATGAAAATTGCAGCCCGCCGCGGGGCGAGTATCGGGGGCATGCACGGTACAGGCCGCGCGCGCGCCGCACGTTTTGCCCACAGCGCACGCTGCGCCTTGATGGCGCTGGTCACGTTCGGCGCGGCGTCGCTCGCCGACACCGCCTGCGCGGATGAACTCACCGGCACGCTCAAGAAAATCCACGACGACGGTGTGGTCGTGCTCGGGGTCAGGGAAGCGTCGATTCCATTCTCGTACTTCGACGGCAAGAGCACGGTCGGCTACTCGCAGACCATCGCGCTGCAGATCGTCGACGAGATCAAAAAGACGCTCGGCATGCCGCAACTGAAGGTGCGCGAAATCACCGTCACGTCGTCCAACCGCACGCCGATGCTGCTGAACAACCAGATCGATCTGGAATGCGGCTCGACCACGCACACGGTGGAACGCGAAAACGTAGCCGCGTTCTCGAACAGCTTCTTCCAGTACGCCGTGCGCATGATCGTGCGCAAGGGCAGCGGCATCACGGATTTTCAGGACCTGGCAGGCAAGCCGGTCGTGACGACCGCGGGCACGTCAGACGAGCGCCTGCTGCGCCGCCTGAACACCGACAAGCATCTGAACATGCGCATCTCCAGCGCGCGTGACCATTCGGAAGCCTTTGCCGCGCTCAAGGACGACAAGGCCGTGGCCTTCGTGATGGACGAGCCGATCGTGTACGGTTTCAAGGCGACCGATCCGCGGCCCGACGATTTCGTCGTGACCGGCACGCCGCTTGGTTATGAGGTTTATGCGTGCATGTTCCGCAAGGGCGATGAACCCTTCCGCACGCTGGTGAACGGCGTGATCGCGCGCGGCCAGACCTCGGGGGATGCGGAACGTCTGTACAAACAATGGTTCACGCAGCCCATTCCGCCGCGCGGTATCAATCTGAATTTTTCGCTCTCGGAACAGAACCGCGCACTGTTCGCGCATCCCAACGACCGCGCGCTCGACTGACGCGCCGTGCGGCTCGCGCGCGTCAGGCGCGCGCTGCCGCCCGCATGTGCGCTAGAGCGACCTGTGCAGCAGCGCAAGCGACAGGGTGGTCTGAAAGAGCCGCGCAAGACTGCGGCTCGCATACTGCTCGACTTCGTCCGGCGCGGCCCAGCGGTAGGCGTCCATTTCGGGAATCAGCGTGCCGTCGGAGCGGCGCGGAAAGAGCGACGTGCAGATGCACGCGCGCAGATCGAGTTCGTCGGCGGTAGCACGCGCGCCAAACAGATGCAGGTCCTTGTCCCGCCGGTAGACGAACAGGCCAAGATCCGTGAGGCGTTCAGGGGCGATGGCAATGCCGGTCTCCTCGACCATCTCGCGCAGCGCCGTGACGTGCGGCGCCTCGCCCTCCTCGCCGTGGCCCTTGGGAATGTCCCAGTGCGACGTTTCAGTGGCGTGAGCGAGCAGCACCCGGCCGTCCGGATCGAGCAGGACGATGCCGCACGAGACAACTCGCGCGCTCATCACCGCACCGCCTCACGCGAGCATCCCACCGTGCTTTCAAGGCGCACCGGCTGCAGGCCGATGCGCGCCGGCCTCACCACCTGCATGCTCAGTGCTTTTTCTGCAGCTGCCACGCGCCGGCGCCCTGCTTGCAGAATTGCGGGCGCAGGTTCATGGATTGCCCCTTCGCGTTCAGCACGACGCCGACGTCGCGGCAGGTGCGCTCGCCGTCTTTGGCGGTGCTGGCCACCGTAATCACCGCGTCGATTTTCACGCTATTGCCGGTGCCTTCGTTGACCCAGTTCGTGGTTTCGCCGTCCTTCTTGTCGTCCAGTGCTTTGATGACGGCCAGCTTGACCGAATCGACATCGCGCGGCTTCATGTAGGTGATCGGCGTGTCGTTCAGAAAGCCAAGGTTCGCCGCTTGCGCACCAATCGCGCCGCCAAGCAGCAGGCTGCCAACGCTCAGGTTAAGCAGGACACGGGTACGTATCGACATGAAGGGTTCTCCTCGAAAATGTTGGGGCGGCCTCGAGCGCGCTTGCGGCTGCTCGTGATCTGGACCTCAAAAGCATAGCATGTCGCCTCTGAGATCGCCGCGTGAAGCGGCCTCGCGGTGATCCACGACAAATGGGGCGGTCGGCACGGCGCCGCCCATGATTCGCTCCCAATGGCTTGCACGATCGGCAGTGGCGGCCCCACTTAATCTAGGACATATCCCGGATCATTTAGGAGACTTCCCATTTCGCCTCGTAGAACGCTTTCCTAATATTGTTCTACTGCGCCTGGCGCGCCAATCGAGCTACCCCCGCTTCACCATGAACGTCTATCTTTCCCTTGAAACCTTGGCCGTCGCCCTCGCACTGCTGTGCGTGACGCTCGCGCCGATCTCCATCCACATCGATCCCGGATTCGCGCGTCGCATCGTGCGTCTCGACGGATTGCCCCACGCGCACTGGCCCAGGCTGCTGATGCGCGCCGGCACGGCCTGCCTGCTACTGTCGTTCGCCCTGCTGCTGGTTGTCTGCTATTACATTCTCGTCAGCGCGCGCCACTGAACGCGGCGTCGACAGCGCAAGCCGCCGCAACGGCCGGCTTCGCACCCCCCTCGTCAACGCACGAGCTCTCAGTTGGCCGCTTTATAGCCATCCGTCAGCGTATTCAAAAACGCGACCACGTCCTTGATCTCGGCCTCGTCAAGTGCCGGCTTCTCGCCCGGCTTGCGGTCGAACGGCGGCTCCGTATTCAGATTGGCCCAGTAGCGCTGCGGCAAATCATCGAACTTCTGCACTTTGCCCTTCACGACCGGATAGAACTTGTCCGGGTTCGTGTCGCGTTCCGCATAAAAACGCACTACTTGATCGAGCGAATGATAGATGCCGTTGTGGAAGAAGCTCTTCTTCAACGCCACGTTGCGCAGCGTCGGCGTGCGGAAGATGCCGCAAAATTCGGCGCGCCCTTTCAGGTCGGTGCGCTCCGGCCCGCAAGCGCCGAGGTCGTAGAAATGGGGATCGCGGTTCACGGATAGCGCGCGATTGCGCGGCACACCGATCGCGATCAGGCCGAAATCGCTGAACTGCGGCGGCGCGCCGTCCATGGTGCGCTGGCTGATGTGGCAGCTTGCGCAATTGCCCTTCTTTTCGTCGTTGAACAGTTGCAGGCCGCGAAGTTCGGCTTGAGTCAGCTGCGCCTTGCCGGCCAGATAAGCGTCGTACTTGCTCGTGTACGGATAGAAGACTTCGGGCGTCTGCTCGAAGGTTTCGAGCGCTTGCAGCACAGCGCTGAAGGTGGCGTCGTCGCTCTCGAAAATGTGTTCGCCGAAGGCCGCGCGGAAAGCGCCGGCGTACGGCGCGGCCTTGACCGCGGCGGCCACTCCGGCCGGCGTGCTGCCCATTTCGAACGGCGACAGCAACGGAATGCGCGCCTGTTCGCCGCCGCGGTCGACCCGGCCATCCCAGGTGAGGCCGCCGGTCGGCCCGGCGTCCACGCTTTCGTCGCCTTCGTCGTCCGATTCGTGATAGTGCTCGGCGAACGCCGGCACCGCTTGCAGATACTTCAGCGTCGGCGCGGCGCGCATGCCGGTGCGGTGCATGTCGTTGCCGCCCAGTTGCACCGACAACGCATTGGCCGGCGAAAACCCATGCTCCGGACTGTGGCACGACGCGCAAGCCAGCTTGCCCGAACCGGACAGCGATGCGTCGAAAAACAGTTGCTTGCCGAGCGCGGTCATCTGCCGCACGGATTCGTAGACTTGCGCGCGGGACTGGCCGGCTTCATGCGCGGCCACCTGCACGGCGGACACGGCGACGGGCGCGGACGAATGCGCTGCGGCCGCGACGGCGCCCGCATCCGGCGCACCCGCATCGCACGCGGCAAGGGCCATGGCCGTAGTCGCGAGCACACAAGCCGTTGCCAGCCGCATGCGCTTCGTTGCAGTCGTGGCGCCTTGCCGCGCCGCGGCCCGAACCATTATTTTCCGAATCCCCGTCAGACCTGGCCGCATATAAACGATATGAGTTTGCTTGAGTGAAGTCCGCGAGCGTATTTCATCTGCATGTCGCTCGAATGACATAAAGCCAACGAATTATCGTAGACAAAAGCAATTCGTAATTAATTACATCTTTCTGTCAAACTCCGTTGCCAAACTTTCGCCGGCGGCCAGTCGTGTCAGGAACACACGCGGCCCGTCCCCAACGCGAGAGAGAGAAACCCAATCTAATGAACAAGAAACTGATTTTCGCGACGACTATCGCGATTGCTGCCGCGTTGAGCCTGTCCGCGTGCGGCGGCGACGAAGTCACGCAACCGAACATCACCGCGATCAAGACTGTCGTGGTGATTTACGCGGAAAACCGCAGCTTCGACAATCTGTACGGCAACTTCCCGGGCGCCAACGGTCTGCAGAACGTGACGGCGGCCAGCGCCACGCAGGTGGATCGCAACGGCACGCCGCTCGCGACGCTGCCGATGGTATGGAACGGCCTGACGCAAACCGGCGTGACGCCGGTCGTCACCCAGGCGATGACGGCCAATCTGCCGAACAGCCCGTTCGCGATTGACGATCCGAAGGGTTTCAACACGCCGATCACGGCCACCACGCGCGACCTGTATCACCGCTTTTACGAGAACCAGATGCAGATCAACGGCGGCAAGAACGACAAGTTCGCCGCGTGGGCGGATTCGGGCGGCCTCGTGATGGGCCACTACACGCTCAACGCCGACAAGCTGCCGCTGTGGAAAATCGCGCAGCAATACACCCTGGCCGACAACTTCTTCATGGGCTCGTTCGGCGGCTCGTTCCTGAACCACCAATGGCTGGTGTGCGCGTGCACGCCGACTTATCCGAACGCGGACAAGAGCCCGGCGGCGGGTTCGATCTCGGCGGTGGAAGCCGACGGCGTCACGCTGAAAGTCGCCTCCAACTCGCCGGCTTCGGCACTGAGCGGCCCGCCGAAATACGTGCTGTCGGGCAACCTCACGCCTGACTTCTACGCGATCAACACCATGCAGGCGCCGTATCAGCCGAGCGGCAACAAGGCGGCCTCCGGCGGCGATCCGCGTCTGGCCGATCCGAGCCTCGCCACCACCCTGCCGGCGCAGACGCAGACGCACATCGGCGATCTGCTGAACAACGCGAACGTGTCGTGGGCGTGGTACGGCGGCGCGTGGGGCGCGGCGGTGTCGGCGGCGCAGAACGGCACGTCGAACGTGATCTACGGCGCGAATCTGACGGCACCGAACTTCCAGCCGCATCATCAGCCGTTCAACTACTTCGCCGACCTCGCGCCGGGCACGACGAACCGCGCGCAGCATCTGCTCGACGGTGGCCTCGCCGGCTCCGAGTTCATCAAGGCGATCGACAGCGGCACGCTGCCGCAAGTGTCGTTCTACAAGCCGCAAGGCAACCTGAACGAACACGCGGGTTACACCGACGTTGCCTCGGGCGACCAGCACATCGCGGACGTGATCTCGCATCTGCAAAAGAGCCCGCAGTGGAGCAACATGCTGGTGGTCGTGACCTACGACGAAAACGGCGGCTTCTGGGATCACGTGGCGCCGCCGAAAGCGGACCGCTGGGGTCCGGGCACGCGCATTCCGGCGCTCATCATCTCGCCGTACGCAAAGCAGGGTTATGTCGATCACACGCAATACGACACCACGTCGATCCTGCGCTTCATCACGCGACGCTTCTCGCTGCCGACCCTGCCGGGTATCGCGGCGCGCGACGCAGCCCTCGTCAGCAACGGCAGCAAGCCGATGGGCGACCTGACGTCCGCGCTCAACCTCAAGCAGTAAGCGAAGGTGAGCCACCGTCAGATATCTGACGGACGATTCAGACAGTAAGCAACAGTCCGCCACGAGGCGTGGACTTTGACGGGGCAGCTTCGGCTGCCCTTTTTTATTTTTGCTGTGCGGAGTCCGACGCGTTTTCATGAGCGGCGTATGCTTCGACCGAGAACGCTATCGTCTTGCTTCGCAGGAAGCGGATCGAAACGCTCCATTCCGTGGCACAGGCTTGTTCACTTGCTCGTCCACTTGGTTGTCCCTTTAGTTGCAAACTTAGTTGCCCACTCAGTTGCCCACTTCGCCAGGAGTTCATCGACATGGCTGGAAAAAACCTCAAGGTGCCAGGCCCCGATCACCCAATCACGGTCGAACCCGCCAAGGCTCGCGTGATCATCAAGGTAGCCGGCAAGGTGATTGCCGATACGGACAAGGCACTGGTGCTGCGCGAATCGTCCTACCCCGCGGTGTATTACATTCCGCGCCACGACGTCGAGATGACGCTGCTGGAGCGCACCGATCACACGACCTACTGCCCGTACAAGGGCGATTGCGCGTACTACAGCATTCCGCTGGGAGGCGAACGGACGGTCAATGCGGTGTGGACCTACGAGTCGCCCTACGCGGCGGTGAAGGAGATTGCGCAGCATCTCGCGTTCTATCCGGACCGGGTCGACACGATCGACGTGCAGGCGGCGGCGTAGCAGCGATGATTCCCTGCCGCACGGCGAGCGCGCATGCAGGGCATGAGAAGTACGGCAGGAGGGACTCGAACCCACCACCCTCGGCTTAGAAGGCCGATGCTCTATCCAGCTGAGCTACTGCCGTAATGAGGAGAGGCGATGCAACAAAATGCATCGCCCGCAATGAGAAGCCGCTTTCGGGCTTTCGACCCTGCTCACCAGCAAGCTGCAAGGTTCACGGCATAACGAAATTCTAACTGACCGCGCCTGGTACAGGAAATCCCGGCGCATGTTGCGCGGTCTACCAAGCGCCCAACCGGCGATTGCCCCGTCACAAAACAAACGGGCCCGGCAGGTTGAGCCGGGCCCGGATTATAACCGATCACGCCCTGCCCGCCAGCACGCGGCGGGCCAGGCAAACGCCTCAGACCGGCTGCGGATGCAACATGAACCAGCCGAGGAACACGGCGCCGGCGATCACGCAATAGACGCCGAACGACGCGAGGCGCCCGCGGCCCTCGAAATAGCGCATCAGGAAACGCACGCTCAGATACGCGGCGATCGCGGTCAGCACGCCGCCCAGCAGCGCGTCCGCCAGTTGGCCGGGCGCATGAAACAGCTTCGGCAATTCGAGCACGCCGGCCGCGAAGATGATCGGCGTGCCGAGCAGGAACGAAAATTCGGCAGCCTTCTCCGTCGTGAGGCCGGCGGCATTGCCCGCGATCATCGTCAGGCCGCTGCGCGAGAAACCCGGAATCAGCGCGCCGATCTGCGCGAGACCGACGAAGAACGCCTGGCGGAAGGTCAGCTTTTCCGGCGGCTGATGCGAGCGCGAACGCTGCAGACGATCACCGAACCACAGCAGCACGCCGTTGATGATCAGCGCGATCGCGACGATCCGCAGGTCGTGGAAAATCCGTTCGAGGCGCTTTTCCAGCAGCAGTCCGACGAGGCCCGCCGGAATCGTGCCGATGATCAGTGCCCACATCATGTGCGCGTCGTCGTTGCGGCGGCCGCCGAACGACGCGAAGAAGCCGCGCACCAGCTCGCACCAGCGTTTGCGGAAGTACCACAGCAGCGCGAGCGCGGTGCCGAGATGCAGGGCGACGAGGAATGGCAGCAGTTGCGGCGCGTGTTTGTCGATATGCATGCCGAACACTGCGGGCACGAGCAATGTATGGCCGAGGCTGCTCACCGGAAACAACTCGGTGACGCCTTGCAGCACGCTCAGGAAGATCAGAAACGACAGGTTCACGCGGCGTCCTTGTAAGGAAAATGTCGGGGGACAGCGCGCCGGAATAACGCGGCCGGCACGTCAAAGGCGCACCGATTATGCCTGGCTGCAATGACAGCGCCAAGCGTTTAGGCCACTTTCGGGGATATTTTGACGCACTGCGTCACAACTCGACACCGTTGTTACGCTGCGGAAAAAGAAACGGGCGCCGCGATTGGCCGCCCTGTGATCAGAAGAGATGCGTGTTGCTTAAAACATGTGTCTTACGCTAGCCGCGAGGTGACAAACCGGCGAGGCGGTGAGGCTGGAGTTGGAGCAAGGCCGCGGATCAGCGCTCGAGTTTGTAAAAGAAGTAGGCGGTGCTTGCCGCGAACATGCCGAACAACGCCACACCCATTGCCATTGCGAGATCCATAAAGCCTCCTGAGCCGGTCTCATCCGGTCGTCGAAATGACCGGGTAGTCGAACGGATTATCAGCAAGGATGGCGGTCCCACGACACCCGCAATTTCCCCAGAAGGGTTTCCCCGTAGCGGAAAGCAGCGCAAAATCGATCTTTCGCGCAGCTTGCGAGCGGCGCAGTGCAACCCTTGCATGGCATGCTTGCGGCGTGCTCGAACCACCATCAACCTCTTTATCCATTAGCCCATCGACCATGCCCCTCTCTCCGCAACAGGACATTCTCGAGATCGCCCAGGACGGCTCCGTGCTCCGTTTCGCGCCGCAAGCCGGCGGCCGTCTGATGTCGTGGACGATCGACGGCGAAGCGGTCATCCATTGGCCGGAGCGCGCCGACTGGAGCCAACCCGCGCGGATTCGCGGCGGCAACCCGCTGCTCTTCCCGTTTCTCGGCCGGCATCGCGTCGACGGAAAGATCGGTTATTGGCGTGACGCCAAAGGCACGGTCCGCGAACTGCCGATGCACGGCTTCGCGCGCGATCTGCCGTTCGAAGCCCACGCCGACGTGCACGGCGCCGGCCTGCGCCTGATTCTGACCGACAGCAAGGCAACTCACGGCGGCTACCCGTTCGGCTTCCGCTTCGAGACCGCCTATAGCCTCGCGGACGCGAACACGCTCGACGTGACGTTCACCACCACCAACACCGGGCACGCACGCCTGCCCTACTACGCGGGCCATCACTTCTACTTCACGCTGCCGTACACGCAGCGTGGCGAGACCTCGCTCGAATTGCCGCGCACCGAACGGGTCTTCCAGCAGGAGGACGGCTCGATCAGCGCCGCCGAACCGGGCGAAGCGCGTTATACGCTCGACGAAGCGCGCATTCACGACCGCTTCCACTGTCTCGTCGGCACACCGGACCAACCGGTTCGGCTCATTGCGCCGGGTCTCGACCGGCTCATCAGCATCGACCTGCAACGGCCGGGCTCGGTGCCCTGGTATGCGGTCACGACCTGGACTGAAGCCGCGGAATCGGACTTCTACTGCGTCGAACCGTGGCTCGGCTTGCCGGACGCGATCCACAACGGCAAGGGTCTGCGCTGGCTCGAACCCGGGCAGACCGAGGTCGCCGCGCTGCGCATCAACGTGACGAAGCTCGGCTGATTCCAGCCCTTCCACGTGGTGTTGCGCGACCGGTTTTGCGCTGATACGTGCCGGGTGGCGAGCCGTTTCGCTGCCTGGTTTTCGTGTGTTGCAGCGCAAAACCGTTAGAATCGGACGCTTTGCATCCACCTGCCACGTGATCGGGATCGGCGCGCGGCAGCGCTTTGCGAGGTCCAATGCTGGAAACAACAAGAATCATGAAGCGGCTCGCCTGCGCGTCGCTGGTGGCGCTGCTCGCCGCGTGCGGGTCCGCGCCGGTGGGGCCGGGCTTTTATCGGGTCGAACGGGGCGATACGCTGTCGAAGATCGCGCGCAGCAACCGCCAGTCGGTGCAAAGCATCGTGCGCTGGAACAACCTGGCCAACCCTGACAGCATCGAGGTCGGCCAGGTGCTGCGCGTCGTGCCGCCGGCCGGCGCGGCGTCGACGAGCGGTGCTGTGCGCAGCAGCGGTGCCGGCAGCGGCAGCGCGTCAGCCACGCCGCGCACGGCGCCCGCGGACAGCGCGCCGTCCGCTGCGCAGGCGGCGTCGATCTCGCTGGTATGGCCGGCCGACGGCACTGTCATCCGGGGTTTCGACGGCGGCAATTCGAAGGGCATCGACATTTCGGCGGCGGCGGGCACCCCGGTGATCGCGGCCGCGCCCGGCACGGTGGTCTACGCGGGCAACGGCTTGCGCGGCTACGGCAATCTGCTGATTCTCAAACACAACGCCGACTATCTGACGGCCTACGCGCACAATCGCGTGCTGCTGGTCAAGGAAGGCCAAACGGTCGCACGCGGCGAGAAGATTGCCGAGATGGGCGACACCGATACCGACCGCGTGATGCTGCACTTCGAACTGCGCTATCAGGGCCGCTCAATCGACCCGTCGCGAGCACTGCCCCCTCGCTAGTAAGCTAGTAACCGAGAGCCTCGGGAACCCGGCGTGCTATAAAAGGCTCAATCAGGACACGACGCGGTTCCGCGTCGCGTCTTTTTTCGGTTATCTGTAAGGATTTTGTATGAAGAGCGCATTGGCGTCCGTCACGACGGCCGCGGCGATCGGTTTGGGCCTGCTGACGCTTGGCAGCCTCGGTGGCTGCTCCAGCACGACCACCATGACCTACCTGCCGAGCGGCGACACCGGCTTTGCGATCAACTGCAGCGGCAGCGACGCGAGTTCGAGCTGGGCCGAGTGCTACAAGCGCGCGGGTGAAGTCTGCGGCAACTACGGCTATGACGTCGTTTCGAAAGATGTCGACAACGGCGCGACCTCCGGTGGCACGGTCGGCGGGATTTTCGGCGCGAATGTGAAGAACCGTTCGATGGTGATTCGCTGCAAACAGTAACGGCGATTCGCGAGGTTATCTGCGATCACTTGTGCGTGAGTCCGCTCCAAAAAAAAGCCCGGCACGGGGCCGGGCGAACGGGGGTTCGGCGCATATCGGCAAAGGACCGGTTCACCATGCGCCAAGACGAAATCTAACAATCCCCCTTTACAAGTGCAATGGATTAATTTCCTGTGCAATGTGATACGGCGTACGGATTCCGCATTATGTGAACCAGAAAATATGCAAACAAACAGACTAATCACCCCCATTACATCGACTTGAAACGCCACTCATATTGCGTCTCGAAATCCATGTAATGCCTGCTGAACCGCGCAAATCAGGCATCTGCCTGAAACCGCCCGGAAACGCCTGAGGAAAGGGGTCTGGCCGATTTCGACTACCTCGCGCGGCCTGATTCCGGCGCTTTACGAGTTGCGTAGTTTTAGTGCGCCAACGCACGTTTTTCCACCATTAATCCATTTTGACCCGCAAACAGCAATTCACCGGATTTCATCATAGGAAGTTCGCGAATAGAGGAATTATTAAATCCCTCTAATCCACCGACAAATCGCCAGTCTGAAAATCCGCAGGCGTTATTGATTCGACAAATCGAATGGCGAACATGGGCGCTCAATCGTTCAGGCGAATCGAACGGCTAAAATCGCCCGTCTAAAATCCGCCTTCACATGACCCTCAGACCCAGTTCGGTGACGAGCACCGCCGCCTGGGCATGCGAGATCGTCGCGCCCTTGAAGAGCGCCGCGTCAACTAGGCGCACACCGCTGAGGTCGGCTTCGCGCAGGTCCGCGCCATCGAAGCGCGCCCCCTTCAGGTTCGCATCCTTCAGGCTGCCGCCTTCGAAAACCGCCTCGCGGAAATCGACTCCGGCAAGATCGGCATCGGAGAAATCCAGTTGCTGCAGCGTGACCTTGCGAAACGACAGTCCCCGCAGATGCGCGCCGATCAGCAAGGTTTCGACAAAGCTCAACCCCAGCGCCGCACACGCCTCGAAATTCGCGCCGGTGAGCTTGCAGCCGCGAAACGACGCCGAGGCAAGCTTCGCGCGCCGCCAGCTGGTGTTATTCAGATCGCTCGACTGAAACGCCGCGTCGACCAGATCGGCCGAGGCGAAATCCGCCTGACGGCCGCGGCAACGCACCCAGCGTGTATGTGAAAGCGCCGCGCCGAAAAAAGAAGTCTCGACGATCGTGCAGCGATGAAATTCGGCCCCGCGCAGATCGAGCCGCGACAGATCGGCGCCTTCGAAATCGCAGTCGGTGAAATGAAGGGGGGCCTTGCTTGCGGCCATATTCGCGGCGATGAGCTGTTCCACGTCGGCACGCGTGAGCGTGGCGTCGGACACGACCTGAGCTTGCGCGCCCGAAGCCGGCGCCGTTGAATCCAGTGACATGAAGGTTCAGAATGAATTTCGAAAGACCCATAGCCTACCGGAACGCGCGCGCCGCCGCTCCCCGGCGATGGTTTATAGTGACGGCCCCGTCCGAACCCGCTTACGATGACTTCCAACGACGCCACCCAAAGCCCGCTGTACGCCAAGCTGCTCGCCGAAACCGCGAAAATCGGCTGGACCGAACTCGAACGTTTTTTTGCCCGCGGCATGCTGCTGCGCGTGGCGCGCGATCTGGACCTGGTGAGCGTGGCCGAAGCCATCGCCAGCGACAACACCACCCAGGTCACACAATGGCTGTCCTCCGGCCTCGTGGAGCGCGTGCAGGCGGAAACCGCCGCCGATTTCGCCGCGCGTGACCCCGACCTCTGGGCCGTGGTCGTCTCGCCGTGGGTGTGCGTGCAGGAACGCCATTGAGCGACACCGGGCACGCCCCGCAGGAAATCCCCGTCGGAGACGGCGCGGGTGCGAACGCACCCGCCGTCCCCGTGCGCTGGCACCGCCGGGTGCTGGCGCTGGCTGTTCCAATCGTCCTCGCCAATCTGACACAACCGATTCTCGGCGCGGTCGACACCGCCGTCGCCGGTCATCTCGATGGAGCGTCGTACCTCGGCGGCGTGGCGCTCGGCGGCATCTTCTTCAACTTCGTGTTCTGGGGCTTCGGCTTCCTGCGCATGGGCACCACCGGCCTCGTCGCGCAATCGCATGGCGCCGGCGCGCACGCCGAACTACGCAACAACGTCGTCCGCGCGCTGCTGCTGGCCGCCGCGATTGGCGCCATGGTGCTGGCGCTGCAGGTGCCGCTGATCGACTACGCGTTGCGCGCGATCGGCGGAAGCGACGCTGTGCAACACAACGCGCGGCTCTACTGCCACGCGCGCATCTGGGCCGCCCCGCTCGCCCTTGCCAACTACGTCGTGCTCGGCTGGCTGCTCGGCACGCAGCGCGTGCGGCTCGCCCTGCTCTCGCAGGTGTTCATCAACAGCGAGAACATCGTCGCCGTGCTGCTCTACGTGTATGGATTCGGTTGGGGCGTGGCCGGCATCGGTGCGGCGACGGCCACGGCCGACGCACTCGGCTTTGTGCTCGGCGCCGCGCTCCTATGGCACGGCCGCCCTCGCGGCCTGCCTGCGCTAAACCGCGCCGCCTTGCTCGACGAGGCGTCGCTCCGGCGGATGGTGGCACTCAATCGCGACATCTTCGTGCGCACGCTGTGCCTGCTCGCGTCTTTTGGCTGGTTCGCGCATCTGGGCGCGCGGCAAGGCGACGCAACGCTCGCCGCGAATGCGCTGCTGCTCAACTTCCAGACCTTCATGGCCTACGGACTCGACGGCTTCGCGCACGCCGCCGAAGCGCTGGTCGGCGCGGCGATCGGCGCGCGCGACCGGCACGCGTTCGCGCAGGCCGTCAAGGTGACCACGTTCTGGTCCGCGCTCGGTGCGCTGGGATTCTCGCTGGTGTATTGGGGCGGGGGCGCATGGATCGTCGAGCGGCTGACCGACCAGGCCGCGGTGCGCACCACCGCCGAAATGTATCTGCCATGGGCCGCGCTTTCACCCGTGGTGTCCGTGTGGGGCTTTTTGCTCGACGGCGTGTTCATCGGCGCGACCCGCACACGCGAACTGATGAAGTCGATGATCGTGTCGTTCGCGGTTTTCGTGGCGGCGTCGTGGGCCTTACTGCCGCTTTACGGCAATCACGGCTTGTGGGCCGCGATGCTGATCTTCATGGCGTTGCGCGGCATCACCCTCGCGCGCTATGTGCCGGGCGTCGTGCGCGGCATGGCGAGCGCGGCCCCTTAGGAGTCTTTCGATTCGCCCTGTGTTGTGTGCGCACGGCACGCTCCTCGCGCATCGCCGCAACCGGTTACGGGTTGAAACAAGCGCATACATATCGCGCACGATGCTCGCCCTAGAATGGGGTCAGCCCGCGCTCTCCGCGCAAACAGTGTGCGCCGGGTCAGAAGTGTCGGCGTGCCCGCGCCGGCGCTTCGCTTCTATTGCAACTCCCCCTTTCGTTTGCCGTTCTGCCCGCGCTCAAGGCGTGGCGGGTGGCGACACCATCACGGGCGGGCGAGTATCGGTGGGTACGCCGTGATAGTCGGCGGGATCTTGCGGCGGCGGGCCACCGTGGTGGCCTGAAGAATTGTTCGCACAGCCGGCAAGGCCGGCAACCAGCAGCAGCAACGCAATCAGCGGAAAGCGGTTCATCAGGCAGTCGTCTCTCGGGGGCGGGATCAAATCGCGGCCGGCCGACGATGATCCGGCAGACGACGCGCGCCGAGAGTCTACCCGCAAAGCACACACCATGGCGCCGAAGCCGGCGGGTCGGCTCGCATGCGGCTCCAACGCGCGGCTCTACGCGGCTCTAATTTTGTCGCGCGTGATCTTGATCTACTATAAAGGCATGGCGACATGCCATAGGAGACTGCCATGGACGCTGAATCGATCGCAGGTCTTATCGGACTCGGAATAGGTTTGCTCGTGCTGCTCGCGCTGTCGATTTTCGAATCGAAAACATATAGACGCGAACACGACGGCGAAGGCATGGTGCATCACTGGCTGACTCATCAGCACATGCCGCACTGGATGCGTCGCCGGCACTGAAACGGAGAATCGGCCACTGGGTGCGTCTGCGCACGTCCGCACGTGCCGTGCACTCAGTCGGTAGATGCACTGCACATCCGATGCAGAAGGACGCGTGCGGGCCCGCGGAGCGGTGCGTTCGCGCGTCCGTCGCTGCCCGACGCAATTCGTGATTGACTCTGGCACCCAATGCCACGTAGAATCTCGGATTCGTCGGAGCGTAGCGCAGCCTGGTAGCGCATCTGATTTGGGATCAGAGGGTCGAAGGTTCGAATCCTTTCGCTCCGACCACGAAAGCAGCACGAAACCCGCGTAGCCTCCGGCTTCGCGGGTTTTTGCTTTTGGTGCCCGCGTGCTTTGGGGTCCCGCGTGTTCGGCAGATTCGCCGGACATGCCCGCGCGCTTATACGATTCACTCGCGTCATCGCCTTGTGGTCCAGGCACCCTCCGTGCGACAGTGACTGAAACCGGCACTTCATCCATACCCGATGCGCCGCAACCAGAACAACCAGAATCAAGGAGACATACATGGATCTGATTCTCTGGCGTCACGCCGAGGCCGAAGAATTCGCCGCCAGCGACCTCGCGCGAGCGCTCACCACGCGTGGCCGCAAGCAGGCGCAAAACGTCGCCAAATGGCTGCGCGCCCGCTTGCCCGATGACGCCGTGGTGCTCGCCAGCCCGGCCGTGCGCACCATCCAGACCGCGGAGACCTTGAGCGATCAGTATCGCGTGGTGCGCGAACTCGCGCCCAACGCAAGCGCAGGCGATGTGCTCAACGCCGCCGGCTGGCCCAACGGCATCGCGCAGACGGTGGTAATCGTCGGCCATCAACCCACGCTCGGCCACGTTGCCGCACGCTTGCTCGGCCACAGCGAAGCGAGTTGGCCCGTAAAAAAAGCCGCGGTGTGGTGGATCGCAAGCCGTGAGCGCGACGGCAACGGTCAGGCCGTACTGCGCGCGGCCATCACCCCCGATCTGGTTTGATCGGACACCTATAAAAAGGCGTGGCACCCAAATCCGCCAGGTACATTGCACGGCCGCTACGCTCACCCACATAGCCGGGATGACGCGCTGACAGCGATCGAGCCGGCTTCGCCCATTCCGTAAAACCTCCACAGGTCGCACAAAAACAACACCCGCGCGACACCCGCCACATTACAAGCCGTGCGCGCGCGGCTTACGGGCAGTCATCCAATCGTCATGGGTTTGCCATGCGAGCGTCACCAGGCGTTACTACATTGGCGAAAAAAGAATTTTCCCTTTTTTCGACCAGGACCCTCCATGCGAGAACTGCCGACGCCTACCCTGCCCCTCGCTTCGATCTTCGAGACGCGCCGTTTGCCGCGTGCCGAAGAGACGGTCACCGCCCAGCATCGCCTGCAGGTTTCGTGGGCACGCACCGACGAAGAACTGCGCGAGGCCCAGCGTCTGCGCTACCGCGTGTTCGCCGATGAAATGGGCGCACGCCTCACGGGCCCCGCGGGTCTTGACGTCGATTCGTTCGATTCTTACTGCGACCACCTGCTGGTGCGCGATCTCGACACGTTGAAGGTCGTCGGCACGTATCGCGCGTTGCCGCCGCATCAGGCCGCGCGTATCGGACGCCTGTATGCAGAGAGTGAATTCGATGTGTCGCGCCTGACGCACCTGCGCTCGAAGATGGTCGAAGTAGGCCGCTCGTGTGTGCATCCGGACTATCGCAGCGGCTCCGTGATCATGTCGCTGTGGGCGGGCCTTGCTGCCTACATGAAGCACAACGGCTACGAAACGATGCTCGGCTGCGCGAGCGTCGCGATGGTCGACGGCGGCCACTATGCGGCGAATCTGTATTGCTCGCTGCGCGACAACGCGCTGACGGCGCCGGAATATCGCGCGTTTCCGCACACGCCGCTGCCGGTCGATGAATTGCAGACAGGCGCCGAGGTTGCACCCCCGCCGCTCGTGAAGGGCTATCTGCGTCTGGGCGCGAAGATTTGCGGCGCACCGGCATGGGATCCCGACTTCAACACCGCGGATTTTCTGACGCTGTTCCGCCTGTCCGACATCAACGCACGCTACGCCCGTCATTTCCTCGGCGACGCGTTGCCACGCTGAGCGAACCCGCGCCACGCAACGCGGCGCGCAAGGGGTAACACCCTAAAAAAATCCCGGCAGCGCAAGCTTGCCGGGATTTTTTATGCATGCGCCGATTGCGACGTGCCCCGCTTCATTCGTCCGTGTAGACGACACGATACGGAATGCCAACCTTTTCCCACTCCGCCGCTTCCTGGATCAGGCTGTAGTCTGTAAGCGGATTGTTGGCCACCCACTGGTTCGGCAGACGCACCTCGTAGCCGCCATTGACCTGCGCGACCGCGATGCCCGGCAATCCGACATCCGCCCGCCGGCGGCACAGCAGCGCCGCGAGCCGCAGACAGAACAGCAGCGGCCATTCCACTTCGCGTGTTTGCGACAGCTTGCCCAGCTTGCCCGCGTGACCGAGGGCGAGCGCGGCGAGGCGCGCCTGATCGGTGCGCGAAAAGCCCGGCATGTCCGCGTTGCTGGCAATGTAGGCCGAGTGCTTGTGATACGCGCTGTGCGAGATCGACAAGCCGATTTCATGCAGCGACGCCGCCCAGCCGAGGAACATGCGGTTTTCCACGCGGCGCTCTTCGTCGGGCTCCTTGAACTGGTCGTAAAAGCTGACCGCGAGCTCGCCGATACGTCCGGCCTGCGAACGATCCACGCCGTAACGGCGCATGAAGCCGCCCACCGTCACCGCGCGCATGTCGGCATGCTGCGAACGGCCCAGCAGGTCGTACAACACGCCAAGGCGCAGCGCGGCGTCGGTGGTGTCTACGTAATCGACGCCGAGTTCGTCGAACACGGCGATCATGATCGACAGGCCGCCGGCCAGCACCGGAACGCGATCGGCCTTCAACGCGACGAGCTTCAGACGATTGACGTTCTCCGCCTTGATCAACGCGCGCTTGAGCCGCTCGAGCCCGCCGCGCGAAATCTCGTGCGTGATGCCCGGATCGTTGAAGCCGTTCGCCTCGACCAGTTCGGCCAGCGCACGTGCCGTGCCCGATGAGCCGATTGCCTGCTCCCAGCCGGTTTTCTTGTACTCCGCCGAAATGATCTGGATTTCGCGGCTCGCGGCGAGTTCGGCCTGGCGCATCGTGTATTCGTCGACGTTGCCCGCCGGGAAAAACGCGCGGCTGTGGCTCACGCAGCCGATGTACAGACTCTCCATCTTGATCGGCGTGTAGTGCGAACCGATGATGAATTCCGTCGAACCGCCGCCGATATCGACCACGAGGCGTTTGCCCGGGCTCGCCGGCACCGAGTGCGCCGCGCCCGCATAGATCAGACGCGCTTCTTCACGCCCGGCGATCACTTCAATCGGGAAACCCAGCGCGGCTTGCGCCTCGCCGAGAAACTCGCCGGCGTTCTTGGCGATACGCAGCGTATTGGTGGCGACCGCGCGAACGTGGTCCGGATGAAAATCGCGCAGCCGCTCGCCGAAACGCTTCAATGCGTCCCAGCCGCGCACCTGCGAAGCGCGATCGAGCATCTTGTCGCGCGACAAACCGGCGGCAAGACGCACCGGCTCGCGCAGGGCGTCGACCTGATAAATCTGGCTGCCCGCGTCGGTTTCCTCGACACGGCCCACGATAAGACGGAAGCTGTTCGAGCCGAGGTCGACGGCGGCGAGGAGTTGCGGAGTATTGACCATCGAGTAAGCGGACTCCATGCGCGCGAGCGCGGCGGCGTAGGATGCGGAGGGCACCGGGTGTTCACGTTGCGCTTTGGGCGCCTTGTGGCCAGCCGCGCTGTTCAAAGACGCCATTCTAAGCGTACCGGACCTCACGATGCCACCTCGCAGCAATGGGGGTGCCATATGGTCCCACACGACTGCGTCATCTTGACGACACGCGACGAATGCAGCGTAAAATCAAAAGATCGAGAATGTCATAACAACGTCATCATACTGTGAGAATTTCCGAGCGTCTTTCCGCCCCCCTTCCTGACATTCCTTTCTCGCTGCCGATGTCCATCCGCTACCCCTTATTGAATCGCGAGCTGGGCATTCTGGGTTTCAACGAGCGTGTGTTGGCACAAGCTGCCGACCCAGCCGTCCCTTTGCTCGAACGCCTGCGCTTCATCTGCATCACCAGTAGCAATCTCGACGAATTCTTCGAAGTCCGCATGGCCGGACTGCAGGAACAGATGCGCGACAACCCCGGCGCTTTGTCGCCGGATGGCATGTCGTTGCAGCATGTGTACGACCTCGTGGTCGAGCGCGCGCAGAAACTCGTGCATCGCCAATACACCATGCTGCACGACACGGTGTTGACCGCGCTCGAAGCAGAAGGCATCTATTTTCACGGCACCGAAGCGTGGAACGAAGCGCAGACCGAATGGGCGCGCAATTATTTCTTCGACGAACTGCTGCCGGTGCTCACGCCAATCGGTCTCGATCCTGCGCATCCATTTCCGCGCGTGCTCAACAAGAGCTTGAACTTCGTCGTCGAACTCGAGGGCAAAGACGCATTCGGCCGTCAGGCGATGATGGGCATCGTGCAAGCGCCGCGCGCGCTGCCGCGGCTCGTGCGCATGCCGCAGGAACTGTCGGGCTATCCGCATGGTTTCGTGCTGCTGAGCTCGCTGTTGCAGCGCTTTGTCGGCGAACTGTTTCCGAACCTGGTGGTGCGCAGCTGCAATCAGTTTCGCATCACGCGCAATAGCGAACTGTTCGTCGACGAAGACGAAATCACCAACCTGCGCGTCGCGTTGCAGGGCGAGTTGCCGGCGCGCCATCTGGGCAATGCCGTGCGGCTCGAAGTGTCGGCGGAAACGCCCGCGCATGTGGTGCGGCGCCTGCTCGACGAAAGCGGTCTCTCCGATAAGGACTGCTACTACGCCGACGGCCCGGTCAATCTGGTGCGGCTGATGCAGCTGCCGGAGATGGTGGACCGGCCCGATCTGAAGTTCGTGCCGCACATTCCCTCAATTCCGCAGCAGATCAACAACAGCGCCAATATGTTCGACGTGATCGATCAGGGCGACGTGCTGCTGCATCACCCGTACGAGAGCTTCCAGCCGGTGCTGGAACTGCTGCTGCAGGCCGCCAAGGATCCGAACGTGGTGGCGATCAAGCAGACCATCTATCGCACGGGCACCGACTCGCCGCTGATGGACGCGCTGATGCAAGCCGCGCGCAACGGCAAGGAAGTGACGGTCGTGGTCGAACTGCTTGCGCGCTTCGACGAAGAAACCAACATCAACTGGGCCTCGCAACTCGAAGCGGTCGGCGCGCACGTCGTGTACGGCGTGGTGGGCCACAAGTGCCACGCGAAGATGATGCTGATCGTGCGGCGCGTATCGGTGGGCGGCAAGACCACGCTCAAGCGCTACGTGCATCTGGGCACCGGCAACTATCATCCGCGCACCGCACGCCTCTACACCGACTTCGGTCTGATGACCGCCGATCAGAAAATCTGCGAAGACGTGCACCACGTGTTCCAGCAACTGACCGGCATTGGCGGCGAGCTGAAGCTGCATGAACTGTGGCAATCCCCGTTCACGCTGCATCCGAAACTGATCGAGGCGATTCGCGCCGAAGCCGATCATGCCCGCGCCGGCAAGAAGGCGCGCATCGTGGCGAAGATGAACGCACTGCTCGAACCCACCGTGATTGCCGAGCTTTACGAAGCATCGCAGGCAGGCGTGAAGATCGATCTGATCGTGCGTGGCGTCTGCTCGTTGCAGCCGGGCGTGGAAGGCCTATCGGAGAACATCACGGTGCGCTCGATTGTCGGGCGCTTCCTTGAGCACCATCGCATCTACTATTTCTACGACGACGGCAAGGAGCAGGTCTACCTGTCGAGCGCGGACTGGATGGACCGCAATCTCTTCCGGCGCGTGGAAGTGGCGTTCCCCGTCAACAATCGCCGCCTGAAACGGCGCGTGATCGCCGAGGGCCTGTCGGCGTTTCTCGGCGACAATCAATCCGCGTGGCTGATGCAAAGCGACGGCCATTATCGCCGCCGTCGGCCGGGCAAGTCCTCGCGCAACGCGCAAATGAGTCTGCTGGGGAAATTCTGTCCGTAAGCGCGGGTTGCGCTCGCCGCGGCGAGCCGGCAGCACGCATAAAAAACCCGCCTTGTTCAGGCGGGTTTTTCTTTGGCCGAAACCGTCGTCAGCCTGAATCGGATCAAGCCGGCGCCGGTTGCCGGCGTGCCGTGCGATACACCGGGAAGCGCACGGTAAAGGTGCTGCCGCGGCCCTCTTCGCTCTTCACGTCGAGCTGCGCGTCGTGACGTTGCAGCACGTGTTTGACGATCGCGAGGCCGAGGCCGGTACCGCCGGTGTCGCGCGAGCGGCTGCGATCGACGCGATAGAAGCGCTCCGTCAGGCGTGGAATATCCGCAGCCGGAATACCCAGACCGCTGTCTATCACCGAAAACAGCGCCTGGCCGCCTTGCGCGTGCCAGATCACCTTGATCGTGCCGCCGTCCGGCGTGTAGCGGATCGCGTTCGTCACGAGATTGCCGAGCGCGCTCAAAATCTCGGTTTCGACTCCGGTGACCGTGAGCCCTTCGTCAGCGTCGAATACGATCTTGTGATGGTCGCTCGACAGGTTTTCCGCGTCGTCGCGCAAGTGCCGCAACACGGCGCGCATATCGATCATCTGATCGCTCGGCGGCTTGTTGTCACCTTCGAGCTTCGCCAGCACCAGCAGGTCGCTCACGATATGGCGCATGCGCGACGCCTGCTGCTCCATCAGTTCCAGATAGCGCGCGCACTCTGCTTCGCTTAGCGGCAACTCGCGCATCGTCTCCAGAAAACCGGAGAGCACGGTGAGCGGCGTCTTCAGTTCATGCGAAACGTTGGCGACGAAATCGCGCCGCATCGCGTCGGTCCGCTCGAGCTCGGTAATGTCTTGCGACAACACCAGCTTGCGATTCTCGCCGTACGGAAACACCTGCACGGACAGCACATTCTGGCGCTTGTCGCCCATGCCGCGCATGATCAGCATTTCTTCGTAGCGAGCCGAATTCAGATACCGGACGAAATCGGGCTGACGCACCAGATGCGTAATGTGCTGGCGCAAATCGCGTTTCGCATCGAGGCCGAAGTGGAGTTCGGAGATCGCGTTGCACCACTCGATCTGGTCATGATCGTCGAGCATGGCCACACCGTTCGGCGAGGCCTGGATGGCCTGGATAAAACGCGAATGCTGCTGCTCCACCTGGCGCACCTGCGCATGCCAGCGCTTCGCGAGCTTGTGCAGACGGTAGTAGATTTCGCCCCAGATGCCAGGCGCACTCGGTACTTCGCCGTAGACCGGCGCGTCGAGCAGACGCCACAGGCGCTGTTTGTGAAAGGTGCTGAAGAGGCTCTGCGCGAGCAGCATGACAATCGCGAGAACGAGTCCTGCCTTGACGTTCACGAGCGCGCCGACCACCGCGCACAGAACAGCCAGCAGCACGACCGACACGATGGAGCGCGCCCAGATGATGTTCATGGTCTAGCGATCGAAGAGAAAACCGTATGCGCCGGGATGCGAATCGCGGCGGCTATTGGCAACAACCAATGCGAAGATACGTTGTACGGCACGGGAGGCCCGCAGGCCACCGCATGCGTCAGGCGCTCTTCGCGAGCCGGTAGCCGCTGCCGCGAACCGTCTCAATCATAGCATCGCACCCTGCCGGCTTGAGCGCCGCGCGCAGACGCTTGATGTGCACATCCACGGTGCGCTCTTCGACGAACACGTGATCGCCCCACACCTGGTCGAGCAACTGCGTGCGGCTGTGCACGCGCTCCGGGTGCGTCATGAAGAAATGCAGCAGACGGAATTCCGTCGGGCCGAGATCGAGCTTGATCTCGCTGCCTTCGGCATGCGCGGCCACGCGGTGCGTCGCCGGATCGAGCTTGAGGCCGTTGATCGCGACCACGTCCTCGGTCAGCTGCGGCGCGCGGCGGCGCAACACCGCCTTGATGCGCGCCATCAATTCCTTCGGCGAGAACGGTTTGGTGACGTAGTCGTCCGCTCCGATTTCGAGGCCGAGCACCTTGTCCTGCTCATCGCCACGCGCGGTCAGCATGATGATCGGAATATGCTTCGTGCGCTCGTTATTGCGCAGGTCGCGCGCGAACGCAATGCCCGATTTGCCCGGCAACATCCAGTCGAGCAGCACGAGGTCGGGCAATACGTCGCTGATCAGGTTCTGCGCCTGTTCCGCGTTGTACGCACGAATCGGGCAGTGTCCGGCGTGTTGAAGATTGACCGAAATCAGTTCGGAAATGGCGGGCTCATCTTCAATGACGAGAATGCTGCTGGGCATCGGCACCTCTGATCCTTATATCTGGCTTAACTGAGTGCTTCGCGCTCGAGCGCGTCGCGCGACTTGTGCCGCACGTCGGTGCCCTTCACGATGTAGATGATGAATTCAGCGATGTTCTTCGCGTGGTCGCCGATCCGTTCGATCGCCTTGGCGATAAACAGGAAGTCGAGGCCCACGGAAATCGAACGCGGATCTTCAGTCATGTAAGACACCAGCTTGCGCACGAAAGCGCGGAATTCCTCGTCGATCGCCTTGTCGTCGCGCACGATCTGCGCGGCGGCAACCGTATCGAGACGCGCGAACGCGTCCAGCGCGAGGCGCAGAATCGACACCGCCATTTCGCCGGACAACTTGATCTCGGCGATATTAATGGTGCGCGACGCGCCGTCTTCCATCAGACGCTTGGTGCGCTTGGCGATTTTTTCGGCTTCGTCGCCGGCGCGCTCGAGGTTCGTGATGGTTTTCGAAATCGCGATCAGCAGGCGCAAGTCACGCGCGGCCGGCTGACGGCGCGCGATGATGTTGCTGCACTCTTCGTCGATTTCCACTTCCATCGAGTTCAGGCGGTCTTCAGCGGCGATCACCTGTTCGGCGATGTCGAGATCGAATTCGTTGAGCGCCTGCATGGCCTTGACGATCTGCGATTCGACCAGGCCACCCATTTCGAGCACCTTGGAGGAAACCAGATTCAGGTCGGCGTCGAACTGGCTGGACAGGTGTTTGTCGGACATGTCGTGCTCCTTGTTTGGCTCGGCCATTTAGCCGAAGCGGCCAGTAATGTAGTCCTCGGTTTCCTTGCGGACCGGCTTGATGAAGATCTTTTCGGTATCACCAAACTCGATCAATTCACCGAGATACATATAGGCAGTGTAGTCCGAACAGCGGGCCGCCTGTTGCATGTTGTGCGTAACGATCACCACCGTGTAATCGCTCTTCAGTTCGGCGATCAGCTCTTCGATACGGCCCGTCGAAATCGGGTCCAGTGCCGAACACGGCTCGTCGAGCAACAGCACTTCCGGGCGAATCGCGATGCCGCGCGCGATGCACAGACGCTGCTGCTGGCCGCCCGACAAACCGTAGCCGCTCTGGCCGAGCTTGTCCTTCACTTCGTTCCACAGCGCGGCCTTGGTCAGCGCCCATTCCACGCGGTCGTCCATTTCAGAGCGCGGCAGCGTTTCGAACATCTTCACGCCGAACGCGATGTTGTCGTAGATCGACATCGGGAACGGCGTCGGCTTCTGGAACACCATGCCGATCCGCGCGCGCAGCAGCGAGATATCGCGCTTGGAGGTCAGGAGGTTCTCGCCGTCCATCAGGATCTCGCCTTCGGCGCGTTGCTCCGGATAGAGCGCGTACATCTTGTTGAGCGTGCGCAGCAACGTCGACTTGCCCCAACCCGACGGGCCGATGAACGCGGTCACCTTGCCTTCGGGAATCTGCAGGTTGATGTTCTTCAGCGCGTGATACTTGCCGTAGAAGAAGTTCAGATCGTTAATTTCGATCTTCGGGCGCGACGGCGCCTGCGATTGGCCGCTCTGAGCGGGATCGGAACCGGCGGGCGCCGTCGGGCGTGCGACCTGATTGATTTGCGTTTCTGCCATATTCATCGGATTACACTCCGCCCTTACTTGTTCGAAAAGATCGTGCGCGCGAGGATGTTCAGTCCGAGCACCGCGAGCGTGATCAGGAAGACGCCGGCCCACGCAAGCGATTGCCACTGCGCGAACGGACTCATCGCAAACTTGTAGATCGTGACCGGCAGGTTCGCGACCGGCTGGCTCATATTGACCGAGAAGAACTGGTTCGACAGCGCCGTGAAGAGCAGCGGCGCGGTTTCGCCGGCGATCCGCGCGACGCCGAGCAGCACGCCCGTGACGATACCCGCGATCGACGCCTTCAGCGTGATCGACAGCACCATCTTCCACTTCGGCGTGCCGAGTGCGAAGGCCGCTTCACGCAGTGCGTTCGGCACCAGCTTCAGCATGTTTTCCGTGGTGCGGATCACGATCGGAATCTGCAGCAAGGCAAGCGAGAACACGCCGGCCCAGCCGCTGAAGTGCCCCATCTTCGCCACCACGAGCGCGTAGACGAACAGACCGACCACGATCGACGGCGCCGACAACAGGATGTCGTTGATAAAGCGCGTGAGGCTGGCAAGCCAGCGCTTCTGACCGTATTCGGCGAGATACACGCCCGCCAGAATGCCGATCGGCGTGCCGACGAACGTTGCGAGCACAACCAGCATGAGGCTGCCGACGATCGCATTGGCGAGACCGCCGCCGTCGGTGTTCGGCGGCGGCGTCGACTGCGTGAACAGTTCGACCGACAGGCCACCGATGCCGAGGTGCAAGGTCGTGTACAGAATCCAGACCAGCCATACCAGGCCGAACGCCATCGCGCCGAGCGACATGGTCAACGCGATTGCGTTCGTCACGCGGCGGCGGCCCTGCAGGCGCACGCGCATTTCTTCGAGTGCGGCGGGATCGTTCGAACCCGGCATGTTCAAAGTGGGCTGGCTCATTTCGCGCCCTCCCCTTTTTCGAGGCGAAGCAGCATGATCTTCGAGATCGCCAGGACGATGAAAGTAATCACGAACAGAATCAGGCCCAGTTCCATCAGCGCCGACGTATGCAGGCCTGGATCCGCTTCCGCGAATTCGTTGGCGAGCGCCGACGTAATGCTGTTGCCCGGCGAAAACAGCGAGACGTTATCGAGCAGATTGGTGTTGCCGATCACGAACGTGACGGCCATCGTCTCGCCGAGCGCGCGGCCGAGACCCAGCATGACGCCGCCGATCACGCCGCTCTTGGTGAAGGGCAGCACGATCTTCCACATCACTTCCCACGTCGTGCAGCCGATGCCGTACGCCGATTCTTTCAGCAGCACAGGCGTGACTTCGAACACGTCGCGCATCACCGAAGCGATGTACGGAATGATCATGATCGCGAGAATCACACCCGCGCACAGAATGCCGATGCCGATCGGCGCGCCCCGGAACAGCGCTCCGACGAACGGAATGCCGCCCAGCACGGCGCCGAGCGGCTTTTCGAACCATTGCGCGAAGATCGGCGCGAACACGAGCAGGCCCCACATGCCATACACGATCGACGGAATCGCCGCGAGCAGTTCGATCGCGATGCCGAGCGGCCGGCGCAGCCATGCGGGCGAGAGTTCAGTCAGGAATAGCGCGATGCCGAAGCTCACAGGCACCGCGATGATGAGTGCAATGATCGAGGTGGCGATCGTGCCGTAGATCGGCACCAGCGCGCCGAATTGCTTGCTGGGTGGATCCCAGTCCGAGGTCCACAGGAAGCTGAGACCGAACTGCTTGATCGACGGCATGGACGCGACGATCAGCGAAACGATGATGCCGCCGAGGAGCAACAGGGTGATGATCGCGGAAAGGCGCGCGAGACCGCCGAAGATCACGTCGCCGGCGCGGCTTGGCGCCTTCTGCTGCGACTCGCTGCCGGGTGGGGTCGACCTGCTGGCGCCGGACGCTAATTGGATATCGGACATGAGAGCCTGATGGACCTGTTTCCAGTTGCCGTATGACACGTGTCGTGCGGCCGGTAATGCCCGGGATGCCGGGGGGTGTGCCTGGTATTGCCTGGTAAAGCCATTGGCCGTCCTCACCCGAGGACGGCCAATGTGTTACGTACCGCGGTTGCTAAAGGCCTGGCTTACTCGGCGACTGCCTTGCCCGAAGCGTCCTTCACCTTCGACTTCCACTGCGAGCGGATTTCAGCCGTCACCGAATCCGGCAGCGAGATGTAGTCCAGATCGTTTGCAGCCTGGGTGCCGTTCTTGAACGCCCAGTCGAAGAACTTCAGCGTTTCCGTGCCTTGCGCCGGCTTTTCCTGCGCCGTGTGCAGCAGCACGAAGGTTGCGCCGACGACCGGCCATGCGTCCTTGCCCGGCTCGTTCGTCAGGATCTGGTAGAACGACTTCGACCAGTCCGCGCCCGCTGCCGCTGCCTTGAACGTTTCCGTCTTCGGCTCGACCACAGCGCCCGTCGAGTTCTTCATGCCGACGTAAATCATGTGGTTCTGCTTCGCGTAGGCCCATTCCACATAGCCGATTGCGCCCGGCAGGCGTTGCACGAAAGCAGCGACGCCGTCGTTGCCCTTGCCGCCCGTACCCGTCGGCCAGTTGACCGTTGCGCCTTCACCGACCTTCGCCTTCCAGTCTGCGTTGACCTTCGACAGGTAGTTCGTCCAGATGAAGCTGGTGCCCGAACCGTCAGCGCGGCGAACCACGGCAACGTCGGTGTCCGGCAGCTTGACCTTCGGGTTCAGTGCAGCGATCGCCGGATCGTTCCACTTCTTGATCTTGCCCAGGTAGATGTCGCCGAGCACTTCACCCGACAGCACCAGGTCGCCTGCCTTCACGCCCGGCACGTTTACCACCGGCACCACGCCGCCGACCACTGTCGGGAACTGGAACAGACCTGCCTTCGCGAGTTCGTCGTCCTTCAGCGGAGCGTCCGAGCCTGCGAAATCGACCGTCTTCGCTTCAATCTGCTTGATACCGCCCGACGAACCGATGCCTTGGTAGTTGACCTTGCCGCCGCCCGTCTTCTGGTAGGCATCTGCCCACTTCGTATAGATCGGTGCTGCAAAGGTGCTGCCCGCGCCGGTGATGTCTGCGGCTTGCGCTGCGATTGCGAAAAGCGCGCCAGCGACGCCAGCGAACACGGTTTGCATCAATTTCATGAGACCTCCAAGGTGTGAGCGGTGTGAGCGGATAACACGAACACCGCGAAGCTTAGGGTCTCTTTGTGACAGTACCGTGACTAACCGTGAAACGCATGTGACAAGATGATTACAGGGTGAAAGGCGTTCCGTCAGGGAAAACACCGGTTTGGCGATGCTCCTGGCATCGCTCTAAAGATTAGGCGAAAAAGGTGGGGCGCGAACGTTTGCGTGCGCGCGGAGAGACGCGGAGGAACCAGAGGTCTGCCGGGGGCGAAGCTGGGGCTGCGGAGGGAGTTGGAGTTCGCGGAGGTGGTGGGAACGGGTCCGGCTAGCGGGCTGGCTGAAGTGCCGGTGGGTGCCGCGGATTGACCGGAGGCGGGCCGCGATATCGCAATCGTCCCGCCCCGGTGTCACGGCGTGGTTAGTCCGCCGTAGCCTGTTTCACCGCCCCGGCGATCGACTCCGCATGGAGAATGGCGTCGTTGACATGCTCCGCCTCCACCATCACGCGCAAAACCGGCTCGGTGCCGGACGCGCGGATCAGCACGCGGCCGCGGCCGTTCAGCGCATCTTCGGCCTTGGCGATGGCGCGGCGGATCAGGTCGCTGCCCTTCCAGTCCGCACCAGGATTCATGCGCACGTTGATCAGCTTCTGCGGAAACAGCGTTACGCCGTCGAGCAGCTCGGCGAGCGTCTTCTCGCTGCGCTTCATGGCCGCCAGCACCAGCAGCGCGGAGACGATGCCGTCGCCGGTCGAATGGCGGTCAAGGGAGAGAATATGGCCTGAACCTTCTGCCCCAAGCTGCCAGCCGTGTTCGCGCAACTGCTCGAGCACGTAGCGATCGCCGACCGCCGCGCGCACGAACTTCACGCCGGCGCCCTGCAGCGCCACTTCCACGGCCATATTCGTCATCAGGGTGCCGACCGCCCCTTCCACCTTGCCGTCGGTCGCGATGCGGTCCTTGACCAGCACGTACAGCAACTCGTCGCCGTTATACAGGCGGCCGGCCGCATCGACGACCTGCAGACGGTCGGCGTCGCCGTCGAGCGCGATGCCGAGATCCGCGTGGTTCGCACGCACCGCGCGCACCAGCGCATCCGGCGCGGTCGCGCCGACGCCGTCGTTGATGTTGAAGCCGTTCGGCGCGACGCCGATGGGGATCACGTCCGCACCGAGTTCGTGGAATACGTGCGGCGCGACGTCATACGCAGCGCCGTGCGCACAATCGACGACCAGTTTCAGGCCGCGCAGGTCGAACGCCGCCGGAAAAGTGCTCTTGCAGAACTCGATGTAGCGGCCGGCCGCGTCGTCGAGACGCCGTGCCTTGCCGAGTTGTTCGGACGCCGCGCAGGCGAGCGGCTGTTCGAGTTGTTCTTCGATCTGCGATTCCACGTCGTCCGGCAGTTTGTTACCGTCGGCGGAGAAGAACTTGATGCCGTTGTCGTAGTAAGGGTTGTGCGATGCACTGATCACCACGCCGGCGGCGAGCCGCAACGCGCGTGTCAGATAGGCAATGCCGGGGGTCGGCATCGGGCCGGCCAGCATCACGTCGACACCCGCTGCCGAGAAGCCCGATTCGAGCGCGGCTTCCAGCATGTAGCCCGACACCCGCGTGTCTTTACCAATCAGCACCGTGGGCCGGGCGCCTGTCTTAGCCCAGCGGTTCCCGCCTGCGAGCACCTTGCCGGCCGCGTAGCCGAGCCGCAGCACGAATTCCGGCGTGATGGGTCCTTCGCCGACTTTGCCCCGAATACCGTCCGTTCCAAAATAACGACGTGCCATGTTTTATGTTCCTCCTTGGCCGGCAGACTCATGCGCGCGCGCGACCGGGATTTCCCGCTTCGCGCATGGCTGCCCATACTTTCAATGCATCTACTGTTTGCGCGACATCATGTACGCGCAGGATTGCGGCGCCCCGTTCGGCGGCGCACACCGCCGCGGCGATGCTGCCCGCGACGCGCTCCGGCGCCGGGCGGCCGATCACCGCGCCAATCATCGACTTGCGCGACATGCCGGCAAGAATCGGATACGGCGGATCGGCTTGCGGCGCGGTGTCGGGCAGATGCGCGAGCAGCGCGTAATTATGCTCGACCACCGCCTTGCCGAAGCCGAATCCCGGATCCACGCTAATACGGGCACGTGCGACGCCGGCCTGCTTCAGCGCGGCGACCCGCTCTTCGAGAAAACCGCGCACGGCGCTCACCACATCGTCATAGTCAGGCTCGCCGGCCTGCATGGTCTGCGGCTCGCCAAGCATATGCATGACACAGAGGCCGCAATCGCTTTCGCGCACTGCTTCGATAGCACCGGGCATCCGGAAGCCCCAAATGTCGTTGATCAGATCAGCGCCCGCGGCCAATGCATGACGCATCACTTCCGGTTTATAGGTATCGACCGAGAGCGGCACATTCGCGCCCCGCAATTGCTCGACGAGCGGGATTACCCGCTCCAGCTCTTCGTCAAGCGGCACCGGCGGCGCACCGGGCCGCGTCGACTCACCACCAATGTCGATGATGTCCGCGCCGTCGAGCAGCATACGCTCTGCCTGGCGCAAAGCATCGCCGCGCAACGCATATTGGCCGCCGTCGGAAAAAGAGTCGGGTGTAACGTTCAGGATGCCCATGACCAGCGGGCGTTCAAAGGTCAGTTTGAATCGGCCGCATTGCAGCGGCGCCGGGATGGGGGACGAAGGTAATTCGGCTTTCAACACGTAGCGGCGCTTCACGTAAAACGGATAAATGCAAAACGGGCCGGTGTGAAACACACCGGCCCGCACTTTCTACCAATCGCCTATCAGGCCGGCGCGGTCGCGCTGCCCGGCTTGACCTCGGTACCCGGGCTGCCACCCGACGAAGCGTCGCTTGCCGACGGCGGCGAGCTCTTCGGCGAACGCGGCGGACGGCCTGCCATGATGTCGTTGATCTGATCGGCGTCGATCGTTTCCCACTCCATCAGCGCGGCGGTCATGGCTTCGACCTTGTCGCGGTTTTCGTCCAGCAGACGCTTCGCGAGCGTGTACTGCTCGTCCAGCACGCGGCGAATTTCCGCGTCGACCTTCTGCTGCGTCGCTTCCGAAATGGTGCGCGTGAAGCCGCGGCCAAACGGTGTGGCATCGTTCTCGTCGTCGACGTAGACCATCGGTCCCAGTGCGTCCGTCATGCCGAAACGGGCCACCATGGCGCGAGCGGTTTGCGTCGCCTTGTTGAAGTCGTCCGATGCGCCGGTGCTGATCAGGTTCAGAAACAACTCTTCCGCCACACGGCCGCCGAACAGGATTGCGAGACGGTCCAGCAGATAGTCTTTCGAATACGTTTCGTTGTCATGCTCCGGCAACTGCCACGTCACGCCCAACGCACGGCCACGCGGAATGATCGTGACCTTGTGCACCGGATCGGCCTTCGGCAACAGCTTGGCGATCACCGCATGGCCGGACTCGTGGTACGCCGTGGCACGCTTCGATTCCTCGCGGATCACGGCCGACTTGCGCTCCGGACCCATGAAAATCTTGTCCTTCGCGTCTTCGAAGTCCGTCATTTCGACAATGCGCTTGCCGCGGCGAGCCGCGAACAGTGCCGCCTCGTTCACGAGGTTCGCCAGATCGGCGCCCGAGAAACCCGGCGTGCCACGCGCGATCACTGCCGCGTCGACGTCGTTGGAAATCGGCACCTTGCGCAGGTGAACCTTCATGATGTGTTCGCGGCCGCGGATGTCCGGCAGACCGACATACACCTGGCGGTCGAAACGGCCCGGGCGCAGCAGCGCCTTGTCCAGCACGTCCGAACGGTTCGTTGCGGCGATCACGATGACGCCCGAGTTCGCCTCGAAGCCATCCATCTCGACCAGCATCTGGTTCAGCGTCTGTTCGCGTTCGTCGTTACCGCCGCCCATGCCCGCGCCACGATGACGGCCGACCGCGTCGATTTCGTCGATGAACACGATGCACGGTGCGTGCTTCTTGGCCTGCTCGAACATGTCGCGCACACGCGCCGCGCCGACACCGACGAACATTTCAACGAAGTCCGAACCCGAAATGCTGAAGAACGGCACTTTCGCTTCGCCGGCGATGGCGCGCGCAAGCAGCGTCTTACCGGTTCCCGGCGGGGCGACCAGCAGCACGCCGCGCGGAATGCGGCCACCCAGCTTCTGGAATTTCTGCGGATCGCGCAGGAAGTCGACCAGCTCGGAGACCTCCTCCTTCGCTTCGTCGCAACCGGCGACGTCGGTGAAATTGATTGCGTTGTTATTTTCGTCGATCAGACGTGCACGGGATTTACCGAACGAGAACGCACCACCTTTCCCGCCCCCCTGCATCTGTCGCATCATGTAGAACCAGAAACCGATGATCAGGATCGTCGGCCCGAGGTAGTACAGCGCGGACACCAGCGCGTTGGGTTCGTCATCAGCCTTGCCGCTCACCTGAACGCCATACTTCATCAGATCGCCGACCATCCAGATGTCGCCCGGCGACACGATCTGGTACTTCTGGCCGTCTGCTGGAGTGACCGTGAGGTTCCGCCCCTGGACAATGACGTTCTTGACTTTGCCGTTCTTCGCGTCGTCCATGAACTGCGAATAGGAAACGCCTTCCTGGACACGGGGCTTGTCGAACTGCTTGAACACCGTAAACAGCACCAGTGCGATAACCAGCCACACTGCTGCTTTCGAAAACATATTGTTGTTCAAAGCACCACTCCTTCACTTAGACGGGCGCCTACATTTGCCTTGCGGCACCACGAAAGCATTCTAATCCAGTCCGCAGACCCCTGCCATAAGGTTTCACTACCACAGAAATAGCGTGGCGGGTCATCGCAACGCCAGATTCCAAGGCCATGACCACATTACGGCAGATGCGGAACCGTTCTGCAGCGGCCCTATGCAGGCCGCTTGAGATGCTTACCCAAAATAAACGTTTCTGACGATTTGTCCCGCGACGCTTTCGGCTTGCGGGCCGCCACCACCTTAAATTGACGCTTGAACTTTTCAACAATCTGACTATACCCGCTGCCGTGAAAGCATTTGACTAAAAGGGCGCCATCCGGCTTCAAGTGATTTTGCGAGAATTCCAGCGCAAGATCGCACAAATGCTCGATGCGCGCGGCATCCGCCAATGCCACTCCCGACAGGTTGGGCGCCATATCGGAAATTACAAGGTCAACCTGGCGTTCTCCGACCAATTCTTCTAACTGGACCAACACCGAGTCTTCGCGGAAATCGCCCTGGATGAAGTGGACGTCCGCGACTGGCTCCATGGGCAGGATGTCCAACGCGATGATCGTGCCGTCGATCCCGCCCTCGCGCTCGGCATCGCGCTTCGCGCCCTTGGCGAGCTTGTTGCGGGCGTACTGGCTCCAGCTGCCCGGCGTCGAGCCGAGGTCGACAATGACCTGCCCCGGGCGGATCAGCTTGTCCTGCTCGTCGATTTCCTTGAGCTTGTAGGCGGCACGGGCGCGATAGCCCTCCCGCTGCGCCATTTTGACGTACGGGTCGTTGATGTGGTCATGCAACCACGCCGTGTTGAACTTGTTTTTTGCCATTAAACGTTGAACTCTTGCTGCGTGATGTCACGCTTTAGCGGATAATACGCGGTTAATTCGCGCGGCCACCGCCAAAACTGACGGTTATCCGCGATTCTGTAGTTCTGACGCGCCGCCCTGCCGAATCGACCCAATCAAGCCAATCACAAGGCTGGATCGGGAACGCAGGCGCCGCCATTTTAGTCGAGTCTCCCACTTTCCATGCCCGCCCTCAAAGTCTCTTCCGACCAACGCGCCGAGTTGCGCTCCCAGGCACATGCGCTCAAACCGGTCGTGCTCGTCGGCGCCGAAGGTTTGACCGACGCCGTGCTCGCCGAGATCAAGGTCCACCTCGCGGCGCACCAGCTCATCAAGATCCGCGTGTTCGGCGACGAGCGCGAAGAGCGCATCGCGATCTACGAACAGATCTGCGACCAGCTGAACGCCGCGCCGATCCAGCATATCGGCAAGCTGCTGGTGATCTGGAAGCCGGAAACCGAGCAACCCGCGGTGAAGGCCAAACGTGGCGCGCTGCCGAGCGCCCGCGAAGCTGCTGTCGAAGCCAAACCGGGTAGCAAAGGCCGCGCGCCGCGCGTCGTGACCGTCGTGAAGCCCAGCGAAATCCCCATGCGCAAGCCGAAGGCAAAAGCGGTGGTGGTGCGCGGCAATGAGCGCGTAACGCAAGGCGGTAACATCAAGCGCGCCAAGAAGCGCCAAACCAGCGCGAAGCGCGCGCATCAGTCGAAATAAGCGAATGATGAGAGGTGCGGGCAGCTCCCGCGCCTTGACGTGCGCAGACGGGTGAGGGTTTGAAACGCGATGCCCGGCTAACGCTCAAGCAAACCTGCGGGACCGGTAGCATCGAGTTACCGCACCGAATCGCCGCGGCACAGGAGCGAACTCCGGCGAGCCGCAACCCTATCAGCCGGTAACGTTCTCCGCCGCACTGCGCGCGCCCTGCTCCGCCCCGACCACACCTGTGCCCACCGGCAGCTTCCACACCAGCGCCACACCCAGCAGGCTTTCGACCAGATAGAACAGGCTCGACACGCCGTGCAGAATGCCGAAGCGGGTGGCGTATGCCGAATGCCCGACATCGCTGCCCGCTTCGAGCGCTGCAATGCGCATAGCGTTCATGAACGGCTGCAACGCGAAGTAACCCACCAGCACGCATACCAGCATGCCGGCGATTAGCCAGCGCAAACGGCGATAGGCATGGCCGCCGCGCCGAACCAGCACATTGGCCAGACCGAGCAGCAAAATGCCGCACACCGCGCCCAGCACACCTTCAATGCGAAACAGTTGCGCCGCCACGGCGCCCGCCGATACCCGGTCGAGCGACGTGAACAGCACCGGCGCGGCGGCATAGCCGATAGTCAGCAGGCTACCAACCCACACCACCGTCAACAGGCGAAAAAGTCGATGCGGCATCAGGGACACCGGAGCCGCCTTTAAACGTAGCTAACCGCAATGACTTCGTACTCGCGCACGCCGCCCGGCGCTTGCACCGCCGCCACGTCGCCTTCCGACTTGCCGATCAGGGCGCGCGCGATCGGCGAGCTGATCGAAATCAGGCCATGGTCGATGTCCGCTTCGTCGTCGCCGACGATTTGATATTTGACCGGCGCACCCGATGCCAGGTCTTCCAGTTCCACCGTTGCACCAAATACCACGCGGCCGTCCGCGTCCACTTTGGATGGGTCGATCACTTGCGCGCCGGCCAGCTTCGATTCGATTTCGGCGATGCGGCCTTCAATAAAGCCCTGCTTTTCTTTCGCCGCGTCGTATTCCGCGTTTTCCGACAGATCGCCCTGGGCACGCGCTTCCGAGATCGAGTTGATCACGGCGGGACGCTCAACCGATTTCAGTCGCTGCAATTCATCGCGCAACATGTCTGCGCCGCGCTTAGTCAATGGAATAGTGCTCATAAACAACTCTAGAAAAATGCCGGGCCGCCCCAAATGTTCTCGCCCCCTCGGGGGGCCTGGCGCGAAGCGACAGGTTTGGGGGCGCTCAGAGGCAAAAAACGGCCATAAAAAAAATCACCGCGGTTAAGTGCATTCCGCAGAAGCCGGCGCCTCGGGCAAAACCCGGGCACAGCACTTGCGGAACGCCGCTTAACCGCGGCACTTAGATCTTGGACAGGTAGTCGAAGCCTTAGTTTAGGCGAGCGTGGAGTCCTTGTAAATCATAGACTTCCAGGTTCTTCAAATAGCGCAAGCCCTCCACCGCGGCCCGCGCGCCGGACATGGTCGTGTAGTACGTGACCTTGTTCGCCTGCGCGCTCATGCGGATCGAACGCGAGTCGGCGATCGCCGCGCGCGTTTCGTCGACGGTGGTAAAGACCAGCGCGATTTCACCGTTCTTGATCATGTCGACGATGTGCGGGCGGCCGTCCTTCACCTTGTTGACGACCTTGACCGGCACGCCGGCCGCTTCGATCGCGGCAGCCGTGCCCTTGGTCGCCACGAGCGGGTAGCCGAGTTCGTGCAGCATGCGCGCGACTTCGACCGCCTTCGGCTTGTCCGCGTCCATCACGGTCAACAGCACCGTGCCCGACTCCGGCAGGCGCGAGCCCGCCGCGAGTTGCGACTTGAAGAGCGCCTCGCCGAAGGTCTGGCCCACGCCCATCACTTCGCCGGTCGAGCGCATTTCCGGTCCAAGCACCGGATCGACTGCCGGGAACTTGACGAATGGGAACACCGCTTCCTTCACGCTGAAGTACGGCGGCTCGACTTCCTTCGTCACGCCTTGCTGCGCGAGCTTCTGGCCGACCATGGCACGCGCCGCGATCTTCGCGAGCGGCAGGCTGGTTGCCTTCGACACGTACGGCACCGTACGCGAGGCGCGCGGGTTCACTTCGAGCACGTAGATGATGTCTTCTTTCGAGCCATCGGCTTGCGGCACCTGCTGGATCGCGAACTGCACGTTCATCAGGCCAACCACGTTCAGCGCCTTTGCCATGGCGCCGGTCTGGCGCTTCAGCTCAGCAACCGTTTCCTTCGACAGCGAGTACGGCGGCAACGAGCAAGCCGAGTCGCCCGAGTGCACGCCCGCCTGTTCGATGTGCTCCATCACGCCGCCGATGAACACGGCCTCGCCGTCCGAGATGCAATCCACGTCGCATTCGATCGCGTCGTTCAGGAAGCGGTCGAGCAGCACCGGCGAATCGTTCGACACCTTCACGGCCTCGCGCATATAGCGCTCGAGGTCGCGCGGCTCGTGGACGATTTCCATGGCGCGGCCGCCCAGCACGTACGACGGACGCACTACCAGCGGGTAGCCGATTTCGTCGGCGAGCTTGAGTGCTTCGTCTTCCGCACGCGCGGTGCGGTTCGGCGGCTGACGCAGGCCGAGGTCCTGCAGCAGCTTCTGGAAACGCTCGCGGTCTTCCGCGGCGTCGATCATGTCCGGCGATGTGCCGATGATCGGCACGCCGTTCGCTTCGAGATCGAGCGCGAGCTTCAGCGGCGTCTGGCCGCCGTATTGCACGATCACGCCGACCGGCTTTTCCTTGTCGACGATTTCGAGCACGTCTTCGAGCGTCAGCGATTCGAAGTACAGACGATCGGACGTGTCGTAGTCGGTCGAAACGGTTTCAGGGTTGCAGTTGACCATGATCGTTTCGTAACCGTCTTCGCGCATGGCGAGCGCAGCGTGTACGCAGCAGTAATCGAACTCGATGCCCTGGCCGATCCGGTTCGGGCCACCGCCCAGCACCATGATTTTCTTGTTGTTGGTCGGATTCGCTTCGCACTCTTCCTCGTACGTGGAATACATGTACGCGGTTTTCGTGGCGAATTCGGCCGCGCAGGTATCGACGCGCTTGTACACCGGACGCACGTTCAACTCGATGCGGCGCGCGCGCACTTCCGCCGGCTTCGCGCCGAGCAGCTTAGCCAGACGGCGGTCCGAGAAGCCGCTTTGCTTCAGATACTTCAGCTCTTCCTTCGAGAGGCTCGCGAGCGTGCGGCCCGTGAGTGCCTTTTCCTTCAGGATGATCTGCTCGATCTGCGCGAGGAACCACGGGTCGATCGAGGTCTCTTCGAAAATCTCTTCGGCGCTCATGCCGATACGGAACGCGTCGCCCACGTACCAGATCCGATCCGGACCGGCTTCACCAATCTCGCGGATGATCTCGTCGCGGTTGTTGGTCTTTTCATCCAGACCGTCGACACCGACTTCCAGACCGCGCAGCGCTTTCTGGAACGACTCCTGGAAGGTGCGGCCAATCGCCATCACTTCGCCGACCGACTTCATCTGCGTGGTGAGGCGCGCATCGGCTTCACGGAATTTTTCGAAGGCGAAACGCGGAATCTTGGTGACAACGTAGTCGATCGTCGGTTCGAACGACGCCGGCGTCTGGCCGCCGGTGATTTCGTTCTTCAGTTCGTCGAGCGTATAGCCGACCGCGAGTTTGGCCGCGACCTTGGCGATCGGGAAACCCGTTGCCTTCGACGCCAATGCCGACGAGCGCGACACCCGCGGATTCATTTCAATCACGATCATCCGGCCGTCTTTCGGATTGATCGAGAACTGGACGTTCGAGCCGCCCGTGTCGACGCCGATCTCGCGCAGCACCGCGAGCGAAGCGTTACGCAGGACCTGGTATTCCTTGTCCGTGAGCGTTTGCGCAGGCGCGACGGTGATCGAGTCGCCGGTGTGGATGCCCATCGGGTCCAGGTTTTCGATCGAGCAGACGATGATGCAGTTGTCCTTCTTGTCGCGGACCACTTCCATCTCGTACTCTTTCCAGCCGAGCAGCGACTCTTCAATCAGCAGTTCGCGCGTGGGCGACAGATCGAGGCCACGCTTGCAGATCTCTTCGAACTCATCGCGGTTATACGCGATACCGCCGCCCGAACCGCCCAGCGTGAACGACGGACGGATCACGACCGGATAGCCGCCGCTGCCGGTTTGCGCAGCGATGTCCGCTTGCACGGCCAGCGCTTCTTCCATGGAATGCGCGGTGCCCGACTTGGCCGAACCGAGACCGATCTTGGTCATCGCGTCCTTGAACTTCTGGCGGTCTTCCGCCTTGTCGATCGCTTCCGGCGACGCGCCGATCAGCTCGACCTTGTACTTCTCCAGCACGCCGTGCGCGTGCAGATCGAGCGCGCAGTTCAGCGCGGTCTGGCCGCCCATGGTCGGCAAGATCGCGTCCGGGCGCTCCTTCGCGATGATGCGCTCGACCACTTCCCACGTGATCGGCTCGATGTAGGTCACGTCGGCCGTGTTCGGGTCGGTCATGATCGTCGCCGGATTGCTGTTGACGAGAATGACCTTGTAGCCTTCCTCACGCAGCGCCTTGCAAGCCTGCGCGCCCGAGTAATCGAACTCGCACGCCTGGCCGATGATGATCGGACCCGCGCCGATAATGAGGATGCTCTTGATGTCTGTCCGCTTGGGCATAACGCTCTCGCTAATGTATTCCTAAATTCTTTCCGTCGGCGCGCGCCGGTGTTGCGTTGCGCGCGCTTTGCTGTGCGCTGCTTTGCGCTGTTTTCTTGCGGCTCGCGTTGCGTGTGCCTCATGCACCTGGCGCGCGTTGTGCGCGCAGCGGGCTTGTTCCGGCAAGCCCGCCGCCGAGCCGCTTCAGCTTAAGCCGCTGCGGTCTTGCCACCCTTCCTGGCGTCCATCAACCCGGTAAAGCGGTCGAACAGATAGGCGATGTCGTGCGGGCCCGGCGACGCTTCCGGGTGGCCCTGGAAGCAGAACGCCGGCTTGTCGGTCAGCGCGAAGCCCTGCAGCGTGCCGTCGAACAACGAGACGTGCGTGGCGCGGGCGTTGGCGGGCAGCGTGTCGGCATCGACCGCGAAACCGTGATTCTGCGACGTGATCACCACGCGGCCGTCGTCCAGATCTTTCACCGGATGGTTCGCGCCGTGGTGGCCCGTCTTCATCTTCATGGTCTTCGCGCCAACGGCGAGCCCCATGATCTGGTGACCGAGGCAGATGCCGAACGTCGGGATGCCGCGATCGATCAGTTCTTTCGTGGCGCGAATCGCGTAATCGCAGGGTTCCGGATCGCCCGGGCCGTTCGACAGGAAAACGCCGTCCGGATTCAGGGCCAGCGCATCCGCCGCAGTAGCTTGCGCCGGCAGCACGGTGACGTGGCAGCCGCGCTCGGCCAGCATGCGCAGGATGTTGTACTTGACGCCGTAGTCGAACGCGACGACGCGGTACTTCGGCGCATTCTGCGTGCCGTAGCCGCTGCCCAGACGCCATTCGGTCTGGGTCCACTCGTAGGTTTCCTTCGTCGACACGACCTTCGCGAGGTCCATGCCCGCAAGGCCCGGGAACGAGCGTGCGAGTTCAATGGCGCGGGCTTCGTCGTCCGAACCGGCCAGGATCGCGCCGTTCTGCGCGCCCTTGTCGCGCAAAACGCGGGTCAGCTTGCGGGTGTCGAGGCCGGCGATGGCGACCACGCCTTCGTCCTGCAGGTATTGCGAGAGCGTGCGCTCCATGCGGAAATTCGACGCGAGAACCGGCAGATCGCGAATGATCAGGCCGGCGGCATGGACTTTCGTAGCTTCGACGTCTTCGGCATTCACGCCGACGTTACCGATGTGCGGATACGTGAGGGTCACGATCTGGCGCGCGTAGCTCGGGTCAGTCAGGATTTCCTGATAGCCGGTGATAGCGGTGTTGAACACGACTTCGCCGATGGTATGCCCGGGGGCGCCGATCGAGTAACCACGAAAGACCGTGCCGTCGGCGAGCGCGAGCAGAGCGGGAGAAAATGACGGCAACACGGGAGACTCCTTGGGGGAACACCCTGTTGCCGACCTGCCTATCCGACTACGAGCCGCAGCGAAGCGCATCGTGGGAGGCGCGCGCAGACTCGCTCGCGAACTGCCTTTGACGTTGCAAGGTGCGCGATGGGTCCATTGTGTGGACGGATCGGCTGGGTGCGGGGCCCTTCTTGCTACGCCCGTGGCGCGCGGCGGATGAACGGTATGGGAGAGGTAGGCGCTAGGGTGCGGGTTGATAAGCTCAAACCTTGGAATTATAGCCCGAAAGTGCCCTTCCCTCCAAATCCGAGATAGCGAGCGGGCATTGGGAAACGCGTCCTGAAACCCCTCAAAGCCTTGCCGTGCCTGGCTTGCAAGCTTCCGGACAAGATTTCCGCAGGTCAGAATCGGGATTGCGCCGGCACAATGAAAAACGCCGTCACCCCAAGGTGACGGCGTTAGAGAAACACGGTGCGTGATCGGAGCGCAATTCATGCGCTGCCCCCGCAACGCATGTGGTCACTACCGTGGGAGCCGCTATTGGTCTACTTACCCTTCTTCGCGTTGGCCGCGGTCTTCGGGCGGCTCGCTGCCGCAGCCTTCGACGACTTGCCGGACGTGGAAGCCGACACCTTGGCCACCTTGCCCTTGCTGGCGCTGGATGCCGTCGGCTTGCTGACTTTACCCGCCGGGTCGGACACCTTCACCACGGCGGAGCGTCCACGCCCCTTTTTCTTATCGTAGCGCGAATCGCTCTGCGTGTCTGCGACGCGGGTGCCGATCTTCTCGACACCGCCGCCTTGCACGTCGGTCGCGATGCGCTCGGGACCCGGTTCGTTCGGCATGGCTTTGCCGACCGGCACGTGCAGCACGACAACCTGACCACGCGAGACGCTGTCGCGATGCGTATGATTCCACGCCTTCAGCTGGCCGACGGAGACGCCGTAACGCACGGCGATGGCCGCCATGGACTGATTGCGGCGCACGCGGATCAGCATCTTGCGCGTGTCGGGAACGTCCGGCTCCATGGCCAGCACGGCGCTTTCGGCGACGTCGGCGCTGATGTCTTCGTCGTCGTCAGACGCGCGCGGCACCACGATCGTGGAGCCGGGTTTCAGGCGCATGCCGACCGGGATCTTGTTCACTTCCATCAGCGTGTCGGCGTCAACCCCGATCTTTTGCGCGATCGCCGCCGGCGTCGCGCGCTGGTCGACCGTATAGGTGGTCCACGACGACAGCGAACCGGAATACGATTTCAGATTACGCTCGAATGCACTGGCGTTGTCGAACGGCAGAAGGATCTGCGGCTGCGTGGTGCCGAGAATCACCGGTTTCCTGAACGACGGGTTCAGCGAGCGGAATTCATCCGCGGACAGATTCGCCAACTTGGCGGCCATATCCACGTCGATGTCGTGCGAGGTGGTCACCGTCACGAAATACGGGTGATTCGGAATGGACGGCAGCGTCAGCCCGTACATTTGCGGGTTCATCACGATATTCTTCACCGCCTGCAGCTTCGGCACGTAGTTGCGCGTCTCGTTCGGCATGCGCAGGCTGAGGTAGTCGGTCGGCAGACCCGCCGCCTCGTTGCGCGCGATCGCGCGCTGCACGTTGCCCTCGCCCCAGTTGTACGCCGCCAGCGCCAGTTGCCAGTCGCCGAACATGTCATGCAGGCGCGACAGATAGTCGAGCGCGGCGCTGGTCGAAGCCAGCACGTCGCGGCGCTCGTCCTGCCACATGTTCTGCTTGAGGTTGTAGGTACGGCCCGTGCCCGGCATGAACTGCCACATGCCGGCCGCCTTCGCCACCGACAAAGCCTGCGGGCTGTACGCCGACTCGATGAACGGCAGCAACGCGAGCTCGGTAGGCATATGGCGCGCCTCGAGTTCCTCGACGATGTGGTACAGGTACTTCTGCGAGCGCTCGGTCATGCGCTGCACGTAATCAGGACGCTGTGCGTACCAGTTGACCTGCATGTCGACGAGGTCGGTTTGCAGGTCCGGCATCTGGAATCCACGGCGAATACGGCCCCACAGATCGGCGTCGGCGCTCGTCAGTTGCGTGACGGAACCCTGGTCGACGTTGATCGTTTCTTTGGCGGTGGCTGTCTTGCGAAGTGCGTCGGCTACGGCCTGCTGGCTGGCGGGGTTTGTTGCGGTGGTTGGGCTATTCGTTGCCGGTCCCTGACTCGCGCAGGCGGCGAGCGTCAGGACCAACAACGCACTAAAGATAAATCGCATGAACGTCTCGGCTTCCACAAGGGCTGGAATTTGCAGCCGATAGTACGAAACAGCAAGGTTTACGTCAATCGGAATATTACGAAAAAATCAAGTAAATCTTAGGCTTGGCGAATTTTTCCGATTCATCGCGTGAGGAATACCCTGAGCGGAATCGGGTCAACGGAAGCGGTTTTTCCATTCCCGCATCAATGTAAAGGCGGTCAAACGATCGGACACCTTTTCGTGCAACTGGTCCTGCAAGCTCGCCTGAACCGCCGGCTCGCCGGCGCGCAAAAAGGGATTCACGGCGCGCTCGTGGGCGACGGTGGTCGGCAGCGTCGGCACGCCGCGCGCGCGCAGGTCACTGGCCCTGTCGCGCCAGGCTTGCAGTTCGGCGTTGCCCGGCTCGCAGGCGAGCGCGAAACGGATATTCGACAGCGTGTACTCGTGCGCGCAGTGGACCTCGGTTGCACCGGGCAGCGCGGCGAGCGAATCCAGCGACGCGAGCATCTGCCTCGGCGTGCCTTCGAACAGCCGGCCGCACCCGCAGGCGAACAGCGTGTCGCCGCAAAACACGTGCGGCACGCCGCGCGGGTCGGCCGCCTGAAAATAGGCGATGTGGCCGCTCGTGTGCCCGGGCACTTCGAGCACGCTGAATTCGAGCGCGGGCACCGCAATCGACACATGATCGCCATTTTTCAGGCGGTGCGTGAGGCGCTCGATCGCTTCACCGGCGGGGCCGTAGACGGGCACGGCCTGGCCATTCAGCAGATCGGCCACCCCACCGACGTGGTCTTGATGATGGTGCGTGAGTAAAATAGCGCTCAGCCGCCAACCACGTTTCGCGAGATAGGCCTGAACAGGCGCGGCCTCGCCCGGATCGACGACTACCGCGTGGTGTCCGTCGGAAACGACCCAGATGTAATTGTCATCAAACGCCGGGACCGGTACGTACTCGAGCGCATTCATAAGCGACGCATTCTTTGATATGACTGATCGATCGATTATAGACTGGCCCGCCTGGACCGATTCACCGCCCGGCCGCTACGTGCTCGACTGGGAACAGACCCAGCTCGACCGCGTGGTGTCGGACGTGTTCGGCTACCATGCGCTGCAACTCGGCCTGCCGCAGCTCGACGCCTTGCGCGAAAACCGCATGCCGTGCCGCGGGCTCGTGCTCGACGCCGCGAGCGGTGCCAGTGCGCCCTACGCGTTTCCGCGCGGCCCGGGGCAAGCCGGCAACAGGCACGGCAACGGCTCGAGCCATGGCGCGGGTCATGACGCAACTCAAGGCGCGTTCGCAGGACTGCCCGCGCCGGCCGGACGCAGCACGGTCTGGTGCGACCTGCTGGACCTGCCGTTCGAAGCGCAGAGCGTCGATCTGATCGTGATGCCGCACACACTGGAATTCACCAGCGATCCGCACCGGCTGCTGCGCGAAGCCGAGCGCGTGCTGATGCCCGAGGGCCAGCTCATCATTCTCGGCTTCAACTCGCTGTCGTTATGGGGCGCGCGGCAATCGGTCGGCAAGATGACCGGTCGGCCGTTCGTGCCCGAGTCGGTCGACCTGATCGCCTTCACGCGTCTGAAAGACTGGATCAAGCTGCTGGGCTTCGACCTTGAACGCGGGCGCTTCGGCTGCTATCGTCCGCCGCTTGGCAGTGAGCAATGGCTGTCCCGCTACGGCTTCATGGAAGCCGCCGGCGACCGCTGGTGGCCGATTTTCGGCGCCACCTACATGATCAAGGCAATCAAGCGCGTGCGCGGCATGCGCCTCGTCGGCCCGCTGAAAGTAAAGAAACCCGTCCTCGCCGCGGGCCTCTCGCCCGCCGCCACACCGAATACACGCAACCCGACTCAATGACCTCTGATCTCATCGACATTTATACCGACGGCGCCTGCAAGGGCAACCCAGGCCCGGGCGGCTGGGGCGCGCTGCTGCGCTTCGGCGACCAGGAAAAAGAACTGTTCGGCGGTGAAGCCAACACCACCAACAACCGTATGGAACTGATGGGCGTGATTGCCGCGCTCGAAGCGCTGAAGCGCCCCTGCAAGGCGGTCGTGCATACCGATTCGCAATATGTGCAGAAAGGCATCAGCGAGTGGATTCACGGCTGGAAGAAAAAAGGCTGGATCACCGCCGCGAAGCAGCCGGTGAAGAACGCCGATTTGTGGAAGCGGCTCGACGCGCTCGTCACGCAACACGAAATCGAATGGCGCTGGGTGCGCGGGCATAGCGGCCACCCGGAAAACGAGCGAGCCGATCAACTGGCCAACCGCGGCGTCGCGTCGCTCGCGCAGACGTAAGACCAGACATCAGTCCCGTCGCGAGGCTAGCACCGGGAACCTCGCGCACGCCCTTCCCGCGCTCCTTGTTTTCCGCAGCAATTTTCTGAAGCAGGCTATTCCGACATGCGTCAACTCATCCTCGATACCGAAACTACCGGCCTGAATGCCCGCACCGGCGACCGGATTCTCGAACTCGGCTGTGTCGAGCTGGTGAACCGCCGGCTCACCGGCAACAACCTGCACTTCTACATCAACCCGGAGCGCGACAGCGATCCGGGCGCATTGGCCGTTCACGGCCTGACGACCGAGTTCCTGAGCGACAAACCGAAGTTCGGCGAAATCGCCGACCAGTTCCGCGACTTTATCCAGGGCGCGGACCTGATCATCCACAACGCACCGTTCGACATCGGCTTTCTCGACGCCGAGTTCGCCCTGCTGGGTCTGCCGCCGGTGAAGACTTATTGCGGCGAAATCATCGACACGCTGGCGCGCGCCAAACAGATGTTCCCGGGCAAGCGCAACTCACTCGACGCGCTGTGCGACCGCTTCGGCATCAGCAATGCGCACCGCACGCTGCACGGCGCGCTGCTCGACTCGGAACTGCTCGCCGAAGTGTATCTGGCGATGACGCGCGGCCAGGAAAGCCTCGTCATCGACATGCTGGGCGAATCGCATGCGAGCGGCGATGCGCACGCACCACGCGTGGCGATCGGCTCGCTCGATCTGGTCGTGCTCGCCGCCAGCGACGACGAACTCGCCGCGCACGAGGCCGTGCTCGACGGTCTCGACAAGGCGATCAAGGGGACGAGCGTGTGGCGCCTCGACCCCGCCGCAGCCGCGGATGAGCAAACTACTTAAAAAGTACTAGACGGGTGCGAAAATCCCTGACATAATTCGGCTCTCTTCGGGTGGTTAGCTCAGCGGTAGAGCACTGCCTTCACACGGCAGGGGTCACTGGTTCGATCCCAGTACTACCCACCAGAATTTTGGTGTGTCGATCACCGAAGACAAAAGGGCTTATGCAGAAATGCGTAAGCCCTTTTCTATTTTCCGGGCCCAGTATCAAAAGCAGTCGCTCGTCAAATCCGAAACTTCGTATCTTTGCAGACGCGAAATACTGCTGATATAGTCAGTTTTCGGGCACTCGCCCCGTCCATTTCTCCACCTCATTCGACTACAGGGAGGCGCCACATGTTCACAATGCGTATCGCCACCCTCGGCATAGTCGCGCGACCGCTTTCACGATCGAAGTCACGACCGCTTTCACAGTACTAAGGTCGCTGATTCGTCGCTTGCGTCGCTAATGCGGCACCGCCTCAACGGGCGCTCCGCGCAATTTCCAGACAGTCCGTAGTTTCATTGCCGGCGTATGCCGGTGCGCTTCGACTGTCTCGTCCTTTCGCTTCTGACTGGAACCTCGGTGCGCCCTGGCGCCACCAGGTCGTGGCAAATGACCAGAAAAAAACTCGACTTTCGCGGACAGGCCTTCAAGGATGTCCTGGGCTTCACCTTCCGTCACTGGGCGCAGCAACCGGGGCGCATCCTCGTCATTGCGGCGCTGGTGCTGCTCGCGGCCGTGGCCGACGTGCTCACGCCGATGTTCGCGGGCCACCTCGTGGACGCCATCGCTTCCGGCCCGGCCAGCCAAGCCTCCGCCTGGCACGCGGCGCTCACGGCCTTTTGCGTGCTGGCCGCGCTCGGCGTTGGCGCCACGCTGCTGCGGCAAGGCGTGTACTTCAACATCATCCGGCTCACGCTCAAGATGATGAGCGAAATCGCCGCCAACGCGTTCCATCGGGTGCAGCGCTTTTCGACCGACTGGCACGCCAACAGCTTTGCCGGCTCCACCGTGCGCAAGATCACGCGCGGCATGTGGGCGCTCGACCTGCTCAACGACACGCTGCTGATCGCGCTGTTCCCGTCGCTGGTGATGCTGGTGGGAGCGACCACGCTGCTCGGCTGGCGTTGGCCAATGATGGGCGCGGTCGTCGGGATCGGCTCGGTGCTGTATATCGCGGTGACGGTGGCCATGTCGCTCGGCTTCGTGGCCCCGGCCGCGCGCCTCGCGAACGCATGGGACACGCGTATGGGCGGCGCGCTCGCCGACGCGGTCAGCTGCAACGGCGTGGTGAAGGCATTCGGCGCGGAAGCGCGCGAGGAAGCCCTGCTGGCGCGCGTGATCAGCAAGTGGAGGCACCGCACGCGTCGCACATGGATGCGCGGCACGATCAACGGCGGCGTCCAGGGCGGCATGCTGGTCGCGATCCAGGCCGCGATTCTCGGCACCGCGCTGCTGCTGTGGGCGCGCGGCGAAGCGGGTGTCGGCGACATCACATTCGCGCTGACCATGTTCTTCATGCTGCAAGGCTACCTGCGCGAGGTCGGCATGCATATCCGCAACCTGCAGCGTTCGGTCAACGACATGGAAGAACTGGTGTCGCTGCAGAGCCAGCCGCTCGGTATCGAGGACCGCCCTGGCGCGGGTCCGATCGCGATCGGCCGGGGCGAGATCCGCTTCGAGCACGTCACCTTCCACTATGGAGCGACCGGCAAACCGCTCTACGACAACTTCTCCGTGCGCATCGCGCCGGGTGAGCGCGTCGGACTGGTCGGGCATTCGGGCTCGGGCAAGACGACCTTCATCAAGCTGATCCAGCGCCTCTACGACATTTCAGGCGGACGGATCACGATCGACGGTCAGGACATCGCTCACGTACGGCAGGCGTCGTTGCGCGGCCAGATCGCAATCGTTCAGCAGGAGCCGGTGCTGTTTCACCGGTCGCTGGCCGAGAACATCGCATATGCGCGCCCAGGCGCCGGCCGTGCCGAGATCGAGCGTGCCGCGCGGCTCGCAAGCGCGCACGACTTTATCGCCGACCTGCCCAATGGCTACGACACGCTGGTCGGTGAACGCGGCGTCAAACTCTCGGGCGGTGAGCGTCAGCGAGTCGCGATCGCGCGGGCATTTCTCGCCGACGCACCGATCCTGATACTGGACGAAGCGACGTCAAGCCTCGACAGCGAAAGCGAAGTGCTGATCCAGCAGGCCATGGAGCGGCTGATGATGGGCCGCACCACGCTGGTCGTCGCGCACCGGCTGTCCACGGTGCGCGCGCTGGACCGGCTGCTGGTGCTGGACAAGGGCAAGGTGATCGAGGAAGGCAGCCACGAAGCGCTGATCAGACTCGAAAACGGCCTGTACCGGCGGTTGTTCGAACGTCAGGCCCTGGAGCTGATCAAGGGGCTGGGCGAGCCGGAGTTCACGCCCCCGGCCTCGCGGCTGAATGCAAACCGGACCGACGATTCCAGTTTGCTGGTTGGGAAGTAACCGACCTACACCACACCGGCTGGCAGCCCGACACCTCGTGCCATGCCGGTGGCGGCGAGCACCATCAGCACCAGCAGGATCGTTTGAATGACGCTGTAGCGAGCATAGGAGCGAGCCTTGCGCAGATCCGGCGGCGCGCCTTTCCTGATGGAGGCGCGCCAACGCATCAACGCAAGCATGGACGGGATTTCGAGGATGAGAATCGCCACCAGCAGTGTCATCTTGAGGTGAAAGAGCGGCTCGTGGAGGTAGTAGTCGGCGCCCTTTTCGAAACCGCCGAAAGCACGCATCAATCCGGTCACGACCAGCACCAGTCCCGAGAGAGCCCACCTGGTATCCGCGCGAAATACCGATCGCAACGCAGCCGGTACAGCGGCGCGGCGCAGCGCCCATGTGCGCCGGAGAATCGACGCGAGCGCGAAACCATAAGCAAGCAGATGAATGGCGGCAAGCAACCAGCGAACCAGCATGGCGACTCCTGCAAAAGACGCGATACGATCGTTGTATGTTTTACTCGCCCATGCCGGAGCATCGGGCGCCATGACTTCATTATCAGCTACGGCTTAATTTACACCGTCTGATTCTGTCACGTGATGCGGCCGACTGCACAAATCGTGCGGACTCAGACCTGCTGCAGGGATGTGTCGAGTGCGCGGGCCGCAACCCGGTCGCCCTCGTTCGAGAGCGCAACGCGAAACACGGTTTGCCGGTTGTGACCGGCCGCCGCCGGCGAATCCCACAACAATTCGATCTTCGGACGACGGCCAAAGGTGCCACGCGCCAGCGACGGCGCGCCAGCCGCCCCGCGCGGCGCGCTTCGCCCCCCCTGCAACTCACTCATCGCACCGATCGCCACCGCGGGAGTCGGTGTCGGCGTCGCGGGCCTGTCTTGTCCCGCAGCCCAGCGCACGGACAGCTCGCGCGCATCGTACTGCCCCACCTTGCGACGCTCGGCCCACACGATGACGGTGCGCGTAGCCGGATCGAGCGCGACCGCGTACCGGCCGATCGCAAAGCGGCGCGCGGCAATATTGGTCCGCCACAACGGGCGCGGCCGGCAAATCCACAGCACGGCTGCGTACAGCGCCGGCGCGGCCACCAGCCAGCCGTTGGTGGCTGCCACCGCTTGCACGGCGCGCCGCCAGCCGGCGCTCGCCGCAAACGCGCCGACCGACCAGACTGCAAACAGGAATCCGAGGAAAGCAAACAGACGCAGCGCCTGCCGCAGCCATTGCGGCAGCGGATGAAACGGACGCTCGGCCACGGCGCGCGCGCCTGGCAGGAAGATCAGGAGAAACAGGAATACGAGGTTGATGCACGCCCATGGCGAGGACACCATGGCCTGCAGCGAGGCGCCCAGGTCCATCTGCGCCATCGAGAAAAGCCAACGGGTGAGGAGCACGAGACCGATGGCGCGCAACGCGAAAATCGTTCCGGCGCCGGGCGCCGCGTTCGCACGCGTCTCTTTCGTTCTCGCCAAGGCATCCTCCTGTCGTCGGCGGCGCCGCAGCCAAATTTGCGGCACGGCCATTATAGGGATATTACGGAGAGTGGCTCATTCTTACCGACCCGAAACCCTCACTTTTACCCATTGGCACGTAAAAACGCGGCGCGCATGCAACAACGCCCCGGGGGCGATGAGCCCACGGGGCGTTGTTGGGGGCTGCCGGCGCTCAAAAGCGCGCGGCAAGCCGGACTGCTGTTACCGCCTCGCCTTAGTCGGCGTTGACTTCGCGCAGCACGGTGCGGTGCTTCCGACGCAGCAGTTCTTCGTAGGTCGCGACGTAATTCTTTGCCATGACCTTCGACGAGAAGCGCGACTCGAACGCCTTGCGCACGTTGGCGCGCGGCAGCGTATGCAGACGCTTGAGCGCGGCGACCGCGCTGATTTCGTCTTCGACCACAAAACCCGACACGCCGTTTTCGATCACTTCCGGCACCGAACCGCGATTGAACGCGATCACCGGCGTGCCGCATGCCATCGCTTCGATCATCACCAGACCGAAGGGCTCCGGCCAGTCGATCGGGAACACCAGTGCATGCGCGTTGCCGAGGAACTCACGCTTTTCGGCTTCGCCGATTTCGCCGATGTATTCGACGTGCGGGAGCGCCATCAGCGGCTTGATCACTTCTTCGTAATAGGCGCGGTCGGCCTTGTCGATCTTGGCGGCAACCTTGAGCTTCATGCCTGCCTGTCCGGCGATGCGGATCGCGCGGTCGAGGCCCTTCTCCGGCGAGACGCGGCCGAGGAATGCGAGGTAGCCCGGCTCGACGTTGGGGATCGGCGTGAGCACGTTTTCCGGCAGGCCGTGATAAACGGTTTGCAGCCAGTGCGCCTGCTGCAGCGGAATGCGCTGGTTGTCCGAGATCGACACCACGGGCACGTCGTTGAACGTGTTGAAAATCGGCTGCAGTTCGGGCAGATCGAGACGGCCGTGCATCGTCGTCAGGAACGGCACCGGCTGGCGCGCGAACAGCGAGAACGGGTAGTAGTCGATGTGGAAATGCAGCACGTCGAACTCGTCCGCGCGGCGGCGCACTTCTTCGAGCAACAGCATGTGCGGCGCCATCACGTCGCGGATAGTCGGGTCGAGGCGCAGCGCCTGCGGCCAGAAGGCTTCGAGTTTCGCCGAGGTTTGCGAATCGCCGCTTGCAAAAAGCGTGACGTCGTGGCCCTGCTCGACCAGCGCTTCAGTCAGATAGGACACCACTCGTTCCGTACCGCCATACAGCTTGGGCGGAACCGCCTCGTGCAACGGAGCGATTTGAGCGATTCGCATAATGAAGAACTCCTAGTAAAAAATCAGGCAAAGATACGGCGTTGGGTAAAAGCGACTCGCTTGCTCGCCAGGGCAGTCTGACCGGATTTGCCGGCACGGGCCTGATTCTTTCGAGAAATCCTGCGATAGATCGCTTGGGTACTGAGCCCAGATCAGTGGGTCACCGTCTGCGCATGTGCCAGTAAACGCACATGCGGCGCCAACGTTGACAAACTGTCAGAAAATTCGGTGGGCCTACAGAGCATGAATTATCAATGCTGGAATTCTTACCGCACCACGACATTTCAAAGTCTTTACGTTGTTACAAAGCGGAAACACTTTGCAAACCCTTGTTTTGTAAGACAGTTCTAGAGTGACAACTGGCTAACGACATCGGCCGTCAGCGGCGAATCGTCGGCATTGACGTCAATCATGTCGACGAACGGTAAAAAGTACCGCGCCGCATTGAATGCAGTTTGTAATTATATCTCGAAATTTTCCGCAACCTGTGTGAACCGTTGCCGCGTTGACGGGTCGAGCAGGAGCAGGTCGCGGACATCCATCGCGAAATCAGTCGCGTCAAGGCCCGGATACACAGGGCGCAATCGCTTTTGCATGTTTACAATGCGAAGCATGGGCTTCGCGGCGAAGTCTTTTTCTGTGTGGCCCACGCTTTGCGTGCACAACCCGAAACACACCGACCTCACGATCAATTGGAACATTTAACCATCGCCCAGCGTAATGCCCAGAACGCAAAGCTCGCGAGCTATGCGCACCGGCCTCTTGCGTTTCTTTTCCGCTTCATCCGCCGCCATCCGCTCGCGCATGCGACCGTCCTGTGCAGCGTGTTTGCGGCCGTGGGCTGTGCGCTCGCTTCGCAATACGCGATCAAACATCTGATCGACGTCCTTGGTGAAGGCCGGCATCACCCCGGCCCGCTGTGGGGGGCATTTGCCATCCTCGTCGGCCTGATCGCCGCCGACAACCTGTTGTGGCGGGTCGGCGGCTGGGTCGCCGCGCATACGTTCGTCGCCGTGACCGGCGACCTGCGGCGCGACCTGTTCCAGTACCTGAGCGGACATTCGCCGACCTACTACTCCGAAAAGCAGCCGGGCATGCTCGCCAGCCGGATCACGGCCACCTCGAACGCGGTCTACACGGCGGAAAACACCACCGCGTGGAACGTGCTGCCGCCGTGCATTGCAGTGCTCGGCGCGATCGTCATGATCATCTCGGTGAATCCGCTGATGGCCTGCGGTCTGATGACATGTTCGGCGGTTCTGTCGGTCGTGCTGTACAAGCTGGCCGGGCGCGGCTCGGCGCGCCATCACCATTTCGCCACCAAGGCGGCTTCGGTGGACGGCGAGTTGGTCGACGTGATCAGCAACATGGGGCTCGTGCGCGCCTTCGGCATGACGTTTCGCGAGCAGCAGCGTTTCGGCGCGACGGTCAAGGCCGAAATGGACGCGCGCCAGCAAAGCCTGCTCTATCTGGAAAAGCTGCGCCTGCTGCACGCGGTGATCACCGCACTGCTGTCGGCGGGCCTGCTGGGCTGGGCGCTGTGGCTGTGGGATCAAGGCAAGGCGACCTCGGGCGACATCGTGCTCGTCAGCTCGCTCGGCTTCACGATTCTGCACGGCACGCGCGACCTGGCCGTGGCGCTGGTCGATGTCACGCAGCACGTGGCGCGTCTCGCCGAAGCCGTGCGCACGCTGCTCGAGCCGCACGGCATGCCGGATCGCGACAACGCGACCGAGCTCGTGCCGCAGGGCGGCGGCGTCGCTTTCGATAGCGTGACGTTCGCCTACCCGCGCCGCCGCGCGATTCTCGATCACTTCGATCTGCAGATCAAACCCGGCCAGCGCGTCGGCCTGATCGGCAAGTCGGGCGCCGGCAAATCCACCGTGCTGGCGCTGTTGCAGCGCTTCTACGAAACGCAAGGCGGCGCGATCAAAATCGACGGCCAGGACATCGCCACCGTCACGCAGGACAGCCTGCGCCACACCATCGCGCTGGTGCCGCAAGACATCTCGCTGTTCCATCGCACGGTGTACGAGAACATCGCTTACGGCCGCCCCGAAGCGAGCCGTGAAGAAGTGCTCGCGGCCGCACGCGAGGCGCGTTGCGCGGACTTCATCGAGGCCATGCCGGAAGGCTACGACACCATCGTCGGCGACCGCGGCGTGAAGCTGTCCGGCGGCCAGCGCCAGCGCATCGCGATTGCACGCGCGATTCTGAAGAACGCGCCCATCCTGCTGCTCGACGAAGCCACCTCCGCGCTCGACAGTGCATCGGAAGAAGCCATCCAGAAGGCGCTCGACCGGCTGATGGTCGGCCGCACCGTGATCGCGATTGCGCACCGGTTGTCGACGCTGAACAACTTCGACCGCATCATCGTGATGAGCGCCGGCAAGGTGATCGACGACGGCAGCCCGGAAGAACTGCGCCAGCGCCCCGGCCTGTATCGCGATCTGCTCTCGAAACAGTATGGCAAGGGCACGACGCTGCATATCGGTGGCAAGAAGGTCGACGAACAGCACGTGGCCTGAGCCACTCGCCGCGCGCTCGATACCGCGCGCCGCCACCAACAAAAAAGCCGCTTTTCAAGCGGCTTTTCTACTCCTGATTGTCACGCGTCACGCGCGAAGCGATCCCCACGAACGCTGCCTACCCGGACTGCGTTTCGCGTGCCGCCCGTTTCCCTGATGCCGCTCTGCCCTTTGCGCCCCGCGTGTTTTTTGCCGCGGCAACACCCTGCAGATCACGCATGAAGTTATCGCGCCATACCGACACGTTGTTCTCGCGTAATTGAACCATCATGTCGCGATGGCGCGCCTGGCGCTCCGCGAGCGGCATCGCCAGCGCCTTGCCGAGCGCTTCGGCCATGCCGTCGATATCGACCGGATTGACGATCAACGCGCCGTCCAGCTCCTGCGCGGCGCCGGCAAAGCGCGACAGCACCAGCACGCCGGGATTCTCCGGATCCTGCGCCGAAACGTACTCCTTGGCGACGAGGTTCATGCCGTCGCGCAACGGCGTGACGTAGCCGACATGGGCGGTGCGAAACAGCGCGGCCAGCACCGAGCGCTCGTATTGCTTGTGGATGTAGAGAATCGGCGTCCAGTCCAGTTCGGCGAAGCGCCCATTGATCCGCCCTGACTCGCCTTCGAGTTGCAGGCGGATGTCCTGATACGCATGCATGTCGGCGCGCGTGGGCGGAGCGATCTGCAGGAACGACACCTTGTTGCGTTGCGCGGCCGCGTGTTCGAGCAGACGCTCGAATGCGCGGAAACGCTCGACCAGTCCCTTCGAATAATCGAGACGGTCCACGCTCATGATCAGCTTGCGCGAATGCAGCGTCGCTTTCATCGTGCGCACCGGCTTGCCGCGCTCGCCCGCTTTCGCGAGTTCGGCGATTTCGTCCGGGTAGACGCCGATCGGATACGCCGCCGCGCGCAGCGTGCGGCCGAACGCGTGGATCGTCATTGGGTCGCCGGCCGATGCCTCGACCGTACCGCTCGCTTCATTGACGATGTAGTCGCAAAACGCGCGCAGATCCGGTGCGGTCTGGAAACCCAGCAGATCGAACGAGCACAGTGCTTCGACCAGTTCGCGATGCGGTGGCACCGCCAGCAGCACCTGCGACGCCGGAAACGGAATATGCAGGAAAAAGCCGATGCGATTCTTCACGCCGGCTGCGCGCAGCGCCTGCGCGAACGGGATCAGGTGATAGTCGTGCACCCAGATCACGTCGTCTTCGCGCAGCAGCGGCACGAGTTGCTGCGCGAGCCACGCGTTGACGCGGCAGTAGCCCTCGAAATCGTGCCGGTCGTATTGCAGCAGGTCGGCGCGGTAGTGGAACGCGGGCCACAGCGTGGCGTTCGAGAAGCCACGGTAGTACTGGTCGTAATCGCGGCGCATCAGCGCGATGGTCGCGAAAGTCACCGGCCCTCGCTCCTCGACCTTGATCTGCGGCTGGCCCGAGCTGAGCACGTCGCCGCTCCAGCCAAACCACATGCCGCCGGTTTCCTTCAGCGCGTCATACACGCCAACCGCCAGACCGCCCGCCGCCGGGCCGCCCTCCGAGATTGGCGCCACCCGGTTGGATACGATGATCAGTCGGCTCATGAAGCGCAATTCCCGATGCAGTGCGTTATTTGCGTTGAGCGACGCGCGGCCGTCATGCTGAGCGCGCCGCCGCGACGATCGATGCGAGCCAGTCGAGCAGCCCCGAGACCGAGTCGATGCGCGTATGCGCCATCGTCTCGCCCGCACCAACCTTGATCGACACGCCGCCGCGCTCGTTGACGACGGCAAAGCCTTTCTCGTCCGTCAAGTCGTCGCCGGCAAACACCGGCTTGCGGCCGACGAACGGCGGCTCGTCCAGGAACGCGCGCAGCGCGCGGCCCTTGTCGACATCCTTGGGTTTGATTTCATAGACCATCTTGCCCGGCTGCAGCACGTAGGCGCCGGCGTAATCGGCCACCAGCCGCCCGGTCGCCTCGCGCGCCACTGGCTCGCGATCCGGCGCATTGCGGTAATGCAGCGCGACGGCCGCGCCCTTGATCTCGAGCAGCATGCCGGGGTTTTCGTTGACCACTTGCGCGAGCACCTGCTCCATGCGCAGGAGCCGCTCGTCTTGAAAGCCGATGCGCTGCGTGTCGCCGTTCGCGTCGCGCCGCTCGGCACCGTGCAGGCCGGCAATCGGCATATCGGGCATGCCGAGAAAAGCGTCGATGCTGTCGATCCCGCGCCCCGACACGACCGCGACTGCGCCGTTGGTCAGGCTGCGCAGCTCGGTCAGCAGCTCGATCACGCGCGGTTGCACCAACACGCCGTCCGGCGTGGGGGCGAGTTCGACGAGCGTGCCGTCGAAATCGAAGAAAAATGCCGTCTCGCTCGGAGACAGAACAGCCGGTAGTGCTTGCATCGGATAGTTTTGCCTTTCAGCCCTCTGCGGCCGGAAAAGTGTGCGCATCTTACCGCGCATCCGTCAATTTTTCGAGAAAGTAAGGCAGCACACAAGCCTGGCCGGGCGCCGCGCGCAGGCGGCGCAAAGAGTCGCGTTCAAAAAGGACACGATCAGGCGTCAGCGGGCTTTCAGCCGCCTGCGTCAAATTGCCCCGCAAACCGCGCGCCCGGGGGTGCTGCGCGGCGTGACCGGCGATTTTGCGATAAAGTCGCAGCCACGCGGACGATTGCCGCCACGAGCATAGTTGCACAGTATGACGGCCCGCGCGCCGCACGCGAATCGGCCGGCGCTGTTCACCGGCATCGCTCCCCTGCACCACCCGCGCGCTGCTCTTCAATCAAGTCACTGATCCCCTGCTTTGCTCCCGAACCTCTCATCCCGGCACTCGCAAGCGAACCTCGCGTCGTCACGCAAGGCGGGGGCCGTTCGCCGGTTTGCGCTGACCGTCATGCTAGGCGCGCTGACCGCGCTCGCAGGGTGCACGCATCGAGCCGAACCCTGGCAGCTGACGAACGTCACCGGCCACCTGCCGGATCTCGATTTCACGCTGACCGCCGACGACGGCCGCACGGTCCACGGCGACTCGTTCAAGGGCCGCGCCTCGCTCGTCTATTTCGGCTACACGCATTGCCCGGACGTCTGCCCTGAAACGATGGGCCGTCTCATGCAGGTGCTGGGCAAACTCGGCCCCGACGCGCAGAAGGTGCGCATTCTGTTCATCACCGTCGATCCCGCACGCGACACGCCGCAAGCCTTGCACGACTATGTCGGCGCCTTCGACGCACAACACGCCGAAGGGCTGACCGGCACCGACTGGCAAATCGAGTCGCTCGCCAAGCGCTATCGCGTCGCCTATCAGATGGAAAAGCGAGACCCCAACGGCAACTACGAAGTCACCCATAGCTCCGCCGTCTATGTGTTTGACAGCGAGGGGCATGCCCGCCTGCTGGCCACCGATCACGACACGCCCGATGCGATCGCACAAGACCTGCGCCGCATCATCGAAGACCATTCCTGACCTTTTCCGAGTCCATTTATGTCGATCAAGACCAAATCGTTTGCAGCATTGACTTGCGCCCTCGCCCTCTCGTTCGGTGGCGCGTTGAGTGCACAAGCGGCGGGCCCCAATGCGATCAGCGTGAAAGACGCGTGGGTTCGCTGGCTGCCGAACAATCTGCCCGCCGCCGCCTATGTCACGCTGGTGAACGCGAGCGACAAGCCGGTCGATCTCGTCGATATATCCAGCAACGACTACGGCGACGCAATGCTGCATCAGACCGTGTCGAACGGTTCGTCGCAGAAGATGGTGATGGTCGACAAGCTCACCGTACCGGCGCATGGCCAGGTCGCGATCGCGCCGGGCGGTTATCACGTGATGCTCGAGGACGCGAAGCACAAGGTCGCACCTGGCGATACCGTGCATCTCACGCTCAAGTTCTCGGACGGCGAGACGCTCGACACGCCCTTCGCCGTTAAGTCGCCGGCTCAGACCAAGTAACGGGCCGCGATGAACCTGCTCTACTGGCTCGACCCCTGGGAGTTTTCGCCGACCGTCGTGATCGCCTTGCTGGTGCCGGCGATCCTGTTCGTGCGTGGCGCGCGCCGCGCGAAGGTGTCGGCCGCGCGGCGCATTTCCTTCTGGTTCGGGCTGGTGGCGTTGTACGTCGCGTTGCATACGCGGCTCGACTATTTCTTCGAGCATGAGTTTTTCATGCATCGGGCGCAGCATCTGGTGCTGCACCACCTCGGGCCGTTCTTCATCGCGCTGTCGTATCCAGGCGCGGCCTTACGCGCGGGTATTCCGTTCAGTTGGCGGCAGCGCTTCGTGCGGCCCGCGCTGGCCACACCGGTGGTGCGCAAGCTGCTCGACGTGGTGATGCATCCTGTCGTCGCCGTCACGCTATTCGTCGGGCTGATCTACTTCTGGCTGATGTCGCCGATTCATTTCGTGGCGATGCTCGACTGGCGGCTTTATCGCGTGATGAACTGGAGCATGGTGATCGACGGTCTGCTGTTCTGGTGGCTCGTGCTCGATCCGCGTCCGGCGCCGCCGGCGCGTTTGTCGCCGGGCAAACGCGTGCTGGTGGTGATCGCCGCGATTCCGCCGCAGATTATTCTCGGTGCGTTCATCTTCTTCACGCCGCACGAGTTGTATCCAATTTATTCAATCTGCGGCCGTGCGTTCACGTGGCTCAGCCCGATGCGCGATCAACAGATCGGCGGACTGCTGCTGTGGATTCCAGGTTCGATGATGAGCGTGATCGGCGCACTGTTGGCCCTGCGTCACTGGATGCGGCTGTCGGCGCGCGGACGTCTGCGCGGCGAGCGGAGGGCGAAGGCCGCGCAAGCATTGACGCGAACTGCTGCGGCGCCCGCCGGCGGAGATCGCTGATTCTGGCCGATCCACGCGGCGATCGAAACGAACCCGGTGGCACATGCGCCGGGTTCGGCGTCGTCCGGCTGCTTCAGGCCGAGCGCATCCAGACGTGCGGGATGCCGTCTTCTTCGTGAATCTCCGAGACCGGCGTGAAGCCGAACGCGCCGTAAAAGCCTTGCAGATGAGCCTGCGCGTGCAGACGAACCGGCGTGCCGGGCCACTGCGCCCGGATGTGCGTCAGCGACCGTTCCAGCATCGCATTGCCCAGACCGATGCCGCGAAACGCTGAAGTTGTCAGCACGCGGCCGATACGGATATCGCGATCGTCAGCGTCCGGCAGCAGCACCCGCAGATAGCCTGCGAGCGGCGGACGGCTCGCGCCGGGGCCATAAGCAAGAAGATGCCAGGCCTCCATATCGAGCCCGTCGATATCGCCATACAGGCAGTTCTGCTCCATCACGAACACCGCGCTGCGCGCGGCCAGCACCGCATAGACTTCGGCGCTCGTGAGGCTGTCGAAGGGTTTCCAGCGCCATTCGAGTTGTGCCAGACGCGTGGCGGCGGTTTGCTGCGGTTCGGTCATGAAAGGGCTCAAAAGAAGAAGACACGCCGTCACGGCTGGCGGCACTGCGGAATTATGCCGCACGAGGCAGCCCGGTGGGACGATGCCGCCCCACCGCCCTACGCGCTCGTTACGTGCTGACAAAAACCGGCTCGACGGGTCGCGCGAGACATTCGATCAGATTGCCCGGCCCGCACAAATGCAACGCGCCGACAACCACCAGCGTGCGTTCCGGCCGCGTGAAATATTCCGTCAGACGCGCCGCCCATACACGATTGCGCGTGTCGAGAATCGCCTGGCGAATGCCCGGCAGATTGAACATCGGCGACTCGACGGCGATACCGTGCACCGCGTTCAGATCGCCGTCCAGCCAGGCTGCATGCATGCGCTCGAGCGTACGCTGCGGTTCACCGAGGTCCGACATCAGCAAGGCGAGCGCCGCGCCGATCGCGTCCAGCGGAATCGATTCGAGCGTGTCGGCCACTTCCCGCGCGGTCTCGAGATACCAGTAGGGTTTGGCTTGTGTTGCCGCCGAGCGCAGCATGCGCGGCTCGACGCCTTCGACGACCTGCTGGAACAGCGTTGGCGCGACCACCAGCGCGGCCCATGGCCGCAGATCCGCGAGCGGCGCCAAGGGCCCGTCAACGGGCCACGCCGCGTCGAGTTGCCGCCATGCATCGGCGCCTAGCAAGGTTTGCAGTTGCGAGGTGGCGCCTTGCTGGTCGCTCTTCAGAAACGGCAGAATGGTCGGTGGATCGGACTCGAACACGAGCGCTTCGGCCCAGTCATACGCTTCGGCGATCCATGGCGGCGTTCGGCGGCTCGTCGCGGGAAACAGATGCATCGAGCCAAGCAGACGAACCTGGGTGCCGGTGAGTTGTAGGTACATACGGTTTCGGTGTGGACAGGCTATGACGCGATTAGACCAGCGTGCCGGTCAATTGATAACACGCGACACCTCACGCCGGACTGCAGCCCCTCGCCACGCCGTACGCACCGTGCACGCGACGAATAGCAGAAAGGCGATCTGCGACAGGTACAGATCCAGCCGGATCGGGTTATGCAGCGCGAACCATGAATTGTGCGCCACATCTGTCACGATGACAGCGACGCAGACAATCAGGCCGACTCGCGGCACGACGAGCAACAGCAAGACGGCCAACGGATCGATGAAGGTCAGCGAGGTCCAATAAATGCGCGTCAGTTGCGCTACGCCGCCGTAGTCCCAGCCGAGGCCATGCGCGAGAGCCACTTGCAGATGCGTCCAGGTGGCCCCGCAAAGACAGAGCGCATAGATCAGGCGCAAGTAGAAACTGCGGCGAGCAATGTTTTGAATGTCCATGCCTGGCGAATCTCCTGGTAGCGGCGACAAAAAAGAAAGCCCCAATTACATCGGGGCTTTTTCTGCGGAAGTAGCTGCCGCCAGATAATCGAACGCCTGCCGATTAATCCGTGCTTCTTTTGAACGATTCGAGTTCGCTCGTATAACGCTCGTTGCGCACGCCGTTGCTGCCGTAATATTCTTCCACCGACTTTACCCACCGGCCAATCTCGGGCACATACCAGAACGCTTTATAAGTGCGCCCCGTCACCTGCCTGGGACCGGCGTTCTGCGCATGAGTCACCATGGCCGTATCGCCTTGCTGAGTCTGCACGGCTTGTGTCACGGTCTGCGTCGGCTCGATCTGGCCAACCCAGTCGCCTTCCGCCTCGACTTTGATCGCCTGGAATTTGCCTGCCGGCACCTCGACCGTTTCCGTATCCACCACCCGGTATTGACTGCTCCACTTCAGCGATGAATAGGTCTTGTTCGGATGGTCTTCCGTGTATCCGAGGTTCCACGTTTTGCCCGACGATAACGGAAACTGGAACGGACGATTGACGACGACTTCCGCGCCATTGATGCTGCGCTCGCGGCTCCAGTCCGCGCCCGCGACGACTTCATTCGGCGCCTGCGTGGAGCCCGCCTGTTTCGACGTGTAGTAGATGTGCGACTGAGTGGAGCGCAAGACCGTTACTTCATCATGTGTCTGACGCCAGACGGAAGGCGTTCTCTCGAACGTGTTGACGTAAGTCCAGGTGTCCCCGGCTTTGACGGCCGGTGCCGGCGCGGATTGCGCATTAGCCAGCGCCGGCAACCCCATGGCCAGCAGCATGGCAGCAGTTATGGTCTTTTTCATTGGTCGAATTGTAGGTGTTCTAACGGGCGTGCCCTGCCGGCTCTATTCGCAATCAGAAAGCACCGACATTTATTGGCACCGGTCCATTCGCACTAACGGATACACGCAGTGGTATTTTGTCACTGTACATTATCGCCAATTTCCTTTGGCAATCAAAATTTAACTCGGGACATTAAAAAGCCATTAAAACAGATTTGAAAGAAAATAAAATGAAAATGAAAGAACAAAAAAAGCAATTGGTAAATAATCGCGTAATTCTGGCAATTAGCGCCGCGCTATTTCTGGCTGCGTGCGGAGGAGGCGGGTCGGGGAGTTCGGCATCGACAGGAAACACGGCCAATCTGAGCGCCACGCAGCAAAACTACGAAAGCGTCGCACTCGCGGCCAATGGCGGGCTTCATTATCTGCATGCCAGCCTGGTGGCGAGCACATCGTCGACGGGAGCATTGACCGTCGCCCCTTCCAGTAACTTCTATACCGACGACTCGAGCATCACGCAAAGTCCGGCGGCCGGCGAGGAGTTGCTGACAGTTGGTCATACGTCGGTATCGGCGGCGCTGAGTGTTCCCACCATTGCGGTCGCGCGCCGGCTATTCAATGGCGCGATCTATAGCGATGCATTTCCGGCGCAAGTCCGGGTCAGCTACGTGGGATCGAACGTTCAGGAAGACTACCTGGCCTCGGACGGCAAAACTGTGACGCACACGTTACTCGGCACGAACTACAGCGTCGTCCCGCTTAGCGGCCTCATTTCGTCGTCGCCCGCCGAACTGTTCTCGAATAGCGCCTTGGGCGTTCTGACGAACACGATCAACGGCCAATCGTTTTATAACAAACAGGCCAATTGGCGAGCTGGGGCAAGCTACGTCAAAGTCGTGAGGAACGAAGTCGGCGACTCGGTCACCACATTCGACTGCCTTGCACCGGTCACGACCGGAACCACCCCGACACCGTGCTCGACCACGATCTCGACGCTTGAAGGCTTCTTCCCGCGCGTGAGCACGGCGGACGGCAAAAGCTATCAGATCACCGACGGTCAGATCGTCACGCTGGCGGGTATGCGCGCATGGGTGGCCACTGCACCGCTGGCCACCGCAACCACCGAGTACCGGGTCTTCTATCAGTACAACGGTGGAATCAATGTGGGCTACCTGGTCAAGGATGGCACGACGCTGCAGTTGGCTCCGCTCGGCGGCGGAACACCGCAAGACAGCTATTACTTCCTGAACAGCGCAGCGGTGCAATCAATCAAAGCCGCGATCGCGTTTTGACGAAGCACCTTCGCGCGTGCAGCGCGATGGAACGCTGAAAAAAGAAAAGCCCCGACAAGTCGGGGCTTTTCTTTACATCTACTACTGGAGGCGCGAGCCGGAGTCGAACCGGCCTAAACGGCTTTGCAGGCCGCTGCATAACCGCTTTGCTATCGCGCCGCAAGCGGACTGGAACCTAGCTGCAGATTCGCAGATTTTGTCCGGTGGGCAACCGGGAGGACCGGACCACCAAACAAAAAGGGAAGCGTTGCTTCCCCTTATGTATGGAGCGGGAGACGAGGCTCGAACTCGCGACCTCAACCTTGGCAAGGTTGCGCTCTACCAACTGAGCTACTCCCGCATTGCACTGCTTCGCAACGCCTTGCCTTTTTACTTCGCCAAACAAACGCGCTGCTTCAAAATTTGGAGCGGGAGACGAGGCTCGAACTCGCGACCTCAACCTTGGCAAGGTTGCGCTCTACCAACTGAGCTACTCCCGCATTGTGCTGCTTTTGACCTGCTAACTGCCGCCTTGTTACTGCAACTGCTCTTTACTGCTTCCGACGTTCTGAACTGCGCGCATCGGAGAAACGAGATTATGGAGAAACGACTGAAACGTGTCAACCCCTTTTGCGAATCTCTTTGAACGAACAGATTTCACTCATGCTTCAGCGCGTGTCGACACGCGTCCGCCAGCCCCAACACAGAGAGAAATCAGGCCACGCCACCCCGCTCGCGGATCTGCGGCCACGCGAGCTTCATGTAGTAGAGCATCGACCAGATGGTCAGGAACGCGGCCAGATAGATGAGCCACAGCCCCCATACGCGCGTGTCGATCACCACACCGCCGCCGAAGTGCACCGGGCCGTAGAGCAGCAGCATCGGAATCGCCACCATCTGACACGCGGTCTTGAACTTGCCGAGCGAATTCACCGCGACGCTCTTCGACGCGCCGATCTGCGCCATCCACTCGCGCAACGCCGAAATGGCAATCTCACGTCCGACGATCACGAGCGCGATGGCCGAATCGATACGGGTGAGTTGCACGAGCACCAGCAACGCGGCGGTGACCATCAGCTTGTCGGCGACCGGATCGAGAAACGCGCCGAACGCCGAGGTCTGATTCCATTTGCGCGCCAGATAGCCGTCGAACCAGTCGGTCAGCGCTGCCAGAATGAAGATCGTCGCAGCGGCCAGATTGCGGTGCGCGGGGCTCATCATCATGTCAGGCAAATAAAACACGCCGACCACGAGCGGAATCAGAACAATCCGCAGCCAAGTCAGGAAAATCGGGAAATTAAACGGCATGGGCAAGCGCAGCGTCTGACAAGGGAGTTGCAATTGTGCCGTGTCACAAAGCCCGCCACAAGCGAAGCGGCGCGCGGGGCCCGGCGCCGGCGCCGCTCACGCGCGGTGGAGCGGCTAACCCGCTCCACCGCCATCAGTGCAATTGCCGGTAGATCTGCTCGGCGAGCGCCTGCGAAATGCCTTCGACACTCGCCAGATCCTCCACACTCGCGGCAACCACGCCACGCAGTCCGCCGAAGCGCGCCAGCAGCCGCTGGCGCCGCTTCGCGCCCACCCCTTCGAGCTCCTCGAGCCGCGAGGTCTGGCGCGTCTTGCCACGCTTCGCGCGCATGCCGGTGATCGCGAAACGGTGCGCTTCGTCGCGAATCTGCGCGACCAGCATCAGCGCGGCGCTTTCCTTGCCTAGTTCGAGCGGCGCGCGGCCGTCGGCGAAAATCAGCGTTTCGAGGCCGACCTTGCGGCCCTCGCCCTTTGCGACGCCGACCAGCATGCCGGTATCGAGACCCAGTTCAGTGAACACCTGGCGCGCGATTTCGACCTGACCCTTGCCACCGTCGATCAATACGATGGTCGGCAAAATGCCGCCTGCCGCCGCAGGCTCAGCGGCATCCGCCGCGAGCGAAGGGTCCGCGGCCGCATCGCTTTGCATTTGAGCGGCTTCGTCTGCAGCGTTCGCGGCGGCTTGCTCGACCATCTTCTCGTAGCGGCGCGTGAGCACCTGGCGCATGGCGGCGTAATCGTCGCCGGGCGTAATGCCGGCGATGTTGTAGCGGCGGTACTCCGACGACTGCATCTTGTGATGGTGATACACCACGCACGACGCCTGCGTCGCCTCGCCCATCGTATGGCTGATGTCGAAGCACTCAATGCGCAGATGAGCGAGATCGTCGGAATCCATGCCGAGCGTGTCGGTGAGCGCGCGCGTGCGGGCCTGCTGCGAACCTTGCTCCGAGAGCAGGCGTGCGAGCGCAAGCCGTGCGTTCTGCTCGGCCATGGCGAGCCACGCGCGGCGCTGTCCTTGCGGCTGACGCAGCACGGTCACCTTGTGCCCGGCCTGCTCGATCAGCACGTCGACCAGTTCGCGCGAGGCCGGCGCGTGGCTGACCACCAGCACCGGCGGCACGCGATTGCCGAGGTAATGCTGGGCAATGAATGCTTCCAGAACTTCGGCCTCGATTCCGCCGCTTGCCCGGCCTTTGCGCTGCTTCGCGGGTTCGGAGCCTGAGCCGGCCTCGTCAGCCGGTTCGGGTGCGTCTGCGGAACCGGCTTCGATGGCGTCGTCTTCTTCGTCTTCCAGCGGCAGGTCTGTGGCGATCGCGGCATCGGCGGCTTGCGTTTCGCCCTGCGCCGTTTCGTCCGAGAGCGACCCGGGACCGACATCGGCCGGCGCCTCGCCGCCCTCTTCCAGCCCGCCCTCGTCCGCGGTCAACGCGCTTTCCACATGCGCCGGGAAATAGGCTTTGTCGCCCAGATGCCGCCCGCCGCGCACCATCGCGAGATTCACACACACGCGCCCGCCAAGCGCGACCACCGCGAGAATATCGACGTCGCTGTCGCTGCCGACTTCGATGGCCTGCTGATGCAGCACCGTCGACAGCGAGCTCATCTGGTTGCGCACCGCCGCGGCCTGTTCGAACTTCAGCTCGCCCGCGAACGCGTGCATCTTCTGCTCCAGCTCCTTCATCACTTCGCCCTGGCGTCCGAGCAGAAAGCGCGACGCGTTGGCGACATCGCGCGCGTAATCCTCTTCGCTGATGGCCGCGACGCACGGCGCCGCGCAGCGCCCAATCTGATGCAGCAGACAGGGCCGCGTGCGGTTGTTGAAGACGGAGTCTTCGCAGGTGCGCAACTGGAACACGCGCTGCAGGATCTGGATGCTCTCGCGCACCGCCCATGCACTCGGAAACGGACCGAAGTACTGGTTCTTGCGATCCACCGCACCGCGGTAATACGCCATGCGCGGAAACTTATGACCGGTCAGCTTGAGATACGGATACGACTTGTCGTCGCGAAACAGAATGTTGTAACGCGGCGCGAGCGCCTTGATCAGGTTGTTCTCAAGCAGCAGCGCTTCGGCCTCGGAACGCGTGACAGTCGTCTCGATGCGCGCAATGCGCGTCACCATCATCGCGATACGCGGCGAGAGCAGCGTCTTGGTGAAGTAGCTCGAGACGCGCTTCTTGAGATCGCGGGCCTTGCCCACGTAGAGCACCGCGCCGTTCGTATCGTAGTAACGATAGACGCCGGGCAGATGCGGCAGTTGGGCGAGCACTTTTTTCGGCTCGAAAGTGGCTGTTGCTTCGGGTTCGGTCATGCAGAATCGGTTAGATAGGACAGTCTCGCGAAGCCTTGCCCCGCGTGCCGCGCGCCGGCGCGAACCGGAGTCCGCCACTCGCGCAATCGTGAACGAGTGCTTTAGAATCGCCAGTTTAGAACATTCCGCGTGCGTTCGACCCGCGCTGCCACGAATCAGGCCACCATGTCTTCCGCTACGCCCCGTTCCGACCAAACCGCCGCAACGCCCTCGGCACTTGCCTGCGATATTTTCTGCGCGGTGATCGACAACTTTGGCGACATCGGCGTGTGCTGGCGGCTCGCGCGCCAGCTCGCGAGCGAACACGGTTGGCAGGTGCGGCTGTTCGTCGACGACCTGCACGCGTTCCAGAGGCTGTGCCCGTCGCTGGCGCCCGATCGGGCACGTCAGACGGTAGACGGCATCGTCGTCGAACACTGGCACGAACCGGAGCATGCCGGCGATACGCTTCACGTGGCCGATGTCGTCATCGAGGCATTCGCCTGCGAACTGCCGCCCATCTACGTCGCCGCCATGGCGCGGCGCGAACGCGCGCCGGTATGGTTCAACCTCGAATATCTGAGCGCCGAAGACTGGGTCGCGGATTTTCATCTGCGGCCGTCGCCGCATCCACGCTACCCGCTCACGAAGACGTTCTTTTTCCCCGGGCTCGGCCCTGGAACCGGCGGCGTGCTGAAGGAACAGCACCTCGACGGCGCGCGGACCGCTTTCGCCGCATCGCAGGCAGCCCGTGATGCCTGGTGGCGGACAACCACCGGCCGGGCGATGCCGCCGGCCGAAGCGACCGTCATCTCGCTGTTCGCCTACGAAAACCCCGCCGTCGACAGCCTGCTCGAACAGTGGCGCGACAGCCCCGGCCCGATCGTGCTGCTGGTGCCGGAAGGCCGCATTTCAGGTGCGGTCGCGCGCTTTTTCGGTGTGCCTTCGTTTGCCGCGGGCGCGCACGCCGAGCGCGGAAGCCTCACCGCCCATGCCCTCGCCTTTACCGAGCAGCCCGGGTACGACGCGCTGCTGTGGGCCAGCGACATCAATTTCGTACGCGGTGAAGATTCGTTCGTGCGCGCTCAATGGGCCGCCAAACCGTTCGTCTGGCACATCTACCCGCAAGCCGACGACGCCCATCTGCCAAAGCTCGACGCCGCGCTCGCCGCCTACGCCCGCACTCTGCCCGCCGACGCGCGCGACGCCCTCGCACGCTTCTGGCACGCCTGGAACGGCGGCGGCCGCCCTGACTGGGCGGAATTCAAGGGTCACTACCCGGCGCTGAAGCAACGCGCGGCCGAATGGGCCGGCGAACTGGCCCAGGTGGGCGACCTCGCCGGAAATCTGGCCTTGTTCGCAAAAACTCAGTTAAAATAAGCGGTTATCCAACGGCCGACGACGCAAGCGCGGCCCGATCGCAGCGGCGGAACCTGGTTAATGCACGTGCACGCACTTGCGCATTTGCTGGGCCCGCCAGCCGGCCCGGCATCGAAAGATGCGAGACATATCCCTACGTCAGCGCGTGAGTGGCGGAAATGTCGAAATCAGGGACGTATGCTGCGGGTCGGCGCCACTCGTGTACACGCCCGCACAGGGTAAAGAGCAGGTAACGGACTGCTGGGCCGCTTGCGCCGTATGCCGTTGAGCACAAAGTTGAAGCTACTTATTTCGTACAGGACAGTTTTATGAAGACCGCACAGGAACTCCGCACCGGCAACGTCGTGATGATCGGCGCAGACGCAATGGTTGTGCAGAAGGCCGAATACAACAAATCGGGCCGCAACTCCGCCGTCGTCAAGATGAAGTTCAAGAACCTGCTGACCGGCGCAGGCATGGAAAGCGTGTACAAGGCTGATGACAAGTTCGACGTCGTCGTGCTGGAACGCAAGGAAGTGACGTACTCGTACTTCGCCGACCCGATGTACGTGTTCATGGACGCCGACTACAACCAGTTCGAAGTCGAAGGCGAAATGATGGGCGACGCCCTCCATTACCTCGAAGACGGCATGGCTTGCGAAGTCGTGTTCTACAACGAGAAGGCCATCTCGGTCGAACTGCCGACCACGCTGGTCCGCGAAATCATCTACACGGAACCGGCTGTGAAGGGCGACACGTCGTCGGGCAAGGTGTTGAAGAACGCCAAGCTGAACACCGGCTTCGAATTGCAAGTGCCGCTTTTCTGCAACATCGGCGACAAGATCGAAATCGACACGCGCACGCACGAGTACCGCAGCCGCGCTTAAGCGCCCTGCTCGCCAGATCCCGGCGCCGCAATCGCGGCGTTGCGAAAATAAAGAAAAGAAAAAGCGCCCAAATTGGGCGCTTTTTCTTTTCTGTGCCACCGTGTATGGTTGAGGAAAACTTTACCGGTAATGTTCTCGATATTTCCACCCCGCAGCCTCTGCTTTCCCGAGTTGCAAGCAACAAACCATTGATAAGCTTAAGTAAATCATCCTGGCACGGTCCCTGCTGCTTTTCGAGATAGAGCGGTGCGACTTTATTTTCTTCAAGACCCCGGATGCCGCGCGAACCAGGACGTTGGTGAAGGCAAGTGGAAGCAGATGACCGGCAAACCGGGGGCCGCGTTGCCTCGATAGCAACCGGGATTTCTGACAAACCGAGTGAAGGAAATACAGACGCCTGCCGACGCATCCAAGCGTCAGGAGGGCTTCGCAATGTTACACATAGGACCAACGGACCAACCACGCGTGTCGAAGTGCCACCTTGCGCCAGCGTCTTAGCTTTGCGCACCAGGCATTCCATCCATCTAGAAGATTGCGCTCGCCATGCCACACGCCCTGATTGTTGAAGACGACCCCAATAGCCTGTCCGGCCTGTCCGCCATCCTCGCCGCCGACGGTTTCTCCGTCGATACGGCGACCACGATTGCCGAGGCCAGAGCCGCACTGACGCGCTTTATTCCCGACGTCGTGCTGGTCGACCTGAATCTGCCGGACGGCAGCGGACTCGATCTGTTGCAGCATTTACCCGCCCATCCGCCAGGCGGCGCCTTGCCCGTCATCGTGATGACCGGCAATGCCACGGTGGAAAGCGCAATTGAAGGATTGCGCCACGGCATCTGGGACTACCTCCTGAAGCCGGTCAACATTCCGCGCTTGCGCAGCCTGCTCGCGCGCATTCCACGGCCATACGAACTGACCGAAGAAGTGCAGACGCTGCGCGCGTCGCTGCGCCAGCTCGGCCGCTTCGGTTCGATGCTCGGCCGCAGCGGCGCGATCCAGCATGTCTACGACACGGTCGAACGTCTCGCGCCTACTGAGGCCGCCGTGCTGATTTCGGGCGAAGCCGGCACCGGCAAGCAGATGGCGGCACGCACGATGCACGATATGAGCCGGCGCCGCAAAGGCCCATTCATCGCGTTCGACTGCCGGACCGCGAACAGCGTGGCGGCGCAACGCTCGCTCGACAGCCTCCTGTTCGGTCACGAACGGGGCGCGTTCAACGGGGCCGAGCAGCGCGAACCGGGCCTGTTCGAGCAGGCGAGCGGCGGCACGCTGTTCATCGATGAAATCGCCGAGTTGCCACGCCCTCAGCAGGAAGCGCTGTTGCGTGCGCTCGATTCGCAGACTTTCATGCGCGTTGGCGGGACGAGTCAGGTGGTGACGGACTTCCGGCTCATTGCCTCGACGCGCAAGGTTCCGCGCGCGGCGGTGGCCGACGGCAGCCTGCACGAAGATCTGACGGTACGTCTTGAAGCCGCTGCGGTGACACTGCCGCCCTTGCGCGAGCGCGGCGACGATCCGGCGCTGATCGCCCAGTCGATTATCGACGACCTGAATCAGGAAGCCGCGGCGCGCGGTGCCTCGGAGACCACCAAACAGGTTGGGCCGAACTTTTTGCGCGAGTGTCTCACGTATGACTGGCCCGGCAATGTGCGCGAGTTGCAGGAGCGCGTGCGGCGCGCGTATCACGCTTCGGGCGACGTAGTGGAATCGCTGCGCGCCGACGAAGCGGGCTCGGCGAACGGCCTCGACCTGAACGGCAGCCGCGTGCAGGTGACCGTCGGCACGCCGCTCGCGGACGTCGAGGAAATGCTGATTCGCGCGACGCTCGATGCGGTCGGCGGTACACGCCACCGGGCGGCGTCGCTGCTGGGGATCAGTCCGAAGACGCTCTACAACAAGCTGCAACGCATGCGGCTGAACTGAGCCGCCGCTCGCGCGGCTTACGCAAACGCGCTGCGCAGCAAGGCCTGCGCTTGCAGATATTGGGGCTCGGCGACCAGCCTGCTCCATTTCAGCGCCTTGCCGCGCGGCCGCATGCGCCTCAAACGCCGCTGCGATTCCTTCGACGGCATGAAGCGCAGCGCATCCAGCACTTTCTCCGCCTCGTCCGGCTGATTGCAGATCAGCACCATGTCGCAGCCGGCCTGCAAGGCGGCGGCGGCGCCTTCGGCCAGCGTGCCGCCCTGGCGCGCGGCTTCCATCGAGAGGTCGTCGCTGAAAATAGCGCCTTCGAAACGCAGCTTGTTGCGCAGAATCTCCTGCAGCCAGACGCGCGAAAAACCCGCCGGCTTCGAATCGACCTTCGGATAAATCACGTGCGCCGGAATCACCGAACCGAGCGTCAAGTCGAGCCAGTCATACGGCGCCACGTCGTCGCGCAGGATTTCTTCGAGTGAACGATCATCGACCGGCATGGCGACGTGCGAATCCGCCTGCGCGAATCCGTGCCCCGGAAAGTGCTTGCCGCAATTGCTCATGCCGGCCAGCGCGAGCCCGTGGTTCAGGCTCTTCGCGAGCAGGGTCACCACGCGCGGATCGCGGTGAAACGAACGGTCGCCGATCACTTGCGACTGTCCGTAGTTCAGATCGAGCACCGGCGTGAAACTCATGTCGATGCCGCACGCGCGCAACTCGGCCGCGAGGATATAGCCGACCGCCGTCGTCACCTTCGTGGCGTGCAACACGTCGCTGTCCCACAACGCGCCCAGCTTGCCCATGGCGGGCAGAACCGTGAAACCGTCAGTGCGAAAGCGCTGCACGCGCCCGCCTTCGTGGTCGACGGCAATCAGCAGGTCGTCGCGGACCGCGCGAATCGAGTCGGTGAGCGCGATCAGTTGCGCACGGCTTTCGTAGTGGCGCGCGAACAGGATCACGCCGCCAGTCATGGGATGAGCAAGGCGGCGTCGGTCGTCGTCGTTCAGCGTTTTGCCGACGACGTCGAGCATGACCGGTCCGGGAATGAGTTTCATCGAATTCTGCTAGAAAAAAACGTGGAGCAAAGAGAGACACGGCCTACATAGGCCGCGTTCAAGGAGTTTTTTATTCAGTGGCGCCGCGCGCGCGGCGGGCGTCGAGCTCGTCCTTCTGCCCTATTTCAGCGATCACGAACGACACCGCGTAGTCGCGCTCGTCGGTGATCGTCACGCGCGCCGTGATGCCGCGCGCGTTAAGCCATTCGGCCAGCTCGCCCGAAGCGACCACCATCGGCTCGCCGCTTGGCTGGTTGAGCGTTTGCAGGGCGCGCCAGGTCATCGGCCAGCGCATGCCCAGGCCGATTGCCTTCGAGAACGCTTCTTTGGCCGAGAAGCGCGTGGCGAGGAACGCGAGACCGCGCGCCGCGGAGCGCGCCTGACGAGCGTGATACACGCGCAGCTCGTCCGGGCCGAGCACCTTCTCGGCGAAGCGGCCGTTGGTGCGCGTCATGACCGCGGCCACGCGGCTGACCTGAACGATGTCCGTACCAATGCCGTAGATCGCCATGCGCGAGGCTTCCGAGTTACGCGCGCGCGCCGAGACGCGCGGCGACCATGATCGCCTTCATCTCGCGCACCGCGTTGTCCCAGCCCGCGAAGATCGCATGCGCGACGATCGCGTGGCCGATGTTCAGCTCGACGATGCCCTCGATGGCGGCAATCTGCTGGACGTTGGTGTAGTGCAGGCCGTGACCCGCGTTGACCTTGATGCCGAGCGTCGCGCCGAATTCGACCGCGCGCACCACGCGCTCGAATTCGCGCTGCTGTTCGGCGGGATCGTGGGCTTCGGCGTAACGGCCGGTGTGCAATTCGATCACCGGCGCGCCGGCTTCATGCGCTGCGCGGATTTGCGTTTCGTCCGGGTCGATGAAGAGCGACACGCGCGAGTTCGCGTCGGCGAGTTGCTTGCACGCGGCGCGCACCGCTTCGAACTGGCCGGCGACATCCAGCCCGCCTTCCGTTGTCAATTCCTGGCGCTTTTCCGGCACGAGACACACGTCATGCGGCTGCACTTCGCACGCGATGTCGAGCATCTCCTGCGTCACCGCGCATTCGAGGTTCATGCGCGTCTTGAGGAGCGGCCGCAGCTTGCGCACGTCCGCGTCGACGATATGGCGGCGGTCTTCACGCAGATGCAGCGTGATGACGTCGGCGCCGGCCTCTTCGGCCATCAGCGCGGCGCGGATCGGATCGGGGTAAGAGGTGCCGCGCGCGTTGCGCAGCGTGGCGACGTGATCGATATTCACGCCCAGGTCAATCACATTCGGCGACGTAAGAAAGAAGCTCATAGGTTCTGCAAGTCGATCAGGATCTGGCGCGTCGCGAGCGGCGTGCCGCCAAGGTAAGTGTTGAGCAGAAAGCGCATCAGCGTTTTGCTTTGCGCCACAGTCTGCGTTCGATGGTAATCGTCCTGCTCCATGTCGAGCAAGGTTTGTCCGGAGACGACCGGCCATTGCGCGGGCAGATCGTCGGACGCCTCGCGCACGCCGCGCTCCGGATCGAACACATAGCGCCCCGCCGCCACCACCGCTTTGCGCGCGACCGTGCGATCCAGCGCCATCGCATAACCGGTTTCGCGCAGCAGCACACGCTCGAACGAACGCAGCACCTGCACGGGCGGCTCGTCGTGCGCGAGACGCGTCATCGTGACGACGTAGTGATGGAACAGCTGAGGATGCGGGTCTTCGCGCGCGCAGAATTTGACCAGCAGTTCATTGACATAGAAACCGCACAACAGCGCGTCGCCCGCCAACGGCAACATGCCGCCGACCCATTCTGCGCCGGTCAGCGTGCGCATTTCGGATTTGCCCGACCACGACAGCGCGAGCGGCTGGAACGTCTGCAACACGCCGCGCAGCGCGGAGTGCGGACGTTTAGCGCCCTTCGCGACGAGCGCGAGACGGCCGTGATCGCGCGAGAGCACGTCGATGATCAGGCTGGTCTCGCGATACGGATAACTATGGAGAACGAAGGCAGGCTGCTCCGCGATCCGATAGACCGACGCGGACGCGCGCGGTGCGCGGCGCGCCGGCGCCTGATGCGGCTCGCCGTCGGCGCCCTGCACATTTTGACGGGAGGATTTTCTGGTACTACGAGCGGGTTTGGACGGCTCGCGCGCCGGCGCGTCCGGCTCCGGGTCGTCCGGGTCGGCGTCGGAATTCAGCGTCATCCACGCTTCATTCGTACCCATACGCACGAAGTCCAGCTTCGTTGTCGGCCCAGCCGCTCTTCACCTTGATGAAGGTTTCCAGGTACACCGGACCGTCGAACAGCTTCTCCATATCGAGGCGCGCTTCCGTGCTGATCTGCTTCAGCTTGGCGCCCTTCTGGCCGATGATCATCGCCTTGTGCATGTCGCGGTCGACCATGATGGTCGCGAAAATGCGGCGCAGACGCCCTTCCGTTTCGAACTTGTCGATCAGCACGGTGCTCGTGTACGGCAGCTCGTCGCCGGTCCAGCGGAACACTTTTTCACGCAGGATTTCCGCGGCGAGGAAGCGCTCGCTGCGATCGGTCAGGTCGTCTTCGCCATAGATCGGCGCGCCTTCCGGCAGGAATGGCTTGACGGTCGCCATCAGGCGTTTGATGTCGTCGGCATTCTTGGCCGACAACGGCACGATCTCGCTGAACTGGCGCAGCGCGCTGATCTTCTGCATGAACGGAAACAGCGAATCCTTATCCGACACGCGATCGAGCTTGTTGGCGATCAGCAGCGTGGGCACCGAAGGCGGAATCAGGTCGAGCACCTGCTGGTCGTCCGCGCCGAAACGGCCGGCTTCGATCACGAACAGAATCGCGTCCACCGAAGTCAGCGTGGACGTGACCGCTCGATTGAGCGAGCGGTTCAGCGCACCGCTATGCTTGGTCTGGAAACCCGGCGTGTCGACGAAGATGTACTGCGAGTCTTCCAGCGTATGAATGCCGGTGATGCGGTGGCGCGTGGTCTGCGCCTTGCGCGACGTGATACTGACTTTCTGGCCGACCAGCGCGTTCATCAGCGTGGACTTGCCGACATTGGGGCGACCGACGATCGCGACCATGCCGCAGCGGAAACCAGTTGGAGTGGGAGCGTTCATATTCGGGCTACGGCAGGTTCAGGTCGGCACGCGGGGATGGCGCGCCGAGGGCAATCAATGGCCCGCGTCGGCGACGCGCGTTTGCACCGCGTCGGCTACGCCGGGTTCGTGTTCGGTGGGTGCCGCCGCGCTCGGTGCGGATACGGCTGGAGCGGCGGAGGCCTCGCGGTTGCGATGTTTGTCGGCACCGCGGACGGCGGTTTCGGGCCGGGGGTCGGCGGGTTTGGCGTCCGATCGTTCGGCCGGCTTGTCCGTAGCGGCTTTGTCGGCGGATCTGTCGCCCGTATGAGCAATCGCCTTGTCCGCCCGGTCGGCCTTTTCGGCGCGCTCCGCTTTGTCCTGTCCGCTGTATTCGACGTGCGCAGCGCGAATCACCGCCAACGGCGCGGCCGCGGGGGCCGGTACAGGACGTTCGGCAGCCGGTTCCGCAGCGGCGGCCGCGCGGGACTCGCCGCGCACCGCGCCGCGTTCGGTCTTGCGGTCAGGGCTGCGCAAATCCAGCGCGGCCTGCACGCCGGTCACGCCGGGGACGATCTCCGGCTCGACGTGCTTCGCCGCGCGGGCGCCCTTCGAGCGCTTGGGCTTGGCGACCACCGCGGGCGCGGCGGCCATGACCTCATCGAGTGCCTTCTTGGCGGCCGCCTGTTCCGCCGCACGACGGCTCGCGCCGGAGCCGGACACTTTCACCTCCAGCTTCGGCACCGTGCATTCGACTTCGAATTGCTGATTGTGCGCCGCACCATGCGTTGCGACCACAGTGTAGGTGGGCAATGCGATCTTGTGGCCCTGCAGATATTCCTGCAGCAGCGTTTTGGCGTCTTTGCCGAGTGTGCGCGGGTCGATGTGGTCAAGAATTGGCACGTAAAGGCGCTTAATGACCGTCTGGGCGGCTTCGAAACCGCCGTCGAGGAACACTGCGCCAAGCACCGCTTCGAGCGTATCAGCCAGGATTGAGGGCCGGCGGAAGCCGCCGCTGCGCAACTCGCCTTCGCCCAGCCGCAGGCCCTCTGAAATATTAAGGGCCTGAGCGATTTCGTACAGGGATTGCTGCTTGACCAGATTGGCGCGCACGCGCGACAGATCCCCCTCGTCCAGCTTTCCGAAACGTTGGAACAAAAGCGCAGCCACCGCGCAATTTAGAACGGAATCGCCAAGAAACTCGAGCCGTTCGTTATGCGTGGAACTATGACTGCGGTGTGTTAAAGCCTGGCGCAATAATTCCGCATTGCGAAATTCGTAGCGCAAACGGCTTTCCAACGGAGATTGGGGCATGGGCAGAGTATAACGCGGGCGCCTGACCCGGCGAAAACGCGGGGCGGCTAGCGGAAAAAGCGTGGTGAAGCGACGTTACCGCGGGATCTTAATGTAGCGTGATAACACGCCGCGACTGACTTGACCGATGCAGGGCCAACCGCGCGGCGTGTCGTGCAATCAACGCACGCGAACTCAGTTGAATGAGCCGATGCGTTTCAGATTGCTGAAGTTCATCCAGATGAAGAACGCGCGGCCGACAATATTCTTGTCCGGCGCAAAACCCCAGTAACGGCTGTCCGCGCTGTTATCGCGGTTGTCGCCCATCATGAAGTAGTTGCCCGGCGGCACCTTGCAGATCACGCCGCGTGCGTTGTACGTGCAGTTGTCGCGATACGGATAATCTTCCGCACCGACGATGAACGGCGGCACAGCAGGATTGTTCAGAATCGCGTTCTTGCGGCCGTCGAGATTTTCTTCGAACTGCTTCGCGTAGCCAAGACGCTCTTCGTCGAGATAATCGGGCAGCGGCGTTTCCGGCACCGGCTTGCCGTTGATGGTCAGCTGCTTGTCCTGATACGCGACGGTGTCGCCCGGCAGGCCGATCACGCGCTTGATGTAGTCGACCGATTCGTCTTTCGGGTAACGGAACACCACCACGTCGCCACGCTGAAGCGCACGGCCTTCGGTGATTTTCGTATTGGTGATCGGCAGGCGGATGCCGTAGTCGAATTTATTGACGAGAATGAAGTCACCGACCAGCAGCGTCGGCACCATCGAACCCGAAGGAATCTTGAACGGCTCGACCACGAACGAGCGCACCACGAACACCACCAGAATCACGGGGAAAAAGCTCGCCGAATATTCGAGCCACCACGGCTGGCGCAGCTTGTCATCGCGCAGGCGGGCGCGCGTTTGCGCCGCGTTTTCGTCGGCGAAGCGCTCACCGACGCGTGCCTGCTGACGGTCGAACTCGGCGACCACGGCATCCGCCGCGCGGCGCCGTTGCGGCATGAAAACCAGTTTGTCTGCGACCCATGCGACGCCCGTCAAAATAACGAGCACAAAAAGAATCAGCGCAAAATTCATAGGGTTCCGTTGTTCGTCTTATTTGTCTTCGACACGCAGAATCGCGAGGAAAGCCTCTTGCGGAATCTCGACCGAGCCCACCTGCTTCATTCGCTTCTTACCTGCCTTTTGCTTTTCGAGCAGCTTCTTCTTACGTGAAATATCGCCGCCGTAGCATTTTGCCAGCACGTTCTTACGCAACGCTTTAATGTTTTCGCGCGCGATAATGTTCGCGCCGATAGTGGCCTGAATCGCGACGTCGTACATCTGGCGCGGAATCAGTTCGCGCATCTTCGCCGCCACTTCGCGGCCGCGATACTGGCTTTGCGAACGGTGCACGATGACCGACAGCGCGTCGACCTTGTCGCCGTTGATCAACATGTCGACCTTCACGACATCCGCCGCGCGATATTCCTTGAACTCGTAATCCATCGACGCGTAGCCTCGCGATATCGACTTCAAACGATCGAAGAAATCGAGCACGACTTCGCCCATCGGGATTTCATAGGTCAACTGCACCTGGCGGCCGTGATACTGCATGTTGATCTGCGTGCCGCGCTTTTGCGTACACAGCGTGATCACCGAGCCGACATAGTCTTGCGGCATGTACAGGTTCACGGTGACGATCGGCTCGCGCACTTCTTCGATCTTCGACGGCTCCGGCATCTTGGCCGGATTCTCGACCATGAGGGTCGTGCCGTCACGCTGCAGGACTTCGTACACCACGGTAGGCGCCGTGGTGATCAGGTCCATGTCGAACTCGCGCTCGAGACGTTCCTGCACGATTTCCATGTGCAACAGCCCGAGGAAGCCGCAACGGAAACCGAAGCCGAGCGCCTGTGACACTTCCGGCTCGTACATCAACGAGGCGTCGTTCAGCTTCAGCTTTTCCAGCGAGTCACGCAGCGCATCGTATTGGTTCGCTTCGACCGGATAAAGGCCGGCGAACACCTGCGGCTTCACTTCCTTGAAGCCGGGCAAAGGCTCGGGGGCCGGACGGTTCACCAGCGTGACGGTGTCGCCCACTTTCGCCGCGGCCAATTCCTTGATGCCAGCGATAATGAAGCCCACCTGCCCAGCCGACAGCGACTCGAGATTCTTCGACTTCGGCGTGAACACGCCGATATGTTCGACCGGATATTGCGCGCCGGTCGCCATCATGCGGATCTTGTCTTTCGGACGCAGCGTGCCGTTGACGATACGCACCAGCATCACGACGCCGACGTAGTTGTCGAACCACGAGTCGATGATCAGCGCCTGCAGCGGCGCTTCCGGATCGCCCTTGGGCGGCGGCACTTTGGCGATCAACGCCTCGAGCACGTCTTCGACGCCCAAGCCGGTCTTCGCGCTGCAATGCGTCGCATCCGTTGCGTCGATGCCGATCACGTCTTCGATCTCCGCGATCGCGTTCTCAGGGTTCGCGGCCGGCAGGTCGATCTTGTTGAGCACAGGAATCACGTCGACGCCGAGTTCGATTGCCGTGTAGCAGTTGGCAACGGTCTGTGCCTCCACGCCCTGGCTCGCGTCGACCACCAGTAGCGCGCCTTCGCAGGCGGACAGCGAGCGGCTGACTTCGTAGGAGAAGTCAACGTGCCCCGGCGTGTCGATCATGTTCAGGTTGTAAACCTGGCCGTCACGGGCCTTGTACGTCAATGCGGCGGTTTGTGCCTTGATGGTAATGCCGCGCTCGCGCTCGAGATCCATCGAGTCGAGCACCTGGGACTCCATCTCGCGATCGGACAAGCCGCCGCAGATCTGGATGATGCGATCGGCGAGCGTCGACTTGCCATGGTCGATGTGCGCAATGATCGAGAAGTTACGAATATGATCCATTCAGTACCGATCAAGCGAAAAAGGCGCGCTCGGACAATAGCGGAGCACGCCTTGTAAGTAGGTGAAAAACCTATCTATTTTAGCCGAAAAGGCTATCCCCCGGCGGATCTTACGAAGCGCGGGTTGAAAAGACGGCTCGGAAAAGGGGTAAAACCCGGGATAAACCCAGGATAAAACTCAGGGCGTACGGCGTGGCATCTGCTCTGTGCGCGTAAGCCCGAACAAGCTCACGGTGCCGCCGCAACACGCGCGGCGAGCGCGGCGCGAACCCGCGCGACGTCGAGATGATAGTGACACAGTTCGACGCCGTCGCAGACCAGAACCGGCACCCATTCGTTATACCGGGCTTCCAGCACCGGATCGGTGTCGACGTCGATCACTTCGACCTGCGCGCCGAACTCGGCCAGAAAAGGCTCGAGCGCCGCGCGCATGTCATCGCAGAGGTGGCACCACGCGCGCCCGTAGAGCGTGAGCGGCGCCGCCATGGTCATTTCTGGGTGCTACGCGGGCGAATCGGCACGAACTGCGTGTTCTCGCCACGGCGAACCAGCAACGCGGCCATTTTCTGTGGGTCGAGATGCGAGCTCACGTCGTCGAACTGCTTGGCACTCGTGATATCGGTGTCGCCCACTCGCAGGATGATGTCGCCCTTTTGCAGGCCGACGCGCGCTGCCGGGCCGTCCACGGCGTCGACCTGCACGCCATTGTGCAGCTTCAATGCCTTCATCTGATCAGCAGGAATGTCGCTGACGGCCACACCCAGCGCATTCGTGGCACGCTGCTTGGGCGGCTGCGGCTTCTTCTGATCCGCCTTGGCGGTCTTGTCCGGCTGCATCTCGGCAATCGTCACCGGCAGATCGCTCGTCTGACCCTTGCGCCAAATCGTGATCGTCGACTTGGTGCCCGGTTTCGTGTCGCCGACCATACGCGGCAAATCTGTCGCCGTATCGACCGAATGACCGTTGAACTTCAGAATGATGTCGCCTGGCTGCACGCCGGCTTTGTCGGCCGGACCACCCGGCTCGACGCTGCTGACCAGCGCGCCCTGGGCCTTGGGCAGACCGAGCGAATCGGCCACGTCTTTCGTCACTTCGCCGATCGCCACGGCGATCCGGCCACGCACGACCTTGCCCGACGCCTTCAGCTGGTCGGCCACGCGCATCGCTTCGTCAATCGGAATCGCGAACGAGATGCCCATGAAACCGCCGGTACGGCTATAGATTTGCGAGTTGATGCCGATCACCTCGCCCTGCATGTTGATCAGCGGACCACCCGAATTGCCCGGATTCACCGCCACGTCGGTCTGGATAAACGGCAGATAGTCTCCGGTGTCGCGCCCCTTGGCGCTGACGATGCCAGCCGTCACCGTGTTCTCGAGACCGAACGGCGAGCCGATCGCGACCACCCACTCGCCCACGCGAACCTTGTTCGAATCGCCGATCGTGATGGTGGGCAGATTGGCGGCGCTGATCTTCACGACTGCAACGTCGGTGCGATCATCCACGCCGATCAGTTTTGCCTTGAATTCGCGCTTGTCGGTGAGCGTGACGTAGATCGTGTCCGCGTCGTCGATGACGTGCGCGTTGGTCATGACGTAACCGTCCGCCGACAGGATAAAGCCGGAGCCCACGCCACTGTTCTGTTCGGAATCGCCGTTATCCGGCGTGTCCTGGCTGCCGCCGCTTCCACCGCTTCCACCGCTTCCGCCGTTATCACCACCGCGCGGGGTTCCCGGCGATTGCGGCGACTGCGGCAACGGAATGCCGAAGAAGCGGCGGAAAAACTCCGACATGTCGCCTTCGTCCATGCCCGGCGGCAAGCCGCCGCGGGCACCGCTGCTCGACACGCGAGTAGTCGTGCGAATGTTGACGACCGCCGGGCCGACCTTGTCGACCAGGTCAGTGAAGTCGGGCAGACTGGCAGCGGGCGCCGCCGATGCCGTATGCGGCAAAAGTGGCAAACATGCCACCACCACCGCGGCCGCGAGGAATTTGCGCACCGAGAAAGTCGTCATATCGTAGCAAGCCGAGGGATACAGGATTCGGAGGATTACTTCGGAGCTTTATATTCTATGGCAGACGCAAATTGCTGCAATGTGCTCTGGGGCACTTCACCAAGCAAAGTAATCCAGAAGTCGCCCCGACGCTTGACGAGCACGTGCGTGGCGCCGCTGCTGCCCGCGCCTTCCTTGCGCGTGTTGTTCTCGACCGGCTCGACGAACACCGAAATGGCCGCAAGACCATCGGAGAACACGGCCTGGTCCACCGGAATGGTCGGCTGGCCCGCGTCACGCGCGGCCATGGGACGGCGTAACTCGCGAATCATGCGGAAGCCCGGCACGGTGGGCGTGATTTGCCAGCCTTGCGCGGCCATATCGACCGGCTCGACCGGCGGACGCACTACCGTCCAGCCTGCCGTATTACGAATACCGTTGACGATACCAGTCTTGTCGACCGGCACGCCGATGCGAATCTGGGAAAACGACAGCTGCTCGAGCACCTGGCCATTCGGGTCGAGCGTCTGCGCACGCAACAACAGGCCGGTTTTCTTGTCGGCCCACAGCTTGTAGGCGAAGCGATACGCGTCTTTCGGATCGAGCTCGATCACCTGGCTGTCGACGCCGGCAACGCGGTCGTCGCCGAGCAGTTTGGGCTCGTAGACCGACAGCACCTGCTCGCCACTCACCGCCAGCAACGCCGGGAACGAGTCTTTGTTCTGACGTTTCTCGACGACGCACAGATGCCGCTCCGGCACGAACGTGTAGAGTTCGTCGTTATGACGCAGCATTTTGCGTGGCTTGCCGTCGAGGCTTTCAAGCTGCTCGAACTCGCCATCCGTGCGGGTCGCATAGTGCGCGATCCGCGACGTCTGAACAAAATTGCCACGCTGATAGACGAACGCACCCTCGTAGTTCTGCTGCTGCGCGGCCTGGTGGATGCGATCAAGCAGATCCGCGGCCGTGCGATGGGCGACGAGCGGATCGTTGGTTTGCGCGAAGACCCGCGGTGTGGCGGCTAACAATACGGCTGCGCAGAACAGGAATGCCGGCAACCGCCCCCAGATAGTCGTTTTATTCAACCGCGGAGTCTGCATCAAACTATTGGCCTTGCGTAGTAACAGCGGCAGCGCGGATCAGCGGCATCGAACCGGGCATGACCGGTTGCTGCGCGAATTGCTGGTGAGCTTCCAGATACTGGTCGAGACTGGCGTCACGAATGATGTTGGCGTCTTGCGCGACCGGCTGGAGCGTAGCTGCCGGCACCGAGGCCATGGCCACGCGTTGCATTGCGTCGCCATGCGACTGGACCGACGCCAACTGCGCGCCCGGGCCGCCCGGCACACCTTGCAGTTGCGGCACGACGATCCACGTCAGCGTGGCGGCAGCGGCAGCCACGGCAAAGGCCGGCAAGACACGGCGGCGCAGCGCCAGCAGACGGCGCGCAACCGGCATGGCGGCAGGCGCCAGCACATGCGGCTCGCTCTCGAAGCGCGCGACAAAACCGCTCAGGAAGGCGCTGCTCGCCGCCGGGCTGACCGCCAGATCGTCGGAACGCAAAGCGTCGCCGATCAGGTGATAGCTCGACCAGGCGGCGCGATCTTCGCCGTTCAGTTCGGAAAAAAACGTGTCCAGATTCAGATGCTCTTCGCCGAACAACTCGCCGTCGACAAAAGCGGACAGACGCTCGCCGCGCGAGCTGGCTTGCGATTGCATCGAGACCGACCCCATGATGCTCCCCATCTTACAAATACCCCGTAGTGACACCACTAATCCAGATATTGCACCCGCGCCCCGCTCGGCCGGCTGGTGAATTACCAGCGTTTGCCTTCAGGTGTGTCAAGCAACGGACGCAATTTTGCCGCAATGGCTTCGCGAGCGCGAAAAATTCGTGATCTGACTGTGCCGATTGGGCAACCCATCATCTCAGCGATTTCCTCGTAGCTCAAACCTTCAATTTCACGAAGAGTAATGGCGGTGCGCAACTCTTCCGGTAAAACCGCCATCGCAGCATTGACCGTCTCAGCGATCTGCTTGCTCATCAACATCGACTCAGGCGTGTTGATATCCCTTAGTTGGTCCGCGTCCGAGAAAGTTTCAGCTTCTTCAGCATCCGCTTCGGTCGATGTCGGCGCGCGCCGCCCTTGGGTCGCAAGGTAGTTCTTTGCCGTGTTGACCGCAATCCGGTACAACCACGTATAAAAAGCCGATTCCCCGCGAAACTGCGGCAACGCCCGGTACGCCTTGATAAAGGCGTCCTGGGCGACGTCTTCCACTTCGGCGGGGTCCCGCACGAGGCGCGAGATCAGCCGGAGAATCTTGCGGTGGTATTTGGAGACCAGAAGCTCGAACGCGGCCTTGTCGCCCTTCTGGACGCGCTCGACCAGCATCTGATCAATTTCTTTTTCGCTCACCTGATAAATCCGTTAACTATAGGGCGCATGGCGGGGCACCATTGTAGCGTCCCCATCAACGATGGGACGTTACTCCGGTAACAGCGGTTACAGTCGTTACAGTCAGGCGCCGGCGCCACGCCGGCCCAGCACGGCCAGTTCCCGGAAGACGGGAGCCGGAAGCGCGTCGGCGGAAAACAGTAAAGTGCGCGTGCGGCCCTGCTCGGGCGCGAGCGCCAGAACCAGCAATCGGTCGCTCCACTGCGAGCAGCCTGCAATGCGCCCCTGCGCCAGCAGGACGCCCGCCCGGCCCCAGACGGACAGACCGCTCGGCCCGATTTTCAGGGCGACAGGCTGCGCCTGCTCATGCCGGTGTGCGGCAAGCACGAGCAAGGCGCACACGGCGAGCGTCAGCGGAACCGCCTGCCATGCGCCCAACTGCGCCGCGAGACAGGCATGGACGGCCGCTGTCGCCGTCACAACGGAAACCCCCAACATGACGCGCATGGCGACGGAGCGCCGCAGCGCGATCCGCTGCGGCGCTCCGTCGGACGTTGCCGATTCAGGGGCAAGCACCGGCAGAGCCGGTGCAGTGGACTGGCGCGTCACCAACTCTCGGACGATCAGGCGCGCTTGAAAACCAGCGTGCCGTTCGTGCCGCCGAACCCGAACGAGTTCTTCAGCGCGACGTCGATCTTCATTTCCCGCGCGATGTTGGCGCAGTAGTCCAGGTCGCAGGCCGGGTCCTGGTTGAAGATGTTGATGGTCGGCGGCGACACCTGATGATGCACGGCCAGCACAGTGAACACCGATTCCAGACCGCCAGCGCCACCCAACAGGTGACCGGTCATCGACTTGGTCGAGTTCACGACCATGTCTTTGGCGTGGTCGCCGAAAGCGCGCTTGATGCCGGTGGTTTCAGCCAGGTCGCCGAGCGGCGTGGACGTGCCGTGCGCGTTCAGGTAATTCACCTGATCGGCATTGACGCCCGCGTTCTTCATTGCGGCCAGCATGCAGCGGCGCGCGCCGTCGCCGTCTTCCAGCGGTGCGGTCATGTGATAGGCGTCGCCGCTCATCCCGTAGCCGCCGACTTCGGCGTAAATCTTCGCGCCGCGTGCCTTCGCGTGCTCGTACTCTTCGAGCACCATCACGCCGGCGCCTTCGCCCAGCACGAAGCCGTCGCGATCCTTGTCCCACGGACGGCTAGCCGTTGCCGGATCGTCATTGCGTTGCGACAGCGCGCGCGCCGCCGCAAAGCCGCCGATACCGAGCGGCGACACGGTGGATTCCGCGCCACCCGCGATCATCACGTCGGCGTCGCCGTATTCGATCAGGCGCGAAGCCTCGCCGATACAGTGCAGACCCGTGGTACACGCGGTGACGATAGCGAGATTCGGACCCTTGATGCCGAACTTGATCGACAGATGGCCGGAGATCATATTGATGATCGAAGCCGGCACGAAGAACGGCGAAATCCGGCGCGGGCCGCGATTGAGCAGTTCGGTTTGCGTCACTTCGATCATCGGCAAGCCGCCGATGCCCGAACCGACCACCACGCCGATGCGCTCCGAATTCTCGTCGGTGACTTCGAGGCCGCTGTCCTGCATCGCCTGGATGCCTGCAGCCACGCCGTAATGGATGAACGTGTCCATGTGGCGCGCTTCCTTACCGGGGATGTAGTCCTCGATATTGAAGCCCTTCACCTCGCCGGCGAAACGCGTCGAAAAGTTCGACGCATCGAACTTCGTGATATTGGCAATACCCGACTTGCCGGCGACCAGATTGGCCCAGCCGTCGGCAACATTATTGCCAACAGGCGAAATCAGCCCCAGGCCTGTAACAACAACACGACGGCGGCTCACGGTAACCCCTTTTTCATAGATGACAAAAGCAAAAGCCACAGCGGCCACAGGAACTTGCCCTGTGTGCCCTGTGGCTGTTAACCGCCCCCACCCCTGGCGCTTCGCACCAGGTGCCCCCGAGAGGGGCAATCCCCCAAGGGGACGTCCTTCGGAGCGAAAAACGCGGGGCGGCCCGGCGTTTTCTTGAAAGTCGGCATTCGCGCGAAAAGTTGCGCTGTCAACATTGCTGGCTCCTGCACGGCAAAAAGCGCCAACCCTGCAAGCGTCGGCAACCGACACGGCAGGGCGTCATACGCCGCCAACGCAGAAACGCAGGCGCGAATGACTTTAGGCCTTGACGTTCGCGCGAGCGTAGTCGATCGCTTGCTGAACGGTAGTGATCTTCTCGGCTTCTTCATCCGGAATTTCCATACCGAATTCGTCTTCGAGGGCCATCACGAGTTCAACGGTGTCGAGCGAATCGGCGCCGAGGTCGTTCACGAACGAAGCTTCGTTCTTGATTTCAGCTTCTGCAACGCCCAGTTGTTCTGCGACGATCTTCTTGACGCGCTGTTCGATATTGTCCATTACCCCTCCAAGGGAAAGAAAGTCAAAAATACAGGTGCGCGCATTTTATCAGGTTTGCCCCGGCAAAAAAGCGGCGCATCAGGTTGCTGTCAAGGCATGCGCCTTATACGCGTATGCAAACGCATCAAGGCGCGGATAGTAACCGAATTTGGTTACGACATGTACATTCCGCCGTTCACATGCAGTGTCGTGCCGGTGATATAACCCGCTTGTGGCGAGGCCAGAAACGCCACTGCGTGCGCGATGTCCTCCGGGCTGCCGAGGCGGCCAAGCGGAATCTGCGTCTTCAGCGCCGTTTGTTGCTCTTCCGGCAAGGTCTTGGTCATGTCGGTGTCGATGAATCCCGGCGCCACGCAATTCACGGTGATGCCGCGGCTGCCGATCTCACGAGCAAGCGCACGGGTCATGCCCGCCACACCCGCTTTCGCGGCGGCGTAGTTGATCTGCCCCGGGTTGCCGGCCGAGCCGACCACCGAGGTGATGTTGATGATGCGGCCGCCCTTGGCCTTCATCATTGGGCGCAGCACCGCGCGCGACAGCCGGAACACCGACTTCAGATTGGTGTCGACCACCGCGTCCCAGTCGTCGTCTTTCATGCGCATGGCGAGCTGGTCCTGCGTGATGCCGGCGTTGTTCACCAACACGTGCAGCGCGCCGAACTCCTTCACCGTACCGTCGATCAACGCTTCGGCCGCAGCCGCGTCGTTCACGTTGAGCACCGCGCCGCGGCCGTTCACGCCCGCCGCGTTAAACGCTTCGCTGATGGCGGCCGCGCCGCTTTCGCTGGTCGCCGTGCCGATCACCGTCGCACCCTGGCGCGCCAGTTCCATTGCGATTGCACGGCCAATGCCACGCGAAGCGCCCGTCACGATTGCAATCTGCTTGTCGAGAGTCTTTTCCATCTGTCAGTCCGGATGCCCTTCTGTGGGCTGATTGATTCCTGATGCGAAGTCCTGATGCCGTTGCACAGCACCCGTCTCCGGGCACTGACCGCACGGCCTTCAGCCAGCGATCACGAGTTTGAGCGTTTCTTCGAGCGAAGCCGGATCGAAGATCGAGGCACCGGTCAGGTTGCCGTCGATACGCTTGGTCAGACCCGCCAGCACCTTGCCAGGTCCGCATTCGATCACGTGCGTGACGCCTTGCGCCGACATCGCCTGAACGCTTTCGACCCAGCGCACCGCACCGGCCGCCTGACGCACCAGCGCGTCCTTGATCTGCGCCGGCTCGTTGACCACGGCGACATCGACGTTGTTGATCACGGGAATCGCCGGCACCTGCACTTCGACGCTCGCCAGATATTCGCGCAGCTGGTCCGACGCGGGCTTGAGCAGCGACGAGTGGAACGGCGCCGACACCGGCAGCGGCAGCGCGCGCTTGGCGCCCTTCGCCTTGGCGACTTCGCAGGCTTTTTCGACCGCGGCCTTATGCCCCGCGATCACGACCTGCGCCGGCGCGTTGAAATTGACCGCTTCGACGACACCCGCCACGGACGCTTCGGCGCACACCGCGCGGACCGTGTCGTCGTCGAGACCGAGAATCGCGGCCATGCCGCCTTCGCCCACCGGCACGGCCGTCTGCATGGCTTGCGCTCGGAAGCGCACGAGCGGCACGGCATCGCGAAACGCGATGGCGCCCGCCGCAACCAGCGCCGTGTATTCGCCGAGGCTATGGCCCGCGACGACGGCCGGCTTCGGACCGCCCGCCTGCAGCCACGCGCGATACATGGCGTAAGCGGCGGTCAACATGACCGGCTGGGTGTTGGTGGTGAGGTTGAGATCTTCGGCCGGGCCTTCGGCGATCAGCTTGCCGAGGTCCTGATTGAGCGCATCGGAGGCTTCCTGAACCGTCTCGCGCACGACCGCGTGATCGGCGAATGCGTTGAGCATGCCGACTGTCTGCGAACCCTGCCCAGGAAAAACGAACGCAAATTTCATATCGTCCCCAAATTCGATGTAGTCAGTTGTGGGTGGCGCACCGCGAGCTAAACCCGGCGGTGCGCAAGCGCCGCCAGCCGCGCGCGCTGCTGGCCTGAGGCGGTTATCAGTAACGGATAACCGACGCGCCCCACGTGAAGCCGCCGCCGACGCCTTCGATCAGCACGTTCTGGCCGCGCTTGATGCGGCCCTCGCGCACTGCGACGTCGAATGCGAGCGGAATGGACGCAGCCGACGTATTGCCGTGCTCGCCAACCGTGACGACCATGCGTTCCTGCGGCAAGCCGAGCTTGCGGCAGGTGCTTTGCATGATGCGGATATTCGCTTGATGCGGGATCAGCCAGTCGACCTGTTCAGCCGACAGATTGGCCTTTTCGAGCGCCTCGACCGCGACCTTTTCGAGCACGTTGACGGCGAGCTTGAACACCGCCTGGCCGTCCATATGCAGGAACGCGCTGCCTTCGATCACGCCGCCGTTGACATTGCCCGGCGTGCAGAGAATGTTCGAATGGCTGCCGTCCGCGTGCAATGCGCTGGCGAGCACGCCTGGTTCGTCGGACGCCTGCAGGATCACTGCGCCCGCGCCGTCGCCGAACAGCACGCAAGTGGTGCGGTCTTTAAAGTCGAGAATGCGCGAGAACGTTTCCGCGCCGATCACGAGCGCCGTACGATGCTGACCGCTGCGGATGAAGCTGTCCGCTGTCGCCACCGCGTACGCAAAGCCGGAACAAACGGCCTGCACGTCGAATGCCGCGCCGTGGTTTTTGATGCCGAGCTTGTTCTGCAACAGGCACGCCGTGCTCGGAAAGACGAAGTCCGGCGTGGAAGTGGCGACGATGATCAGGTCGATGGCCTGCGGGTCGATGTCCGCGGCTTCGATCGCGCGTTGCGACGCGATGAGCGCCAGATCGCTGGTCGTGACATCAGGTTCCGCGAAGTGGCGCGCATGGATGCCCGTGCGGGCGACGATCCACTCGTCGCTCGTCTCGATGCCTTCCCTGGCGAGGCGTTCTGCCAGATCCTGATTGGTGACGCGCCCGGGCGGCAGGTAGCTGCCGGTGCCCAGCACGCGGGAATAAATTGTCGATTGAGCCATTATGCCTTCGAGGATTGCGCAGCGTAGGGCTCGGCCGGCTGGCCTGCGATCGGGCTTGCGTGACCCGCACCGCTCGCGTCGCGCGCCGCCTGTTCGAGAGAACCTGCATTCTCTTCCATCGCCCGCGCAAGGCGCTCCAGCACGCCGTTTTTGACGGCATCATACCCGCGTTTGATAGCCCACTCAAACGCGTAGGCGTCCGCCGAACCGTGACTTTTGATCACCAGCCCACGCAGGCCAAGCAATGCGGCACCATTATATTGCCGGTGGTCGACGCGTTTCTTGAAACGCATCAATACCGGCAGGGCCAGCACCGCCATCACCTTGGTGAGCCACGAGCGGCCGAACTCTTCCTTGATGATATTGGAGAGCATCTGCGCGAGGCCTTCCGAAGTCTTCAGCGCGACATTGCCGACGAAGCCGTCGCAGACGATCACGTCGACCGTGCCCTTGAAGATATCGTTGCCTTCAACGTTGCCGTGAAAGTTAAGTGTACTCGCGCGCAGCAGTTCGCCGGCACGTTTGATGGTGTCATTGCCCTTGATGACTTCTTCGCCGATGTTGAGCAGGCCGATGGTGGGCCGCTCGCGGCCTTCGAGCGCCGACACGAGCGCGTGCCCCATCTCCGCGAATTGCAGCAGATGCTGTGGCTCGCAGTCGACGTTGGCGCCCAGGTCGAGCATCATCGTGTAGCCGTTGGGATTGGGCAATGCCGACGCGATAGCCGGGCGTTCGATGCCCGGCAGCGTCTTGAGCACATAGCGCGAGACCGCCATCAGCGCGCCGGTGTTGCCGGCGGAAATGCAGGCTTGCGCCTCGCCTTCCTTGACGCGGTTGAGCGCCACGCGCATGGATGAGTCTTTTTTCTTGCGCAGCGCGACTTCGACCGGATCGTCCATGGCGACGATCTCGGAAGCAGGGACGACGGTCAGCGCCGGCAGGTCTTGAGCCTTCAGCTTCTTCAGCTGCGCACGAATCGCACTTTCAATGCCGACGAGCAGCAGTTGCGCGTCGGGATGCGAACGAGCGAAGTTGACGGCCGCGGGAACGGTCACGGACGGGCCGTGGTCGCCTCCCATGCAATCTATCGTGAGCTTTACTGTCATGGAGTGCGACGAATATCAGGCGCCCTGCATGGAACCGCGGTCAGCGCCAAAGCGCCAACTGCGATCGACACAAAAAAGCGGCAACTGAATGCCGCTTTTTTGCCGAGCCGGGAAAATGTCAAGCGAGACGATCGCCACGCGAAACGCCAAAGGGCGCAACGCAGTGAAACGATTAGTCGTTCTTCGTCTTGACGACTTTCTTGCCGCGATAGTAGCCGTTCGGGCTAACGTGGTGACGCAGATGCACTTCGCCCGTGCTCGGTTCCACGGCCAGCGGCGCTGCCGTCAGGAAATCGTGCGAACGGTGCATGCCGCGCTTCGACGGCGACTTCTTATTTTGTTGAACTGCCATGACTAACTCCTAAAAATTTTCCGAATTCTAACACAGCCCGATCCGGTCTCCGCCACTGACCAAATGGCCAATGCGCCCGCATCGCGCTCCCATGCAACTGTTCAGTGCTTCTTGTCGTCCGGCTCACCGCGCTTGAGACTTTCGAGCGCCTTGAACGGATTAGGCCGCTCGGGCTCGCCGCCCTCATCAGCTTCGTCCAGCGCACCCTCGTCGCCCTCGCCTTCGGTACCCGCCACACCAGAGACGAGACTCTCGTGCACCTTGGGACAGACCTCGTGCTTGGGCACGAGCGGCAAGGAAAGCAGCAACTCTTCTTCGATCAAGTCGACGAGATCGAACTGGCGCGAGCCCACGATCACTTCGACTTCATCCTCGTCGAGCGGAAACTCTTCGGCTTCCGCCTCAGTGTTGACGATCCGGTAAGTTGCATCGACGTTGAACGTCTGCAAGTACGGTGTCATGCACCGCTGACATTCGAGCCAGGCAGCGCCGTGAATCGCCAACCTCAAATAAGGCTGGGGACCCTCGGTGCCGTCATCCTGCAATTCCGGCTGCGTCGCCCCTTCGGCTTGCCAGGTGAACGCGGTATCGCGGTCTGGCGCTTCTGCCGGGACTTCGTTTAACATGCGCGGCAGTTGCGAGACGCGCACGACACCCGCGGCCTGCCGCCCACTCCGCGCAAATTCGAACAGATCGAGTTCATGCGGGTCGTACAGACCAGCAGGGTTGCCAGGATGTTGAGTCATGTGCGCTCCTGCGTCGGCAAGGATTTCGCCGGGGTAATCCGGTTTGCGAAAGAGCCCGCGAGATCCCTGTTTTGTGCACGGGTCGAGCACAGGAGAGCCCCGCTTGCGCAATAGCATACCGATGAAAAGCCCAAAATCATATCCGTTTTATCTTTTCGAGTCAAACACTTAAGCCCGTACACGCGCAAGCTTTGCGCAACCCCGTACGACCCGCCTCTCTAGCCGTTGGTTGACCATGCAAGATTCCCCCAATCGCCCGCCACGCCTGATTCTGGCGTCGAGTTCGCCGTATCGCCGCGAACTGCTCGAGCGCCTGCGTGTCCCGTTCGATGTCGCCGTACCGGCGATCGACGAGACGCCGCTCCCCGGCGAAACGCCCGAAGCCACCGCGCTACGGCTCGCTGAAGCCAAGGCGCGCGCGGTGGCCGGAGGACTCGGCGCCGGCGAAGCCGCGCTCGTAATCGGCTCCGACCAGGTCGCCACTTACGACGGCCTGCAAATCGGCAAGCCGGGCACTCACGAGAAAGCGCTCGCCCAACTTCAGGCGATGTGCGGACGCGAAGTGCTGTTCCATAGTGCGCTATGCCTGTTCGACACCCGCTCGACCACGGCACAAACCACCGATGTCATTACCCGCGTGCAATTCCGTAATCTGCCGGACGCCGCGTTGAATGCCTATTTGCTGGCCGAAACGCCCTACGACGTCGCGGGCAGCGCCAAGTCCGAAGGGCTCGGCATCGCTCTGCTCGAAGCCATCCACTCCGACGACCCTACGGCGCTCGTCGGCCTGCCGTTGATCGCGCTGTCACACATGCTGCTTGCGGTGGGTTATCCACTCCTGGGGGCACAATGAGCGGCACGCTCTACCTGATTCCGAACACGCTCGGCGAAGGCGACACCGAGGCACTCGACGCCGTCCTGCCCGCGCCGGTGCGCGCCCGCGCGGCTTCGCTCCACTATTACATCGGCGAAAACGCGAAAACCACGCGTGCGTTCCTGAAGAAAGTCGGCACCGACCGGCCGATCCAGGACATCGAGATTCGCGAACTGAATGTGAATACACCGGCCGGCGAGATCGACAAACTGCTCGCACCGCTGCTTGCCGGCACCGACGCCGGCCTTGTCTCCGAGGCGGGCTGCCCGGCGGTCGCCGACCCCGGCGCCCTGCTGGTGCGCCGCGCGCATGAGCGCGGCGTGAAAGTCGTGCCGTATGTGGGACCGAGCTCGATTCTACTGGCGCTGATGGCTTCGGGATTGAACGGCCAGAGCTTCGCTTTCCACGGCTATCTGCCGGTCGACGCCAATGAACGGGCAAAACGCCTGCGAGAACTGGAGCAGCAGTCGCGTAAAGGCAAACAGACGCAGATATTCATCGAAACGCCGTACCGGAACCGCGCTCTGCTCGACACGCTACTGGCGACGTGCGCGCCGTCCACGCTTGTCTGCGTGGCCGTCGATCTGACGCTCGCGACAGAAACCATCGCCAGCCGCACCGTGACTGACTGGAAGAAGAAACCGGCGATCGATCTTCACAAGCGGCCGGCTATTTTTCTGATCCTGGCCGTATAAGCGGGACCGCGCCGCAGCCGGACGGCAAATAGAACGAAGCGGCAAACCCAGAAGGCACGCAAAAAAGCCCCGCGCGACCGTGACATAACGGCCACGCGGGGCTTTTCCAATTCAACCCAGCCGATCAGCGCAGATTCAGCTTTGCCCCAAGCGCCATTGCGTGCACGGCGCCGGCGCCCACCGCGGCGCCGAATTTGCGCGCAACGCGGTCCGTAATGCTCTCTTTCACCGTGTAATCGACGATATCCGGCGCCTTGAAGAGTTCACGCGCCACGTAATCCGCATCGCCAAATCCGTCGGCGAGGCCCAGCTCGACGCTCTTCTGACCCGTCCAGAAGAGGCCCGAGAACATGTCGGGCGTTTCATGCAGGCGCTTGCCGCGCCCTTCGCGCACGGCGTCGATGAACTGGGCATGAATCTGGTCGAGCATATCCTGCGCATGTTCGTCCATCTTCGGCGTTTCCGGCGAGAACGGATCGAAAAAGCCTTTGTTCTCACCAGATGTATGTAGACGGCGCTGAATCCCGAGTTTGTCCATCAGCCCGGTGAAGCCGAAGCTGTCCATCAGCACGCCGATCGAACCGACGATGCTCGCCTTGTCCACGTAAATCTTGTCGGCCGCCGCGGCCGCGTAATAGCCACCCGACGCGCACATGTCGCCGACCACGACGTAGAGGGGAATGGACGGATACTTGGCACGCAAGCGGCGAATCTCGTTGTAGATGATGCCCGCCTGCACCGGGCTGCCGCCCGGGCTGTTGCAGCGCAGGATCACGCCTGCCGTGCCGGCGTCGTCGAACGCGCCTTCCAGCGCGGTGCTGATATCTTCCGCGTTCGCGTTCGTATCTGCCGAAATTTCGCCGTCAAGCGCCACCATTGCCGTGTGACGGCCAGTAGCAACGACCTTGTCGCCCGAGAAGTCGATGGCGGCCCATATTGCCAGCAGCAGCACGATCAGAAAGAGGAACCGGAAGAAGATCTTCCAGCGCCGCGCCGCGCGCTGTTCATTGATCGCCGCCAGCGCAATGCGCTCGAGGGCAGCGCGTTCCCAGCCCGGCTCATCAGCAGGCGTGCGGGGGCGGCCTGTCAGAGACGGTTCCTTCGGCTCAGGAGTCAAATTGTCGGACATGCGGTGGTGTGGAAAGGTCGAAGATAAGAAAAATCAGGGCGTGGCTGGGCGCAGCTCGCCGTCGGGCAACCAGAACACCGCGCTGCCCTCGGGCGTCTCCCGTTCGTCCACCTGAAGCGGCCGCAACCTGCCGCCACGGCAAGGACCGCCCACGCATTTGCCCGTATCTGGCGCGTAAATCGCGCCATGTGTAGCGCACATCAAGTATAAACCGGACGACTCGAAGAACTGCCCTTCGGCCCAGTCCAGCTCCATTGGCACATGGGCGCAGCGGTTCAGATAGCCGTAGGCACGGCCATCATAGCGAACAAAAAACACCACGACGTCGTCTTTGCCCAGCTTGGCCGCATACCGCACGCCCGTGCCGCCGTCGACCAGCTCGGCCGACGCGCAAACGCGTACGGCGGCCGGCCCCGCCTCTGTCGAGCTCGTGCTCATGCGTTCTCTCGCAGCCAGCCGGACAGCGCACTCACGCTCGACGCCACGAATTTCGGCGACAACGCGCTCAACGAATCCGCCGGATGCGCGCCATAAGTCACGCCGATGCACGCCACGCCCGCGTTGATCGCCATCTGCAAGTCGTGCGTCGTATCGCCCACCATCACCGTGCGCACCGGATCCTGCCCCAGTTCACGCGTCAGCTCATGCAGCATGGCGGGATGCGGCTTCGAGAACGTCTCGTCGGCGCAGCGCGTGCCGTCGAACAGGCTGGTCAGGCGCGATTGATCGAGCGCGCGGTTCAAGCCGACGCGGCTCTTGCCCGTTGCGACCGCCAGCAGATAGCCCTGGTCGCGCAATTCCTGAAGCATCTCGCGCACGCCGGCAAACAGCTCAGTGGTCTGATCCTTCACCAGATAGTGGAAGCGGTAGCGCTCGGCGAGGCGCGGATAGTCCGCCGGATCGAGCGTGGGCGCGGCGATTTGCAGCGCATCGCGCAGACCGAGGCCGATGACATAGCTGGCGGCCTCGTCGGCGGGAACCGGCAAGCCGAGATCGCGACACGCCGCCTGGATGCTGCGCGTGATGTGCGCGGTCGAATCCATCAGCGTCCCGTCCCAGTCGAAGACGATCAGATCAAATTGCTCTCTAGCCATGCGGTGTCGTCTCCGGGTCAGACCCATTACGTAATTCGTTGAGTTGCGCGATGAAATTGCGGCATTCGGCCGGCAACGGCGCCTCGAATTGCAGGGGCGCGCCGGTGGCCGGGTGCGTGAGTTTAAGCCGGTAAGCGTGCAGGAACATGCGCTTCAGGCCCGGTTTGGCGTTGGCGCGCGCCAGCGCCTTGTTCAGCGCGAAGTCGCCATATTTGGCGTCGCCGACGATAGGCAGCGCGAGATGCTGCAAATGCACCCGGATCTGATGCGTGCGACCGGTTTTCAGCTCCGCTTCGAGCAGCGCGTACTCCGGCCACCGGTCGATCAGATTGAAAACCGTATGCGAGGCTAGCCCGTCAGGCTGCACGCGCACACGCCGTTCGCCGTCCGCAGTCAGATACTTGTGCAGCGGCTCCTTGACGGCGCGGCGGCGGCCCCAGTCGCTAGCCCAGTCGCCATGCACGCAAGCATAGTAGCGCTTATCCATTTTGTTCTCGCGAATCTGCTCATGCAGATTGACGAGCGCGGCGCGTTTCTTGGCGAGCATCAGGATGCCAGACGTCTCACGATCCAGCCTGTGCACCAATTCGAGGAATTTCGCCTGCGGACGCGCCTCGCGCATCTGCTCGATCACGCCGAACGCGACGCCGCTGCCGCCGTGAACGGCCACGCCCGCCGGTTTGTCGATGACGAGCAGATGGTCGTCTTCGAAAATGATGTTGAACTGCGCGGACGGCACCGGCGCGTGAGCAGCCGTGTCACTCGGCTGAGCGACGCGAATGGGTGGCACGCGCACCAGATCGCCCAGCTCGAGCCGGTACTGCGCGTCGATCCGGCCCTTGTTCACGCGCACTTCACCGCTGCGCAAGATGCGGTAAATATGGCTTTTCGGCACGCCTTTACAGACGCGCAGCAGGAAATTGTCGATGCGCTGACCGGCCGCGCTGTCGTCGATCTCGATCAAGGAGACCTGGTCGCTTGCGACCGATTTCTGGGATATTTTGCCTAACTCTTTCATTATGAATATAATTTGCCCAGCAGTCTGCGGCGGCCGGCGCAGTGACCGGAATTCGGGCGGATTGCGCAGGTGCAAGCGATAAACCGTTATTTTACTTGCGCCGGGGTCTGGTTGCTCACCCTGAAAATGAGATGCAACACGTTGCACGCACGAGGTCAGTGCCCGGCAGGGACGGCGCCCACAGGCGCGTTCGGTCAAGGCCGGCTTCGACGGTAACGGAATTTTGGTAAAAAAGAATTTAACTTTCAGCTTCGGTATCGGCGGTCTGACGCCCTGTTTTACGAAGCTGCAAGTTGCGAAAATACGGCGTGCGCCCGAGGCGTCTTGTAGAAAGTACAAGACATGGCGACGTCAAAATGAGGCGAGACACCCCCAGCAGGAAAAGACGCGCCGACTGCGCGAACTTCCCGCTGCGGCATGACCGCAGCCTCCGACCCTCCGGTCACGCGCCCAGTTGGCGCACCGGCGCGAGTGGACGGAAGCTGGTGAATGGTTTGCCGGCAGAACCCGCGGCGTGTCGGGTCGTTATTTGAAGCCGTGTTCGCATGTGCCCTGCGGCACCGCGCCCATTGTTAATGGGACCGGGCCCTCTCAGGCAATTCTCCCGCCATTTTTCCTGCTCCAGCGTGCTTGTGAAAACACAATAAGGCGCGGCCTATCCCTGCCCTCCATGCTCTCGCGACTGACAACCGCGCAGCTGGAGGCAGGCTGAGCCGCTCTGGAGCCGTTCAATGAAACGCATGTTGTTCAATGCGACGCAGCAGGAAGAACTGCGCGTCGCCATCGTCGATGGGCAAAAACTCATCGATATCGACATCGAAACCGCCGGGCGCGAACAGCGCAAAGGCAATATTTACAAAGGCATCATCACCCGCATCGAGCCGTCGCTCGAAGCCTGTTTCGTCAACTACGGCGAAGACCGCCACGGTTTTCTGCCGTTCAAGGAAGTCGCCCGTCAGTATTTCCGCGACGGCGTCGACATGCGCTCCGCGCGCATCCAGGACGCACTCCGTGAAGGCCAGGAACTGATCGTTCAGGTCGAAAAGGAAGAACGCGGCAACAAGGGCGCGGCCCTCACCACCTTTATCTCGCTCGCCGGCCGGTACCTGGTTCTGATGCCGAACAACCCGCGCGGCGGCGGCGTGTCGCGCCGGATCGAAGGCGACGACCGTCAGGAACTGCGCGAAACCATGGCGCAACTGCAATTGCCGGAAGGCATGAGCATCATCGCGCGCACGGCCGGCATCGGGCGCAGCGCCGAAGAACTGCAGTGGGACCTGAACTACCTGATGCAACTGTGGCGCGCGATCGAAGCCGCGTCGCAAAGCGGCTCGACCGGCCAGCCGATGCTGATTTATCTCGAATCGAGCCTCGTCATTCGCGCGATTCGCGACTATTTCCAGCCGGATATCGGCGAAATCCTGATCGACACCACCGAAATCCATGACCAGGCACGCGCCTTCATGGATATCGTGATGCCGGATAATGTCAGCAAGGTGAAGCGGTATCACGACGACGTGCCGCTGTTCTCGCGCTTCCAGATCGAACACCAGATCGAAACGGCGTATTCGCGCACGGTGCCACTGCCCTCGGGCGGCGCGATCGTGATCGACCACACCGAAGCGCTGGTCGCGATCGACGTGAACTCGGCCCGCGCCACCAAGGGCGCCGACATCGAGGAAACGGCCGCGCGCACCAACCTCGAGGCCGCCGACGAAGTCGCCCGCCAGTTGCGCCTGCGCGACCTGGGCGGTCTGATCGTGATCGACTTCATCGACATGGAATCGGCCAAGAGCCAGCGCGAAGTCGAACAACGCCTGAAAGACGCCCTGAAGCACGACCGTGCGCGCGTCCAGATGGGCAAGATCTCGCGTTTCGGCCTGATGGAACTGTCGCGTCAGCGTCTGCGCCCGGCCCTGTCGGAAGGCAGCCACGTGACCTGCCCGCGCTGCAACGGCACGGGTCACATCCGCGATACCGAGTCGTCCGCGCTGCAAGTGCTGCGGATCATTCAGGAAGAAGCGATGAAGGAAAACACCGCGGCAATTCATTGCCAGGTGCCGGTCGAAGTGACCGCCTTCCTGCTGAACGAAAAGCGCTCGGAAATCAACAAGATTGAGTCGCGCTTCAAGGTCAATGTCGTGCTGGTGCCGAACAAGCATCTGGACACGCCGCATTACAAGCTCGAGCGTCTGCGTCACGACGACGCGCGCCTCGACGACCCGCGCGCCTCGTGGAAGATGGCCGAAGAAGCGGCCCGCGAACTGGAATCGGAAACGGGTTACAGCAAGCGCACCGAAGAAGTGAAGCCGAAGCAGGAAGCGGCGGTCAAGGGCATTACGCCTGAAAAGCCGGCGCCGAGCGCGCCGCCTCGTCCGGCCGCCACCCCGGCTCCGGTCGCGGTTACGCCGGCGAGCGGCGGCTTCATCGGCTGGCTGAAGAACCTGTTCGGCATGCAGCCGGCCGCGCCGGCGCCTGTCGCACCGGCCACGACCGACAAGCAGGCGCGTCCGCAACGCGCCGAGCGCACGGAGCGCGGTGAGCGCACCGGCGAACGCGGCGGCGATCGCAACCGCAATCGCCGTGGCGGCGCCGGCGGCCGCGATGCAGCAGGCCGCGGCGAAGCCACGGGCGGCGGCCGTCAAGGCCAAAGCCAGCAGCCGTCGCAACGTCGCGAGGAACGCGAACCGCGCGAAGGCCGCGAAGTGCGTGAAGCACGCGAGGGCCGTGAGCCGCGCGAAATGCGTGAAGGGCGCGAAGCACGCGAGGGCCGCGAACCGCGTGGCAATCGCGAGCCGCGTGAAGCCCGTGAAGGCCGTGAGCCGCGCGAGGGTCGTGAAAACCGTGACCGCGACAATCGTGGCAGCGAGCGAGTGGAAACCGCGGAAGGCGCATCGCGTGGCGAACGTCAGGAACGCGGCGAACGCCGTGAACGTGGCGAGCGTGTGGAACGCGGCGAACGCCGCAAGCCGCAAGCGGAAACCCAGGAAGCATTGACGCAAACCGACGCTCAGCCGGCGGAAGATCTGGCGCAAAACCAGGCCGCCTTGGGCGAAAACGGCGTGCCGGTCGATCAGGAAGCGGTGGCGCGTGACGGTGAAGAGCGCCGTCGTCGCCGTCGCGGCCGTCGCGGTGGCCGTCGTGAGCGTGAAGAGGACGTGAACGGCAATCTGGCAGCGGACGTTGCGGAAGCGGAAGGCGACAGCGTCAACGTGACCGACGACGCACCGGTGCGCACGGCGCATCAGCCTGCCGAGCGCGAAGCCGAAGTCAGCGAGGCGAAGCACGTCGCGCCGGTGGAAGTGGCTGCCGTTGCTGTAGCGGCGGAAGCCGCTGTGGTGACCGAGCGGCATGCGGCCATCGAAACGCCGGCTCCGGCCGTCGAACCGGCCGAGAAGGCGGAAGCGGTGGTAGCGGCTGTGCAAGCCCCGGTTGCTCCGGCAGCCGTGGAGCCGGCAGTGGCAGAGCCGGTGGCGCAAGCCGCCGCGACGGTCGAGGCTGCTCAAGCCGCGCCGGCAGTCAGCGAGACGGTTTCGCTGGTCGAACCGGTTGCACACGTCGAAGCACCGGCGCTCGAAGCCCAAGCCGCGCCCGCACCAGCCGAAACCGCCGCCCCCGCTGTGGTAGCCGAAGCACCGGCCGCCGAGCCCGCACCGCAAGCCGAGATCGTCGAGTCGCAGCCGGTCGTGGCAGCGGTTGCGCCTGCAGCGGAACCGGTAGTGGCACCGGCGGTGGTCGAGCCGGCGCCTGTCGCCGCTGCGCCGCAAGCGCCGCAAGCGCCGCAGGCAGTGCGCTATACAGGCATTTCGGCGGAAACGCTGAAGCCAGTGCTGGAGCAAGCGGGCCTCGTGTGGGTGAACACCGACGCCGACAAGCTGCGCGCAGCGCAGGAAGCGGCCGCGCTGACGGCCACGCCGGCTCGCGTGGTTCGCGAACGCAAATCGTTCCCGCCCCTCGATAGCGCTCCGATGCCGCAGGTCGAAACACCCAAGCACCCGCAGTCAGCTGCCTGCTCCTCCCTCGTCAAACCCGCCCTGCCCCGCCGGTCTTTTCTTTTTGCTGCTACTCCCCTCGACCACGCCCCCCCGCCCGGCCAGCCCCCCGCCCTCGCGCGCCCTGCCCTTCTGCCCCCCCTCGCACGTGGCCAGCCCTTCGGCCCGCCCCCCCCCCCCCCCCACCTGCCCACACAACCCACCGCCCCCTCCCAGCGTCCCGCCCGTCACCCCCCCGCCCCGCTCCCGCCCCTCTCGCACTCCTCTCAAACCCCGCCTTCCGCCTCCCCCCGCCCGCACACCGCCACTCGTCTCTCCCTCGTCCTCCCCGCCTCCCTCTCA
>NZ_LXKA01000175.1 GCF_001645125.1 Paraburkholderia ginsengiterrae | reverse complement strand
CTCCCCTCCTTCGACCCCGACCCCCATTCCTCCTATCCCCTCCTCCGCGCGCTCACGCCCCGCCTCTGCGCGGCCCCCGCGCTCGGCCTCTTCGCGACGCCCGAGCCCCGCCCTCGCGGCCTGCCCCACCCCTCCGCGCTGCCTCGCCCGCCGCCCCCCCAGTCCATCCCGGCCTCCCCGCCGCCGCTTCCGCCCGAGGGCCGTGCCCTGCTCCCTCTCGCAGTGCCCACGCCGTTCGACCTTGCCAACCCGCCGCGCTCCCCACGCCTCCCCGCTCCGCACTGCCGCCATTCTAGGCCCGGATCCGGCTCCGCCGCCGACCTCGGTCTTCACGAACCCACGGCGCACGCTCGATGTCCACCAGTGCCGCCACCGTCATGTGCCTCTGCACACTCGCCTGCTCCCCGACGGCGCCCCTCTCCCGCCCGTCTCCCACCCCTACTACCTTACTCCGCCTGCCTCCACCCGTCACCCGCGCACCGC
>NZ_LXKA01000174.1 GCF_001645125.1 Paraburkholderia ginsengiterrae | reverse complement strand
TAGCAATGCCCAGAATCACCGCCGTGATAAGCAGGATGCGGATGGTATAGGTTTTACCATCGACCATCACACGTGTGTTATCCAGCATGGCGCCAGCTTCATGACTAAACCGTTCCGCGCTGGCGCCGAACGCGCGACTGAGTGCGGGCGTGACCGTACTGGCATGTTCGCTCCAGGCGGTTAGCGATCCTTGCTGCGCCAGTTGCATTTGAGGAACGACGCCTTTCTCCAGCAAGGCCTGCCAGTTGGACAAGAGCTCCCTTGGGCTATCAGGGTTCATCGGCCCTGGCGATAGCGAGTTCATCTCCTCCAACTGCTGACGCATATTCTCGAGCGACTGCCGGGCGGGCGCAAAATCGGGCGTGCCGCCGCCGATTTTTACATCCATCGCGCGGCGAAGGCGGGTAACAAAGCGGAAATATTGATCGTTACCCTGGCTTAGCACCGTCATTTGCCGCACAAGATGCCGGTCAATATCATTTC
>NZ_LXKA01000173.1 GCF_001645125.1 Paraburkholderia ginsengiterrae | reverse complement strand
AACGCGCGGGAGCAGAGACGCGCCGCCGCCGCCGGTCCGCGACAGGGGCTGCGGCTCGGAGGCGGAACCCACGTGAGCGCGGCGCGACGCGTAGGCGAGCAGCGGGTAGGTCGAGTGTTTGTAGAGCTTGAAGTGCGAGGGCGGTTCGGCGAGGAAAAGAATGTCCATGAGGGTCCCGATGCGCCCTGACGGGCTTGGCATTGATCGTAAATAGTGTCGTTGAAAATGGCGCTGGCGGCACGCGTGCCGCCAGCGCCATTTTCAACGACACTATTTACGATCAATGCCAAGCCCGTCAGGGCGCATCGGGACCCTCATGGACATTCTTTTCCTCGCCGAACCGCCCTCGCACTTCAAGCTCTACAAACACTCGACCTACCCGCTGCTCGCCTACGCGTCGCGCCGCGCTCACGTGGGTTCCGCCTCCGAGCCGCAGCCCCTGTCGCGGACCGGCGGCGGCGGCGCGTCTCTGCTCCCGCGCGTT
>NZ_LXKA01000172.1 GCF_001645125.1 Paraburkholderia ginsengiterrae | reverse complement strand
GCTCGAAGCGGATTCGAAGAGAGCCGGCACGCAACTCGGCGAGCCTCCCTTCGCGCTGCCCGTCGATGGCCTCGCCGCCCACCGCGAACAGGCCATCCACCTCCACCTCGCCTACCGCTGCTTCCCGTCTGCTAAACGCCAGCTCATCTTCCCCGATACGCCCCGGCCTGCGCATAACACGCCCAATCTGTCGCACGGCGCCCCCACCCCCCCCGTCCCGCCCCCGCGTTCGGCGCCTCCACTGGACGCGGCGTCCGCGCCCCGCGCCCCCGCCGCGACGTCCGTGACCGCCCAGCCGCGCGCTCCCCCACCGCCGCCCCCCCCTCACCCCACCCCCCCCTCACCTTCCTCCTCTCGCCGGTGCCCACCCGCCCCCCCTGCTGCAAGCCCACCGCCCTAGCGCCCACCCCTGCCTCCCCCCTCTGCGCCGTACTCGCGTCGCCCTACACCCATCCTCCTCGCCCCCACACCCACGCCTCCCCCCC
>NZ_LXKA01000171.1 GCF_001645125.1 Paraburkholderia ginsengiterrae | reverse complement strand
CCCAGCTCGGTGCGCAGAAACGCACCGGCATCGCGCACCGGGTCCGCCAGATCGTCGGCGCGGCGCATGCCCGCCCCTCAGTTGCGTTGCGCGTCGCCGCCGTGCCCCGGATACAGCACGGCAACGGCGCCCTCTCCGATGCGCCACAGTTCCGGCCTCGCGTTGTCGACCCGGATCTTCACCCCCAAGCGCTGTGCAACCTCCCCCCCGTACCGCCCGCGCACAGCCCGCCGCACCCCCCCGCGCGGCGCGCCGTCGCCCTCTCCCCGCGACCCCCCGTCGCCCCCCCCATCTCACCCGTCCTGCTCCGACCCCCCGCCGCCCACCCGCTCTCCCCGTCCTCGCACACCCGCCCCCCCTCCTTCTTCGCTGCCTATACTCTCCCCCGCGCCCACCTGCCCCCCGCCCCCGCCCGTTCTCTGCTTCACCCCCTGCTCCTCCCCGCTCTCCCTGCACCCTCCCACACGCCTCCGCCTCCCTCCCCGT
>NZ_LXKA01000170.1 GCF_001645125.1 Paraburkholderia ginsengiterrae | reverse complement strand
CCTCAGGCTCGACGACGCGCAGCTCGAGCTCGGCAAGCTGGCGATTCGCGAGTGCGCGGGCGTGCTGCCCGACCGCACGCCGTCCGCGTTCTCCCCCGACGATGCGCCCCCGCCCGGCACCCACCTTCCCGCCCACGCCCGCCACCCGCTCGTCGTGCTGGCCTCTCCCGTCCCCCCCCCCGGCATACCGCACGCCGCCCCCCCGCCCCGCGCTCACACCTTCCCCCGCCACGGCCCCGTCCACCCCCGAACCTCCCCCCCCACCACCCACCTCACCCCCCCCCCGCTCCCGCCCAGCGCCCCGCTCTCCGCCCCCATCACATCCGCCCGCCCCCTCCGCCTCAGCCCTCGCCTGTCCTCTCCTTCCTTCACGGCCGTCACTCGCCCCCGCGCTCCCCTGGCTCCATTTACCCCTTCCTCCTCTCCCCCGTACGCTCCCACTCCCGCCCTCCCCTTCCTCACCTCCTCCACCCATCCTGCCTCACCC
>NZ_LXKA01000169.1 GCF_001645125.1 Paraburkholderia ginsengiterrae | reverse complement strand
AGCGGATGATGAGGGAGGGATGTTAGGGAATGCGGGTAGGGGCGCGTGTGAGGCGGAGGAGGAGGTCGGAGCATGGGGGTGGGGGGCGTGGGGGGCGCGTAGCATCGGGGGAACGTGGTGTGTGCGGGGGCAAGGGCGAGAGGGGGGGGGGGCGTCAGGAGGAGGGTGGGGGCGTTGGCGAGGTGAGCGGTGGGGGGGGGGAAAGCGCGGGCGGGGCGGCGGGCGCCGGGGCACGCGGGTGTGCCGGGGGAGCGTGCGCGCGGCGGGCCGGCGGGCGCGGGGCCGGGCGGCGTGGTCGCGCGCAGCCGCCGCAGCGAGGGGGGCGCGACGATCGCCGGGCGCGCCACGCGCCGGTCGCCGGGCGCGCGGGGCCGGGCTGCGGGCTTGGCCAAGCGCGAGGGCGCCCGCGGCCTGGTAGGGCGGTCTTGCGGAGGTGCTGGCCAGCGTTGCACGCGCCTGCCTGGCTGCGCGATCTTCGCGCGATGAC
>NZ_LXKA01000168.1 GCF_001645125.1 Paraburkholderia ginsengiterrae | reverse complement strand
GTGGTCGTGGAGAGAGAGCGAGGAAGTACGGTGAGTGGAGGAGGACGCGATGTAGGGCGTGGTCGGTAGAGTGGGTGAAGGGCAGTGAGCAGGAGCGATACTCGAACGGTTGCGGAATAGGACGGTGGGATGAGGGGTGGGGTGCGGGAGTGGTATGAGATGCTGGACGCCTGGAGTGGGACGTTAGAGGTGGGTGCGGGATGGGGGATGGCGGCCGTGTGCGTGAGCGCCGGTCGGAACGGGATTGCGGGGTTGATTGGTTTGGGGGGGCGAGTGGCACCGCGGAGAGGGCAGTGGGTGCGGTGAGTCGGAGCGCGGAAGCAGGGTCCGTTGCCGACGCTGCCGAACTCGCCGGAGGAGCCGAGCGGGCAGGCGCCGAAGCCGCTGCGTGGGCGGCGGCTGAGGCACGCGTGGGATCAGCGCGGGTGAACGGCGCGCCGCGACCGATATCGCGGATCGGCAAGCGGGTGAGTTCAAGGCCGGCCGAC
>NZ_LXKA01000167.1 GCF_001645125.1 Paraburkholderia ginsengiterrae | reverse complement strand
GTCATGAACTGGGAACCGCGTGAGATGTCGCGGCTGATCGAACTGAACATCGGTAAGGACCCGCAATACATTCGCATCAACGGGACCCTTGTGGGCGGCCCTATCGGCCTGCTCTTCTACGCTACCCCGCAACTGTTCGCCTTGCTGCTCCATGCCGTGGGAATAGCACTGCGGTCACACAATCGGCCTGGCTCAGACATAGCGCCTATAACGCCGGCATAACCTTCTCTCAGGTCCCCCGCCCGGACGCCTCCCTTCGCTCCACCTCCCCTTCCTCCCTCCCACCGCCCGCCCCTCACTCTCGCTCTCTTCCCACTCCTCCCCCCTCCCGCTCCCCCCGTCAAGCCGCGTCACCTGCCGCTGCCCACGGTCCGCGCCTGGCTCCCACCGCCCCAGCTCCACACACACCCCCCATCCACACCTGCCGTGCCCCCCCCCTACCCCCCCTCACCCCAGCCATCGCCGCCGCGCCACAGCGCCTAGCGTCA
>NZ_LXKA01000166.1 GCF_001645125.1 Paraburkholderia ginsengiterrae | reverse complement strand
GGGAGCAGGGAGCTGGCGGGCGTGGCGGCTAGGCGGCAGGGCGCGCGCGGGTGAGAGTGCGAGCGGGGCGGACGCAGAGGCGAGGTGCGGCCGGGATGGGGGCGGTGGGGCTGTCGGAGATGCCGAACGGAGGCGGCGGAGCGCGGGCGGGGGGGTGGTGGGAGGGGCGGGGGCTGCGGCGAGTGCGCGGGGCGGGCGGGGGGCGCGGGGGGGGGGGGGGGGCAGGGGGGGGGGGGGGCGGGCCGGGCCGCTCGAGGGGGGGCGGGGGGCGCAGGCGTGTCGTGTGCGCCGGCACCGAAGCGGCGCATGTCGGGCTGGCGAACTCGTGGATGCTGATGCACGTCGCGGCGGCGTGTGAGCGCCCCACGGTGGGCGTGCTCGGCGGGAGCGTGACGAGGCGCGAACGGCACGATGCCAGCTGGGGCTATGCGCCGCCGTATCGCAGCGTGTCGCGCGAGCAGTATGTGCCGGGGCAGCACGCGCAGAAC
>NZ_LXKA01000176.1 GCF_001645125.1 Paraburkholderia ginsengiterrae | reverse complement strand
GAAGCACACCTCGCCGATGTTGCAGAAGTGCGCGTCGATGGTCGCGCACAAGAGCGGCTTGCTGCCGTCGAAGTCCGCCCCGAGCCCCAGCGACGGCGCCAGGCCGGCGAGGATCGCAAGGACGGTGGCCCGCAAAGGTTTCGGCATCGCGTTACCTCCTGTTCGTCGTGGACCGTCTCGCGAGAGCGCGCACCGCGGCTAGTGCGCGGGCGAGGCCGGCGCCCTGTCTACTCGACGGTGTAGCCGCGGCCGGTCATGCACGCCGCGACGGCTCGGTTGTAGGTCGCAAGCTGGCCCGACGCCTGCTGATGCATGCCCGTTTGCTGCGTTTCCATTTGCTGCTGCTCGCGCCGCATTCGCATGCCCATGCCCATCGTCCCGACGAGCGCGCCGATACCCGCGCCCTCGCCCCAGTGGCCCCCGGCCGCACCGCCGATCAGCGTGCCGAACAGTGCGCCGCCCCCGGCCCCGCGAAAGAGACCGCCGCGCCGCTCTGGCTGCGGCGGGGCGCTCGACATTTGCTCGGCCAGCGCGACTGGATCGACGCCGGTCGTCTGCTGCGCCCACGAGCGGCATTCGGCGGTGTCGGTTTGCTGCTTCTCCGGACTTTGCCCTCTCGCCGGATAGATGATCGGCTGCTGGGCCGCTGCCGCACAAGCCAGCGAGACGAGCGTGAGGCCGACTGACAGGCGGGCGATTCGGTGCATGGCTCAGACTCCAGTGAAGGTCGTTGAGCTTCGACGCGAGCGCTGCGCGGGGCTCGTCGGCGTGGAGGTTTGGGCGGGAGCCGGCGGCGCGACGACGAGGCCGGCGAGGATGAATGAGATCAGGGTTCGATCCATGTTGCGCTCCTTGACGCGTGGGTTGCGGATTGAGGCTTCTGGACATCCTGTCTCAGTCCCGCACTCACCGACGTGTGCTTGGAGAGCGGCACTCGGTCAATGATGGCGCATTACGAGGCCGGCGCGCCTGACCTTAATTGGTTTAGGCGTTTGGCCGACAGGTCCGCCCAATATTCCATCGCCTTCTCTGCGTCGCCCCATACCCCCCCACTCACATCCTTGAGGCTCATTCCGCCGGAGCGCCCGTCCACCGCTTCGATGAGAATCTGCCCGGTTCCGCCGTCCGTGACCTCGCCTTCGCTCTGCGCCGAACCGACGAAGGCATAGCTGTCCGTCGCGAGGCTCTGCGTTGCATTGAGCAACCGGGCCTGCGGGACAACCAGCGAGATGGTGCGCAAACCAGGCGTCGAGCTCGTAACGTTAGTCAGGGCAGCGCGGACGACCAAAACGTGTGGACCCTGCAGTTCGACGATCGGTAGCACCGTCGATAGGTGCGTCTTCAACGTGTTGTAGTAATAGCTCGACAATATCTGCTGCTCCTTCGCGTCGATCTTTGAGCTGGCATCGCTGATGAACACCACCGGCTCGAGGAAGATTCCCGTGTAGGAGCTCCAATCTGTATTCGGCTTGACGTAGCGAAGCCGCGCCTCGCCTTCCTTGCCCGGTTTCAGCAGGGAATAATCGGTCAGAAACCCTGATTTCGATGCCTTGTCGACATCGGAAAGCGATTGCTCGTTTGTGACAGCGCAGGCGACCAATGTGATCGTCGCCAGCAGAGGAAATATGCGCTTCAACATCGCCTCGCCCTCCGTTTTGCCCGCCCGCATGGGCGACATATAGCGGTCACTCACCGAAGAAGAAATGGAAGAGACCCGTCCTGCGCCCAACGCTCGCACACGGATTCATGGCTATCGGTGTATGCGTGCTTCAGGTAGCGCAAGCCAATCATCAACGTAAGCTGCCCAAGCCTCTGTCCGAGTATCGACAGCTGGTTTGCCAATCCGTATCCACCTTGGCACGGGGCAGTAGCCTTACTTTGCTAGTGTCAATATTGATAGTTACGTTTCAATCGGAGCGCTATTGGACTTTGGTCCTATCCTGGCCCTTTGTTCTTTTCGCGAGGTTCACGCGACCACGCCGCAGCCACCACGCCGGCTTCTGGTGGGCTATGCCTGGAGCATCGCGCTCGATACAAAAACGGGCGCGATATCATCGACGCTCGTCAACCCCGGACACGGATTCTTGCTCTTCAGGTCCTGTACACCGTCATAGTTCGTTCGACGACCAGGGCTCTTAGGCAAACGAGGCGAGCAGACTGACGACTTTCGAGACCAAGGTAGGGGACGGCTCGAAACGTGAAGGGACCAGCGCTGGAAACGGCCGTACGCTCAGCTCCCGCTCCAGTCGATGCTGGAACTTCGCCCAACAGAATTGAATACCTTCTTCCGATCGAAAACTGGCGCCGATGATTCATCCGCAAAGCTCTAATTTGGTGGACATTCGTTCACCTCGCGGTTGCCGGTCGTGGCCGATGACTCGACTGTTATGATCCCCGCTCGAACGTCGGCTAGCTGAGACTGAAATGGTCCAACTCATGAGTAGCTCGCTAGTCTTGTTCGTTGTTTCGTTTGTTTTATTGTCGTTGGGAGAGTGGATCGGAGTTGCATGTTCGCGACGTGCCAAGCAATTCGATGGAGACACTCGCGAAGATTATGGCGTGATTCAAACCGCCACATTGACGCTGCTGCCACTCACGATCGGCTTCAGCTTCTCAATGGCGGCAAGCCGCTATGACCTGCGCAAGAGTTACGAGGAACAAGAGGCGAACGCGATCGAAACAGAGTTCGTTCGAGTGAGTCTTCCTTCCGACCCCGACGCGGCTTTGTCCCAGCACGATCGAGAACAGTCAGATCGAGCGCCACTGGCCGGGCGCGTCGTCGAATTCAACGTTGAAATGGGCGAAGTCCAAAAGTGTCTACTTTGGTACTCTCGCCGAGATAGTCGCGTCAATGGCAAAAGCCGAGCGTGAAGGCAACCTTGCACAGCGCGTGAGCGTCACGCTGACGTGAGGCGCAAGCACACCGTCCGTGTCGACCTGATCGTTATCGAAAAAGCGATATCCTCCCTCACCTCCAGTCCATCTGTTCTCCGCCCTGTTGCCCGAGGACCCCGGCCATTACGCGCCCGTGGTCGCTTTCCAGAGCGGTTCGAGCATCGATACGTTCGAACAGGTCCAGTAGAGGTGCGACGAGACCCGTCCAGCCTGTCTGGTGACTGGCCCCAAGCCCCGCTCCGTTGTCTCCGTGGAAATACTCGTAGAACAGGATCAGGTCACGCCAATGCGCATCGTCCTGGAACTTGGCCGTCCCGCCGTAGACGGGGCGCCTTCCATCCGGGTCGCGCAGAAACGTACCCGTCAGCCGCCGGACGATCTCTTGCGTCACCTCGAACAGCGTCATGTAATGCTCCGACCCGGTCGGGCATTGAACCTTGAATTCATCACCGAAAAAGCAGTAGAGATTCATCAGTGCCCTGATAATCAGCACGTTCACCGGCATCCACACCGGACCGCGCCAGTTGGAGTTTCCTCCGAACATGTCAGTATTCGATTCAGCTGGCAGGTACTGCACCTTGTAAGCCGTCCCACCGACATTGAGCTCGTACGGATGCTCGAGATGGTAGCGAGAGAGCGAACGAATGCCGTGCGGCGCGAGGAACTCGTTCTCGTCGAGCAGGTATCCGAGCACGCGCTCGAGTTTGCGCTTGTTCAGGATCGACAAGAGCCTGCGTTCCCGATAGCCGATGAAGCCTGCATCGGTCGGGGCCACATGGGCCACCAGTTCCGGGTAGCGCTTTCGGAATTGCGCGATCAGCTCCATCAGCTTCGGATAGCGCGTGACTGAACCGGCCTCGAACACGGTCGACGCGCACAGCGGCAGCAGCCCCACCATCGACCTTACCTTCAGGCGCTTGGTCCGGCCGTCGGGAAGGCACAGCAGATCATAGAAAAAACCGTCCTGCTCGTCCCACATCTCGTCGGGATGTTCGCCGCGCCGGTCCATCGCGTAGGCAATCCACATGAAGTGCTGGACGAACCGGAAGGCAATTTCCTCGTACATCGGATCGTATTCCGTCAGGATGATTGCCATCTCCAGCATGCACTGGCAATAGAACGCCATCCACGCCGTCCCGTCCGCCTGCTCCAGTGATCCGCCCGTCGGAAGCTGCGCGCTGCGATCGAATACACCGATGTTGTCGAGCCCCAGAAAGCCACCCGCGAAGACATTACGGCCTGCTGGATCCTTGCGATTCACCCACCAGTTGAAATTGAGCATCAGCCCCTGAAAGGAGCGCTCGAGAAAGCGCGGATCGGCCCGTCCCAGCTCTTTCCCGTACTTGTAGAGCCAGAGCGTGGCAGCCGCATGCACGGGAGGATTCACGTCACTGAAGTCCCACTCATAGGCTGGGATCTGGCCGCTCGGGTGGACATACAAGATGCGCAACATCAGCAGCAACTGCTCTTTAGCGAAATCGAAATCGACCAGCGCGAGAGCGATCGTGTGGAAAGCCAGATCCCAGGCGGCGTACCACGGATATTCCCACTTGTCAGGCATGGATATCACGTCCGCGTTCAACATGTGGAACCACTCGGTATTACGCACATCGGGACGCTCGCCTTCGAGCAAGGGATGACTCCCATGCTCGCGCAGCCACAGTTCGAGATCAAAGTAGTAGTACTGTTTGCCCCACAGCATTCCCGCCAAAGCCTGACGGTGCACCCGGCGCTGGTCTTCCGTCAGCGACGTAGGCGCAATGCGCCTGTAGAACTCGTCCGCATCGGCAATACGGTCATTGAATGTGTTCGCGAAGCCGTCGAATGCGTTGTCCCGGTTCACAGCAGTCAGACGCAGCCGGATCGTCGTGCTGCCACCGCCGGGTACGTCGCACACGTAGTGGGCCGCCGCTTTGGTTCCCGTCCTGGCGGGATTCACAGCCTCGCGCTGTCCTGCTATGACGTAGGCGTGGAACGCGTCCTTCACATAGGGTGATGCGTTGGGTTGATCCCACAGACGCTGTGCGTTGCTTTCGTTTTCCGTGAAGAGCAGTTCCGTCGCGCCGTCGCAATAGAGCCAGTACTCACCGAGTCGATGATGTGTCGCACGTATGACGCCTGGACCCGCTTCGCACAGCGATGGCCTGCGATCGTCATAGCCCCACGACCACGTATTGCGAAACCATAGCGTCGGCAGGATCCGCAGCCGTGCCCCTTCCTGCGCACGGTTATGCACGGAGATGCGCACGAAGATGTCGTCCGGGCCCGCCTTAGCATATTCGACGAACACGTCAAAATACCGGTCGTCATCAAAGACGCCAGTATCGAGCAGTTCGTACTCGAATTCGTCCCGCGATCGTTTCCGGTTGGTCTCGACCAGGTCCCGGTACGGATACTCCCGCTGCGGATATTTGTACAGATACTTCATGTACGAGTGCGTGGGCGTGCTGTCAATGTAAAAGTAATACTCCTTCACGTCCTCACCATGGTTGCCCTCGCTATTGGTTAGGCCGAAGAGGCGCTCCTTCAGAATCGCGTCGCGCTCGTTCCATAGTGCAAGCGCAAAACACAGTTGCTGCTCGTCGTCGCACAGTCCACCGAGTCCGTCCTCACCCCACCGGTAGGCGCGCGAGCGGGAATGGTCATGAGTAAAATAGTTCCAGGCGTCGCCGCCTTCGCTGTAGTCCTCGCGGACCGTCCCCCATTGCCGCTCGCTGAGGTACGGTCCCCACTTCCTCCACGGTACTTGCGCCACACGTGCGTCGTTCAATCGCTTTTCTTCCGCTACATCGACGATTACAGGACACATGCTTTGCCTCCGTTACGGCCGCATGAACTCGATCTCGAAATACACGAGAAGCATCATCGTGCGCGCGCCACCGATCCGCTTACCACCCGTGCACCGAGGCGACACATGAGCGCAACCGTTCCTCGGCGTGCAAACCGACCGTCGGCCTTGCGGCAACGCGGCCCACGAGCGGACGCTCGTGCCTCCCGCTTTACACACTGCTTCGCACCTCCACCTGAACCTAACAATTGCACGACCAGGCGATTTCGTCTTTGCATCAAGGCCTATCCAGCCCCCCGTCCAACCCCGCGTCGTCCAGCAGCGCCGACCTACCCGCTCTATCAATCGCCATAACCGCGCACCACGTCAACCCTATGGGAACATTCCGCAGTTTCCTTCCTCGAAGCTTAGTCGACGTATGCCCGCATGCGCCGCGGCAGACTGACAATCCTGTGAATGAGGGCAGGCATCGAATAACCCTGACATGAAGAGACAGTCACCGGTCTTACTTCGAACGACCGCTCTACGGTCTTACGCATTGCCTCTCACAAGGTCGAATCCCAGACACCGCTCTTTCGCGTCTGATCGGGATTTGTTGCAGTAAGCACACCACACATTTATCCATGCCTGTCGAACCACGACGACGGAGTCAACTTTTGACCCCGTTTTGTTGCCCGGGGATCTTGCCGAATTTCAGCATCCGATCGACACTTGATTGACGCGGAGTCAGGTTACCCTCGCGCCAAGCGCTGGTGTCTCGGGGTATTCGTCGTTCCCTAGTTCGATCCAGCGCGAACTCTCGAGGAGGCATCCGCCATGACAATGGTCTTCGCCGCCGCTGCCATAGGGTTGGAAGCCGTGTTTATCCTGCTGCTGCTTATACGCCAGGCGCGGCGCCGGCATGCTGAGCAAGAGTGGGCGACGAGCAGGGAATGCATGAACGCCACTGCGGAATCGGCAAATACGGGAATGTCGGGTTGGCACGTCATACGCGACAAGGTACGCCGGACCGTGCGGCGCGTCTCTCAGAGGACACCCGGATTCCTCAAAGCGTATTGGGCGACTCCTGCCGTTGGCGGCATTGGCTGGGTTGCCACGCGTGAGCGCGGACATCACGCCCGCGAGCGGGAGGCCAAGATGCAGGGAGCCTCAATCGACGTTATCGAGCGCAAGCGAGTGGAGGAATCACTGCGGGAAAGCGAAGCGCGCTTCCGCGCGATGGCGGACACAGCTCCAGTGATGATCTGGATGTCGGATCCCGCTCGGCTGTGTACGTTTTTCAACAAGCCATGGCTGGATTTTACGGGCCGCACGCTTGAGCAGGAAATGGGCAACGGGTGGTCAGAAGGCGTGCACCCGGACGATCTTGGGCAGTGCCTGGATGTTTACGTAACGTCTTTTGACGCGCGCAAGAATTTCACGATGGAATACCGTCTGCGAAGACGGGATGGCGAGTATTGCTGGATCCTCGATACCGGCGTGCCGCGGTTGGACGACCGCGGCGCGTTTCTCGGCTATATCGGTTCTTGCATCGACATCACCGACCGCCGACAGGCGGAAGAAAAATTCAGGCGCGCTCTGGAGTTCCTGCCGATTGCGATTCTTATGGTTGATCAACAAGGCCGGATCGTGTTGGCCAATGAGAAGACCGAAAAGCTCTTTGGGTATCGAAGTGACGAGCTGAGCGGAAAGCCTGCGACGATGCTCGTTTCGCAGTTGCTGGGCGGCAGCGACTCCACGCCGCAAGCCACGCTTTCCTCCATGGCACAGTCTGGGGTGGTCGGGGCACCTCGCGATCTGTTCGCGCGGCGCAAGGACGGAACCGAGTTCCTGATCGAAGCCGGACTCAATACGCTCCGCTTCGAAGATGAGGTGGCTTTGCTCGCGGTCATTGTCGACAGATCCGAGCGGTATGAACTTTACCGTAACCGGCAGGAACTGGCCCATGTGACGCGCGTATCGACGATGGGCGAACTTGCGGCGTCGCTCGCGCATGAACTGAACCAGCCGCTTACCGCGATCCAGATCAACGCGCAGGCCGCGCAGCGGTTTATGGCAACCGATTCGGTTGATCTGGCCGAAGTGCGCGAGATACTGAAAGACATCGTCCAGGACAACGACCGCGCGATCCAGGTGATTCGACGGATTCGCGCGCTCGTCAAGAAAGGCGAGCGGGAAATCGCGTCGCTCGATCTTGCCGCTGTGATCCGCGACGTTGTGCTGTTGCTGCATAGCGACGCGATCCTGCGAGGCGTGTGCGTGTCACTCGACATCGATGCCAATCTGCCCACAGTGCGCGGCGACAAGGTGCAGTTGCAGCAAGTCACGCTCAATCTCTTGCTCAACGCGTTCGATGCGATGGAAAGTCGTCCGGCTAGCGATCGCGTAGTGGCCGTGTTCATCACGTTAGAGAGTCCCGGGACAGTGCGCGTCGCGGTGCGCGACCGCGGGCCTGGCCTATCCAGCAGCCAGCTCGCGATGATATTCAAACCGTTCTTTACCTCGAAGCGCGAAGGCCTTGGCCTCGGATTGTCGATCAGCCGCTCGATTATCGAGATGCACGGGGGGCGGCTTTGGGCCGAAAATAACGCGGATCAAGGCGCGACGTTTTATTTCACGTTGCCCGTTGGGGACGCCACGCAGCTAGGCCGCTTGAAACCGCAGCCGTGACTGACTCGGCGCGATGGCCTTCCTGGCTGATGACGACGGTTTCGGCGCGCCAACGTGACGCCACTTTTAGACGTGTAGAGGGGCGGCCGGGATTCGGCTTACTGCAAAGCTTTTCTTACGGCCGAACACCGGACGTTCCGCTGCATCGGCCTGAAAGACCGCCTTGGGTCAGCTGCCGCCCAAGTCGGGCGGCTGTCGGCCAACAGACGACCTTCGCGGGCAACGGGGTTCGGACATTCAGACGTCCGCTGCGTCCTGTAGGCGGCCAATTAAATCGCGAGTACAGCCTGAGTGCCTCCGGATGGATGGCTGGCAAGCAATGCAGTGCAGCGCTCCCGCAAGAAAGCATGCAACGCGTTAATCGCCGGCGACAGTTGCGCACGGTGAGCACAAATCAAGTGCAGCGGCGCGAGGTCGCAATACTCCGGGGGAAATAACTCCACCAGCCGACCTGCCTTCAGATCGTCAATGAGGTCCAGCCGCGACTTGTAGACAAGGCCTTCCCCGGCTATCGCCCAGCGACGAACTGCATCGGCATCGTCGCTGATGCGATTGCCTGTGACGGCCACGGTGCGCTCGCCGCCAGGCGGGGTAAAGTGCCAGCGTTCATGTATCTGCTCACTCCAGACGTACCGAAGGCAGTTGTGTCGCCTCAGATCCTCAACTTTGGCCGGTGCGCCATGCCGTTCGAGGTATGACGGCGCGGCACACAATGCCCGTCGATTGTTGTCGACCAGTTTCATGGCCAGAAGAGACGAATCTGGCAGCGCTCCGTAGCGCACGACCGCATCCAGCGGCTGGCGGATGAGGTCGGCCGCACGGTCGCTTATTTTCACGTGCAGCGACAAACCAGGGTGCCGGTGCTGAAATTCATCCAGCCACGGTAACAGCAGGTTTCGACCAAAGTCAGACGGAGCGGACAGCCGCAGCGGCCCGGACAGCGCCCCCCGGCCGTCGGCCAGGGCCTGCTGGCCTTGCTCCAGCGCGCCAATCATGACCCGCGCATGCGGCAGGTATCGCTCCCCGGCGTCCGAAAGTTGCATGCTTCGCGTCGAACGGGTGAACAGGCGCGTGTCCAGCGCCTTTTCGAGTCGCTGCACTGACGCACTCGCATGTGCGGGCGCGATATTCAACTGGCGCGCCGCCTCCGAGAAGCTGCCGTAGTCCACCGTGTGTACAAAGATCTGAACGTCATCGAGTCGAATCATTTTCATTGAAATCCAGAAATTGTTTGGGTTCGGCGGGTATTTATCCGTATATCGACGAAAGATAACATGGTCTCAATCACCCTTGGAGACCACGTGCATGAAAGCAATTGGCTTCTATCAGAACCATCCCATCAGCCACCCGCAGGCGCTGCAGGATATCGAGCTGCCGACGCCGGAGCTGCGCGACCACGATCTGCTGGTGGAAGTGAAAGCGGTATCGGTCAACCCGGTCGATACCAAAATCCGGCGCGGTGGAGATATTCCGGAAGGCGGTGCGCGCATCGCCGGCTGGGACGCGGCGGGAATCGTCCGCGCGACCGGTCCGCTGGCAACCCGCTTCAAGGCAGGCGACCGTGTCTGGTACGCGGGTGACATCAAGCGGCCCGGCAGCAACAGCGAACTGCACGCCGTGGACGAGCGCATCGTCGGACCTATGCCGATCTCACTGGACTTCGCCGCGGCCGCGTCGTTGCCGCTGACGACGATCACTGCGTGGGAGCTGCTGTTCGACCGTCTGCGTGTTCACGCAGCGGACCCGACCGACAATAACGTGCTGCTCGTCATTGGAGCGGCTGGTGGCGTCGGTTCGATTCTGACCCAACTGGCGCGCGAGTTGACTGGCATGACCGTCATCGGCACGGCCTCGCGGCCGGAAACCCGCGAGTGGGTGCTGGCCCATGGCGCACATTACGTCCTCGATCACTATCAGGCCTGGGCACCCCAGTTGGCCGCGCTCGGTATCGAGCACGTCACCCACGTTGCCGGGTTGAGCAATAGCGCCGCCTATGTGCCTCAAATCGCCTCCGTGCTTTGTCCGGAAGGCCAATTTGCACTGATCGACGACCCGGTGGGACTGGACATCGGCCCATTTAAGGGGAAATCTATTTCGATTCACTGGGAGCTGATGTTCACGCGCGCGATGTTCACCACCGACACCATGGCACGGCAGCACGCTTTGCTGCGCCGCGCGGCGGAACTGGTTGATCAGGGCCGCCTCAAGCACACCGTGACCAGACGCATTGACGGCATCAATGCCACCAGTCTCATCGAAGCGCATGCGCTGGTCGAGGCCGGCAACATGATCGGCAAGGTCGTCGTTGCCAACCACTGAACCCGTTTGAGAAGGAGCATCACTATGAAATCGCCAATCATCAGCACGGCCACGATCAGCCTCGAAGCCGCGCAAGAACTGCTGGCAGAAGCACGCCGAGCGTGCGCCGCGCGCGGGTTCGCCGCGACAATCGCCATTACCGATGCAGGCGGCCACCTGCGTGCGTTCGAGCGCTCGGATTCCGCCCCGTTCCTGACCGTTGACGTAGCCATCGACAAGGCATGGACCGCCGCGTCGTTCGGCATAGCCACGCATCAATGGAATCAGTACATGGCCGAGCCCACCGTTGCCCCACTGGCGCACCATCCGCGGCTGACGCCGGTCGGCGGTGGCGTACCGATCTTCCACGAAGGGCGTCTGGTGGGTGGCATCGGTGTTTCTGGCGGAACATCGGTTCAAGACCACGAGGCCGCTGAGGAAGCACTGCGTCACGCAGGGTTTAAGCAGTAAGCCTGGGCCGTTGAACGATCGCCTTGCCGTCAATCGACAAACGTCCACAAAGAGGTGGAACCGTTGCTCGTGAGCGACCGGCGCGGACGGCCGGATCACTCCGATAACTGCCATTGAAGCCTTGGCGGCTCGAACGGCGGCTTCGGGTCGATCAGAGACAGCCAGAGGCGCCTGACTCCCCGCGGGCGTGTCGGCACGCTCGGATTTCCGCGCGAACCGGGACAGTCGTTTTTTACTTCCTTGTCAGAGTGATCCACTCGCTGCCGCACCCACAGCAAGCGCCACCACAAACCCATTGCCACGCTCGCCCGTTTACGCTACATTTTGCTCGTTTATGATCGTTTCACTATCGAGCAAGGTGTAAAAATGCAGCGCACCCGCCAAGAAGCCGTAGAAGGCCTGCTCCCCGAGCAGCGCGAACAATTCATCCTGGAGCGGCTCCGCACAAACGGGCGTGTGCTCGCCGCCACCCTCGCCACGGAACTGCAAACCTCGGAACACACCATCCGCCGTCACTTGCGCGACCTGGCCGACCAAGGGCATTGCAAGCGAGTCTACGGCGGCGCCCTGCTGCTTTCCCCTGCCGGCAAGCCCGCCGCCGTGCGCATGGGCGAAGCCGTGGACCGCAAGGCGCGCCTCGCCGCCGCCGCGGTGTCGATCGTCCGTCCGAAGCAGATCATCCTGCTCGACGCCGGCTCCACCAACGTCGCGATTGCCGAGGCGCTGCCCGACAACGCGGGTCTCACTGTCGTGACGAACTCCCCCGAGGCCTGCCTGCGTTTGCTGAACCGCCCTGGTTTCGACGTGATTCTGGTTGGCGGGCGAATCGCCTCCGGCGCGGCCGGCTCGCTCGGCGCAACCGCCTTGCTGCAGATCCAGCAGATCCGCGCCGACCTCTGCTTCCTCGGCGCCTGCGCGTTCGATCCTGACGAAGGGGTCGCCGCCTTCGAAGCCGAAGACGCCGAACTCAAACGCGCGATGGTCAAAGCAAGCGGTCAGATCGCCATCGCCCTCACCTCCGAAAAGCTGATGACGGCCGCTCCTTTTTCAGTCGCGCCGGCTAACGCCGTGGACCATCTGTTCGTCGAGGCCGACGTACCAGCCGAGCGTCTCACCACTCTCGAAGCAGTCTGCGACAACGTGATGGTGGCGCGCCCATGACATCGCTCGCCGCATCACTCATCAAGCCGCGCAAGGAACGGGCGGCGACCGTCGGCGTGTTTCTCGCCAACGGCTTCGGCATCGGCGCATGGGCCGTCGAAATCCCGCGTATCAAGGAAAGCCTCTCGCTCAGCGACACCGCGCTCGGCCTTGCGCTGTTCGCCTTTGCTCTCGGTGCGATCATTGCGATGCCGCTGGCAGGGCAACTCGCGCCACGCCTGGGCAGTGGCCGCGCCACCGCGCTGCTGGGCGCGGCGTTCGTCGTCGCGCTACCGTTGCCCGCGTTCGCGCCCAACATGGCGGTGTTATGCATCGTGCTGCTCCTGCTCGGCGCGGCGAACGGCGCACTCGACGTCTCCATGAACGGCCACGCCAGCTCGATCGAAATACAGTGGCGCGCGCCGATCATGTCGTCGTTTCATGCGGCCTGGAGCGCGGGTGGCCTGCTCGGCGCCGCGACCGGGGCGATGCTGCAGAAGAACGGCATTGGCGTGACAAACGGTCTGTTGTTGCCGGATATATTCATCGGCATCCTTATTATTTCCGCCGCCGCGCTCGCATTGCGCGACCTCGGTCCGCGAGCGGCCGCCACTTCCAACGGATTGGCCTGGCCCACGGCCAGCGTGATGAAACTCGCACTGCTCGCCTTCCTGTGCATGCTCGTGGAAGGCGCGATCGCCGACTGGAGCGCCGTGTATCTGCGTTCGGCACTGAACCAGGAAGCCAGCGTCGCCGCGATCGGCTATTCCGCGTTTGCCTTCTCCATGGCGGCGTGCCGCATCGTCGGCGACGTCTCGGTGCGGCGTTTCGGATCGAGCAAGGTGGTCGCGCTGGGTGGTCTGATCGCGGTAGCGGGGCTCGCACTGGTGCTGAGCCTGCCGACGGTGCTCACCGCTTGCGTGGGCTTCGCGATGGTCGGCGTCGGCCTCGCCAACATCGTGCCGGTGATTTTCAGCGCGGCGGGCCGCTCGACCGTCACGCCGGCCACAGGCGTCTCAATGGCGGCCACCGCGGGCTATGCCGGATTTCTGGTCGGGCCGCCGCTAATCGGTCTCGGCGCGGGTCTGCTCGGTTTGCGTCTCGCCTTGTGCGTGCTCGTGATGGCGACGCTCACTGTCTGCCTGCTCGGCGGCAAGGCGGTGCGCAGCACGCGGGTTGCCTGAAGGACGCCTGGACCGCGCCTAGAACACGCCCGGAATCACACGGTAGCGCACGCGGTGCAGGTAGCTCCGATACTCTGGGTCCGCCGAGAGGAGCCGTTCCTCGCGAAGAATGCGCACGACCTGCAACGCAAACTGGCAACCGTACACCAGCATGTTTTGCCAACCGAAGTTGACCAGCAGAAAGCCGATGTTGGTGATGAAGTAACCGAGATACATCGGATGCCGTACGAAGCGATAGGCGCCGCGCGATACGACGCCGCGATTGGCCGGCAAGATGCCGAACGAGCGGCGCAGCGACACCTTGGCGAACATCTGCCAGCAAATGCCCAGCAGCTGCAACCCGGCGCCCACCGTCTCCGGGATAAGCTGCATGCCCGGTGCGAGCCGCACGGCCAGAAAGTAGTACGTGCCGCCCATCGAGCAGATGAAGGCGAGCGGCCGCCAGTCGCGTTTCACCGGCACGCGGGCAAACAGCGACAAGCCCACCGCGAAAGACTCCGTCACCACCAGCAACAGAAGCGTGATACGCGTCGGCGCTGCGCGCCACTGCATGAGCGCGGCGTACGCGAACAGGCTCAGCATGGCCGCGGCGCACACACGTGCGGCCACTTCCACCAACGCCTGGCGCAGCCCGCCGGCGCCGCTCGGCGCGCCGGATACGGCACCAGCCGCCGAAGCGTCATGCGTACTCACAGCGGATGGCGGGTCTTGAAGGGATGTCGTCGGTTCCACGCTGCGCTCACCTGGAGACGCGTTTGTCGCTCAACGCCGCGCCGCGTTCGGCATGCAGGCGCAGCGGCCAGCAGAACGCCTCCAGCAGCGAGCGCGGTTGCGCACCGTCGTCGAGGCCGGTGTCCGGCCATTCGTGTTTGGCCGGCACCCATTGCGTATCGAACAGGTGATCCCACAGCGGCAGCAGTTGCGTGAAGTTGTGATCGAAATGCTCGGCGCGGCTCGAATGATGCAGGCGGTGATACTGCGGATTGTTGACCCACGTAATGTAGCGGCCGAGGTCCACGCGCAGGTTCAGATGCGCGAAGTAATTGCCCACCGTGAACACGACGGAAGTCGCGGCAACGATCCACGGGTCGACCTTGAAGAGCGCGCCCACCAGCGGATAGAGCAGACAGCCCTTGATAAGCACTTCAATCCAGTGGTGGCGCCACGTCACCGTAACGTTGAACTCGACCGCGCTATGGTGCAGCGAATGTAGCTTCCAGAGCACGGGCCACGTGTGCTGTAAACGGTGGAATGCATACTCCAGCACGTCGAACGTCAGCAGCACGATCACGAACGACGCCACGGCGCCCACCCCGTGCGAGTTCAGCACGACGAAGCCTCCGCCGAGCGCATTCACGATCGCGACGCTTACCGCCGCGGTCAGCGGCTTCACCGCTACCACGATCACCAGATACAGCCCCGTATAAGCCACATTGAAACGCTGTCCGGCGCGCGATTGCAGCAAGACGGCGGGCCAGCGCCTCTCCAGCGCCATGCCCACGCCGATAATCGCCAGACCAAACGCGTAAGCGCTCAGCCAGAGACTTGCGTAGTGCAGCAAGGCAGGTAGCGGACTCGACGCGAACATGGGATTCCCCGGGGTGAACAGCTTGTATTCAGGGAATCTTCGCAGCCTGCCGTCCGGCGCGCAAGCACCGATTGGCGTGCAGTGGTCGGGATAAACACGGAGCGAATCGCCCGCGCCGGCACTGAGCCGGCTCTCCTCGCTCCGCAGGGCGGCACCAGCCCGCCCGGCGCCGCTTCGTCAGGCCGCGGCGATCACGTCGATCCGCAGCGCTTCACCGCCGCCGGCGATCGCCAGCAGGATATCGACGTTCGGGTGCGCCCCCGGACGATTGCGCGCGTCGGCCGTGTGCTCGGCGAACAAGGCAAGCCCGTGCTCGGCGGCTTTGGCGTCGAGCGTGACGAAGGTCTGTCGCAAATAGTTATACACGGCGAGCGAACCCTGCTTGCCCGGCTTGTTCTCGATGCTGGCCACCACAGCGCCCTTGCCGTCTGCCAGGTCGATACGCGCAATGCCGTCGATGCCCGGCAATTGCGCGAGGTTGTCCTTGAATACGTTGCCCGGTTGAATCATTGAAAAACACTCCTTCTGTTCGGATAAATACAGCGCGGGCCGTATCTTATCCGATAGGGTGTCGGGCAATGACCCGGCGCGCAGGGTCAGGGCGTCCAGCGGTACACGACGATGCTGGAGCCGTTGTAGTTGTCTTTCGTAATCACGTACTCGCCCGCCGCGCGGAGATACGCCCGCAGACCGTACATCGAATCGACATCGTTGCCGACGTCCACGGTCCCCGGACTCGAGTTGGTCAGCGTGTTGTCGAGCTGGCCGGTGGTCAGATTGAAGGCGTCGATGTTGGGCACGGTATGCACGTAGCCGACGAACAGATAATTGCCCGCCGCCGTGATCGACTTGGGATTGGCGCTGGTCAGGTTGATCACCGGATTGGGCCGCGTGGTGTTGCCCGCGCTCCAGCCGTGATACACCTCGATGCGCGACTGCATGGCCGTCCAGTCCCAGCTGCCGGCAATGCCCTGCGCGAGGATCATCGTGTCGCTCTCCGGCAGGTAGATGATGCGCGTGAGCGGCCGGATGGTTTGCGGAATGGAGATCGTGACCGCCGACCCCCATGTGGGTTTGCCGGTGCCGTCGAAGCCGGTCATCGGGTAGTGGTATATGTGGTTCGTGCGGTCCAGGCCGGCCCACACGTCGCCCCGGCTATCGATGCAGAACCCGCCCGTGACCTGGCGGGTCGTATTGAACGCCGTTCCCGGAATCGATGCGTCCGGGATCGCGATGTAGCCGCTCGCCGGATTGAAATGGAAAAAGTAAAAAATGCCGGGGTTCTGTCCGGACGCCACGAGTATCCGGTTCCCGCCCACGGCAACCATCTGGCCAAAGTGCTCGTCGCGCTGCGTGTCACTCATGTTCAGGCGCGGATCGGACGGATACGTAAATGGATCGACCGTATTCGCGACGAAGGTGCCGCCCGCCGTGCCGGTGCAGATGTGGGCGCCGCTATAGAACAGCGTGGCGTCGGTGAGCGGGTCCGGCGCGGCGACCGCCTCGAAGTTGAGCGACTGAAGCTTCCACTGCAGGTTGCCGTTGCTGTCGTAGGCGTGAAGATCGGTGGCGCCGTTACGGCCCATATCCCAGGCGCCGCCCCACGGATTGTTGAGCACATACAGCGTTCCGGCCGCGTCCCTGCCGATGCCGACCACGCGCGTGAAACGCTTGTCGCCCACTTGTCCCTTGATGCCGGTAGTGGTGTCCAGATAGCCGCCCTGAATGCCGAACGTGCTGACGAGCGTGGGCGTGCCCGCGACGCTGTAGCGCTTGATGTTCATGTCGGGGCCCTGATCGCCGACCATGAGCTGCCCGGACGCGGCATCGAAATAGAGCGCGGACGGCCGCGATGCTGCGGGCATCTGAATCGTGTTCAGCAGCGCCCCGCCCGGACTGAATTCGACGATTGTCCCCGCGCCCTGCTGCGCGACCCACAGGTTGCCCGCGCTATCCAGTGCCAGCGCGCCGGGGCCCGTGACCTGGATATCCTGCTGCCAGACGCCGTCGGTCGTGTAGACCCGCACGCGATTACCGAAGAAGTCGCTCGCATACAGGAGCGAGCCCGCCGTCGCGAGACCGGTGATGACGTCGGCATGCTGAACGCTTGTCCATGTGCTGACGGGAATGATCAGATCGCGTGTCTGGGTGGCGCGGTTGTAGCGCCCGACCGAGCCGCTGCCGAACGACCGGTTGTACTGCAACGCCGCGAAAATCGACGTGGCATTGCCGGTAATCGCACTGCCCTGGAAATCCGCATGCGTGCCGATTGACCCGAGGCTCTGGCCGTTCTGGTAGATCGCGACGCCGCCCTCGTTCTCGTCCCACAGCGAAGCCGTGTAGATCACGCCTTCAGGTGCGACCCACATTGAGCGCGCGGTGTTGCCCACGTGGGTGGCGAGTGTGCCGTACGTATTGCCCAGCCAGTCGGTGGTGTATTGCGCGTGGCAGACCTGCGAAAACAGGGCGATGACCGCGCAAAGGAACGCGGCGAAGGTACGGCGCTTGACCATGAGTGATGCTCTCCAAACTAACATTGTTCGACAATGTACATCGCGAGATGTGAAAAGTCGGTGATTAGTATGAAGAAAACTTCATAGATCGCAACCGTATGCGAATGGAATACACGCTGTCCCTCCGCGCTTTCGCACTTTACCGGCGACGGAACTCTGGCGCACAATCTGTGAGGATATGACGGCTTGCCGTCTTTGACACTCAACCAGAAGGTCGCGCCGCGGCAGCATCCGGCAGCGAACTCCCCCGGCCGCAATCCGCGCCCTCCCTCGGAACACCCCATGAGCAAAATATCTTCAAGCCGGCCTGAAGACCTGGTGGTCGGCGGCAGCCGCCATCATCAGATTTTCCCAACGCTCGATGACAGGCAATTCGCAGTGCTGGAACGGTACGGCGAACGGCGCCGCCTGCACGCGGGCGACATCCTGTTCGCCGAAGGTGACCGGCACATTCCGATGTTCGCGATCGTCAGCGGCACCATCGAATCGTCGCGAGGCGCCGGCGACAAGCATCGCAAGCTCGGCGTGCACGGCCCCGGAAGCTTCACGGGCGAGGTCGGCACGCTCGCGGGCCGCGGCGCGGTCACCACGGCGCACGCCGCTTCGGACTGTGAAGTGATCGTGATCGACGAGGAATCGCTGCGCGCGCTCGTCACCGCGGAAGCGGAACTCAGCGAAACGATCATGCGCGCCTATATCCTGCGGCGCGTCGCCTTCATTCAGGATCAGCAGAGCGGCGTAGTGGTGATCGGCAGTTCGGCTTCGTGGCCCACGTTCGTCCTGCGGCATTTTTTGAGCCGCAACGCTCAGCCTTCCGCCTACTTCGACATCGTCGAGCACGAGGAAGCCAAAGCGCTGCTCGAGCGTCATGGTGCAACGGAAGCCGACATGCCGGTGGTCATCACGTTGCAAGGCCAGGTGCTGAAGCAGCCCACCAACCGGGCCGTGGCGGATGCGATCGGCCTGAGCCCCGACCGCCTGAATGGCGAGCACTTCGACCTGGTCGTGGTCGGCGCGGGACCGGCCGGGCTTGCCGCGGCGGTTTATGCCGCGTCTGAAGGATTGCGGGTCGCGGTGCTCGACACCAAGGCGCCGGGTGGCCAGGCCGGCACCAGTTCGAAGATTGAAAATTACTTCGGATTTCCGACCGGCATCTCGGGGCAAGCACTGGCCGGACGCGGCTTGTCCCAATGCCGCAAGTTCGGCGCGGAGGTCGGCGTTCCGATCGAAGTGCTCGGCATTGAATGCACGAACGCGCCGCCCTTCCATCTTCGCCTGAATTACGACGAGCACGTGTATGCCCGCGCCGTGGTGATCGCGACCGGGGCGCGTTATCGCAAGCCGGATCTGGCGCGTCTCGAAGAATTCCAGGGACGCGGCATTTACTACAGCGCAACGTTCATGGAAGCCGGGTTCTGCACCAACCAGGAACTGGTTATCGTCGGTGGAGGCAATTCAGCGGGACAGGCCGCGGTGTTCCTGTCGGGCTTCGCGCGGCACGTGCACATTGTGATTCGCGGCGAGGGACTCAACGCGAGCATGTCGAGTTATCTGATCCGGCGCATCGAAGCGGCAGCGAACGTCACGGTTCATGTGAAAACACAGATCGTCGAGTTGCAGGGCGAGGAGCACCTTGAATCGATCAAGTGGGACAGTCAGGGAACCATCGAAGAGAAGCCGATCCGTCATGTGTTCCTGTTTCTCGGCGCACAACCGAATACCGCGTGGCTCGGCGACTGCGTGGCGCTCGACAAGCACGGCTTTGTTCTCACGGGCCCCGATGCGGCCCACCAATGGACGTCGGATCGCCCGGCGCATTTTCTGGAGACGAGCCGCCCCGGCATTTTCGCGGTGGGCGACGTGCGCAGCGGCTCGGTGAAGCGCGTGGCGGCCGCCGTCGGAGAAGGCGCCGCCTCGATTCAATCGCTGCATCAGTATCTCGCGCTGGGTACGTGAGGCTGAAGGCGTGAGCCTCGAAGCGTGAGACTAGCGCTGGCGGCGGTTTCCCAACGTCAACCGGGCTTCCAGACCTCCACCGGGCCGATTGTGCAGCGTGAGCGTCGCGTCCAGCGCAATGGCAAGCTGCCGGGCAATGGCAAGACCCAGCCCGGTGCCGCCCGTATCGCGATTGCGCGATTCCTCGAGCCGCACGAACGGTTCGAACACCGCTTCCAGCGACTCCGCCGGGATGCCGGGGCCACGGTCGAGCACCGCGATCAGCGTCCGGCCGTCGTCGAGCGTGCTCGCCGTGACCTCCGCCGAGTCGCCGTACTTCAGCGCGTTGTCGACCAGATTGCCGAGTATGCGGCGCAGCGCTTGCGGACGCGTCACCAGCGACACGCCGAGCTGCCCCTGCAAACTGACGGGCTGACCGGCGTCGACATAGTCGCACACCAGGCTGTCGAGCAGCGCGTCGGGATCGACACGGACCGGCACTTCGGTCCCGCCGTGCAGCGTGCGCGCGTACGTCACGCCCTCTTTCACGAGGCTCTCCATTTCCTGCAGATCCTGGCGCAGCTTCGCGCCCTGCTCGTCGTCGTCCATCACGTCGACGCGCAGGCGCATCCGCGTAATCGGCGTCTGCAAGTCGTGCGAGATCGCCGCGAGAATCTGCATGCGCTCGGTCATGTACGTCGCGATCCGGTCCTGCATCGCGTTGAAGGCGCGCGCGGCGCGCGACACTTCCGACGGGCCGTCCTCCGGCAAGCGGGACGCCTTCAGATCAGGCCCAAGCGTATCCGCGGCGAGCGCGAGCTGATGCAGCGGCCGCGTGGCGAGCCGCACCGCCAGCCAGCAGCACGCGGCGAGCACCGCCAGTTGCACGATGAGCACGAACGGCAGCCAGCCCGACAGCGGCGCGCCCTGCATGGGCCGCATGTCGATGGTGAGCGGCGTGCCGTCGGTCAGTTTCAGATGAACCTGCAGGCGCTCCCGGTCGCCGGGGACGGCGTTCACCGTCAGCGGATAATGCGTGCCGATACTGTTCTCGATGGATTGCGCGAAGCGCGTGGACAACTGTGCGTCGACGGGTCCGCCCGTCACACCCGGCCCGAGAGTGAACTCGTAGCTGCGCCGCGCGAGCCGCGGCAACCATTGAGCGCGCTCGCTGGCGGGCAAATGATCGAGCAATGCCACCGAACTGGTCACTTCGCGCCCGACGTAACCCATCATCACGTTGGTCATGCTCTGGTCGCGCTCCGTCATGGTGAGCCAGAACGACAGCGTCTGCGCCAGCGCCAGACTCACGAACAGAATCAGCGCGAGCCGCGCGAACAGCGTGCGCGGCCAATGCAGCCACGACCATGCCTTCATTCCGGCTCCCCAATGGCGGTCACCGCCGCGGAGAACACATAGCCCTCGCTGCGTAGGGTCTTGATGTAACGCGGCTCACGCGCTTCGTCGCGCAGGCGCTGGCGCAGACGGCTCACCAGCAGGTCGATCGAACGGTCGAACTGATCGGCCTGGCGGCCCTGCGTCAGATTGAGCAGTTGATCGCGCGTCAAGACCCGCTGCGGGTTATCGAGGAACACGCGCAGCAAGCGGTACTCGGCGCCGCTCAGCGCGACCATGGTGCCTTCGGCGTCCAGCAGATGGCGCGCGGTGGTGTCGAGGCGCCAGTCGCCAAACACCAGCATCGGCGCCGATTCCGTCACTTCCATGCCGGGCGGCAGCATGCGGGTGCGGCGCAGCACGGAGCGAATGCGCGCGAGCAGTTCGCGCACGGCGAACGGTTTGGTCAGGTAGTCGTCGGCGCCCATCTCCAGACCAACGATCCGGTCTGCTTCCTCGTCGCGGGCGGTCAGCATCAACACCGGCACCGCGCGGAACTTGCCGGCGCGCAACTCGCGGCATAGCACCAGACCGTCCTCGCCCGGCATCATCAGGTCCAGCACGATCAGATCGGGCGCGCCCTGCTCCAGCGCGGCACGCATCTGCCGCCCGTTGGCGGCGAGCGTCACCCGCATGCCGTTCTTCTCGAGATAGCCCGCGAGCAGTTCGCGGATGCCGCGGTCGTCGTCGACGATCAGTACGTGGTCAGTGGTTTCCATCAAGGTCTCATCTCTTTCGGCGTTTGAGCTCCGCCCGGCTCGAAGAAATCAGCGAACAGTGCACCGGATGCGCGAGTTCGGCGGCGAATCCGCCGGTCACGAAGACGAGAATGGCCAGCAGGCGTTTCATGCGTCCTCCACCACGGACAGGCTGGCGCCGTTTGCCACTTCGGCTTCCAGGCTATAGGGGTCGACACCCTCCAGGCAACCGATGTTGACGCGCCACTGCTGCGGGTCCTTACGCGGCCGATGAAACGGATAAATGCCGCAATGCTTGCAGAAGTAGTGCCGGGCTGTCTTCGTATTGAACTGGTAAAGCGTCAGCGCGTCTTCGCCGCTGAGAATCGTCAGTTGGCTGGCGGGAACGAGCGGCGTCATCAACGCCCCTTTACGCCTGCAGAGGCTGCAGTTGCAGCGCTGGGCCGGGACGATCGCAGCTCGAAGTTCGAATTTGACGGCCCCGCAGTGGCAGGACCCTTGCAGCTTGTCGGCGCTCATGGAGTTCTCCGTGTTTGGCAATGCCTGCTTTATAGCGCGGCTCGCACGGTGAATTGTGTCGCAGTGTATCTGGAGCTTGTACAGATACACAACATTGCATCCGCGCAGTGTAGCCGACACAAGCCAGATACCTGAGGACGCTCCAATAGGGTCATTCGCGGCACACGCCCGAACCGCCTCGAACCACCGCTTCCTCGACCTCACTCAAAGGAGTCTGACATGCTCTCCAATTTAAAACTCAAAGTTCTTGCCGGCGGTGCCCTGGTTGCCGCCGCTGCGGCAACCGGCATCGCGGCCGCCATGTCGGGGGGCACCGCCACCGTTGACCGCCCGCTCACCAACGCGTCCGCGCCCGAACTCACCGGTATTTCGAACTGGATCAACAGCGATCCGCTGACCCTGCAGCAGCTGCGCGGCAAGGTGGTGCTGGTCGACTTCTGGACCTATACCTGCATCAACTGCATCAACACGCTGCCTTACGTGAAGAGCTGGAATGAGAAATACAAGGACCAGGGACTGACGGTGATCGGCGTGCACACGCCCGAGTACCCGTTCGAGCGCGACACCGGCAACGTGAAGACCGCCGTCAAGCGCTTCGGCATCACCTACCCGGTGGCACAGGACAACAGCTACGCCACGTGGCGCGCCTACGGCAACGAGTACTGGCCGGCGTTCTATCTGATCGACAAGACAGGGAAGATCGTCTACACGCATTTCGGCGAAGGCGACTATGCGAAGACCGAAGCGGAAATTCAGACCTTGCTTGCGCAAAAGGGCTAGGAACCGCTTCGTATCGGAATGTATCCGCGGTGACGGGCGATACACAACATTGCAAATCGCCCGTTTCCCGACACATGCCAGATACGCCCGCGCGGTTCAATGTATCAACGCCGCTTCATTGAAGCAATTGCATCGCAGCAGACCCCCGTTGGCTTCTGCTCACACTTGCGGATTGGCGGGCGCCACTATCCAACCGTTCCAGGAGAATGACATGAAAGTTTCCATGATTGCTTTGACCTTCGCAGCTCTCACGATCGGCGGCGTTGCTCATGCGGCCAATCCGGCGGCCGACCAGGCTGGCGCCCTCGCGAAGAACGCGGCGACGCAAGTGGTGCAGACGCAATGGTCCGTAGACTCGGCCAGCGCCGCGCCGAAGACGCGCGCGCAGGTTCGTCAGGAACTCGCGCAAGCGGAGAAAGGCGGCCAGCTTGCCCGCCTGAATCAGGAACTGTATTCGGGTAGCTGATTGCCCGCACGGCGCGGATCGTTGCCGAACGCATGACACGTGGTACGTCCCGCATCGCGCGGGGGGCTGGCAACAGCCTCCCGCGCTTTGCGCTTCATAGGGCGCTTTTTTGCAGGTGGCGTTTCTACAGTTTCTACACCCAGAAGCCGATATGGGATTGCGCCGCTTCATCCTCCAGCAACGGACCCACCACTTCGACATGCCGCTGGCCGCGTACGAAGACTTCCCGACATGGCAGCGAGAAAGTCGGATTCTCCGGATGATCTCCCGTGAGACCCAGCAAGCGGTGCTCAGAGAGCGCGTACACCACTCTGCCGATATTGCACCAGTAGATCGCGCCCGAGCACATACAGCAAGGCTCAGCGCTCGTGTAAAGCGTGCATTTCGCGAGTTCCTCGGGTGAGAGCAAGCGCGCGGCCATCGCCGCGGCTCGCAGCTCGGCATGCTGCGTCGGGTCGCCTTCGGGCGGCATCGAATTATTTCCCGCCTTGGCCACGATTTCGCCGCGCTCATTGGCAACGATCGCCGCAAACGGATGGCGGCCGTTCTGTTTCGATTCCTCTGCCAATTCGATTGTCGCCCGCAACAGCGACAGATCCGTTTCCGACAGATTCGACGCGGTAGATCCGGCTTCTATGCTCATGATCCGACTCCTTCCTGAGATGGGGCTAGAGAGCGCCGGACACTCGCCAGGCGCTACTCCCTCAATCAGCGTGAAATGTTCGCCCGGGTAGTCAAGCCCGTCAAGGACGATGTGGATCTGGGAATTGCGGCTCAGTACTCGACAAGAATGGTCACGCGCCGGTTCGCGGCGCGCGCCGTTGCGTCGTCGCCGATAATCAAGGGGAAATTGTCGGCACGGCCGATGGCGGCCATTCTGTGCGCTTCGATGCCTTTATCCGCAAAGTAGCGAACCACCGCCCCTGCCCTCGCCGACGACAGTTCCCAATTCGATTCGTATTTTGCCGTGGCAATGGGCACGTTGTCAGTGTGCCCTTCCACGAGGATATTGTTCTTCGAACCGTCGCGCAGCACGCCGGCAATCTGGGTCAGCACGCCGAACGATTCCGGCAGGAGCCGCGCGTCACCGGAGTTGAAGAGAATTTTCGCGTTGATGGCGATTTCAACGCCTTGAGCCGCATTCGAAATCGTGATCTCGCGGTTGCCGCGAAGCGGCTCCAGCGAAGCAAGAAGGTGTTTCTTCGCGGCATCCGGTGCGGCGGCCGCTTCCTTCACGGAGTGATGCTCGAGCGTCCTCATTTCGAGCTCGCGGTTTTTCGCCAGCTGGAGCGAATAGAGCGCGAGGAACAACACCATCAGCGTGGTGATCAGGTCTGCGTAGGAAATCAGCCAGCGGCCGGACTGCTCCTCGCCTTCGTCGGCCTCCGCGTGGCCGGCCTTGTCCGCCGTGAGGCGCTTGCTACCCGAGGAGATACTCATAACTGAAAAGTCTCTTTATCCCAGCAATTCAGCCGATCTTTCCCGCACATCGCCCGCCAGCCGGGTCTCGATGGTATGGGGCGATTCCTTGCGCGAGATGGCAAGCAGGCCGTCGAGATAGAGCCGCCTGAAGCGCAATTCGCTATCCACCTGAGCCCGGATCTTGCCGTACAGCGGCAGAAACACCAGATTCGCGAGAGCAAGGCCGTACAGCGTTGCCACGAAAGCGGTGGCGATGCCTTGCCCGAGTTGCGCGGGCTCGAGCATATGGCCAGTGACCTGAATCAGCCCGAGCACCGCGCCCAGAATGCCGAACGTGGGTGCGTACCCCCCCGCCTGCTGCCAGATCCGCGCGGCGGCCATGTGATTGCGCTCGTAGGCATCCAGCTCTCGCTGCAGGGCGTCTTCGAGTACCGCCGTCGACACGCCGTTTGCCAGCAATTCCAGACCTCGTTTGGCAAACGGGTTTATACCGCCCGCCTCGATCGACTCGAACGCGAGCAGGCCGTTCAGCTTGGCCTGATCACCCCATTCGAGCAGCACGGAGAGGCTCTCGCGGTCGACCTGCCGCGCCGTCAGGAAAGCCAGGCGCAGTTGCTTGACGCCATCGGAAAACCTCGCCCAGGTGTTCTGGATCATCACCGCGCCGAGGGTGCCGCCGAGCACGACGACGAGCGCCTGCAACTGAAACAGCGATGCGAAGTGTCCGCCTTCAAGCGCGAAACCCGCCACGATGGCCGACACACCAAACACCGCGCCAAATAGCGTCAAAAGATCCATACGTCCTCCCGAATGACCGCACGCGCCGTCGCGTCAGACATTCAGATTGGAAAGCGGCGCTGCAGTGGCCGCGGGAGACTTGATTGCTCGCACGGTCTCGAGGAATCGCTCTTCGATCTCCGCAATCTCGAGCGGATCGATCTTGATCTCGCGGCGCATGACCCACGAGACTTCTTTCTTCCTCGCCTCGGTCATCACCGACAGCAGGCGCTCGGCAACCGGCTGGCCCGTCAATGCGGAAAGCAGTTTTGCGAGCTCATACGTGTCGAACGCGCTCACGGCCTCGAACAAGGTTCGCTGGTCGACGAACTCCAGATCGTCGATCGTTTTCAGGTCGCTGAGACCGCGGGTGGTGCGGCGCGAAAAATAGCTGATGCCCTTTTCCTCGACGTAATTCAACACCTTGGTCTTGCGGAACGCGAACAGGTCCTCGGCGATTTCAGCGTGTGACAGCTTGTTCAGAATCACTTTCTTTTCGACGCCGATCAGCGCTTCCAGATCGTCCAGCTCGATCAGTTCCAGTTCACTGCTGATGGAAAGATCGAGGTCGTGGTCCGCCACCTGCTGAGCCCGCTCCGTGATCCGCACGGGATCGAACGTGACCAGTTGGCGGCCCGTCGCGCCGTCCTGCGCCGAATAGCGTGCCGACGTGGTGCTGGGGCGATCGGAGCGGCCGGGTTCGAGCGAAACCAGATTGAGCTTCTCCATGCGCTTGAGCATGGCCATCACATGCGGACGTGAATGACCGGCAATCGCATTGCACTTCTTGATCACTTCGGGCAACGGCACCGACACCTCTTCGCCTTGCGCACGGCGCATGCGGTTATCCATCCGATCAGCGGAATCGCCTCCCGCCATCAACGAAAGAACATGCGCGTACGAAACGACACCGGGCAAGAAATCAGCGTGCGTGTTGGTGGCGAGAATATCGTCCTTCTTCTTCACCCGCCGGATCATGGTGCGCACGATATGGCGAAGCAACGGCGAGACCCGCTCCAGTTCGTCCTCAACGACGCTCGCCGCGATGACGGTCAACTGACAGAAGCTGAGCGCCTTCGCGGTATGCGAGCGCGGCTCGGGCGGCAGCAAGGCCGCTTCGCCGAAAAACTCGCCCTTGCCCAGGGTGGCGAGAATCACTTTCTTCTCGTCGCATTGAGTGGAGATTTCGACTTTGCCATCTGCAATGACGTAGACGACGGCGTCGCCCGCGAAGCCTTCCGAATAGATGACTTCGCCCGGAGCCGCTGCGCGCGACCATGGCGATCGTTGTTGATTCACGATTGATTCCCCCGAATTGCGTATTCCTCGTTCAGCGCACGCCTTGCTTAAGGCTTGAGCATGTCCGATGGCCCAGACTTATTTGCCTAGATAACGACATGCAAAACGCAAACCTTTAACAAAAGCAATCGTCAGACCTAATTGCGCAAACGTTTGACAGCCTTGCTGGACAAGGCTTTGCGGGATTTCAATTTGGACGGGGGAGGCTCGGCGCGGCAAGACGGTTGAGCTGAATCGCGTACTGCCGAAAGGCCGCGCGGAGGGCACTTGCAATGCGGTTACCGCGCACTCGCCGTCGTCGCATTCACCACTGAATCGCCTTTCATCTTCCTGACCGCATCCGCCGCCGAAGGCGCGAGATTCTGTTTGACCAGTGACGCTTCGAAGGCTTCGCGGCGCGCATGTTTCGCCTGCTCAAAGTCGGCGTCCAGTTCCGCGATACGGCGGTCGTACCAGCCCTTCACGCAGGCTGCATCGGTGCAATTGTGCTGGCGCCAGAGCCATTGCTGGGTGCGTGCCGATTCGAGCGCCGCGGTGTCGAGCGTCGTGTCCTTCGCGTGTTGCCAGGAGGCGGCGAGGCGGTCGTCGAGCGCCGACAGCGCGGGATCATTGCAGACGATCTTTTCCGACGCAGACATCTTGCTCGTGCATTTGAAACTGACTGCGGACGCCTCCAGCGGCAGCGTGGCGCCTGCGGCCAGCATGCCGATCGACAGCAATGCGGCCGGCTGCACGAGGCATTCAAGGGTGCGGAAGAAAACAGTGTGGATAGTGGACATACCGGGCCTTTGTTCAGGGAAGTAACCGGGCTGGGACATAGCGGGGCAATGCCGCGGCCCGCCTTCATGCGTTCAGGGATGCGATCCCTGTGCAGCAGGATAGTGCGGGCTAGATTGCGCGATGACGGGAGAAGGCGCCGTGATTCAAAGGTGCTTACACGGTATTTCCGCGTCTTGCACGGAATGCACGTAACGCACGTATTGCAGCAGTTGCCGGTTGCCCATCGGCCAGGCGACACGCAAAAAAAAGCCCGCATTACGCGGGCAAACTTCTCTACTTAACACGCAACCGAACGCACCGGAACCATCACCACCTCAGCCTTTCGTCGCCCCGAACGTCAACCCGGCCACGAAGTGCTTCTGCATCGCGAAGAACATCGCCACCGACGGCAAAGCCGCCAGAATCGAGCCGGCGGAAACCAGATTCCACGCGGTCGTCCACTGCCCTTTCAGCGCAGCCACGCCCACGGTAATCGGCGCGGCATCGTCGCCTTGAGTCAGGCACAGTGCCCAGAAGTAGTCGTTCCAGACAAACGTAAACACGAGAATCGCCAATGCGGCGAGCGCGGGCCGGATCAACGGCAGCACGATCCGGAAGAACACCGTCCATTCATTCGCACCTTCGATCCGCGCCGCTTCGACCAGTTCGAACGGCAACTGCTTGATGAAGTTGCGCAGAAACAGCGCGCAAAATCCGGTCTGAAACGACACATGAAACAGAATCAGCGCACTGACCGTATTGAACAGACCGAGTTGCAAGGACAGATCCCGCACCGGAATCATCAACACCTGCACCGGCACGAAGTTCCCTGCCACGAACGTCGCGAACAAGGTCGAGTTGCCGCGAAAGCGGTAGATCGCCAATGCGAATCCGGCCATCGCCGCCAACGCGATCGATCCAACCACGGCGGGCACCGTAATCAGCACGCTGTTCCAGAAGTAATGCAGCATCGGCGAGGTGGTAAGCGCCTCGCGATAGTTGTCGAACATCGCGAAGTGCTTCGGCCATCCCCAGTAATTGCCTTCGCTCAACTCTTCGGTCGAACGTACGGACGTGATGAGCACGGCGATCATCGGCAGCAGCCAGATCAGCAGCGCGATCGGCAAGGTCAGCTTGTACGCGCGGCGGTTGGCTGGTTTCCATTTGTCGATGGGAATCGGAAACATGGTCGGCTCCTTATTGCTCGGCGCGCAGCATCCGCCGCAAGTGATAAACGATGTACACCAGCATGATCGCGAACAGCACGACCGCCACCGCCGCCGAATAACCAATGCGGTAGTACTTGATCGCCTGGTCGTACATGTAATACGCGAGCACGGTCGAACTCTCGAACGGACCGCCGCCCGTCATCACGGAGATCAGATCGAAACTGCGCAACGCGCCGATGATGGTGACGACGATCGCCATGAACGTGGTGGGCCGCAGTTGCGGCAGGATCACGTGCCACAGCATGGACCAGCCGCGCGCGCCTTCCATGCGCGCGGCTTCGATCTGCTCGGCGTTCAGCGACGTGAGTCCGGTCAGATAGAGAATCATGCAATAGGCGGTTTGCGGCCAAAGTGCTGCAAATACGATCCCCAGCGTCGCGTAGCGCGCGTCGCCGAGCACGGGTACGCCATGGCCGAGAATCATCGCGAGCAGGCCGAAGGTCGGGTCGTAGAACCACGAGAAGATCAGGCCGACCACCACGCCCGACAACACGAACGGCGCAAAGAACAGCGATTTGACGATGCGGATGCCGGCCACCGCCTGATTCAGGTACAACGCGACGGCAAGCCCCATTGGCGGAGCGAGCAGGAACAGCAGCAGCCAGATGAGGTTGTTCTTGAGCGCTGTGTAGAACGTCTGCGTATGGAACAACTCGATGTAGTTCGCGAGGCCGACGAACGACGGTTCGGTCATGCCGTCCCAGTTGAAGAAGCTCAAGCGGATGGTCGAGAGGATCGGGCACACGACGTAGACGGCCACCATCACGCAGGCCGGCGCAAGGAACAGGAACGCGGCACGCCGCTGGCGGCGCGCCGTGGGCGACGGGCCGCGCCGCCGCGTTCCCGCGGGCGAGCCGCCGCGCAATGCGCCGCCTGGCGCGGGCACGCCCGGGCCACCGGGTTCGGCGGGACCGCCGACGGTGTGGCGGGTGACGGAATGCGACACGATAAGTCTCCTGTCGACTGGAGTTCGCGCTTTAGCGCGCTACTCCAGTCCCATGCAGCTTGCTGCGGTCCCAGAGTTGGCACTTTAGTGCCTTACTCTGGTCCCATGCAACCTGTTGCCGAGTAATCAGGCGGCCACCCGGCCGCCCCCCACTCACTTCTTGTAGATCCGCTTACGCGTCTGCTCCAGCTGCGCGAGCACCTCATCCAGCTTCGTAGGATCGGCGATGAACTGCTGCATCCCCTTCATCCCTTCATCGGCCATTTCCTTGGTCATATCGCGATCATAGAACTGCGCGATGCCGCCCTTGGTGTTCGACAGAATCTGGAAGCCGATCTTGGAGATAGGATCCTCCGGTTCCGGCGACTTGCTGTTCGCCGACAGCGAGCCCAGGCCAGTTGCGAGCTTCGCGCCGATCTCCGGCGTCTCGACAAACGCGAGGAACGCATGGGCGTCCGCCTTGTTCTTCGCTTTCGACGGAATATGCAGCGACTCGACCGGTCCATCCTCGGCGGTCGGCACGTTCGCGTCGATGATCGGGAACTGGAAATAGCCCATTTCCGGTTTCACGTTCGGCGGAAAGCCGGCCGTGATGAAGGTGCCCATCAGCATCATCGCGGCTTTGCCCTGGAACAGGAACGGCTGCACCGCATCCAGATCGTAGGAGAGCGAATTGTCGATAAAGTAACCCGCGTCGATCAGCTGCTTCCACGCCGTGTACACCTTCTTCACGCGCGGATCGGTATAGGCAATATCGCCCGCCATCAGTTTCTGATGGAACGCGTTGCCGTTCAAACGCAGGTCCAGATAGTCGAACCAGCCGGCCAGCGTCCAGGCATCGCGCCCCGCGACGGCAATCGGCGTTATGCCGGCGGCTTTCAGCTTCTTGCAGGCGTCGAGAAACTGATCCCACGTTTTCGGTTCGGCGCTAATGCCGACCTTCTGAAACAGATCCTTGCGATAGAACATGCCCCACGAGTAGTAAACCGTCGGGGCAGCGTACTGCTTGCCCTTATACGACGACGCCTCCTTGGTGGACGCATACATGTCGTTCCAGCCATTCTTCGCCCAATCGCCGCTCAGATCTTCGAACAGGCCGCGCTGCGCGTAATACGCCATCCGTTCGCCGTCGTGCCAGTTGACGACATCGGGCGCGACCGTGGAGAGCCAGCCAGGCAACTGCACCTTGTAGGCTTCTTCGTCGACAAACGACACCTTCACGTCGACGCCGGGATGCGTCTTCTTGAAGTCGTCGATGACCGATTGCCAGACCGCGCGCTGGCTTGCGCCCTTGAATGCGATATTGACCGCGAGCGTGCCGGCCTGCGCCGTGCTGACGACGGAGGTCCCCGCAGCCGCCGCGGCGAGCGCGAGTGCCAACAGAATCTTGCGTGGTTTCAGCTTCATGTTGCCTGTCTCCTATATGCCTTGATTTTGCGTCGTTGTCGTTACTGCGTGGAATTCGCCGGCCAACACATCAGGCCGTCATGTGGATTGGTAGACGGATACGCCCTGTGGTTCGACCGCACGCGAGCCGATCACGAAAGCATCGTCGGCTACCTCGGTGAGCGTGTGGGTTTCGTGGCCGTAGTTGAAGACGTAGGTCAGCGCGCCGCGGCGGCTGATCCGCACGGAATCGCCAAGCGGCAGTGTCCCGAGGCCGGCCTCCCGCGCGATCAGCCCGAACAGCGGCCCGGTGAGCGCGTCGTCGAACAGGCTCGCGAGGTAGTGAAACGCGCCGCTTCGCACATACGCGGGATGGCCGTCCGCGAAACGGGCACGCACGTCGAGCGAAGCCGCCGCGTCACCTTCGATGAAATCGCGCCAGTGACGCGCGAAGCCGTCAGCGCCGCTCGCGTCCTGGCTGTCCTCGAGCCGCACCGCTTCCGTCACGTTCGGCCGCATCGACTCGACGCGCCAGACGCGCAGCGGCAACACCGAGGCCAGCGCGCCAGGCGGCAGGTTCGCGGGAATCTGCAGATCCGCGGTCTTCGAACCGGTGCGCGGACCCAATACCACCTGCGCGCCCGAGTCGGCCAGCCGCGCGCCAAAATCGGCCGGCACGACCGGCAGCGGCGGCACCACGATCAGGCTGTAGCCATCGAGCGGCGCGTCGACCGGCACGATATCCACGTCGAGCCCGAGCGAGCGCAGCGCCGAGTAGTACTCGAAGGCGAAACGCGGATAGTGAAAGTCCGCCCCCTGCGGATGAATCTCGAACAGCCACTTCGCTTCATAGTCGTACACGAGCGCGACTTTCGAACGAATCGCGGCGTTGGCATCGGCATTCGCGGCGAGTACCTTGCCGATCTCGCCCGCGACCTGCGCAGCCTCATTGCCGCCCACGTCGAGCCGGTTATCGGGCGTGTTCAGTCCCGCATGCATCTGTTCCTGCGCGAACGGCGCCTGACGCCAGCGGAAATACGACACGCAGCCCGCGCCATGCGCGAAGGCCTCCCAGCTCCACAGCCGCACCATGCCCGGCAACGGCGCCGGATTCCACTGCGCCCAGTTTACCGGCCCCGGCTGCTGCTCCATCACCCAGAACGGCAGCTTCGACATGCCGCGATAAACGTCGTGATTGAAAGACGCGAAGTCGGGATGGCCGCTGCGCAGCCAGCGTGCCTTGATCTCCGGCGCGAACCATTGTTCTTCGAGCGCGCCGAGCGGGTAGCTGTCCCACGCCGCCACGTCGAGATCGGCGGAGACCTTGTAGTGATCGAACTCCGTGAACAGCTGCATGAAGTTGTGCGCGACCGGCCGCCCCGGCGAATGCGCGCGGATGATCTCGACCTGCATGCGGTTATAGCGCGCCACCTCGTCGGAAGCGAAGCGCCGGTAATCGAGACGGTGCGATGGATGCGCTTCGGTCACTGTCGCCACCGGCGCGTCGATCTCGTCGAAACTGCGGTACTCCATGCTCCAGAACACCGTGCCCCATGCGCGGTTCAATGCGTCCACGGTCTGATAACGCGCCTTCAGCCATTCACGAAAGCGGCCGACGGCCGCTGGCGAATAACTCACCACCGTGTGATGGCAGCCGAATTCGTTATCCGTCTGCCAGTAAGCGACCGCCGGATGCTTGCCGTAGCGCTCGGCCACCGCCGTGCAGATCCGCTGCGACGCGGCGAAATACGCCGGCGACGAGAAGTCGTAATGACGGCGCGAACCGAAAGCTCGCGCACGCCCATCCGCGCCGATCGGCAGAATGTCGGGATGACGGTCGATCAGCCACTTGGGCGGCGTCGCGGTCGGCGTGCACATCACCACTTGCAGCCCGGCCGCGCCCAATACGTCGATGGAACGATCGAGCCAGCCCCAATCGTACTCACCCGGCGTGGGTTCGATCCGGCTCCACGCAAATTCAGCAATCCGAACCTGTTCGATGCCGAGTGCCTTCATGCGACGAGCGTCGTCTTCCCACATCGACTCCGGCCAGTGTTCCGGGTAATAGCAGACTCCAAGGCGCATCCGATTGTCCTCTAGGCGTAGTGTTCGGCGGATTCGAGCGAGGCGGCGGCGAAGCCGTCCTCGGTAAACAAATGGCAAGCGAGACGGTGCACACGCAAGCTCGCGCGCTCACCGGGCGCGAGGCGCGTATTGCCGGGCGCTTTGGCGACCAGCACGGCGCCGCCGGGCTGATCGAGGTGGACGTAACTGTGCTCGCCGAGCTGTTCGACGAGGGACACGGTGCGAGTCAATACACCGTCTTCAGCGTCGGCCGACGACGCGTCGGCAAACTCCAGGTGCTCAGGCCGCACGCCGAACGTGACAGGCTGCGCGATCTGCAGCCCTGCCCCGCTCACCGGCACCCGCACGCTTTCTCCGGTGTGATCGAGCGTGACGGTCACGCCTTGCGCATCCACCGACGCCACTCTCCCAGGCAGAAAATTCATGCGCGGCGAGCCGATGAAGCCGGCAACGAAACGGCTCTTCGGACGGTGATACAGCTCGAGCGGCGCGCCGATCTGTGCGATGCTGCCGTAGCGCTCGGTGTCCTTGCCCGCATGCAGCAACACGATCTTGTCGGCGAGCGTCATCGCTTCGATCTGATCGTGCGTCACGTAGACCACGCTCGCTTTGGCAAACTGCTTGTGCAGGCGCGCGATCTCGACGCGGGTTTGCCCACGCAGCGTGGCATCCAGATTGGAGAGCGGTTCGTCGAACAGAAAGACGCCCGGCTCGCGCACAATGGCCCGGCCGATCGCCACGCGCTGGCGCTGACCGCCCGAGAGCGCCTTGGGCCGGCGCTCGAGCAACGCTTCCAGTTGCAGGATGCGGGCGGCTTCACGCACCCGGCGGTCGATTTCGTCTTTGGATGTTTTGGCGAGCTTCAGACCGAATGCCATGTTCTCGAACACGGTCATGTGCGGAAACAGCGCATAGCTCTGAAACACCATCGCCACGCCGCGTTGCGCGGCGGGCACGTCGTTGACGATGCGCCCGCCAATCGACAGGTCGCCGTCGCTCACGTCTTCAAGGCCGGCGATCATGCGCAGCAAGGTGGATTTGCCGCACCCGGACGGACCGAGGAACACGCAGAACTCGTTCTCGCCAATCTCGAGATCGACGTTGCGGATCACCGGCGCGCCGTCGCCATATGCCTTCTGCACGCCTCTTAACGAAATACTCGCCATCGCATCGACTCCGTGATCTAATCGGCTCGATGTCGGAGATTAAGCGCTTAATCAGCCGGGCCGAAAAAATCGACCGCGTGCGATCGTTGGGCCTGACCTGTCTCCGATATCGTTTTGTCTGTGCGACAGATGGTGCCGCGCCTTGGGCCGCGATGCAAATGTCGGACAGTCGTCCCATATATTGAAAATGCCATGCCCACACTCAGCGAAGTCGCGCGTCATGCCGGCGTCACCCCCGCTACGGTGTCCAATGTGCTGCGCAATCGCGGCCGGGTCGGCGCGACGACGCGGCAGCGCGTGCTCGATGCCGTACAGGCGCTCGGCTACCGCCCGCATCTCGCCGCCCGCGCGCTCGCTGAGGGCCGCGCGCCGACGCTCGCGTTGATGGTGTCGAGCATCGCCAATCCGTTCTATCCCGAGTTCGCCCTCGCCGTCGAACGCGCGGCGCGTACGAGCGGCCACTTCGTGATCATCTGCAATACGAACGAAGATCCGCTGAGCGGCCGCGCGTATCTCGAACAGATAGCGGGGACGCTTTCCGAAGGCGTGCTCGTGACGAACGCGAATCTCGACTTCGCCGACCTGCACACCACCGAAGCGCGCGGTACGCCGGTCGTGCTGTGCATGTGGGAACGGCCGGCAGAACCGCCGGGGCTGCCGTGCGTCGCGGTGGATTTCCGGCGCGCGGGCGAATTGGCCGGCCTGCATCTGCTGGAACTCGGCCATCGGCGCATCGGCGCGATTGTCGGCAGCAAGGCGTCGGGCATTCACGCGGCCCGTTATGAAGGTTTTGTCGACGCCTTGCGCACCGCCGGCGTGCCCAAAGCGCGAGTCAAGCACGCGGCCGACACCATACAAGGCGGCTATGCGGCAGCGCGCGCGCTGCTGGAAAGCGATCCGAAGCTCACCGCGATCTTCGCGACCAACAACCTGCCCGCGCTCGGCGCAATGCATGCCGCCGCCGATCTTGGCCTGAACGTACCGGCGGACCTGTCCGTGATCGGCATCACCGACATCCAGCTCGCACGCGAGTCGCGCCCCGCGTTGACCACGGTAGCCGTGCCAACAGTCGAAGTCGCCGAACTGGCGGTGACGCTGTTGCGCGAGCTGATCGAGTCGTCGTACGGCCAGCAGGCGGCGGGACGCGGCACGGCACGCGTGCCGATGCGGACCGCCTCGTCACCCGAACTGGTTGTACGCGCCTCCACCGGCGCGCCGCGTTCGCGGTGATGTGACCGTAACAGGCTCGCGCACGTTACGTAGCGAGCCCCGCCTTCTGCCCCCTTCGTCCCAGCCGCCTTTCTGGCGTAGCGCCCGCCAATGCCCGTAGCAAAAGGGTTTGGCGGCCGCGGCGCCGCGTCCCGTCATCGATCCATGCAGTTGGCACGGTCCCTGCAATAAGGCTAGCAAAGGCCGAGCGCCGGCATGCCATCCAGGCTGCCCGCGCTCCCCCAACCGGCCAGGCCAAGGCCCCATACGCATGGATAGAACAATGATTGCCGATCTTCTGCCAGATACCGCATTCGCCGATATTGCCGACGCCGCCGAACTGCCCCACGACGCCGATGCGAACTTCGTGCAACGCCACCCCCTGCAAATCGCCGTTTGCCTGCGCAAGCTGGTGGCTGGACAAGACTTCGTGACAGTGGAATTCAACGGACGGCAAATCGTCACGCAAGTGCTCGACGTCGACTCGCGCAACGCGCGCTTCGTCTTCGACGCCAGCAGCATGGCCGACGGCAATTACGCACTGCCTGCTGCGCGCCAGTTGATCTTTCGCAGCCTGCCTGGTGGCATCCGCACCGAGTTCATGACGCTCAATGCCAACCCGATCGCGTTCGAAGGACAGCCGGCCTTCGAGGCGCCGTTCCCGGCCCTCCTCTACTACGTTCAGCGCCGCGAATTCTTCCGCGTGCAGACGCCTGTGCTCGACCCCTACGTCGCGAGCGGCCCGTATGCGGACGGCGGCTCGTTCCGGCTGGAATTGCAGGACCTGTCGCTCGGCGGCATCGCCTTGAAAACCGCCGACGAACGTTTCGCTTCGCTTGAAAGCGGCACGGTGCTGCGCGACGTCGTGCTGCAACTCGGCAGCTTCGGCACACTGCGGCTCGATCTGGAAATCGTCGCACCGCGCCGGCTGAGCATGCCGAATGGCGAGCGGCGCTTCGTGGTCGGCTGCAAGTTCGTGGCAACGCCGGGACCGGCCGAGCGGACCTTGCAACGCGTCGTCACGCAGCTCGAGACGAAGCGGCAAGCGCTGATACCCCGGCGCTAAGTCCACCCGGCCTTCAAGTCACGGTCGCACGACACGAGCCAGGATTTTCCCCAAGCCCCGGCGCTCGATCACCCCTCGCATTACACCGCCCAGGCCCCGTCACGCAAGGCTCGCCGCCTTCTGACGGGGTGCCGCGTTGCGTCGTCATTGGCAATCGCTGCCTTGACGGGCGCCGTTGCGCCTGCTGTACTAATTCAACCAAAATGAATTAGATAGCCTGAAACGCGGTTCATCCGATCTGCTTCGAACCGCCCTCATCACTCATCAGGCCGCACACCGGGTTGCCCGCGCGCAGCGTTCGCGTGGACCACCGCCAGCAGTTCCTAACGTCGTTGTCAAAAACCGGAGGAGCGTCCCATGAATCTGAATTCCCGCAGGCATCCCGCCGCCAGGACCGTCGTGTCGATGTGTGTAGCCGGCCTGGCGGTATGGTGTGCGAGCGCGAGCCAGGCGGCCGACCAGCCTGTCATCGGTCTCATCACCAAGACCGACACCAATCCATTCTTCGTGAAGATGAAACAGGGTGCCGAAGCGGCCGCCTCGAAAGACGGCGCGAAGCTGCTCACCGCGGCCGGGAAGTTCGACGGTGACAACGCCAGCCAGGTCACCGCGATCGAAAACATGATGACGGCCGGCGCCAAAGCGATTCTGATCACGCCGAGCGACACCAAGGCCATCGTGCCGAGCATCAGGAAGGCACGTGCCGCCGGCGTGATGGTGGTCGCGCTCGACACGCCGACCGATCCGCAGGACGCCACCGACGCCCTCTTCGCCACCGACAACTTCAAGGCCGGCGTGCTGATCGGCAAATATGCGAAGGCCGCGCTGAACGGCAAGCCCGCGAAGATCGCCACGCTCGATCTCGCGCCCGGCGTATCGGTCGGCGTGCTGCGTCATAACGGCTTTCTGGAAGGCTTCGGCGTGAAGGAAGGCGATCCGGCGGTGGTCTGCAGCCAGGACACCCGCGGCGATCAGGCGAAGGGGCAGACGGCGATGGAAAACTGCCTGCAGAAGGCGCCCGACATCAACGTGGTCTACACGATCAACGAACCGGCCGCGGCGGGTGCTTACCGTGCGCTCAAGGCGGCGGGCAAGGACAAGAACGTGATGATCGTGTCGATCGACGGCGGCTGTGAAGGCGTGCGCAACGTCAATGCCGGCGCGATTGCCGCGACCTCGCAGCAGTATCCGCTCAAGATGGCCGCACTCGGCGTGACGGCAGGTGTCGACTACGCGAAGACGGGCAAGAAAGTCTCCGGCTATCAGGACACGGGCGTGACCCTGATCACCGACAGGCCGATGTCCAGCGTCGACAGCAAGGATACGAAGTTCGGCCTCGACAACTGCTGGGGCAACAAGTAACCCGTGCGGTGCGGCGACCGGAGCCTGGTGCGCAAGGTCGCCGCCGGGCGGCCGCCGGATTGGCCGCGTGATCCGCTCGCCAAGCTCAAGCTTCAAGGACCATCATCATGTCGACTCCTTCCGCGCCCGCCGGCCACTCGCGCTCTCTCGCCGACCGTCTGCCGTCGCTTGCCGAGGCCGGGCCGCTGATCGCGCTGGCTCTCGCGTGCGCCTTCTTCATTTCGCAGAGCAGCCGCTTCCTGTCGTTCCAGAACCTGTCGCTGATCCTGCAGCAAACCATGGTGGTCGCGGTCATTGCGATCGGCCAGACGCTGATCGTGCTGACTGGCGGGATCGACCTGTCATGCGGCATGGTCATGGCGTTCGGCTCGATCGTCATGACCAAGTTCGCGGTCACGCTCGGCGTGCCGCCCATTCTTGCGATTCTGTGCGGTATTGCCGCGAGCATGCTGTTCGGCGCGCTCAACGGCGTGCTGATCACGCGGATCAAACTGCCCGCCTTCATCGTCACGCTCGGCACCCTGAACATTGCGTTCGCGCTGACGCAGATCTATTCGAACGCGGAGAGCGTGTCGAACCTGCCGGACGCCATCATGTTCTTCGGCAACACGTTCAGGCTCGGTCCCGCGGAAGTCACCTACGGCACCGTCCTCACGCTGCTGATGTATCTCGCCACCTGGTTCGTGTTGCGCGACACCGTGCCCGGCCGTCATCTCTATGCGCTCGGCAATAATGCCGAAGCCGCGCGCCTGATGGGCCTGTCGTCGCAGAAAATCCTGCTCACCGTCTATTCGCTGGCGGGCGCGATCTACGGCATCGCGGCGCTGCTGTCCGTGTCGCGCACCGGGGTGGGCGATCCGCAAGCGGGGCAAACCGAGAATCTCGACAGCATTACCGCGGTCGTGCTCGGCGGCACGAGCCTGTTCGGCGGACGCGGCTCGGTAGTCGGCACGCTGCTCGGCGCGCTGATTGTCGGCGTGTTCCGCAACGGTTTGACGCTGATCGGCGTTTCTTCGGTCTACCAGGTGTTGATCACCGGCATGCTGGTGATTCTCGCGGTGGCCGCCGACAAACTATCCCATCGTCGCGGTTGAGCATTCAGCCGCCATTAGCCGACAGGAGCCCGTCATGTCGACACCTGCTTCCGGTTCTGCCGTGATGCCCGTTCTGCAGGCGCGCGGACTCGTCAAACGCTACGGCAACGTGACAGCGCTCGACGGTTGCGACTTCGAAGTACTGCCTGGCGAGATTCTCGCTGTGATCGGCGACAACGGCGCGGGGAAATCGTCGCTCATCAAGGCCTTGTCCGGCGCCACGGTGCCGGACGAAGGCGAGATTCTGCTCGACGGCAAGCCGGTCAAATTCCGCAGCCCGCTGGACGCCCGCGAGCAAGGCATCGAGACCGTGTACCAGGAACTGGCGGTGGCGCCCGCCATGAGCATTGCCGAAAACCTGTTCCTCGCCCGCGAACTGCTGAAACCCGGCTGGCGCGGCTCGATCCTCAAGATGATCGACAAGCGCCGCATGCTGGAGGAAGCGACCTCGCATATGAAGGATCTGCAGATCGGCATCCGTTCGATGCGCCAGGCGGTCGAAACCCTCTCGGGCGGCCAGCGCCAGGGGGTGGCCGTGGCGCGCAGTGCGGCCTTCGCGCGGCACGTGGTGATTCTCGACGAACCAACAGCCGCGCTCGGCGTGAAGGAAGGCAACATGGTGCTCGAACTGATCCGGCGCGTGCGCGATCGCGGACTGCCGGTGATCCTGATCAGCCACAACATGCCGCACGTGTTCGAGGTCGCGGATCGCATTCATATCCAGCGGCTCGGGCGCCGCGCCGCGCTCGTCAATAAGAAAGACGTGCACATGTCGGAAGCGGTGGCGATCATGACGGGCGCAAAGGAAGCCGACGTCAAGGCAATCGCATGATCATGACGCTTACCTCCTGCTGAGCGGGGTTCGGCTATGGATACCACCGGCAATCTCTCTCCCCTCAAACGCACGGTCGGCTCGAATCAGGTCGGCATGCGGCAATTCAACGAACGCATCGTGCTGCAGGCGATCCGCTTGCATGGGGCGCTGCCGAAAGCCGACGTGAGCCGCCTGACGCGTCTGTCGATGCAGACGGTATCGATGATCATTGACCGTCTGATCAACGACGGCCTGCTCGAAAAGCAGGCCCGGGTACGCGGCAAGATCGGCCAGCCGTCGGTGCCGATTGCGTTGCGCGCGGAGGGCGCGTTCACCATCGGCATCAAGGTCGGACGGCGCAGTCTCGACGTGCTGGCGATGGATTTCGCCGGGCACGTGGTGAGCCGCGATGTATTCGAGTATGCCTATCCCGACCCCAACACCCTGTTTCCGGCGCTCGAAAGCAGACTGGCCAACGTGAATCACGCACTCGGTGCCAAGGCGAATCAGGTGGTCGGCGTCGGCGTCGCGGCGCCTTTGTGGCTAGGCGGCTGGCGCGACTTTCTCGGCGCGCCAGCCGGCGCGCTGGAAGCATGGAACGAGATCGACCTGCGCGCCCGCATCGCCGCCATGACCGGCTTGCCGGTCGAATTCGCCAAAGACACCACGGCCGCCTGCGCCGCGGAACGCGGGATGGGCCAGGTCCGCGGAATTCATCATTTCCGGTATCTGTTCGTCGGCACGTTTATTGGCGGCGGCCTCGTGATCGACGGCCGTTTGCATGGCGGCCCGCACGACAACGCGGGCGCGGTCGGTTCAATCCCGCTGCGCGAAGGCGGCGCGCGCAAGCCGGCGCGGCAACTGCTGCACGCAGCATCGGGTTTCGTGCTTGAAAAGCTGTTGAGCGATGCCGGCGCGCCGGCAGCCGCCGCTCACGATCAGCGCGCGATGTCACCGGAGCTATGGCCATATACGGAGCAATGGCTCGACAGCGCGTGCCCGGCCATCGCCAATGCGCTGACCAACGCGGCCGCCCTGCTCGACCTCGAAGCGATCGTGATCGACGGCGAACTCGACCGGGAACTCGTGCGGGAGGTCATTCGACGCACCGAGCGCGTGCTCGATCGCTTTGAATGGGAAGGCATGGTGCGTCCGCAATTACTGGAAGGCGCCATCGGCGCCGATGCGCGTGCGATGGGCGGAGCGATTCTGCCGCTCTACGCGCATTTCGCGCCGGTGCATGAGCTGTTTTTGAAACCCGCGGCGCAGACGGGTTATTAGAGGCGGCCGGCGCGATCCATTTGCGCCGGCACGTTTTCGCCTGTGTTTATTTCGCGGCGACGGCGACTTTATCGACGGAGGCTGTTTTGGCAGGCGGATTGTCGAGCAACGGCTGCAACACCGGCGCCATCGACTTCAGCAACTGCACCGACAGCGCGCTCGTGAACTCGTAGTGCGACGCATACGGTTCGTGCACCCATGCGGTCAGCGTGCCGTAGAAGCGGTCGCCCATCGCGAAGACGAACGTGGCGCTGCGGTTCACCTTGCGCGATTCGATCAGGCGCGCGCCTTTGGCCCAGACATTGAAGCGCTGATCGCCGGTGCCGGTCTTGCCGTACACCTCGAGGGTCTGGCCGTTCGGGAACACCATGCCTTGCGCGAGGCGCTTGGCCGTGCCGCCCGACACGACATCACGCAACAGCCCCTTCACCACGCCGGCGATTTCCGGCGACAGTTGCTGTTGCGGCGCCACCGCCGCGCGCTGGAAATGCGTTTCGTAAGGCGTGTCTTTGGCGAAGTCGAGTTGCGTGAGGCTTTCGGTCGGCACCTTGTTGCCGTCGTTGGCGATCACGCCGATCAACTGCGCGAGCGCCGCGGGCCGGTCACCCGACGCACCGATCGCCGCTGCAAACGACGGCGTGAGCGTCGCGAACGGATAGCCGAGCGCCTGCCACGATTTGCCGATGGCATCGTAGGCGCGCAACTCGACCATCCGCTTGATGCGGCGGTCTTGCGTCGCGTGATAGCGCGTCTTGAAGAGCCAGGAATAGGTCGACAGACGCACGTCGCTGCTCGCCTTCTGGACCTGGTCGAGCGTGGCGTCGGGATGCTCGCGCAGATAGTTGAGCGTCCACAGTTCGAGCGGATGGACGCTCGAGATATACCCGCGGTCGTTCAGGTTGAACCGGTCGATTCCATATTTGCTGTACAGATTCGCGAGGTCTTCGTCGTCCAGCATGGAAGCCGCCGGCGTGTTCTTCAGCGCGGCGCGCATCTTCGCGTTGAACCATGCATTCGATTCGTCAGGCGCGACGCTGCGCAACACGGTCGCCACTTTCGGTGGAGACTTGCGCACGCCGAGCAGCAGCAGGGTCAGCGCCTGATCGGGCGTCTTGCCGTGGTACTTCGTATAGAAGCGATTCATGTACACGCGGCTTTCCTGATCGGCGAAGCGCGTCAGGTACATCTTGCGGATCGCCGGATCGCCGAGCCATTGCGCCGAAGGCCCGGTGGTCTGCACCATTTCGTAATGGACGATATCGCGCATCAACCGCACGAACACCAGGTTCACCGAATGCTGGAACGCGCGATGCACGGTCAGGATGCGGCTGTTGTCATCGGATTCGAAATTGTTGAAGGTCTGCGCACCGCCGCCTGTATAGAACGTTTCGCCCGGATTGGCCGAGTACTTGCGCTCCACGGCTGCGTCGAGCATGGCCTGGAGCGAACGGTCAGACGTATGCGACAGATAGTCGAGCGCCCAGCGCGTGAGCTGATCATTCGGATCGGGTTTGACGGCCTTCAACTCCGCTGTGCTCAGCGGGGCATAACGCTTGTGCAGGTCGGAGACGATCTGCAAATACGTCACCACGGTGCGCAGTTTCGCGGTCGATCCGAGGTTCAGCCGCGCGCCGGAATTGATATCGAATGGTTCGTTGACGCTGTCGGTTTGCACCCGCACGAGGTTGGCACCGTCGCGCCGTTCGTACAGCGTGAAGCTGTAGGAAATTCTCGACGGATCGTCCGACGGGCGCAGCATTTCAAAGCCGACGAGACCGGCGGCTTTCGCGCCATCGCGTGTCGCGGCGTCGGCGAGCCGTTCGCTCACGGCCTGCTGCACGGCATTGTTGAGCGTGCCGGTGGCCTGCATGTCGAGGCGGTCGAGTTCGTAGAAGCTTGGAATGCCAAGCGCGGCCAGCAGGTGCGAGCGCATCGAAGTCACCGCCTTGCGCGACACGAACGAGTCTGCGTTTGCTGTCCTGACTGGCGCGCGATGCAGTTCGACCGATGCGGACAACGCGGCATCGCGCAACGGCATCGAGATCACGCCGCCGCTCGCCAGCAAGCGCAGATAACTGTCCGTCAGCCGTTCAAGGTCGGCATAGCCGCGATGCAGGAAAAACGAAGGTGCGCGTTGCGCGATCATCAGCGAAAGCACCTGGCGGAACGCCACGCCCTGCGCGGGCAGATTCTCCTCCGTGGACGGCGCTTTCAGAATACGGTTGACGTCGCTGAAATCGCGGCCGTACCAGGCGGCAAGACCGTCGCCGATACCGTTGATTTCACCAATGCCCGGCTGGGCCGCGAGCGGCACCGAGTTGAGATAGTGGACGACGATCTGCCGGCGTGCCGGCATGGTCTGCGGACCATCCAGATACGCGCGCACCGAGGCCGACGCGATCTGCCGCAACTTCTCTGGCGGCGTCGCGGTGCGGCCGCCCGCGGAATGGCGGAATTTTTCGATCTGCGTGGCGAGCGTGCTGCCGCCAGGCGTCGACTGATGGTGGTTGAATACGCGCAGGCCCTGATCGGCCAGCGCGCGGCTGAAACGCCCCCAGTCGATCGCAGGGTTGCGGTTGGGTTGGTCCGGGTCGAGCAGGTAGCGGTCTTCGATAAACAGCAGCGAATTCACCACGAGCGGCGGAATCGCCTCGAAATTGTCATACGCGCGGCCCGGAAATTGCGCGGCGAAGAGCGGCGCGCCGGTGCCGTCGAAGAGTTGTAAGCCGGCCTGATCCTTTTCTTCATACGGCAGGAAGAGACCGTTATCCGCCAGCGAGAGCATCCGTTCGGAATCGCGGGCCTGCGCACGGATTTCAAAGCCGCGTTGCAGCAGACGCTGTTGGATCGAAGGCAGCAACGCGTAGCCGAGCCGGCTGTCGTACGGGCCTTTGTCGGTTTGCGGAAAACGGATGGAGTGACTCGGACCTTCGTCGACCGTGAAGCCTACGTCGCGAGTCAGTTCGGAGAGGTAACGCGCCTGCAATCGTGAGGTTTCGATCTCAACCTGGCAAAAGCGTGCCGCCAAAGCCAGCGCAAGCAGAAATGCCGCTGCCAGCCCCCATTTGAGCCACCTCCGGACAGGCACTGTGCCTGCCGCTCGAAGCGGTAACCGAACCACTGGCCGATTCATGGCTGTACTCCCCGAGCCGGCGCCATGCTTTTTCATCTGGCGCACCTTCAAAGAAGTGTAGCGCGGAACAGGACCCAGTATTTGGTTCGGATTTACCCGAGAGTGTCGCGGCTACAACACCCTTTTGCGGGGCATGGCGGAGGGTCGGTTGGCGTGCGATATTGGGGGGCTTGCAGGTGCCGAAAATTGCCGCCTCAGACTAATGCCGTTCAGTTAAAAGCTGAACGGCATTTTTATTTGCGGGGCAGCAAGAGGTGTAAACGTCATGCCAGCCTGAAACGCCTGCGCGAGCGCATCAAGTCGCTGCACAACGAAAAACGCCCCCACCGCTGATGCGCCCGAGTTATTAAATCTTGCTCTCAACGTTATGCGGTTCCGATGCAGCGCGCATCGATTGCGCCCTTTTTTCGGATTTGCCTGATATCCGTACGCACAAGCTGCCATTGATCCTCTGGGCTGGCGCGGCAAAAAAGTCGCCGCTCTCGCGCCGGTCGTTTTACCGGGCCGGTCGTTGCAGTCTACTTTGAGGAGGTATGGAAATGTCGGACAGGCAGGAACGCAAAGGCACGACGTACGCATTCGCAACCATCGGCGCGCGCACCGAGCGCGGCGGCTATCTCACCTACGCATCGTCGGGGCTGGTGATTTGTGGGCTTCGAGCGGCACTGGTGGGCGACATCGTCACTTATCACGACGGTAGCGAGGCGGTCGTAACGGACGGCTCAGGCACACTCAGTGTCTACCGGGACAAATGTTTCGCTCTGGTCGGGAGCCGCCTGAGCAACGGCGACCATATTGTGTTCACGCCGTGGGACGATGGGGAATCCGGCCTGTTTGTCTCTGAAGGCGAATATCCCCAAGGCCTGTTCGATCCGTCCTATGTGCCGCCACCCGTCGAGCCGGGCTATCGCTTCGCGCTGTCTGGTTCCACCACGGCACGCGGAGGCGTCCTGCGCGAGACGGGCGGCAACTGGTGCATCAATGGCGAAGACGTGAGGGTCGGCGTAATCGGCGACCTGGTTCATTACGCGGACGGCACCACCGCACGCATCACAACCGGCCTTGCGCTTGCTGCGAATCGCGGCCTTGCACAGCTCGCATATGTGGGCAGCACGCTCGATAACGGCGACACGATTACGGATAGCCCGGAGCGCGATGGCGCAGCCCATCCTGGCATCTACGAGCCCGTCGCCGAAGCGCAGATAAGGCGCGAAAGCGAGCGCGTATGATCCGATACTTTCTCGCCAGAGGTGATCGTGGCGGCAGTGCCATGATCACGGAGGGACTGGATTCGGTTACCTGTTCCAATCCGCCGCCACGAGTGAATATCGCTACGCTCTACATGAAAACCTATTGCACGGCCTGCAAGCGGGAAGGCTACATTGCACCGCGCGGGCCGCGCTGGCCCGGCACCGCTGTCAATGGCAAAGCGTGGGCACTGAGCGGTGATATCAACATCTGCGGCTGCAATCCACCGCCGATTTTCTACGCCGAGCGCGGTATGTCCATGTCCTTCAAATCCGAGCAGGTGGCGGCGCTGATGGGCAACGGCGCTAGCACTTCAGTCCGTCAAACTCAAACAGCGCAGTACGACGAACAATTCACCCTTCACGATGCGAACGGCCGCGTTGTATGCGACACGTACTACACGGTCTGTCTGCCATCGGGCGAACTGCTACACGGCGTTACTGATTCACAGGGACACACAACACGTTATCAGACGGACGGCGCCTGTTCTCTTCGAATCTACCTTGGTCACAAACAGGAGGTCTAGTGCCTGACGCACTCGCAGCTGCAGTAACAAACACCAACCCGAATTCCTGCGTGAATGTCCAAACAGACCGACTGTGCAAACCTTGGAAGCTTTCGACTCAAGGCTATACATTTATGGCCGTTCTCGAAAGCGGCGTGGTAAATGGGGCTTATCTGGGAAAACCCGTTGTAGAAGGGTTCATTGTAAAGGTGTACGACGACGGCTATGGTATTCCGACCGTCGGCTTGGGACACAAGGTTCTTCCAGTAGACCACCTCAGGATCGGTGACGTGATATCAGTTGAGCGCGCCAGAGGATTCTTCGAAATTAATTTGCTGCCCATTGAAGCCGCAATCAATCGGGACGTTAAAGTGCCCCTGTACCAGTACGAATATGACGCACTCGTATCAATCCTGTTTAACTCGGGACCGTATCCACGGTCGGGCGACCCGTGGTATCCGGAATCTCGTTCCAAGTATCTCGCTGATTTTCTAAACCACGGTGAGTACAACAGGATGCGTGACATAATTCGCTCATTTATTGCGCAGCGCGTGCCTTGGCGGCGTCGTCTGGAAGCACAACTTTTTGTAACGGGGATTTATGATGCGCGCCACTAGCCTATTCGCTGCCTTATTTCTGACAGCACAAGCGGCTTATCCCTCGACATCGATTTATGGATCTACCTTTGACTATAAAAAGGCACAGCCTGCAAGCGTATATTTCTCTGGAAAAAGTCCGGTAGAGATTGCATCGTATTGCAAAAACGAATCCCTCGGAACAATGGATTTGTCGGCTTGCGCCCAATTCGGGTATGAGGGTGTCGTTAAGACCTTAAACAAAAAGGTTGCGGAAATCGAAAAAGCTACGAAACGCTATGACCTCGAGCATCGAGCCAATGGAGAACCCGAAGCACTGCCTTTCTTTGAGAAGGCGCAAGCGAATTGGCAACTCTATAGGGACAATAACTGTTACTCGGAGGTATATCAGGTAGGCCAAGCGTCATTGCACTTTGTATACTTCTGGGACTGCATGACCCGAATGACAAAAAACAGGTTTGATGAGTTGACCAAGCCTCACGCGAATGATTGAAGCATGGCGCCGCCTTGATGCTAACGCCGTCCAGTTACGAACTGGACGGCGTTGGCGCCTCAGGCGGTTTTTTTCTTTCGCGCAGCGTACTCCCGCAACCGCCCCTGGGCCCGCTGCGCCTGCGGCCCATACAGCCCATGCAGCAATTCAATAAAACGTTCCGCCGGCGGCGACAGCACCCCGCCCTTGCGCGTCACAATGCCGAAAGTCTGCGACGGCGACTTGAGCTTCACCAGCACGAGCCGCAGCATTTTTCGCCGGACGAACAAGCCGGCGATCGCGCTCGGTAACAACGACACCAACTCGTGGCTGCTTTGCAGCAACGCAACCGTCACGAAGGTAGAAGCCGTCGAAATCGCGTTGTCCGGCATCGCGAGACCCGCCAGATCCATCACCCGTTCGAGCAGCGCGTGCAACGGCATATGCGATGGGTACACCACCCGGCGGTGACCGGCCAGATCGCCCAGCTTCACCTCTTTCCTCGGCAGCGGCGGGTGGCCATAACCCACCACGACCGACAACGGTTCGTCACCCAGCGGACGATAGTTATATTTCGACGGATCGGCCGCCACCGCCGCGCGGCCGATCACCAGGTCGAGCCGGCCATCGTCGAGTTGTTGCAGCATGCGCGCGCTCGTGTCCTCCACCACTTCGACGGAAAGATCCGGCTGCCCGGCATGCACGAGTTCTACCGTACGGTGTCCGACGCGATCGGGATTCCTATCATGATCCAGGACGCGCCGGTCAGCGGCACGGCGTTGTCCGCGCCGTTTCTCGCTCGCATGGCGCGCGAGATCGACAATGTGTCGTACTTCAAGATCGAAGTGCCGCAAGCCGCGAACAAGCTGCGCGAGCTGATCGAACTGGGCGGCGACGCCGTGGTGGGTCCGTGGGACGGCGAAGAAGTGATCACGCTGATGGCCGATCTGGATGCGGGCGCAACCGGTTCGATGACGGGCGGCGGTTACGCCGACGGCATCCGTCTGATCGTCGACGCCTATGCGGCCGGCGATATTGAAGCGGCGGCCGCGCACTATCAGCAATGGCTGCCGCTCATCAACTACGAAAACCGCCAGGGCGGCCTCGCGTCGTGCAAGGCGTTGATGAAGGAAGGCGACGTGATTCGCTCGGACGCGGTGCGCCAACCGCTGCCGCCGATGCATCCGACCACCCGCGAAGGCTTGTTGAAAGTCGCGCGGCGGCTCGATCCGCTGGTGCTGCGCTGGGGCCGCTAAGGTGCGTCTAGGCGCGTGAAAAAGCGGCCCCGCAAAAAGAACGGGATATAAGGGGCCGGAGAAATTGAGTAACATAGGGCCGCAACAGGCTCACACACACTCTTTCCATGACCGCCAATCCTCGGGAACTGACGCCGGAAACCCTTGCCGGGCTGCTCGAACGTGTCGCCGGGGAAGACGCGTCGGCGCTGCGCGAGCTCTATGATCTCGCCGCGCCGAAACTGTTTGGCGTTGCGCTCCGTATATTGAGCAGGCACGAGTGGGCTGAAGAAGTCCTGCAGGACAGCTTCGTCAATATCTGGCGCTTTGCCGGCGACTACCGCCGCGCACTGTCCGCCCCAATGACGTGGATGTCGGCGATTGTCCGCAACCGTGCTCTCGATCACCTGCGGCGGGTCAACACGCAGGAAACGGAATGGAGCGATGTGTTGGACGAGCTTGTGGCAACCGGCGACCCGGATCCCGAAGCGCTAAGCGCGGTCAGCCTGCAAGCACGCTTGTTGGCCGGCTGCATGCAGCAGCTGGAGCCGGCGCAGCGTCAGGCGGTTGCCCTCGCCTACCTGCGCGACCAAAGCCATAGCGAGATCGCCGAAGTGCTCAGTGTGCCGCTCGGCACCATCAAGTCGTGGATCAGGCGGGGCCTCGCCAAGCTCAAAACCTGCCTGGGGGGCGAGTGATGAATCTCAGTCGCTATCCCCAGCTCGTCGATCTGCTGGCCGCCGAATACGTGCTCGGCACGCTGCGCGGCGGCGCCCGGCGCCGCTTCGAACAGTACGCGGACCGTGACGCGACAATTCGCGCGGCCGTTAGCGCATGGCAGCGGCGCATCTCGCCCATGGCCGAACTCGCGGAGCCGCGCATGCCGCCGGCCGGCGTGTGGGAAGCCATCGAGCGGCGTCTCGGCCTCGCCGCCACGCGCGAAGCGGCACGTCCCCGCACCGTGGTGGAAACGCCGGCACGTCCGGCGCGCGGCCTGTTCGAGAACCTGGCGTTCTGGCGCGGCTGGGCAATCGGTGTCACCGGCATCGCCGCCGTCGCCGTAGTGGTCGCCGTGCGCTCGCTGCTGCCGTCCGCGGGCGCACCTTCCACTGCGCCAACCGTGGCGCAGCAAGCCGAAACAGCCGTCTCGCACGTCGCCGTGCTGAACAATCAGGACGCGCATCCGGTCATGCTGGTCGCGTGGGACGAAGCGCATTCGACCATGACCGTGCATCCGCTCGGCAAGGTCGAGCTGCCTGCCGGCCGGGCCATGGAGTTGTGGGGCATTCCCGCGAGCGGCCATCCGGTGTCGCTGGGCATGCTGCCGGACAGCGCGAATGGCAAGGTCCCGGCGGGTCAGCAGAAGCCGGAAAGTTACGCGGCGCTGGCGGTGTCGATCGAAGCGCCGGGCGGCTCGCCCGACCACAACGCACCAAGCGGTCCGGTGGTGTTCACCGGCAAGCTGCTGCCGGTGTCCTGAACGATTTCTGCGTGGGACCCGCACGGCCGGCATCCGCTTGATAGCGATGCCGGCCTTCGATTGTTGTCATATGCCGTGCGCGGCGGCTAGACGCGGCCGCAAGATTGCCGCTACCCTAGCCGGATGCAAAACCTATACGAAGCTACAGTCACCCGCTCGTCTGTCTATGCGCCGCTGTCGGGCCGACGCAGCGTCAATGTCTGCATCATCGGCGGCGGGCTGGCGCGATTGTCCACGGCGCTGGGACTCGCTGAGCGGGGCGTCGCCGACGTCGCGGTGCTCGAGGCCAAGCAGGTGGGCTTCGGCGCCTCCGGGCGCAACGGCGGATTCGTGTTCGGCGGCTACAGTCTCGATTGCGCCGACCTGCTGAAAACCCTCGGCGCGGCGCGCGCCCGCGAACTGTATGCGCTGACCACCGACGCCGTCGATCTGATGCGCAAGCGCATTGCGCGTTATCACATCGACTGCGAAGCGACCGACGCGGGCGTGATACTCGCCAACTGGTTCGACGAACCGGCGCGGCTCGAATCGCAGCGGCGGCTGATGCGCGATTCGTTCGGCGTGGAGTGGGAACCGGTGACAACGGCGCAACTCGCTTCGCAATTGAAGACGAGCCGTTATCACGGCGGTCTGTTCGAGCGCAACGCGTTCCACTTTCATCCGCTCAAATACGTGCTTGGTGTGGCCGGCGCCGCGGCGCACGCGGGCGTGCAGATCCATGAGCACTCGCCTGTCGTGCGCCTCGCGCGCGAGGGCGCCGGGTTCGTGGTGCATACGCCGCAGGGCGCGCTCGAGGCGCGCCATGTCGTGATGGCGGGCGGCGGCTACGCGCGCCACGTCTACCCGCGGGTCGAACGCGCGGTGCTGCCCATTGCCACCTACGTGATGGCGACCGAACCGCTCGGCGCGCGCCTGCAAGACGCGATCGGCACCCGCGCCGCCATCTACGACACCCGCTTCGCCTTCGACTACTACCGGCCGCTGCCCGATACCCGCATTCTGTGGGGCGGCCGCATCTCGGTGCGCGAGCGCGAGCCCGAGGTGATCGCGCGCCTGCTGCGCGGCGATCTGCTGAAGGTCTATCCGCAGTTGCACGACGTGCGCATCGAGTACGCCTGGGGCGGCTTGATGAGCTACGCCCGGCACAAGATGCCGCAAATCGGCCGCAGCAATGACGGCGTCTGGTACGCGGTCGGCTTCGGCGGACATGGCATGGCGCCGACCACCGTGTCCGGTGAACTGCTGGCGGCAGCGATTGCCGGCGAGCGGCCGGTGCCCGAAGCGTTCGCGTCGTTTGGCTTGACACGCACCTATGGGGCGCTCGGTCTGGCGGCCGCGCAACTGACCTACACCGCCATGCAAACGCGCGACGCGCTCGCGGCGCGCCGGCGGCCGGTTCGTGCTGCCGTTTGAGGCCGGCCATGAGGTCGGCGAATACGCGCCCGCTTATGCCCGAAACCCGCTCCAGAGGCCAGTTTCGCCATGCTAGAATGCGCCGTCACCGCCGCTCGAATACACAATGAAAAAGGGAAGCAAGGCCGCCGAGCCTGATACCAACGGCATCACGTCCGACACCGCACCGGGCGACGTCCGGCGCGGCGACGCCCGGCGCAAGTACGATCCCGAACAGACGAAGCGCAACATTCTCGACGTCGCGACCCAGGAGTTCTCCGCCATGGGGCTGACGGGTGCACGCGTCGACGCGATCGCGGAACGCACGAACACCACCAAGCGCATGCTGTACTACTACTTCGGCAGCAAGGAGGGGTTATATCAGGCGGTGCTGGAAAAGGTGTATGGAGACATTCGCGCGCTGGAACAGGATCTGCACGTCAGCGAACTCGATCCGGTCGAGGGCATGCGCGCGCTAGTCGAGTTCACATTCGACTATCACGACCGTCAGCGCGATTTCGTGCGCCTCGTGACGATCGAGAATATTCACGGCGCGAAGTACGTCGAGCAGGTCAAGAGCTTCAAAGGCCGCAACGTCACCGTCATTCATACGATAGAAGATCTGCTCGCACGCGGTATCGCGGCGGGACAGTTTCGCAGCGACGTCGACGCGATCGATCTGCATTTGCTGATCAGCTCACTGTGCTTTCACCGCGTCGGCAATCGCCACACCTTCGGCACGGCGTTCGGCCGCGATCCGTCGCACCCGCGCTTGCGCGTGCGGCATCGCGCGATGATTGTCGATGCCGTGCTGCGGTTCGTGCGCAAGGAAGACTGACGCACACCTGCGCACCTGAATAGCAAAACGGGACGTGGCCTTCGCCACGTCCCGTTTTTTTTGTCAGACCTGCAGCCGGTCAATCCGCCAGCACGATCCGCTTGATATCGCCGACGATAAAGATATACGACAGCGCACCGATCAGCGCGATCGCGCCGATGAACACCAGCGCACCGACGAACGAGCCCGTTGCCGCGACGATAAAGCCCACCACCAGCGGCGTCACGATACCGGCCAGGTTGGCCGCGAAGTTGAAGATGCCGCCGGTCACGCCGAGCAGGCCGTCGGGCGCGATATCGGACACCAGCGTCCAGCCCAGCGCGGCCATGCCCTGCGCAAAAAACGCCACGGACAGAATCACGATCACCACCACGTTGCTCTCGACGTAATTCGCGAGAATGATCGTCGACGCGAGCAGCAGGCCGGCAATGATCGGCAGCTTTCGGGCCACGTTCGGCGACGTCCCGCGGCGCAGCAGCCAGTCGGAGAAAATGCCGCCGAACATCACGCCGACCGATGCGGCAATGAACGGCATGATCGCGAAGAAGCCGATCTTCAGCCACGCCATGTGACGCTCAGTCGCCAGATACGTCGGGAACCACGTGAGGAAGAACAGCAGCGTCGAATTGCCGGCGAACTGGCCGAGGCAGATGCCGGTCAGCTGACGATGCTTGAGCAGGCGCCCAATCGTGCGCCACTCGAAGCCGCCCTTGGCCGGTGCGGCCGCAGCGTCGGCGTCCTTCTTCCGATGCGTGAGGCCGCCGCCTGCTTCGATATAGTCCAGCTCCGCCTGATTCGCGGACGGATGATCGCGCGGCTCACGATAGAAGATCCACCAGATCACGCCGAACACGAGGCCCACGCCGCCCACCACGTAGAACAGCGAACGCCAGCCGAACGCGCCCATCAGCATGAACAGGAACGGGCTGAAAAACGCGAGGCCGATATATTCGCCGACCGTGTACGTACCGGTCGCCATCGCGCGTTCGCTCTGCGGAAACCAGGTGGCCACCACGCGGCTATTGGTCGGAAAACACGGCGCTTCCGAGACGCCGAGGCCCAGACGGAACGCGAACAGCGCGCCGATGCCGTGCACTGTCCCTTGCGCGAGCGTGCACAGGGACCAGAAAGTCATGGAGAGAAAATAGGTGAGCTTGCTGCCGAAGCGGTCGAGAAACAGGCCGCCCGGAATTTGCGAGGCCACGTAGCTCCACGAGAACACGGAGAACAGCAAGCCCATGAGCGCCGCGTTGATGCCGAGCTCCTTGGTCAACTGCGGCGCGGCAATGCCGAGCACGGTCCGGTCGAGATAATTGATCATGGTGCCGACCGCGAGCAGCGCCAGAATCTGATAGCGGGCTTTCGTGCGGACCGCGGTGCCAACCGCCGCGCCCTTCGGCGTGGCGGCGTCGGCCGGACTGGTTTGAGTGGAATGCTGCATGGCGTTTGTGTCTCCTTGATAGGATTAATACCGGTTAGTGCGCTACCGGTTAGCGCCCCTCAAGGGGACTTCAGGCGGGACGTGGCAATAACGACTGGAAATGGCTGTACACGCGTTCGGCGTCGGGTTCGAGCCCGGTAAAGATGCGCATGGCGTCCACTGCCTGGTACACCGCCATGCCGCCGCCGCTCAGCGTGCGGCAGCCGAGCGCTTCGGCCGCCTGCAACAGCGCGGTGCGAATCGGAAAATAGACAATGTCCGCGACCCACAGATCGCGATGCAGCAATTCCGCCGGCAACGGCAAGCCAGGCAATTTCGCCATGCCGGTGGGCGTAGCGTGAATCAGGCCATTAGCGGCCGCGACCGACTGCGCGAGTGACTCGCCGGCGCGGACGGTGGCGGCGGGAAAACGCTTCTGCAATTCGTCGGCCAGCGACGTTGCGCGCGCGGCATCCACGTCGAATATCGTCAGCGACTGTGCGCCCATGGCCAGCGCGGCATGCGCCACCGCCGCGCCCGCGCCGCCCGCGCCCAGTTGCACGACGCGCTCGAGCGAGACGTCCGGCAAGCCGCGCTGAAATGCGCGCGCGAAACCGGAGCAATCCGTGTTGTGGCCGATGCGCTTGCCGTCCTTGAAGAGCACGGTGTTGACCGCGCCGAGCTGGCGAGCGTCGTCGGACAATTCGTCGAGCAGCGGAATCACTGCCTGCTTGCATGGGTACGTGATGTTCAGACCGTTGAAGCCCATGCGTTCGGCCGCCTCGAGCAAATCAGGCAGCGCGGAGCTGTCGAGTTTCAACACGTCCAGATCGATGCGCCGGTACACATAGTGCAGGCCGAGTTTGCTGCCCTCCTCTTCGTGCATCGGAGGGGTCAGCGACGCGCCAATGCCCGCGCCGATCAGGCCGACCAGGAAGGAATGGGGAGTGGCCGGTGAGTTCACTTGTGCGCTCATTTCGCCGCCCTATTCTTAAGAATGGTCGCCATCCGCTCCAGCGCGAGAACATAACCCTGCGTGCCGCAACCGACGATGATCGCGTCCGCGACCGCCGACACGTACGAGTGATGCCGGAAGGCCTCACGGCGGTGCACGTTTGAAATATGCACTTCGATGACAGGCTTTTCGATCGCCGAGAGCGCGTCCGCAATCGCAACCGAGGTGTGCGTATAAGCCGCCGGATTGATCACGATGCCGTCGGCCTTGGTGCGCGCCGCATGCAGCCAGTCGATCAGTTGATGCTCAGCGTTCGATTGGCAGAACTCGACCGACAGATCCAGGCGATCGCCCGCGTCGCGGCAAAGTTTCGCGACGTCGTCCAGTGTTTCCGAGCCGTAGATGGCCGGCTCGCGCGTGCCGAGCAGATTGAGATTCGGCCCGTTGAGGACCAGTACGGATGCAAAACTCATGACAGCCACTCCCGCAAATTAAGGCACGAAGCAAACCGCGGCACCTGCGGCGGATTAGCAACGTGAAGCAAGTTTGCGCGCTTTGTCGGCTGCCGTCATTCGGGGTTTATACGAATTTGTACCATCTAGTTAGTTTGTATAGACTGTCGATAAATTGCTATACCGTGGGTGATTCCGGGTTGCGTTTCATCTCCAGAAGTAACGGACTAGCCCATTTTGCGCATTGCAGCATAACCGCCGACCGGGCATGCGAGTGCGCCGCGCCACCCGCCGTGGGTCTATTTCATACAGTCGTTTGATAGTTTTGCAGGAGCCGTTCATGCAACGTTCGATTGCCACCGTGTCCATCAGCGGAACCCTTGTCGAGAAGCTGACCGCGATTCAGGCGGCGGGCTTCGAGGGCGTCGAGATCTTCGAGAACGACTTGCTGTATTTCGACGGCTCGCCCGCCGACGTGCGGCGCATCGCCGAAGATCTCGGGCTGAAAATCATGCTGTTTCAGCCGTTCCGCGACTTCGACGGCGTCAGCCCGGAGCGCCTCGAACGCAATCTCGATCGCGCAAAACGCAAGTTCGACGTCATGCACGAACTCGGCACTGACCGGATTCTGGTGTGCAGCAACGTATCGCCTGACACCATCGGCGACGATTCGCTCATGACCGATCAGCTTGGTGCGCTGGCGCGCGCGGCCGAGGCGGCCGGCGTGATCGCCGGTTATGAAGCGCTCGCGTGGGGCAAGCACGTCAAAACTTACCGTCACGCCTGGAAGCTCGTGAACGCGGTGAATCATCCGAATCTTGGGCTCGTGCTCGACAGCTTCCACACGCTCTCGCTGAACGACACGGTGGACGGCATCGCCGACATTCCGGGTGAACGCATCGCCTTCGTGCAGATCGCCGACGCGCCCAAGCTCGCCATGGACGTGCTCGAATGGAGCCGCCACTACCGCTGTTTCCCGGGCCAGGGCGACTTCGATCTGGCGAACTTCACCGCGCAGGTCGTGAAAACGGGCTATAGCGGGCCGCTTTCGCTGGAAATTTTCAACGACGGCTTTCGCGCCGCCCCCACCACCATTACGGCGGCGGACGGCCATCGCTCGCTGCTGTTCCTCGAGGAACAGACCCGCGCGTTGCTGGACGCGACGCAGCAACCGGTGGACGACCTCTACCGTTCGCCCGCGGTACCGGCTCACGTCGGCTATCAGTTTCTCGAATTCGCGGTCGACCACACCACGCGCGCGCATCTCCTCGACTGGCTCGGCAAGCTGCGGTTTCGCGAGGCCGGCCGGCATCGCTCGAAAGACGTGACGCTGTTTCAGCACGGCGCGGCTTCGATCGTGCTGAACGCCGAGCCGGATTCGTTCGCCAACGCGTTCTTCCAGCAGCATGGGTTATCGCTGTGCGCGTCGGCGTTTCGTGTGGACGACGCCAATCAGGCGTTCGAGCGCGCCGCCGGTTTTGGCTATTCGCCGTTTTCGGGGCAGATCGGACCGAACGAACGCGTGCTGCCCGCCGTGCAGGCGCCGGACGGCAGCCTGAACTATTTCGTCGACGAAACGCCGGACCAGCCCACCCTGTTCGAAGCCGACTTCGTTCTCACCGACATCAATGGCCCGACGGAAGTGGGGCCGCTCAGCCGCATCGATCATGTCTGCCTGTCGGTGCCGGCGAGTTCGCTGGATACCTGGGTGCTGTTTCTGCGGACGGCTTTCGGCTTCCAGGCCGAGCCCGGCGTGCTGGTGCCCGATCCGTACGGGCTGGTGCGCAGCCGCGCGCTGCGCAGCCGCGACGGGTCGGTGCGGATCGCGTTGAATGCGTCGGTGGATCGCCACACGGCGGTGGCCGAGGCGTTGCAGACCTATCACGGCTCAGGCCTGAACCACGTCGCCTTCAGCACCGACGACATCTTCAGCGCGATTCCCGGGTTTATCGCCGATGGCTTGCCGGTGCTGCGCATTCCCCGCAATTACTACGACGATCTGGCCGCCCGCTACGCGTTGCCGGACGACATGCTCGAAGCAATGTGCGCCCATCACATCCTCTATGACCGCGACGAGCACGGCGGCGAGTTTTTCCACGCTTACACGGAACAGCTCGACCAACGCTTCTTCATGGAGATCGTCGAGCGGCGCGGCGGTTACGACGGCTATGGCGCGGCCAATGCCGCCGTGCGCCTCGCCGCCCAGGCGCAGCGCCGCAAGTAGGCGCCGGGCCGCTCAGACTGGCAAACCACGATCCGTCGATCCGGACCAGGTACGGCACGTGCGGCGCCAGCCGGGGGGCGGGCGCGCCGCACCGATATAATGGCGCCTGATTTCGCGGCCGATGCCGCGCGACCAGACTGCGAGTGAGCCTCGCACGCACCGTCAGCCGAATGTAAAGCCAGGAGAGATATGAAGAAGTTTGCCGTTGTCCTGTCAGTCCCCCTGCTACTCAGCGCTTGCGCGTACTTCCAGAAGGATCCGGATGCCGGCGAGCCCGTCACGGACACCACCACGCAACGTTCCGTCAACGACGTGGTGGCCTGCCTGACGCAAGTGGCCACGAGCCACAATGCCTCGTTCAAGTCCACGCAGATTCCGCAGGGCCAGATGCTCGACTTTGGCGACTCGAATATCGTCAAGGTGCGAAGCGACAACGGTGCGACGACTTACCGTTTTTATGCGGGAAAACGTCACATGAGTAATCTATGGATTGAGACAGCGAGCAAAACCTGCGCCCCGTAAGGGTTTGCGGGGTAAGGGACCGTAAGTGTGACAATCGGTAACTCGTGCCGGCCGCAATCTTCATGTCATGGTGTTACAGGATAATGGAGTCTTAAGAATCGTTTAAGACTTCGTCCGCATCATCCACCGGACATTACCCCCGCACAAGGTGCGCACCATGAATCACCCCGATCCCAACACCATCGGCGCCCCGGCGCCGGCCAAGCGGCCCACGATACTGCGCCGCCTGCTGAGCCACCACGAACTGGCGACGCTGCTGCTGTTGCTGCACGCGCCGATCGACGCGTCGGCGAAACCCGAGATTCCGCAACTGCGCGAAGCGGGCCTGATCGAATCGATCGCCGACGACGCCGGCGTTTCGCGGATCCGTTTGACGTCTGAAGGCAACGCGGTATTGCGCGGCCTCGGCGTGAAGTAACGCGCGGTTTACAGCGGCCGGCTCATGCCTGCCACACGCCGTATCCCGCTTCGCGTAAGCCGATTGCCAGCTCTACCTCCATCTCCTGAGCACCGCGGTACGGCATCGGATTGAATACCTCATACAATTCGGGCACTAGGCGCAAGCCGTAATCGCGCACGTAGCGATTGGCCTGAATGCCGGCTTTATGCCGGTCGAACCGCAAGTCCGGGTCGAGTCCCGTCATTCCCACATACACGCACGGTTTGTCGAACCGGTAGTCCGGATTCGCGCGGCGAAAGCGTGCCTCGTTCCAGACTCGGTCGTCGAGCACGACGACGTAGACGTAGTAGTGATGCTTGCGGCCCATGTGCGCCGGATCAGCTCCGCGATGTGCCGTGCAGCAGCATCCGGTATTCGGTCGGCGTGATGCCGACCGTCGCCTTGAATTGCCGCGTAAACGCACTGTGGTCGGTGTAGCCGCACAGCGCGGCGACGTCAGTGACCTTGTCGTGCGAGACCAGCAGCGCCGTGGCGGCGTCGAGCCGCGTTTTCAGCAACACCTGACGCGGCGTCAAATGAAACACTTTGTGAAAGTAGCGCTCCAGTTGCGCGACCGACATATCCGCCATGGCCGCCAACTGTTTCAAATTCAGCGGCTGCACATAGTTTTCCTGGATCGACTGCACCACCGCCGCCAGCCGGCTGTAGGCCGGGTGACTGCTTTCGTCCGCTTTCAGATCGCGGGAAATGCCGGCGAGTCCCACCACCTTGCCCGCCGGATCGCGCAGCGGCTGCTTGCAGGTCAGACACCAGCCGGGCTGCCGGCCGGGATACAGGTGCAGTTCCAGCTGATCGATCATCTGATTGCCGACGTTGATGATCGCCTGGTCCTGGGCGGTGTAGATGCGCCCGAAACGGCGCGGAAACACGTCCTCGGCCGTTCTGCCGAGCAGCGCGGCTTTCTCCTTGAAACCGCAACGCGATGCCAGCGTGCGATTGACCAGCGCATAGCGAGCCTCGGCGTCCTTGACGAAGAACACGACGTCCGGCATTGCGTCGAACACCGGCTCGAGCAGCCTGAAGTGCGACAGCATGCCGGCCAGCGATGCGTCGTCCGGTGCGAGCGGATGTGCCAGCGTGTTCATCGTGCGGGTCCGGTGGGTCCGTGCGGTTGTGAGTCCATTCTCGGGTCGAGGTTGGGATAGGTTCAGCCGGTCAGCAGCGTGTGCGGTCGATTATAGGGCCGCGTCGGCGCCGGCCATATCCGCAGGCGTACGGACACAAGGGTCATTCGGCCGGTGGCGGTTTCGATCCCGCTGCGATCAGCGTACCGATTTGCGCCGGGCTGAACGGCGGCCGCGGCGCGGGCGACGGCCAGCCGAAGTACATGCTTGCCGCTGCTCCGCAGATTCGCCCCTGGCAGGCTCCCATGCCGCAGCGCGTATGCAGCTTGGCTTCGCGCCAGTCCGCCAACGCGCGCACTTCGCCGATACTCACGTCCTCGCAGCGGCACAGCAGCGTGGTGTCGGCGGGCGGTGTGCACGCGGCCTCCTGTAAAGCGAACGCGGTTTCGACGCGATGGCCGAAGCGGCGCCAGCGCGCGCGTTGCGCGTCGAGCGCCGCGCGGTCCGCACTCGCACCGCTTGCCGAGAGGCCGGCAATTTCGCCTTCGACGCCGGCCAGTTCCGCGCCGCCGACGCCCGTGCACTCGCCCGCCGCAAATATGCCTTCAAGCGAGGTTCGCTGCGCGCCATCGACGACGATTCCGCCCGCATCGTTGATCGCGCAGCCGAGCGCCTGGGCTAGCGTGACGTTCGGCATGAGCCCATAGCCGCAGGCGATGCGATCGCAGTCGAGTGTGACGCGCCTCGTGCCGCGCCGGATCGTGACCTGCTCGACACGGCCGTCGCCGTGCGCCTCTTCAACGAGACTGCCGGTCCAGTAAGACAGCCCGGCGAAACCGCGCGTCATACCGACGGCCTGCCTCAACTTCGCAGGCTCGCCCAGCAGCGACACGCCGAAGCGCGCGACATCCCACGCCGAAGCCTGCTCGACCACCGCCACCACCCGCGCCCCGGCTGCGCGCGCGGTGGCGAGAGCGGCAATCAGCAAGGCACCGCTGCCGGCAATCACGATCCGTTCGCCGCGCACCGGCATGCCGCCTTTGATCAGCGCCTGCAATGCGCCCGCGCCGGTCACACCGGGCAGGGTCCAGCCCGCGAACGGCAACAGCCGCTCGCGCGCGCCGGTCGCAAGAATCAACCGTTCGTAGCTGACGCACACGCCGCCGTGTTGCGCCGATTCAAGCAGCAATCCGCGCGAATCGCGCGCCGCGACCACGCGCGTCGACGGCCAATGCTCGACGTTAGTTTGCGCGCCGAGCGCCACGAGCAGGTCGTGCAGCGGCGCCTGCGGCGGATGACCCGGCCCTTGACGCCAGATCTGGCCGCCTGCGCGCGGATTGTCGTCGAGCAGCGCGACCGTGGCACCCGAGCGCGCGGCGGCGCAGGCCGCGTTCAACCCGGCCGGGCCGGCGCCCACCACGACGATATCGACGTGTTGCCTCATCGCTTAATTGCCTTAATCGCCTGGTTGTGCGTAAGAACTATCTGGCCTTCGCGGCACAGGGTCTGACAGGCCAGCGCGTGCGCCCGGCCGTCGATGGTCACACGGCATTCCTGGCACACGCCCATGCCGCAGAGCGCGGCACGAGGCTGACCGCTCACCGACAGCCGCGTGCCACCCGCCTCGGCGAGGACGAGCGCGGCGGCGACGGTCGTGCCGGCTTCGACTTCGATCTGGCGGCCGTCGATCGTCAAGTGGAGGCGCGCTGCGGCGCTCGTGCTACTCATGCGTCACCTGTTGCGCAAAACGGGCCGGCAGATACGGCTCGAGCGGAATCGGCGCGGCACTTGCCGTGATCTGCGCCGCCAGCAGCTTCGCGGTGGCGAGCGACGTCGTCACGCCCAGACCTTCGTGACCGACCGCAAGCCAGACGCCGGGCGCGAAATCGCCGGCCGGACCGATTAGCGGCAGTCCGTCCGGCGAGGCCGCGCGAAAACCGGTCCACGCGCGAATGCCGTTGAGCGTGGGCAGCACGGGCAGATAGCGTGCGGCGCGTTGCAGCATTTGCGCGAGCACGGGCATCTCGACGGCGGGATCGGTGGTATCGAACTGACGCGACGAGCCTATCAGCAGTTGTCCCGTGGGCCGTGGCTGCGCATTGAATGCCACCGATGTGCCGGTCGCGTGATGCGCGCTCTTGATATAGCCGAGTTCAAGCAATTGATGCCGGATCAGGTGAGGATAGCGGTCCGTGATCAGCAGGTGGCCTTTCTTCGGTTGCAATGGCAGCGCTGGCGCCAGGTGCCGCGCGTCCAGACCGTTGGCCAAGATGACGCACGCCGCGCCGATGCGTTCGCCGTCGGCTAGCGTGGCGCCGCGCGCGCTGATCGACGTCACCGGCGCGCCCAGACGCACGCGGATATTCGCCGCATGAGGCGATTGCTTCAGCAGCCACTCGGCAACGGTGGGCGCGTACACAATGCTGTCGTGTTCGATCCTTAAGCCACCCGCCAGCTGGGGCGCCAGCGCCGGCTCGCAGGTCCGCAACGCAGATGCGTCGAGCAATTGGGCGACCACGCCCTGAGCGTCGAACGCGGCGTGCATCGCGCGGGCGGCTTGCCATTCTTCTTCGTCAGCGGCGACCCAGAGCGTGCCGCAGCGCGCGAACGCGTCCCGCGCGCGCAGCTGCGGCGCCAGTTGCAGCCACAGGTCTCGCGAATAGCGGCTCAGCGCGAATTCCGGCGGCGAGTCGTTCATCACGACGATATGGCCCATGCCCGCCGCCGTCGCGCCGCCGCCGATGCCCCGCGCGTCACACACTTCGACCTGCATGCCGAGCGTGGCCAGCTCCGCGGCGCAGGCCGCGCCGACAATGCCGGCGCCGACGATCAACGCGTCCGCTGTCATGCCGTACGGATGCCCCACGCAAAGGGATCGCGTTCGTCGAAACACAGGCGCGCCTCGGCCGTGACGTACGCATGGCCGGTGATGGTGGGAATCACCGAGACGCCATCGCCGGCATGCCGGTAGCTCGCCTCGAACACGCTGCCGATAATGCTCTCCTGGCGCCATACCGCGCCCTCGGCCAGCTTGCCGTCGGCGGCAAGGCAGGCCACTTTCGCGCTGGTGCCGGTGCCGCAGGGCGAGCGGTCGTATGCGCTGCCAGGGCACAGAACGAAACTGCGGCTGTCGAGGCCGTCGCGCGAAGCGGGTCCGAAGAGTTCGACGTGATCGATCAACGCGCCCTCCGCGCCCGTGATGCCCTGCGCGATCAGCGCGTCGCGAATCGCCGCGCTAAAGGCCGTCAGTTCACCGATGCTCGCCGCCTCCAGCGAGCGTCCATGCTCAGCGACGAGGAAGAACCAGTTGCCGCCCCAGCCGATGTCGCCGGTCAATACGCCATGCCCCGGCACATCCACTTGCACGGCTTTGCGATAGCGATACGCCGGCACGTTGCGCACGGTCACGCTGCTGTCTTCGTTGAGCGTTGCTTCGACCACGCCGACCGGCGTCTCGATCCGATGACGTCCGGGCGCGATCCGCCCCATATGCGCCAGCGAGACGACGAGGCCGATCGTGCCGTGTCCGCACATGCCGAGATAGCCGACGTTGTTGAAAAAGATCACGCCGGCCGCGCACGTAGGGTCGTCCGGCTCGCACAGCAGCGCGCCCACCACCACGTCCGAGCCGCGCGGTTCGGTGACGATGCCCGCGCGCCAGTCGTCGAATTGCGTGCGGAACACGTCGAGCCGTTGCGCCAGGGTGCCGCCGCCGAGATCCGGGCCACCCGACACCACGAGGCGGGTCGGTTCACCGCCGGTGTGCGAGTCGATGATGTCTAAGGTTTTCATGATGTCCATGTTAGGAACAGCGGACAGTCGAGTCTTGGTGGGCTTACGCGTGGATTGTGACGATTTCAGCATAATCAAGCGACGGTTCCGCACGCATGCTACTTATTGGGAGACGGAGCGGACGCGCTGGCCCGGCTTGCGGCAGACGTGACCGGGCAGGCATCGCACAGCACTCGTCATGCGGCTTCGGCGCGCCGTTGCCCAATGTATTGAAATAAGCCAACAGCCTTGCTCAAAAGCCACAATCGGCAAAGCGCCTATGCTGAAATCGTCATCGGCCACGCGCGATTCGCGCAAGACGGCACGATTTTCCCTGCTTACACTGCGCTTGAACACATCACAATCAGGAGAGCAGTCGTGGCGCATATCTGGGAAGGCGTATTGCCCGCAGTCACCACCAAATTCAACGCGGATTTCAGCATAGACCGCGCTTGGACCGGCAAGAATATCGAAGCGCAGATCGAGGCCGGTGTCGACGGCATCATCGTGTGCGGATCGCTGGGCGAAGCGTCGACGCTCTCGCTGGACGAAAAACTGGAGGTGCTCGACATCGCCGTCGAGGCTGCGCGCGGCCGCGTGCCGGTCCTGCTGACGATCGCCGAAAACAGCACGCTCGACGCCTGCCGTCAGGCCGAAGCCGGCAGCCGCCACGGCGCGGCCGGCTATATGGTGCTGCCGGGGCTGCGCTATCTGTCGGACCGTCGCGAGACGCTGCACCATTTCCGCAGTGTCACCGACGCGAGCGCGCTGCCGCTCATGATCTACAACAATCCGCTCGCCTACGGCGTCGACATGACCCCCGACATGTTCGCGGAAATCGCCGACGAAAAGAAGATCGTGGCGATCAAGGAATCATGCGGCGACGTGCGGCGAGTGACCGATCTGATCAACGCGGTCGGCGACCGCTTCGCGATTCTGTGCGGTGTCGACAATCTCGCCATGGAAGCGATCCTGATGGGGGCGCATGGCTGGGTGGCCGGTCTCGTGTGCGCATTTCCGCGCGAGACGGTGGTGATCTACCAACTGTTGAAGGCGGGACGCCTTGAAGAAGCGCGGGCGATCTACCGCTGGTTCGCGCCGTTGCTCGCCCTCGATGTGTCGCACAAGCTCGTGCAGAACATCAAGCTCGCGGAAGCCATTGTCGGGCTGGGCACGGAGCCGGTACGGCCACCGCGTCTGCCGCTCGCGGGCGAGGAACGCGCAGCGGTAGAAGCGCTGATTCGCCAATGTATTGAAACGCGGCCAGCGCTGCCGCAGGTTTGAGCTGACCGGTTTGACGCAACTGCGTTGAACTGACTGCGCGTGCTTCAGGCGGCTTGCTTCTCGGCTTCGGCCGACGCTTCCTGGCGCACGTGCAGCAGCCTGTAGCCGCTTTTATAAACCGGCTGAAGCCGGAACTCGTTTTGCGGCTCGATCTCGAGCAGCAGGCGCAGACGCGAGACGTGACTGTCGATCGTGCGGGTAAATTCGCGGAACTCGCGCCCCCACACCATGGCGAAGATGTGATCGCGCGACAGCACCCGGCCGATGTTGGAGAAGAACAGCGCCGCCAGCCGGTACTGCGTGCCGGACAACTGCACTGGCTGACCGCGCAGCGTGACGAGCTGGCGGTGCGTGTCGAAATGATAGGGCCCCGCGTCGAAGCTCGTCGTGCTGAAGCGATCCGGATACGCGCGCCGAAGCACCGCCGCGACGCGCTCGCGGAACTCGGCCGGGCGCAGCGGCAGTGCGACGTAGTCGTCCGCGCCGCCGGTGAAGGCGCGCACGACGCTCTCCTCTGACGTGTCCCGCGAAGCAAACACGACCGGCAGGCGGTCGCCGCCCACCGACCGCACCGAGCGCAGAATCTCGGCGCCGGTCAGGCGCACGCCCTGCCAGTCCAGCACCAGCAGATCCGCGGTGGAACGGGCGAGGGTTTTCGACATGCTCAGACCGTCGTCATAGCCGATACAGGTATGGCTAGCGCTCGTCAGGATGTTTTCGATCGACTGCCGCATGAGCGGGTCGCGTTGAAGGATGGCAATACGCATGGGATGACTCATAACTAGTAGCTTGGACGCGATTCTCAAAGGCACGTCCCCGCCATCCCATCGGAGCAATCCTAATTTACATATCAATCGAATTTACCCCGCAATCATGAGGAACATTCCAGCAGGTGATTGCGAAATATCTGAATGCGCAGGCCGCTTGCCGCTGAAAAAACACGCCTTCTGGGAATATTCTCCAATCTAATTAAGCACTTCCCGAGGCTGCCGGCTTTCGTCCTGTAAAATCCCCCGCCTGGCCTCAGTCGTCATCGTGCTTACCCTATCCGGGCCGGCGCGCCGGTGTCCCGTGCTCTACCCAGCGCTTCTCACACTTCTCGCCCGACGACCGCCGTATTTCCACGCGCTACACGTGGCTCCCAATTCAAAACAAGACTCAAGCAATGCAAGCGACAAATCTGGGTGGAGCGCAGGCTGTCACCCCACGCCCTCTCGGGCACAGCGATTACAAGACGCTCGGCCTCGCCGCGCTCGGCGGAGCACTGGAGTTCTACGACTTCATCATCTTCGTGTTCTTCGCGCCGGCGATCGGCCAGCTGTTTTTCCCCGCGGCGATGCCGGAGTGGCTCCGCCAGGTGCAAACCTTCGGCATCTTTGCCGCGGGCTATCTGGCGCGGCCGCTCGGCGGCATCATCATGGCCCACTTCGGCGACCTGTTCGGCCGCAAGCGCATGTTCACGCTGAGCGTGCTGCTGATGTCGGTGCCGACGCTGATGATGGGCCTGCTGCCCACCTACACCAGAATCGGCGTGCTGGCGCCGGTCCTGCTGCTGCTGTTCCGCGTGATGCAAGGCGCGGCGGTCGGCGGCGAAGTGCCGGGCGCATGGGTGTTCGTCTCCGAACACGTGCCGCAGCGACATATCGGCTATGCGTGCGGCACACTGACGGCGGGGCTCACGGCGGGCATTCTGCTCGGCTCGCTGATCGCCTCGGCGGTCAACCACCAATTCGCGCCGGCCGAGATTGCCGCGTACGCGTGGCGCATCCCGTTCCTCGTGGGCGGTGTGTTCGGCATGTTCTCGGTCTATCTGCGCCGCTGGCTGCATGAGACGCCGGTGTTCGCCGAGCTCAAGCAGCGCAAGGCGATTGCCGCCGAAGTGCCGCTCAAGGCCGTGCTGCGCGACCACGGCCGCGCCGTGATCGTGTCGATGCTGCTCACGTGGATGCTGTCCGCCGCGATCGTGGTCGTGATCCTGATGACGCCGACGCTGCTGCAAAAACAGTTTCATATCGCCCCTGCCACGGCCTTGCTGGCCAACTGCGTGGCGACGCTGTGCCTGACGATCGGCTGCGTGATGGCGGGTTCGATTGCCGGGCGCATCGGCGCGGGACGCACGATCTTCATCGGCGGACTGGCGCTGGCGGTGACCTACTACGTGATGTTCCAGCAGCTTGCCGTCGACACCTCGGCGCTGGTGCCGCTGTACGCGCTGGCCGGTCTGTTCGTCGGCGTGATTGGCGCGATTCCGTTCGTGATGGTCAAGGCGTTTCCGCCGGTCGTGCGCTTCTCGGGCATTTCGTTTTCGTACAACGTCGCCTATGCGATTTTCGGCGGCCTCACGCCGATCGCCGTCTCGCTGATGATGAAGTCGAACCCGCTGGCCGCGCCCCTGTATGTCGGCGCGATCTGCGTGCTCGGCGCCGTGACCACGCTGTTCATCAAGGACGCGCCGCAAGCGCGCTGATCCAGCGGCTTTCAACTGTTTCTCGCGGTTTCTGTTTTGCCAGGACGGCGCGCCCCAGGGCGCGCCGTTTTTGTTTGCACCGCAGCCCGCGCCCGTGGTTCCGATGCCGTTCTGGCGACATCCATACTTCACGCCGCATCAAAACGTCATGCGCTGCATCGGATCTACGATGGGTCCATGAACTCATCGATCCTCCCTCACTCGCGCGCGTTCGGCCGCGTCCTCGCGACGGTCAGCGTCGGCTTCGTCGTCACGCAGCTCGACGTGACCATCGTCAACATCGCCTTGCCGAAAATCGGCGCGGACCTGCACGCGAATGTCGCGGGCCTGCAATGGGTCGTGGACGCTTACACACTCGCCTTCGCCGTACTGATGCTGTCCGCCGGCGCACTCGGCGACCGGTTCGGCGCACGGCGCATGTACGCGGCCGGCATCGTGCTGTTCGCGCTCGCGTCGCTCGCCTGCGGTCTCGCGCTCGATGCCCCCATGCTGGTCGCCGCGCGCGCCTTGCAAGGCATCGGCGCCGCCGCCATGCTGCCGAACTCGCTGGCGCTGCTCAATCAGTCCTACGGCCACGATCCCAAGCTCCGGGCCCGCGCGGTCGGGTTATGGACCGCTGCGGGAGCGATCTCGATCGCGGCCGGGCCGGTGGTCGGCGGCCTGCTGTTCGCGGCATTCGGCTGGCGCAGCATCTTTCTCGTCATTCTGCCGATCTGCGTGGCCGGCTTGCTGGCGACCTTGCGCTGGGTGCCGCGTCCGGCGGCCGAACTGCATCACAGCCGGCAATCCGTGGCGGCCGGCGCAACAAATGCAAGCCCGCGCGGCATCGACCTGAGCGGCCAGTGTCTCGCCATCGTCGCGCTGACGGCCTTCGTCGCCGCTGTGATCGAATGGCGGCCGCTAGGTCCGGGTCATCCACTCGTGGCCGGCGGCTTCGCGCTCGCGCTGGTCGCAGCCAGCGCCTTTGTCGCGGTGGAATCGCGCAGCACGGCACCGATGCTGCCGCTCTCGCTGTTCCGCAAACGCACCTTCAGCGCGGCGGTGCTGTTCGGCATCTGCGTGAATCTGACCTACTACGGCATGGTGTTCGTGCTGAGCCTGTATTTGCAGCGCGCGCGCGGCTATACGCCGCTGCAGGCAGGCCTCGCCTTCCTGCCGCTGACGGGCGGTTTTCTGCTTTCGAATGTGGCAAGCGGCTGGGTGGTCGGCCGCTTTGGCGTGCGCGCGCCGATGACAGCGGGTGCGCTCACCGCCGGGCTCGGCTACGGCCTGCTGCATTTCGTCGACGCCAATACGCCGATCGCCGGCCTGCTGCTGCCGTTCCTGCTGATTCCGTCCGGCATGGGCCTCGCAGTCCCGGCGATGACCACCGCCGTGCTGGCCTCAGCCGAAGCGCAGCGCGCCGGCACAGCGTCAGCAGTATTGAATACGGCGCGACAGGCAGGCGGCGCGGTGGGCGTGGCGGCCTTCGGCGCGTTGGCGAGCGGCGCGGCCGCCACGCAAATCGTCGCCGGCATGCAGGTGGCGACCGCCGTGTCGGTTGGCCTGCTGATGCTCGGTGGCGCGCTGAGCCGCTTCGTGCATCCGCAACCGCGGTCGTCGCACTCGAGTCGTCACCAGGCGGGACGTGAACGGGCAAGCGATTCGCCCTGACCTGTCAAGCGCTGTGCGGTCCACGCAAAAAATAAACCCCTGCGATGCTTTCGCACCGCAGGGGTTTATTTCTTGACGGCAAGCCGGCGGAAACGGACGCGAACCGACGCACGCCACGACTCGCCGTTACGCCATGCCGCTTAGAGCGACGCTTCCTGAATCGTGCCGGTATCGATCGCGCGCTCGATCAACCCTTCGCTTTGCGCCTTCGCAACAGCGTTGGCAATCAGCTTTTCCGGATCCTCGATCTCGGCCTTGATCGCGCCGATAATTCCGGACGCATCCAGAACCACCAGTGTTTTGGCTGAATCGGCCAGACTGATGATCACCCGATGAGGCGTGGCCCCTTCTCCGAGGCTCGCGCACAACTGCGTGACCTTGCCGTCAATAACCTGCTCGAAACTTTGGATCATCGCTTACTCCCAGGATGGCCGCCGGAATCGGAAGCGACCTGTTCAGACCCTATCGGCCACCGTGCTAGAGACCCAATCCGCCGCGCGGCGCGCGCATCCCGTCGATACTGATACGGCCCGCACCGGTCACGAACAGCAGCAGAAAACCGCCGGCGATGCCGATGTTCTTCCAGAAATGAATCACCATCTCGCGTTGCAAGGCGGCGTCGGTAACATTCCAGAAGTCGTGCCCCAGCACCGCGGTCGCCACCGTGTAGACGGCCATGATGAGCGCAAGCGGACGCACCTTGAAGCCGACGATCAGCAGCAGACCGCCGAGCGCTTCGACAGCGGTTGCAACGGGCGCGGCGACCTGCAGGAACGGCACGCCCTTCGAATGGAGGTAGCCGACGAAGCCCGCATAGCCCAGCAGTTTCATCACACCGCCCCACAAAAACAGCACCGCGAGCGCAATACGTGCAATGAGGATAACGCCGGAATCGACGGGACGCGTCATGAGGGGCTCCTGTAAATGAATAAGCAGCAGACCCGGCTAAGGAGCCGCAGTTCCCCGCTTTGCACCTGAGAATAAGTGCATTGCCCGTCTTTTCCAAGTTCGGACTGCAATGTAGCGCACCTTACCGCCCCCCGCGTGCCGGTGCGCGACTCGCCCGCCGCCACATGGGGCGGACGGCGCAGTGCCTGGAAAGGCTACGACCGGGGCGCGTCCGGCGCGAGCAGAACGCCTTTCGTGAACACGAAGCAGCCGTAGCCACGTTCTTCGCCGGTCGCTATCACGCAGTACGCTTTGCGCGCCCGCTCGTAAAACGCAAACCGTTCAATCGACGCAAACGGCACATCGCGCCCTTCGGCGGCGTTGATCTCGATCTGCGCTTCGCGTTGCACGGCGGGAATCGTGTTCGGCTCGCCAACCACTTCCATGCGCGAAGCAGGGCGCTCGATGAACGTATCCAGCGGCATCACCGACAGCACGGCGCGAATCGCACGCGGCGAGCTCACGCCGTCGAGGCGGAGCAACTTGCCCAGCACGCTCTCGCGCGCGACTGCACTGGCAGGGAAATTGGCGTCGCAAATGACGAGTTCGTCGCCATGGCCCATCGAGCGTAGTGCATGCAGTATGTCGGCATTCAGCAGCGGGTCCAGATTCTTCAGCACGGTGTTTCCTTGAGATCCGACTGGCGGCAAGCCGCCCGGGTTGGGACGCGGGGTCCTGGCAGTTTCGAGCGATCGACGCATGGCTGCTTCACGCCCATGTTCGAGTATGGCCAGGGCAACTGGCGTTCAACAAGGGCGGTGCCGCGCTTCGAATCGCATTCTGTCGAACGATTGTAACAAGCAACGTTGCGCCTCTCCGCCGAGGGCGGCCGGCCGCAGCCGCACGCCGCGTTACGTGGGATGCTCGCCGAGGGACTGTGCCGCACCGCAGGAAGGACAGCGATGCCGCCGCACCGCCACCGCAGCCAGCCAACCATCGCCAGCAGCACGAGACCGGCGCCGCCCAGCACCGGCTCGCGCCAGCCCAGCAACGCCGTGAACATGAAGGCGCGCGCACCGGCGAGCAGCGCAAAGCCCGCGATTGCGCTGCACAGTCCGTCGACGGCGCCCGACAGGCGCGCGCAGGCAATGCTCGTTTCGGGTGCCGTGGCGGAAGCGGCCTCGTGCATGATTGTCTCCGTGAAGTAAGAACCGTGGTCAGGCGCCGCCCGGCACCTGGTCGAGGAAACCGGTGACCGCCTGCAGGCGGCCGTGCGCATCGACCACGCCAAAGTCGGATCCCTTGACGATCGCGTCGCCCGCGGGCGTGGTCAGTTCCCACGAGAAGCGCAGCCGGTTGGCAAAGCCGTCGACCTCGCCCGTGCGGCGAAACGTGTGATGCGGGAAGCGCTCGTGCACCGCGCGGATCATCGCGTCGATGCCGTCGTGGCCCGCGCCGGCCAGCAGCGGATCGCGATAGTCGGCGTCGGTGGTCCATGTCGCGACGATCAACTCGCGACGGCGCGCGCTGTCGGTTTCGTTCCATGCATCGAAATAACGGTCGATCAGATCGGTATGGGCATTCATCTCAAGACTCCTTGGTTGGCATGACTGAGCACTACGCTCGGCAGACACGCTGTGTGCGGCGGGCTCGGAGACAAGATTGACGGCTCGCGCGCATTGCGTCGATTACGTGGGAGGTAAGCATCCGCATGCGCGAAGGGGATGACGTCTGTCATTTGCGCGCGGGATTGGCCATCTGGCTGAATCGTCAGGCGGGACGCGGGCCGCTAACCTCGTGGGGCAAATGGGCGCTGCGCACCACTGGCACGCGGCATATGACGCATTCCAACCACACGCATAGGGGCCACTTTTTCGATATGGTTTTTACACTTGCAAAGACGTATCTACACGGATACACTTATCAGCAAATCGGTTCACCTCCCGCTTATACGGTCAATCGCACTGAGGAGTTCGACACCTGGCTTTCCCGGCTCACGGATTTAAGAGCGAGGGCGAAAATTCTGGTGCGAATCCGGCGTGCGGAACGCGGGCAATTCGGCGACGTGAAGTTGCTGGAAGACGGTGTGTCCGAGATGCGCATCGACTGGGGCCCCGGCTATCGGGTCTACTTTGCGCGTGAAGGGCGCGTGATGTATCTGCTTCTCTGCGGTGGCGACAAGTCCACCCAGACAGCCGATATCAAGCATGCCAAAACAATGTGGGCAGCCATCAGAGAGGAACTGTCATGAGCAAGATCAAAACCGCACGCTTCGACGCATCGCACTACCTCGACAGCGAGGAAATGATCGCTGAGTATCTCAACGCGGCACTTGAAGAAGGCGACGCCGAAGTCCTGCTCGCCGCCATCGCGGACATCGCCAAAGCGCGCGGTATCGCCAAGGTCGCGGCAGATGCCGGACTCGGGCGCGAAAGTCTCTACAAAACGCTCGCACCCGGTTCCAAGCCGCGTGTGGATACAGTGTTGAAGCTGATGCGCGCACTCGGCGTCAAACTCAACGTGGTACCGGAAGGCACGGCAACGGCTTGAGTTGCGGTTCCAACCGGTCCATCGGCGCCGGCCGGCCACCACACCGGATTGCCGCGCCCTGCGTTGTGCGCGTTTCCGGGATTTCGTAGACGTTGCCGGGGTATTTTCCGCGTATTCCCGGGGTATTCCATTACCTGCCAGGTAATGGATCGCAAGCGCGCTTTGGCTATGATCGGTGGCATGAACACACTCTCTCTTGCGCAAACCGTCCCGCCGCATCAAGCGTCGGCCAGCCGCACCGTTGGCGACCTGCTGCGCGAGTGGCGTCAGCGGCGAAGAATGAGCCAGTTGCTGCTCGCCACGGAAGCCGACGTCTCGACACGCCATTTGAGCTTCGTCGAATCGGGCCGCGCCGTGCCTAGCCGGGAAATGGTCATGCATCTTGCCGAACGGCTCGACGTGCCGCTGCGCGCGCGCAATGCGTTGCTCGTCGCGGCTGGCTACGCGCCGCTGTTCCGTGAGCGCCCGCTGTCGGACCCGCAGTTGGCCGCCGCACGCGAGGCCGTAGAGCTGGTGCTCAAAGGCCATGAGCCTTATCCGGCGCTCGCGATCGACCGCCACTGGACCATCATCGCCACGAACAACGCGCTGGCGCCGCTGCTGGCCGGTGCGAGCCCGGAACTGCTGAAGCCGCCAGTCAATGCACTGCGCCTGAGCTTGCATCCGGAGGGCATCGCGGCATCCATCGTCAACTGGCACGCCTGGCGGGAGCACGTACTAGCCCGGCTGCAACGGCAAATCGACGTCAGCGGCGACGAGGCGTTAGCCGCTTTGCGTGACGAACTGACGGCCTATCCCACGCCGCCCGGTGCCGATGCGCCAGAGCGCGACAACGCCGCCGTCAATCAGATTGCCGTGCCGCTGCGGCTGCGCACGCCAATCGGCGTATTGTCGTTTTTCAGCACGACCACCGTGTTTGGCACGCCGGTGGACGTGACACTTTCGGAACTCGCTATCGAAGCCTTCTTCCCTGCCGATCCGCAAACCGCGGCGGCATTGCGGGAGTTCGCCGAAAGACCCCGTCCGGAGTGATGCCCTTGAACGACCAGACCGTCCTCGTACGCCAGCTCGGCCTTGCCGATCGCAACGACTATTTCCAGCTTCGCCTGCGTGGACTGAAGGCGCATCCGGATTCGTTCGGTCAGAGTTACGAAGAGGCGCTGTCGAAGGGCCCGTCACAGCACGACGTGTTGTTACAGGGCTCGTGCGCGGCCGAGGGCGACTTCCTGCTCGGCGCGTATGCGTTGGACCGTACGCAACTGGTCGGCGTAGTCGGCCTGTTACGCAACCCGAGCGACAAACAGCGGCACAAGGCCGCCGTGATCGGCATGTATGTCGCGCCGGAAGCCGCGGGCCGCGGTGTTGGGCGCGCGTTGCTCACCGAACTGCTGGCGCGTGCCGGGCGCATAGAAGGCTTGAAGCAAATCCAGTTACTGGTCGGCAGTCGAAACGAAGCGGCCCGCAAACTTTACGAGTCGGTCGGCTTTCACAAATACGGCTGCGAAATCGGCGCACTCAACGTCTACGGCGTCTTACATGATGCCGATTTGATGGCGCACTTCCTGTAACACATCACCGGCGCGCACCGGCGCCCGCGCTCAGCCGCCCTCCACCTGCCATCTGCCGCCAGCCGCCAGCCGCCAGCCGCAAAGTCCACCCCATTCCAGCGGCCGGATACAGGAAGTTACGCGCGACGTTACAAATGCGGCCTGGTTTGTAACAGGGGTCTCATCATGCTTTTGTCCATGCGTATTGTCCCCTTAACGGTAATCCAGACCGGTATTTATTACTCTTAATTCCTTCGCTTTCTATTTCCTTTCCAGTCCAAATGACAATTACCGGGTTCTCCCCGACTCGCATCACGCGCCTGCACAAACTCGTCGGACTCCCGTCATACAAGGGTTTTCATGGATCCGGCGAGCCACTTTGAAGGCAAACAATCTGCCATGCATCATCTATTACAGCGCCGTGAAAAACTTACCGAAATTTGATGCATTTTTTTGAGATATTTTTTTGAGAAGGGATTGATTTCTTGTTTTACCCTTCATACAATTCGTCCCAAGCTGTTACGAAATGTAACGCGATGTATCAAAAGGTCGCAGTCTGTATCAAGTCGCGACACGTAGCCGGAGGTCACCGTTTCCGGCGAGGTACAAAAGACATAACGGCAAAAAAAGCCGACATAGTAATTCGGGGCTTCGGAAACAGAAAAAATGGACCGTAGCAGCGAGACGCTGGATTCTATCCGCGAGATCAACTTGTCTTACATCATGCTTGCGCAACGTATGTTGCGTGAGGACAAACCGGTCGGCATGTTCCGGCTGGGCCTGTCGTCGGAACTGGCTGATTTGCTTGCCGGGCTGTCGCTCGCGCAGATCGTCAAGCTGGCCGCTTCCGATCAGCTTTTGTGCTTCTTCCGCTTCAACGACCACTCGATGCTGTCGGCGTTGACGCAAACGACGAAGCACACGGCGGTTGCACCGACCCACGCGGCGATCCTGCTTGCAGGCCAGCCCGCCGAGCAGTTTGCTTAATCAAGGTGACTGCCATGCTCAAGCGTAGCCTGACGGAAGACGCTCAAGAAGTGTTCCGTGCCATTGCGCTGATCGAACTCGGCGCTCGCATGCAGGTGCTCGAAAGCGAATTGACGCTCTCGCGCGATCGCATGATCCGCCTGTACCGCGAGGTCAAAGGCGTATCGCCGCCCAAGGGCATGCTGCCCTTCTCGGCGGACTGGTATATGACGTGGCTGGCGAACATTCACGCATCGCTGTTCTACAACACGTACCTGTTCCTGAAGAACGAAGCGCGCTGCTCGCATCTCGACGCGCTGACCAAAGGGTATCGGCTGTATCTGGAACATTGCCAGCACAGCGAAACCGAACCGGTGCTCGACCTGACGCGCGCATGGACGCTGGTGCGCTTCTTCGACGCCGACATTCTGCAATTGACCAAATGCTGCCGCTGCACCGGCAAGTTCGTGGCGCACAAGCACGATCTGCAGCATAACGTGGTGTGCGGCGCCTGCCAGCCGCCTTCACGTGCCGGCAAGACGAAGAAAGCCGCGGCCGCGCGCCAGGAAGCGCTCGAAGCCGCGCAGATCGCGCAAGCCGCTTGAACCAGCTCTGACGCGAGGCAGGCGGGGCCAGCCTGACTCAAAAAACCGAAGCCTTGAAAAATCCGCGCTTGCGCGGATTTTTTTTCGCCCGCATCGAGCGAGGCGCCACGTAGCGGCGCGAGGCCGCGGCTCAGCCGGCCAATCCCACTGTCTGCACCACCAGCCAAAGATTCGCCGCGCTGATCACCACGAACAGCGTCCACGCAATCACGCGCGTCAGCAGCGTGTTGGCGAATGCCCCCATCAACGAGCGGTCGCTCGTCATGCGGATCAACGGATAGAGCGCGAACGGCAATTGCAGGCTCAGCACAACCTGGCTTGCAACCAGCAGTTGGCCGACCGCGCCGTTGCCCATGACCTGCACGCCGATCAGCGCGGGAATCAGAGCCAGCGCTCGCGTGATGAAGCGCCGCTGCCAGCACGGAATTTTCAGCTTCAGGAAACCTTCCATGATGACCTGCCCGGCGACCGTGCCGGTAAAGGTCGAACTTTGCCCCGAGGCAAGCAGCGTGACGGCGAACAGCACCGCGGCGAAGCCGGTGCCGACGATCGGCGCGAGCAGCTTGTAGGCGTCTTCGATTTCGGTGACCTGATTGTGGCCGGTCGCATGAAACGCGGCGGCGGCCAGAATCAGAATCGCCATATTGATCAGCAGCGCGATCACCAGCGAGACGATCGTATCGATACGCGACATGCTGATCGCCGACTTGATACTGGTGTGATCGCGCTTGACCGCGCGCGTTTGCACGATCGACGAATGCAGATACAGGTTATGCGGCATGACCGTTGCGCCGAGAATGCCGATCGCCAGATACATGGGTTCGCGCGAGCTCAAGGCCTGCCACGACGGAATCATGCCTTGCGCAACGGACGGCCAATGCGGCTGCACCAGCGCCAGCTCGATGATGTACCCCACCCCGATGGTCGCGATCAGGCCGAGCATGATCGCTTCGAGATCACGGAAGTTCTTGCCCTTCAGGCCGAGCACGATCAGCGTATCGAAAGCCGTCAGCAGAACGCCGGTGGTCAGCGAGCATTTGAACAGCAGATGGAACGCCAGCGCGCCGCCGAGCACTTCCGCCAGATCGCAGGCTACGATCGACAGCTCGGCGAGCAGCCACTGAAAGCGCGCGACACGCGGCGAATAGCGCGTACTCGACAACTGCGCGAGGTCCTGCCCGGTGGCAATGCCCAGACGCATGCTCAGGCATTGCAGCGCAATGGCCGCAAGACTCGACAGCACGACGACGAATAGCAGGCTGTAGCCGTAACGCGATCCGGCTTCGATATCCGTGGCCCAGTTGCCCGGGTCCATATAGCCGATCGAAACCAGCAGGCCGGGGCCGGCGAATTGCAGGATCTTCTTCCAGAACGGCGCGCCTTGGGAGACAGCGACCGAGCCTTGTACCTCGGATGGGCAAAACGGCGCCGTTGCGGTGGTCGGTAGTTTGAACTGCAATCCGGGAGCCTCTTGAAGGGGAGAAAACGCGGCGCCTCGTCCAGGCTGCCGCGACCCGCCTCAAGTGTACAAAGAAACCTCCGGCAATGCCCCGGTGAGCGCGTAACGGCCGACGTCGCGCACGCGATAGTCGAGTGGATCGTGCAGCGTGTGCACACGGGCGTTGCGCCAGAAACGATCGAGCGCGAGCGGCGCGTGCGTGGCGCGGGCGCCACAGGCATCGAACAGCTTTTCGCTGATGTCGAGCGCGGCGCGGTGGGCGACGATCTTGGCTTCCGAGGTGGCGAGCGCAACCTGCGCGCGCGTTTCCGCCGCGAGCGACGGACCTTGTTGCCAGGCGTCTTCGAGCAGCCAGGCGGCACGCGTGGCCAGCGCCTCCGCGCTCACCGCTTGCAGCCGCATCTCGCCGAAACGCTGGATCAGGTAGGGATCGTCCGTCGCTTTGTCGACGCCGGAATAGATCCACGCCTTGCCGTGCCGGGTCACATACGCGCGCGCTTCGTCGAGCGCGCCTTGCGCGATGCCCACGAACAGATTGGTCAGCACCAGCTGCGAAACCAGCGTGCGCAAGCTCGCATACGGCGTGTCGGCCCGCTTCAGCACTTCGTGCGGCTCGACCCTGACTTGCACGAACGAGACGCTGCCGCTATCGGTCTGACGCTGGCCGATCGGGTTCCAGTCGTCGTGGACGGTAATGCCCTCGCTCCTCTGCTGCAGCACGCCGAACACGGGGTTGCCGGTGGCCGGGTTGTGCGCTGAAAACGTCATCATCTGCGAGCCGCGGGTACCTGAGCAAAAACCCTTCTGGCCATCGAGAAGATAGCCGCCGTCGCTGGTTGCGCGTGCAACGAGTCGCGTATCGAGCGGATTGACCGCGTTGCCCCACCACCACCGTCCTTCGACCGTGCCGCCCAGATAGCGGGCACGTTGTTCGGGATTGCCCCACACATTAATGCTCACTACCTGCAGGCAGGTAAAACCCAGCAGATGCGCGAGCGCACTGTCCACCTGAGCGATCTGTCGAATCGTGTCGTAGATGTCGGGCCAGCGCGCGCCGACGCCACCGAACTCGCGGGGCACGGCGAGGGTGAGCAGACCGGCGTCGGCAATCCATTGTTTTTCCCCGGCCGCATGGCCGCCGTCGCGGTCGCGTTGCGCGGCACTGGCACGCAACGCGTCGAGCAAACCTGCAAGCTCGCCCACGCCAGGCGCAGCGGATGCCGGGGCCGTTTGCAACGCCTCTGCATGACGAAGATTGTTCATACGCGTTGTGCGAGCCGCCGCACGAAGCGGTCGCCGGCGAGCTGCACGGCCGTGACGATCGCGATCAGCAAGGCGATCACCGTGACCATCACGGTCGTATCGAAACGCTGATAGCCGTAGCGGATCGCCAGGTCGCCGAGACCACCCGCGCCAACGGCACCCGCCATCGCCGAGGAGCCGATCATGGCAACCACGGTAATCGTGAATCCGCCGAGTATGCCTGGCAGCGCCTCGGGCAGCAGTACGTGCCAGATGATATGGCGACGTTGCGCGCCCATCGCTTGCGCGGCTTCGATCAGACCGCGATCCACTTCCCGCAGACTTACTTCCGCCACGCGCGCAAAGAACGGAATTGCGGCAATGCTGAGTGGCACGATCGCGGCCCAAACGCCGATCGTCGTACCGATCAGCAAACGCGTGAGCGGCAGCAGCGCCACCAGCAGAATGATGAACGGCGTGGAGCGAAACACGTTGACGAGCGCACCGAGCACGCTGTTCACGGCGCGCTTCTCGAAGATCCCGCCGCGTGTCGTGGTGACCAGCAACAGCGCTAACGGAATGCCGGCCAACGCCGCGATGAACGCGGACACGCCGACCATGACGATGGTGTCGCGAATCGCGTCGGCGAGTTCGGAAAGCCAGAGTTCAGACATAGCCCAGCACCTCGACATGATTGGCATGGCGGCGCGCGCGTTCGAGCAGCGTCGCGATCTGCTTTTGCGGGGTGTTCTCCGCGCTCGCGCGCAACTGTGCGGATACCACTAGACGCCCCTGCGCATGGCCTTGAATGCGGTCTATGCCGCCGTGCACGAAGCTCACGCCTCCGCCTTCCAGGCTCAGCGCCGACGTGAGACCGCCAAGATCCGGCTCGCGCGCATCGGCACCGGTGAAGCGCACGTCCAGCAAGATCCGCGCATCCGCCTGCTTCAGGTCCTGTAAAGGCTTGAGCCGTTCAGCCAGGTCCGCGGGCAAGTCGTGCACCAACGTACGCAGCAGCGCGCGCGTCGCGTCATGTTGAGGATCGCCGAACACGCGCCACACCGGCCCGGTTTCCACGACCTCGCCACGCTCGATCACCGCAACCGTATCGCAGACCTCACGAATCACCTGCATCTCGTGCGTGATCAGCACGATGGTCAGGTTCAGCCGCTGGTTGATGTCGCGCAGCAAGGCGAGAATGGCCTGGGTCGTTTCGGGATCGAGAGCGGATGTGGCCTCGTCGCACAGCAGGATGTCCGGATCGGTCACCAACGCACGCGCGATGCCGACGCGCTGTTTCTGTCCGCCGGACAGGCTCGCCGGATAAGCGTCACGCTTGGCCGTTAAGCCCACCAACTCGAGCAGCGCATTGACCTTTCTGTCGATCTCCGCTCTCGGCACGCCGGCGATTTTCAGCGGTAACGCAATGTTCTCGCGCACGGTTTTCGCGGAGAGCAGATTGAAGTGCTGAAACACCATGCCGATACGGCGGCGCAACGTCACGAGTCCGCGCTCGTCGAGTTCGCCGACGTTCACGCCATTCACACGCACCGCGCCGGAACTCGGTTTTTCCAGTCCGTTGATGAGCCGCAGCAGCGTCGACTTGCCTGCGCCGCTGCGACCGATAATGCCGAATACCTCGCCACGTGCCACGTTCAACGAAACGTTGGAAAGCGCCGGGGTCGATACGCCACGCGCGTTGGCGAATACCTTGCCCACGTTGTCGAATATCACGGCGACCTTGTGCGCCGTTGCCTCGGAACCTGAATTCACGGCAAGAGACGGGGCGTCCTCAATGAACTGCGGCAGATCGAAAAAGTGAGTCATAGCGTCATTTCTCTCAGGCTTCCACGGCAGACAACGGGTTCGCCGGCGCCCGGCGCCGATGCTGCGCGCCCGCATGCACGTCCGGCAGACGCGCGCGGCCGCCACCGAACAGCTTCTCCCGCAACGTCGGCGCAGGGTCGTAGTCTTCCTTGTAGACGCCGCGGTTCTGCAACTCCGGCACAACCAGATCCACGAAATCTTCGAACGATTCGGGCATCACCGTGCGCGTCAGATTGAAACCGTCGACACCCGCCTCCTCGATCCACGACACCAGTTCGTCCGCAATCTGTTGCGGCGAGCCGACCACCGGTTTGGCGCGGCCGCCGAGTGTCATCTGTTCTAGCACCTTGCGCTTGGTCCACACGCCACTCACGCTTTTCTTTGAAATGGCCTCGACGGCCGATTGCATCGAATCCGTTTTTACATAGGTGATCGACTCGTCCAACTCGTATCGCGAGAAGTCGATGCCCGTGGAGCTGGAGAAATGCGCAATGCCGCCCTCGGCACTCGCGTAGCGCCTGTACTCCGCGAATTTTTCCTGCGCTGCGCGCTCTGTTTCGCCGACTACAACGGTGATGCCCGCGAAGATCTTGATATCGTCCGGCGCGCGGCCGAAGCTGACTGCGCGCGAGCGGATGTCGTCGACAATGGAGCGTGTCAACGTTTTGTTCTGGCCGCCGACAAACACGCATTCGGCGTGACGCGCCGCAAAATCGACGCCGCGGCTCGACGACCCCGCCTGGTACAGCACCGGCGTGCGTTGCGGCGACGGCTCGCTGAGGTGGATTGCGTCGATCGAATAGTACGGACCATCGTGCTTCACGCGGTGCACCTTGTCCGGGTGCGAGAAAATGCGCGCCGCGCGGTCACGCACCACCGCGTCGTCTTCCCAGCTTTGCTCCCACAACTTGTAGACCACGTCCATGTAATCGTCGGCGCGATCGTAGCGGTCGTCATGGCCGATCTGCTGCGCGAGTCCCATGCCGCGCGCCGCGCTGTCCAGATAACCGGTGACGATATTCCAGCCCACCCGCCCCTTGGTCAGATGATCGAGCGTCGACATGCGCCGCGCGAACAGATACGGCGGCTCGTAGGTCAGATTCGACGTCACGCCGAAGCCGATGTGCTTGGTCACATGCGCCATGGCGGGCACGATCAGCGACGGATCATTGATCGGAATCTGCACCGACTCGCGCAGCGGCGTTTGCGGGCCGCCCTCATACACGTCATACACGCCGACAATATCCGCGAGAAAAATCCCGTCGAACTTGCCACGCTCCAGCGTTTGCGCAAGGCTCGTCCAATAATCGAGATCCGTGTAATGCGCCGAGCGATCGCGCGGGTGTGTCCACAAACCGTGATTGATATGGCCGACGGCGTTCATATTGAACGCATTCAGCAGAATCTTTTTCTTCGCCATGATGCGACTCGTTGGATTGTCCAGGCAGCGTGGTCAGTTCGGATTACCAGGCAACGGCGTAAAGATTGCCGAAAGCTTTGTCGAGCGCCGAGCGCACGGCCGGCGAATGCTGATAAAGCGCGATGAACTTGCGGATACGCGGATCGTTCACGCTTTCCGGACGCACGACCCACTGGATCGCGTAGTTCTTGTTTTCGAGCCCGTCGAACAGCAGCGCGCTATTCGGGTCGGTGGTGCCCGCGAGCTTGATGAAGCTCGGGTAGCCTTGCGCGAGATCGACGTCGTCGAGCGAGCGGGCGAGTTGCGATGCTTCGAGCTGCACGATCTTCAGATGCTTCGGATTGTCGATAATATCGAGCGTCGTTGCGCGATAGTCGATACCCGGCGTCAGCTTGATGAGTCCGGCGCGTTGCAGCAGCAGAAGACCACGGCCGCCGTTCACCGGATCGTTCGCGATTGCAACCGTGGCGCCGTCCTTCAGTTCGTCGAAACGTTTGATCTTCTTCGAATACAGACCGATCTTCATGATCGTGCCCGGCGCGATGGCAACGAAGTTATAACCGCCCTGCTTCTTCGCGTTCTCGAGAAACGGAATGTGCTGGAAGTAGTTGACGTCGATGTCCTTGTTCGCGAGCGCCGCATTCGGTGTGTTCCAGTCGGTGAACTCGATGATCTTCACATCGAGCCCCTGCTCTTTCGCCTCGCGGGCCGCGACTTTGAGCGCTTCGATTTGCGGGCTGGTAGCCGTGCCGATTTTCAGCGTGGGCGTATCGGCAGCATTAGCCGGAGCGACCTGCAATGCGAGCGCGAGACCGAACGCACTGATGAGCGAAGCAGCCGGCGCCGTGAAAAGACGCTGCACGGTGGAGTAAAAAATGCGCATGGTGAACTCGTAGGGTTGGGACGTGGCAGCGACAGGACACGCAGGCCGATCGGCGCGGACAGCGGAAGCCGGACGGGTCACGGCCGCTCTTCCGATGCGGTGCGAATCATCATAGAGGGCGGAAAACTGCCGGTCTACGAACGGATTTTTGGAAGGAAAGCGGGGAAAACGATTTGGACAAAAAAAACCGGGCCGCGCTTTCGCGCGACCCGGCGTGTACTGCCCGTCAACGATCCGGCAACTTACTGCTTCGCCACCTGCTGTACGGAAGCAGCGCCGGAAGCGGACTCCGGAGCCGCCGCGGCAACCGTCGTCGACGAGACCGGCTCAACCGCACCCACTGCCGTATCCGGCACCTTCACGTCGCCCCAGCCACCGCCCATCGCGCGAATCAGATTAACCGTTGCCACCGCTTGCGTACCGGACAAATGGCTCGCCTGCAATTGCGTCAACAGTACTTGCCGCTCGCCGTCGATCACATCCAGATAGCTGACCGCGCCTTCCGTGTACTGCGTGCGCGACAGATGCTCGGCCCGCTGCGATGCCTCGACCGCATTGTTCTGCTCGCGGATCTGATCGTCCAGCAAACGCAAATCGGACAGATTGTCCTCGACCTCGCGGAACGCCACCAGCACCTGCTGACGATACTGCGCCACGTCCTCGTCATACTTCGAGCGGGCGTCGGCGAGGTTCGCTTTGCGGCGGCCACCGTCGAACAAAGGCACCGCCAATGCCGTGCCGGCAAACGGCCCGAGGATGAACGCGCGGCTCGACCACTTGAACAGATCGCCCAGCGTCGCCGATTCAAAACCGAACGCACCGGTAATATCGAGCTTCGGGAAGAACGCCGACTTCGCCAGCCCCACCCGCGCATTCGCCGCGATCATCGCGCGCTCCGCCGCCGCAATATCCGGCCGGCGTTCGAGCAAGTCCGAAGGCAGACCCGACGGCACACGCACCGTGACCGGCACGAGCGGCGCCTCCGCGAACGAGAAATCCGCCGGTGGCTTGCCGAGCAGAATCGCGAGGCTATGTTCGGACGCGGCGCGCTGCCGCGCCACACCCACGGCATCGGCACGCGCGCTCGCAAGCTCATTGCGGGACCGCGATACATCCAGCTCGCTGATATCGCCTTCCTTGAAACGACGCTCGACCAGCTTCAGCGTGTCCTCGCGCAGCGCCACGGTACGACGGTAAAGATCCTGATCCGTATCGAGTTCGCGCAACTGGAAGTAGTTCTGCGCAACGTCCGCCTGCAGCGACAGTTGCACCGAGCGGAACAGCGCTTCGCTTTGCTGCTCGTCCGCACGCGACGCGTTCACGTTCGAGCTGACCCGCCCGAACAGATCCGCTTCGTATGACGCGGTGGTTTGCGCGCGCCAGATCGTGCCGGTGGTGCCGCCCGCGCTATCCGGCAGGAATTGCGACGCAGCCGAAGCACGCTCGCGCGTCGGGCCAAAGCCCGCGTCCAGTTTCGGGAACCAGTCCGACTTCGCCGCCTGCGTCACCGCGCGCGCCTGCTGTACGCGCGCCGCAGCCGCTTTCAGGTCCTGGTTGGCGGCGGCGGCCTGCTCTTCCAGCGCGTTGAGTTGCGGGTCGCCGAAAATCGTCCACCATTGGCCGCGAAGCGCGTCGTCCGATGGCTGAGCCTGCTTCCATGTGCCGTTCTGTTGCGCCGAAGGTGCGGACGCCGCGGAAGTGGCCGACGCGGCAGCAGGTGCTTCCTTGAACGCGGCCGGCGTGTCCACCTCCGGCCGCTTGTACGTGGGCTCCAGCGAGCAGGCGGCGAGCAGCGCGACCAGCAAACCGCTTGCAGCCGCCCGGCCCCACCCGCTCAAAGATTCAAAACGATTCATTGTTGTTTTCTCCTCAAGCGTCCGCGACCGGCGCTGCATAGTGCGGCGCGTCTTTCTGCGCGACGTGAATCGTCCCGCCGGCCATCGTACGCAGCACCACATAGAACACAGGGGTCAGCATCAGACCGAACAGCGTGACGCCGAGCATGCCGAAGAACACCGCCACACCCATTGCGTGACGCATCTCCGAACCCGCTCCGCTCGACAGCACCAGCGGCACGACACCCATGATGAACGCGATCGACGTCATCAAAATCGGCCGCAGACGCATCCGGCTCGCCTCGATCGCCGCCGCGAGCGGCGTACGCCCGTCATGCTCGAGTTCGCGAGCGAACTCGACGATCAGAATCGCGTTCTTCGCCGACAGCCCCACCAGCACCATCAAGCCGATCTGCGTGAAGATGTTGTTGTCGCCACCGGTGAGCCACACGCCGGTCAGCGCGGACAGCACGCTCATCGGCACGATCAGGATCACCGCGAGCGGCAGCGTCAGACTTTCATACAACGCCGCGAGCACGAGGAACACGAGCAGCACGCTGATCGGGAACACCCACAAGCCCGCATTGCCGGCAAGAATCTGCTGGTACGTCAGGTCGGTCCATTCGAGCTTCACGCCGTGCGGCAAGACTTCGGCCGCTACGCGTTCGGCCGCGGCCTGCGCCTGACCCGACGAGAATCCCGGCGCGGGTCCGCCGTTGATGTCGGCGGCCGTGTAGCCGTTGTAGCGCACCACCATTTCCGGGCCATACGTCGGCGTGACCGTCACGAGCGACGACAGCGGCACCATGTCACCCGCCGCATTGCGGGTCTTCAGTTGCAGGATGTCGTCGGCGCGCTGACGGAACGGCGCGTCCGCCTGCACCCGCACCTGATACACGCGGCCAAAGCGGTTGAAGTCGTTCACATACAGCGAGCCCAGATAGATCTGCATCGTGTTGAACACGTCCGTGACCGGCACGCCGAGCTGCTTGGCCTTCACGCGATCCAGGTCGACGTTAAGCTGCGGCACGTTGATCTGATAGCTGGAGAACGTCGGGCCGAGTTCGGGCGTTTGCGCCGCCTTCTTCACGAACGCCTCCGCTGCCTTGTTCAACTCCGCGTAACCGACCGCGCCGTGGTCCTCCAGTTGCAGCTTGAATCCACCGAGCGTGCCGAGGCCGAGCACGGGTGGCGGCGGAAACACCGCGACGAACGAATCCTTGATCGCGCCGTATTGCTGGTTCAACGCGCCGGCAATTGCTCCGGCGGAGAGTTTCTTGTTGCCACGCTCCTTGAACGGCTTGAGTGTCACGAACACGATGCCCGCGCTCGAGCTATTCGTGAAGCCGTTCACCGACAGACCCGGGAACGCCACCGCGCTCTCCACGCCCGGCTGCTTCAGCGCAATCGCGCTCATGTCGCGGATCACTTTCTCCGTACGATCGAGCGACGCACCGTTGGGCAACTGCGCGAACGCAATCAGGTACTCCTTGTCCTGCGCCGGCACGAAGCCGCCCGGCACCACACGCGAGATCAGCACGGTCGCGCCCAGCAGGATCGCGTACACCGCGAGCATCGCACCCTTGCGGCGCAGCACGCCGGTCACGCCACGGCCATACTCCGTCGAGCCGCGATGAAACACCTTGTTGAAGCGCTTGAAGAAGCCACCCAGCACGCGATTCATCACACGCGTCAGGAAGTCTTCCTTCGCGCCGTGGCTGCGCAACAGCATTGCGGACAACGCCGGCGACAAGGTCAGCGAGTTGAACGCCGAGATCACCGTCGAGATCGCGATGGTCATCGCAAACTGCTTGTAGAACTGGCCCGTCAAACCGGTCATGAACGCGAGCGGCACGAACACGGCAACCAGTGTCAGCGCAATCGCGATAATCGGCCCGCTCACTTCCTGCATGGCTTTATACGTCGCGTCGCGCGCACTGAGCCCGCTTTCGATGTTGCGCTCCACGTTCTCCACCACCACGATCGCATCGTCCACCACGATTCCGATGGCTAGCACCATGCCGAACAGTGACAACGCGTTGATCGAGAAGCCGAACGCGAGCAGCAGCGAGAACGTCCCGACAATCGACACCGGCACGGCGATCAGCGGAATGATCGAAGCCCGCCACGTCTGCAGGAACACGATCACGACGATCACCACCAGCGCGATCGCTTCCAGCAGCGTATGCACGACTGCCTCGATACTCGAGCGCACGAACTGCGTCGGGTCATACACGATCTTGTATTCGACGCCCGCCGGCATGTCTTCCGCCAGTTCCTTCATGGCGGAGCGCACCTGGTCGGAAATCGCCAGCGAGTTCGCGCCCGGCGCCTGGTTGATTGCCAGCGCCACGGCCGGCTTGTTGTCGAGCAGCGAACGCAGGCCGTATTCCGACGCCGCGAGTTCGATACGCGCAATGTCGCGCAGGTAGGTCACACCGCCGTCCGGCGTGGTCTTGACGATGATGTCGCCGAATTCGCCCTCGGTCTTCAAGCGGCCGCGTGCATTCACTGACAATTGCAGTTGCGTGCCCGGCACCGAAGGCGATGCGCCGATCACACCGGCCGCCACCTGAATGTTCTGCTCACGGATTGCGTTGACCACTTCGGTCGCCGTCAAGCCGCGTTGCGCCACTTTTTGCGGATCGAGCCAGACGCGCATGGCGTAGTCGCCCGAACCCCACAACTGCACCTCGCCAACGCCCTGAATCCGCGCGAGACGGTCCTTGACGTTCAGCAGCGCGTAATTGCGCAGATACGTCATGTCGTAGCGATTGTTCGGCGAGATCAGGTGGACCACCATGGTCAGCGTGGGCGAGCTCTTGATCGTCGTGATGCCGAGCCGTTGCACGTCTTCCGGCAGACGCGGCAGCGCCTGGTTGACGCGGTTCTGCACCAGCTGCGTCGCGAGGTCCGGGTTGGTGCCGAGCTTGAACGTCACCGTGAGCGTGAGATTGCCGTCGCTATTTGCTTGCGACTGCATGTACAGCATGTTCTCGACGCCGTTGATCTGCTCTTCGAGCGGCGAAGCGACGGCTTCGGCGATCACCTTCGGATTCGCACCCGGATACTGCGCGTGCACCACCACCGATGGCGGCACCACTTCCGGATACTCCGAGATCGGCAGCCTGAAGAGCGAAATGATGCCCGCCAGCAGGATCAGGACCGACAACACGCCGGCAAAGATCGGTCGATCAATGAAGAATTTGGATATGTTCATGGAAAGCTCTTAACGTTGGAGCATGGGCTGCGTCGTCAAACCGCGGCGCATGAAGCTCACGAGTTATTGTCCGACTTGGCACGCGTCTGCGTCTGCGCTTGTGTCTGCTTCTGCTTCTGCGTCTGCGCCTGCGGCGCGCTGTTCGGATCCTGATCGGCTGTCATCGGCACCATATGCGCACGTATCTGGTCGCCCGGACGCACACGCTGAATGCCGTTCACGACAATGCGGTCAGTCGCCTTCAGACCGCTCGTGACGACCCGCAGATTGCCCTGCATGCTGCCCACCCCGATCTCGCGATACACCGCGTGATTGCCCTGATCGACCACCAGCACGAACTTCTTGTCCTGGTCGGTGCCCACTGCCGCGTCGTCGATCAGCAGTGCCGGATGCGGCTCGCTGCCGCCCACTTTCACGCGGGCATACAAACCAGGAATCAGCGCGCCATCTTCGTTATCGAAGCGCGCACGCACGCGGATCGTGCCCGACGACGTGTCGAGGCGGTTGTCCACCGATTCGATCGTGCCGCTGCGCGAGTAGCCGGTTTCGTCGGCGAGACCGAGTTCCACCGGCACCTTGCTGCCGTCTTTCGCGCGGCTCAGGTATTGCAGGTAGGTTTGTTCGTCAGCGTCGAACGATGCGTAGATCGGCGACACCGACACCAGCGTGGTCAGCGGGGCCGAGCTCGCGCCCGCCGACACCACGTTGCCCACCGTGATTTCCGCGCGCGACACGCGGCCTGCCACCGGCGCGACAATCTTCGTGTAGCCGAGATTGATGCGCGCGGTTTCGAGCGCGGCCTGCGCGGCCTTCAGGTTGGCGCTCGCCTCGCGCGCGGCGTTCTGCTTCTCGTCGTAGTCGCGCTTGGCGATCGCGTTGTCGGTGATCAGACGCTGCGCGCGCTCCCAGTCGCTTTGCGTGTACCCAGTGCGTGCCTGCGCGGCGGCGAGCTGCGCCTCCGCGCGGTCCACTTCCGCCGCATACGGGCGCGGATCGATCACGAACAGCGTGTCGCCCTTCTTCACGAGCGCGCCGTCCTTGAAGTTGACGGACACGATGGTGCCCGGCACCTGTGAACGCACGTCCACTTTTTCGACGGCCTCGAGGCGGCCCGAATAGGTCTGCCAGTCGGTAATCGTTTTTTGCACCACCGTGGCGACATCGACTTCCGGCACGATGGTCGGCGCGGCAGGCGAGCTCGCATCCACGCGAATCGCGCCGAACGTGCCCAGCCCGGCTACGGCGAGAACAACAACTGCAGCAATCGCCACACGGCGACGGGAAAGAGGAAGGATAGTCATGTGAAGCTCCCGGTATCGTTGATTGAAGTTCTGTTTATCGATGGGCGCGCGCATCGAAGCGCCACTGAAAAAATCGCACCGCTTCCTGCAAAGCGGCCGGATGATCGGCCAACGCGGCATGCGAGACGCTCGGATAGCGAACCACCTGGGTCACCACCCCGGCGTCGATCAGACTGCCGGCGTATTTCTCCGCTTCCACATGCAGCACGTCGTTTTGCGCGGTCAGGATCAGCGTGGCCGGCAGACCCGCGAGCCGCGACGATTCGAGCGGCGCGGCATACGGATGCATGCGCTGCGACGCTTGCGGGAGATACGCGCGATAACAGGCCGCGCACTCTTTCGCCGTGATATCCGAACCCAGACGCTTTTCGTCGCCGAGACGCGTCAGGCTCGGATCGAGCATCGGCCCGAATAGCGCCTGGGCGGCAATCCGCACGTCGCCGCGATCGCGTGCGATGAAAGCGAGGCAATTGGCCAGCTGCCCGCCTGCGTCGTGACCCGCCACACCCACTTTCTTGCTGTTGCCGCCGAACGCGCGGGCCCGCGTTTGCACCCACAGCGCCGCGCGGTGCGCGTCTTCCGGGGCGGCCGGAAACGGAAACCGCGGCGCCAGCGAATAACCGACCGATACGACCAACGCCGGTAAGTGTTCCGCGAAAAAACGCGCGGCGTGATCGGCCTGATCGACCGAACCCTTCGTAAATCCACCACCGTGGAAATAAAGCAGCACCGGCAGTGCGGTCTTTCCAGCCAGCCGGTACAGCCGCAATGTGATGTCCTGTGCGTGCCCTTCGATCTGCACGTCAGTGACTTCGAGTGCCGTACTGTCGGCCTCCGCGATGCCGCTATCAGCGGGGACAAACGTGTACGGCGGTTTAAATGCTTCCATGTCGAGCCGCGCAATGCGCATAGAACTTCAATGGTGCGAATTGTGGGTTCGGCAGACTCCTAAATAAATGCCTATAATCCGGCAACACAATTCGGCGCCTCTGAACAATCGAATGCGATTGCTCTGCGGAATCCATTCCCGTTCAGTGCGCCTGCCCCTTCTGGAGGTTTGCAATGGACCGGCTTCAGGCCATGCAAGTGTTCACGCGCGTCGTCGACACCAACAGCTTTACCCGCGCAGCGGAAACGCTCGATCTGCCGCGCGCCTCGGTTACGACCATCATTCAGAACCTCGAAGCGTTTCTCGGCACGCGCCTGATGCATCGAACCACCCGGCGTTTGTCGCTCACGCCGGACGGCGCGGCGTATTACGAACGCTGCGTGCGCATCCTCGCGGACGTCGAAGACACCGAGGCCAGTTTTCAGAGCGGCACGAAAAAGCCGCACGGCAAGCTGCGTATCGACATGCCAGGTTCGATCGGCCGCTTGCTGGTGATTCCTGCGCTGTGCGAATTCCACACGCGCTACCCGGACATCGACCTGCAACTGGGCCTGACGGATCGCCCGGTGGATCTGGTGCAGGAAGGCGTGGATTGCGTGGTGCGAATCGGTGCGCTACAGGATTCTTCGCTGGTGGCGCGCCGTATTGGTCTGTTCGAAGGCGTAACGTGCGCAGCCCCCGAATACATTGAGCGCGCGGGCATGCCGTCTTCGCTCGAAGACCTGGAGAATCACAAAGCAGTCAATTACTTTTCCAGCCGCACCGGGCGCACGCTCGATTGGGCCTTCATGGTTGATGGCAAAGAAGTTGAAGTGAAGATGAAGGGCATCGTCTCGGTGAATGACGCCGATGCCTACGTGACTTGCGGGTTGGAAGGCTTCGGCCTGATTCAGCCGGCGCTCTTCATGGTGCTGCCGCATCTGCGTTCGGGCCAGCTGGTAGAAGTGTTACCGGAACTGAAACCTTTGCCGATGCCGATTTCCGCAGTCTATCCGCACAGTCGCCATCTGTCGCCTAAAGTCCGCGTTTTCGTAGACTGGATCGCGGAGCTGTTCGACCGTTGCCCGTTGCTGAGCGGACGCGGCAGTCTCGACGCAATGTGCACGAAGCGCACACTTGAAGAACGCGAGTCTGGCCCCACGCTCGATACCCCGGTGACTACGGAATGGGTGGCGTGACTATCGTCTAATGCGCGCGCGATTTGAAGTACCGAATCTGAAACAGTGAATTCCAACCGCGGCTCTAATGCCGCGGTTGTTCGAATAAACCAGCGTTTGCACGGCATTCCGCGTACTGTTGTCGAGATTGTTCTGGAATCGCGACAATTCATTTCGCGATTCGGCAATTTATCCGTGCGCTCTCCAAGTCTACATTTCACCCTGTCGCAGCGCCGCTCGCGCTGCCAATGAATCGACAGGAGTGGATCATGAAACGCAATCTATTGGCAGGTCTGGCGCTCTCGCTGCTCGCCAGCGCCCCTGTGTTCGCACAAGGCAGCGGCGGCATTGGCCGCGCCGGCACTTATCAAACGCAACCCACGGCAACCACGACTGCAACCGCGAAAACGCGTGCCGAAGTGCAAGCGGAACTCGTTGCGGCTTATCGCGACGGCTCGCTGCCCTCGCTGAATCGCACGACGTATCCGAACAAAGGTCTGATCGGTCAAACGCAGGCTTCGCGCATCGCGCTGCAGGAAGGCACGAACGGCGACGTCACGCGCGTGGCCAACGGACAGTAAGACGATATTTATCAGGTAGTTCGGCATCCAAAACAATTGGCCATTGCTGAACGATTCATGCACTCTTCAAGAAGGAGCACATCATGACACCCTCTGAACTCGACAATTGGGATACCGACACGCCAGTGTGGACGCCGTACCGCGCGCCTCAACACTAAGCGCTTCAGATGAAACGAGCCCACGGATCGCATCCGTGGGCGCGCGCATTTGAAAAGACCTGCTGAAGAGAACTACCGAAGGGTTTTACCGCGGACCTTACCGTGGACTTTACCGCGCACGTTACCGTTTAGGCACGCCGTCGCGCCACTCGTTCCAATGCGTGGAGATGTCCTGCACGAGCGGATTGCCCGTGAGGAACAGGTTCTGGATGGCGATCGTAAAACCGCCTTGCGCAGCGTAGTTCAGCAGGTTGTCGGCACTCGTCTGCCCGTCGTAGGGCCGGTCGAAATCGGAGCCCGCCCGCAACACGGCAACCCGATTCAGATCGACCTTGTTGACCGAGTCCGCGCGTTTGAGCGCCTCGTACGTGGCGTTGTCTTCCTGCTGCGTCGTGCAGTAGACGCCGTTTCCGTCGGTCAGGATCTTGGTCCAGTCGCGCGCCCGCTGACCAATCAGGGTTCCTGACCACCACGTATCGCCGGCCAGCGTATCGCATTGAATGACGGTCGGCGGGCGATTGGCCGGCGCATAAGAATACTTGGCGCGTGCGGCCTGCGCCTGCGCGCTATCGGACAGTGTCACCTGACGGGACAAGGCAAACGCCGTATCCGCGAGCCGCGTATTCAACTGGAACACTTCGGTGCGATAGTCGAGCGGCGGCTTGGCCGTAGGACTCGTGGTGTTGATGCCGAGGTAGCCGGTGTTCCAGCCGGGCGGAATCTCGCGCCCGTCGATCTCCCACTGAATCCCGAAGTCGACCAGATATTTCGCCCACGCGGCGGAACCCACGGTGCCTTGCTGCGGATCGATGCCCGCAATGCCGGCAACCATGAAGTACGTATGCCGCAAATCGAAACGCTGCGAGAACGTGAGCGCCATGATCGACGCAGCGGCATTGCTGTGCCCCATGCCGGTGGTCATCACGCAGACGTCCTGCTTGTTGCAATGAACCGTGGGGTAATCGGGCGACAGGCCGTCCACGGTGATTTCACGCCAGGGGCCGAGGTTATCGAGCCACACCTGCCCTTCCGGTCCGAACATCGAAATGATCATCACCTTGACGGGGCGTCCGTGCGAGCCGCCGTCGTTGTCGTCCGCGCTGGCCGGTCCGGACGAGAGGGCCGCGCATGCGGCGAGCGCCATGGCGGAAATGGCGCCGAGTGAGCGAGTCAGCATTGTGATCTTCCTTTTGCCTGTTAATGCAGATTGGGAGAAAGTCCTGCTTTCAAGCGCAAAGAAGTATAGATGCGAAAAAATTAATTGCACGCCGCCGCACACCCGCCGCCCTGCGGGCGCGCGCGGACTTAAACGCGCGGTACATCCGGTTCGAAAAATACCCACCGTACTTGCGGAAAGGCCGACTGCAAATCCGCTTCGATCACGTTGATCGCGTCGACCATCGCGCGGCCGCTGGCGTAGTCGATCATTTCGGCCTGCACGGCCACCACCACGTGACGGCCCCATTGCAGGGTAATCATGTTGATGATGCTGCGAATCTCGGTTCGCGCGCGCAGGTGCGCCTCGATCGCGCGGCGCACTTCCGGACTCGCCGATTCGCCGACGATCATCGACTTCACTTCGCGCGCCACCAGCCACGCGATCACCATCAGCAGCAGGCCGACGCCGATGGAACCCAGCGCGTCATAGAGCGGATTGCCGGTCATCATGGTGAGCAGCACGGCGACGAAGGCGATGGCGAGACCGGCCAGCGCCGCGATGTCCTCACCCGCAACCACGAGCAGTTCGGACTCGCGCGTCTCCCGAAACCAGCGCCACATGCTTTTGTCCGGATGGCTCTTGCGGATTTCCTTGACGGCGCCCCACAGGGACAGCGCCTCGAGCACCACCGACACGCCGAGCACCGTCAGCGCCACAAACGCATACTGCAACGGCTCGCGCACGAAGAGGCGGTGCACGCCTTCGTACACGGAGAACGCGCCGCCGACAAAGAACAGCAGCAGTGCCACGAGCAATGAGTAGAAGTTGATCTCGCGCCCGCTCCCCATGGGATGCAACGGGCTGGCCGGCTTGCGCGCTTCACGCAGGCCGAATAGAAGCAGCAACTGGTTGCCGCAGTCGGCGGTGGAGTGAATCGCCTCCGCGAACATCGAGCCGGAACCGGTGAAGGCGGCCGCCGCGAACTTGCAGATGGCGATGCCGAGGTTGGCGGCGAGCGCATAGAAAATGGCTTTCGGCGATTCTTCTTTCATCGTCGTGGAGGGCGTCCGTGAGTTTGCAGAGAGCTTTCAGTTTGCAGCAGCCCGTATTATGGACATGCCGGGCGGCATGCGTCCAACCTCGGTGTGTTGGACACATGCCCCGCTTATGCTCCCAGACGCTCGCCCCGCGGGCATGGCGCCGCGCTAGGCCCTTTCGAGCGCCGCCATTTCCCGCACGATGACCAGCAGCATCGACAGGCTCGCCCCGCCCGTGGCCCGCAGATCGGCCAGCAGGCGCGCATAGCGCTCGAGCTGGGCGACGCGCTTCTCGCGCCATGCCTCGACCAGGGTTTCCGGCGTCGATGCGTCGTCCGCGCCGGCCAGCGCGCTGGTGGTCAACGCGCGTTTCAGGCGCGCGAGTTCGGCCAGCGCGGAGGCGCGCGCCAGCATGTCCCAGTGCGTTGGCGCCGGCAAAGCGGCCGCGCGTTCGCTAATCCAGCTCGAATTCAGCAGCGTACCGAGCGCGAAGTACACGCCGGTCACCAGTTCGAGGCTGCGGTCGCTCGTCGAGGCCACCTCGGCGATATCAAGCAGCGCCGCCGAAATCTCGCCGCTCGCGATCCGCACCGCGAGACCGCTGTCGACGCCGGCGTCCACCAGCACGCGCTGCCGTTCGGAGAGCGCGTCGAGATCGGCACTCGGCAACAACGCGGGCCATTGCGGCGCAAGCCGCTGCGCCGCGTCGCGGCAACGCGCGAGCAGGCCGGCCACATCGCCGTCGCTGACCGCGCCCGACTGCAACTGCCGCAGGAACCACAACGCCGAACGTTCGACGAGGCGCGCCACTTCGACGAACATGCGCGCCTGCACATCGTCGGCCACTCGGTTGTCGAGCGCGTCGATGCTGCTCCACACTTCGTCGAGATCGAACACGTCGCGCGCCATCACGCAGGCCCGCACAATGTCGCCGGGATGCGCGTCGGTTTCTTCCATGAGCCGGTGCACGAACTCGCAGCCGACCCGGTTCACCAGCGCGTTGGTCAGATGCGTGGCAAGAATTTCGCGCCGCAGCGGGTGCTTTTGCATCGGTGCGCTGAACCGCTGCCGCAACGGCTTGGGGAAATACTCCACCAGCAGGTCGCTCACGAGCGGGTCTTCCGGCATCGACGAATCGAGCAGCGCGTCGTACAGCCACATCTTGCTGTACGCCAGCAACACCGCGCGCTCGGGCGTGGTGAGACCTTGTTTGGCGGCCTGCCGCTCGGCGATTTCCTCGTCCGTCGGCAGAAACTCGATCACGCGATTCAGGCGCCCGGCGCGTTCCAGATAGCGCATCAGCCGCGCCTCGGCGTCGAGCAGCTCAACACCGTAGCGGCCCGCAATCGACAGCGCCTGGGTCTGGTAGTAGTTGTCCTGCAGCACCAGCAGGCCGACTTCGTCGGTCATTTCGGCCAGCAGCGCATTGCGCTGCTTCTCGGTCATCTCGCCATCGGCGACGACCAGCCCCAGCAGAATCTTGATGTTGACCTCGTGATCCGAGCAGTCGACACCCGCCGAGTTGTCGATCGCGTCGGTATTGATGCGGCCCCCGCGCTGCGCGAACTCGATGCGCCCGAATTGCGTGAGACCGAGATTGCCGCCTTCGGCCACGACCTTGCAGTGCAGATCGGCGCCGTTGACTCGGATCGCGTCGTTGGCGCGGTCACCGACCTGCAGATTCGTTTCATGGCTCGCTTTCACATACGTGCCGATGCCGCCGTTGTACAGCAGATCGACCGGCGCCTGCAAAATCGCCCGCATCAATTCAGCGGGCGCGAGCGCGGGCACGCTCAAGCCGAGCACCGATTGCACCGCCGGCGACAGCGGAATCGTCTTGGCGCTGCGCGGAAACACGCCGCCGCCCGCCGAGATCAGCGCGGGATCGTAGTCGGCCCAGCTCGAACGGTCGAGCATGAACAGGCGCCCCCGTTCGGCCAGACTCAGCGCCGGATCGGGATTCGGATCGAGGAAAATATGCCGGTGGTCGAACGCGGCCACCAGCTTGATATGCGGCGACAGCAGCATGCCGTTGCCGAACACGTCGCCCGACATATCGCCGATGCCGACCACCGTGAAGTCCATGGTCTGCGTGTCCACGCCCATTTCGCGGAAGTGCCGCTTGACCGACTCCCACGCGCCGCGCGCGGTGATCGCCATTTTCTTGTGGTCGTATCCGACCGAGCCGCCCGACGCAAACGCGTCGTCGAGCCAGAAACCATATTCCTGCGAGATCGCGTTCGCGAAGTCGGAGAACGTGGCCGTGCCTTTGTCTGCGGCAACCACCAGATACGGATCGTCGGGGTCGTGCCGCACCACGTCGGGCGGAGGCACCACCGCGGTGCCCGCGAGGTTGTCGGTCAGATCGAGCAGGCCGCGCAGGAAGGTCTGATAGCACGCGATGCCCTCGCGCATCCATGCGTCGCGCTCGCTTTGCGGCGGCGGGTTCTTCACGACGAAGCCGCCCTTCGAGCCGACCGGCACGATCACCACGTTCTTCACCATCTGCGCTTTCATCAGCCCGAGCACTTCCGTGCGGAAATCCTCGCGCCTGTCCGACCAGCGCAAACCGCCGCGCGCCACCCGGCCGCCGCGCAAATGCACGCCTTCCACCCGCGGCGAATACACCCAGATCTCGAACATCGGTTTAGGTTCGGGCAAGCCGGGCACTTGCGCGGGATTGAACTTGAAAGACAGGTACGGCTTCGGATGCCCGCCGGCGTCGAAGCGATAGTAGTTTGTGCGCTGCGTCGCCTTGATGACGCCGAGAAACTGCCGGAGGATGCGGTCCTCGTCGAGATTGGGCACCTGATCGAGCGCACCTTCGATCTTCTGCAGCCAGCCGTCAATCAGCAGTTCGCGCTTCTCGCCCAACTCCGGATCGAAGCGAGCCACGAATAGCTCGACCAGCATGCGGGCAATCGCCGGGTTACCGGTCACGGCGCGCTCGATATACGCGTCGCTGAAGGTCGACCCCACCTGGCGCAGATACTTGGCGTATGCACGCAGAATCGTCACTTCGCGCGCATTCAATTGGGCGCGCAGCACGAGGCGGTTGAAATCGTCGCTTTCGATCGCGCCGGTCCACACCTGCTCGAAGGCTTCTTCGAAGAGATTCTTGACGCGCTCGATGTCGAACTCCGCGTCGTCCGCGAGTTCGAGGCCGAAGTCGTGAATCCAGGCGGGCGTCGCGCCCAGCGCCTCGATCAGATGAGGCCGCTCTTCGTCGACCCGCACGCCCAGATGTTCGAGCATCGGCAAGCTGCGCGACAACGCAATCGGCAAGCCCGCGCGATATACCTTGAAGCGGAACGCCCGCGGCCCGGATTCGATGGGCCGGTACAGATTCATGGCAAGACGCTCGGTGCCCTGCACGCGCTCGATCAGCTCGATATCGCGCACGGCCGTGCGGGCCGGATAATCGTCGCGATAGCCGGCCGGAAACGAATCGCCGTAGTGCTGCAGCAGACGGTTGCCCTGCTCTTCGCCGAACGCATCGAGCAAAGCGTCGGCAAGATCGTCCTGCCAGCGGCGCGCCACCTGCACGAGCCGCGCTTCCAGTTCACGCGTATCGACGTCGGGCATGCCGCCCGGCTTCGCGTGGATGACGAAATGAATGCGCGCCAGAGTCGATTCCGACAGCAGCGGCGTGAATTCGATGCTCTCGCCGTTGAACGCCTCAGCCAGCAGGTGCGCCACGCGCCGGCGCAGATCCGTGTTGTACTTGTCGCGCGGCACGAACACTAGGCACGACACGAAGCGATCAAAGCGGTCGCGCCGCACGAACAGGCGCGTGCGCTGATGCTCCTGTAAACGCAACACGCCGAGCGCGGTGTCGTAAAGCTGATCCTCGTCGGCCTGCAGGAGCTCGTCGCGCGGATAGGTTTCGAGCACCGTCACCAGCGACTTCGCGAGATGGCCCTTGGGCAGGAAAGCGGCCCGCCGCACGATATTCGCGCATTTGCGCCGCACAATCGGAATCTCCGCGGCCGACACGGAATACGCCGTGGACGTATACAGGCCGATGAAGCGGCGCTCGCCGATCACCTTGCCGTCCGCGCCGGTCAGTTTGATGCCGACGTAATCCAGATAGCCTGGCCGGTGCACGGTGGCACGCGAATTGGCCTTGGTCAGAAAGATCGGCCATGAGCCGAAAATGATGTCGGCCGCGGCCGGCGGCAGCGGCGTGACCTCGGCGGCGCCGGCGGGCTGCTGTGCATCGCGCAGAATGCCCAGGCCGGAGCCCTGCACCGCGCGCAGGCCGTAGCCGCCGTCGTGCTCCACCAGGTCGTAATCGCGCTGGCCGAGAAAGGTGAAATGGTCGGCCACCATCCATTCGAGAAACGCGCGTGCTTCCACACCTTCCGGGCCGGCTTCGCCGGTTTTCATGCCCTTGATGGTGAGGCGCGCGAGTTCGACGATCTTCGGCCAGTCTTCGACCGCCAGGCGCACGTCGCGCAACACCTTGGCGATGTCGTCGCGCAGGGCGTCGAGTTTTGCCGCGCCGCAACGGTCCACTTCGAAATGAATAAACGAGGCCAGTTGCGAACGGGTATCGGTGGCGTCTTCTGCGCCCTGGCCGACTCTCGTGATGCTCCCGTCGGGCGCGCGCCAGATGCGGAATACCGGATGCACGACGGAGTGCAGCGCAAGGCCATGCCGGTTGACCGCCATCGACACCGAATCGACCAGAAACGGCATGTCGTCATTGACGATTTCGATCACCGTGTGATCGGAATGCCAGCCGTGCTGTTCGAGAATCGGGTTATAGACGCGCAAACGCTCGGCGCCGGGCACGAAGCGCTGCGCCGTTTGCCAGTGCGCGAGCGCCGCACCGTAGAGATCGGCGATGGAGCGGCTCTGCAGATCGTCGGCGTCGACGAAATCGTAGTAGTGCCGCAGGAAGGGTTCGACAACCGCGAAGGTTGGTTCGGGCAGGCGCCCACGTGCAAATTCGACGACATCGTTCAGCAGGTGCGTGACGGCTTCTTCGTTCTTCGCTTGCATGATCAACTCCCCCGGCTGGCGGCAATGGCGAGTATCGCGTGACTGCATGCATCGACTGCACGGGAATTATGCACCTGCCGACCCGAATGCGATGAACGAGTGCACTTAGGTAATACCCGCTGGCTTTATACCTATTACTCTCGCCGCGTTGCAGCAGCGTGTCCGGCGGCTTAAAGCCCGGCGCCCGGCACGGCGGGGTTCTGCTCGAGCCATGCGCGAACCTGCCCGGCGGTCCATGCCGGATCGTCGTGCGGCAGATCGTGGCCGGCCCACGGATGCTCGCGATGCAAGGCGCCCCACGCCGCCGCGAGCTTCGCCGAGCAGACCGGGTTGACCAGCCTGTCGGCCTGCGAAGAAAGGATCAACACCGGGCAGGCCGGTTTCGCGGCCCTTGCGGTAAAACGCGCCGCGGCCCAGAGTTGCCGCAATGCGTTGCCACGGCTCACGGGCGCGCTTCGGCGAATCGCGCTCCATGCGGCGAGATCGTCGTCCAGCGTCGCCACGTTGTTGCATGTCAGCCGATGAATGCCGCGCTCCGCGCGCGCCGCGGCGGTCCAGTTGGCGGCCACGCCCGCCAGCCCCGGCCACGCCGACGGGCGAAGCCGCTCCTGCATGTGGCTGAACGGCCGCATGCTGGTATTGATCAGCACCAGCCGCTCGATCTCATGGGGATGCCGTTGCGCCCAGTCGGTCGCCACCATGCCGCCGAGCGACATCGCCAGTACGCAATACGGGCCGGGCAGGTTGCTCTGAAAAGCCGCATGGCGCACGAAACCCACCATGTCGGCGACCGTCGCCGGTGCGCGCAGGTGCGCGAACTCGCCGTTGCCCGGCAAATCGAGCAGCAGCAGCGGGTTGTCATGGTCCGCGCCGCGCCGCGCCTCATTCGACGCCTCAGCGGGCGACTCACCGAGCGATTCGCGCAATACGTCAGGCAAGCGGCCCCAATGGCGGGTTTCGCGTGTGAGGCCGCGCAGCAGGATCCATGTGCTCATGCGCTTTCCGGCCGATACCAATGGTCGAGGGCGCTTTGCAGCAATTGGTCGCGGCGATTGCCTTGCGGCAGCCAGCGTTGCGAGGAAAAGGCCGCGCGCGCCAGAAAATCGAGCAGATTTGCATGACGCCGAAGCACGCGCGCCGTGCGATGCGCCTTCACCGGATTGAACATGCCCTGACGCGAGAACAACTGCCGCGGATTCTTCTTGATCCACAGCCATGAGCCGAGTTCGAGGGTCATCGGCAGGAAGACGTTGGGCGCCGGCGTGCGGTCGTAGGCGAAGTCCCACAGATCGCCGTGCAACAGATACTGGTGGCTCTGCGGTTCGAACGCGTAGCCGTGATGCGGATGCGCGCGTTCGAACATGGTCTTGAGCACGTACATTTCCGGCAGATGCGGCATCAGCTTGCGGGTGCGCGCGTAGGGAAACCAGATGCTGTCCCGCCAGCCATAGCCTGAATGGCAATCGAGCGCGATGCTCAACGGCCGCGACGCCAGTTCGGTTTCGACCACCTGCAGTAGCGCAGCGGCCTCGGGCTCCATCGGGTCGCCCTCGCGCCCGCGATACCACGGCAGCCAGGCGCCCACGCGCTGGCCGCCCGCGAGCAGCGGCACCCGCGCGTCGGCGTTCTGCGGCGCATTGCGCATCAGATCGACGCCGTTCGGATTGGCGCGCGTGGCCGCCCACATGCCGCCTGGATTGACGATCGGCATAAAGATCAGACGAATCGACTGCAATTGCCGCACCAGCAGTTCGTCCCATTCGAGCCGCGCGAGCAGCGCGCGCATGTAATCCAGCACGAGTTGCGAGCCGATCCGCTCGAGCCCGTGAATACCGCCGAAAAACCCGATGGCCGGCGCCTGCGGATCAGTCGAGCCGATGCTGGCGGTACGCACGGCGAATTGCCGGCCGCGCACCACCGTCTCACAGACGGTGCTGACCGCGAAGCTTGCACTGCCCTGTTCGAGGATCGTCCTGAGATCTTCGTACTCCGCAAAACTGTCGGGAAGGAAGCTCAAAGGATGCATGACGACGTCGCAAGGAAATGCAAGGTTATTGGGGACGGCTCCTCGAATGCCGCAATATAGCCTGGCACGGAGCGATCATGCTGAAGCGGTGCACACTCATTCAAATCATGTCACAGGCATGTCATTTACTGTTCGTCCGAATGACTTCGTTCTGTCTTTTCAGCGACGCAAAAAATTCATATAAAGATATAGTCGTCTAGACGTCGCGACACCTTCACTTAACCGTCACAGACGCTTCCTAGAATGAGCCCCACACATGCCGGCAGCGCCCGGACGCGTCAAGGGGTACTTATGGAAGCAATTCGAATCGAACGGCTGAGCAAGACGTTCAGCAACGGCCGCAAGGCGCTGGATGAAATCGACCTGCGCGTCCAGCCGGGGGAAATGGTGGCGCTGATCGGCGCCTCGGGTTCCGGCAAGTCGACCCTGCTGCGCCACATCGCGGGCTTCACGGCCTCGGACGCGCAGCCGTCGCAGATCTCGATTCTGGGGCGGCCGATCCAGCAGAACGGCCGCATCGTGCGGGAAGTGCGCAGCATTCGCCGCGATATCGGCTTCGTGTTCCAGCAGTTCAATCTGGTGAACCGCCTTTCGGTCGAAAGCAACGTGCTGATCGGCGCACTCTCGCGCCTGCCGTTGTGGCGGCGTCTGACCGGCCGTTTTCCACGCGCGGAGCGCGCATTGTCGATGACCGCGCTCAACGAGGTCGGCATTGGCGACCATGCGCGTGAACGCGCCGCCAATCTTTCCGGCGGCCAGCAGCAGCGCGCCGCGCTCGCCCGTGCGCTGGTGCAGCGCGCGCGCATCGTGCTCGCCGACGAACCGATCGCCTCGCTCGACCCCGAATCGTCGCGCCGCGTGATGGAGATGCTGCGCACGCTGAACGTCGAGCATCAGCTAACGGTGCTGGTCTCGCTGCATCAGGTCGACATCGCCATGCAGTACTGCCAGCGCACCATCGCGCTACGCCGCGGCAAGGTGGTCTACGACGGCCCGTCCGGCGCGCTCACGCCGGTCCTGCTCAAGAAGCTCTATGGCGACGACGCCCGTGAACTGCTCGATGAATCGCTCGATGCCCATGCCTCTGACCCAGAAGGCAGCGAGACAAAAACCGTAGCGGGCGGCACGCCGCTTCAAGACACCGAACCTGCCCCGGAGCGTTACGCATTCGCGCTCAATCCCGCGCACTCGAACTGAGCGCGCTCATTCACCCTGTCAACTCAACCGGATCTCAAGCAATGAAATTCCTGCGTTCATTGATCACGCTGGCTGTAGGCGCGGCCGCCTTCGCCGGCGTCGCCGCCGCCCATGCCGAGGACCTCAACCTCGGCATCATTTCGACCGATTCGTCCTCGGTGCTCAAGCAGCGCTGGGAACCGCTGATCAACGACATGAACAAGCAAACCGGCCTGAACGTCAAGGCGTTCTTCGCGACCGACTACGCCGGCATTATTGAAGGCATGCGTTTTAACAAGGTACAGGTCGGCTATTTCGGCAATGCGTCCGCGATCGAGGCAGTGGACCGCTCGCAAGGCGAAGTGTTCGCGAAGGTGCAGTACGCGAATGGCGACGCCGGCTACTACTCGGTGCTGATCACCAATGTGAACAGCCGCTTCAAAACGCTCGACGATGTATTCAAGAATACGAAGGACGTGACGCTCGGCTTCGGCGATCCGAACTCCACCTCAGGCACGCTGATTCCCGGCTACTACCTGTTCGCCAAACACAACACGCCGGTCAATACCTCGTTCAAGACCGTGCTGCCGTCGAGCCACGAAGCGAATCTGCTGGCCGTGGTGAACAACAAGGTCGACATCGCGACCAACAACACCGAGATGCTCGACACGCTGAAGAAAGAGCATCCGGACAAGTTCGCGCAGGTGCGCGTGCTGTGGACATCGCCGCTGATTCCGTCGGACCCGCTGGTGTGGCGCAAGGATCTGCCGCAAGCCACCAAGGACAAGCTGCGCAACTTCTTCCTGAACTACGGGAAGACCGATCCGCACGAAAAAGCGGTCATGGCCGCGATCACGGGTTACGCCGGTTTTGCTGCATCGTCGGATGCGCAGTTGCTGCCGATCCGCCAGGTCGCGTTGTTCCAGCAGAAGCAGAAGATCGAGAGCGACGCGCATCTCTCCGATGACGATCGCAAGACCCAGTTGGCCGCACTCGACGCGAAGCTGAGCGCGCTCAACGCCGCCCAATCGAAGCAATGAACACCGCCGATCTGATCACGTCGCCTAAGCACGCGGGTGAAGCACTCGCCGCTCAGGCGGCGAGCGCATCGGCGCAGGCAGCACGTGATGCAAAGTCCGCTGCGGGCAAGCGTGGCTGGCTGTCGCTGCTGGGCTGGATCGCGGTGCTTGCGGTGTTGGGCGGCGCATGGCACGGCGCCGACATGCGTCCGCTGGACCTGCTCACCGACTCCGGCAACATGGGCCAGTTCGCCAAAGACTTTTTCCCGCCTGACTTCACCGAATGGCGCAGCTATCTGCATGAAATGGTCGTGACGCTCTCGGTGGCGGTGTGGGGCACGGCGCTCTCGCTCGTGTGCGCCGTGCCGTGCGGCCTGATGTCCGCGCACAACATGGCGCCGATGTGGATCGTGCAGCCCATGCGCCGCCTGATGGATGCGTGCCGCGCGATCAACGAAATGGTCTTCGCGATGCTGTTCATCGTCGCGGTCGGGCTCGGCCCGTTTGCCGGCGTGCTGGCGCTGTGGGTGCACACCACCGGCGTGCTCGCCAAACTCTTCGCTGAAGCGGTCGAGGCCATCGATCCGCGTCCGGCCGAAGGCGTGCGCGCCACCGGGGCAACCAGCCTCGACGAAATCATTTATGGCGTGCTGCCGCAGGTGCTGCCGCTGTGGATCTCGTACGCGCTGTATCGCTTCGAATCGAACGTGCGCTCGGCGATGGTGGTCGGCATGGTCGGCGCGGGGGGAATCGGCGTGGTGCTGTATGAAGCGATCCGCTCCTTCAACTATGCGCAAACCGCCGCGGTGATGATCATGGTGGTGATCGTGGTCACCGCGATCGATCTCGGCTCCGCGTGGCTGCGCGAGCGCGTGATCTAAGCTTGCTACATCCTTCCTGATAGCGGCTCCGGAGGCGGGCGAAGCGCGGCTTCGCCGCCTCCCTGCCCGGCCGCCCTTCAACCCGGCACTTCAACGTCTGTGCGGCTAATCGTACGGAAATCATCGCGTACCTTGTTTGCGCGCCACAAATTGTCGCAACTTTCCATATAATGCCACTTCACCGGAGTCGCGCACTCCGCTATTCCGGCGTGCTCCTGGAATAATTGCGTGCTTGTGGCCGCCACCGGGGCCGCCTCTCCCCTCCTCTTTGGTCGTTGATGGAAACCTTTGTGGTTTTGCTGGTGCTGGTCTCCGCGCTGCTTCACGCCACGTGGAACGCGTTTCTGCATCTATCCGAAGACCGCGTCTGGCTGCTCGGCATGATGGCGATTCCGTATATCGCCGTGAGCGCGGTCGGCGTCATTGCGCTGCCCTTGCCTGAACCGGCGGCATGGCCGTACATCTTCGCGTCGGTGCTGCTGGAATTCGGCTATCTGCTGGCGCTGATTCGCGCCTACAAGAGCGGCGACTTCGGGCAGATCTATCCGATCGCGCGCGGCCTTTCGCCCATGCTCGTGTTTGTCGGCGCATTGGTGTTCGCGCATGAGGCGCTCAAGCCGCTAGCCGCCGTCGGGGTGGCGCTGGTGTCGATCGGTATCGTCTCGCTGGCGTTTCGCCGCGGCATGCGCTTTTCGGGCGAAAGCGTGCCGTTTGCGCTGCTGACCGGGTTTTTCATCGCGACGTATTCGGTGGTGGATGGAATCGGCGCGCGCGTGGCGGGCAATGGCATGAGCTACATCATGTGGGTCTATCTGATCTGGAATATCCCGCAGTTTCTGCTCGCCTGGCACTGGCGCGGCGGTGCTAAAGGGCTGTTCATCGGGCGCGCGGTGGTGCTCAAGGGCATCGCCTCCGGCGCGCTCGCGTTGAGTGCTTATTGCCTGATCATCGAGGCTTATCGCTACCTGCCGATTGCCATGGTTTCCGCGCTGCGCGAGATGAGTTCGATCTTCGCGGTGCTGATCGGCTGGCTGTTCATGCGCGAGAAGCTGACGACGCGGCGGATCGTGGCGTGTGGGCTGGTGACGCTGGGGGCGGTGTTGATTCGGATTTGACGCGCTCGGGCGTTGGCTTCAGTGTGCCTTGCAAGCTACAGGACCAGAACCACCTCACGCAAACACCGGCAACGTCGCATCAATCGCATCCGCCAGCGTGTTGAACGCCGGCGCGATCTCCTCATCCGGCACGCACGCATAGCCGATCAGCAAACCCGGCGGCGCCAGCGGCGGCTGCGCGTAGTACCCCGACAACGGCCGCACGATGATATTGCGCTCCAGCGCCGCAGCCGCCACCAGCCGGTCGTCGCTGCCATCCGGCAACTGCATCACCAGATGCAGACCCGCATCGCCTCCCACGGCCGGCAGCGCATCGCCATACCGTTGCGCGGCGGCATCGAGCAGCGTCTGGCGGCGCTGCCCATAGAGCGTGCGCATCTTGCGGATATGCGAAGTGAAATGCCCTTCAGCGATGAACTCCGCGAGCATCGCCTGCTGCAGCAACTGCCCTTCGCGATACAACTCGGCGCTCGCGGTGGCGAAGCTCTCCGCCAGTGCCTCCGGCACGACGAGATAACCGATGCGCAAACCCGGAAACAGCGTCTTGCCGAAGCTGCCCACGTAAATCACCTGCCCCGACGTATCCAGGCCCTGAAGCGACGCCAGCGGTCGGCTGCCGTAGCGATATTCGCTGTCGTAGTCGTCCTCGATGATCCAGCACTGGTTCTGACGCGCGTACTCGAGCAGCATGCGGCGCCGCGCGAGGCTCATCACCATGCCGAGCGGATACTGGTGCGACGGTGTGACGAGCATCAGCTTGGGCGGTTGCGCGAGGTCGTCGGCCAATGGATTGATGCCTTCCTCGTCGACGGCGATGGGCCGCGACTGCAGTCCCGAGACGTGCAGCACGCTGCGCACGCCCCAATAACAGGGGTCTTCGGTCCAGATCACGTCGCCCGGATCGGATAGCAGGCGCACCGCGAGGTCGACCGACTGGTGAATCCCGGTGGTGATGATGATCTGCTCCGGCGTGCAGCGCACCGAGCGCGACGTGCGCAGATAGTCGGCCAGCGCGTGACGCAGCGAGGCAAGGCCGCCGCCCGGCGCATACGTGAGCAGGTCCGGACGCAGCCGGCGCCAATACTTGTTATGCAACCGGCTCCACACACGCGCCGGAAACTTCGTGACGTCCGGCACGCCGGGCATGAACGCCCCCCACTGGCGCTTGGACACGCCCGCGCCTGCGATCAGCCGCGCGCCGCGCGTGGACAACGCGCGGGCCGCCGGCAGCGGCGAAGGTTCCGGACGCGCGTCGGCCGCGTCGGCCGCAGCGGCATCCGGCAAGCCGAGGATTTCCTCCGGCGCGCTGGCGGCAACGAACGTGCCACGCCCGGTCGCCGAACTGACATACCCTTCGAGTACCAGTTGCTCGTACACCTGCGTGACGGTATTGCGCCCGATGCCCAACTCCTGCGCCAGCAAACGCGACGACGGCACCTTGCTGCCCGGCGGCAGTTCGCGCGACAGGATCGCCTGCTGCAGCAGCCGGTGCAGCTGGCGATAGATCGGCTGGCCATTGCCTCGGTCGAGACGCTGGGCCAGCCAGTCGGACAAAACGCTCGCGCGCATGATTGGCTCCTACATTTTTATTGAAATGGCTCTGAAGTTAAGAGCCAAATCTCATTATAGTCGCAGCATGTGCTGTGCTGAGCGCGCGGCGTCTACCAACACCGAGGAGCAAGGAGATGACAATGAAGAACGCAGAACTGAAGAGCCGCAAAGACGCAGCCACCCCGCGCGGCGTCGGCGTCATGTGCGATTTCTACGCTGAGCGCGCGGAAAACGCGGAGCTGTGGGATGTGGAAGGCCGCCGTTTCATCGACTTTGCCGCCGGCATCGCGGTGTGCAACACGGGCCACCGCCATCCGAAGATCCTCGCCGCGATCCGCGACCAGCTGGATCACTTCACGCACACGGCGTATCAGATCGTGCCGTACGCGTCGTATGTCGAACTGGCTGAGAAGCTCAACGCGCGCGCGCCGGGCGACCACCCGAAGAAGACCGCGTTCTTCACGACCGGCGCCGAAGCCGTCGAAAACGCCATCAAGATCGCGCGCGCCGCGACCGGCCGTCCGGGCGTGATCGCCTTCACCGGCGGTTTCCATGGCCGCACGCTGATGGGCATGGCGCTGACTGGCAAGGTTGCACCGTACAAGATCGGCTTCGGTCCGTTCCCGTCGGACGTGTTCCACGCACCGTTCCCGAATCCGCTGCACGGCGTGACCACGGCCGATTCGCTGAAGGCCATCGAATTCCTGTTCAAGGCCGACATCGATCCGAAGCGCGTGGCCGCGATCATTTTTGAACCGGTTCAAGGCGAAGGCGGTTTCTATCCGGCACCGGCCGAATTCGTGCGCGCCCTGCGCAAGCTGTGCAACGAGCACGGCATTCTGCTGATCGCCGACGAAGTGCAAACGGGTTTTGCCCGTACCGGCAAGCTGTTCGCGATGAATCACTACGACGTGGTGCCCGATCTGATGACGGTCGCCAAGAGCCTGGCGGGCGGCATGCCGCTGTCGGGCGTGATCGGCCGCGCGGAAATCATGGATGCCGCGGCGCCTGGCGGCCTCGGCGGCACGTATGCCGGTAACCCGCTGGCAGTGGCCGCGGCGCATGCCGTGCTCGACATCATCGACGAAGAAAAGCTGTGCGAGCGCGCCACGCTGCTGGGCGATCGCGTGAAGGCCAAGCTGGTCTCGCTGCAAAGCGAAGTGCCGCAGATCGCCGACGTGCGCGGCCCTGGCGGCATGGTTGCGGTCGAGTTCTGCAAGGCAGGCGGCTCGGAGCCGGACGCGGAGTTCACCAAGCGCGTGCAGACCCTCGCGCTCGAACGCGGCTTGCTGTTGCTGGTGTGCGGCGTGTATTCGAACGTGGTGCGCTTCCTGTTCCCGCTGACGATTCAGGAAACGGTGTTCGACGAAGCCATGGCGATTCTCGAAAGCGTGATCAAGGACAGCGTCGCGGTCGCGGCCTAAGGAAATACTCATGACCACCTTGACCCTGAAAGACCCGACGCTGCTGAAGACGCACGCGTACATCGCGGGCGAATGGCAAGGCGCCGACGACGGCGCGACCTTCGAAGTGCGCAACCCGGCCACTGGTGACACGATCGCGACGGTGCCGCGCATGGGCACGGCGGAAACGCGCCGCGCCATCGACACGGCGAACGCCGCCTGGCCCGCATGGCGCGCCACGACCGCCAAGCAGCGCGCCGTGATCCTGCGCAAATGGCATGACCTGATGATGGAAAACGCCGACGACCTGGCGAAGATCCTCACCACGGAACAAGGCAAGCCGCTCGCCGAAGCCAAAGGCGAAATCCAGTACGCCGCGTCGTTCCTGGAATGGTTCGCGGAAGAAGGCAAGCGCGTGAACGGCGACACGATCCCGACGCCGGCCGGCGACAAGCGCATTGTCGTGACGAAAGAGCCGATCGGCGTTTGCGCGGCCATCACGCCGTGGAACTTCCCGGCGGCGATGATCACGCGCAAGGTCGGCCCGGCCCTCGCGGCAGGCTGCCCGATCATCGTCAAACCGGCTGAAGCCACGCCGCTCTCCGCGCTCGCGCTGGCCGTGCTGGCCGAACGCGCCGGCGTGCCGCGCGGCGTGTTCAACGTGGTGACCGGCGAGCCGAAAGCCATCGGCGCGGAAATGACCGGCAATCCGATCGTGCGCAAGCTGTCGTTCACCGGCTCGACGCCGGTCGGCCGCCTGCTCATGGCGCAGTGCGCGCCGACGGTCAAGAAAGTGTCGCTGGAACTCGGCGGCAATGCGCCGTTCATCGTGTTCGACGACGCGGATCTGGATGCGGCGGTGGCCGGCGCGATTGCCTCGAAGTATCGCAACAGCGGCCAGACCTGCGTGTGCACGAACCGCTTCTATGTGCACGACAAGGTCTACGACGCGTTCGCCGAAAAGCTGCGCGTCGCGGTCGAACAGCTCAAGGTGGGCCGCGGCACCGACGACGGCGTCACGCAAGGGCCGCTGATCAACGAAGCCGCCGTGCTGAAGGTCGAGTCGCATATCGAAGACGCGCTCGCCAAGGGCGCGCGCATCGTCACCGGCGGCAAGCGTCATGCGCTGGGTCACGGCTTCTTCGAGCCGACCGTGCTCGCGGACGTCACGCCGGCCATGAAGGTCGCGCGCGACGAAACCTTCGGGCCGCTCGCGCCGCTGTTCCGCTTCTCGTCGGACGAGGAAGTGATCCGCCTCGCCAACGATACCGAGTTCGGCCTCGCGTCGTACTTCTACAGCCGCGATATCGGCCGCGTCTGGCGCGTCGCCGAAGCGCTCGAGTACGGCATGGTCGGCATCAACACGGGCCTTATTTCGAATGAAGTCGCGCCGTTCGGCGGCGTCAAGCAATCGGGCCTGGGCCGCGAAGGTTCGCATTACGGCATCGACGACTACGTGGTCATCAAGTACATGTGCGTCGGCGGTATCTAAACGCATCACCTGAAGTCTGAAGTCTGAAACGGCCACGCCGGCTTGTCCGGCGTGGCCGTTTTTTTGGTTCGGCGTAATGCGTGTCGCATGGCAGCGACCAGGGAAAACCATGAACCGCCGTCAATCGCAAAAGGCTGACGGCCCGCACCGGCGCGGCGACGCCTTCCGTATCCCAGATTCCGGTCTATCCATAGGATTTTTAATTATTTGCAATTCGCATGCTTGCGGCGTAAGAATGCGTTTTACAAATTCATCAACTTGATCGACCGGGCCCGCGCATTCATGGAAATTCGCCAACTGGAAGCGTTTGCTGCCGTGATGTCCGCGGGGAGCGTCACCGCCGCCGGTCGTCTGCTCGGGCGGTCGCAGCCGTCGGTCACGCGCTCCATCCAGGAACTGGAAGCCGAAATCGGCTATCCGCTATTCCAGCGCTTCGGGCCACGGGTCGCGCCCACTCGCGAGGCATCGCAGCTCTATCAGGACGTCGAGCGGACCCTCGCCAACCTGCGCCAGGTCAAGGCGCGCGCCGAACAGATCGCCCGCCAGGCGCCGCCGCCCGTGACGCTCGCCGCCACCTCCGCGCTCGCCGCCGGACTCGTGCCGCGCGCGCTGGCCCTGCTCGATCAGAACCATCCGCTCGAATCCGTGCACGTGCGCAGCGCGGCGCCCGAACAGGTCGTCGATGCCGTGCTCAACGGCATAGTCGACATCGGCGTATCGAGCCTGCCGCTCGAGCATCGCGGCTTGCAAGTGCATTGGATTGGCGAGACCGCGTGCGTGGCCGCCGTGCACGCCGGCGACCCGCTCGCGCGAGCGCCGCGCGTCGCGTTGAGCGACTTCGCCAACCGGCGTCTCATCACGATGCAGAACCCCTATCGGCTGCGGCCGCGGCTCGACGCGGCGTTCGCGCAAGCGGACGTGCGCACGTCCGGTGTGATCGAGACCAACTCGTCGCTGAACGCGCTCGGCGCGGTACGCGCGGGCCTCGGGCTCGCCGTGCTGGAACCGGTGACAGCGCTCGGATTACCTGTCGAGGGCGTGGTGATCCGTCCGCTCGATATCCGCATCGCGTTCCTGTTCGGCGTCATCACGCCGGAATCCCGTCCGCTTGGCGCGGCGACGCTGGCGACCGTGCAGGCGCTTGCGCAGGCCGCCGCCGAGCTCCTGCCCGATTTCGTTCTGCACGACGCGAGCCAGCACGGCACGATCCTGCAGGCGCTCCATGAAGTGCCCCACGACCATCTCAATCCGACCGAAGAGCACACCCCGTGAGCCTCGACCCTAACGTTCCATCGACTCCACCCAGCGGCCTCGCGGCGCTCGAAGCGCGGCTCGCCGAAGACTTGTCCCTGCTCGAATTGCCCGCGCGGGAATGGGTGATCGGCAAGACGCACGGCGGCAGGGAGGTGCTGGACGTCGCGGTCATCGGCGGCGGCATGGCCGGGCTGACGGCAGCCGCCGCGCTCAAGCTGGTGGGGGTGCGGGCACGGGTTTTCGACCGCTCGCCGCAAGGGCTGGAAGGCCCGTGGGCCACGACCGCCCGCATGGAAACGCTACGTTCGCCGAAGCAATTGACGGGACCCGCGCTGGGCTTGCCCGCGCTGACGTTTCGCGCATGGTTCGAAGCGCAGTTCGGCGTAGAAGCGTGGCAGGCACTCGACAAGATCGACCGCCTGCAATGGATGACGTATCTGATCTGGTACCGCCGGGTGTTAGCGCTCGACGTTCTCAACGACCACACCATTGAAGCGGTGACGCCGCGCGCCGACGGCCTCGTCGCGCTGAGCGTGCGAACGCATGAGCGACATTTCGAGGTCTACGCGCGGCGCGTCGTGCTCGCGACCGGCCGCGACGGCCTGGGCGGCCCGGCGTTGCCGGGTTTCATCGATGGCTTGCCGCGCGGCCGTTGGGCGCATTCGTCCGATACGTACGATTACAACACGCTCGCCGGCAAACGCGTGGCCGTGGTCGGCGGCGGCGCGTCGGCGATGGACAGCGCCGCCACGGCGCTCGAAGCCGGCGCTGCGAGCGTCGATCTGCTGATCCGGCGAGCGGACTTTCCGCGCGTGAACAAGGGCAAGGGCGCCGGCAATCCGGGGCTGACCCACGGCCATCATGCGCTGCCCGACGAGTGGAAATGGAAGATTCGCCACTACATCAACACGGTGCAAGTGCCGCCGCCACGCGGCAGCACGCTGCGAGTGTCGCACCATGAGAACGCGCGCTTCAACTTCGGATGCCCGGTGCAGTCGGTCGAAAGTACGGCGGACGGTCTCGCCATCCACACGCCCAAAGGTACTTTCGCGGCCGACTTCCTGGTGGTCTCGACGGGCTTCAAGGTCGACTGGGCCGCGCGCCCGGAGTTCGCCGCGTTCGCCCCGCATATTCGCACCTGGGCGAGCCGCTACACGCCGCCCTCTGCCGCCGATCAGGATGTCGAACTGTCCGACTCGCCTGACCTCGGACCCGCGTTCGAATTCCTCGAACAGGTCCCTGGCGCCTGCCCCGGCCTGTCGCACATCCATTGCTTCTGCTATCCGGCCACGCTCTCCCACGGCGCCGTCTCCGGCGACATTCCCGCCATCAGCACGGGGGCGAAGCGGCTTGCCCGCGGCATCGCCACGCTGCTGTATCAGGAAGACGTGGAACAGCACTACGCGGCGCTGGAAGCCTACGCGGAACCCGAACTTTACGGCGACGAATGGCAACCCGCCGAAGCGCCGGCCCAGTACGCGGAGGACGAATGAGCGGCTGGCTCATCCGGCGCTTCGCGCAGGCGGCGTTCGTCGTGCTGCTGATGACGCTGATCGTGTTCATCGGCTTGCATGCGATCGGCAATCCTATCGATATCCTGATCGGACAGGACGTGGACCAGGTGGACCGGGCCCGCATCATCGCGCAACTGGGCCTCGACCAGCCGCTCTGGAAACAGTATCTGGCGTTCCTCGCCGGCGCGGCGCACGGCGATCTCGGCAACAGCTTCGTCTATAACGAACCCGCCATTCGGCTGATCCTGCAGCGCCTGCCCGCCACCTTCGAACTCGCCGTCACGGCGCTGCTGCTCGCGCTCGTGATCGGCATTCCGCTCGGCCTGTTCGCGGGCCTGCGGCCGAACCATCCGGTTTCCAGCATGCTGATGACAGGCAGCATCGTCGGCTTTTCACTGCCGACCTTCTGGGTCGGCCTGATGCTCATCATGCTGTTCAGCGTGAAGCTCGGATGGCTGGCCGCCAGCGGCCGCGGCGCCACGGTGGCGCTGTTCGGCGTCCAGTGGTCATGGCTCACGCTGGACGGCCTGCGTCATCTGATCCTGCCGGCGCTGAATCTGTCGCTCTTCAAAGTCTCGCTCGTGCTGCGCCTCACCAGCGCGGGCGTGCGCGAGGTCCTGCCCATGGAGCACGTGCGTTTCGCGCGCGCCAAGGGTTTGTCCTCCACCCGTGTCGTGCTCGTGCATGTACTGCGCAACACGCTGATTCCGCTCATCACGGTGATCGGCCTGGAGTTCGGCTCGACTATCGCGTTTGCAGTGGTGACGGAAACCGTGTTCGCGTGGCCGGGCGCGGGCAAGCTGATCCTCGACAGCATCAACGCGCTCGACCGTCCGGTAATCCTGTCGTATCTGATCGTGGTCGTGTGCATGTTCGTCGCGCTGAACCTGTTGGTCGATATCCTCTACAAAGTCCTCGATCCGCGCGTGCGGCTGGAGGGCGCACGATGAGCGCCACGCCGCTGATGCCGGACACGCCCGCGCACGCGAAAACCGCGCGCCGCCAGTCGCCATGGCGCCGGCTGGTGGCGGATTTCAGCCGCTCGCCCGCGGCGCTGGCGGCGTTGAGCGTCGCGCTGCTGCTCGTGCTCGCGGCCATCTTCGCGCCGCTCATCACGCCGCAGAATCCCTACGACCTGCTGCAGCTCGACGTGCTCGACGCGCGCTTGCCGCCCGGCGCGATGAATAGCGCCAGCACCTATACGTACTGGCTCGGCACCGACGGTCAGGGCCGCGACCTCTATTCCGCGATGCTCTACGGTCTGCGCCTGAGCCTGTCGGTCGGGCTTGGCTCTGCACTTATCGCAGGCGTGGTCGGCACCGTGTTCGGCCTGATCGCGGCGTACGCGGGCGGCAAGACCGACAGCCTCATCATGCGGCTCGTGGATCTGCTGCTCGCCTTCCCTTCCATTCTGGTCGCGATGATGCTGCTCGCCTTCCTCGGCAAGAGCGTGACGAACGTCGTGCTCACGCTTGTGCTGATCGAATGGGCGTACTACGCGCGAACCGCCCGCGCGCAGGCGCTGGTCGAAGCACGGCGCGAGTACGTCGAAGCCGCTCGCAGTCTGGCGATCCCGAACTGGCGGATCGTGCTCGTGCACATCCTGCCGAACTGCCTGCCTCCGCTGATCGTGGTCGGCACGCTGCAAGTCGCGCGGGCAATCACACTCGAAGCGACGCTGTCGTTTCTCGGACTCGGCGTGCCGATCACCGAACCCTCGCTTGGGCTGCTGATTGCCAACGGCTACCAGACCATGCTCTCCGGCGAATACTGGATCAGCGTCTATCCGGGTCTGGCGCTGCTGGGCATCCTCGTGTCGATCAATATGGTCGGCGACCGGCTGCGCACGCTGCTCAATCCGAGGTTCGTGAAATGAGCGGCGCGACCTTTCCTGCCGTGGTGAACACGCTCGAAGTCCGGCACCTGCAAACGCGCTTTTTCACGCGCGAAGGCGTGCTGCCCGCTGTCGAAGACGTCTCGCTCACACTCGCACGGGGCCGCGTGCTGGGTCTCGTCGGCGAATCGGGATCGGGCAAATCGGTCACCGGTTTCTCGATCATGGGGCTCGTCGATGCACCCGGCCGCGTGGTCGGCGGCGAGATCATCTTCAAGGGCAGCGACCTGGTCGGCCTGCCGGAAGCGGACCTGCGGGGCCTGCGCGGCAGCCGTATCGCCATGGTGTTCCAGGACCCCATGTCCACGCTCAACCCCGTGCAACGCGTCGATGCCCAGATGATCGAAGCGGTGCGTGCCCATCGTCAGGTGAGCCGGCGCGCCGCGCGCGACCAGGCTGCCGAAGCGCTGGCCGCCATGGGCATCGCCAGCCCCGAGGAACGGCTGCGCGCGTATCCGCATCAGTTGTCGGGCGGTATGCGCCAACGCATTGCGATCGCGATTGCGATGCTGCACAAGCCCGACCTGATCATCGCCGATGAGCCGACCACCGCGCTCGACGTCACCATCCAGGCGCAGATCCTCTCGGAAGTGCAAACGCTCGTGCGCACGCAAGGGACCTCGCTGATCTGGATCACGCACGATCTTTCCGTGGTGGCGGGTCTCGCCGACGACATCGCCGTGATGTACGCGGGAAGAATCGTCGAACAAGGGAGCGTGGACGCTGTACTGGACGATCCTCAGCATCCCTATACGATTGGGCTGATCGACAGTTTGCCGAGCCTCAACACGCGCGGCAAACGGCTCACGCAGATTGCCGGCATGACGCCCGATCTGCGCTCGCTGCCGCCTGGCTGCGCATTCGCCGCGCGCTGCACGCGGGCCACAGCCGCCTGCTCGAAGCCACCAGCGCTCGAACCGTCGCCCACCGTGCCGGCTTCCGGCCGCAGCGCGCATCTGGTGCGCTGTTTCCATCCGGGCCGGCTGGCCGACGTGCGCAAGGAGGCCACAGCATGAGCCACGTGGAAACCCCACCAGTCGCGACGCGCGCCCTCGTCGAACTGCGCGGCGTCAGTCAGCGCTTCGGCGAACGCCGCGAGAACGCCGCGGTACGCTGGCTGCGAAAACACAATCTGCTCGAAGCGCAAGCGGTCACGCACGCCGTGGACAATGTCGATTTCAGGATCATGCCGGGCGAGGTGGTCGGCCTGGTCGGCGAATCGGGTTGCGGAAAATCGACGCTCGGGCGCATCGTGGCCGGTCTCCTCGCGCCGACCGAAGGCGACGTGCTGGTGGACGGCCAGCGCCGCGCGGCCATGCCGGCCGGCGCAGCACGCGCCGCCCGGCTGGCGATCCAGATGATCTTTCAGGACCCGCATTCGAGCCTGAATCCGCGCCGGCGTATCCGCGATATCGTCGGCGAAGCGCCGCTCGTGCATGGCATGGTCGAACGCGCCGATCTCGATGGCTACGTTGCCGCGCAACTGCAGCGCGCCGGCCTCGATCCGTCGCTCGCCGATCGCTATCCGCACGAGTTCAGCGGCGGCCAGCGGCAGCGCATCGGTATTGCGCGAGCGCTCGCGGTCAACCCGTCGATGCTGGTCTGCGATGAAGCCGTGGCGGCCCTCGACGTCTCGATCCAGGCGCAGATCCTGAATCTGTTCATGGACCTGCGCGAGCAGCTCAATCTCACCTACCTGTTCATCAGCCACGATCTGGGCGTGGTGGAACAGGTGTCGGACCGCGTGGTGATCATGTATCTCGGGCGCGTGGTGGAAAGCGCGCCGGCCGAGGAGATATTCCGTCATCCGAATCATCCTTACACGCAGACCCTGCTGGCCGAAATCCCCCGCCTCGACTCGCGCAAGAAACGTTTCGCCGCCATTCGCGGCGAAATGCCGAGCCCGCTCGCGCCGCCGCCGGGTTGTCATTTTCATCCTCGCTGTCCGCACGCCATGCCGCGCTGCAAGACCGAAGCGCCCACCTTGCGCGGCATTGCCATCGAGCACGTCAGCGCGTGCCATCTGAACGACGTCAACCAGGCATCGATCCACACAACTCTCAAACAATAGGACTTGCACCGTGAAACGCCCGCTCCTCTCCACGCTGACCCTCGCGCTCGCCAGCGCGGCGCTGTTCCACACCGGCGCCGCGTCGGCGCAAACGCTCAACCTCGCGTTCGCCGATCCGCTGTCGTCGCTCGATCCGCAATTGAACAACTACGCGGGCGATCGTTCCGTCGATCTGCACTTCTGGGATCTGCTGGTCGAGAATCACAACAACACGCTCGCGCCCGGCCTCGCGACCAGCTGGAAAGCGACCGGCAACGACACGTGGGAATTCAAGCTGCGCCGCGACGTCAAGTGGCAGGACGGCACGCCGTTCACGGCGAACGACGTGATCTATTCGTATCAGCGCGCGCGCAACGTGCCGGGGACCATCGCCACGTTCGCCGGCTACCTGCGCACCATCGCTTCCGTGAGCGCGCCCGATCCGTACACGCTGATCATCAAGACAACTAGCCCGACACCGGACTTGCCGCTCAACCTGACCTCCGTGCACATCGTGAGCCAGCATGCGGGCGAAAAGGCAACGTCGGAGGATTACAACGCCGGCCGCGCGATGGTCGGCTCGGGCCCCTACAAGTTCGTGTCCTATACGCCGGGCGACCGCGTGGTGATGGCGCGCAACGACGCCTACTGGGGCCCGAAACCGCTCTGGGACAAGGTGAACTATCGCTACGTGAGCAACGCCGCGGCACGCACCGCGGACTTGCTGTCGGGCGACGTCGATGTGATCGACAAGGTCTCCGTGTCCGATTTGCCGCGCCTGAAGCAGTCGCCGCAGGTGTCGGTGTTCGCGTATCCCGGCTTGCGTGTGCTGCTGCTTCAGCCAAGTTTCCGCAAAGGCCCGAGCCCCTATATCACCGACAATGCCGGCAAGCCGCTGCCGAACAATCCGCTGCTCGATGTGCGCGTGCGCCGCGCGCTCTCGCTGGCGATCAACCGTCCCGCCATCACCGACCGCATCCTGCAAGGCGCGGCGACCGTCGCCAACCAGTGGATGCCGGAGAAGACCTTCGGCTATAACCCGGACGTGAAGAACATTCCGAACGATCCGGCCACGGCGAAGAAGCTGCTGGCCGAAGCCGGTTATCCGGACGGCTTCCAGCTGACGCTCAGCGTGCCGAACGACCGTTACCCGCAAGCGCCCGAAACGGCCCAGGCGGTCGCGCAGTTCTGGACCCGCATCGGCGTGAAGACGAAAGTCGAAGTGATGCCCTGGGCCACCTATGCGAGCCGCGCCAACAAGAACGAGTTCGCGGTCAGCGTGATCGCATGGGGCAACGGCACCGGCGAAGCGAGCTATGCGCTCGTCAACGTGCTCTGCACCGTCGACGCGAAAAAAGGCATTGGCGCATCGAACTGGGGGCGCTACAGCAACCCGGAAGTCGACCATGCGCTCGACGCGGCGACAGCGGAGTTCGACCCGGCCAAGCGCGAAGCGATCCTGCGACAGTCTGTGAAAGTGGTCAGCGACGATGTGGGCGTCATCCCGCTGTATCACTACGAAAACGTCTGGGCTGCAAAGAAAGGCTTGAAAGTGACGCCCGCGGTCAGCGACCGGACCACGGCGATGATGGTCACGCGCATCGGCAGCTGAGGCTCGCATGATCGACATCACGGCGACACCCGCCGACGCGCTGATCGACGTCGCGCGCCACATCACGGTGACCGGTGCGCAGCCGGAGGCGTTACTGACCCTGCGGACCCGGACCGTGCGCGGCGCAGGGTCGGTCTGGACCAGCCATGCGGTATTTCGCAGCGACGAGCACGGCGTAATCGATCTGGAGCGCGACGCACCGCTAGCCGGCGACTACGCGGGCCTCGCGCCGATGGGACTCATCTGGTCGCAAGCGCCCACAGAAGCAGGAAAACGCGACGTGTTTCCCGCCGATGTCTCGACCGCGCTGACGACCCGCATCGAAGTGCTCGACAAGACCGGCCACGTGCTGGCCGCAACCGAACTCACGCAGCGTCTGATGGCGCCAGGCGTGGAGCGGCGCGAGGTGCGCGCGGACGGTTGCGTCGGCACGCTGTTCCTGCCCGCCACACCGGGACCGCATCCCGTCGTGCTCGTGCTCAACGGCTCGGGCGGCGGCATCAACGAACCGCGCGGCGCGCTGTATGCATCGCGTGGCTATGCCGCTCTCGCGCTCGGCTATTTCAAAACGCCGGGGCTGTCCGACTACATCTCCAACACGTCGCTGGAATACTTCCGCCGCGCGCTCGACTGGATCGCGCGCGAGTTGGAGCCGGCACACGATTTCATTGCGGTGAGCGGGCAATCGCGCGGCGGAGAGCTGGCGCTGTTGCTCGGCGCGACGTATCCGGACCGGATCAAGGCGGTGATCGGCTACGTGCCCGGCGCGGTCGTGCACAGCGCGCAAAACGCGGCCGACCCCGCCATCGGCCGCGAAGGCCCGACCTGGCTGCTCGATGGCAAGCCGCTGCCGCATCTGTGGGAAAACAACCGCACGGCGAGCTGGCAGCCCTTTGACGATGGACCGCCGCCGCATCGCCACGAACGGGCGATCCGCACCGCGTTGCTCGACAAGGAGGCCGTAGAGCGCGCGCGGATCCGCGTCGAAAATATCGACGGTCCGGTGCTGCTGCTCTCCGCCACCGACGACGGTTCGTGGCCCTCATCCGACTATTCGCGCATGGTGGCCGAACAGCTCGAACGGTGCGGGCATGCTTACCCGGTGCGGCATCTCGACTTCGAGCGCGCCGGCCACGCGATTCTGTTTCCGTACGTGCCGACCACCCAGCTCGTCTATGCCCATCCCGTGTCGAAGCGCATCAGCACGGGCGGCGGCGAACCCGCGGCCAACGCCCGCGCGGACGAAGCATCGTGGCGCGAAGCGCTGGCTTTTCTCGACACCGCACGCCAACCGCGTTCGCCTGAGCCTGCGTACGCGAACGACTCTTTCCGGCAGGAGCAATCATGACAGATACCTACGACGCCAGCACCGACGTGATCGACCGCATAGCCGGCCTCACACCCGGTTCGGCGGCGCACGCCACCCGGCATAAACGCGCCAAGGTCGCCGCCGCGACCCAGCGCAGCTATGACGTGTTGTTCGATCCCGCGCTGCCCGACCTGCCGCTCGCCGACCGCCTGTGCGTCGCGCTCTATGCCTGCACGCTGTCGAAGGCGCCCGCGCTGGCCGCTCACTACGCGCAGCAGCTCGCGGCGATCGGTGCCGCTCGCGCGGTGATCGACCAGATCGCTCAAGGCGCGACGAGCGACGCGGCATTCGAACCGCCCCGTTTGCGCGCGATGCTGACTTTCACGCGCACGCTGATAGAGGCGCCGATCGAGGGCGACAAAGCCGCGCTCGAACGTCTGCGCGATGCCGGCATCGCGACCCCGGCCGTAGTCGTACTCGCGCAATTGATCGCGTTTCTTTCCTACCAGATTCGCCTCACAGCCGGGTTGCAAGCGCTGCAGGCCTTGAATGAAACGGAGGCCGCATGACCCGCCTGATCGAAGCTCACGGCTTTACGAATCGCGTGCTGGAATGGGATGCGTGGCTGGATATCGTGTCACTCGACGATGCCTCGCCGGAACAGATCGCGGTGCTCGAAGAAAGTCATCCGAAGGCCAAAGAATCGGACTACTACCTGTTCCTCGTGCATCAGCCGGAGGTTCTGCGCCAGCGCTCGGCGGCGTTCAACGCGATCATGTATGCGCCGGGCGGTTTGCCGCGCGCGGAACGCGAACTGGCGTCCACGGTCGTGTCGCGCGTCAACGGCTGCGTGTATTGCGCATCCGTGCATGCCCAGCGCTTCGAGCAACTGGCCAAGCGCGACGACGTGATCGAGCAGGTATTCAACGATCCTGCCACCGCTGGAACGTCGCCCCGCGAAAAAGCGATCGTGCAGGCGTCGAATGATCTGACGCTCAACCCGGGCCACGTCGAACCGGCGCAGCTCAAGGCGCTGCGCGAAGCCGGCCTGACCGACGACGAGATCCTCGACCTGATCCATTCCATCGCGATCTTCGCGTGGGCCAATCGCCTGATGCTCAATCTCGGCGAACCGGTTGGCTGAGTAATCCGCCTGCGTGGCGCGGCACAACGGCCGGGGTCACCGTGTTCCGGCAGCGAGGCTAGGTACTGGCGACCAGCAACTCCTCCGCATTGCGCGGCGGCCGCAGACCGTCAGTCCTGCTTGCAAAGTAGCGCTGGGTCAGATCGTCTGCCGACACATGCCGTGCCGCGCCAAAACCGCACTCCTGAGCCAGCGCGAGTATCTGCGGCGGCGTGAAGAAACTGATAAAGGGCGTGCCGCTCGCGCGCGCGCCCTTCTCCGCCATCTCGAGCCCAGGGCGCACCTCGGGGTCCGCCATGTCCAGCGGAAGCAGGAACGTCATGGCCAGCGTCGAACCTGGGGCGAGCGCCGCGACCTGGCGCAGCGTGGCCGCGTTCGCCTCGCGGGTGAGATACATGCTGACGCCGGTGGACACGACAACGGCCGGCTTGCGCTTGTCGAAGCCGGCCGTCGCGAGCCTGTCGCGCCAGTCGTCTCCCGCTTCGAAATCGACCGGCACGAAACGCAGCCACTCCGGCACGCCGTAGCCGAGCTCGATCAGACGCTGACGTTTCCATGCTTGCGGACCTGGCTGGTCAATCTCGAACACCTTGAGGTGGGACGCGATCCCCGGCCTGCGCTGCGCGAAGCTGTCGAGACCGGCGCCGAGAATCACATACTGATCCAGCCCGCGGCTCGCCTGTTCCACGACCAGATCCTCGATAAAGCGCGCACGCGCCACGATCGACGCGCGAAAGGGCCGCGTGAACTGCGGGTCCATATCTCCACGGCTGCGCCAGTTCTGATCCGGGGCCAGCAGCTTGAGTCCGATGTCGTCGTTGAGCACGTGCGGCGGAGCATCGGCCTCGAGATGCAGCGCGCGCCATAAGGCGACTCGCGCTGCGGTGCTGTCTGGCACTGCGTCTGGCTGGTCGGTCATGACTGTCACTCCTGATTGTTCGTGTTTGTCCGAAGGTGAGCCACCGACACTGTGCCATACGTCCGAAAGCAAAACAGGCCAGCATTCACCTCGCGGTGAATGCTGGCCTGTTGCTTTTCCTGCCTTACAACGCCAGCGCGGACGTCAGCGCATTAACCGGCGCTAACGTCGCGATGTATTACTTGCCGTAGCTGACAACCGGAGCCGAGTACGAGGTGCGTGCCGAGTCCGAACGGCTGCCTGCCTGCGACGAACCGTCGGTAGCCGAACCGTAGCCGGTGACGTTCTGCGCGGCAACGCGGGCTTCGGCAGCCTGGATGTTTGCCGGGTAGTCATCAGCGTTGGAGAGGCTCGGGTTGTAGCCCGCTTTCTCCAGCTGGATCAGTTCAGCGCGCACCTGAGCACGCGTAACCGGCTGATTCGATTGAGCAAATGCGGCCAGCGGAGCGCTAATGAGAGCGGCGATAACAGCAGCTTCGATCAGGGATTTCATGACGACTACCTCCAGAGATTGTTTTTGCCTGCCGCACACATGATTGTTTGCAGCGGATGGAGACAGTCTAGGAGTCAGCTTGTCTAGGGTAAACACCTAACAAAAGAATTCACTGTTGCTGCAATCGGAATAATTGAGATGGCGAGGCACGATTTTGCTCCTGCGGCGGCGAAGCCGGTTCACCGGCATTTCTGCCTCCGCTCACCTGGCGGTCGCTTCTCGGACTCATGCCGAAGCGCGCACGATACGTGCGCGAAAAATGCGAGGGCGACTCGAATCCGCACGCCACGCAGATCGACGTAATCGACATGTCGGTCTGTTGCAGCAGCTCGCGCGCACGCGTGAGGCGCAACTGCTGGTAGAAGTGCGTCGGCGTGTCTTTCAGCGAGGCACAGAAAAGCCGCTCCAGTTGCCGCCGCGTCACACCGATCTCCTGCGCGAGCCGGTCCGGCGACAGCGGCTCTTCCATATGCTGCTCCATGACGCCAATCACCTGGATCAGCTTGCGGTTGTGCACGCCGTAGCGCGCGGCAAGCTCCATGCGCTGATGGTCCGAGCGTTGCCGGATGCGGCTCACCACGAATTGCTCCGAGACCGCAGAAGCCAGCGCCGCGCCGTGCGCGCGGCCGATCAGGTCGAGCATCATGTCGATCGACGCCGTGCCGCCCGCGCACGTTATGCGCCGCGCGCCGATTTCAAACAGCTCCTGACTGGCGTCCAGCGACGGGTAGCGCTCGCGAAACGCCGACAGCGCTTCCCAGTGCACGGTCACACTGTCCGCGCCGCCGAGCAGCCCCGCTTCCGCGAGGACGAAGCTGCCGGTGTCGATACCGCCGAGCGTCGCGCCCGCACGCTCGAAGCGCTTCAGACACTCGCCCAGTTCGCGCGTATAGCAGGCGAGCGGCTCGAAGCCCGCCACCACAAAGAGCGTCTGCCCCGCGTCGACGTCGCCGATGGCCGCGTCCGCGTTGATCGAGATGCCGTTGCTGGCTGCCACCGGCGCGCCGTCCAGACTCAGAATGCGCCAGCGGTAAAGATCGCCGCGAAAGCGGTTTGCTACGCGCAACGGCTCCACCGCCGACATGAAACCAATTGCCGAAAAGCCCGGCAGCAGCAGGAACGACATATCTTCGGGCATCGTGCGCAGACTCAATCAGAGGACAAAAACGCCGGCGGGCGCGGGGTTCCCGGCCAGCGTAGCAAGCAGCGTACGAACCGGCAAGGCGGCCAAAAACCTCCCATCCGCCGATGCTGCACCGCACCGCGAGTGCGACACAGGTTTTCCCGCATGGTCGCATGAGAGCAAGAACGGGTCGCTAGCGGTCGCTTTGGGGGAAATATGGGGCATTAACGTTGAGTCATTCATGCAGCTCATTCGTGCAGTTCGCGCATCACGCAGGTCGTAGGTCACGCGGGCCGTAACGCGCATGTCCGGGGGCCGCTTCGCCTGGTTTCATCCTGACAGGCGCGGCCCGGTTCGAAACACGCTGTTCAACGTGTCAACAAGAGGGAACGTCATGAAGTTACGCATCAAAGCCGTCCTGACTTATCTTGCGTGCCTCGCGGCGACGTGCGCCGCCGTGACCACGCAGCCGGCCTTCGCCGAGGAACCGGCAGCCTGCCGGGCGGTGCATTTCGCCGATATCGGCTGGACGGATATCACCTCGACCACCGCGCTTGCGTCGACCGTATTTGAAGGACTTGGCTATCAGCCGGTGACGACCGTGGCCTCCGTGCCCATTTCGTTCGCCGGCCTGAAGAGCAAGCAGCTCGACGTGTCGCTCGGCTACTGGTGGCCCGTGCAGGAAAAGGCGATTGCGCCGTTCGTCGATTCGAAATCGATCCAGGTGCTGCAACCGCCCAACCTGACCGGCGCCAAGGCCACGTTCGCCGTGCCGTCCTACGCCTATGACGCGGGACTGAAAACGTTCGCCGACATCGCCAAACACCGCGACCAGCTCGACGGCAAGATCTACGGCATCGAGCCCGGCAGCAGCGCGAACGCGGCGATCCAGAAGATGATCGCCACCAACCAGTTCGGTCTGGGCGGCTTCAAGCTGATCGAATCGAGTGAAGCGGGCATGCTGGTTTCGGTGGAGCGCGCGATCCGCGACAAAAAGTGGGTGGTGTTTCTTGGGTGGGAGCCTCATCCGATGAACATCCAGATCGATATGAAATACCTCTCCGGCAGCGACGGCGTATTCGGTCCGAACGACGGCGAAGCCCGCGTTTATACGCTGACGTCCCCCGAGTATCTGACACGCTGCCCGAACGCGGGCAAGCTCGTGAGCAACCTGCGCTTTTCGACGCAACTGGAAAACGTGGTCATGCAGTCGGTCATGAACAAGGAAAGACCCGCGGACGCCGCCAAGGCCTATCTGAAGAAAAACCCGCAAGTGCTCGACGCCTGGCTTGCCGGCGTCAAGACCTATGACGGCAAGGACGGCTTGCCCGCGGTGAAGGCTTATCTGGGTCTTTGATCTGCTTTGATCTCCTTGTTAATTCGATCCAGCCAGTCGCGCATTTCAATCCACAGGAACCAGCACGTATGAATCACGAAGTCATTGTGACCTGCGCGGTCACCGGCGCGGGCGACACCGTCGGCAAGCATCCGGCCATTCCCGTCACGCCGAAGCAGATCGCCGAAGCCGCCATCGAAGCCGCCAAAGCCGGCGCCACCGTTGCGCACTGCCACGTGCGCGACCCGAAGACCGGACGCGGCAGCCGCGATCCGCAGCTGTATCGGGAAGTGGTCGACCGGATCCGTTCGTCGGGCACCGACGTGATCATCAATCTGACGGCGGGCATGGGCGGCGATCTGGAGATCGGTCCCGGCGAGGACCCCATGCGCTTCGGCGCGAACACCGATCTGGTGGGCGGCCTGACGCGCCTTGCGCATGTCGAGGAACTGCTGCCGGAAATCTGCACGCTGGATTGCGGCACGCTCAATTTCGGCGACGGCGACTACATCTACGTCTCGACGCCCGCGCAATTGCGCGCCGGCGCACGCCGCATCCAGGAACTCGGCGTGAAGCCGGAACTGGAAATTTTCGACACCGGCCATTTGTGGTTCGCGAAGCAATTGCTCAAGGAGGGCTTGCTCGACGCGCCGCCGCTGTTCCAGATTTGTCTCGGCATTCCATGGGGCGCGCCCGCCGACACCACGACCATGAAAGCCATGGCCGACAACCTGCCGGCCGGCGCCCAGTGGGCCGGCTTCGGCATCGGCCGCATGCAGATGCCGATGGTCGCGCAAGCCATGCTGCTCGGCGGTCACGTGCGCGTCGGCCTGGAAGACAACATCTGGCTCGATAAAGGCGTGCCCGCCACGAACGGCACGCTGGTGCAACGCGCGGTGGAGATCATCGAACGGCTTGGCGCACGCGCGCTGACGCCCGCTGAAGGACGCCGCAAGCTGGGTTTGCCCGCGCGCGGCGAGCGTCAACTGGAGCGGCGCGAGGCGCAGCAGTACGCGTAGTGGATGGCTGGAATCGATCGTGATGTGCGCGTTTTGCATGCGATGCAGCGCGCTATGTAGTCGGAAAACACCTAGGCAAAGGAAACGTCAGCAATGGCAGTGATCGTCGATATCAAAACTTTTGCGGCAATCGGCGTGGGCGTGATCGGCAGCGGCTGGGTCGCGCGCGCGCTCGCCCACGGACTCGATGTCGTCGCGTGGGACCCGGCGCCGGGCGCCGAGAAGCAGTTGCGCGAAAACATCGCGAATGCGTGGCCGGCACTCGAACGGGTCGGCCTCGCCGCGGGCGCATCGCCCGAGCGTTTGCGTTTCGTCGATACGATCGAAGCGTGCGTCGCAGAGGCGGATTTCATCCAGGAGAGCGCGCCTGAACGCGAGGAACTGAAGCTCGCGCTGCATGAGCAGATCAGCCGTGCGGCGAAGCCGGATGCGATCATCGCGTCCTCGACGTCGGGCCTTCTGCCCAGCGATTTTTACGCGCGGGCGGTAAATCCGCAGCGCTGCATCGTCGGGCATCCGTTCAATCCGGTGTATCTGCTGCCGCTCGTCGAAGTGCTGGGCGGCGAACGCACAGCCCCGGCCACCGTCGATGCCGCCTTGCGGGTGTATCGCGCGCTCTCCATGCGGCCGCTGCGGGTCCGCAAGGAAGTGCCCGGGTTTATCGCCGACCGTCTGCTCGAAGCGCTGTGGCGCGAGGCGCTGCATCTGGTCAACGAAGGCGTGGCGACCACCGGCGAAATCGACGACGCGATACGCTTCGGCGCGGGCATCCGCTGGTCGTTCATGGGGACGTTCCTCACCTACACGCTGGCGGGCGGCGATGCAGGCATGCGCCATTTCATGCAGCAATTCGGGCCCGCACTGGAGCTGCCCTGGACTAAACTGGTAGCGCCGCAACTGACGGAGGAGCTGATCGACCGGGTCGTGGATGGCACCGCCGAGCAGGTCGGCCCGCGCTCGATCAAACAGCTGGAACGCTACCGTGACGATTGCATCACGAGCGTTCTGGCGGCGATTGCGGAGGCGAAAGCGCGGCATGGGCTGCTCCCGGCCGAATGACGCGGTGAGCTTTGAACCGCCAGGCAGGCCGCGCGCTGAAGCCACGGCAGCTTGACAGTCCGCAGCCTGCCCCCTCGACCTGAAAAACGGAGACACTTGCCGATGCCGCAACCTGTTGCCCTGCCCTGCTATCGCGACACGGTGCGCCCCGAATGGGTCGACTACAACGGCCATTTGCGCGACGCGTTTTACATGCTGATTTTCAGCTTCGCGACCGATGCCTTGATCGACCTGATCGGTTTGCCCGACGCGGTACGCAAAGAGCGCCGGCGCTCGATCTATACGCTCGAAGCGCACATCAGCTATCTGCATGAGATCAAGGAAGGCACGCCGGTGCGCGTCGACATGCGGGTGCTGGCGCACGATGCGAAGCGGCTGCATCTGTACCTCGAGATGTTCGCCGGCGATGGCGCCGAACCCGTGGCCGCCGGCGAGCAGATGCTGCTGCATGTCGATACGGGCGGACCGCGCGCCGCCGCATTCGACTCCGATGTCGAAGCGCGCGTGCGGGCGTTGGCCGAGGCCCATGCCACCCTGCCGCCAGCCGTCTATGCGGGACGCGTGATCGGCTTGCCCGCCAAAACCAAACCCAATGGAAGCGGCCATGCTTGAGCCGGAAATTACCGCTTTCATCGAGAGAACCTCCTCGATTTATTCCGGGCACTCGACTTCGCTGCCGCCGCCCGAACAGCGTACGATTTACGAACGGTACGCCGCGTCGCTCACGCCGGCGTTGCCGGAAGACGTCGTGACGCAGGACGCCGTGCTGCAAACCGGCGCGGATCACCCGATCGCATTGCGGCTCTACCGGAAGCGTCAGACAGATCGCCAGGCGCCACGCGGCACGGTGCTGTACTTTCACGGCGGCGGCTTCGTGCTCGGATCGCTCAATAGCCATCAGCTTGTCACCGCCCGCCTTGCCGCCGATACCGGTCTCGACGTGATCGCCGTCGATTACCGGCTCGCGCCCGAGCACCGCGCGCCGGCCGCGCATGACGATTGCCTGGCGGTCACGCTCGCCGCATTGGAAGGGCGGCTGCCGTTCGATTCGCCGGCCGGCGCCACGCTGCAACTGGCGGGCGACAGCGCCGGCGCCAACCTGGCCGCCGGTGTGGCGATCCGCTTGCGCGACGAAGGGCTGCAAGGCGTGAGCGGAATGGCGCTGGTTTATCCGATGCTTGGCACCGACCCGCAACCGCCCGCCCGCGACACCGAAGCGCATGCGCCGATGCTCACGCTAGCCGACGTCCACGCATTCCGCGATCTGTACTGGGGCGAACACCCGCCCTACCCGGCATGGACGGTTCCGATCGATGCAACGCGCTTCGACGGCCTGCCGCCGACGCTCGCAATCGGCGTCGAGCATGATCCGTTGCGCGACGACGCACGCGTGTTCGCCGAACGTATCAACGCGGCCGGTGGCGAGGCTCAATTCTGGATCGGCACGGGACTCGTGCATGGATGCTGGCGCGCCCTTGAATCCAGCCCCGGCGTGCAGGCGATGCATTCGGAGGTATGCCGTTTTCTGTCCGTTCATGCGACGCCGGCACCCCGCAACGGGCGTTAGTCCGGATTCCAGCGTTTTAGCTTCGCCGCCAGCGCTGCGCGCGCCGGCACCCTGGGCAATGCGCGATCGGACGGTGTGCCCGGAACCGGCAAGCGAACGGTGAAGGTCGTGTGGGTGCCGAAAATCGAACTGCAGTCGATACGCCCGCCCAGAAGCTCCGTTGCGCGCCGGCAGAACGTGAGCCCCATCCCCGCACCGGTTCCGTGCCGCTTGGTCGAGAAAAAGGCGTCGAAAATATAGGGCAGCACGTCGGGCGCGATGCCCGGTCCGGTGTCACGGAACTGCAGCACGCAAAAATCCTGGTCCTGAACGGCACTGATCGTGATCTGGCCGCCCCCGCTCGCGCGAATGGCGTGCAGCGCGTTTTTCAGCAGGTTGAACAGGACGAACACCACCACCGTATCCGAGCCTGAAAAGGACATGGCGGGGTCGATGGGCAGCACCGTGACGCGCGCGCGCTCGTCCCCGCTGAACGGATAGCGCTCGAGCGCCGACGCCACGCACTGCCGCACGGACTGCGGGCTGAAACGGCTCCGGTCCAGACGATCGAGCGTGAACGACGCGAGCGCCATTTCGACCATCTCGCTGGTGCCGGATACTTCCCGCCTGATCGCCGTCGCCAGTTGGCTGATCCGCTCCGATTGTCCGGAATGGCCGTGATCGTCATACAGACCATGCTTGACGGCCGCACGGTAACCTTTGAACACGTCGGCCCACACGCTGGCGATTTCATCCGCGTGCATGCCGATGGTCGCGAGCGGCGTGGCGATCTCATGCGCGATGGTTGCCGCAACGGCATACGGATGCGTCAGGTGATAGCGGACGATGATGAACCCCAGCAACCCCAGGCTCAGACCAATGAACAGGACGCCCGGCGGATAGAACCCGTAGCCGTAGTTGACCGCGTAGTCGATCGCCGCGAACGAGTACAGGCCCAGGCTCGCCAGGCACAGATCGAGGCGTCTGCGCGCCTCGCCCTGCGCGTTCCTGCGCGCGGCGAGAAGAAGCTGCCCGCTGCGTCCGGCGAGCAGTACGGTCTGCACGACATGCAACGGATGCAGCGGACCGGCGACCGGATAGTAGCCGAAGAAGAAGCGCTGATAGCCGGCCACGACTTCGTCACCCGGAAGCAGCACCGCGAGAGCGACACACAGGCCATACGACACGAGCAACACCGGCCGCTCACGGTGCCGCGCCGCGACCTCCGTGACGAAGTGATAGAAGGTGGTCGGCAGGAAGAGGATGAAGAGATAGCCGGCCCTGACCAGCAGGTCCGCGGTCCGCGGGTCGTGTGTCTCGAACAGCAGGGTCCACGTGCCTTGCCAGGCGAAGGTGGCCCCGCACATCAGGATGAACGGCGCGAACAGCCGCGTCGCGCCTTGGGTAATCAGTACGTACAGGCCGAACACCACGAACATCGCGGACACGAGAGCAGTCGGAATGGCGTACATGTAGCTCGGCGTGTCAGCAAGCTTTAGCGATTACGCTCGTTGCGCCATTGCGAATACGTCACAAGGTCCATACCGACGTCGGCCGCGTCGAGCGGCGTCCAGCAGTAGAACACGTCGTCCCAGCCCGGAATGGTCTGGGGCGGCAGTGTCTTGTACTTTTGGCCGGAGCGGTACGCGAGGCTCGGCCAGAACACCGGCATCACCTCACGCACGGCCATCTGCCTCAACAGCTCGGCCGGTCCGCCCTCGTCCGCCACGATTTCACCCTGGGAGATCCAGTCGTTCTCGGCCCACGCTACGAAAACGCTCGGGTTGCCGGCACGGTCGAACATGAGGATCGCGTCCTGCTCCGGGCGCCAGTAGTATTCGACGATACCCTGCGTGGCCACCACTTCGTCGATGACTTTGCGCGTTCGCGGGTCGCAATACGTCATGCCGTTCTCGCCCAACGCCAGCCAGCCGCCCTCGAAACAATGCCGGTTCTTGGCATCTTTCAGAAAATGCACCAGCCGGTTGGCTGACTCGCCGTCCGACTTTCTCAGGTACAAATCGACGATGCCGGCATTGAACGCCTTGACCGCGACCGTTTCGTCCGCCACCCCGGTCAGCAGCACTTTCGCGCAACGCAGATTGGATATGGAGGAGAGGAAATCGACGCCGTTCATGCCCGGCATATCGAAGTCCACCACCACCGCGGCCACCTCGGCAAAGCGGGAAGCGCGCGCCAGGATGTCGCGCTCCGCCGAGGTCTCGACATAGCGCTCAAAACCCGTTTCGCTCACGCATGCCGACGCCGGCGCGAATTCCAGCGAATTCTCGCGGGCATGCTGCCGGATGAAGGCGAGCGCGGTTTGCGGCCGCGCGAAGAACAGGTTGGTGGAGGTATCCGGAAAGAAACGGCGCAGCGCGTCGAGGTAGTTGTCGTTGTCATCCACGAAAACAACCGTTGACGGATAGATAACTGGTGGTCGGATAAAGTTGTTCATAATTTCACGTGGTTCGTCACGCCGCCGCTCAACGACAACCGCGGCAGCCCGGCCGTCACGCGGCAGGACAGCCCGCGCGGCAGATCCCGGCGCAGCGGCCCCTGCGCCCGAGGGGCGGCCGCTACCTCTACCGCCGGCCGCGTGTTCAGCACCTTAATTCAGCACTTGTGTTCAGCACCTTAGACGCCGCATCGGGTTTCGCATGCTCTCACATGGAATACGCCGCTGCGCACGGTCCCCGTTCATACCCCGAATTCTCTCACGCCCGCCGCCAGGCGGGTTCGCGCTGAACCATATAGTACAGGGTCATGGCATCGGCTGTGCAAAGTTGCGGACCCGCGGCGCCCATTCCGCTTGACCCTCACGTAGCGTAAGGTTCTAACCTCCAGCGTGCACGCTAACCGGAGGTCGGGATGTTGTTGAAAGTGGGAGAGCTGGCCAGGCGCAGCGGACTGACCGTCCGCACGCTGCATCACTACGACGCAATCGGCTTGCTCACGCCTTCGGCCCGTGCTGAGAACGGCTACCGGCTCTATGACCGCGACGACATTGCCCGGCTGCACCAGATCCAGGCGCTGCGCCGTTTCGGACTCGCGCTCGCTGAGATTCAGACCTATCTGGCGCAGCCCGAGACGCCGCTTGCCTCGATCGTCGAGCGGCAGATCGCCATGCTCGACAGCCAGATTGGCGAGGCCGCGCGCCTGCGCGAACGCCTCGTCCATCTGCACGGCATGTTGCTCGACGGCGAGGAACCGGAGCTGACCGATTGGCTCACCACGTTGGAGTTGATGACCATGTACGACAAGTATTTCACCGCGGACGAACTCGCACGCATGCCGATGTATCGCAACAGTCAGGCGCCGAATCCGGAATGGACGGAGCTTATCGGCGAGGTGCGCGCGCTGATGGAACGCGGCGTGCCGCCTGAAAGCGAACCGGCGCGCGCCTTGTCGATCCGTTGGATGACCCTGCTCGCGCGCGACACGAACGGCGATCCGCGGCTACTCGCGAAACTCAATCTGATGCACGACAACGAACCGTCGATGCAGGCGCGCAGCGGCATTTCAACCGAATTACGCGACTATGTGCTGCGGGCCTTTTCGGAAACGAAGCTGCTGATCTACGAAAAGTATCTGTCGCCCGGCGAAATCGAATTCATGCGCGCGAATTACGGCAAGGGCGCAATGGAATGGCCGAAGCTCATGGCCGAGGTGCGCGACGCGCTCGACGCGGGCATGGGTCCGGAGTCGCCGCGAGCGCGCGAGCTTGCGCATCGCTGGCTCGATCTTTTCAGAAGCTACGCGGGAGACGATCCACGCACTCAGGCCAAGTTCCGCGAAGCGCTGCTGACGGAGCCGGGGCTGATGGCGGGCACGTGGGCGGACGAGTCGTTGCTTGGGTTTATCCGCGCGGCGATGGGGAGCGTTGCACAGCCACGCTGATCGTGCCGTGCTGCCCCATGAATCGGGGCAGGAGGGAATAACTAAATGCGCAAGGCGACGGGCCGCCGATTGTTATCGGCGGCCCGTCGACGGGTCTTAAGCGTTCAGCTTAGTTTGCTGGACCGCTTATTGGCCCGTATAGCCGAGCGGCACAGTCGAGTTGGCCTTGGCCACCGTCGCGTTGTTCGAGACGATGTACTGCGGCACCTCGGTGAGCGTCAGTGCGACCTGACCGTTGGTATAGGCAACCGTGCTGACATTGCCGTAACCATCGATCTTCGTCACATTGCCCGACGTACCGGCGTTGTCGACCTTGAGCGTGTAGCTGGTCGAGTAGCTCTGGCTATAAACACCGTTGTTTGCCGGCCATTGCGCATTGCTGTGTGCCCACGCGGCGGTCACCACCTTGCCGTTGCCCAGTTGCTGGAACGCATAGGCAAACGTTCCCGACGGCGTGCCGTTGACGCGGCCCAGCGTATTGGTGCCGTCGAGCGCGCGCGTCATCGTCGCAAAGGCCATCGCTTCAGGCTTCGGCGACAGGTTCGTCGCACCGAACGCGCCCTGTGCGTCATTCAGGTCGAAGAACGAGCCGTAGCCCACTTCGCCCGGATAGTCAGGACCGTAGAACAGCGTCGTGACCTGCGCGCCGCCGCCCAGCACGATGATGTGCGCGCGAACGCCGACCGCGGCGTGCGCGTACAGCTGGTTCTGCGACGGCACATTGGGACCGTAGTTCAGACCCGGGTCATAGCTCACACCGGCTTCGGTGAAGAAGAGCTTCATGTTCGGCTTGCCTGCCTGCATCACCGAACGCAATTGCGTCATCTGGTTGTCGAGCGCGTTCGCCTGGTTCGCCGGATCCGGATCGGAGTCCTGCAACTCGGGCGGGTGCGACGGATACGTACCCGCGTTCCAGTAGCCGTGCGTTGCAACGGCGTCGATGTAATTCCACAGGCCAAGCGCACCGTACTTCTGCAGATAGCCGGTCGTGCAAGTGTCGCAATTCGCGGCAAACGGATTGGCCGTGCCCATCACGACTGCGTTCGGATCGGTCGAGTGAATGCCCTGGTAAGCGGCCTTGTACATGGCGACGAAATTCGCGTCGCTATCCGCCCAGCCGAGGCTCGGCTCCCACGTGACCTGGTAGTAGTTCTTCTGCTGGTTCGGGTAGTTCGCCGCGCGGATCAGGCTGGTATCGGTACCGACCTTGCCCATGAAGGTCTGATACTCAGCCATGTTCAACGGCGCGTAGTAGCTGTCGTTGAACTGGCCCGTCTTCGAATCCCAGGCGGGCAATCCATCGAGACGCACAATGCGCATCTGATCAGGATTGGCCTTATAGAACGGGTCGAGATCGTTCACGCTCGGCGTGTACGTATTGGGACCGTTGGGTTCCATGGCCGAGACTTCACGGTCGTCGATCGTCCACGAAATGCCCAGATCGTGCAGCGCGGCGATGTTGCCGTTAAAGCCCTGCATGCCAAAGCGATGCTGATCCTGATGCGCATACGTCACGGTGCCAAGCACCGAGCTGAGATTCGGCAACACGCCAAACGTCGCAATGCCCACCGGCCGTGTGCCGCTTTGCGGCAAGGTGCCGCCGTTCGAACGCAGCGTTGCGGTCAATGCGCCATAACCGGACCACGTCGACGTACACGGAATCGTGCTGGTCTGCACGCCGGCCTTCACAGCGAAGGTGCCCTGCGCCTTGATCGCGCCATTCGAATCCGCCACGGACCAGACCACCGTATCGGCACCCGGTGCGTTCGTGGTAATCGCCAGCTTGAACGGCGTGTTGTTCTGGAACACGCGCAAGCCGTCGGTGGTGGGCGTGTCGGCGCTGATCAAACCGTTCGCGGTTCCGCCGGCCGTTTGTGTCGGCGCGCTGCACGACAAGGTGGCGCTGCTCGGGGTCGGGGTCGGGG
>NZ_LXKA01000164.1 GCF_001645125.1 Paraburkholderia ginsengiterrae | reverse complement strand
TGGGAGGGGAGGAAGAGGCGAGGGATGGTGACGAAGATCGCCAGCTGTGGGGCGTGTGAACGCTGTGGGGTGGGCGATGCAGATGCAGAGGCGAAAACGAAATTGAGGGGCGGGGGCGGGTGGCCGGGCGAGAGGAACAGACGGGCGAATGCGTTAGTAGTGAGGGGGCATGGCAAGGGAGCCGTCGGGGCGGGTGGAGGGGACATGGTGTGGAGCGTGGGCGGAAGGGAGGGGTGAAGAGGGGGGGGGGTGCAGGGGAGGAATGGGGAGGGAAGAGACGGTACGGGGAGGGACAGAGCGAGACGGGAGGAGGGGGGGGAACGAGGGGGGAGAAAAGGGGGGGACGTGGGGGAGGTGGCAGGGGGGGGGAGAGGCGGAGGGCTGAGGGGAGCCGGGAGGGAGGAACGCAAGGATATGGCGAGACGGGGAGAGCGAACCTGGGGGCGGAGTGGCGGCGGGCAGAGCGGTGGCGCAGAGGGGCCGGAAGG
>NZ_LXKA01000163.1 GCF_001645125.1 Paraburkholderia ginsengiterrae | reverse complement strand
CGACACAGCATCCGCGCAGCCAACGGCCTTTCCCTCGAACACTTCAGCCATGTCCGCCCCCGCGCGCCGTAGATGATCCTGCGCCCTCAACCCACCTCGCACCTCATCCGCGCCATACGCATCACACACCCGCCCACTTGCTCTATTCACCCCCTACATCCCCGTCCCCACCCTCCGTCTCCCGTCCACCCGCCGCCCGCATTCCTCCTGCCGCCCCCCCTTGTGCTCGTCTCCACCCAGCCCTTCACTCCCGTCCTCCCCACCCCTCGACCCCCCCCTCCAGCCCCCCCCCCCTCCCCGCAGTCGGCCACCCCCATTCCCGCTCCCTCTCCACCCCTTTCCGTCCTGTTCCTCTCTACTCTCTCTCCCCACGTCCCGCTCTCCCTCCCTTCCGCCTCCCCCACCGGCCCATGCGTCTCGCGGCACATCCACCCCCCCTCCTTTCGTTCCGCCTCTCCCCCCCGCTTCCACACCCCACCTATCCACCTG
>NZ_LXKA01000162.1 GCF_001645125.1 Paraburkholderia ginsengiterrae | reverse complement strand
TTTCCACCTCGACCTCGATCTTGCGGACTTCCTGCCCGGCCCCGTTGTCCCGGTGGCCGATGTCGCTCGCCCGCCGCCTTGCCGATCCCACTGCGCGTGCGACCCGGCCGTCCCCCCCTTGCGTCAACACTTCGATGTTTTCGTCCTCTGGTATATGACCCCCTCCGATCAACGCGCCACCGCACCTGTAGTCTCCTTGCCACGCGCCCCGTACCGCGCCTTCGCTTCCCCGCTCGCCACCCCCCTTTATGAACACGGCGCCTGGCCGCTGCTCGCCTGTGGCGCTACAACCTTCCCCCTGCCCCCTCTGGCCCCCTACCTCGCCACACGCCGTGCCCCCCCGGCCACCATCGCCTCACTGCATCCTTTCCCGCGCAGCGCGCTCGCCGCGTCGTCCCGATCTTCCCCGCGTGTCCGCCTTACTCCCCTCTCAGACAGCCTTCAGGTAATCCCCTTTCCTTGCCATGCACCCTGCCAGCATCGCCACTC
>NZ_LXKA01000161.1 GCF_001645125.1 Paraburkholderia ginsengiterrae | reverse complement strand
ACGCGCGCCCAACTCCAAACCCCTCCCCCACCCCCCCCCCCCCACTTCGACCCCGCCCCCGACTTCCCGTACCGCTTCATCCCCGACCTGCCCGCGTACGCCGCCCCCTATCCCCCGCTCGCTCTCCACCCCCCCCCCCCCGCGCGCTGCACCGACCCTCACCCGCCGACGCCCACCTCCCTCGCCGCCGGCCCCCCCGCCCCTCCCGCCCCCTCGCCCTCCCTCCACTCCCACCCCCCCCCCTCCACCCCCCTCTCCCGCGCCCCCCCCCTCTTTCCTCCCCCCCCCCCGCATCTTCCTTGCCTCCGTGCGCTCCCGCCCTACCCCCCTCCCGCTACACCTTCCTCCGTCCTCACCTTTCATGCCTCCCCGCTGCCTTCTGCTCTCCCTGCGACTTTTCGCATTCCCCCGTCACGCGCCCACGCTCCGCCTCTCCTCCTCCCCCTCCTATCCCCCTCTCTTGCCCCCCCCTCGCATCCACTCGTTGCCC
>NZ_LXKA01000160.1 GCF_001645125.1 Paraburkholderia ginsengiterrae | reverse complement strand
CCGGGCATAGACAGATGCACACCCGGCCCATGCGATGCGACACCAGCCCCAATCCCGGCGGCCCGGTGGCGCGCGTGAGCGCCACGTCCAAACCGGCGTCAAGCAGGGCCGGCAGGCGCTGCGAGACCGCAAGTCCGATCTGGACGTCCGGATAGCGGTCATGATAGCGGCCGACCCCCGGCACCACGTCATGCTGGCCGAAACTGGTCATGGCGTGAACCTTGAGCTTGCCGGACGGACGCGCGCGCGCGTCCGTCCGGCAAGCTCAAGGTTCACGCCATGACCAGTTTCGGCCAGCATGACGTGGTGCCGGGGGTCGGCCGCTATCATGACCGCTATCCGGACGTCCAGATCGGACTTGCGGTCTCGCAGCGCCTGCCGGCCCTGCTTGACGCCGGTTTGGACGTGGCGCTCACGCGCGCCACCGGGCCGCCGGGATTGGGGCTGGTGTCGCATCGCATGGGCCGGGTGTGCATCTGTCTATGCCCGG
>NZ_LXKA01000159.1 GCF_001645125.1 Paraburkholderia ginsengiterrae | reverse complement strand
CTTGTGCTGGTTGTAATCGGTCGTCGACAGATACATCAGCTCCAGCTGGCTCGTCTGCGCGAGCCGTACTCCGGCCGCGAACACGACCTCGGACAGCCCAGCGCTATAGACATCTAGCACCGGCATGCCGACCCGGTCGAGCACCTCGACGATGCCGTTTGCCTCCAGCCTCACTCTGTCGTCTTTTTCTGCCTCGAAGCAGATCCCTTTCATCTCCCACCCGAGCCGCCGCAGCGACCTGACCTCAGCCGTGTCGGTGGCCACCGTCGCACCCGCCCGCCCTCCCATGCCCTGCCGCATTCCTCCACCATCGTCCGTCTCTCTCTGTCACCGAACCCCCCTTCTACCCATCCTGCGCCCCACCTACCACGCCCCTCTCGTGCGGCGCCGCCCTTCCCGGCCACGCCCCTTCTTGCGTGCCTTCTCACCCCCCACCTGTCATCGGGTCCCGCCTCTCACATATTGCCCCTATCTACTAGTGTGTCGCCCGT
>NZ_LXKA01000158.1 GCF_001645125.1 Paraburkholderia ginsengiterrae | reverse complement strand
ATGTCGCGCTGGTGCTTCATCACGATCTTGTTCAGCCCGCCGAGCTACGCCTTCTCCGAACCCACCAGCGTATCCGGATCCGCGGCCCGGGCGCTCCTGGAACGGCACTCATGTGCGCGGCGCACGGTGACCTCGGCCTGGGCGTCGGTGCCTTCGGTCACCGCGTGCACCTGCTACAGCTCGCGCTTCGCCTCATGCGGCACCAGCCGCCTAATGCAGTTGAAGACCGCGTCGACCGGGCCGTTGCCTTCCGCTTCCTCGATCCTGGTCTGGCCGTCGACGTCGAGCTTCATGGTGGCGCGCTGCGGACCATGGGTGCCGGCAATGACCGTCAGCGAAGTGAGCTTGATGCGGTCGTGGGCGGCTGCCATCTCCTCGTCGATCAGCGCCTCGATGTCCTCGTCGTAGATGTCCTTCTTGCGGTCGGCCAGCGCCTTCATGCGGTTGAATGCGTCTTCCAGCTGGTTGGAGCCGAGCTTGTAGCCCATCTC
>NZ_LXKA01000157.1 GCF_001645125.1 Paraburkholderia ginsengiterrae | reverse complement strand
AAGCTGCGCCGCGCCGTAGCGCTGCGAAACGCAGCCACGCACCGTCAGCGAGTGATCCTCCGTTGAAGCGGACAACGCCGACCCGGCCCCGTTCGCCAACACCCGTGACGCCCCGGCCCGCGGCACCGCGCGCCTGGAGACCGTTACCACCGGCAGGGCACGGGACGCGCGGAGGGCGGTTGCTGCAAGCGGAGGTGCCCCGCGCAACGCCCCACGAGGCGTCGTCGCCGCTGCGCGCCCCGCCGACCGTTATGGCCCGACCAAGCGCACCGTTGCCGCCAGGAACTGCCGCCACTTCACGTACGCTGACATGCTCCCTACCGCTGACCCTCCTTCTCTCAGCGTCGTCCCCGATTCCTTTCACGTGATCGTGCCCCGCCAGCTGCTCACCTGCCATCCTCCCATCGTTCCGCCGCCCGCTCACCCCACTCTTACTTTCTACACCATGTGCCTGCCCCACCAACTGCGTGCCCCGCCTCTACCACCCCCCC
>NZ_LXKA01000156.1 GCF_001645125.1 Paraburkholderia ginsengiterrae | reverse complement strand
TTGCGGAGGAGGGGACCGGGGCAGGACGCGAGGCAGTGCGAGTGGAGGGGGGGTGGGGGGGAACCTTGGCCGGTCACGGAGGGGCAGTTGAAGGTGGGAGGCCATGCGAGCGAGGGGCGAATGTATGCCGGGCATCGGGCGCGAGGCTTCCTGGCGTCGACGGGCGCGCTCAGGCATCTGCGCAGGCCGGAGGGCGTGGAGTGCGCGATGGACGAGACGGAGTTGCGCGAGCCGTGCGGCACGGACGGCAAGAGGCTGGACTACGTCGGGGTGGCAGGGAAGGTGGGACTGATTGGCGGGCGTTAGTCGATTCGGGATGTCGAGGGGGACATCAGCGGCTTTGCGAAACGGGGCGGCGACGTGGAGTCGGGCATTAGAGGCGTGATCAGCTGGGTCGCGCTGGCGTTTCTGATTACCGCCGGGCTGCGGCTGCTGTACACGCGTTGGGGGAAGACCACCGCGGCGTAGTCCAGGTGCTTGCCGGTCGTGGGG
>NZ_LXKA01000155.1 GCF_001645125.1 Paraburkholderia ginsengiterrae | reverse complement strand
GCGTGAAATGCTGAACGGACAGCGCGACACGGCGTGCGCGCCCCACCCCCTCCACGTCGGTGGCGCGCCCCCCCCGACTCTCACCGCCCCCCGCCCCCGCTGCCTGCTCTTCCGCCCGCATTCTACTCGGCTCCCCCCCCTGTCCCCGCTCCCGCCTCCCCCCCCCCCCGCGCCGCCCCTGCCACCGCCTCCCGCCCACCCGTCCCTCCCCCAAGCGCCACCTCCGCTGTGTCCTCGCTGCACCCCCCGCTCCCCGCCCCGCTCTCCACACCGCTCACCTCACTCTCCCCTCCGACCTCCGGACCCGGTCCGCGGTCCCGACCACCGCCTCCCATGTCCGGCCACCCCCGCGCACACCGGCGCCGACACTCACGTTGCGTCGCGCCGACACGCGCATCGTCACCGTCGTCTGCTCGCCCGGTACCACTCAACGCCGGTGACCTGCCTCTCCGCTCCGCTGACCCCCACCCGCTCTCACTCACCGCTGCCCGC
>NZ_LXKA01000165.1 GCF_001645125.1 Paraburkholderia ginsengiterrae | reverse complement strand
AGGCGGGACACGTCGATCCGCTTCGGCGGTGTGTCCGTCGGCTGCTGCGTGACACGCTTTGGGAGTCGCAGCGAGGCTGCGCAAGCGTGACGGCTGACCGGGCCGCTACAGCCGGCCCGGTCACTTCACGTTGACTTGCTTGTCTTACCGTTCAACTTATTGCTCAGCTTACCGTTCAGCTTACTGCTCAGATTACTGATTAACGAAAATCAGTCCATGCGGCGTGCCCATGCCGGCGAATACCGGCGTCATTGCCCCGGTGGATGTATTCGTTTGCAGTAGCGTGCCCTGGCCCGCGCTGTAAGCCGTGCCGGCTGTGAAACCTGCGGTTGCGTCGATCCGGTAGATCAGTTGCGCCTTATTGTCGGCCAGCAACATGAACGAATTGCCTGCCGGTGCCCAACGGGTGTCGTCGACGGGCCACGAATTCCCATACAGCGTCAGCGGCAGCACGCTCACTCCCTGACTCGGGCCGGGGTTGGTAACGAACACCAGTTCCGAATCCTGCTGGCTATCCACGACAAGATTGCCGTTTGGATCGGTCGCCATCGAATCAGGATCGGTCATATTGAGCGTGACCGGCGTATTGGTGGGGATGTTGTTCGCGGTTGCGTTGCCCATCAGGACTGGCGTCAGATGGAACGTCTTGTTGTCCGGATTCAGCGTGACGCTATAGACCGCCGGCACGGTGCTCACGCCGTTGGGTGCTGTTGCGGTGGCGGGCCCAACGTTCGGATTGGACGCGCTGGTGTACACCACGCCGTTGAGCTTCTTCATGTCGTCCAGGCCGCCGCCGTGGACCGGCGTGACATCCGGCGTCAGCGTCGTCTGGGTATTCGCCGTGGTGTCGATCACGATGATCATCGTGTCAGCGTCTTCGTTGGTGCTGACCCAGATGGTGTGCGAATCGTATTCCATCAGGCCGTCCGGATGCCCCGGCACATTGAAAACGCGCACGGCGTTGCCGTTCAGGTCGTACTCGATGACCTGGCTCTGCGGTGTGGTGCCTGCCACGTTGGTGCCATCCGGATTGTTATTGTTGTCCTGAGCGATGACGAAAATATTGCTGCCGTGCAGGAGCAGATCGTCAGGACGGAGTGTGCCTGGTACCTTGGCGAACACCGAGATCTTGTAGCCCGTCTGAGCTGCCGCGACCGATGAGGGAACCGGAATGCTCGATTGCGAAGTGCCCGAGCCAGATGAAACGTTGTCGTTTCCTCCACACGCGGCAAGCATCGAAATCAGGCCGGCAATAAACGTTATTCTTAATAATTTCATGGCATTTGATTGTCGTGATTGGGACGCTCATTACCATATATTTCGCGCACTAAGAATTCGTGACGAGGAGCCAACAGAACGCCTTCAGGCGATTATTATTTTTAGTTAGATTTACTAAATAACATATAAATGTTTGGATTGAAAATTAAAGACGTTTCAGGTATTTCACGGTGAATGGAATAAGTGCCGATTGGACAATACAGCAGCAACCTTATCTAAACCTTAAGCAAGGCGGTCGCGATTTCGGAGATCGGGTGGTGTTGGGTGAGGCACGCACGGCTCGATGACTTGAATCGTATTCGAGCCGCTATGTGATCAGGCTGTGGTCCGCCGCGAAAGGTCAGAGGTCAGAGGTCGGCGGGCGAAAGCGTTATCCGTTCGCCGGTGCCTGGCAAGGCTTTCTGTTCGACAACCTGCAAAAGCCTGCGCTTGCCCAGTTCGAAGGCAAGCATCAACTGTTTCGGGGACTCGTTCGCGGCGCCGAGTTTTTCGCACACCGTTTCAGCCGGGAGCGCAAAGGCACAGTATCCCCAGCCGAAACCGTAGGCGGAAAACCATACCGTCGAGTCGGCAGAAAGAAGGGGTGCCGTAAGGCTCGTACGGGGTTGCTTCATGGCTGTCACAATCCTGACCGATCAGTGTATTTTTATTGTCGCACAGCGAACTTACAAAAGACCTTGTTCACTGGATGGCGAACCGGTTGTGCTCGCCGCTATCCGTCAGGCTGGCCAGTGCCTGAGTCCCGTCAACGCGAGCGGCGTCCTCCACGGGGAAGGTCCGCTCACTGAATGCAATCAATTTGAATCCGCTGCCCGCTGCGCGCGGGACGGTAATGCCCCAATGCCAGCCGCCGGCCTGCTCGAAGACATGCAATACAGGGTCGACTGGAGTGGGCGAAGCCTGAGAAGCCGTCATGGCGCACTCTCCCGTCAAATGTCGACCGTCCGCGCAAATTTGCAGACGCTCCAAGTTCAGTCTACAGAAATTTTGCTGCGTTGCAATATCTTGACCGTGGTAAAAATGTCAAATCGTGTAACGTCACAATTTTGAAATCATTTGCTTCTCGGCGAGATGTGCGAATATGACCTGACTGGCTTTTGATCTGAAGAACGTGTTTTACGGGGGCTCCATGGGTAGCAATTCGCTCATTTGGGCAGCGGTGCCGCATAACAGTGACGGCGTCGTCTTTCAGGTTCGCGTGGAACGCGGACTTCAACGGTTCCATGTATCGCGCCGCGTGCTCGAGGATGCCTTCGACCTCGAACCCAAAGCCAAAGACGCGCGACAACTCGAACATTTCTATCTCTACCTGGATCGCATCCTCGCTCGGGCCGCCACCAAACGTGCAACGGCCAGTTCCGACACGGTTGCGCTTCAGACAAGCGATTTCATTTCGGCGAGCAAAGAGCGAAGCAGGTCGGGCGAGCAGATGGCGGCGGGAAGTGCGCCCTGATCCAGCCTGAACGGCTGCGCTGAAAAGCGAGAGTCGCCTCGCGTCACTCCGTAGCGGCGTGACTCGCCGACGCGAAACATTCCTCGGCCGAATCGTCTGGAGATCGAACGATCACCGCCTCGGTTTGTGTCCGATCCGTTCCTCACTGAATCCACGAAAGTGGAGATTGCCAATCGCGCTCGCCCAGGCTACGACCCATGAGGTCGCGAGAGCCTGTTCGACCGACGAATCCGCGCGCATGAGACGCGCTGTTGCAATACGCAGTCGAGCGATTGCGTACACCTTGCGCGCGCATTCCTCATGCGAAAGCAATGTGTCTTTACGCATGGCCGGAGAATGAAAGGAAGTGAAAGAGACGCAGCGAGGTAGAACGCGGCCGTACCGGAAAATCATAAACCAGAAGCGCATTCCACGTCGCGCATGACCGGTTCGAAAGAGCCGCTTTTTTAATCCGCATCATGAAGCGCGTCGCCCCCCGAATTGGCCGCAGACGGCACGGTCACCCAGTCCTTGGTGCTTCGTTCCGCGTAGGTCTGGCTCACGGGCGGCCGGTCCGGCACCGAGTAGTAAACCGGGCGCGGCGGCGGCCCATAGACCACGGCAAGGGGCGCCTGAACGAGCACGCGGGCGAACGCCGTCCAGGTGCAGGCAAGACCGATGGCGGTGATAGTCGAGGCGTAGACAAGGCGGATAGTCAATTGGTACTCCTGATGCGTTGAGGCGCACAGGGCGCCGGCACGCCAAAGATACGCAAGGCGCCGCCGAAACGGCATCGCGAACTCATTTCATTTCATGTCACGCGCCAAGGCGACGTGCTAGCCAGAATGGAGTGCCTGTGTACGAAGCGCATGCTGTATTGCCGTGGCGGCGCGTTGCGGGGGGAAGGGCGCAGCCGCAGCAAGCCATGACATAAATCGACATGATTCCTTCGTTGCCATCCGGCGGCGCATGCCCAAGAATTCGCCCTGTCATCGCAACGGATCGCGGCACAAGGCAGGCGACGCTCGGTGGATCAGAAGGAGTCAATCATGAAAAAGTTCGTCGCTATCGCTTTGCTGTGCTGCGCATCCACCGTCACGTTCGCCCAGACGGCCGCGCCGCAAGGCATGAATCCGCAGCGCATGGAGCGCATGGTGCAGCAATTGCAAAGCCGCTTCGCCAGTGCCAACACCACCCACGACGGCAAGCTGACCCGCGAGCAGGCCGCCGCGGGCATGCCGATGGTGGCCCAGCATTTCGATGAGATCGACACGCAGAAGGCGGGTTACATCACCTTGCCGCAAATCGAGGCATTCATGCAGGAACGCGGGGCAGCGCACTGAGTTGAGTGAGTAGCGGTGCGAGCATGGGGCAGTGGCGCGGCGGATTGTGCCGTCTGCGCGCGAGCCTTCCTGTCGAACCAACAGCCCGCATTCGACGCTGACAATGCGCGATGAAACCTGCCACCTCCCGCCACCTGCGCCTAGCCGGCGCATTGATTGTCATATCGATGTGCGCGGCGCTGAGTGGCTGCGTGAGCGTCGGCCCCGATTTCCGGCAACCCAGCGTCACGCTCGAAAACCAGTGGCTCGAGAGTCTCCCCGGCGAGGCTCGGGCCGCGCCGGCCACGCAAGCGGCCTGGTGGACCGCGTTCAACGACCCGGTGCTCACCGCGCTGGAGCAGCGCGCGTATGAGCGCAACCTGTCGCTGCAAGTAGCCGGCCTGCACATCTTCAAGGCGCGCGCGCAACTCGCGACCAGCGCGGAAAATCTGCTGCCGCAGTCGGGCAGTGCGTCCGTGGGCGCGAGCCATATCAACTCGAGCGGCATTGGGCCCATTCCGCCGGCTCATCTGTGGGCCGAGCATTTGCGCGTGAACGCAGGCTGGGAGATCGATTTCTGGGGCAAATACCGCCGCCAGATCGAATCGGACCGCGCGCAACTGCGCGTGTCGGAAGCCGCGTACGACAACTCGCTGGTGTCGCTATTCGGCGATGTCGCCAATGCCTACATCGACCTGCGCGCGCTCGAACAGCGTATTGCCGTCGCGCAGCAAAACCTGAAGTCAGTGCAGCAAAGTCTGACGCTGACGCAAGCGCGTCTGAAGAGTGGCGCGGCGAGCCAGCTCGATGTCGAACAGGCCGCCACGCTGGTGGCGGAAACCGAGGCGCAGATCCCGCCGCTCATCAAGGCACGCGCGCAGGATCGCGACACGCTGGCCGTGCTGCTCGCCGATCCGCCGGACGCGGTCGACGCGCAACTCAAAGGCCGCGCCGCGATTCCGGTGCCGCCGACCCAGATCGACGTGGGCATTCCCGCCGACCTGCTGCGGCGCCGGCCCGACGTGCGCCAGGCGGCGCTCAACGCGGCCGCCCAATCGGCGCTGATCGGCGCGGCCAAGGCGAAGCTGTACCCGTCCCTGTCCTTGACAGGCCTGTTCGGGCTGTCCTCGGGCGAACAGCACGGCATTGGTCTGACGCAATGGGGCAGCAAGACCATCGGTCTCTTTTCCGCGGGCGTGACGGTGCCGATTTTCGATCGTGCCCAACTGAAGAACGCGGTGCGGATTCAGGATGCGGCGTTTCAGGAGGCCGTGCTCGACTATCAGAACACGGTGTTGCAAGCGCAGCGAGAAGTGGAAGACGCCATTGCCGGGTTGCGCACCTCGCTCGACGCGCTGGCCGCGTCCGCGCGTGCAGCGGACGCTTCGCAGCGCGCGCTGCGTCTGGCCAACGCGCAGTATCGCGCGGGATCGGTCACGTATGACACGGTGCTGGACGCATCGCGTTCCGCGCTGCGCGACGGCGATTCGCTGGCGCAGAACCAGGGGCTCGCCGCGCTCGCGGCCGTGTCGCTGTATCGCGCGCTCGGCGGCGGATGGGAGGTCGCGCAAGGGCAGCAGGTGGTGAGCGAACAGATTGCCGAACAGATGGCGCAGCGCACGGACTGGGGCCGGCTATTGAACCCGCCTGCGAATTCCGCGCTGGCACGTGCCGGAGCCGGTGCTGGCCTGCCTGAGAATGGGAAATAAGAACATGGCAAAGCGAAGCCTGATCAACACACTGGGGCTGTGCGTCGTCGTCGGCACGGCGCTCGCCGCCTGCCGGGGCGGTAATGTGCCGGCGGACCAGAATGCGCCGGAGCCGCAGGTGAGCGTCACGCGGCCAGTGCCGCGTGAAGTGCGCGACCAGATCGACCTGAGCGGCACTGTCGCGCCTTCCGCCACGGTCACGCTGGTGGCGCGCGTGCAAGGCGTATTGCAGCAAATCGGCTTTGCCGACGGCGCATACGTCAAAGCGGGGCAGTTGCTGTTCCGCATCGAGCCGGACACGTATCGCGCGCAACTGGTGTACGACCAGGCCGCGCTCGTCAACGCCGACCAGGAACTGGTGCGCCAGAAGCAGCTCACCCACGACAACGCGACGTCCGAGTCCACCTTGCAGAAAGCGCAAACCACACGCGACCAGGCGCTCGCTAAACGCGACATGTCGCGCATCAATCTCGGCTACACGGAAATCCGCGCGCCGTTCGCGGGCCGGATCGGCGCGCGTTCGCTCGATGTCGGCAATCTGGTGGGCGCATCCGATTCCACCAAGCTCGCCACGCTGGATCGCATTCAGCCGGTGTATGTGAACTTCACGCTGAACGAACGCGACGCGAACCGTATCGGGCTGTTCGTCAAACCTCCGCGCACCGTGCGGGTCAACGTGCTGGGCGCGCCCGCGGACAAGGGCGAAGACGCCGCGCTCGAATTCGTCGATACACGCGTGGACTCGAACAGCGGGGCGCTCAAGTTGCGCGCCGACATCGCCAATCAGGACGCGCATCTGATTCCGGGCATGTCGGTCGAGGTGCATATCCCCGCCGGTGCGCCGCACAACGTGCTGCTGGTGCCCGATACCGCGTTGCTGCGCGAGCAGGCGGGCGCGTTCGTGCTGATCGTGAACGGCGCAGGCGTGATCGAGAAACGCGCGGTGGCGACCGGCGGCCTGTTCGGTTCGCAGCGCGCCATCATCGGTGGCCTGAGCGGGAGCGATCAGGTCGTGACGGGCGGGGCGCTAGCGGTGGCCCCGGGCATCAAGGTGCAGGTGGTGGCCGCTGCGGCGCAGGGCCAGTCATGATCCGCTTCTTTGTCGAGCGTCCGGTACTCGCCAATGTGATCGCGCTGATCGTGGTGCTGCTCGGCGCGGTTGCACTGCTCAATCTGCCGATCGCACAGTATCCGCCCATCACGCCGCCGACCGTGCAGGTGGTGGCGCGCTTTCCCGGCGCTAGCGCCGCGACGGTCATCGACCGCGTGGCGCTGCCGATCGAAACGCAGGTGAACGGCGTGGAAAACGCGCTGTACATGCAGTCGACCAGCACCAACGATGGCACCTACACGCTGACCGTGACCTTTGCCGTCGGCACCGACGTCGACAAGGCCCAGGTGCTGGTGCAAAACCGCGTGTCGGCCGCCACCGCGCTGTTGCCGCAAGCGGTCCAGCAGCAGGGCGTGACGGTGAAGAAGCGCTCCACCGCGATCCTGCAGCTGTACACCCTGCAGTCGCCGGATCCGAAATACGATTCGCTGTTTCTCAGCAACTACGCCGTGATCTATCTGCGCGACACGCTCGCGCGTTTGCCGGGCGTGGGCGACGTCACCGTGTTCGGCACGGGGCAATACAGCATGCGGGTATGGCTCGATCCGAGGAAGCTGAGCGAGCGCAATCTGACCGCCGCCGACGTCATGCAGGCGATCCAGAGCCAGAGCAAGGACGTGAGCGCGGGCCAGCTCGGCTCCGAGCCGAACGCCGGCGGCCAGGCGTTCCAGCTCACGGTGACGATGCACGGCGCGCTCTCCGATCCGCACGAATTCGACGACATCATCGTCAAAGCGGATCCCAACGACGGCGGCCATTTCGTGCGGATTCGCGACGTGGGGCGCACCGAACTCGGCTCATCCAGCTACGGGCAGTTCTTCAATCTCGACGGCAAGCCGGCGGCGGGCATCGCCATTTATCAGTTGCCCGAAGCGAATGCGCTGGAAGTCGGCAACGCCGTGAAAGCGACCATGGCGCGGCTCGCGAAAGACATGCCGAAGGGTGTCAGCTATCAGTTGCCGTTCGACACGACCGTGTTCGTGAAGCAATCGGTGATCGACGTGTACAAGACGCTGTTCGAGGCGGCCTTGCTCGTGCTCGCAGTGATCCTGCTGTTTCTGCAGAACTGGCGGGCGATGCTGGTGCCGGCCACGACGATACCGGTGACCATCATCGGCACGTTCGGCGCGATCTACATGCTCGGGTTTTCGATCAACCTGCTGACCCTGTTTGCGATCGTGCTGGCCATCGGCATCGTGGTGGACGACGCGATCGTGGTGGTCGAAGGCATCACGCAGCATATCGAGCAGGGCAAGACGCCGAAGCAGGCCGCGATCGACGCGATGCATGAACTGCTTGGGCCGATTGTCGGCATCACGCTGGTGCTGATCTCGGTGTTTCTGCCGTCGGCCTTTCTGGGCGGCGTGACCGGCCAGATGTACCGTCAGTTCGCGCTCGTCGTGGTGGCGACCACCATCATCAGCGCGGTCAATGCCGTGACGCTCAAGCCGGTGCAAAGCGTGCGCTGGCTGCGCCATGCGCGGCCAGGCAAGCCGAATGTGGTGTACCGGGTATTCGACAAAGGTTACGCCCGCGTCGAACGAGCCTATGTGCGGGTGGTGTCGTGGTTCGTCGCGCGTTGCGGACTTGCCCTGACCATTGCGCTGTTGCTCGGCGCGGGGTCCGCCTTTCTGCTGACGCGCGTGCCCACCAGCTTCATCCCGCTCGAAGACCAGGGCTATATGCTGATCGCGGCGCAGCTCGCCGACGCCGCGTCGCTTAGCCGCACACGCGAGGCGAGCACGCAAATCGAAAAGCGGATCGGCGCGATTCCCGGCGTGAGCCACGTGGTGTCGATAGGCGGCATCTCGCCGCTCGACAACAACGCGTCGCTGGCGAATTCCGCGCTGATCTACGTGACGCTCGACGACTGGAGCAAGCGCGGCAAGGGCCAGGATCTGCGCTCGTTGTATATGCGCATGAATAGCGAGCTGGCGAAACTGCCCGACATCCGTTCCGTGGTGATCGTGCCGCCACCGATCCAGGGCCTCGGCAATAGCGGCGGCGTGCAGATGCAGGTGATGCTCACCGACGGCTCACAGAACTACCAGCGCCTGCAGGACGCCACAGACGCGCTGATCGCGAGCGTCTCGAAGCGTCCCGAACTGCAGCGTGTGTTTAGCCCGTTCCGCGCTTCGGTGCCGACCGTCGAACTCACGCTGGACCGCGCCAAGGCCGAGTCGCTGCAGGTGCCGGTCGGCAATGTGTTCGATCTGCTGGAAGACTATGTCGGCTCGAGCTACGTGAACCAGTTCACTGTTTTCAACCACACCTTCCCGGTGTTCGTGCAGGCCGAAGGCGCGTTTCGCCGCGAGACCGACGACATCCGCCGCCTGCAGATTCGCAGCAACACGGGCCAGATGGTCGAGCTGGGTACGTTCATCGGTGCGCATTCGAGCGTCGGTCCCGCGGTGGCGACGCTGTACAACCTCGCGCCGGCGGCCGCCGTCAACGGCAATCCGGCGGCGGGCTACAGTACGGGCCAGGTGATCGCCGCGTTCGAGCAGGAAGCCGCGCGTATTCTGCCCGCGGGCATCGGGTATGAATGGACCGCCATGTCGTATCAGGAGAAGCTGGTCGGCAGTTCGGCGTACTGGGTGTTCGCCGTGGCCGTGTTGCTGGTGTTCTGCGTGCTGGCCGCGCAATATGAAAGCTGGCTGTTGCCGGTGGCCGTGGTGCTGGCGGTGCCGATGGCGCTGCTCGGCACCGCCGGCACGCTCGCCGTGCTCGGCGTCGCCAACAATCTGTACACGCAGATCGGTCTCGTGCTGCTGATCGCGCTGTCGGCGAAGAATGCGATTCTGATAGTCGAATTCGCGCGGCATCTGCGCGCACGGGGCGTAGGCATTGCCGAGGCCGCGATCGAGGCCGCGCGTCTGCGATTCCGGCCGATCATGATGACCTCGTTTGCGTTCATTCTCGGCGTAGTGCCGCTCGTGATCGCCACCGGCGCCAGTGCGAGCGCGCGCCGCTCGCTCGGGATTGCGGTATTTTCGGGGATGCTCGCGTCGACCTGTATCGCGGTACTGTTCATTCCGTCGTTCTATGTTCTGTTGCAGCGTCTGGCCGAACGGCATGCGGCGCGCCAGACGCCGCCCGACGCCTAGTCCGAATCGAGGAGCTTTCGCATGGAACGCCCCGCCAAAATTATCGTGCTCGACGACGAAGTCGAGCTGCGCAACATGCTGCAGCGCTTTCTGCGCGGCCACGGCTTCGATGTGCGCGTAGCGGAAGACGGCAAGCGGCTCGACCGCTATCTGGAGCGCGAACCGTTCGATCTGCTGGTGCTCGACCTGATGATCGGCGAGGAAGACGGCCTCGCCATCTGCGCCCGCCTGCGCGAGCAGGGCCAGACCTTGCCGATCCTGATGCTGACCGCCAAGGGCGATCCGCTCGACCGGGTGGTCGGCCTCGAAACCGGCGCCGACGACTACCTCGCCAAACCATTCCTGCCGCGCGAACTGGTGGCGCGCATCAACGCGCTGCTGCGCCGCCAGAAGATCGCGTCCGGCGACGTCACGGTGACTTCGCAAAGCGTGCGCTTCGGCGATTTTTCTCTCGACGTCGGCAAGCAGCAGCTTTCGCGCGGCGGCGCATTGCTGGACATTCACTCGGCGCAGATGCTGCTGTTGGTCGCGCTGGCGTCGTCGCCGAACCGGCCGGTGAGCCGCGACAATCTGCTGGCGCGTGCGCGGGGCCGCGAGCACGACGCGCTTGACCGCAGCATCGACGTGCAGGTGCTGCGCCTGCGGCAGATCGTCGAGGACGACCCGTCCAAGCCGCGCTTCATCAAGACCGTGTGGGGCGTGGGCTATATGCTGGTCGCGGACGTCGACTCATGACGCGCTCGCTGCTGCAAAGGGCGCTGCCCAGAACGCTGCTGGCGCGCAATATCGCGTTGCTGATCGCGCTCGTCATGTTGAGCCAGGTGTGTTCGATCGGCGTGTTGCTGCGCTATGTGCAGCGGCCTCGCGTCGAACGCGCGGCGGCCGTGTTCGCCACCTACGTGACGACCCTCGATAACCTGCTGGCGGCCACGCCGCCGCAGGCACGCGCCGAATTGACCGGGCGCCTCGATGCCCGCGCGCAACTGCCCAGCGAAGCCCGCGACGAGCCGGCGCCCAGTCTTCTGCGCGCCTATCGCACCTATCAACGCAGCGTGTTTCTCGACAGCCTGCGCTCGCACCTGCCGGCCGACATGCCGGCGCGCTGGCAGTCGGTCGGCGGGCAGCGCCTGTGGATTCGTATGCACGCGCCGGCCGATGCGCCGCAAGCGCCATACTGGATCGCCTTGCCGGTTCCCGAGGATGCGCAGGGCAACGGGCTCGACGCGGCCATCTTCCTGTCGCTCGGTCTGGGCGCGCTGGCGGCGTTGACCGGCCTGCTGATCCAGCGCCACCTGAACCAGCCGCTGCAGGAGCTGACGCGGGCGGCGCGCCGCGTGAGCGCCGGCGAAGCGCCCGCGCCGCTGCCGACCGACGGCCCCACCGAAATCGCCGCGGTGAGCGGCGCCTTCAATCAGATGACGCAGACGCTGCAGCAGGCCGAGGCGACGCGCGCGCTGATGCTGGCCGGCATCTCGCACGACATACGGACGCCGCTGACCAAGCTGCGCCTCTCGATGGCCATGGCGATGCCGGACGGCGGCGACAGCAGCTTCGTGGTGGCCGCCGAGTCGTATCTGGATCAGATCGAGACGATCCTGCAGCAGTTCATGGACTACGCGGGCAGCGGCGAGCGGGAGCAGCCTGAGCGTGGCGATCTGAACGCGCTGATCGAACGGCTGGCGGGCGACTTCGCCGGGCTCGGGCACGAGTTCGAGCTATCGCTCGCGAACTTGCCGCCGCTGGCTTACCGGCCGATCAGCATGATGCGGCTCCTGATGAACCTGATGCAGAACGCGATCGTGTACGGCAAGACGGGACTGGCCGTGCGCAGCTGGGTGACGACGGAGGGGGCGCAAGGGCCAGCGGGCGAAGCGGTGATCGTGGCGGTTGGCGATCGTGGCAAAGGACTATCGGCGCAGGAACTGGAGCAGCTCAAAGCCCCGTTTCAGCGCGGCCGCAATGCCCGCTCGCACAGCGGCGGCACGGGATTGGGACTGGCGATCGTTGAGCGGATCGTCAGGCTGCACGGCGGCAGCCTGCAGTTTCACGCCCGCGAGGGCGGCGGGCTGGAGGTGTGGGTGGTGTTGCCGGTGGCGGCCTAGCGGGGCGGCGCGCGCGTTGCCTACTTGCGATCCAGCCAGGCGTCCAGCCCGACCCGGAACGCGACACCCGCGATTACCGGCACGGTCATCATGAGAATGATGCCGAAGTTCGGCACCTCGTCGCCATACGTGATGGGGCCGTAGAGCACGATGGTTGCCACGATCGCGAAGACCACCACGCCGACAACGACCATCAGAAGATTGCGCGCCACCATGGACACGTCTTTGTGCTGCGTCTTGTCCGGCGTGGTGCCGGCACTGGGGGCGTCGTTGCGTTGGGCAGGCATGATGGTTCTCGTCACGGGAAATAAGGCCGCGTAAGGCGTACCGATGAACCGGAGCGCGCTTAACATCCATATTAGCCGCATTGCCGGCGGCGGGACAAAAAGCGCGATTCCTGTGCGCGAGCCTCGGCGAACCTCAGGGGGCCCAAACAGAAGCAACCGGACGGTCGAGCGGTTGAGCCGCCCGGACAAGGACCCGGCGGACCACCCAGATCACCAGCGCCCCGGCGACGAGTCCTGACAGCACGTCGGCAAGATAATGCCCGCCCTGCGTGAGCGTCGAAACGATCATCAGGGCATTCAGCACCACCGCCAGCGGAAACACAATGCGAACGTGACGCAACGTATACGCGAAGCAGAGCGCAAGAATCGTATGAAGCGAGGGGAAGGAGACCAGCCCTTGCACCGTTGCCAGATGCAATGCATGCGCATGGCCGTCTCTGAAGAGGGCAAAGTCGGACACGGTCGATGCGGTATCGCGATCATGAATGGCGAAATGCACGTATGCGCTTTCCGCAGGAAAAGGCATGGCGATCAATATCACCAGCGTGGCCGATACCATGAACTGCACGACGAACTCCGCATAGTCCTCGGCGTTTCTCGTAGCCGCGAGAATGATCGGAATGGCGAAGAGCTGCCAGGCGCCGGACATATAGGCAATGGCAAGCGCGGTATGGATCCACGGGTGCGACTGAACCCATCGATAGGTTTCCAGCCAGTGGAACCCGAACGCGGAATCGATGGCGATGAAGGTATGGGTGGCAAGCGGATAATTCGTCGTCACGCCCAGGTATTGAAACACGATACATACCTTGGTGAACGCGATCAGAGCGGTGATCCAAATGAATATGGCGAACACGTTCTGATAGAAGCGTGCCCGGGCGGCGTTTTTATAGGGAACGCGCGCGATGACCGAAAGCAATCCGGTTATTGCCGCGATACCGGCAACGAGTACCAGGGTTTGTACGACACTGCCGCGATCGAGCCGAAAACCGATGCGTAATGCCCATATGCAATCGACTAGCAGCATCAGCGCGATGAATAACCATGCCGCCCCGTAAAGTGCGCGAATGTGTTTAGGCATGTGTCCCCCGGTTTTTTTCTGCATTATCTGCGCGACAGGCGGCAACTGGAATAGCCGGCGCCTGTTTTGTCAGATCGCATGCCGTCGCGATACCGTATGGGACGACAAGGAGTGGCGATCGACCATGCGGTTTCGCACACTCCTGATTGAATCGCTCAGAGCTTGGCGGACGAGGATTGCTGTGCGGTTGACGGCGCTTCGGGCGCAACCGGCTGATTACGCGTCCAGTTGATGAATCCGTTCAGCATTGGGTGAAACAGCGGATCGTCGAGGCCCGCCATATTGAAAGCGTTCATGTCGATCAGCAGGACGGTTTTGCCGGTGCTGGCATCAATCGCTTTCAATGTGCCTTCAAACGTGTAAGCGCCCTTGAACACCGCGTTCGGTTCGACGATCAGGAACGGTCCGATTTCCTTGCTGAGGTTGTTCAATCCGACCAGATCCGACACGCTCGGCACTTTGCTGCCAAGATTGCGTTCAATGACGATGGCCTGCAAATCGTCCTTTGTCACGATCTTCTTGAACGTGTGCATTTCCTTGAAAGCCGCCATGAAGAAATCGACAAAGCGCGGGTTCGGGCGCTCCGCGTCGATCTTCAGATAAACCATTTCCGTATAAGCGGGATCGAATTTGTCGGCGACTCGAACGTCAGCCGGTTTGAGCACGGTATGGGTGGCGTAAAGGCCGGACGTGGGATCCGGCTTGTCTACATGCAAGGTGGTATTGCAGCCCGCGAGCAGCGCGGTGAATAGTGCGGCGATGACGATGCGAAACATAAATCCCTCAATGAATTGTTGGGTGGATTATGTTTATATCGGCACAGGAAAATAAATCTTAAGTACTGACGGAATGCATCCGTTTAATCTGAATTAGTGGCGCCGGATATGCTTTCAGTTTTATTTCAATTGATTGCTGAAAGCATTTGCCGGCGGCCACGAACTCATCAATTCGACAACGACAGATAAGGCGAGCTGAGCGGCGCGGGCGGGAACGGCTGCAAGCCCGTCTGCTTGTTGAAGCTGTACCGCACATACACGGCTGCAAGCCACTCGCGGTATTCATAAGCATTGCCGAGCGAAGCAGTCGCCCCGAACGCCAGTTGCGGCGCCAGCTGATATTCGCCTACCGCGCTGACTGAATACGACACGCCGGTCTTGCTCTGGCCAGGATAGACCGCGCCGCTTTGCACCGCGCTGCCGATGAGTTTGGCGTTGGCCGCAGCGGTGGCTTGCAAGCTGGCGCTGTCACCCAGCGGGAAGTAATTTGACGCATCCTGGCGGTAATGCTGCACGCCGATCGATCCCTTCACGTCGTACGTGAATGGGCCGTTGCGCCCGGTCCACTCGACCGGCAAGTTCAGGATCACGTATTGTTGCGGGCTGAAATAACCGCCCTGGCCATACGTGAAGTACGACAGGTTGTTGTTGTAGCCCATCCATGTTGTATTCACACCGATCGTGAGCGTCTGGTCGGCGTCTTTCAGCAGGCGCGTGTAGACGCCGCCGCCGCCCTTGAAGGCGTTATTGCTCTCGACGTTATGGCCCGTGTAGTGCTGATAACCCCCATTCACGTACAGGCCGCTCGTGCCGTCGTCCCATGCCAGGCTGGCGAGGCCGCCCAACGAGGTCACGCCGCCCCATTCGAGGCCGGACCCGGCGTCGCGCGTGCCCGCGTAGGAGAGCAGGCTGTCGGTCACCGCGCGGCGCGCGACGGCGATCGAGTACGTCACTTTGTCTGTGATGGCCCCGTTGTATTGTGCGCCGCCCACGATGTTCGTCTCGCGGAAGCCGATCGGCGTCACCCCGACATCGCCGCTGAGGCTGCGGCCTTCATATCCGACTGAGAGTCCCACACCGGTCGCCGTCTGGCTGCCGTAAGTATTGTTGCCGGCCACCGCCGCCGTCGCGGACGTGCTGTTGGACAGGCCGGCGCCGAACCGCGAGAGCGTCGACACGTTGCCGGCCGCGGTGCCGGCGTCGAGCGTGACAGGCGTGGCCGTGACCACGACGTGGCCGTTGCCCGCTTTGATGCGCCCCTGGATCGGTGCTTCGATGTCAGTGAGGTTCGACAGGCCGTCCTCGCCGCTGCGGTTGCGGAACACGATCCCGCCCGACACGGTGCTCGACTGCTCGCGATTGACCTGCGCCAGTTCTTCGGCGACGCCGAGCGTCTGCGCGTTGGCTGCGTTCGATTGCGCATAGGTGGCGCCGCCGTTCGCGCCGGGTTGCTGCGGGTAGTACGGTTGGGCGTAGCCGGCCGGCGGCTGCGGAATGTACGGCTGCTGTTGCGCATAGTAGCCCTGATTCGCATACGCCTGTTGCTGCGGCGGATACGGTTGGTAAGGCTGATACGGCTGCTGCGCGTAGCCCTGCTGTTGCTGCGGATACGCCTGCTGGCCGTAGTAGGGCTGCTGTTGCTGCGCATAGCCCTGTTGCTGCCCGTACGGCGCCTGGGCATACGCGGCGGATGCGCTGCGGCTGCTCTTCGACGCGCTTTGCTTCTTGCCGGCCGTGCGTTTTGTATTCGTGCCTGGCGTGGCATACGGCTGCGATTGCATTGAACCGGCGTTGGCCTGCGCTTGACGCGCGGCCGGCGACATCGGCCATGGCGTGGCCGCATAGCCGTCCGGTGCGCCGTACTGCGCCTGCTGCGGGTATGGCTGCTGCTGCGGGTAGGGCGCCTGTTGCGGATAAGGCGCCGGCTGCGCATAAGCCGGGTTATACGGCTGCGGCGCCTGCTGCACCGGCGGCTGACCTTGCCCCGGATACGGCTGCAACGGCGCACCCGACTGGCTCGAGCCGTAAGTCTCCTGGCCATAGTCCCCCGCACCGGCGCCTGGACGCGGCGCGTTGTACGGCAGCGCGGCGGGCGCGGCGTTCGGCGTATAAGGTTGCGCGGGCGCGGTATAAGGCGCGACGTAGGGTGCGGGCTGTGCAGGCGGCGGATAGTTCGGCACGGTCTGTGTCGGCAAGGAAGACTGCGAATACGGGAGCGAGGCACGCGCGGCGCTGACGTTCCCGCCCGCGAGGGCGGCATTGTCGGCGTCGCTCGGGGTGACCGTGGCGGTTTTGCCTTCGAAGGGATTGGTGCCCGGCAGCGGCGTCGCGCCGATCCGGCGCATTGCCGCTTCCCAGCCGCGCGGCACGTTGCTCGCCGGGTTGCGCGGGGCGTTGGCCATCAGCGGCGTATTGGCCGCGACGAGCGCGCGCTGCAGATAAGTCGAGGCAAGCGACAGCTTGCCTTCCGCGCGATACATGCGGCCGACCGTAGCGAGCACGCCCGGGTCACCCGGCGCGGCATTCAACGCCTGTTGCGCGAGCGATTCGGCGTAGCTGAACTGCTTCGCGCCGGTTGCGGCGGAAATGGTCGCCTGCAGCAGGTTCAGGTCGTCGGGCTTGCGTTGCAGCGCGACTCGATAGCTGGCGAGCGCGTTGCGGTCGTCGCCGGCCGTCGAATAGAGGCGGCCGAGCGCGGCTTGCAGATCGGGATTGTCGGGCATGGCCGCGAGCCAAGGCGCGATCACGTCGTAGGCGCTGGCGAGATCGCCGCGCTGCCGCACCGTATCGCACTGCTTGATGACAATGCCGAGATTCAGATTGGCGAAGTCGGTGCGTTGCTGGGGCGTCAATGGTGTCGCGGCCAGCCGCCGCATCACCATGCCGAGTTCGGCTTCCTGTTGGGTAGCCGACAGAATGCCCGCGTACTGCAGCAGCAGATCGGTGTTGCCGGGGGCCGCGTTCATGGCGGCGCGCACGAGGCCGAGGGCGCGGTTCGGGTCGCCAGCTTGTTGATAGGCGGCGGCGATCACGCCGATCAGCTCCGGGCTGTTGCCCGCCACCGGCTCGGCGGCGCGCAGCGTGGCGAGCGCCTGTTGCGTCTGGCCGCTGCGCGCCATCCGCGCGGCGAGGTCGGCCTGTTGATGCACCCACAGGCGATGCTGCAGGGTCGTCATGGCGTCGGTGCGTTGCGCGACCGGAATGCGGTCGAGCTGCGCGAGACCGGTCGACCAGTCCTGCGTTTCCGCCGACAGCAACGCGCTCGCATACAGCGCGTCGGTCATGTCGGGATGCGCGGCGAGCAGGCCATCCATCATGCTGCGGGCATTCGCGACCGCGCCCTGGCGCACGTAAATGCGCGCGAGGTCCAGGCGTAGCCACGGATCGTCAGGCGTGTTCAGCAGCGCGTCTTCGAACAGGCTGCGCGCGCTGCCGAGATCGCCGCGCGCTTCGGCGGCGCGCGCTTGTGCTGCTTGCGCTTCGCCGCGCAGGCGGTTGATGCCGCCGGCCTTCGACTGCTGTTCGCTGTTCAACTGGTTGGCGAATTGCAGCGCTTCGTCGCCGCGGCCTTGCGCGGCGAGCGCGCCAACCAGCCCGCGAATCGCGTCGGGATTGTCGGCCTGGCGGCGCAGCGCCATCCGGTACGCCTGTTCCGCGCCGACCGGGTCGCCGTTCGCGAGCAGCATTTCGCCGAGCAGCACCTGGGCGGTGACGTCGGACGGATTCAGCGCGATCGCGCGCTCGAACAGCGACTTCGCCTTCGCGTATTCGCCGTTGCTGCGCGCGCCGATCGCGTCGCTCGTGTAGGTCCAGTAGGTCGCGCTGTCGAGCGCGGTTTTCCAGCGCGCCGGATTGCCGTTGCGCGACGCGCGTTCCAGATAGGTGCGGGCTTCGGCGAAACGTTCCTGCTTCAGCGCGGCGATGCCCATGCCGCCGAGCGCGTCGGTGTCGTTCGGGCTGTTGGCCAGCACCGCCGAGAATTTCGTGCGCGCGGTCGCCACGTCGTTGCGATCGAGCGCGGCGAAGCCGTCGGCGATGGTGCGGCCACGCGCGTCCGTCGCGGCGTTTTCCTGCCCGCGTTCGCGTGCCGTCTTGTCCTGCGACACCATCGAATCGAAGCGCGCCTTGACGGCGGCGTCGTCCGGCGCGGTTTGCAGATACGCCTCGTAGAGCGCCGAGTCGGATGGACGGGCGTCCAGCCACAACAGCGCCTGACGCCAGCTCTTTTTAGCCGCAGCGCCAACCGTGCTGTCGCTCGCGAGCTTCTGCAAGCGGGCGATGCCTTCACGGCGCGTCACGTCGCGATAGGTCAGATGCTGCGCGTAGGCGAGGCCGTAGCGCGGATCGTCGGGATTATCGCGGGCGAGTTGCTCGAGTCCGCGGCGCGCCTGGTCCCAGCCTTGCGGCGTGGCCGACAGCGCCTGGTAATACTCGAGCTGCAATTGCGGCGTGGCCGGCTTGCCGTTCAGCGCGCGCTGGTATTCCTCCACCGCGCTCGCACTCTGGCCGCTTTGCGCGAGCCGCCGCGCGTCGTTCACGGTCTGGTCGCGCAGACTCGATTCGCCGAGGCGCCGGCCGAGTTCATCGATGTTCGGGTAGTTCGGCGCGACCGCCTTCAGGCGCGCCAGATATTGCTGCGCGCCGGCGCCGTCCTTGCGGTCGGCGAGCACCATGCCCATGCCAAAGAGCGCATCGGGCTGCTTGGGATCGAGGCGCAGCACCTTCAGCCACGCCTGCTCGGCCAGGTCGCCGCGCTGATGCGATTGCCAGTACTTGCCCTGATCGATCAGCACATTCAGAGGATCTTTCGACGCCTGCGCCAGCACGTCGGGCGAACCCGCCGCTAAATAGCACACGGAGCACACGGCCGTGACACTGAGCGCGAGGCGCAAGGACAACGCGAGAGCGTTCAATCGCATGCGTTTCTCCAGCTCGGCACGAGACGTCCGGCTTCGTCGAAGCGGTAGCGGCCGTCGATGAAAGCCGTGCCGAACAAGCCCAGCACACGATCGTAGTACACCGGCTCACGGCCCGGCACGCCGGCGTCCAGCGCCGCGAGACGGGTGCGCGCGAGGCCGAGGCCGCGCTCGTCGCCGAGTGCCTTGAAATACGGCGCGAGCGCGCCCCAGTAGCTGAGCGGGCCTTCGCCGCTCGCCGCGCCGGTGGTCGACGAGACCTTCTCGGGCGGAATACCGGTCTGCGCGACGCGCGCTCGCATGCCGCCGAGCGCCGCGAGCCAGGGCTTGGCGAGCGGGTCGGCGGGCGAGGCGAGACCCGCCCACAGATACACGCGAATTGCGTCGTAGCTGCCGATGTCGCCGTTCTTCGGGTCGACCACGAACTGGCCGTTCTGCCACGCCGCCCAGTCGGGAGCGAAGCCCTGCGGCGCGGTGGTCTTGACGAGCTTGTACGCGCTGTCGGCCAGCTTGCCCCACGGACCGTCCGGCGCCTCGTGCGCGAGCGCGCGCAATACGGGCAACGGCAGGTAGCTCGGATTCAGGCGCGTCACGCCGCCGTTCTTGAAGCCTTGCGGCCCGGGCAGCAGCATCGGGCCGACGCCCGGCAAGTTGGTCATTTCCTGGCGCGCGATCTGCGCGGCCAGCGCCTGGCCGAGCTGCGTATAGCTCGCTTCGTGCCACAGGCGGCCCGCTTGCAGCAGGTCGTAGGCGATCCACAGGTCGGAGTCGGACGCGGAATTCGGATCGAGCACGCCGTACGAGCCGTCCGGTTTTTTGCCCCATAGCCATGACGGCAAGCGCACGTTCTGCGCGTCGAACTGGTTGCCGGCGAGGTTGGTGCGGGTCCAGCCGAGTAGCCGGTCGAAGGTCGCGCGGTCGTTCGCGACCAGCGCGAAGAAGAGGCCGTAGGACTGGCCTTCGGACGTGGTCTGCTGCGCGGGCGTGGAATAGTCGATCACGCGGCCGTCGGCCTGCACGAAGCGCTCCACGAAGGTCCGGTAGCTGCTCCAGTCGCCGCAGGCGCCGGGCGTGGAAGCGGTCTGCGACACTCTGACGATGTTGGCGAAACTTGCCGACGCAAAGAACCCAAACCCGAGTCCGAGCGTCAGCGCCATGCTTATTTTCTTGTTGATTCGAACCCGCATATCAGTCCTGTTAGTCCTTCAGGCGGCGCGCGGCGATGGAGCGCAGCGTCCGGTAGAACAGCCCCGCGATGATCAGCGCGGCGAGCACGCCGGCCAGCATCAGCAGCAACGGATGCGACGACAGCGCCCAGCGCAGGTACTCCTGCGGTGACAAATGGCCGACGTAGTACGCTTCGCCGTTCGACGTGATCGTCACGGTGCGGCCGTGGATCACGGCCATTGCGCCTTGAATCTGCGGCAGCACGTCGGCGTCGAGGAGCGCAGCGGACAGGTCGGCGTCCGACTGGCCGGCCGCGCTCAACAGCGCGACGGCGCTGCGGTTCTTATGCAAGGGCGATTCGAAACCGGTCAGCAGCGCGTCGCCGTTCGAACTCACCAGCGTCAGGTCGGCGCGCGCCGGCGTGCGCTCGACGCCGCGCTCGCCATGCCACCAGTCCTCGAGCTTGAAGACGATGTCGGAGAGCTGGAAGGTGCGCGAGTCGCCGTCGCTGGAGAACGGCATCGACTTGGCCCAGCGCTGCAACAGCGGCTGCTTGCCCGGTGCGCCGAAAATCAGCAGGTCCTTGCTGGCGACCTTGTCGGCGTCGTCCGCAGTGCCGACCGTCACGCCCGTCACCGGGTAGCCGGTGGAGGTGCCCATGCGGCCCATGGTCAGCAGATACAGGCTGTAGTCGCTCGAATCGGCGTCGTTCGGCAGGATCACGGCAGTCTCGGAGAGGTCCGCCATGCGCGTGAACGGGAAGCCGCTATTGGCGAACGCGGCCAGATCGGGCAGCGCCATGTAGTGAGGGAACGACGAGAGGTCGATCGTGGAGTTCGGGTCGATGGCGCCGACCACGTTGTCGAGCAGGCGGCCGTGACATTCGCCGGTATCGGGAATGTCGTAGTAGAAGTGCAGGCGCAGTTGCGTGCGCGGTGTCAGCAGCAGCGGCGGAATATGCACGGTGCGGCGCGCCTCGGCGGTCTTGTCCGGCAACACGCGTCCGAAATAATTGCTCAGTTCGAACACCGATGCCGGTTCGGCCGGAATCGGCAGCGCCTGCACGAAGCCGCCGTTCACGCTCACGTTCAGGGATGAGCGATCGTGCTTCGGACGCGCCGTGTAGCGGTAGCGCAGATCGATCGGCGCGCCGCGGGTGTGCCACATGAAGAGGTCGGGCGGCACGCGCAGATTCACGCGGACGGCGTCGGCGTCGTAGCCGGACACGGTCAGGTCGCGCGGATCGGCGAGTTCGCCGAAACGCACCGGACGGTTGGTCGGCAGCCAGTTCGGAGCGTCGTACGGCGCGCGTGGGGCGAGTTCGTTCAACCGCGTGATCGTCGCACTCGGGCCGGTCAGCGTGTTCTGGCCGATGCCGAGCGCCTTCGCGGCGGTTTTCAGTTCCGCTTCGTCGCGGCCGAGCACGAGCAGCAGCTTGCCGCGCGCCGGCGCTTCACGATCGACCACCGCGACGGTCGGGCCGGAGATGGCCGGAATGGTCACGCCGGCCGGGCGTTGATCCGAGGTGGCGAACACCACGGCATTGCCCGACAGCGGCGCGTTATCCAGTTGCGCCGGAAACACCGCGCCGCGATAACCGGCCAGCGCGCCGAACCACGACGCGACGATGCCGCTCGCTTCGAGCAGGCCGTTACCCGGCTTTTGCGGGAGCACGAACGGCAGTTCGAGACGGCGCACGTCGCGGCGGTCGAAGAACGGCTGCGGCAGCGCCGCCAGATCCGGCTTGCTGGCGAGCGACGCATAGGTCAGATCGAGCGAGCTCGCATTGCTGACGGTCGCCCACAGCGACGAGTTCGCCGGGTCTTCGCAGCGCGTCGTGTAGTGGCCGATCAACTGCACGTTCAGGTGATTGAATTCGGTGACGAAGCGCGGATCGATCGAGACATCGCGTGCCACCAGCATGCCGGCCTGCTCGTGCGGCACGGGCAGGGTGGCGGCGACTTCGCCGTTCACCAGCACTTTCAGCTGCGAGACGGCCGGCAGCAGCGCCGGCGAGTAGCTGTAGACCAGATGCAGGACCGCGCCGGTCACCACTTCGTCGCCGCGCACGGAGAACGCCACGCCGTTCTGGCCGACGGTGCCGCGCAGTTGCAGCGGGTCGAGCGCGCCGAGGTCGGCGAAGGTAAGCGACTGACGGCGGCCGCCCGGCACCAGCGTGCCCGGCTCGGCAGTGGTCGGCGTCTTGATGCCCAGCGCCTTCACCGACGACGCGGCGAGCGCCGGTGTCGGCGTTGCCAGTTGCGGTTGCGCCAGCGTGTTCGGGTCGTACGGCACGGCAGGACTGGGCGCGGGCACGCTGCCCACGCCGGTCGCCACGGGCGCGGCCGGTGCGCCCTGCGGTGCGCCTTGAAGCGCGCGTGCCGCACTTGCGCCGCCGGTGGCCGCGGCCACGGCTTCGGCTGCTGTGGCGAGCGGCGCCGCCAGCGCGGTCTGCAGCGCGAGCCAGCACGCGATGCCGCGCATCAGCCGTTGCGAGCGGGGGCGTCTCCCACGGTATGTTGTCAATCCGGACCCACTGCGTTCTCGATGTGTGTGATTCGTGCGTTCACTGTTTCCCTTCGCCATCCTGTCGCCCATAAATCAGTCTTTGGTTTTTAGCTTTTTGACGTCCGTTGGACGGCTTTTCATCGAACTGCGAAGGTCTTCATAAAGATGTTCGAACAGACCCACGATGCCGCGCGCACCGACCGTCAGCACATGCGACAGGCCGCGCAGCGGGGTGTCCTGCTGGCGTCCTTCGGCCCAGCCGGTCCAGGCGTCGGCGCGTGCGAAGGTGGTCTTGACGAACTCGTACTCCTGCTCGCGCGTCAGCGCCGAGAAGCGCAGGCCCACGCGGCCCGGCGCGGTGAAGCCGACGGTGGCGGGGAACGCGTATTCCTCGTCGCCGCGAAACAGCGACACCGTCACGCGCTCGTGCATCGGCACCTGGATCGCGGCGGGCAGTGCCACGCCGACGCCGCCTTCGGAGTAGTCGATGGTTTCGCAGGCGAGCGTGCGGCCGGTCGAAAATTTCAGCATCACGGGCATCTGCATCGCCACGCGGTGCACCGCGCGAATCTGCCGGCGCTCGCTCGCGGCGGCCACGCTCGCGCCGAGAATCAGCATGTTGTAGGCGGTCCAGCCGAGGTTCAGCAGCGTGGTCTGCACCACGCTGTGCACATGCCAGTTGAAATAGATATGCACGATGCCCACGCAGAAGCCGATCAGGTTCAGCAACAGCAGGAACAGATACGGCCGCGAGATCGCCCAGTCGAAGTAATTCTTCTCGATCTGGCCGCCCTTGGCGGTCACGTTGAACTTGCCGAGCTTCGGGTTGATCAGCGCGAGCAGGGTCGGCGCGGTGATGTACGAGGCCAGCACCGATTCATACACCTCGGCCCAGAACGAATGGCGGAACAGGCGCTGCATGCGCGAGTTGGTGATGCTCGCGTGCATCATGTGCGGCAGCGCGTAGATCGCAATCGTGCTGGCGGCGGCTTCGATCACGTGCGCGCCGAAAAACAGGTACGACAGTGGCGCCGTCAGGAACACCAGACGCGGGATGCCGTAGAAGAAGTGCATCATCGCGTTCAGGTAGCACAGCCGCTGGCCGATTTTCAGGCCCTTGCCGGTGAGCGGATTGTCGATGCGGAAAATCTGCGTCATGCCGCGCGCCCAGCGAATCCGCTGGCCGATGTGGCCGGACAGGCTTTCCGTGGCGAGCCCCGCGGCCTGCGCAATGGCCAGATACGCGGTGGTGTAGCCGAGCCGGTGCAGCTTCAGCGCGGTGTGCGCGTCTTCGGTGACTGTCTCGACCGCGATGCCGCCGATCTCCTCGACCATGGTCCGGCGCAGCAGAGCGCACGAACCGCAGAAGAACGTGGCGTTCCACAGATCGTTGCCGTCCTGCACGAGGCCGTAGAACAGCTCGCCTTCGTTCGGCACCTTGCGGAACGTGCCGAGGTTGCGCTCGAACGGGTCGGCGGAAAAGAAGTGGTGCGGCGTTTGCAGCATCGACAGCAGCTTGTCGCGCAGGAACCAGCCGAGGCCGATCTGCAGGAACGAGCGGGTCGGAATGTGATCGCAGTCGAAGATAGCGAGATATTCGCCGCTCGTGATCTTGAGCGCTTCGTTGATGTTGCCGGCTTTCGCGTGGCGGTTGTGGGTGCGGATCGTCCAGTTGACGCCGACTTCCTCGCAGAATGCCTTGAACTCGGGACGGCGGCCGTCGTCGACCACGTGGATCGAGATTTTCTCGGCCGGGTAGTCGAGCGCGAGCGCCGCATAGATGGTCGGCTTCACCACCGAAAGCGGCTCGTTGTAGGTCGGAATGAACACGTCGACAGTGGGCCACTCATCGCGCGAGGCCGGCAGCGGCATCGGCTTGCGCTTGAGCGGCCAGGCGGTCTGGAAGTAGCCGAGCAGCAGCACGAGGGTCGAATAGACTTCGGCGGATACCAGCAGCAGCCCCCAGGCGGCGTCGAGCGGATGCTCCCAGTAAGTGGTGGCGGTCAGCCGCCAATACATATAGCGGCCCGAGGTGAGCACCGACAGCATGATCATCACCATCGTCGCGTACCGGCCTTGCTGGCGGCGGAACAGCAGGGCGGTCACGAAGCAGCAGGTCGCGAACGTCAACTGTTCATAGAACGCGAGCGGCACCGTGAACACGAAGTACAGCACCACCAGCGCGAACAGCGTGACGAGCCCGGTGACGATGCGGCTGTTCCAGAATCGCGCGTCGGCGAAGCGTTCGAGCCGCGACGATTCGGCGGGCTCCAACCCTGGTGATTGAGGCGTACTCATGCGACGTTCCTCGGCGAGACGGCGATCGCGTCGATCGCCGCCATCAGCCACGTGCCGCACGCGCGGAAGTCGGCGGCCGCCTGGCTGAGTGGATCGTAGTGAATCAGCGTGGTATCGCAAGCGAGCGCCTCGCCCACGCCTTCGTCCAGGTGAATCACGCCTGGGAAGAGCTTGGTGCCGAGCATCTGGCGCAAGACCTTGAGGACGTCTTTGGTCAGCTGGCGCGACTGGTCGATCTGATTGACCACATAGCCTTCGCCACCGAACTCGGCACGGGGCGCCGCGTAGGCGTCGATCAGCCGCTCCATCTGCGGAATCGCGGCGTAGGACGCGGCGTCGGCGAGCACCACGTTCAGCGCGAAGGTGGCTACGCTCAACGCCGCGCGCACGTACATGGACGAACCCGGCGGCGTGTCGATGATCACCACGTCGGACGGATCGAGGCGCAGATTGCGCAGCGCCCCGGCGAGCCAGCGCGGCTCCTGGTCGATATAGCCTTCAAAGCGGCGGCGATCGTCTTCGAGCAACGCGCCGTAAGGCAGCACGGTCACACCGTCCACGCCGTCGAACAGCGCCGATTGCCACGGGTCGCCCGTCAGCGTGGCGCGCGACAACCCGTCGATGCTGTCGAGCGGCACGCCGAAGTGCAGGCGCAGCGCGTTCTGCGGGTCGAGGTCGAGCGCGATCACGCGCCGGCCGCTGGCGGCCAGCACGGAGGCGAGATTGGCGGCGAGGGTGGTCTTGCCGACCCCGCCCTTGGCAGACACCACCGCAATAACTTTCATGAGCGACGAGGGCCGTTGACCAGCCACGAGTTCGGGGCGGCAGCGCGCGCGGCGCCGGCCGGCGCCGCCGAGGTTGGAGCGGGGTTGCCGCGCAGCCGGTCGAACAGCGATTGCAAGGGCGCGGCTTCGCTATGGGCTGCGGCGGGTTGCTGCGGCGCGGGTTGGGGGGCCGGCGCGAAGAGCTTGCCGAGGATCGACGCGCGTTGCGCCGGGGCGGCAGGTGTGGCGGAGGCTGTGGGTGTGGCGGGCGCTGGTGCGTATGCCCGCGCAGGCTCCGGGGCCTGTGCCCAGTTGGGCACGGCGGGCGGAATGGTTGGCGTCGCTTGTGTGCGTAAGGTAAATGTCGGCGCCACGCTGGCGAGGGGCTTGGCGGCCTGCGTCAATACGGCGGGCGGCACGGCGGCGAGCGGCCAGGCTTGCGGCGCGTGAGTCACCGGAGTCACTTGAGGAGCGGCAGCGGCTGGGGCCACCGGGGCCACCGGGGCCGTTTGAGCCGGGGCAGCGACAGGCGCAACGGCCGGCGCAACGACAGGAGTCACGACCGGTGCGGCGGATGCCGCCACCGGCGCCACGGCTTCCACGCGCGCCTCGCCGGGTGTCGATGACGCTTCGGCCTTATCGCCCGGTTCCAGCGCCCCAAAGCGCGACCCGCCGCTCGGCGCGGTGGGCGGCGCGGTCACGACGACCGCCGGGATGTCCCGCCGAGGCGAGCGGGTGAACAGCGGCGCCTTCGCGCGCGTGACCGAGGCGGCGTCTTTCGGCGTCGTGTCTTCGTCTGCAACAACCGGCTGCGCGATGTTTGCCGGCGTCTGCGGATTGAGCTCGCGCCGCTCGCCGATGGCGGGGATCGCCGGCTGCGTCAGGTCGAGCGTCTCCAGCAGCGGCCAGCGCGTGCGCGCCGTACGCGCTTCGTTCTCGCGGCCGATTTCCTGGTACGCCGTGGCGTCGCCGCCGAAATGTTCGAACAGTTTTTCGATGTCGCTCGATGAACTCATAGTGCCGCCGTCTTATCCATGACCAGTTCAAACAGGGTGACGGCCCAGCCGAAACTCGATCGCGCTGTTTTCGCTGTATTCGCTCGTCTGCGCCACCGACAGGCCTTGCGCGCCCAACGCGCTCAACCACGTCTGATAGACGCCTTCGAGAAACGCCGGCGTCCAGCCAAGGGCCGTGCCGCCGAATGCCCGAAGCGGCGCGCAGTAGTGAACGATGCGCAGTGCATCAGGTTCATCCGCCAATTCGACATAGCCCCAATCCATCTCATGCCAGTAGAGATTCAGGGCTTGCGCCAGTTCGTCCGTCGAGCCGCAGGCGGGCAGCGGATGCGCCGCCGCAAACCGGCAGCCGACCCGGTGCATCAACTGGCGAAGTTCGTCGCGACCGATCTGCGCTTCGAACTCGGCGGCCAGCGCAGTCAGCATGCCGCGCCACTGCGGCGAGATTTGACGTTCCAGCAGAAAGTCGAGAATTTGGGCCATGTTTTCCGGGAAATGGCCGTTGCTTTCAACCGCTCAACGAACGGGCGCCAACGACCGGATGCAAAGAAAAGTGTTTCGGGAAGTCGCGTGTTGCACGCGGCCTAGGTTACTTTTACCGGGTTGTCTAGTTCGTACGCCACATTTTGAAGGAGTCTACTTAAGAGATTAACTTTTAGCCACTTTCAGATCGTATGTTCATATGCGCAATCGATTGCCCTCGTTGCATATTGGCGACGCAACTTCCGGTAATCGAATTGCGTGGCGGTGTTTTCGCCATGCCGTCCTCTAACGCGGCGCTCGTCACAACGGATACATCATCGCGTGGACCGGACGAGGGGCAACTTTATCGTGAAAGGCATAAATATTTGTCAGACGTTTGCCGATAACCAAGGGCAGAGTGATCGGAGCCAGCCTGATAACTATCAATATGCTTTCCACCTCAACGCAGCATCTGTCCGACTCCGGCTTGCGCGAACGCTTCCATCGGCGCTCGCTGGAGCACCAGCGGCCCCTTTCCACGGTGACGTTGGCGTTCACGGTCGTCGCGTTCCTGTGTTTCGTCGCGGCGCGCAATCTGGTCGGCGGCCCGGCCGCGCCATTGGCCTACCGCCTGGCGTGCGCGCCGGTGCTCGCCCTGCTGGTGCTGGCGATCCCGTACGCGAAGTCGACCGGGGTCTTCGGCCTGATCGGCGTGGCCTACTCCCTGGTATTGGTGGCGGGCCTCGCGATCAACCTCGCCGGCGTCGCGCAACCCTTGCTGTGGGTGCTGCCGGCCATGGTCGCGATACCGGTTTGCGCGGCGCCGCTGTGGCTGACGCCGACGCACTTCGTGGTCGGCAGCGCGCTGTTTTATGCGGCGGCGGCCGCGCTCCTGTTCGGCGTGCCGCTCGCTCACGACGCCCAGGTCGTCACGTGGATGTGGATCGTGGCGATCGGCGTGCCGACCTCCACGGTCTTTCATTTTGGCTTCTACCGGTTTCGCCGTAACCACTTCCTGCTCGAAAGCCAGCTCGCCCAGCTCGCGGCGACCGATCCGCTGACCGGCCTGCAAAACCGCCGCGCCTTCGTCAAGCAAGCCGAGCGCCGACTCGCCACGCTCGCGCCGCAGACGCGCATTAGCGCGATCTTTATCGACATCGACAACTTCAAGTCCCTGAACGACCGGTTCGGCCATGCGGTGGGCGACCACGCGCTGTACCAGGTCGCGCACGTGCTGATGGACGAGACCGGCGCGGGCGACAGCGTGAGCCGGGTTGGCGGCGAGGAGTTCGCGGTGCTGCTGCGCGACGGAATCGACGGCGCGCTTCATGTGGCCGAGCGGCTGCGCCGGGCGATTGCCACGATCGAGCGGCCCGACGGCCATCTGACCGCGAGTTTCGGGGTAGCCGAGCACCGGGGCGGCGAAAGCATCATGGTGCTGCTCGACCGTGCCGACGAGGCCTTGCTGCGCGCCAAGCACTCGGGACGAAACCGCGTGTGCGCCGAGCGCGCCTTGCAGCCCGGCGCGCGGCAATGGGGGGCGGGCGACACGGCGGGCGAGGGCGGCGCGACGCAGCGGCACCGTTGGGACGACTACTACCTGACATCGCATTTTCAGCCGCTCTACAGTTTGTCGCACCAGAAGCAGGTGGGGTTCGAAGCCTAGCTGCGCGGCGAGCAGCACGACGGCAAGCTGGTGCCGCCCGCGGTGCTGTTCGCGCCGAGGCCCGCCAGCGACGAAGGCGCGCTCGACCGCGCAAGCCATGCGGTCCATCTGCGCAATGCGTGCAAGTCGCTGCCGGACGACGCCTGGCTCTTCCTCAACATTCTGCCCGCCACGTTCACGGCGGAAGGTTACGCCGGTCAACTCGCCGCGATCGCGCGGGAGGCCGGGCTCGAACCTGACCGGGTCATTCTGGAGATTCTTGAATCGCGCGGCGGCAGCGTCGACGACATGTCGCGGGCGGCGGCGTCGTACCGTGAGCACGGCTTCCTGATCGCCGTCGACGATTTCGGCGCCGGGCATTCGAATCTCGACCGGCTGTTCAGGATTCGCCCGGACCTCGTCAAGCTCGACGGTGAACTGATTCGCGCGACGAGTCACGGCACCGAACAGCCGATCCTGCCCAAGCTCGTCTCGCTGCTGCATCAGGCGGGGATGCTGGTGGTGGTCGAAGGGGTGGAGACGACCGAGGAGCTGATTCTCGCCGTGGAGTCGAATGTAGATTTCGCGCAAGGCTACTTGCTCGGGCGGCCGGCCGCGGAGCTCGCGCCGCCGGAGTCGGTGCACCGGCGCATCGACGAGGCGTTCGACGTGATCGCGCAGGGGCGCGCGCATCAATATGCGCTGTTCGAATCTCAGGTGGAGCCTTACCGGGCCGGCTTACTGCTCGCTGCCGACGCGTTGCTGGACGGCGTGCTGATGGACGAGGCATTCGCCACGCTCGCAACCTTCGAGCGTTGCATCAGCTGTTTTATCCTCGACGGCTCGGGCCGGCAGATCGGTCATGAAGTGCCGGGTCCGGCCTGGCGCAGCGATGTCGCTTCGCTGCACCCGGTGGCGAATCCGCGCGATGCGCGCTGGGATCACCGGCCGTATTACCGCAATGCGGTGCTGTTGCCGGGTGTGGCGGTGGCGAGCAATCCTTACCTTTCGCTGGCGAGCGGGCGGCCATGTATCGCGGTGACGCTGGCCGTGCAGCTTGCGGATGAGCGGTCCGTGATTGGCGTGGAATTGGACTGGTCGTCCTTGGGGCTGCCTTGGCCCGCGAGAGAATAGGGTCTTGCCACGCGGCGGGCTCGCACGGTTCGAGGCGGCGCGGTGGGTGAAAGCGGGTCAGTATCCGCCCTTGACCGCCGCAGCCGCTCCAGCGGTGTTTTTATACGACGCAGCGAGGTCCGCCGCCGCGCGGCTCAGAAGGCTCGTGTCCGTGCCCACCGCCACAAAGGTGGCGCCCGCGTCGAGATAGTCGGCGGCAATGGCCGGATCGGGCGCCAGCACGCCGGCCGCTTTGCCCGCGTGCCGCACGGTCTGGATGCCGCCGCGAATCGCCTCGCGCACGCGGGCGTCACCCGGCTTGCCGAGGAGTCCCATAGACGCGCTCAGGTCAGCCGGTCCGAAGAACACACCGTCCACGCCATCGACGGCCGCGATCGCCGGCAGGTTTTCCATACCCTGCACCGTCTCCACCTGCACCAGAACGCACAACTCGTCAGCCGCCGTGGTCAGGTAGTCCGGTATCCGGTTCCAGCGCGAGGCGCGTGCCAGCGCACTGCCCACGCCACGAATGCCTTGCGGCGGATAACGCGTGGCGGCCACCGCGTCGGCCGCCTGCTGCGCCGTGTCGATCATCGGCAGCAGCAGCGTCTGTGCGCCGATGTCGAGGAATTGCTTGATCAACGCGCTGTCGCTGCGCACCGGACGCACTACCGGATGCGTTGCATACGCCGCCACCGCCTGCAATTGCGCCAACGTGCTGCGCACGTCGTTCGGCGCGTGCTCGTTGTCGATCAGCAGCCAGTCGAAGCCGGCGGTCGCCAGCAGCTCGGTCACGTAGGCGTCGGCCAGCGCGGCCCACAGGCCGAATTGCGGCTTGCCCTCGCTGAGCGCGTGTTTGAAGGTGTTACGCGGTAGAGACATGGCGGCGCGCTCAGATGAAATTCAAACCGATTCCGCCGAGCGGACCGTAGTCGACATGGAACGTGTCGCCGGCTCGTGCCGGGATCGGACTTGTGAACGAACCGCTCAGGATCACGTCGTTTGCGTTCAGCATTTCGTCGTACGGGGCGATCTTGTTGGCAAGCCAGGCCACCCCGGTCGCAGGATGATTCAACACCGCGGCGGCGAGGCCGCTTTCCTCGACCGCCCCGTTCTTGTAGAGCAGCGCGCCGACCCAGCGCAGATCGACATCCAGCGGACGCACCGGACGGCCGCCGAGCACAATGCCCGCATTGGCGGCGAAGTCCGAGATCGTGTCGTAGACCTTGCGGGGAGCTTTGGTTTCGCGGTCGAACTGCTCGATGCGCGCGTCGATGATTTCAACTGCGGGGGTCACGTAGGCGGTGGCGTCGAGCACGTCGAAGAGTGTCACGCCCGGTCCCTTCAGCGGCTTGCTCAGCACGAATGCCAGTTCCACTTCCACGCGTGGCGCAATGAAGCGGTCCGCGCGAATGTCCTGGCCGTTCTCGATGAACATGCTGTCGAGCAGCGGCGCGTAATCGGGTTCGTCGATCTGCGACGAGCGCTGCATGGCGCGCGATGTGAGGCCGATTTTGCGGCCCTTGATTACGTGGCCCTCGGCCAGCTTGAGTTTTACCCACTCGCGTTGAATCGCGTAGCCGTCCTCCACGGTCATGTGCGGATACGCGGCGGAGAAATGGCGCAGCTGAGTCCGCGTTTTCTCGGCATGGTCGAGTTGGGCGGCAAGTTCGCGGATAGTCTGTTCGTCTAGCATGATGGATTCTTTGGGGCCGCTATTTGGCCCGCCGTTGCAGCCCGCTATTGCGCTTTGAGGCGCGCGTGCAAGTTGTTGTGTTTCCACGTGCCGGCTTCGCTGAATTCGTTGATTTCCAGCGACAACGCCAGGCCGTGCTGCTCGAACTCAGCGGCAAAATGCTGTTTGATCAGCGCGAACAGTGCGTCGCCGGTAGTCTTTTTCGCGGCATCGGAGCGGCCCGCGGCGATTTTCAGATTGGCGTGCAGGAACGCGGCATCGGGTCGTCCGTCGGCGATGCTGTACTGGTCGCAGCGCAGTGCGCGCACGCGGATGCCACCGACGGGAAAGATCCGCTCGCCGTTGTCGCGCACGGCATCGAGGCATTGCGCAAGGGCGTTGCACAGTTGGCCGATGCTTTCTTCGCCGGCGAGATTGGCGCTGTATTCGAGTGTCAAATGCGGCACGTTGTTCTCCTCAACTTGCAGGTTCAGGCGGGCAGGGGCGTGACCGGGAAGATCGCGTTGATCTGGCCGGTCCCCGAACTGCCGAAGTACGGCGTGACGACTTCCACGTTGCCGTCATAACGATCCCAGCCGAGCGCGCCGAGCAGCATGGCGGTGTCGTGCATGCCGCCTTCGCCCCAGCATTTCTCATTGTAGAGCGGCAGCATCTCGCAGAAAGTCTTCCAGTCGCCTGCCTCCCATAACTCGACCACCCTCCGGTCCATCTGTTCGAGAAACGGACTCCATACCTTGTGCATGAACTGCTCGGCGGTGCCGTTGTTGGCGAAGTGGTGGCTGAGCGAGCCGCTTGCCAGAATCGCGACGGTGCCGTCGTAGCGCTCCTCGATCGCCTTGCGCACCGCGAGACCGAAGCGCGCGCTGGTGTCGAGGTCGTGCCACATGCACCAGCCCGCTACGGATACGGCCTTGAAATGCTGATCGGCGTTCATATAGCGCATCGGCACCAGCGTGCCGTACTCGAGTTCGAGCGTGGTCTCGCTGTGCGCGCGGCTTTTCACGCCCATTTCGTTGGCGACTTCCGCGATCAGATTGCCGAGCTCGACATTGCCCGGATACGCGTAGGGCATGTTCTTGATGAAATGCGGCAGTTCGTTGCTCGTGTAGATACCTTCGAACTTCGGCGCGCAATTGATATGGTATTCGCTGTTCACCAGCCAATGCACGTCGAACACGACGATCGTATCCACGCCGAGCTCGCGGCAACGCCGGCCGATTTCGTGGTGACCGTCGATCGCCGGCTGGCGGCAGCCTTTGTGCGGACCGTCGAGTTCGGACAGATATAGCGACGGCACGTGCGTCACTTTTGCTGCCAATGCAAGTTTGCCCATCGCGATTCCCTTTGTCGACCCGAGTTGGCGCTTTAGCGCCTTACCCGGTTCCCACGCAACGTAGTTGCGGTTCAGTGTGGCCCGGTGGTTCAAACGCCCCAGCGCGGAATGTGGTGCGAGCCGAGCGACACGCAGACGTTCTTCGGCTCGAGGAACACTTCATAGCTCCACGTACCGCCTTCGCGGCCCACGCCCGACGCCTTGGTGCCGCCGAACGGCTGGCGCAGATCGCGCACGTTCTGGCTGTTGACGAAGCACATGCCGGCTTCGACGGCGGCGGCCACGCGATGAGCCCGGCCCGTGTTCTCGGTCCAGATGTAGCTGGACAGTCCGTAGGAGATGTCGTTGGCGAGGCGGATCGCGTCCGCTTCGTCGTCGAACGGAATCAGGCAGGCGACCGGGCCGAAGATTTCTTCCTGCGCGATGCGCATGCGGTTGTCGACATCGACGAATACCGTCGGCATGACGAAATTGCCGTGGCGCATGGCATCGGGCAGGTTGGGCGTGTCGAGGCCGCCGCAGGCAAGCGTCGCGCCTTCTTTCGGTCCGAGTTCGATATAGCTGCGCACTTTCGCCAGATGCCCCTGGCTGATCAACGGTCCGATAATGGTGCTGTCGGCCAGCGGATCGCCCACGGTCAACCGCTTCGCGCGCTCAATGAAACGCTCGGCGAAACGCGCGTAAATCGAGCGCTGCACGAGAATGCGCGAACCGGCCGTGCAACGTTCGCCGTTGTTCGAGAAGATCATGAACACCGCGGCGTCGAGCGCGCGTTCGAAATCGGCGTCGTCGAAAATCACGAACGGAGACTTGCCGCCCAGTTCCATCGAGAATTTCTTCAATCCGGCCGTTTGCACGATGCGATTGCCGGTCGCCGTCGATCCGGTGAAGGACACGGCGTGCACGTCAGGATGCGCGACCAGCGGCTCGCCGGTTTCTTTGCCGAAGCCGTGCACGACGTTCAGCACGCCCGCCGGAATGCCGGCTTCCAGCGCGAGATTGCCGAGCATCGAGGCGGTCAGCGGCGACAGTTCGCTCATCTTCAGCACGGCGGTATTGCCGAACGCGAGGCAGGGCGCGACCTTCCACGTTGCGGTCATGAACGGCACGTTCCACGGCGAGATCAGCGCGCAGACGCCGACCGGATGAAACAACGTGTAGTTCAGATGCGTGTCGGTGGGATACGTATGGCCGTCGACGCGCGTGCACATCTCGGCGAAGTAGCTGAAGTTGTCGGCCGCGCGCGGCACGAGTTGCTTGCGCGTCTGCGAGATCGTCTGGCCGGTGTCTTTTGTTTCGGTTTCCGAAATCTCCGGTACGTGTTTCGCGATCAGTTCGCCGAGCTTGCGCACCAGCTTCGCGCGTTCCGTGGCGGGCTTGCCGGCCCACGCGGGAAACGCGTCCTTGGCGGCGCGCACGGCGGCGTCGACTTCCTGCGCGCCGCCGCGGGCGACTTCCGCGAGCACTTCCTGCGTGGCCGGGTTGACCGTTTCGAAATAGTCTTTCGCGGTGCCGGCCTGGCCGTTGATCAGATGTTCGATTCGCATTGCGTTGTCCTTATCAGTGCCGTCGATCACGCGCGGCCGAAATCCGCGTCGGATGCAATCGTATTGACGAGACGGCCTAAACCGTCGATTTCGCAGACCACTTCATCGCCCGCGTTGACGTTGACGATGCCCTCCGGCGTGCCGGTCAGGATCACGTCGCCGGGCGCGAGCGTCATGAAACTGCTCAGGTATTCGATCAACGCGGGAATGTCGGTCACGAGGTCGCGCGTGTTGCCCAGTTGCTGCCGCGTGCCGTTCACGAACGTTCGCAGTTCGAGCTGCGCGACGTCTTCGACATCCGCGGCGTCGACGAACCAGGGGCCGAGCACCGTGCCGCCGTCGCGATTCTTCACGCGCAGGTTCGGGCGATAGTAGTTTTCGAGGTAGTCGCGGATCGCGTAGTCGTTGGCGATCATATAACCCGCTACGTGCCGCATCGCATGTTCACGCGCGACGTTTTGCGCGGTTTGCCCAATCACCACGGCCAGTTCGCACTCGTAGTGCATGAAGGTGACGTCGGCGGGGCGGCGCGTGAAACCGCGGTGACCCACCACCGTGCCCGGGCCTTTGAGAAACACGAGCGGCTCTTCCTGCTTGTTGAACTGCAGTTCCTTTGCGTGCTCGGCGTAGTTCAAGCCGAGAGCGAAGATCGTGCCGACTTCGATAGGCGCTAGCCAGACCACTTCGTCCTCGCGACGCACGCGGCCGTCCGCGAGACGCACGCCGTTCGCGTCAGGATAGGCTTCGTGAATCGCGCCCGCATACGCAACACGGCCGCGCATCATGGCTGGTCTCCGTTCAGTTGTTCTGCGCCGATAAACGATACCGTGAGCGGCGGCATGTTGCCGATCGACAGCGTGGCCGTGTCGCCGATATGCGCGACAGGCGAGTCATGCGGCACGCCCAGCGTGATGACGTCGCCGGCGGCAAGCGTCATGAAATCGGTCACGTCCGCGAGCAGTTGCGCTACGTTGCGTACCGACGCCGCGGTGCTGGCGGTGAATGTGCCAGCCTGGTTGATCGAGACGTTGATCGGCAGATTGTCCGGCGCCGGAACGTGACGTGCCGCCACCACGGCCGGCCCGATCACACAGAAACCGTCGCGTGCCCGGAACCGTACCGAAGGCCGGTACACGCTCTGATGCGGCACGCTCAGATCGGCGACCAGCGTATAGCCGGCCACATGGTCGAACACACGATCCACGCTGACGCGTGTTGCAGTGCGGCCAATCACGATACCCAGCGAAGCGCCGACCTGCACGCCCAAAGCATCGTCCGGCACGACGACCCGCGCGCGATGCCCGGCGAGCGTGTTGCGTGGTTTCAGATAAAGAACCGGCGCCTTGGGCGGCGCTTTGTACGGCGCGGCGTGCATCTCATCGCCAAGCGCCGCCACCGCGTCGCGGTCATTCAGCAGGGTTCCGTAGACGGCGCCGCAAACCGGCGGGCGGCATGCCATGCCGCCCGCCAGCAGGGCCGCCGCGGTGGGCGCATCCACGTCGCGAGGCAGCGCCTCGCCTTCGGGATGCAGCAGGTGATCGGCAAGTGCAAACATAAACTAGCGGTCTCTCGGCAAAAACACTAACATGTTAGTAGTATTGCGCTTGATATGATCCACGGTCAATAGCCTGTCGGCTGAGCGCGGGTTTTCCCTTAAGCTCCGATGGCTGCTTTTTAATCATCCACCAACATGTCCGCTTCCGCCTCGACCCGAGTTTTGCACCGCAACCTGCCGATGTTGCTGCTGCGCGCCAGAGAAAAAATGATGGAGCGTTTCCGTCCGTTGATCACCGCGCACGGTTTGACCGAGCAGCAATGGCGCGTCATTCGCGCGCTCAATGAGCACGGTCCGATGGAGCCGCGCCACATCTCCGATATCTGCACGATTTCGAGCCCGAGCATGGCCGGTGTGCTCGCGCGCATGGAGAGCATGGAACTGGTGACCAAGGAGCGTTTTGCGGAAGACCAGCGCCGCGTGCTGGTCTCATTGACGGATACCAGCGTGGAACTGGTACGGGTGATTTCAAAGGATCTCGAAGCGCATTACCGCGAACTGGAGCGCAAGGTGGGGCCGGAGATCGTCGAGCGCGTGTATCGCGCGGTGGACGATCTGCTCGCCGGCCTCGAGGAAGACGACGAGTGACGGCTTTACGTCACCAGCCCTGAAAGCGTCGCCATGCCACACTCTCGCCATCCGGCGAAACGGCGTGATACTCGGGAAACTGCGCGCCGGTGGCGCACGCATGATTCGGCAGGATGCGCAGTTTCATGCCGATGGGGAATTGCTGTGTGACATCGTCGGCGTCGCCTGCGCTTTCTTCTGTCGGTGAAAGAATCCCGTGTTCCTGATTGGCGCCGCTCACCACGTAGCCGGTGAGCGGCGTGCCGTTCAGCAGGCACGGCTTGCCGTAGCCGAAATCGTGCGCCTGCTTCGACGTGCCGCGATCCCGGCTCATCGCCATCCAGCCCGCGTCGAGGATGGCCCACCCCTTGTCCGGCTGGTGACCGATGACCGTGGCGAGCACGCTGAGCGCGATGTCGTCGATCGTGCACACGCCCACGTTGTGCATGACGAGGTCGAACAGCACGTACACGCCCGCGCGCACCTCGGTCACGCCTTCCAGATGCGCTGCGGCGAGTGCGGTCGGCGTCGAGCCGACGCTGACCGCAGGGCATGCAATGCCGGCTTCGCGCAGCCGTTGCGCCGCGCGCACGCAGCCCGCGCGTTCCTGCTCGGCCAACGCGGCGAGTGCTTCCGGTGTGTTGAGTTCGTAGCTCGAGCCGGCGTGAGTCATGACGCCGCCTACCTTCACGCCGTTCTCATGCAGAATCCGGCCCACGTCGAGCAACGTGTCCTGTTCCGGCGTGATGCCCGAACGGTGGCCGTCCGTGTCCACTTCGATCCACACCTCGAACGTTTCGCCGTGCTGGTCACCGAACGCGGCAATGGCCGCGGCGGCGGTCGGGTTGTCCACCACCAGCTTGAGATCGCAGCCCTGGCGGCGCAACGCCAGCGCGCGGGGCAGCTTGGCAGGCGCCATGCTGACCGCGTAAAGAATGTCGCTGATGCCGGCGGCAAAGAACGCCTCCGCCTCCTTCAAGGTCGAGACCGTAATGCCGCGTGCGCCGGCAGCGATCTGCGCGCGGACCACGTCGAGGCACTTGGTGGTCTTCACGTGCGGACGAAACGCCACGCCGAGCGTGTTCATCCGTCCCTGCATGCGCGCGATGTTCTTCTGCATCCGCGCGATGTCGATCAATGCGGCAGGGGTGTCGATCTGGTCGAGTTTCATGCGTTCACCGGGAAATGAATGAGGGTTGGGTCGTGCCGAAGCGGCTGAGCCACGCAACGAGCGAGTCGAGCGTCGGCGCCTCGATCTCGGGCGGCTGCGCGCCGGCCACCAACGGCAGGCCGACGCGGTTGTGCCAGTAGGTGCGCAAGCCGACCGCCGCGGTGCCGAACATGTCATAGCTGGAGCCGGCCACGAACACGGTTTCCTGCGCTGTCACGCCGAGTTTGTCGAGCGCGAGGCGGTAGGGCAGCGGGTCCGGTTTGTACACGCCGGCTTCTTCGGCGGTCACGATTGCGTCCCAGCGAACCGGCAGGAGATGAGCCGCTTGTGTGCCGAGACGCACGGAGCAGTTGGTGACGATCGCCAGCTTGCAATGCGACGCGAGCGCCTGCAACGCGTCGACGGCGCCGCTCCACGGCGACAGCGTCAGCCAGTGCGCTTCCAGCGCGAGCGCGGCGGATTCCGGCAGGCCGACTTGCGCGGCGGCTTCGCGAACCAGTTGTTCATACGCAATGTATTGGCCGCAGCCGTATGTCAGGCGCAGATAAGCGGCGCGCCATGCACGGCCCGTCTGTTCGGACCCCGCTGCGCGATTCCACAATGTCCACGAGTCGAGCAGGGCAGTCAGCAGATCGAACAGGACTGCTTTGGGGTACGCAGCGGGAGCGGGTGCGGGTACGGAAGTCATGATCTGACCGGCGGGGGGCGGTGAATCGATTATAGAGTTACGCCAGTGACGTATCGTTCAGGGGCGCTAACTCATAGATTCAATCAAACTGAATATACCGTTCGAAACGTGCAGCCACGGGATTTCGCGCATTTATCGCCGCCATGGCGGCAATGGTCTGAACCGGCTCTGCAAATACTGCATGAAATGGCGAGTGCGCGCCGGCAGACCCGCCCGCTGGTGCGTGAGCGCCATCACGTTGGCGTCGGGCGCTTTCCATCCGGGCAGCAAACGGATGAGTCTGCCCTGCGCGATGTCGTCGGCGACGTCCCATTCGGAGCGCAGGATCACGCCGCGGCCTTCGCATGCCCACTGGCGGATCACGTCGCCGTCGTTGCAGCTCAGGCGGGCGGGCACGCGCACGCTGCGGCGCAAGCGGCCCTTGCTGAACTGCCAGAGCGAGACATCTTCGTTATTCTCCTGCAGCACGATGCAGGGCAGCTTGCTCAAATCATCCGGAGAATCCGGGGCGCCGATACGCTTGATGAGCGCGGGCGCGGCGCAAACAAAGCGCGCATTCGGTGCAATCGTGTAGCCGACCAGATTCGATGCCGGCAACTCGCCGATATGCACGACGATATCGAAGCGGTCCATCGTCCCGGTCAGCGGTTTGTCGGACAGCGTAAGCGCGACCTCGATATCCGGGTTCTGCTGCTGGAAGCCTGAAATCGCGGGTGCAAGATGACGCCGCCCGAACCCCAGCGGTGCGTTGATTTTCAGCGTGCCGATCAGTCCGCCGCGGCGCATGTGCAGATCTTCGAACAGCGAGTCGAATTGCTGGATCAGCTCGGCGCCGCGTTCGCACAACAGGGTGCCTTCTTCCGTGAATTGCAGGCGGCGCGACGTGCGGTTCACCAGTTGCGCGCCCAGTTTTTTCTCGAGTTGCTGGAGGCGTTGCGTGACCGCCGAGGGCGACACGCCCAGCTTTCGCGCGGCGGCGATCAGGCTGCCGCCTTCGCGCAGCGTCAAGAGGAACCGGATATCGGCCGAATCGTTCATGTCAGCAACGTTTGAGTTCGCGAAGCGGGCAGCTTAAAGTGTTTGGGCCCGCTGTTCCAGTTTGGCCCGGTAGGCCCGTTCAGGATTGCGGCGCAGGCTGGCAAGGTAAAGTGACGCGTCGTGACGTGTCTGTTACGCGGACGACAGCTTGACCCGCTAAAGTGTGCGCTTGCGTGGTGTGAGCGAGGCACCGTCTGACGTGCATCGATTCCTTGTCGCTTTCCTTTGAAGAGAAGTCCAATGACGTTGTCACATGAACCGTCGAGTGGCGTGAAACAGGCCGTATTTCTGCACACCGGCTGGCGTAGTGCCGGAACGTGGATCTGGTCGCGTTTGCGCGAACTCGACACGGTGACCGGCTTCTATGAACCGCTCAGCGGCGTGCTCGCGGACCTGAGCCTCGCTGATGTTTCCGGCTTGCGGCCCACATTGACTTCAGGGCACCCGCCGCTTGACTCGCCGTACTTCGACGAATACCGGCCGTTTCTGCAGGAGCGCACGCGCGGTGTGGCCGGGTATAGAAAGCAATTCAATATCGATCGATTCGCGAGCGCGCCGGATGGCGACTTCCCGGCGCTGCGGGCCTACTTGCAGAACCTGTGCGAGCACACTGCCGCACAGGGCCGCGTGCCGGTGTTCAAATTCTGCCGCTCATCGGGCCGGCTGCCCTGGTTGCGGCAGGCGTTCGTGCAGGCCATGCATGTGGGCGTGTTGCGAAATCCGGCGTCGCAGTTCGCGTCGGGGTGGCTGCTCAGTCAGCAATGGAGCAATCCGTTTTTCGTGGCCGCGCCATTTCGCGTGCTGGGCATGAATCAGGCGGACCCGCTGGTCAGGCAGGTCATCGAGGTCTGCGGCGTGAGCCTGCCGCCCGTCGCGCCCGCTTCGGACGACGCCTACGCGATGGCTTGCGAGCAGTACGCGCGCACGGCGGAGGGGAATAACGCCTATCGGGCGTTCATCGCGTTGTGGATTCTCGGCGCACTGCGCATGGCCGAGGGCGTCGATTTGCTGATCGACATCGACCGGCTCGGCACATCGCGCGACTACGCGGCGCAATTGCGCGCCGGGTTCGAGACGCAAAGCGGCCTATCGCCCGACTTAAGCGCCGCGCGTGACCTGGTCGAGGAGACACGGCGCAGCGCGGCACGGATGGCCGGTATCGACGGAAGGTCGATGCGCGCGGTCCATTCGGCCGCGTTCAAGTTCCTCAAGGCGCAAGCCGGCACTGACGCCGCTCTCGTGGACGTGGTTCGCGAGAAGATGGTGCTGGCCAACGAACTGACCGATGCCTGGCGCTGAGCCGGGAGGCGGTGGGTCGAGCCAATACAGTTGCCATACAAAAAACAATACAGTGAGGCGCGGTTTTATCCCGCTGTATCGGGAATCTGAGCGGCGCCGTCGATACAGTTGGCAGGACTCGATGGAGCCCGCCGGCGCGCGGATCGCCGCTCTGGCGCGACGCGACGTCGCCTGAAACTTTTTGCCTATCGCCCGGCGCCGCTGCGCCGCGGCCTATCCCGAACCCGAGGTCAGGACATGAATGCAGTGAACGAACAAGCGAAGCTGTCGGTGCAGCAGTTGGGCCATTACATCGGCGGCGCGCCGGCGGCGCCCGCGAGCGGCCGCTTCAAGGACGTGTTCAATCCGGCGACCGGCAAGGTGACCGGCTCGGTCGCGCTCGCCTCGGTCGAGGAAGTGGATGCCGCGGTGCAGGCTGCCAAGGCCGCCTTTCCGGCCTGGAGCGAAACGGCGCCGATCAAGCGCGCACGCATTCTGTTCAAGTTCAAGGAACTGCTGAACCAGCACCACGACGAGCTGGCCATGCTGATTACGCGCGAGCACGGCAAGGTGTTTACTGACGCGCAAGGCGAAGTGGTGCGCGGCATTGAAGTGGTCGAGTTCGCGTGCGGCATTCCGAACCTGCTCAAAACCGACTTCACTGACCAGATCGGCGGCGGCATCGACAACTGGAATCTGCGCCAGGCGTTGGGCGTGGTCGCGGGCATCACCCCGTTCAATTTCCCCTTCATGGTGCCGATGTGGATGTTCCCGGTGGCGCTCGCCTGCGGCAACACGTTTGTGCTGAAGCCGTCGGAGCGTGATCCGTCGGCATCGCTGCGCATTGCGGAATTGCTGAAGGAAGCCGGTTTGCCGGACGGCGTGTTCAACGTCGTGAACGGCGACAAGGTGGCCGTGGACGCGCTGATCGAGCACCCGGACGTGGCGGCGCTGTCGTTCGTGGGCTCCACGCCGATCGCCGAATATATCCATACGGAGGCGTCGAAGCGCGGCAAGCGCGTGCAGGCGCTCGGCGGCGCGAAGAATCATCTGGTGGTGATGCCGGACGCCGATCTGGACCAGGCCGTCGACGCATTGATCGGCGCTGCCTACGGTTCGGCGGGCGAGCGTTGCATGGCGATCTCGGTCGCGGTGGCGGTGGGTAATGTCGCCGACAAACTGATCGAGAAGCTGGTGCCGCGCGTCAAATCGCTGGTGATCAAGAACGGCGAAAACCTCGACGCGGAAATGGGACCGTTGGTGACGGCCGAACATAAGGCCAAGGTGGCCGGCTATATCGCATCGGGCGAGGCGGAAGGCGCGACGCTGATCGTGGACGGGCGCGCGCATCCGGTGGCGAGCGAAGAGGGCTTCTTTATCGGCGGCACGCTGTTCGACCATGTCGGCACGGACATGAAGATCTACAAGGAAGAGATTTTCGGCCCGGTGCTGGCGGTGGTGCGTGTTCCCGATTTCGCGAGCGCTGTCGAGCTGATCAACGCGCACGAGTTCGGCAACGGGGTGTCGTTGTTCACGTCGGATGGCGGTGTGGCACGCGCGTTCGGCCGGCAGATTCAGGTGGGCATGGTCGGCATCAACGTGCCGATCCCGGTGCCGATGGCATGGCATTCGTTCGGCGGCTGGAAGCGTTCGCTGTTTGGCGACCATCATGCATACGGCGAGGAAGGCGTGCGCTTCTATACGCGCTACAAGAGCATCATGCAGCGCTGGCCGGACAGCATCGCCAAGGGTGCCGAATTCACGATGCCGGTGGCGAAGTAAGTCTCGAGGCAAGATCCCGGCAGTGACAAAAGCCGCGCCTGATTCAGGCGCGGCTTTTTCGCATCTGGGCCCGGCAACGGCGCGCTAGACGCTCGAAGCCGAATCTTCTTCAGCTTCGTCCAGGACGGCGTTGCGCACGGCGGCAGCGGCGCCGACGTAAGCGGGCGCAACGCGTGGCTCGCCCACGCTGTAGCGCAGGCGCCCCGCCTCGACATACACGCGCAACTGGTGGTACTTCACGAGATACAGCACGCCGACGAGTGCCGCCGCAAAACCTGATGCCGCGCCCACGCCGAGCGCCCAGCGCGGGCCGAAGCGGTCGGCGACCCAGCCCACGATGGGCGCGCCGAGCGGCGTGCCGCCCAGCGCGATCGCCAGCAGGATCGCGATGACCCGGCCACGCATGGCGGGCTCGGTGGAGAGTTGCACGAGACTGTTCGTGGAGGTCGTGAAGGTTTGCGTCGACACGCCGATCACGACGAGCACGATGCCGAACAGCACATAGTTCGGCATCAGCGAGGCCACTGTGCAGCCCACTCCGAACACCGCCGCCGCCCCGAGCAGCAGCGCCATGCGCGGTTTTGCCCGGCGCGCGGCGAGCAGCGCGCCCGTTACCGAACCGATCGCCATGGTCGAGCTCAATACGCCGTATTCGCTCGCTCCCGCATGAAACGCGGTGACCGACATGGTCGAGATGAAGATCGGGAAGTTCAGGCCGAATGTGCCGATCAGGAACAGCATGAGCAGTGCCGCCTTCAGATCGGGACGCGTCCACACGTATTTGAAGCCTTCCACGAAACTGCCGCGCGAGCGCACCGCCCGAGGCTTCAGATGCAACTCGCTCTTGCGCAGCATGCGCAGCGAGCCGAGCACGGCGACGAACGAGAGCGCGTTGAGCAGAAACACCCAGCCGGTACCGATCGACGCGATCAACAGGCCCGCGACCGCGGGCCCGATCATGCGCGCCGCGTTAAACGATGTGGAGTTCAGCGCGACCGCGTTCGATAGATCGTCTTCTCCGACCAGATCCGATACGAAGGTCTGGCGCGCCGGCGAATCGAACGCGGAGGCGCAGCCGAGCAGCCCCGCGAATACGTACACCTGCCATAGCTGCACGAGTCCGGTGACGGTGAGCAGCCCAAGGCCGAGCGCGAGCGAACCCATGGCCGCCTGCGTGGCGAACAGCAGCTTGCGGCGATCGAAGTGATCCGCCGCATAGCCGGTCAGCGGCAACAGCAGCATTTGCGGGCCGAACTGCAGCGACATGACGATACCCACGGCGGTCGCGTTGTGATGCGTGAGCTCCGTAAGGACCAGCCAGTCCTGCGCCGTGCGCTGCATCCACGTGCCGACGTTGGAGACGATCGCGCCGCTCGCCCAGACCCGATAGTTGAAATTTCGCAGCGAACGGAACGTGCCTGTCACTGGGGTATTCCCCTGCGAACAAGCCGTGCGGCATGCAGGCCGCGGCGCGTGCTCATGGGCCCGATCATGCGCGCGAACGCTCGAGCAGATCGAGAACTTCCTGCGTTGTGCCGGTTTCGGCAAGGCGCGGAAAGATGCGCGTAATGCTGTTGACGTGAGCGTCCGCGTTCAGGTCGGTCATGGCGTCCACGGCGAGCGTGACGTGCAGGCCCAGTTCGTGCGCGTAACGTGCGGTGGATTCGACGCCGATGCTGGTCGCCACGCCCACGATCACCACTTGCGTGACGCCTTGCCCGCGCAGATACGCTTCGAGATCCGTGTTCGTGAACGCACCCCAGGTGCGCTTGGTCACCCGATGATCCGACGGTTGCGCGTTCAATTCCGGCACCAGATCGGCGAAGTCGGCCGGAAAGTCGCCCGTGTGGCGCGCCTGGTCCGCGCGCCCCGGCGCGCCGCCGGCTACGTTGACGAGCACGACGGGCAGCCCATGGCGGCGAAATGCCTGGGCGAGGACGGCCGCGCGCTTGACGACTTCGCCGGTGGGGTGAGCGGTAGGCAGCGCGACGATGCCCTGCTGCAAATCGATGACGACCAACGCGGTTTTTGCGTCGAGGGTGGTAAGTGCCATGGAGTGCTCCTGGGGGTTACGAGACGATCAGGCGTTTGAGCAAGTCGACGCCTATCGCGAGTTGTTGCTGCTCGGCAGGCGAGAAACGCGTCTGGATAGTGCGAAACAGCCAGTCTTCGCGGGCCGCGCGGCTTGCCTTGACCTTCTTGCGAAAAGCGGGGGTGAGAGAGAGGACCGTTTGCCGGCCGTCGTTCGGATCGGGCGCGCCGCTGACGAGTCCGGCGGCTTTCAGAACCGACAGCGTCTCGCCCATGGATTGCGGGCGCATGCCTTGGGCGCGAGCGAGCGCGGTGACCGTTGCGGGGCCTTCGCGTTCCAGTAGGCCGAGGACTTGCACCTGCGAAGGGGTGAAGTCGCCAATATGCGCTTCTTCGCGCATGCGGCGGCGCAGTTTGCCGACCAGCACGCGCAGGTCTTCCGCCATGGCGTGCAGGGTCTCAGGATCTACGGGGAGGTCGGTTTTGCTCATGCTTGCTCGTGCGATGAGAGATGCAAAGGTTACCTGTGAAGGTTACCTTCGTATTTGTGCGGAGTCAAGGTGGGGCGGAAGGGCGTGTGTTTTGCGTCATGCGCCACGGATGAACAGGCGTGGTTTAAGTTACACCGCACGTAAAAAGGGGTAACCCTGCCGCTTTTCTGGTCATTCAGAAAACGGCTGCAAAGCCGATAACAAGAATGGTTGCAATACGTCACGATATTGCTATCGTTGACAGAGGGTTGTATTCGGGGACGGGTATGCCTGAGTTCGTGGCAAAGAATCTGGATGAGACCCTTGTACAGAGCCTGAAGTAGACGTGCTGACAATAGCGTATATCCACGCTCTGAATGGCGTGACGTAAAACGTCGATGACTTCACGGGTATAGCCATGTGCGCTGCAGAACGTTCCGGTTGCTGAAAAACATTTCCAATACTTAAAAACGGGGGATAACAACAATGAACGTACAGGTGAGCATGCCGGCGAAGCCTCGCGCTCTCGGCGTGGCAGTGATCGTCCTTCTGGCTTTCATCCTGATTACCGGCGGTTTCGTGACAGTCGGCCCCGGCCAGCGTGGTGTACTGATGACATGGGGCGCGGTCGAACCCGGCGTACTTGACCCTGGCCTGCATCTGAAGATCCCGTTCGCGCAGTCGGTCGCCAAAATGGACGTTCAGGTGCAAAACTCCCAGGACGCGGAAACGGCGGCGAGCCTTGATCTACAGGATGTGACGACCACAGTGGCGACGAACTGGCACATTCTTCCGGCCGACGCAGAGTGGGTTTATCAGCACATCGGCAACGAATCCGCGCTGGTGGTCAAGATCATCAAGCCGGCTATCAGCAATTCAGTGAAAGCGATCACGGCCCATTACAACGCCGAAGATCTGATCACGCATCGCGATCAGGTGCGCGGACAGATCGAGACGCAAATCACCGCGGAACTCAAACCCTATCGGCTGGTGGTGGATTCCGTGAACATCACCGACTTCCACTTCAGCACGCAGTTCGTCCAGGCGATCGAGCAAAAACAGGTCGCCCAGCAGCGCGCGCAGCAGGCGCAATACGAATTGCAGAAGGCCAAGGTTCTTGCCGATCAGAAGATTGTCGAAGCACACGCTCAGGCCGAGGCGCAAAAACTGCTCCAGCAGACGATCACGCCTGAGATCATTCAGCAGCAGGCAGTAGCGAAGTGGGATGGCCACTTGCCTGAAGTGCTGGGGAGTAGCGGAGTTCTGCCGATGCTCGGAAATCTTGGCATAACCAAGGTAGATCGATAAGGATCGACAGGAAAGGGACGGACACGTTCTGTGAGGAGAAAGCGTTGATTGAACGGCACATGGTTTCTACGACACTAGATATCCCGTCGTATCGCATGGAACATTCGTTGGGCATCGTCCGGGGAATCGTTGTTCGATCGCGCTCTATTGTCGGTTCGATCGGCGCGTCCCTTCAGACGATATTTGGCGGCAATATCACCTTATATACGGCACTTTGTGAACGGGCGAGGCGGGACGCCTACGAGCGCATGGTGGCGGAGGCCGAGGCCCTCGGCGCAAACGCAATTGTCGGCATGCGCTACGATGCGACGGAGATCGCACGGGGCATTTCGGAGGTTCTATGCTACGGAACCGCTGTTCGCGTCAAACCAGCTTCCTGACGTGCCGTACGGCACGACGGGCACAGCGCTGATACGCAATGCGGACACACGAAACACGACGTGTTCGCACCGAGACAGCACTCGAGCATTGCCGTAAAGCCGGCGGGCAAGTACGTTTTTTCGGATAAAGCGGCCTTGCTTTCCCCCTTCGCTTTACTATGGTGCCTAATATCCACCCGAACGTTGATGAAAGGAGCCCATCATGAGCGAACCGTATCATCGTCCTTCAATGGGATCGGCGGTGTACTACAAGGATCCATTTGCCGCGCTCGACTGGCTCGAGCGAGCGTTTGGCTTTAAGCGCCAGTTGGTCGTCACGGACAATGACGGCCAGCTGGGGCACTCGGAAATGCGTTTCGGCGACAGCTACGTGATGATTTGCCGCGATTGGTCGGAAGACGCGGCGAGCCCGGCCTCGATCGGCGGCAAGAACACGCAATCGGTGCACGTGCAATTGCGCGAAGGCATCGACGAGCATTGCGCCCGTGCGCGTGCCGCGGGCGCGGTGATTACACGTGAACTCGCGGACCAGTTTTATGGCGACCGTGTCTACGCGGCTCGCGATCCGGAAGGGCACGTGTGGAGTTTCGGCCAGACGGTGCGCGAGGTTTCGCACGAGGAAGCGGAGCGCGTGAGTGGCCTGAAGATCGAAGGCTGGGTGTAAGTGTATTGGACTGTATCTCCACGCGTCGCTCGATCACACCCTGGCCACCCTTGACGATCCAGACCGGAGCCGAGTGGTCGATCTGCTCGATCTCCGGGTGTTTCAGTGAGCGCGCAAACGCCGGTTGACGAAGCGCCACACGGCGCTCACGAGCAACGAACCGGTGCCGAGCGCGACGCCCAGCAGCACGATCGAGCTCATGTGATCGCGTACCAGCGGGACATTGCCGAACAGATAGCCGGCCGTCACCAGCGACACGATCCATAGCGCGGCACCGGCGCTGACGAACGACACGAAGCGCGCGAACGTCATGCGCGAGACGCCCGCGACGAAAGGCGCGAACGTGCGCACGACGGCAATGAACGGCGACAGCAGAAAGGTCAGTCCGCCACGCGCTTCGTAAAACGCGTGCGCTTTGCGCAAGGCACTCTTGTCGAGCCACCGGTAGTCGGCGGTATAGACTTTTTCGCCGATGGCCCGGCCGAACGCATAGTCGACGATGCTGCCGGCCACCGTGGCCGTGAACAGCACCGGAATGACAAGCCACACGTTCAGCGCACCCGTAGCGGCGAGGCCACCGCAAATGAAGATCAGCGGATCGCCGGGTAAGAAGAACAGCGGCAGAAAACCGATCTCGACGAACACCACGAGAAACAGCATCGCGTACACAGCGGTGCCGTATTGCACGATCAGGCCGCTCAGGTGCTGGTCGAAGTGCAGGGCGACCTGCAGCACATGCATCAGATCCATCTTGGCTCGAACAGAATTTCAGATGTTCAGGAGTTTAGTCCCGTGGCGCTGCGCCGACTTGTCTATTTTGCGGTGGTGATGTCAGTATCGAGGCAGGCCGTCAAGCACGGCGTCCGGCATCAACTTACAAAACGCCTATGAACGAAGCTCCCGCCGTCACTTTCCGTTTTGCCGCGCCGCACGATGCGCAGGCCATTCGCGCGATCGAATACGAGGCGGGCGGGCGCTTTGTGAGCGTCGATATGGCTGGTATTGCCGATGCGCCGCCTATGGAACTGGAAGTGGTCCTGCGCAAAATCGACGCGCGTGAGATTATCGTCGCGTTGGATGCCGACGAAACGTGTGCCGGTTTTGTGATGTTCGAGCCGCAGCCCGAGCGCATCTATGTGCAGGAACTCGACGTGCTCACTTCGCACGCCGGGCGGCGCATCGGTGCGGCGTTGATCGAGCAGGTCGCGCAACTTGCGCGCGCGCGGCAGTTGCGTCAACTCATCCTGTCCACCTTTCGCGACGTGCCGTGGAATGCGCCGTACTACCGGCGCCTCGGGTTTCGCGATCTCGAAACGGCCGAACTCGACGCGGCCCTGATTGCGCGTCGCGACGCGCATATCGCGCGAGGACTCGACGAATCGAAACGTGTATTCATGCGGCGCGATCTGGTATGACTTGCAACGCGGGCCAGTGATGCCTGACGAACTGACAAGGCATAAAAAACGCGGCGGGTATGACGGGAACGTACAGTTCGGGTCACACGCCGCCGCGTGGTGTTACAGCGCACTGCCATGCTTTGGCCGCATCAACTTCGCGGCCTGACCTCCGCCGGCTCCGAAGCACATGGCTTCATTTTTTCAGCGCGCCTGGGTGCTTATTCCACAGTTTCCAGCGCCGGATAATCCACATAGCCGGTTTCGCCGCGCGCGTAGTACGTGGACGGATTCGGCTTGTTCAGCGGCGCGTTCGTCTCGAAGCGGCGCACCAGATCCGGATTGGCGATGAACAGTTGACCCCAGGCCACTGCATCTGCTTCGCCGGCGTCGAGCACTTGCTGCGCCGTTTCCTTCGTGAACTTCTCGTTCGCGATGTACGGGCCGCCGAATGCCTTCTTCAGTTGCGGGCCGAGGCGGTCGTCGCCGAGCGCTTCACGTGCCGCGATGAACGCGATCTTGCGCTTGCCGAGTTCGCGGGCCACATAACCGAAGGTGCCGGCCGGATCGGAGTCGCCCATGGTGTGCACGTCGCGGCGCGGCGCGAGATGCATGCCGACGCGGTTTGCGCCCCACACGCCGATACAGGCGTCGGTGATTTCGAGCAGCAGACGGGCGCGGTTTTCGATCGAGCCGCCGTAGGCGTCGGTACGCTGGTTGGTGCTGTCCTGCAGGAACTGGTCGATCAGGTAGCCGTTCGCGCCGTGGATTTCGACACCGTCGAAACCTGCTGCTTTGGCGTTTTCCGCGCCTTTGCGGAACGCTTCGACCAGGCCGGCGATTTCATCGAGTTCCAGCGCGCGCGGCGTCACATAGGGGCGCTCAGGACGCACCAGGCTCACGTGGCCTTGTGCTGCGATCGCGCTCGGCGCGACCGGCAGTTCGCCGTTCAGGAACAGCGGGTCCGAAATACGGCCCACGTGCCACAGTTGCAGAAAGATCTTGCCGCCGGCCGCGTGCACCGCTTGCGTGACGAGCTTCCAGCCTGCCACCTGCTCCTGCGACCAGATGCCCGGCGTCTCGGCGTAGCCCACGCCTTGCGGCGTGACCGACGTCGCCTCGCTGATGATCAGGCCTGCCGTGGCGCGTTCAGCGTAATACCTTGCCATCAGCGCGTTCGGCACGCGGATTTCTTCTGCGCGTTGACGCGTGAGCGGCGCCATGATGATGCGGTTCGACAACGTGATGTCACCAATTTGCAGCGGATCGAAAAGAGTCGGCATAAGTGTTCACCTTTGGCGGCGGGCGCGTGGCCCGAGCCTAAAAAAACAGCGTGATGAAAGAAGAGCGGCGATGCGGATGCCGTGCCTAGAGCTGGGTATTCATGTGCTCGAGGAACGCCTGGATAACGGGCTCGTTGCGTTTGAAAAACACCCACTGACCCACTCGCTTCGACGTGATGAGGCCGGCGCGCTGCAAAGCCGCGAGGTGGGCCGACACGGTGGACTGCGACAGGCCGCAGCGTCCGTCGATCTTGCCGGCGCACACGCCATGCTCGAGCGTGAACTCCTGGTCGGCGAAATGCGCGTACGGCTCGCGCAGCCAGCCGAGAATCTCCCGGCGAACCGGGTTGGCCAGCGCTTTGTGGATCGCGTCGATGTCGAGCGTCATATGGGGTCGTTTCAGGGTCGTCTACAACAGGCAGGCGCGGTGCCGGTCGGCGTGCGCGCATCTGCATCGCTACAGGACGAATCATATATCGGATTTTTGCGATATGTGTGAAAACACTACTCTCTATGGGGGTGATAGGTGTCGGCGCACAAAAAAGATCGCACTTTTGGAGAACCGCGTACGGTTCTCAGCGAGCACGCGGTCAAGATGCATGTTCGTACGGGTGATCTCTCAGCACCGAGGGAGATTCTTTTCAGGGCTGGGTGATACGAATTGCGCGTCACTGAGGTTGACACGGCGTTGATTGCGCTTTCACGCACGGATGTCCGCATAGCTTGCCTCAGTCACCAACATAAGCACCGGCGCCACTGACCCTCAAGGCATCATGCCGACGACAAAGTCGATGAACGCTCTCACCTTGGCCGGAACGTGGTTCCGGCTGGGGTAGTAGACGTAAAGAGGAAACGTCTCGTCCGGCCACTCCGTCAGAACCGGCTCTAGCGTGCCCGCACGCAGGTGTGCGTCGATCCCGAGATCGATTACCTGAGCGATCCCGTAGCCTGCAAGACAGGCCCCGAGTTTGGTTCCCGCATCCGTGACAGTCAGGTTCCCGCTAACGGCCACCTTCACTTTCTCATTGCCACGCCAGAACTCCCATTCGAAAGGTCTGCTTGTAGCCGGGTCGATGGCCAGGATGCATTCATGGCCGTCATCGACCAGATCCTTCGGCGACCTCGGTCGGCCACGGTGGTCCAGGTAGGACGGCGCGGCCACAGTCAGGATCCGCGGACTGTATAGCCTTCGACAGACCAAGGTTGAAACGGATGGCGGTCCGAACCGTATGGCGAGATCGAAGCCGTCGCTCACCAGGTCGGTGAGGTCGTTGCGGGTCTCGAGCTTCAGTTGAAGAGCGGGGTGATCCTTCAGGAACTGGGCCAACTCCGGAGCCAACACAAGCCGGGCGAACGCGGCATCGCACGCCACACGGAGCGTTCCCTTGACGATTGAAGTTTGATCCGAAACGCCGACCGTCGCCTCTTCGATCCCCTGAAGTAACGGCAGCACCTTTGACAATAGCTCATGCCCAGCGTCCGTCACTTCAACGTGTCGGCTGGTGCGATGCACGAGCTTCGCCCGCAGGCGGTCCTCCAGTCGTTGAATAGCACGACTTATCGCAGGCTGCGTCTTGCCCAGACGAGTTGCGGCGCGACCAAAGCTCTTGGACTCGGCTAGGGCTGCAAGTGCAGTCAAGCCGCTAACTATTCCTCCAGCGATGTCTTCCATGATCTATGTCTTCCTGTAATGGCAGCGATGACCGGTTCGCACTATTCGAGAGCGGGAGGATCGTTCATTGTACGAGTCGTTCAACTACAGAGGAAAGCCCGCAATGACACAAACCCAAGCCGTAGTCGCTTTAATTGAGGACTATTTCAATTTGGCTTATGAGCCGAAGAGCCGTGACTTCAATAAAGTTTTCCACCCGAACTGTCTTGTCCAGTGGGTTCACGAAGGCGAGTTGCACATCCTGTCGTCGCCGGAATATGCGGCGCTCATCAACGGGAGGCCGAGTCCTCAATCCACTGGTGCGCCCAGAGATGAGGCGATCCTCGCCATGGAGAACATCTCGGACAGCCTTTCAACGGCAACAGTGAGAGTGCGGATTGGAAATAAGCTGTTCAACGATCACTTCGTCATGCATAAGGTGGAGGGCAGCTGGCTGATTGCAACCAAGGCGTCCGCCGTAATGCGTACGTTCGACTGAAGAGCCGAACCGCAGGCCGTGTAGGGGTACGCTTACGCGTCCGTCTCGCGGCTATCGCCATCTCAGGTGACAAAGTAGTCTCCACCAGGTGTTTGGTGGAGCCTACTTTGTCCACCTTGGCGTCAACGGTCTAGACGGTGCTCGAGCAACGCTTACGTAGTTGGTGGTTGATAGCGGTGATCTCTGCGGCATCGCAAAAGTTGAGCACGCTAACAGCGCGTCGCTCAGCGGACCCATTTCGACCCACATCTGCCCTTCGATCAGACGCGAGTACTACGGCAACTTTCAAAGTAAAACAGTCATTCGAGCGACCGTCCTGATCAGACCTGAGACATCATGCGTGCTGCTGGTCAGTTCTAATTCCTCTCAGGAATTAATACTATGACAAATTAAGCCATTATCATTGATTCAGACATCACCCACACTCCAGCTTTCTCCACATGTTGAAGGACTGGTGTCATGAATATCGATCTTACTGGCCGCAAGGCGGTCGTTACCGGCTCAACGGCGGGTATCGGCCGAGCCATTGCAGAAGGGCTGGGGCGCGCAGGCGCCGCGGTCGTCATCAACGGCCGCACAGAGAAGCGCGTCTCCACGGCGCTTAGGGAGCTTCGCGAACTCTTGCCAACGACGGAGTTTACCGGCGTCATCGCAGATCTTGCGACCCCGGAAGGCGCGGCGGAGTTGTTCGCGCAGGCGCCGGATGCGGACATTCTCGTCAACAATGTGGGGACTGGGCGTTGGAAGTCCTTCTTCGAAATTGAGGACAGCGAGTGGATCGATCTCTTCGAACTTAACGTCATGAGCGGCATTCGCGCCTCCCGCCACTATGTGCCGAACATGACGAAGCGTGGCTGGGGGCGCGTCGTTTTCATCAGCAGTGAGTCCGCGCTTGCCATCCCCAAGGACATGATCGACTACGCCACGACCAAGACCGCTCAGCTCGCCATTGCGAGAGGCTTGGCCGAGGTGGTCGGCGGAACGGGCGTCACCGTTAATTCGGTTCTTCCTGGTCCGACGAATTCGGAGATCATGGGTGGTTGGGCGCAGGCGAACGCAGATGCGCAAGGCATTACGCGTGAGGAAGCCGAGCAGCAGTTCCTGAAAACGAATCGCCCGACCACGCTCCTCAATCGCTTCGCGACAACCGAAGAAGTCGCAAACCTGGTCGTCTATGTCTGCTCGGAGCAGGCGTCGGCGACAACAGGTACTTCCTTGCGTGTCGACGGCGGTGTCGTTCGGACAATTGCATAGGGCGCACGCTTTTTTCACTCGTTCAACGCGGTCCGAGCAGGGAGGTCCGCTATCCGATCGGAGCAGCCGCTCGAATGATCGTGCAGCTGCGATCGCGAACGGCTGCTATTGGCCGACGGCGGCCGGCCCCCCAGTGAACCTTCAGACCCCTTGCACAGGCAGTGCGCGTCTGTGCTTTTTGCGGACAGAACACTGACGCGCTCATGGCGCGTCAGCGGTAGGTCAAGGACTGGCTCCACGGGCCCGAGCGTCGCCGGCTTTCGTCACACGCCTTCGACGAGGACGGCGCGATAGCGCGCGCCCTTGAACCGGTGCTGTGCGACTTTCTGATAGGCCGGGCTGTCGTACCACGCGCGCGCGGCCGCAGTCGACGGAAACTCCACGATCACAACGCCCTCTGGCGCTTCGCCCTCAAGAACTTGTTGAGGTCCGTAGGCAGCGAGAATCTTGACCGGATGACCGCCGAAGGTCTCGCCGACCTTGCTTTGGTAAATGTCGAGCTCATCCTGATCTTGCGTGCTTTCCTTCGTGAATACGATATAAGTCGCCATGGCGGACGCTCCTGGAGTTGAGTGAAGGTGCGCACGATGATGCCATGAGACCGCATCGGGCTTCGATACGCAGCGTCGGTGCAGATGTCTACCCGTCAGATGCGCGAGAGAACCACTCGATCCTCGCAAACAGACGTTCACGAGGAGATCGTTGGGGCAATCCTGCCACGCTTGAGTGCGTGAGAAGACCAACTGGACCACACACGTGAGCGGCTTTCCTCCCCCTCGTGCAGACGTAGATGCGTAGCGGGTTTCTACCCATGCCGTTCGGCGGGGTTTCCCTCCTTTTCCTGCTTTCGACTCTGGCAATAATGTGTTCAGGATTGCGGATACTCCGCATCGCGCACACGCCATTCAATTCATGAGCATCTGAACCACCTAGGCTTGGACCATACGCTGACGCCCGTATTTACCGCGGCTCCAGGTGAAACTGTCGAGTTCTTTCCGGTCAAGACCTCGGGGGGGAACTGAGTCCAACAGGAGCGACCCACATGTCCCGAACCTTAAGTGCTCAGGCGATGGCCGTCCCTAGACCCGGCCTTGCAGACAATCCCGTGGTTCGCATGTCATTGGTGATGCAGGGAGGGTTGTTCGCTTTGGTACTGGCCGCCTCGTCGGTTCTGCTAGCCGCCTGCGGTGGCGATAACGATTCGGGGTCGGCGACGCCGACACGATTCCGATCGACGGCTGTCAGTGTGGGCGAAGGCAATCAAGCCGGCGCCAGCGGCAATCCGGCATCGGAGCCAGGCAAGGCCATCAGCGCCCCCAGCATCTCGATCTCGTTACAGCCGCAAAGCATTGCCGTCACCTCCGGCCAGACAGCGACCTTCTCCGTGACCGCGTCGGGCAACGGGCCGCTGATGTATCAATGGCAGATCGACGACGTCAAGATCGCTGGTGCCACGAGTTCGAGGTACACCACAGGCCCTCTATCTATCGGTGACACGGACTCGGTCTTTTCGGTGGTCGTCAGCGACGTGCATGGCAAAGTCACCAGCGCCGGTGCCAAAGTCAGCGTCAGGCCGCCGGAGACCGGTGTGACGGCCCCCAGCATCACGTCGCAGCCGCGCCGCCAGTCGGTGTTCGCCGGGCAGACCGCGACGTTCTTCGTGGCGGTCGAGAGCAGCCAGACACCCACCTATCAGTGGCGCCGCAATGGGGTTGCGATTCCAGCGGCCATTGGCGGCAGTTACACGACGCCGCCGGTCGCGCTCACCGACAACGGCGCCAGATACAGCGTCGAGGTCCGTAGCGGTGCGGGCTCGACAACGAGCGCCGATGCGATGTTGAACGTGACGCCTGAAGCCACCGCATCCAGGTAGTTCGGGCCGTCGCGACCGCATCATCGGTGCAGCGTGGCGGGCTTCGATAGTGAATCGACATGATGTCGGGATGGAGGGCAGCGACCCACGTATTCGCGATGATTCGACTTCTAATAATTTCTAGGAAATGGCCATGTTTACGAGACACCTACTTCTTGCATCCGCGGCTGCGCTCTTCGCGCTGGCTGCGCCCATGGCGCACGCTGCGCGAGCCGTGGTTATCAACCCGGCCGGTGGCTGCGGTCTGGCTGACGGCAACGGAAACCTGGTCTTCACGACCGATTCCAAGGCCGTTGTCACGCAGAACAACAACAGCAATACGATGTTCCAATGCCAGGCGGATGTGCCACCTTCCGCATCGGGCTCGGCAGCGCGACTTGACTTTGCATCAACGGGAATCTTTTGCGGCGTCTACACTTCGCATGGTTTAGACATTACCGAGCAATGGCATGAAACTATTTCGGCCAGCGGGAAAGCCATGCTGATCTGTCTTGTCACAGGAAAGCCATAAGACTTGCACAAGCCATCCAACCCAGATGCCCCGGGGATTGAAGGTGAAGGCCCCGGAGCCTGGCCGTGAGGCACCTTCCGCGACGCTTATTCAACGCCCTAAAGCGGACATACGATTACTCACCACAGCTCCCTCGTGTATCAAGGGAAGAACTTCTATGACGTCGACTACGTAGGTCGGTGAAGTGGTGGAGGGCATGCATAAGCACCGCCTTGTCGCTGGGGTACGCCATACGCGGATGCGGTGCCTGGCGATATCCGAACCTTGGTCAGACGTCCGAACGCTCCACTACCACCTCACTGATTTGCAGCACGGGTTGTATATCCGTGTAATTGGCTATGTCGGCCCTGATCTCCTGCGCGTGCGGGCCGCGGGCCGCCAGGAAAGCTTCGAGAGAAGTGCAGACGAAGTCGCACTTGGCCACGTAAACAGGGTCCGTGGCCGGAGCACCGCCTGCGATGCCCTTGTCCACCGTGTAGTACAGACATGCGGCGCCGAGCAGCTGTTTCATCATTGGCATATGCCTCTCGCGGTAGTAAGTATGATCGAATCGCGCGCCTGCGGCGTACGGGTACATGACACTGACTTTGATCATCGGGTTCTCCTGTTGCTGCACGGTAGTCGAGGCGCCGCTTCCCGATCCGACTCATCTGGCACGCGCGGTCTGGCGGACCACGCTGGGATCTACCTAAGATTCGCTTGAAAAAACGTAAGCGCCATTTCGTCAAACTGCGTGTGAAAGACGATGCGATCGAAGCCGTTCGCATCGACGCAGAGCGCCGGCTCATTGTTCTTCATTGCTGCAGGACATGGAGCAAGAAAGGCAAAATGCGCCGCGTTGGAAACAATGTGATATTCAGGCCTGTGAGGAAGGGTCCTGGCGAGTGCGTCAGCGTTGTGCGGCAGCACGCCGGCGCCCCCGAACTGGGAAGCCCAAAGCTGGACCGGCGCTTGCACGTTCTTCAGGCTCTCCGCGGTTGGGAATGCATTGAACGGGTCCGCCAGCACAAAGGCTTTGATCCGCGCATCATGAGTCAGGTGATCGGTGGGTACCTCTCCACTTCGGACCTGTTTGCAAATCGGGGCTCTCGGGTCCGGGCACGTAATATCGGCGTGCGGGAAATCCGGGTTGCCGCCGGCCAACACCAGGCCCGTGTAGCCGCCGCGCGAAAAGCCAAAAAAGCCTATCCGTTGAGGGTCGATTCTGGCCGCGTCGGGGGCGGCGCTCAACATGTAATCGATAAGGCGCTTGATGTCGGTCGGTCGCTCGACGAACACAGACATATCGTCGGCGCGAGTCATGTCAGAGAATGTATCGCCTGGATGATTGATTGCCGCCACGACAAAGCCCGCGTCGGCAAGCGCCTCGGCAAGGTCTCGGTGGCCAAGGTACGATCCGCCATAGCCGTGTGAAATGACAACGAGGGGAAGCTTTTCGCCAGCGGTCGGACAGTCGCGCCGCCCCTTCAGGACATATGGCCCGATCGGCACCTCCTGGGCGGGCTCTGCACACGGTGTCCACACCATCGCCTTTAACGCCGGACCGCCGGCATCGGCCGGAATCTGTGCGAACTTTATTCCCGCGGCGTGTGCGATTGCCGCAGACAAGCACAACAGAACGGCCGAGATGAACGTTTTCATGTGGGTTTGAGAGGCAAGTTGTTTGCTTTCAATACGCTGATTGGCGGTATCACGGCGAAACTGCTCAAAAGCTGAATTCGATCAGGTTCTGACTTTATCCTCTTGCACCACGGGCGGGATTTCGGATGATGCGGTCGCTCAGATGTTCGACTTCCCGTACAGCCGATGACGACAACACGTTCGTCAATCCGTGTGTTGCTTCAACGCGCCGCTTATCCATCGCTCTTCGGAAGCTCTTAAATGCGCGCGCATCGCTGTTTGCGCGGCGATCGGGTCGCCGGCCTGCAGCGCCTTTAGTACGTCCTCGTGTTCCCGTACCGCTGCGGTCCAGGTTTGCGCGCTTTCCGTGTAGCCACGCATGGCCGCCGCGATGGGATCGTGGCGACTATCGAACAGTTCTCCAACATAGCGGCTGAGCACCGAGTTACCGGCGGTTTCCGCAATCAGCATGTGGAATTGCCGGTCCGCTTCAACGGGTGATTTGCCCGCTGCCGCCAGCCTGCGCATGCGTTCGATCATGCGGCGCAGACGATCCCCCGTGGCCGCCGTCATGCGCGCCGTAGCAAGCACGACCACGCTGCCTTCTATAGCAGCACGCGCCTGCATGAGCTCCGACGGACTGTCGCCAAGCGCGCCGATCGCGCTCACGTCGTCTGCGCTTGCATCGCGCACATAAACGCCCGACCCCATCCGGATCTCTATCTGGCCGCCGATCTCCAGCGCGATGAGTGCCTCGCGCAGCGAGGGACGTGACACGCCCAGCTTTAAGGCCAGTTCACGCTCAGGCGGTAGCCGCTCCCCAGCCGGATATTCCTCCTGCCGAATCAGCGCGAGGATCTGGGCGGCAACAGATTGGTAAAGCCGCTTTGGTTCTGTCGATTTCATATTGCAGGTCGTTGCCAATCATGGGCGGCATCAAGAGCCGTTTGCCAACTCTAGCATAACCACGGGAAGGCCCGATCAACGGCCGATCTATGCCCGTTCCGAGGTTCGGTTGTCTTGGTAAGATCAATTTGTAAATTACATATTGGCTTGACCAATTGTGGAAATTTCTGTTTAATTCAAACAAATTGGACTGACCAGCGCGCAGCGCCAGATCGGCCGTTCCTCCCAGGAGACGCAATGACAATGCTTCACAGTCCGTCCAGCCTTGCTGTAGAGCGCCACGAGTTCGCAGACCGGGAAATCCTGCGCCTCGCGGGCATCGGCAAGCGCTTTCCGGGCGTCATCGCCCTCGACGGCATTCACCTCGATCTGCGGCGCGGGGAGGTCCACGCCGTCTGCGGTGAAAATGGGGCAGGTAAGTCCACACTGATGAAGATCATCAGCGGTCAGTACTCGCCCGACGAAGGCACCATTCGTTATCGTGGCGAGCCGGTGCGGTTTCATTCGACGTCCGAGGCACAGGCGGCCGGGATCGCGATCATTCATCAGGAGCTCAACCTCGTACCGCACCTGACGGTGGCGGAAAACCTGTACCTCGCGCGTGAGCCCAAACGCGGGCCGTTTGTCGACTCACGCAGGCTCAACGCCGACGCAGCACGTTGTCTCGCACGGGTTGGCCTGGACGTGGCCCCGACGACGCCGGTCGGAGCACTGTCCATCGCGCAGCAGCAAATGGTCGAAATCGCGAAGGCGCTGTCGCTTGACGCCGACGTTCTGATCATGGACGAACCGACGTCCTCGCTCACCGAATCGGAAACGGTCCAGCTCTTTCGCATCATCAAGGAGTTGCGAGCGGCAGGCGTGGCGATCCTTTACATCTCGCACCGCCTCGACGAAATGGCTCAAATCGTCGACCGAGTGACAGTGCTGCGAGATGGCCGCCATATTTCCACCGACGACTTTGCCGCGCTGAGCGTGAACGACATCGTCGCCCGCATGGTGGGACGCCCGCTCGAAGACGCCTATCCGCCGCGGCAATCGCGGCCCACCGGCACCGTACTGCTGAGCGCGCGCGACCTCAGTCGGGCAGGCGTGTTCGGTCCGGTTTCATTCGAGCTTCGCAAAGGCGAGATCCTCGGCTTCGCCGGCCTCATGGGTGCAGGCCGTACGGAAGTCGCCCGCGCGATCTTCGGTGCCGACCGGCTCGACAGCGGCACGATATCGCTTCACGGCCAGCCGGTGACGATACGCTCGCCGCGCGAAGCCATCCGTCACGGCATCGCGTACCTGTCGGAAGACCGCAAGCAGGACGGTCTCGCGCTTGCTATGCCTGTCGCCGCGAACATCACGCTTGCGAACGTGCGGGGCGTCTCGTCGCGCGCCGGTTTCCTTCGTTTTAGCGAAGAGGCTGCGGTTGCGCGGCGCTACGTGCAGGAACTGGCTATCCGCACACCATCGGTCGACCAGATCGTACGGAACCTGTCCGGCGGCAACCAGCAGAAGGTCGTGATCAGCAAGTGGCTCTACCGCGGATCGAAGATCCTGTTCTTCGACGAGCCCACGCGCGGTATCGACGTGGGAGCCAAGTTCGCCATTTACGGGCTGATGGACAGGCTCGCGGCAGACGGCGTCGGTGTCGTGCTGATCAGTTCGGAGTTGCCGGAGCTGCTTGGGATGACGGATCGAATTGCCGTATTTCACGAGGGCCGGATGACGGCGATTCTCGAAACGAAACAGACCAGTCAGGAGGAAATCATGCACTTTGCTTCGGGGCGCACACATGCTTGAAATGACATCGGATCGGACCCATGCCGTGGAACGGACGGCGCGTCAGCGGCGGCGCGAGCTCATCCAGAAGTTCGCGGCATTGGGCAGCCTGGTAGCACTTGTGATTGCGTTCTCGATCACGAGCACGGCTTTCTTCTCGGTCGGCAACATGATGACCGTCAGCTTGCAAGTGACCTCCATCGCGTATCTTGGCGTCGCCGCCACCTGCGTGATCATCACGGGCGGCATCGACCTTTCCGTGGGCTCGGTGCTCGCGCTTGCGGGGGTGTCGGCGGCTCTGCTGGTCAAAGCCGGCATACCGGTGCCGGTTGCCATGCTCGGTGGAATCTCGGTGGGCGGCCTGTGCGGTTTCGTCAACGGCATCTGCGTGACGCGCATGGGCTTGCCGCCATTCATCGCGACGCTCGGCATGATGCTGGTCGCACGAGGCCTTGCGCTGGAGATCACCGGGGCACGTCCTGTCTCCGACCTCGGCGATGCGTTTGGCGCGCTTGGCAACGGCGCGCTGTTTCGCCTCTCCCGTATCGGTTCTGATGGTTTTCCGGACACGACCTTTCCCGGTATTCCATACCCCGTCGTCATCATGATCGTGCTGTTCATCGCGGGTTCAGTGCTGCTCTCGAAGACTTCGCTCGGCCGTCACATCCACGCTGTCGGCTCGAATGCGGAGGCAGCACGACTTTCCGGCGTCAACGTTCAGGGCGTGAAGCTTTTCACTTACGTGCTCTCGGGTGTGCTGGCCGGTGTGACGGGATGTGTGCTGATGTCCCGGCTCGTGACCGGCCAGCCCAACGAAGGCGTCATGTACGAACTCGATGCGATCGCGAGCGCGGTGATCGGCGGCACGTCCTTGATGGGCGGCGTGGGCGCGATCTCGGGCACGGCGATCGGCGCGTTCGTGATCGGCGTTCTTCGCAACGGTCTGAACATGAATGGGGTATCCAGTTTCATTCAGCAGATCATTATCGGTGTCGTCATTCTGGGCACCGTCTGGATCGACCAGTTGCGAAGCCGGAAATTGTGACCACAAGAAGTTTAACCACGCGACATAGGAGCGAGACATGAAGAAGTTCCCATTACTGGCGGTATCGGCACTGCTTTGCACGATGTTCACGACGGGGGCGTATGCGGCAGGCGGCGAGATCGCAGTGATCGTCAAGACGGTCAATTCGAATTACTGGCAAAACGTGCAGAAAGGCGCGAATGGCGCGCTCGGCGAGGCGAAGGGCTATACGATGACTTTCCAGGGACCGGCTGCTGAATCGGCCGTCGCCGACGAAGTCAATATGGTCGAGAACGCGGTGAACCGGCACGTCGCGGGCATCGTGCTCGCGCCGTCCGATCCTGATGCCCTCGTGCCGGCCATCAAGAAAGCGTGGGAGGCGCACATTCCGGTCGTGCTGATCGACTCGGCACTTTCGGATGCAGGCAAGCAGTACTACCAGTCGTTCCTGTCCACCGACAACGAGAAAGCCGGGGAACTGTGCGCGAAGGCGCTGATCGATCGCGTCGGTCAGACGGGCAAGATCGCCGTCATGTCCTACGTGCCTGGCGCTGGGTCGGAAATCGGGCGTGTTGGCGGCTTCCGCAAGTACATCGCTGCCCACTCGAAGCTGCAAATTGTCGGGCCGTACTATTCGCAGTCGCAGATGGCTACCGCGTTGAATCAGACGACCGACGTGCTTTCTGCCAATCCCGACCTGAAGGGTATTTTCGGCGCCAATGAACCCACCGCCGTGGGGATGGGCCGCGCACTCAAGCAGTCTGGGAAGGCAGGAAAACTGGTGGCCATAGGCTTCGACGGCAACCAGGACCTGCAGGACTTCGCGCGCGACGGCACGATCCAGGCGATCGCCGTTCAGGGGTCCTATCAGATGGGATACAAGGGTATTCAGACCGTGGTGAACGTCATCGAGCACAAACCGGTCGCGAAGCAGGTCGATACGGGCGTCGTCATGGTCGACAAGCAGAACCTCGATTCCCAGGAAGCAAAGAACGTCCTCTACTGACGAGTCCACGGACCTGCGGCGATGTTACGCCGGATCGATGCAGGTCCGTTTCACGGTTTCGTCCGGAAACCTATATTTCTTCGCGATTGCACCCCTGGTTTATGAACGCTCATGAAATGCGCGCCTTGCCTCGCAGCGGGCTGAAGTTGACTGCCCTCGGTCTGGGTTGTTCCCAGCTTGGCGGCCTCTACCGTCCCATGTCATCGGCCGACGCGAGGGCGCTTGTCGATGCGGCATGGTCCGCGGGCGTGCGCTACTTCGATACCGCCCCGTACTATGGCTACACGCTCTCCGAGCGGCGCGTGGGGCACGCACTCGCGCTGCGCGAGCGTGATGCATTCACTTTGAGTTCTAAAGTGGGCCGCCTGATGCGGCCCGACGCGAGCGTGCGACCCGGCGATGATGGCTGGGCCGAACCGCTTCCTTTCCGGCCAGTTTTCGACTACAGCTACAGTGGCGTCATGCGCTCGTACGAGGATAGCCAGCAGCGGCTCGGGACGTCGCGGATCGATATTCTCTATGTGCACGACATCGGCGCCATGACACATGGCGATCGCCACCCTCACTTCTGGGATCAACTGGTTGCGGGCGGCGGATTGCGCGCGTTGGCTGAACTGCGCCAGAGTGGTGAGGTGCGCGCGATCGGCCTTGGCGTCAACGAGTGGGAAATCGCGGTCGATGCGATGAATGAGGCGCCGCTTGACGCGATCCTGCTCGCGGGTCGCTACACGTTACTGGAACAGACAGCGCTGCAACCCCTGCTCGATCACTGCGCGCGCGTGGGGACGGCTATCGTCGCAGGTGGCGTGTTCAATTCAGGTGTGCTTGCGGGCAATGGCAAGTTCAATTACGCGGACGCGCCTGCCGAAGTCGTCAAGAAGGTCCAGAGGTTGTCCGCGCTGTGCGAGCGCTTTGACGTTCCCCTTCCGGCGGCTGCGTTGCAATTTCCGTTCGCACATCCTGCCGTCGTTTCATGCGTGGTGGGCGCACGCAGTGTCGCCCAATTGCAGCAGAACATCGCGTGGCTCGAGCAGCACGTGCCAGCCGACTTCTGGGCCGCGCTCAGCAACGAAGGGCTGATTGCGGCAAATGCGCCGGTACCCGAGGGGGGCGCGTGACGCCACGTATCGATGCTCACCAGCACTATTGGCGAATCAGCGAGCGTGCGGGCCACTGGCCTCCCCGCGAACTGAGCCCGATTTACCGTGATTTCGGCCCCGGCGATCTGGCACCGGAACTCGAAGCGGGCCGCATCGACGGCACCGTACTTGTGCAGTCACTACCCACCGCCGAAGACACGCGCTATTTGCTCGACCTCGCCGATGAAACCGGGACCGTGCTCGCCGTTGTCGGCTGGGTCGATCTGAAGGCCGCGGATGCCGCGGCCAGGATCGCGGCATTCGCTGCGCATCCGAAGGCTCGCGCTCTACGGCCGATGCTTCAGGATCTGGCCGACGATACGTGGATCGATGACCCGGCTCTCGACGGCGCGATTGCGGCGATGACTGAGCACGATCTTCGCTTCGACGCGTTGGTCATGCCACGTCATCTCGACTCGCTGTACGCGTTTGCACGACGTTACCCCGATTTGCCGATCGTCATTGATCATGCGGCGAAACCCCACATCGCGACGGACGAAAGAGAGCCCTGGCATTCGGCCATGACGCGCCTCGCGCACCTGCCCAATGTGCATTGCAAGCTTTCCGGGCTATGGACCGAAGCAGGTTTCGCAGCCGACGTCGAAGCGGTTCGCGCGCGCCTTCATCCGTATGTCCGCATCCTCGCCGATCTATTTGGCCCGCAACGATTGATGTGGGGCAGCGACTGGCCCGTGCTGCGCCTCGCAGCAATCCGCGGTGATTATGGCGAGTGGCTGTCCGCGTGCGAAGACGACTGCGAGCGTCTTTTTGCCGCAGCGGCACTCCCCGACGTGTTTGGTGGCAATGCATGCCGTTTCTATCGCATCGGCGTATGACCCGCCGCACTTAACTTGATCAAAAGGAAACCACCATGCTTAGCGTGATTTGCGAATCCCCGGGCGTCTTGCGCGCGCAACAACGCGACATACCCGCGCGCGGAAACGGCGAAGTGCTGTTGCGAGTCAGTCGCGTCGGGATTTGCGGCACCGACCTTCACATTTTTACCGGCAATCAGCCCTATCTGGAATACCCGCGCGTGATGGGCCACGAGCTTTCCGCGGTGGTCGTAGAAACAGAACCCGACTCCGGGCTTGCCGTCGGCGATGGCGTCTACGTCATGCCATATTTGTCGTGCGGGCATTGCGTTGCGTGCCGCCAGGGTAAAACGAACTGTTGCGTCAGCATCAAGGTGCTGGGCGTGCATCGCGACGGCGCGCTCACCGAGTATCTCAGCGTGCCGGCCCAGTTCGTGCACAAGGCTGAAGGCGTGACACTCGATCAGGCCGCGATGCTCGAATTCCTCGCCATCGGGGCGCATGCGGTGCGACGCGCAGATGTCCTGGCGGGACAACGGGTGCTGGTGGTCGGAGCGGGTCCGATCGGGATGGCCGCGATGATCTTCGCGAAGCTGCGCGGCGCCACCGTGACCTGTCTCGACACGCGTGCCGACCGCCTCGCATTCTGCGAGTCGCAACTGGGTGTGCATGCAGCCGTCGCGGTCGGCACGGATGATACGGAGCAACTCGCGTCGCTGACAGACGGCGAGTTCTTCGATGCCGTCTTCGATGCGACGGGGAACATTGACGCGATGAACCGCGGCTTTGGCTTTGTCGCGCATGGCGGCAAATACACGCTCATCTCGATCGTTCCGGGCCAGGTGACGTTCTCCGATCCCGAGTTTCATAAGCGCGAAACCACGCTGCTCGCGAGCCGCAACGCCACGACCATCGACTTCGAAACCGTGCTCGAGGCGATGCGCGCGGGACACATTCCCGACCAGGCACTCAACACGCACCGCATGCAGCTTGCGGAAGTGCCGGATGCGTTTCCGCGTCTGCTCGAACCGGGGCAGACCGTCGTGAAGGCGCTGGTGGAGTGCTGACCGGTGGTGGCGGACCAATCAGGACGGACAGGATGAGCGAACCTATTCTTCAGTTTGGCACGAGCCGATTCCTGCTGGCTCACGTCGCGCTGTTCGTGTCTCAGGCACTCGAGCGTGGAGATGCGATCGGCGGCATCAGTGTGGTGCAGACGACCGCGAATCCATCCAGCCGCGCGCGTGTCGCTGCGCTCTCGCAAGCGGGCAGTTACCCCGTGAGAATTCGCGGCGTGGAAGGCGGCTCGGTCGTGGACAAAACGATCGAATGCCATGCCATACGCACGGCATGGACCGCCGATCAAGACTGGGCTGCAGTTCGACGCGCGACGATCGAAGACGTCCGCGTAATCGTGTCGAACACCGGTGACACAGGCTATCGGCTCGACGCGCGTGATTCGGCGGACCTACTGGCGAACACTGCGCAGGCGCCGCACAGTTATCCCGCCAAACTGCTGACGTTGCTTCATGCACGCTGGCGCGAGAGGCCCGGTGCCGGCGTGTCAATTCTTCCGTGCGAACTCGTTGCGAACAACGGCGACACGCTTCGAGACATCGTGCTCGGTCTGGCTCAACGATGGACGCTTCCTCAGAGTTTTGTCGGCTATTTGCAGGAGGACTGCGTCTGGGTGAACTCCCTCGTCGACCGGATCGTATCCGAGCCGATCGATCCGGTCGGCGCGGTAGCCGAACCCTATGCGCTGTGGGCAATTGAACGCCGCGACGGCATGCAACTTCCATGCGTACACGAGAACATCATTCTCACGGACGATTTACGCAGTTATGAGCGGTTGAAACTGTTCTTCCTCAATCTGGCCCATACCTGGCTGGCCGATCAGTGGCTCAACGAGCGCCGCGCCTCGTCCGAAACGGTTCTTGACGCAATGAACGATGTACGGCTGCGTGATGGAATCGAGGCAGTGTGGCAGGAAGAAGTCCTTGAGGTATTCGCCGCGATGGATTTACGTAGTCGCGCCGAGTGTTATATCGCGAGCGTGCGTGAGCGGTTTCTCAACCCGTATCTCAATCATCGAATCGCGGATATCGCGCAGAACCATGTCGAAAAGGTCAGGAGGCGGATATTGCCGCTGATCGAACTCGCGGATTCGCTCTCATTGCAAGCGGATCAGCCGCGTCTGCGGAGCACCCTGGCGAGGCACGGGCTGCTGCAGACCAAATAAGGGGCGCAGGCATCATGAAAGACCAGACTGTCGTGAAACTTGACGGCGAAGACAACGTAGCGGTGGCGCTCGTCGCATTGAGCGCGGATGGGTGGATCGACGCGCTCGGGCAGCCATTACGAATCCTGACTCCCATTCCTGCCGGTCACAAGCTCGCGACCCGGGATATCCCACGTGGAGCGCACATCGTCAAATATCGGCAGACGATCGGCGTTGCTTTGTGCGACATCGCGGCGGGAGAGCATGTCCACGTACATAACGTCGGGATGCCAGAACATTACCAGAGCGAGCGGTTGCTGAACGATGCGGCGTATCGCATCGTCGAAGCGGACCGCTCGGATACGTTCCTCGGGTTCGAGCGAGCGGACGGCCAGGTCGGAACACGCAATTACGTCGGTGTAATCGGCAGCGTCAATTGTTCGGCGAGTGTCTGCCACGCCATCGCGGATGCGTTCAAGGGCGACGCGATGGCGGCATACGGAAGGGTCGACGGCGTGGTTGCCATCACGCACCACAGTGGCTGCGGCCTGTCGGCCACGGGGGACGGCATCGCATTGTTGCGCCGCACGCTTGTTGGCTACGCGTGCAACCCGAACTTCGCAGGCGTGTTGCTCGTTGGACTCGGTTGCGAAGTCAACCAGGTGAACGATCTGGCCGAATTGCTGGGTCCGCTCAATCCAGGTCCGATCAAAACACTCGTCATACAGGAAGAGGGCGGTGTACGCGAGACGATCTCCCGCGGGGTCGTGATCGTCCGCGACCTGCTCGACGCGGCCGACCGCGCGAGCCGCACGGAAGTACCCGCAGCGCGATTGAAGCTGGGCTTGCAGTGCGGCGGTTCCGACGGATACTCCGGCATCACCGCTAACCCCGCGCTTGGTGCAGCCGTTGACCTGCTTGTACGCAACGGCGGAACCGCAATACTCTCCGAGACGCCGGAGATCTATGGTGCCGAACACCTGCTGACGGCGCGAGCCGCGTCGCGCGGTGTGGCCGATCGGCTGCTGGAGAAGCTACAGTGGTGGGAGCACTACGCAGGCGATGCGGGTGGAGAAATGAACAACAACCCGTCGCCGGGAAACAAGGCGGGAGGTATCACGACGATACTGGAAAAATCGCTGGGCGCGGTGTCGAAAGGAGGGAGCACCGCGCTCAAGGCCGTGTACGACTATGCGGACCCCGTATCCGAACGTGGCCTCGTGTTCATGGACACGCCGGGCTACGACCCAGTGTCCGCAACCGGACAAATTGCGGGAGGGGCGAATCTGATCTGCTTCACCACCGGGCGAGGTTCTGTCTTTGGTTCGAAGCCGGTTCCAACGATCAAGGTCGCGACAACCACGGGGCTTTTTGAACGGATGCGTTCGGACATGGACTTCAACTGCGGGGAGATCGTCGACGGCTCGCTCAGTATTGAAGAGGCGGGGGCGCGGCTGTTTCAGCTGATGCTGACCGTCGCCTCGGGCGGCAAGACTTGCAGCGAGGAAAACGGCATCGGCGAACGCGAGTTCGTGCCGTGGCTGCGAGGCGCGGCAGTCATGTGACGGTAAGCGCCTTGTGGTAAAGATGAGCGTCGCACTCAAGGAGTGACTATGAACTGTCGGGCACCATTGCCAATGGATACTGAAGCGTTTGAACTTGCAGTTGTCGACGCCGGGCAAGCTTTTCAGCTATCCGCGCTGCAGAGAGGCTTGCTGTGGGAGGCGCTATCCCTGTTGATCGATACGCGCGCCCGCGCACTGGAACTTGCCACCGAGGTCTGCCGCCGACGAGGCAACGCGGCTCCCGATGTTCACGACTTTCAACTTCCCGCAATCATCGCGCTGCAAAGGCAATTCAGCGGACAGCATGATTGATTTGATAATGCCAGACGACTCAGGAAGTTCGATGGCATGACGGTAGGCGGTTCGCCGGGCTCGCGTCAGGCGAAGTCTGAAAATGACACGCTTTGCCGCCGATCCGTTCGTTGTCGATTCGAATGCTTCGTGAAAGGAAACGGCTATGCGGTACTGTTTTGCCCTGGATTTGAGAGATGATCCGAGTCTGATTGCGCGTTACGAGGAGCTTCACCGCGAGGTCTGGCCGGATGTCGTCACGCACATACGCGAGCATGGAGTCTTGAGTATGGAGATCTACCGCTTGGGGACGCGATTATTCATGATCATGGAAACGGACGACGCCACTTTCGATGCTGACAGAATGGCCCATGCCGCAGAAACCAATACGGCGGTTCGACAGTGGGAGGAACTGATGTGGAAGTTCCAGGCTCCCACGCCCTGGACGCCAGCCGGACAGAAGTGGATACCGATGCAGCGGATATTCGACTTGCAGCAGTTCTAAGGGATAAATCAGCGCCGAGGCCACGATGCACCATGTATCCGTTCGAGTGTTGTTCATTGTCCTGCTTGCGGCAAGCGCGGCCTTCGGCTTCGAGCGTTCAGCTCACGCATGCGCGGTACCGGCCCCGGTGGAAACAATCGACCCGCCGGGTTACTACGATGACGCAACGGGTTATGCACGCGCTGTGAAGCCCATGCGCGACTTCGTTGCGCGACTGAACAGCTCGGCCGCCAAGGGTGACTGGTCATGTGCACTCGACCTGCTGGAAAGCTGGGCGAAAGCCGATGCGTTGATGGGGCATATTTCCGGTTATCAGGGCTACTACGAACGTTCGTGGGCGGGAACGGACTTCGCAATGGTCATTCTGCGCATGCCGCGCGAATTCCGCGAGACTAATCAGGCGCGATTCAACGCGGTCGATCCCTGGCTCGAGCGAATCGCGATCGCTACTCGCGATTCGGAAGCGATCAATCATCTGCACAACAATCTCGTATATTGGGCAGGGCTCGATCTGATCGCAATCGGTAGCGCGACCGGCAACGCGAGTCTCGTCGACTCGGGACTTCTGCGCGTCCGCGAGGGGATTCGCGATATCGGTCCCGACGGTGCGCTGGCGCGGGAAGTCAAGCGCGGCAACCGTGCGCTGCACTATCACACGTTCGCATTGATTCCGCTGGTTTTTGCGGCTGAACTGGTACGGCAACGCAATATTGACCTCTACCGCGAAAACGACCGCGCGATCGACCGTTTGGCGAATCTCGTGATCGAATCGGTCGAGGACCCCGCAAGCTTTGCGAAGATCACACCAGTCAAACAGGATCTGTTCCCATGGACCTTTCAGGACGAGTTGTGCTGGTTCGAGCCGTATTACGCGCGCGTCAGGGATCGCCGTTTAGCGGCGCTCATTGCGCCGCGCCGTCCGTTCAGCGAATGGCGGTTAGGTGGCAACGTCACGGCAGCATGGGGAGTACCGCTGCCGGATCGGTGAGCGCTTCTTCAGGCCGTTGGCCGTGCGCGTTGCCGTAGACCTGCACTGGGCGTCAACCATCGCGCAGAGCGCCTCGCGGCAACGTCGCCGTATTTTTTCCTAAAGACCATCAGCGGCCCGGCCGTTATCAAGGCTGGACGGCTACGCTTGTCGTCGTGCCAGCCGAAGAGCAAACGTTTGCGCGGATGTATTCATATCCGTTCCCACCTCGTTCGAACCGCAGGAGAGCATGTTGGTCAACAAGCAGAAGAGCAAGCAAAGCAACGGATTCGATGTCGTGAACACGACCCTTTCACGGCGTACGTTCCTGTACAGCCTCGGCGCGCTTGCACTTTCGGCATGCGGAGGTGAGAGCCCGGCCGCTTCGGCGGGAGCGAGCAGCCGCGCGGCGTCGGCTATGGTCCTCGCAGCAAACGACGCGCTCGCCCGAGCCGCGACGGGTGAGACCGCCGTCTCCACCAGCGCGGCCTTCGTGCATCCCGGCCTACTGCATCTGCAGTCGGATTTCGACCGGATGTCCACCAAGGTCGGCGCGCAGGCTGCGCCGTGGTACGACGGCTGGCAGGCGCTGATCGCAAACGGGCATTCGAGTGCGGACCAGACGCTCCTCGCGGAGGCTGTGATCACGCGCACTGCGACCGGCGGCAGCTATCCGCATCTGATGCAGAACATCGCAGCGGCCTATGCCAATGCGCTGTACTGGAAGGTGACCGGCAGTACGACACACGCTGACACGGCGGTGAAGATCATGAATGGGTGGTCTTCGACGCTGCAGCAGGTGACGGGAGACACGAACCAGGATCTTGCCGCGGGCATCTACGGCTACGAGTTCGCGATTGTCGGCGAGATCATGCGGACTTACCCCGGCCTGTCGGCAGCGAATCTTGCCGCATTCCAGTCGATGATGAAGAACGTCTTTTATCCGATCAATATCGCCTTTCTGAGCGGCCACAACGGCACCGACATTACCCATTACTGGGCCAACTGGGACCTATGCAACATCGCTTCAATCATGGCGATCGGCGTTCTGTGCGATGACCATTCGCTGTTCGACGAGGCAGTCAACTACTTCCTCTTTGGCACCGGCAACGGCGCGATCAGACAGGCCGTCTACTATCTGCATCCCGGTTACCTCGGACAATGGCAGGAGACCGGCCGCGACCAGGGGCACACCACGCTCGGCATCGCGCTGGGTGGCGCGATCTGCGAGATGGCATGGAATCAGGGTATCGATCTGTACGGCTACGACAACAATCGCTTCCTCGCCGGCGCGGAGTATGTCGCCAAGTCCAATCTATATGAGCCGGACGGCACGACTATCTATACCGTGCCTTATCTGACCTACTCCAACAAGGACGTCACGCAGACGCAGCTCTCGTCGAACGCGCAACCTACGCTGCGTTCGTGCTGGGCGCTGGTGTACAACCACTACGTCAACCGGAAGGGACTGGCCGCGCCCTGGACACAGAAGATGGCCGTGCAGGTCCAACCGGAAGGCGGCCCTACCGGTAACGACAGCGGGGCTTTCGATCAACTCGGCTACGGCACGTTGACCTTTACACGCGACCCCGTTGCGCCGGCCGTGGCACCGAGCGGGCTGACCGCGTGGCCGGGCGCGGGACAGGTCGCGCTGTCGTGGTGGGGCGTTGCCAACGGCACGAGCTACAACGTGAAGCGCGCGGCAAAATCCGGTGGCCCGTACGCGACCATTGCGCAAGGCGTCACCGATCCGCTGACGTACACCGACAGTCCGTCGCCCGGCACCTGGTACTACGTCGTGAGCGCTCAGACGTCGTCTGGTGAGAGCGCAAACTCGCCCGAAGCCACAGCTGTCACAGTTGCGCAGTTGCATACCTGGCTGACGTTCGACGAAACCAGCGGCGCCGCAGCCGCTGATTCGAGCGGCAACAACCATGCAGGCACGCTCGTCGGTGGCGTCACACATGCGGCAGGAAAGTCGAACCGCGCCGTATTGTTGGACGGCTCGAGCGGTTATGTGAGCCTGCCCGAAGACCTCGTCGCCGACGTGTCGGATTTCACGGTCGCGGCATGGGTGTACTGGAACGGCGGGGCAGCATGGCAGCGCGTGTTCGATTTCGGCTCCGGCACGGGACGCTACCTGTACTTGTCTCCGAAGGGCGGCCCGGACAATTGTGTGCGCTTTGCGATCACGACCAACGGTCCGTATGGCGAGTATCGGCTCGACGGCACGGCGGCATTGCCGACAGGCCAATGGACGCATGTTGCGGTCATGCTGTCAGGCACGACACTAACGCTCTACGTCAACGGCGCTGCAGCGAACAGCCTGAGCAACGTCCCGTTTGCGCCGTGGCGCATCGGTCCGACAGCGCAGAACTGGATTGGACGTTCGCAGTTTCCAGCGGATCCGTATTTCAACGGCCTCGTCGACGAGTTCCGGATCTACCGCGGCGCGCTGTCGGCCAGTCAGATCGCGTTGCTTGCTCAGGGGGCGTCATCTGTCTGAACGTTCACGCTGCCTGACCGGGCCGGGCGTCACGCAAGCTGTGCAGAGTGCATGCGAACGCCTGACCAGAAAATCAGGAAATCCCTACAAAATACCTCAGTTGTTGAAGTTAACTATCTAGTTTGTATGCGATACAATCGAAACCGCTTAATTCGAACAGTGCCCATCAGCTTTGCCTTACGAAACATAACGGGGAGTGTTTCGATGCCATTTCCTCGAAGAAGGCAAGGCGCCGCTCTTAATCTCGCGGGTTAGCTCATGACAATCTCAAACCGGCTACTGTCGTCTATTTCCATAGCACTACTATCCATGCTGACCGTTGGAATAGTTGGACTTTGGCAAATCAACCAGGCTCAAAACCGATTCGAATATTTCCAGAATAACGTCACTCAGGCAATCAAAAATCTGACTGACGAAGGAGCCCTGGTTTATCGAGATCGGATTCTTGACTATCGCTATGTCATCTTCACGTCCAGCGCAAAAAGAGAGGCGCTTGAATCTGAAATGCGGAAGATGAATTCAGATATTGGGCAGGTTTTGAACAAATATGAAAAGGACGACATAACCAATGACGCCGACCGCAAATTGCTGGATCTCGATCGAGCGAAGCTGGCGGACTTCATATCGGCGCAGAGCCACTTTATTGCGCAGGTGAAGGCCAACGACATGCAAGGCGCAGCAGAAGCGCTGGATGAAGGCGGGGCCGTGCGCGAAGCGAACAGGGCCCTGCAGAAGGCGCTTGACGATCATATCGCGTTCAACGTCCAGCTCGGCGTTGATCTGCGTAACGAGAATCTGGTGTCACACACGAGGACCGTGTGGATTCTGACAGCGATTATCGCCCTGGCAACGGTTCTGGCTGGAGGCATGGCGATCCAATTGCATCGGGTAATCAGCAGCAGCCTCTCAGGCATGCGGGACTCCCTGCAGCACGTGAAAATGTCGCTCGACCTGACGCGGAGAGCCCCGGTAGAGCGCATGGACGAAATTGGGCATACCGCTACCGCGTTCAATGAACTGTTGACGCGCGTGGCGGAGGCAGTTGGGTCGGTTCGACTATCGTCCGAGTCTGTCACGGTAGCGGCCAAAGAGATCGCAGCCGGCAACACGGACCTGTCGGCCCGCACCGAGGAACAGGCCGCGTCGCTTGAGGAAACCGCTGCCAGCATGACGCAGCTGACCGAGACGGTAAAGCAGAACGCCGAGAACGCACGTCAGGCGAACGCGCTAGCCGCCCGTGCTACCGATATGGCGGACGCCGGTAACGAATCCGTTCTGGGTATGGTTGGAACGATTGAAGACATTAGCGGTAGCTCGAGCAAGATTTCCGAAATCACCGGAGTGATTGAAGGCATTGCATTCCAGACTAACATTCTGGCGCTCAACGCGGCCGTGGAAGCGGCACGCGCTGGTGAACAGGGGCGCGGCTTTGCCGTCGTGGCGAGTGAGGTTCGAAGCCTCGCTCAGCGTTCCGCGACCGCAGCCAAAGAAATCAAGGAACTGATCACTGCGTCCGTTTCCAAAATCCAGGATGGTTCAAGACAGGCAGCAGAAGTCAGCACGACCATGGGGCAGGTCAAGCAGGCAATCAAACAGGTGTCCGATATCGTTGGAGAAATCGCGGCAGCTTCTGAAGAACAGAGCCGTGGTATCGAGCAGGTGAATCAGGCCGTCGGTCAAATGGACGAAGTGACTCAGCAGAACGCGGCACTGGTTGAGCAGGCAGCCGCCGCGGCGCAGTCGCTTGAAGAGCAGGCGACGAGCCTTAAAGATGTGGTCTCGGTGTTCAAGGTCGCTGATGCGTAATCTGCGTCACGAGCAATTGCTTTGCATAACTAACATAGCCGGTTTGCTTCTACAGCCGCGCCGCAGTGGCTAAACCCCAAATACTGCCTCAGTCACCGAATCCGACGATCGCAAACGACATGATGGTTTTGCGCGGATGCGGGCAGTGCTGTTCGTTTGACGCTGGCGTACGTTCATCAACAACGACAATTGGAGTGCATTCATGGATCAAACCAATACGCCGGCACGCGTGCCGGCTGCACATCAATCCGCGGACGGCAGTATCGAAAGCAACGCTCGACGGCACTTTCTGTTGAGCCTTGGCGCCGCAACGCTCCTCTCCGCCTGCGGTGGAGCGGACGGCGGCGGACCGGCGTCGACATCCGTCAAAGCCATGGCCATGGCCGCCAAGGCCGGCGGCGCGTCTGCCCAGCCCGCCGATGCCTGGGGCAACGTGCGGGTCGTCGCCGGTGGCTATGTCACGGGTATCGTCGCGCATCCGTGGAAGCAAGGGGTTTTCTATGCGCGCACCGATATCGGCGGCGCCTATCGTTACAACGCGGCGACCAGCACATGGATCCCGCTGAACGACTGGACACCGCCATCGGACGCTCACTGGATGGGGATTGAGAGCATTGCCGTCGATCCGGGCAATCCGAACATGCTTTATATGGTCGTCGGCCTCTATACCAGCTGGTGGGCACAGAATGGCGCCGTACTCGTGTCGTCGGACCAGGGCGCGAGCTTCACATCGTATCCGTTGAGCTTTCGGGTTGGCGGCAACGAGGACGGACGCCAGGTCGGCGAGCGGTTGCAGGTGGATCCGAACCATGGGTCGACGCTGTTCTACGGGAGCTCCAATAACAGCTCCCAGCCAAGCTCCAACGGTCTATGGACGAGCGCCAACAGCGGCCAGACGTGGACGAAGGTGAGCGGCTTCAATGCGCTTTCCAGCGACAGCACTGGGGCGGGCGTGGCGTTTATCGCGTTCGATCCGCGATCCGGCGGCAATGGTTCGCCGAGCCAGACCATCTTTGCCGGCGTTTCCACCGGCACGGCGGCGTCGACCCTTTATCGCAGCGGCGACGGCGGCGTGACGTGGAGCCCGGTTGCGGGCGGCCCGACGAGCCCCATGATGCCGCAGCGCGGCCTGATCGGGCCCGATCGTCAACTGTACGTCACGTACGGCAATGTCAAAGGCCCCAACGGCATGACGGCCGGCCAGGTGTGGAAGTACAGTATCGACGCCGGCACCTGGGAGAACATCACGCCACACGATCCGATCAACTACCCGTCAGGTTTCAGCGGCCTCGCGCTCGATCCGTGGAACCCCGGTGTCGCGATCGTCATGACGATGGACCATTGGTGGCCGCAAGACACGATGTATCGCACTGGCGATGGCGGCAAGACGTGGACGGACGTCGGCGCGAACGCTGTGCGGGACGCGAGCCTCGCGCCCTGGATGGCACACGGCCAATCGGAGCCCGGCTTCGGTAATTGGGCCCAGGCCGTGATCGATCCGTCGAACATCGACCACGCGTTCTATACGACCGGCGGCGGCATCTGGACCACGTCCAATCTGACCGATGCCGATCGCGGTCTGCCGACCCACTGGAGCATCGGCGCCAATGGCATCGAAGAAACCGCGGTGCTCGCGCTGGCCTCGCCGACGGCGGGCGCCACGCTCATCAGCGGCCTCGGCGACGTGGGCGGGTTCGTCCACACCAGCTTGACCGCGGCGCCGACGCAGTCAGCCGCAAATATCACCAACGGAAACGGCACAGGCGTCGATTTCGCGCGGAACGTCCCCGCGAAGATGGTCCTGGTCGGAACCGGCGTTGGCAGCACGGGTGCATACGGTGCAGTCTCGCAGGACGGCGGCGCGACGTGGACGGCCTTCGCCAGTCAGGCCGGCTCGTCCAAGGGTTCCGGTGGAGTGGCCTTGTCCGCGGACGGGCGCACGATCGTGTGGGCGCCGTCCGATGTGGCGCCGGTCTACTCCACCAACAATGGCGCGAGCTGGCTCCCGTGCCTGGGCGCGTGGACGCAAACGCCGCTGCCAGTCGGTGTCCAGGTGCTTTCGGACGGGCTCAACGCCAACCTGCTCTATGCATGGGATGCTACCCACGGCGTCTTCTACGGCAGCGGCGATCAGGGCGTGACGTGGCAGATTTCCGCCAGCGGCCTGCCCATTGGCGGCCAAGCTTCGACGGTGACCGGCGTTCAGGGGCAGATCTGGCTCGCGACGTCGTCCGGCCTCTACAGCAGCAGCAACTCGGGTTGGACCTGGAACGCGTTCCAGCCGGGCATTATCACGTCGGCAATCTCGATCGGTTTCGGCATGGCGGCGCCGGGAGCGAACGGTCAGACCTTCTATCTGGCGGGCACGGTCAATGGCGTGATCGGCCTGTTCCGCTCCATCGACCAGGGCGCGACCTGGGTGCAGATCAACGACGCCCTGCATCAATGGGGCGGTTACACGCTGGTGGTCGGGGACCCCAGGACGTTCGGGACCGTCTACGTGGCGCCCAACAGCGGTCGAGGCATTCTCTACGGTACTTCGTCCACCTGATCTGTCTTCAGTCGAGCTTGTGGGATGGTTGGTCAAGGGCTCGATCACGACCTCTGTTTCGGGCCACGGTTCCGTAGGTGCAGGCGCGGGTGTCGGCTATCGCTGGTAAGTAAGTTGTGTGTATCCGCTGCCGTTGCATTTGTGTTGCGGCAGCGGGCGAAGCGCCGCGGAATTTTGCAGAGGACGAGTGTCACGTGGTTTCATGAAATTCGGACCAGACAGCGAACCTCTTTGTAAGCTGTATTAGAGGAAGAAAGAATTGGATGGCAAGAATGATTTAAGGCGAAATGCATAAAAAATTCTCGTGAGTTCTTAATTTTGTCATAGAAAATCTGACGAGGTGTTTGAACTGTTTTGGGGCATATCCATCGCGTGGGCATTGCCCGTGCAGGGATTCCTAGTCACGTCGGGATGGCAATTCCTCGAAAAAAATAAGGCAGCGTCAAGGCAATCCTCAATAGCATCCATTCCCTAATTATTAAATCTTGCAAAGCCCGCAATAAAGTAAGTCTTTTCTGTAGACAAATGAAAAGGCGTATGAGAAAGTTCCCACGAGCACATAAGTTTCTTTGTGTTACACGAATTGCCAGAGTAAGGGGCGCACATCTAATACAAAATGGAGCGGCCCTTGTCTCACATAGTGCTCATGTTGCAAAAGAAGCGGCGCTTGCTGCATGGCATGAAGCTGTTTGCCAAGCCCATGTGCCGACGAAACGGATGTGACGCGCTATCGAGGGGTCCGGTAACCATGAGTATTCCAGTTGGGGCAAAGTCGGGCGCTGGCCCGGCGAAACAGGCATACCAGTCAGGCGAGCGATCAGTGCTCTGCCGCGCCATCGTCGCCCCTATGCCGCAGCCCTTTGGACCCTCGTAACGCAGCAATGCGTCGATCGCCGCGGCGGTCAGTTCGCTAAAAAGAATCGACCGTCCGGTCGGCTGCCATTATTTAAATTAGACATGCGAAATACTTCTTTTGAAGAGGTACTCGCTCGCGCTAAAAATTCATCGAGGGCAGAGGCAGCGTGCTGTAGAAAACACTAAAAAACCGCATGCCGCAGCCAGACGTTTATTGAATAAAACTAGTAATCCTAATTAGTAGGATTGGGTGAGCATGCCCATCACTACAAAATTCGCATGGCCAATTACTTATCGAGGCAACGACATGAACAAGGCATATCGGACCATCTGGAACAAGGCGCTGGGCGTTTTCGTCGCCGCATCGGAGCTGGACACGTCGCGCGGCAAAGGGAAGTCAGGGGCGGCTGCCGCCGTATGTGAGGGCCGCAACGCGGAGCTGGGCGAATGCGGTGCTTTGACGCTGCGCGGTGCCAATCCGCGCGTGCTGACAGTGTTGCTGGCTATGGGGGTTGGCGGATGGACCGCGCAGGCACAGGCGCAGGTGAGCTGCTCCGCGGCCCCCTACAACTTCTACAGCGGCAGCACCACGTGCGTGGGTTTCACGTCATCCGCCTCGGGAGGCGGAGCCACCGCGGTAGGTTACGGCGCCACCAGTACGGGACTGAATGCCTTGTCCTTCGGCTTTCAAGCCATAGCGTCTAATATTAATGCCATTTATCTGGGGGCGCGCACTGCTCCGGGTACCGGCGCGACCGCGCAGTCGGCGATTGCGATCGGCACTGATGTCGCCGCTAGCGGTTCGGCTGCCATCGGTATTGGCGTCGACTCAGTCTCGAGTGGCAACCTGTCGACTGCGGTCGGCCCCTCCGCGAAGGCGACCGGCGACAACGGCGTTGCACTGGGCGCAAGCTCCAGCGCTGCCGCGTCAGGCGCGGTTGCATTGGGCAGCGGAGCCATCGGCTCGCAAACCAACGGCGTCGCTGTTGGTTCGGGCGCCTCTGCCACCGGTGTCAACGCGGTCTATCTGGGCGCGCGCACCGCCGCGGGCACCGGTTCGACGGGGCTATCGTCCATCGCGATTGGCACCGACGTTACCTCTACCGGCGACTATGCCGCCGCCTTCGGCTTCCAGTCGGTGGCGAGCGGCCCTGCGGCTGTCGCACTGGGTTATATCGCCGACGGCTCAGGGACGCACGCTATCGCTGTCGGCTTTCAGTCCATCGCCAGCGGCCTGAACGCCGTTTATCTGGGCGCGCGTAACGTCGCGGGCACGGGCGCAACGGCGGCGGGTGCCATTGGCGTTGGCACGGACGTCACGGCTTCAGGTCCATCTTCGCTCGCCGCCGGCACCGTGGCCACAGCTTCGGCACAGAATGCAGTCGCATTGGGTGCGGGATCCTTCGCCTCGGGACTCAACGCGCTCGGCATGATGAACGGCTCGCGGGCCACCGGTGCGAATGCGATAGCGTTGGGTGCGTCCGATTCCATCGCGGAAGGCGGTTCGTCTGCGCCGGCCGCCGTGGCGGGCGCCGCAGCGTCAGGCATTCGCGCCGTAGCGATTGGCTCTGGCGCGAGCTCAGCGGGTTCGTCGTCGATTGCGATAGGAGATTCGGCCGGCACGGGCACCAACGCCAATGCCATCGCGATGGGCACGAATGCGACGGCGTCGGGCAACAGCGCCGTCGCGCTGGGCAACCAGGCGCTCGCGAGCAATGGCAATGCGACAGCGGTTGGCTTTACATCGCAAGCTCTCGCCGCGTCGACCGTGGCCATCGGCGATAGCAACAAAGCTGCGGCGGCGGCAGGCGCCGGTTCGATAGCCGGTGGCCACAGCTCCCAGGTGCTGAGCGGGACGGGTGCGGTGGCGCTCGGTCAGGCGCAGACGGTCAGCGGCAACGGTGCCGTTGCTATCGGCGACCCCAATAGCGCAACGGGCAACGGCGCAATCGCGGTAGGCGCGGACAACACGGCCACTGGCAACGGCGCGCTCGCGCAGGGCAACGGCAACACGGCGAGCGGCCAGGGCGCCGTCGCACTCGGCAACGCGAGCAACGCGACCGGCGCGAGCGCGCTCGCGCTCGGCGACTCGGCAGTGGCGAACCTGGGCGACGCAATCGCGCTGGGCGCCGGCGCGTCGGCCAACAATGCGAACGCAGTGGCGCTGGGCGCCGGCAGCACCACCGCCGCGCCTGTCGATACGGCGAGCGTCGCGGTTGGCGGCGTCACGCATCCGGTGCAAGGTACAACGCCTGGCAGTACCGTGAGCGTCGGTTCGGTGGGCAATGAGCGGACGATCACGAACCTCGCCGCGGGCCGCGTGAGCGCGACCAGCACCGACGCGGTGAACGGCAGCGAACTGTATGCGACCAACCAGGCAGTCGACAACCTGACGAGCGGCACCGTGGGCCCGTTCGTGTCCAACAGCTCGGTCACGTCGACGCAGCCGGTATCCTCGGGTGCGAATGCGGCGGCCGGCGGCTTCGGCGCAACGGCGAGCGGCGGGGCCTCGCTCGTGGTCGGCAATCAGGCGACCGACAACGGCGTGGCGAATTCCACCGTGCTGGGCCAGGGCGCGAGCATCGCTAACGGCATGACCGGTTCCAATGTGGCGCTGGGCCAGGGATCGTCGGTGACGTCGGCCGCGGTGCCTACCGCGAGCGGCACCGTCGACGGCACGAGCTTTATCTACGCGGGCGGCGCGCCTGCCGGCGTGGTCAGTGTCGGCACGTCGGCGGCGCCGCGTCAGATCACCAATGTCGCGGCCGGACGCGTGAGTGGGTCGAGCACGGACGCGGTCAACGGCTCGCAACTGTTCGCCGCCGATACCGCGATCACGACCGTGGGTTCACAGGTAACCAATCTGGGCAACACCATCGCGTCGAGTCTCGGCGGCAGCACCACGTACAACAGCACAACCGGGGCGCTGACCACCAACCTCAGTTACGGTGGCAACACCTATACATCGGTACAGAATCTCGTCAACGCTATCACCGGCGGCGGTAGCGCGCCCGGCATCAAGTACTTCCATGCGAACTCGACGGCGCCGGACAGCCAGGCGATCGGGACCAACAGCGTCGCAATAGGCCCGAACGCGGTCGCCAGCAATACGGGCGATGTCGCGCTCGGTTCGGGGTCGCAGACCGGCACCGCCACACCCACCGCGAGCGCGACGATCAATGGAACGGTCTACAGCTTTGCCGGCACCAATCCGACGAGCGTCGTGAGCGTGGGCGCGGCAGGTGCCGAGCGCCAGATCCAGAATGTGGCAGCGGGCAGCCTGAGTGCGAGCAGCACGGATGCCGTGAATGGTTCGCAGCTCTACCAGACCAACCAGTCGATCGACAGTCTGGCGACGACCGTCGCCGCCGACAAGACGCACTACTACAGCGTCAACGACGGCGGCACGCAAGGCGGCAACTACAACAACAACGGCGCCACCGGCCTCAACGCGCTGGCGGCGGGTGTGGCGGCGACGGCGAGCGGCGTGAGCAGCTTCGCCGGCGGCAATGGCGCTGCCGCGCTGGCGGACAACGCGGTGGCGCTGGGCGCTCTGTCGAGCGCATCGGTGGCGGGTGGCGTTGCGATTGGCGCGGGCTCTGTGTCGGACCGCGCGGTGCTCTCCGGCATCGGCTCGATTGCCAACGGCACACATTCGATTCCGTTCAACACTTCGGATCAAACTCTGCTCGGCGCGGTGTCGTTCGGCAGCGCGAGCGGCAACACGTATCGCCAGTTGACGAACGTCGCCGACGGCACGCAGCAGCACGACGCGGTGACGATCCGGCAATTGGCTGGTGCGCTGTCGTCGTTCGCGGTGACGGGGCAGTTGTACTTCCATGCGAACTCGACGGCGGCGGATTCGCTCGCGGTCGGGGCCCAGTCGATCGCGGTCGGGCCGACGACGGTGGTCAACGGCGATAACGGTGTGGGCGTCGGCAACGGCGCGATCGTCGATGCGACGGCGCCGGGCGGCGTCGCCATCGGCCAGGCTGCGAATTCGGCGCAGGCGGATGCGATCGCGGTGGGCAGCGGGTCGGTTGCGAGCGGCGCGCAGTCGATCGCGCAAGGCGCAAATGCCAGCGCGGCCAACGCCGGGTCCATTGCAATCGGCTCGGGTTCACACAGCAGCGCGATCGACGCGCTCGCATTGGGCGCCGGCGCGAGCGCGACATCCGCGAACAGTGTCGCGCTGGGCTCGGGCTCGCAAACCGGCACGGCAACGCCGACGCCGAGCACGACGATCAATGGCACGGTCTACGGCTTCGCCGGCACCACGCCGACCAGCGTGGTGAGCGTGGGCGCAGCGGGCGCCGAACGGCAGATCCAGAACGTGGCGGCCGGCCGCCTGAGCGCGACGAGCACGGACGCCGTGAACGGCTCGCAGTTGTACCAGAGCAATCAGGCAATCGACGCTCTCGCGACCACCGTCGCCGCCGGCAAAACGCATTACTACAGTGTCAACGACGGCGGCACGCAGGGCGGCAACTACAACAACGACGGCGCGACCGGCACGAACGCGTTGGCGGCGGGCGTGGGGACCGTCGCTGCCGGCGCGGGCAGCACCGCGCTCGGCCAGGGCGCGACGGCGAACAACGCGAACGACGTGGCGTTGGGCAGCGGCTCGACGACCGCCGCCGCCGTGGCGACCCCGGGCGACACCATCAACCGCACGGCCTATACGTATGCAGGCACTTCGCCCACGAGCACGGTCAGTGTCGGCAGCGCGGGTCACGAGCGCACCGTGACCAATGTGGCCGCGGGCCGTGTCAGCGCGAGCAGCACGGATGCCGTGAACGGTTCGCAGCTCTACGCCACCGATCAGGCCGTCGATAACCTGGCCAGCACGGTGACGGCCAATGCGAAGCATTACTACAGCGTCAACGACGGCGGCACACAAGGCGGCAACTACAACAACAACGGCGCCACCGGTCTCAACGCGCTGGCGGCTGGCGTGGCGGCGACGGCGAGCGGCGTGAGCAGCTTTGCCGGCGGCAATGGCGCTGCCGCGCTGGCGGACAACGCGGTGGCGCTGGGCGCTCTGTCGAGTGCATCGGTGGCGGGGGGCGTTGCGATTGGCGCGGGCTCTGTGTCGGACCGCGCGGTGCTCTCCGGTGTCGGCTCGATCTCCAACGGCACGCACGCGATTCCGTTCAACACTTCGGATCAAACTCTGCTCGGCGCGGTGTCGTTCGGCAGCGCAAGCGGCAACACGTATCGCCAGTTGACGAACGTCGCCGACGGTACGCAGCAGCACGACGCGGTGACCATCCGGCAGCTGGCCGGCGCATTGTCGTCGTTCGCGGTGACCGGCCAGCTGTACTTCCATGCGAACTCGACGGCGGCGGATTCGCTCGCGGTGGGCGCGCAGTCGATCGCGGTCGGGCCGACGACGGTGGTCAACGGCGATAACGGCGTGGGCGTGGGCAACGGCGCGATCGTCGATGCGACGGCGCCAGGCGGCGTCGCAATCGGCCAGGCTGCGAATTCGGCGCAGGCGGATGCGATTGCGGTGGGCAGCGGGTCAGTTGCGAGCGGCGCGCAGTCGATCGCGCAGGGCGCAAACGCAAGTGCGGCCAACGCCGGGTCCATTGCAATCGGCTCGGGTTCGCGCAGTAGCGCCATCGACGCGCTCGCATTGGGTGCCGGCGCGAGCGCGACGTTCGCGAACAGTGTCGCGTTGGGAGCCGGATCGGTTACGACAGTCGGCGCGTTGAGCAATTACATCGCATACGGCTTGAGCAGTCCGCAGTCGTCGGCGGGTGAGGTCAACGTCGGCAATCGGCAGATCACGGGGCTCGCCGCCGGCAAGGCGGGCACTGACGCCGTGAATGTCTCGCAGCTCGATGCGGTGGCAAGCAAGTTGACGACGCTGATCAGCCAGCAGACCACCACCGTCAACAACGGCGGCAGCTTCACGTCCTCGCCCGGCACGCCGACTCCGCCGGCGTCCTCCGGGTCGAATTCGTCCGCGGGCGGGCAAGGGGCGGTGGCTTCCGGCAACAACAGCTCGGCGGTGGGCAACGGCTCGACGGCGTCGGGCAGCAGTTCGACTGCGGTGGGAGCCGGTGCAACGTCGACCGGCAGCGGATCGACGGCGCTCGGTTCGAACAGTAACGACGGCGGCCGAGCGAACGTGGTGGCGGTCGGCTCCGCCGCGTCGACCCGGCAGGTCATCAATGTCGCTGCCGGCACGGCGGCGACCGACGCGGTCAACGTCGAACAGTTGAACAATGCGCTTTCCCAGGCCAACACGTACACCGATACCCGGATAAATGAATTGCAGAACGGCATTAGTTCCACCGCGCGCAACGCGTATTCAGGCATCGCTGCGGCGACCGCGCTGACGATGATTCCGGAAGTGGACAAGGACAAGACGCTGTCGCTCGGTATCGGCACTGCGGGCTTTCGCGGTTATCAGGCAGTCGCGCTCGGCGGCACGGCGCGTCTCACTGAGAACCTGAAGATGAAAGCCGGCGTGGGCATGAGCCCGGGAGGCACGACGGTCGGCGTCGACGCGGCAATGCAATGGTAAGTCGCGAGGGCGGGGCAGCCGCCGCGCGCCCCGCATTCTCCGCCATCCACAATCTATGGAGTACTTGATGAACCGACTTTTTTTCGCCAGTTTTTTCTGCACTGCCGCGCTTGCCGTGACAGGATGCACGGCCGGGAGCGGCCCGACCTTCAACGCCTATTCCGTCGATGCAAGCAACGGCGTCAGGACATACCGGGCCGAGTGCCACGGGCTGTTCGAGAGCGCGTCAACCTGCATGAAGGTGGCGCAACGCATCTGCCGCGACAAGGCAGTGCAGCCGATCGACAGGATCGACCAGGTTCGCGCCGCTGACGACAACCGCAACGACCCGCGTGTTCTGCTGTTCAGATGCGGCCAGGATGCCAGTGCTGACGCGCCGACCAAACCGGCTCCTGTTGCAGCAGACGCAACCACGATCGAAAACTTCACGGTGCAAGCGGATGCGTTGTTTCCGTTCGACAAGTCGGCGCCCGAGTCGATGCTGCCCGCCGCGAAAGTCGAACTCGATCAGATCGCCGAACGTATCCGCAAGCATGAGCAGGTGAACGCCATTACGGTGGTCGGTCATACCGACAGGCTCGGTTCCGAATCCATCAACGGACCGTTGTCGCTGGCCCGCGCTAACTCCGTGCGGGACTATCTGGTTGCTCGCGGACTGGACGGCAGCATCATTCACGCGCAAGGTGTGGGATCGAGCGAGCCGCGGACGCACTGTCTGGATGGCGATCCCCGCGCGCTGATCGCGTGCCTGCAGCCGGACCGGTATGTGTCGATCACGGTTCAGGGGCGCAACTGATGTGAGCCCATAACGCGGCGCCGGACAGACTCGCGATGAGCGGGGCACAACCGGCGCCGGGTCCGTGCTGGAGCACGCACATATCGTTCGAAAGCGGCTTTCTATGTCAACCAGAATCTGCAGATCTGACAACGGGCGAGGACTCGGATAATCGGCGCGAAGGCGGACTGAGATGTCCGAAATGATCGGAGTCTCAGGCTGTTTATTTCCGGCTTCCTGAACTCTACTATTGCCTTTTCGCTGCGCAGGGCGCTGACGGTCGCCGGTTCAAGCGCAGCAGCTGGCTCCAATCGTTGTGCGGCTCCGTCAGCAGCATTCGCAAACTTCGCCAAGGAAGGGCAATGTCTACACATCCTGTTGTTCTGGTCACTGGTGCGTTGACTGGCATCGGACGCGCCACTGCGCTGGCCTTCGCCCGTGAGGGCGCTCACGTCGTTGTCTCCGGTCGGCGCGCCGGCGAAGGCCAGAAGCTGGCTGAGGAGCTTCGCACACACGGTGTTGAAGCCGAATTCATTCAGTCCGATGTCCGATTCGAAGACGAAGTACGCAACCTCGTCGACATGACGGTGGCGCGCTTTGGCCGGCTCGACGTGGCGGTCAACTCGGCGGGCACCGAAGGTCAGTCGGGTCCCGTAACGGACCGGACTCCCGAGGGCTATGCCGCCGTGTTCGATACTAATGTGCTCGGCACGCTGCTCAGCATGAAGCACGAAATGTGCGTGATGCTGGCGCAGGGTAGCGGCAGCATCGTCAATATTTCATCGACGATGGGCTCGCGTGGCGCGGCGAACGCATCGCTCTATGTGGCGAGCAAGCACGCCGTGGAAGGTCTGACCAAATCGGCGGCGATCGAGGGTGCCGCGTCGGGGGTGCGCGTCAACGCAATCGCTCCAGGCCCTGTCGAGACCGCGATGCTCGATCGGCTGACCGGCACCGCCGAGCGAAAAGCCGCGTTTCTCACGAACGTGCCGCTCAGGCGTGCGGGAACCCCTGAAGAGATAGCCGACGCAATCGTGTTCGTCGCGTCCGACAAGGCGGGTTTCATCACGGGCGAAATCATCAGGGTCAACGGTGGAAAGACGGCCTCGTGAGACTGGTTAGTCACCACTAAACTTTGCTGTCCATAAACCAGGCGCTGATTCTTGAGATAAAACATGCCCACAACACTCTTCGACAGCCTTCCCGCACCACTTAAAAGCGTGCAGACGCGCCCATTGTTCGTCATGCGGCTCGACGTCAAGCCGATCGTCGTTGTCGGCGCTACGCCGGGACCGTTTCGTCGTGTGGGTATCGTTCCGTCGGGAGTGTTCGAAGGCGACCGATTGTCCGGAAAAGTGCTCGATGGCGGCAGCGATTGGCAGGCCGTGCGCAGCGACGGCAGCACCACGCTCGACGTACGCCTCATCCTGCAGACCGACGACGGCGCAACGATCGCGATGTCGTACCGCGGCGTTCGGCATGGGCCGCCCGAAGTCATACAGCGGCTCGAGAAAGGTGAGCTTGTCGATCCATCGAGCTACTACTTCCGGATCAACCCCATCTTCGAAGCGCCGCCTGGTCGATACGAGTGGCTGAACCGTGTTCTCGCTATCGGTACCGGGCATCGGTTCGCAAACGGACCCACGTATAGCGTGTTCGAAGTTCTGTGAACCAAAGTTGACCCGCTGAAGCCGACCTCATCCTTTTTGATCGGGAGGTGGCCGGTTTGGCGGGCCAACGTCGTTGACGACTTCAATCCATCCCCGTTTAATACCCCTCCAGATCTCCCGCTGCCCTTTGCCTAGTGCTGACGCCTGTGTACCCGTGACCGCAAGCCGGTCGCGGTCTCACGTCAGGAGCAGACTTTCCGGGCTTTGATGAGGACACGCCTGCCGCGCGAACTGAAACATATAGTGCGATGTGCCAGAGGGTCGTGCCCCAATATAAAAATGAATATGAATTCACTTTCATTTTAGATGTCGGGCTGCTATAGTTGTCTGCATGGAAGTCAGATAGGTGGGTAGCGTAGACATGGCAATCGAACAGGCGGGGCGTTCTCGCGAAAGTACGAAGCGTGGCAAGACGGAAGCGGCAATCAAGGCTGCGGCCCGCCGTGTGTTGGCACGAGACGGCTATCACAACGCGAAGATAAGTGACATCGCGGAAGAAGCGGGTAAAGCTATCGGCTCCTTTTACCAGTACTTCCGAAACAAGGAGGAACTGCTTCTGGCACTTGCTGAGGAATTCCGGATCGCGGTGCAGGACAACATTGGCGCCCCCAGCGGGATCGAACTGGACCCTTTCGACAATTTGCGCGCGGTGGTGCGTGCGTTCTGGCGGGCCTACCGCGAACACGGGGCGGTTGCTGTAGCGGTCTTTCAGGCCGCGATGGTGAACGAGTCGTTCGCGGACATGTGGCGACAGATTCGCGCACAGGGCATCCGCATTGCCAGCCTTCGCATCCGCCTCGCACAGCGTCGCGGTTATTGCCAAGGCGTTGATCCGGAAGTCGCAAGCTCGGTGCTTTGCTCGATGGTTGAATTCAGTTGCTACAACTGGGTTGTCGCAAATGGCGATCTGGAGTTGTTGAACCGAAACATTGACGACTCCGAGCTGGTTGAAACGCTAACGAAAATGGTTGTTGGGGCAATTCGATGGCGAGAAGATACCGGCCACTGACCGCGGTCGACATTGAATAGCGGTTGGAGCCGATCGTTGGTGAGTACCTTGCGCAGTGACTCGAATGACGGTTGGATCTGTCTGAACTGACAAGATAGGAAACGTTGTTGATGTAGCCCAGGATGTTGGTCACGTGGGATCTCGCACGGTGAACAATGAGGGGTTTGGTGATGATGTAATGATATGGATTCCTTATGTTTTATCCATGGCACGATGGAAGTGTGATCTGATCAGATCTGATCTGAAGGGCTTGCCACTCCCATTTCTCGATGATGCCTGGTAATAAAAGCGAGTATGGCGAGTCCGGGAGGCTATCGTTCCGTGCTTCCTCGGCAATTTCTGGAGATTTACGATGTCGTCCGAAGATAACTTTCGTCCCTTCATTGTTGGCCTCGGTGGTACTTCTACGCCGGGTTCATCTACTGAAAAATCGCTCAGGATCGCAATGTCCGCGGCCGAGAGCGCAGGGGCCGATGTACAGATGTTTGGCGGCGAAGTACTTGCATCGTTGCCCCACTATCTCGTGTCGAATGCCGCCGACAACCCATGCGCGGTCCTGCTTTTGAGAGCAATAAGGGCCGCCGACGGAGTGGTCATTGCCAGCCCCGGCTACCATGGAACGATTTCCGGGCTCCTGAAGAATGCAATTGACTATCTTGAGGAAACGGCCAAGGATGGTCGACCGTATCTGGAGGGTGTTCCGGTCGGCCTGATAGCAACGGCTTATGGCTGGCAGGCGACGGGCAGTACCCTGGTCACATTGCGGACAATTACCCATGCGCTGCGTGGCTGGCCTACGCCGTTTGGAGCCGCGATCAATAGCTCCGGTGGAATCTTTGTGAACGATGAATGTATCGATTCCAAAGTAGCCGATTCTCTGGAAACGGTTGGCCGGCAAGTCGTCGAGTTCGCGCGGATGAAGAAGTTGGCCACGCTGAGGAGTTTGAACACGTGGAATACAGATCCCGTTGAATATCGTGTTGGTTAGCGGAAGAGACTCGCTGACTCTTAATTAACAAACGCTGTTGAATATTATTAATATAAATATTGGGTGATTATAAAATCGGCCGTGTTCTCGTAGACGGATGTCGCAGGCGCTTCAATGGTATTGCAGCGAGACCGATGGTTCTCATCGAAGTCGTCCATCAAGGCACTTCAGGAAGCGCACCACGTGCGAAGCGAGCGGCAGTACGCGCCCCATGACGCACGAATGGATCCGGTCGTCAGTGAGGAAAAGGTAAAGCGGGGTGATTGATCAAGTATATGAAATTAGGAGGCCAAAATGCATGCGGATGGAAATTCGTTGCGGTGGCTAATTGAGAAATGGTTTGGTATCCAATCTGACGGCACCTATCGACTTACGCGATCATCACGCGTGCATTCGTCACTAGGCCGCTGAGTTTGCTTCGAATCGATTGGGGCTGGTCATGCAATAAAGATATTTTTTTTCCGTCACGACGATGGGTCATGGAGTGTTTTTCCTCCTGCCTCGAAGAAGCCAATGTTCGCGCTCAATTAATACAGGTCGAATGCTTGCCGGGATTAGCAGGGAACCCATGTGTAGGAGGAGACGACTGATGGACATTATCGAACTGGCCATCGCTTCAGGGATGCACATCACGCTGGATGGCCGCATTGGCACGCAGGAATACAGCAGTGTGCATGGCTCGGTTCAGGCATTGCGACGCTTTGCTGAGGCAGTGGTGGTCGCAGTCCCATTGGTTGCCCGGCAGCAGGTTGATTTTGGAATGAAGGAGAAAGAAGGTGAAGACAGATTCGATCGAAACCGCAATTGACGCGATCGCGGCCGGGCGGATGGTTGTCGTAGTGGACGACGAAGACCGCGAGAACGAAGGCGATCTGATTATGGCCGCGCAGGCCGCAACTGAGGCCGACGTTGCCTTCATGGTGCGTTACACGAGCGGAGTGCTTTGCGTATCGCTGCCGGGGGAGCGTTTGGACGCGCTATCACTTCCGCTTATGGTGGCGAACAATAGCGATTCGATGGGTACCGCATTCACGGTGAGCACGGACTATCGCATTGGTACGACGACGGGAATTTCGGCGGCCGACCGTGCCATCACTGTCAGGGCGCTCGTCGACGAGAATGCCGACGCCGCGGACTTTAACCGGCCGGGACACATCTTTCCGTTGCGCGCGGTGCGCGGCGGCGTATTGCGCCGTCCCGGGCACACCGAAGCAGGGGTTGACCTCGCGCGACTCGCTGGAATGGCGCCTGGTGGCTTGCTGGCCGAGGTCGTCAATGACGATGGCACCATGGCGAGGTTGCCGCAACTGATGGCGTTCGCGCGCACACATTCGCTGCCCATTGTCACGATCAAGGATTTGATTGCATATCGCCGCAAGCATGAATGCATCGTAGAACGCATGTCGGTTGCGCGTCTGCCCACCCGATATGGTGTGTTTACCGTGTACGGGTATAGGGAAACTGTCACGGGGCAGGAGCACGCGGCACTGGTAATGGGCGAATTGCCGGGAAACGACTCGCCTCTGGTGCGTGTTCATTCGGAATGCCTGACCGGAGAAGTGTTCGGATCAATCAGATGCGATTGCCGCGCACAGCTTGATCTGGCGATGAGCCAGATTGCAGCAGAGGGCCGCGGAGTGATTGTCTATCTGAAGGGACACGAAGGGCGAGGCATCGGGCTGACCGAGAAGCTGCGAGCCTATGCGTTACAGGACGAGGGCCTCGACACCGTTGAGGCAAATCTGCAGTTGGGTCTCCAGGTGGATGCGCGAGATTACGCGGTTGGCGCTCAGATTCTCCATGACCAGTGCGTAACAAAGATGCGGCTGATGACGAACAACCCGCGCAAGTATCAGGGCATCTCCGGGTTCGGATTGAGCATCGAGGAACGCGTGCCCCTCGTCACGGCGCCAAACAGCGAAAACGCTTTCTATCTGAAAACAAAACAAGCCGTGCTCGGGCACATGCTGGACTGACGTTTGCAAAATGCGATGCGCCCGGGTTCGTCATGGTCAGTGAGTTGCCGAACGCTGGACTTGCTAAACGTTGCACTTGACTCTTGAGGTGATTCCCATGGATCTGCGCAGGATTCGATATTTCGTGGCTGTTGCCGAAGAGCTGCACTTCGGTCGTGCGGCCGAAAAGGTCAATGTCGTGCAGTCGGCGGTTAGCCGGCAAATCAAGCTTCTGGAGGAGGAGCTTGATTTCACGTTGTTCACACGTATCGGCCAGAAGGTAGGTCTTACCATTCCGGGCGAAATTTTTTTGCCGGAAGCCTATGCAATCCTTCAACGGGCGGACGAGGGGCTGGAGCGGGTGCGCGCTTGCGCTCGGGGCACGGTCGGCCGCTTGACGATCGGCTTCGTCGACGTCGCGCTCTGGGCGACCTTGCCGGCAATCTTGAGTGAATTTCGCAATCAGGCTCCGGAGATTGATCTGCAATTGCGGCAGCTTGACCGCATCGCGCAGATCGAAGCGCTGAATTCCTCGGCGATCGATATCGCCATCTTTCCGTCACCTGCGCCACTGGATGCGGATATCTGTACCGAACCTTTCGCTGCAACCCCTTTCGTGGCTGTACTGCCTAAGCAACACCGTCTCGCCAGTCGCCGTGATATCGCGTTGCGAGAACTGGCGACTGAGCCTTTCGTCCTGTTCCCCACGCGTAAGCGGACCCGGATGCTGGAGATGATTGTCGCGGCCTGCTCGGGGGCGGGGTACATGCCCAGGGTGACACAGGAGGCCGAGCAGCTTCATACCCTGATGTCGTTGGTCAATGCCGGGATCGGTGTGACACTCGCACCGAAATGGGTTGCTGAAAATTTTTCTACCGGCGCATCTTACGCGTACCTGACCGATCCGCTACCCAACTATGAGCTGCGGATCGCGTGGCGAAAGGCGGCTACCAGCACCAATGTCGCGATCAATCAATTTAGGCGAATCGTTCAGCGCATGTCTTCTGATGTTGAAGCCAGGCCGTTGCAGGAGGTTGCTGCTCTGGAGATGAGTGAAGTCGATTGATAGACGCCATCAAAGTCACTGGATTGGATGCGGTCGTCCGCACGTGCGATGAATCGTATGTTTTAACGGGCAAACGACTGCCTGGGTGGCACGGACCATTGAATGACACCCAGAGCATTCTGATTCTATTGACCGGGCTGACGGACCGTCAGTGCGTTGTTGACCGAGCTTACTCCACTCACACCTCGAGCGACGTCGCCGGCACGCTCGATTTGAGACTGGTCGCTGACCGAGCCTGCGAGCGTGACCGATCCATTCTTCGCACGCACGAAGATCGTCGGTGTGTCGACAATCTTCGCCTTGATCAGGGCCGCTCGCACTTGTTTCGACAGCGCGCGATCAGCGGCTCTACTCGACCTGGCTGATTGAGACGTCGGGGCAGAAGCCTCACTAGTCTGGGCATAAGCACCCATTGACGCTGACGTGAGAAAGCAAAACAACACAAAGGCAAGCTTACATTTCATCAGGACATCTCCTAATAGATATCGGAAGCCTAGACTTCACCGCTTCGCAGATTTTTCACAGTATTGTCGCGTGTTAACGCCATTCCTAAGGGCATCAGAACATGTGCATGATGCCGATGTAGCTGCCTTGCTGATTGTGTCCCTGCTCAGGTGGCGAATCCTGCGTCTCTACAGGAAACGCTGCATTCGCGCCGTTGAACATTGAGGCAACCACCACGTAGATAAATGTGCGCTTGGAAAGGTTGTACGTTGCGCCGATAGCCGCGAGATTGGCAGTTCCGCCGCCGTGGTTGACATTGGTGTGGTACCACGCTGCCTGTAGCTGAAGTGCCGGATCGAACTGATATGACACGCCAACCCACTCCTGAGTCGCTCGTGTTGCACCAACGGTGTTGGTCGGATCGGCGACGGTATCCGAGCCAGAGGAAACCAGTTGCTGGTAGCCCGCGTAGAACTTCCACGCCTGCAACTGGTAGGTCGCACCGGCCATATACTCTCTCGAATTGCTGTACAGGCCCGAGAAGTTTCCGTTCGCGTCCCGACGTTCGTCGTAGAGTCCGTAGCCGGTGAATCCGCCCAAGGAGTATTGCACGCTCGCGCTGAATGTTCGTGATGCCTTGAAGTTACCAGCGGTATTCCCGAAGCCGTTTTGCACGCGAAACGAAAGGCCGTGCATCTCCGGCGAATTGTAGGTCAAAGCGTTTACCGCTTGCCCGGTTCCGCGGTACCTGGAGAAGTTGAGAACGCTGGTCTGCTGTGCGACAAACGGATCGAGGTACCACTCCGTCGCGTCCGACAACACCATTGCACGGCCGGCCCACAAACTGCCGTAGGTGTCGTTCGAGAGGCCGACGTACGCATAGCGGTTCCAGTATGCATCCCCGATTGTCTGGCCGGTGCCAGCAAGGAACATATTCTCCAGATTGAAGACTACTTTCGTCCCGCCGCCAATATCCTCTTTGCCGAGAAGACCAAGAAAGCTTGCCCCGTACTGATTGCTTCCAAACCGAAAGAGGTTTTTGCTGCCGTCCGAAGTCGCAACGTGATTCACGAAATCGAGGTCAGCAGCCACACGTCCGTAAAGCGTCAGAGAGCTTTGGGCGTGTGCCGCACAAAAACCAAGCGAGGTTAACATCACGCAAACAAGCTTCTTTTTCATCTCCGTCTCCTAATGTAGTCATTTAATATGTTTGATTCAATGCTGCATAACGGCCATTCAGATAAAGCAAAAACACATCGGCGGCGCGGGAACAAATTGCTTTTATAATAAGAATCGTGAGTATGTATCTACATCAAATCTATATTGGACTCCGAATTGATATGTCGGATCTGGCCGCAAGTATTGCGTGTGAGTCCCGGAACGGGCGGACCCGGATTAACTCACGCAGCGACCCCTAACGCGACGTTGTGCGAGATGGGTTACATGGCTGCTTGAGCATGGGTGTCAAAGCTGGGGGAAACATCCAACTTGAGAATCCGATCGGCGTTGCCATGCGCGATCTTGACTCGATCCGCGGGAGACACCGGCAGCGCATCAAGGAATTTTCGCGCCGGCGCGTTGGCGCTGTACGGATAATCCACGCTAAACATGATCCTGTCCGCACCGAATGAAGTCAGTGCGTTCAGGAAAGGCGACAGGTGAAATACACCCGATGTCGTTATGTAGAGGTTATCCACGATCGTTTGGCTGATCGGGTTGGCGCCACGGCTCAAAAGCACGTCATCGGCACGTCCGAGCATGAAAGGCAACATCTCTCCCATATGCCCGACAATCACGGTCAAGCCGGGAAATTTCTCGAACGTCCCGGCTAGTGCCAACCTGAGGACATGAATCGCGGTCTCCGAATGCCAGCCGAATATTCCGGACGCAAGCAATGGCCCGGCTCGACCTGGCAGCCCGTCGTAGTAACAGTCATATACCGCCTTCGGTGGCAGATTGGGATGAATATAGATCGGCACATCGAGCGCGACAGCCCGAGCCAGCACCGGTGTGAAACGTTCGTCATCGAGGAAGCGGCCATTAGTGAGTCCGTTCACCATTGCACCTCGAAAGCCGAGATCGGAGACGGCACGTTCCAGCTCGTCCGCCGCTGCGTCAGGTTCTCGCATCGGCAGGTGAGCAAATCCACCGAACCGGTTCGGATGCCGGCGCACGGCTTCGCCCAGGCGATTGTTCGTCTCATGGGCGAAGCGGATTCCGGCGCTACCGTCCAGAAGATCGGCCCCGGGCATACTCGCGGAAATCACCTGCCGAGTAATGCCGTGCTGGTCCATGGCAGCAAGACGGCCGGCATCGAGATCCCCCAGTACGATGTCGCTCTCCGGGGAATAGCCGGGATTGCTGCTGGCATCAAAATGGGCGTGGACCAGCGGGGGAACAAGGAAATGCTCCTCAAGAGCTACGATCCTCATCTTCTCTCCTGTTGAGATAACCCGCTCGTCGCGATGATCCAATGATTCACCGCGGAGGCCGGATTACTGCGCTTTCAGATGTCAGGCAACCTTGAGCGCGCCGCTGTCCATGTAGACGATCTCGCCAACCAGCAGACCGTCCCGGCACTCGAGTACGATCATGCAGGGCGATTTGACCGACTTTCCGGAAACGTTGAGACTTTGCAGGTCGTCCCCGGCGGCTTCGACGTCAAACTCTCCCTCGACGTAGATGAAAGTGTCCACAACGGTCACACGCGTAAAAGACTTGAGCGCCGGACCGGGCCATTTTTCGAAACGGTCGAGATAGAACTCGCGGATGCCGTTAAAGCTGTCCACGTCAACGCCTAGTGCAGGAATTCTTTGGTAGGCGCCAACGGGATGAACCGTCGCCATCGTTTCTTCGATGTCGCTCGACCATTCCGCGACGAGATGCCGTTCAAACACTTCCTTGTTTGCCCGGCTCAGGTCAGTGTCCGCTACAAAGACGGGGCCGTTGGTGTAGCTTTCGATCGAAAAGGGCTTGCCATGCCACATCAGAGCTTTGGTACGGGTCTGCGGGGTTGCCATATTCTGTCTTCTCCTTGTAGATAGGGCTCAACTGACTGGCTCGTCACGGTCTTCGCGTCTATGCGTGCCAGCCCATACCCCATAAGCTAATGGCGCCTTCGTAGCGTGTCCAACGGCAAATCCTGATGGCATGATCGAATCTTGTGAACGTCCTTCGGGCCTTCGCGCCTCTTCATCGAGACTGCCAAATGAAATCTCAAAGTGAGATTGCCCTATCAGCATTTGCTGCTGGACATGCCGTCACAGCCAGATAATCTATGCGACATAAGGAAGACGCGCCGACCGTGTCGAGCGTCGCATATGTTTATATAAGCAGAGACCTGCAGGAGGGACATTGATGCCTGGCTCGACCAATCCGATCTTCAACGCCAACCGAATGAAGATCGGCATCTTTGCCATAAATGGTAGGGGTGGAATCATGACGACGGTACCGGAAGCCTACGAGCCAACCTGGGACCTGTCGGTGAAGACTTCACAAATGGCAGACGCAGCCGGTTTCGAGGCAATTGTCTCCTACGCCCGCTGGAAAGGCTGGGTGACCGGTGGCAATGACGATTCCACCGGCGTCACGATGGATCCTTTCACCTGGGCCGCGGGCATTGCACAGGCCACACGCTATTCCGCGGTCTTTGCAACCTCGCATGCCCCCACGATCCATCCTATCCTCGCGGCCAAGCAGAGCGCGACGATCGATATCATTTCCGGTGGCCGCTTCGGGCTGAATGTCGTAGGCGGCTGGAACAAGCCCGAACTCGAGATGTTCGGCGCGCCCTTCAAGGAACATGATCGACGCTACGACCATCTGTCGGAATGGCTCGCCGTGATTCGCCAGCTCTGGCAATCTCATGAGGAATTCGATTTTCACGGGGACTTCTTCGATGTCGCGCGTGGATCGTCGATGCCCAAGCCCGTGCAGAAGTCGAACCCGCCGATCATGAACGCAGGTGGTTCGGACCGGGGCCGGCAATTTGCATGCGAGAACGCCGATATGTGCTTTCTCATCGTCCAGTCTGAGTCGCCTGAGGCGATCCGGCGGCAAGTGGACGAGTACAAGCGCTTCGCGAGAGAGGAGTTCGGCCGCGAGATCCAGGTATGGACCAATTCGATGGTGATGCAGCGTGATACGCAGGCGGAGGCGGATGCCTATTACCACCGCTGCATTGTCAACTATGAAGACAAGGCCTGCGTCGACGCGTGGATGCAGATGCAGCTGGAGCACGCAAAGCTCATGTCGCCTGAGGCATTGAAGGCTTTCCGCCAGCGCATGGCCGGCAGCGGTGGTGGTTTTCCGCTGATCGGCCCCGCAACGCGCATCGCGGAGCGCCTCGCGATGCTGGCGGACTGCGGGCTCGACGGCATTCTGCTGACCTGGGTCGATCCGCTGGACGGGATCGCGCGCTTCACCCGAGACGTGCTTCCCCTTATGGAGCAGACTGGCCTGCGTGCGCCTTTTAACGCACGGAGTCAGAACGAGATAAGTCGAACCTGATCGCTTGTCGGTATGCGAGGAGCTAAATATGAATGAGATCGTAACAGTAAGCCAGGGGCAGTTGAGGGGGGAGCCGTCCGTGGACGACGAGGTGACTGCGTTTCGTGGCATTCCGTTCGCGTCGCCGCCTGTTGGTGAACTGCGCTGGCGTGCTCCACAGCCTCCGGCTGCCTGGAGTGGGGTGAGAGACGCCACGCGCACGAAGTCGATTGCGATTCAACAATCGATGTTAGGTAATTCGCTTCTCCCCTTTGGCGCTGAAAACCAGTCGGAGGATTGTCTGTACCTCAACGTATGGACGGCGGCCAGGGATGTCGCGGAGAAGCGTCCGGTGATAGTGTGGATTCACCCTGGTGGCTTCCAGTTCGGATCAGGATCGTCTCCCTTCTTCGATGGGGATGCGTGGGCGCGCGACGGGGTGGTGTTCGTTACCATCAACTACCGTTTGGCGAAACTCGGCTTTCTCGCCCATCCCCAGCTGTCACTGGAAGATGAAGAGGGCATTTCCGGCAATTACGGGCTGCTTGACCAGATCGCGGCGCTTCAGTGGGTGCGCGAAAATATTGCTGCGTTCGGCGGCGACCCGGGATGCGTGACTATCTTTGGCATTTCCGCGGGCGCCTCCAGCGTGAGCTTGCTCATGGCATCGCCCCGCGCACGCGGCCTGTTCCATCGCGCGATTGCTGAAAGCGGCGGCAGCTTCGGTATTGTGGCTGACAATACCGGTGTGGCTGATCGCTGGCAATCTCTGGCGGCGGCAACACGGTCGGGCAAAGCCTGGGCCGACGGTATTACAGGCGGTGCCAACCTCGACATCCGAACGCTCGATGTCGATACGATTCGCGCAGCGAGTGGTGTCGACGGCACCAATATGCAAGGGATCTTTGACGCGGCTCAGCCGATTGTGGATGGGGCGGTACTGCCGGCGGGAAGCTATCAGATCTTCGAGAGCCGACAGCAGGCTGCTGTTCCGCTACTCGTGGGATCGGTTGCGAACGAGGACCTCGTGATCGGTTTCTCCCCCAGTCTCGCAGCGTATCGCGAGTACGTTCAAACTGAGTATGGCGATAACGCGCAGCGCTTCCTTGCGCTTTACCCGGCCGCGACAGACGCGCAAGCGCTAGCCGCCAGCCTGAAGGCCAATAGTCATCGTGTATTCACCTGGCAGAATTGGACATGGGCCCATCTTCATGCAGCAGCTGGGCACGACGTCTACTACTACCAGTTTCAGAAAGCCCCTCCGGTGCCGGCTGATAGTTACGACGAACAGGCATTCCCGAGGCCCCTGGGCGCTTTTCACTGCAGCTCTATCTTCTATAGTTTCGATCGCTTTAGTCTGCGGGATTGGCCATGGCAACCCGGGGACTATGCTTTGGGCAAGACAGTCCGCGCTGCCTGGGTGGAATTCGCGCGTACCGGCCGTCCGGCGGCGAAGAGTCTTCCAGATTGGCCGGTGTTCGATCCAGCCGCGCCGCGTGTCATGGCGTTCAACGAAGACATCGGCTTGACCGATGTGCCCTGGCTCGAGCATCTCCACTATTGGGACGCGCACTATGGTGCGCGGCGCGCTGCGAGCTATGTCGCCGGTTAGATAGAGACATGCTTGGTTGGGACGATTATTTCGCAATCCGTTTACAAACATGATGATAAGGAATGCAAATGATATAAGAAAAGATAGATGGATCATTTTTCGCCTGCCGCCGTGCCAGGCGGTATGAGTTCGACGCGTTGAACCAGCCAGGTTGACGAAGTTGCTGATCAAAACAATGTGCTCGTAGACCTCTGGCGGAAGGCACCGCTGATACCTATTGTTGGAGGAGACAAAATGTCTGTTAGCTACGTCATGGTCGCGATTGCTATCGCCGCCAATCTTATTGCCGTCTATTTCATGAAGCTCTGCGCCGGCATGACACTGCCATGGCCGACCCTTGGAATGATTCTCGCCAACATGTTGACGCTCTGGTTTCTGGGGCGAGCGATGGTGGCCGGAGCGCCCGTTAGTGCCGCAGTGACGGCATTGACCGTTGGCGTGATGATCGGCTCGTTCATCATAGGTCTCTCGTTCGGCGAACGGATTTCGGTTTTTCAGGGAGTTGGCGGGGTGATCGCCATCGCCGGCGTTCTGATTGGAAACCTGGCTTAAGGGCGCGAGTCGTGCTCTTTTATCCGCCCGGTGGCAAGTGGGATGAACGCTTGTGCCAGGCACCGAATTCTGCTGGAGGGGACACATGACATCGTTGAAAGGGAAGGTGGCCGTCGTCACTGGCGCGGGCCGAGGCATTGGCCGCGCTATTGCGGTCAAGCTTGCGCAATGCGGTGCAGAAGTTGTTTTGGTCGATCTGGAAGCGCCGGCTGAATCGGCGAAGTTGGCCGGAGATTCGGCAATGGCTTTCGCTGGGGATGTGTCAATCGAAGCCACATGGGCGAAACTCGGGGAGGCCATAGACGAAAGGTTCAACCGTCTGGATATCGTCGTGAACAATGCCGCTGCCTTTCCGCGGGGCCGGATTGACGAATTGGACTTCGACACATGGCGCAGAGGGTTCGCAGTCAATCTCGACGCACACTTCTATAGCGCGAAGCATTTCGTGCCACGCATGCGCAAGAATGGCTACGGCCGGTTCATCGCCATCTCGTCGAATTCGATCGGCATTGCGGAGCAGGCGCTCAGTGCCTATATGGCGACGAAAATGGGCGCGATCGGGTTTATGCGAGGTCTCGCCAATGACGTCGCTGCCGACGGGATCACCTGCAACGCGATACTCCCGTCGCTGACCGATACGCCCGCCACGGCTGGCATGCCCGAGGACGCGAAACGCGCCGTCTGGCAGCAACAGGCAATCAAGCGATTGGCGGAGCCGCAGGATCTTGTCGGTCCGGTTGCCTTCCTTGCGAGTGAGGAGGCCGGGTTTATCACAGGGCAGGCGTTGGTCGTTGACGGTGGGCTCTATAAGGTCAGCTAGTGTTAGCCGATCAACCTCATCAATACTATGAGAGGACAACCATGGCAGGCAGGCTTCAGGATAAGGTTTGCATTATCACAGGTACGGGTGGGAGCATGGGGTGCGCCGCGGCGCTGCTATTCGCACGAGAAGGTGCGCGCATCGTAGGGTGCGATTTAAACGAAGCAGCTGGTGCCGCTACGTTAGAGGCGGTGCTGGCTGCAGGCGGCGAAATGGTCTCCCGTCATCCCTGCAATCTCGCTCATTCGGATGAGTGCCGCGCATTGGTCGATCTCGCGATTGAGCGCTTTGGCCGGATCGACGTGCTCTACAACAATGCAGCGATGGCCTATTTCAACTGGATTGAAGATATCTCAGATGAAGAATGGACACGCAGCTTGAACGAGGAGGTCAGTCTCGTTTTCTTCCTCACGCGCACTGCCTGGCCCTACCTCAAGAAAAACGGCGGCACGATTGTCAATACGGCCTCGGCGAACGCGTACACGACGGTACGTACGCTTGGCTCTCTGGCGCATTGCACATCGAAGGCCGGCGTGATCGCCATGACGCGTCAGATGGCGATGGAGGGCCGCGAGTTTGGCATCCGTGCCAATTCCATTTCCCCGGGAGTGACCGAGACCAACCAGACCCGCGAGCAGCTCAAAAATAAGGAATGGGCGGATCATGTCCTCGGTCTGATTATGCTCGGCCGCGCTGCAAAACCAGAAGAGATCGCGCAGGCGGCACTCTTCCTCGCTTCGGACGAGAGTTCCTACATCACCGGCACGGATTTGATCGTGGATGGTGGAATGCTTTCCTGGTGATCCACGATCACCCCTTTCGATCGCACCATCTGAATTCGCCGTTGGACACGATGTCACGACGCCAATAGCTTATGCGATATGGACAGCACGCATATGGAAGATTTATGTCCCCCCATTATCAAGCTGGAAATCCCTCGTGGAGAATTGAAATGAACACTTCGGATTACTCGAACAACGACGTAAGCCTTTTGGCTGGGCGTCTTCTCATGGCGGTAATTTTCGTTATCAGTGGCGTGGAGAAACTCATTTCGCCGGGCCCTACGATCGGCTACATCGCATCCTTGGGTTTGCCTGCGCCGCTGCTGGGGTATATCGGTTCAATGGTGCTTGAACTGGCATGCGCGGCGGCACTGATTCTTGGGTACCGCACACGTGTCGTGGCGTGGGTGCTGGCGACCTATTGCGTTGTGACCGCGATCATCTTTCACCATGCATTTGGCGACCAGGGTCAAATGTTCAACTTCCTCAAGAACGTCGCAATGGCGGGCGGCCTTCTAGCCTTCTCAGCCCATGGTCCGGGTGCATTCAGTATCGACCGCCGGATCAATCGTCGTGCTTCGATTGTGGCTCCGTCCGCGCTCTAGTCGCGGCGCTCGATCCACCCTATGCCCACCAGCACCCGCTTTGCCGTCGCTGTCCACACACTCGCAGCGCTTGCCGTCAACGGCGGCAAGCCGCTGCGTTCGGAGGATCTGGCCAGGTCGGTGAATACGGGCGCGGTGGTCATTCGCGGCCTGCTTTCGCGGTTAAGTGATGCAGGGTTGACGAGATCGCAATTAGGCGCCGGCGGCGGCGCATTGCTGGCAAAGCCGGTGAAAAGCATCCGCCTGCTGGACGTTTATAACGCGGTCGAGGATACGGAGCTCTTCAGCCTGCCTCGGACGCCGCCATGCTTTGACTGTCCGGTCGGCGCCAATATTCAGCAAGCCATGCACCTGGCGCTGCAACGAGCCAGAAACGCGCTCGAGACCGAACTCTCCCGCTACACGATCGCCGATATTGTTGCCGAGATCACGCGGCTCGGGACGTCTCGACTTCCGCAGTCCTGAGTTTTCTTTCGTCTATGTGTCGATGTGTCATCGACATATCTACCTGGTGTGCAGTAGTGGCCACGGCGGCCTGAGCCGAATTAACTGTTGGAGGATTGAGGCATGAGCATTGGCATTATCGGTGCGGGCGCGTTGGGATCGAACCTGGCCCGGGCGTTCGCCAAGGTGGGCATTTCGGCGATCATTTCGAACAGCCGGGGCCCTGAATCCCTCGCGGGATTGGTCGAGGAACTCGGTCCGGCGATCAAGGCCGGTACCACGGAGGAGGCAGCCATGGCGGACATCGTCTTCGTCGCCATTCGCTGGGTGGATCTGAAACGAGTGCTTGGCGGTCTGCCCACATGGAACGGGCGCATTGTCGTCGACGGCACCAATCCTGTCGAATGGATCGATCCTGACTCACCGGACGCCAACGACCCCGGCAACCCGCTGGCTGCCTACGGTATCAAGGCAGTCGATCTTGGCGGCCGTCACTCGAGCAGCGTGGTTAGCGATCTCGTTCCTGGTGCGCGTCTCGTCAAGGCATTTAACCACCTCGATGTGAACGTTCTGCGCGAACCGGAAGTGTCTGGCGGAAATCGCGTGCTGTTTTATTCCGGTGACGACCAGGATGCCAAAGCGACCGTCCGCTCGCTTATCGCGAAGGCTGGTTTTTTCGCCGTCGATCTTGGAGCACTCGATGTCGGTGGTCCGCTCGCGTCGTTACCGTTTGGCGCGCTGGCGGGAGTCAGCTTCGTCAAAGTGTGAGGCGAGGTGAGGTTCGGTAATCGGGACAAGCGTTGTCCGCGGCTCACCGAGTGAGTGGCGGGCAACGTTGTCCCTGCCGGCGGGTGTCTCAGATGCCGGCTAGTGCTCGCAGAAGGGGGGGGGTCATGGGCGGTTCACGGAGGGGCGGAAACGCGCTCCATAGTGATCTGCTCGCAGCCCGGGTCCGGTTTCAGAGAACAGCTGTTCACGCATCGTGCCTTCCTTATAGCCAGTCTTGAAGGCACCCCGTTCCTGAAGGCGTGGGATGACCAGGTCGATGAAATTTTGGAGATTACCTGGTTCGACGGTACGCACGAGATTGAATCCATCCACATCGGCTTCGTCACGCCACTGCAACAGCGTATCGCAGACCTGATCGGGCGAGCCCACAATGAATGCCTCTCTGCCACCGACATTGGCGAAGCGCGCGAGGTCGCGCAACGTCACTTTGCCCATGTCGCCGGTAGCGCGCATGGAATCGGCGATGGACTGGACAGCGTTGCTTTCCACCACGTCAATCGGTGCATCAGGATCGTAACGCGACAGATCCACGCCGAGCCAGGTGGAAAAAATCGCAAGGTTGCCTTCCTCGCTGGTGTAGCGCTGATATTCCCGGACCCGATCGAGCGCCTCGTCTTCAGTTGCACCAACAATGACGGTGGCGGCATTGAACACTTTTATGGAGTCTGGTGTACGTCCGGCGGCGACCGCCGCCTGGCGATATCGCTGAGTGGTTGTGCGGGCGAAGTCGATGCTGTTGGTGGACATGAAGCTGCATTCCGCATGTCGACCGGCGAAGGCAATCCCGCGGGATGAGGCGCCAGCAGAAAAGAGCAATGGCGTCCTCTGGGGCGACGGTTCACACAAGTGAATGCCGTCGCAAGCGAAATGTTCAGAGCGATGATGAATCGCATGCACCTTGGAGGGATCCGTAAAGATGCCGCGCGCACGGTCGCGAATCGCCGCGCCGTCCTCCCAGCTGGCTTCCCAAAGCTTGTAAACAAGATCCATGTACTCGTCAGCGACGTCGTAGCGGGCGTCATGTGAAACCATCTCGCTTTGCCCCATCGCTTTCGCGGTTGATGGCATCACGCCGGTAACGATGTTCCACGCCAGCCGGCCTTCCGTGAGTTGATCAAGCGTCGACAGACGGCGGGCGAGGAGATAGGGTGGCTCGTAAGTGGTGTTGCCGGTCACGCCGAAGGTGATATGCCGGGTCACGGAGGCCATGGCCGAAATGAGCATCATTGGATCGTTGGCGGGAAAGTGCGCGCCGCTCTGGATTGCGGCGTCGGGCGCGCCGCCATATGTGTCCGGCACGCCAAGCGCATCGGCAAGGAAAACGCAGTCGATCAATCCCGATTCTGCTTGTTTGGCGAGGTCGGTCCAGAATTTGAGCTTGTTGTAGTCAGCTCCGGCTGACTGCGGGTGCGGCCACATTCCTGCCCATGATTGCGTTGGCGAAGGCATATAGAAAGCGTTAATAGCGATGTGGCGCTGGGCTGTCATGAGGCGCTCCAATATAGAGTTATGCTAATTAAGTTATTGAATTGCGTTGGTGAAGGGAGCGCGAAGAGCAGTTTCCCTCCATAAGCGGAAAGACGTGCCGGGTGATGCGCACGATCTCATTCGCCATCATCGGCCACCATGGCAAAGATGCCGATCTTCATCGGGTCTGCGCGCCCTCCCAATATTGCATAGATTATCTGGCTGTCACGCCCTGTCCAACGGCAAATGCTGATGGGGCAATCTCACTTCGAGAACAGGGGGCGGGGCGGCAAAATGTTCAATTGACTTCTCGTGTCACCTGATCTTGAAACGAGATTAGGCAGTGAGTTTTCTGTTCTGGACGTCGGTGATATCGATAGAGATACTCTCTAAAAATCACTGAGGAGGCGAACGATGATTGATGGTCTTCCCGTTCTGGATGCTGTCGTGCATGCCTATAACATGGATGCGGCTAACTATGCCAATCGCTTTGCCGCGCCGTTATGCGATCTTGTTTATGGATCGGTCGTGGCGACAGCGCGGCATGGCTACGCGCCGACGCGGGCGCAGTTCTATCGGGACTGGTCCATCCAGGAGGCGGCCGAGCAGGTGTTCCTCGAAAGCGACACCGATCTCGCCGTCTATCACGTCCTTCCCATATTCTCGTTCAAGGACGGCTTGTGCAGCCTGGACAAGGCAATTGAGGCGCAGGCTCGGTGGCCAAATCGATTCATCACATACTGCGGTGTTGATCCGATGACCGGCAAGGCGGCGCTGGATGAACTGGAGCGGCAGGTGGAACTGCTGCATCCGGTCGGACTCAAGCTCTATCCGAACAGCTGGGTCGGCAGCGAGATACGCGGATGGAAGATGGACGACCCGGAGATCGCTTTTCCATTGTTCGAACGGGCCGAGAAGCTTGGGATCAAGGTCGTTGCCGTACATAAGGCACTTCCGCTTGGGCCAGTGCCCATGGAGCATTACAAGGTCGACGATATCGACCGGGCATGCATGGCTTTCCCAGGGCTGAACTTCGAGATTGTGCATGGAGGCATGGCATTCCTGGAGGAGACGGCCTGGCAGCTCGCGCGGTTCGACAATGTATATGTCAATCTGGAGATCACCAGCGCTCTGGCGGCCAGCCGCCCGGCGGCATTTCTTCACGCGATGGCTGCGCTTATCGGCCCAGGAGGGCAGCATGCTATCGAACGGATACTGTGGGGCACGGGAGCGATGGCCTTCCATCCACAGCCGCTGCTGGAAACGTTCGTGCGCGAGTTCGCTTTTCCGGAGGCGCTGATCGAAGGCGCTGGACTTCCGCAACTCGATCTTGCCGCCAAGCGCGCAATTCTGTTTGACAACTATGGCCGCATGACGGGACTAGATCTCGAAGTGCGCCTCCTGGCCACGCGCGACGACGAGTTCGCGCGCCGGCGGCCAGCCGGGCCGCTCGCACCGTTCTCAACCGTGCAGGAGGTTTCCAATGCGTGACACCGCTGGAATTCGCGCCATGCTCAATCAGGTGGTCGATCCCTGCTCGATTGCGACAGGCCTTCCAATCAGCCTGATCGACATGGGAATGGTGACGAAGATGACGCTGAACGACGACGGTGCGGCGTACCTTGAGTTGCGCCTGACCAGTCCGGTTTGCTGGCAGGCGGCCAATATCATCGCTCAGGTGGAGCAGGTGGTGGCGCGCGTGCCTGGTGTCAGCAAGGTTATCTGTACAGTCGATCCCGCTGCGGAATGGACGCCGGACATGATGGCGGCGGGTCCTCGCGCCGAACTGCGCCGCCTGCGGCCAATGGGAGCATTGTCGTGAACACCGTGGTCACAAGCGAGCAGAAATGGCGCGTGCCGCCCGTCGAGGTAGTGCATCGCAGCCGGTATGTCGAGGTGGATGGGATGCGCACTCATTACCTCGAGGCTGGCGAAGGGCCCGCAGTCGTGCTGTTTCACAGCGGCGAGTTTGGCGGTGGTGCCGAGACGAGCTGGGAATATCTCATACCCGCGCTCGCCCGCCATTTCCGGGTGATTGCCCCAGACTGGCTTGGTTTCGGCAGGACTGCAAAGATTCATGATTTCGACAGCAAGCGTGAGCGCATGCTGTCGCACATGGTGCGCTTCATTCAACTGATGGCGCTGGACAAGGCGAATTTCGTCGGCAATTCGATGGGGGCAACCTTTCTGCTTCAGATGGCCGCCGAAACGCCGTGCCGCTTGCCGATAGATCGCCTGGTCGCGATTAGCGGCGGCGGTTTCATTCCCGACAACGAAGAGCGCCGCCGCCTGCTCGACTATGACGGCAGCGAGGAAGCAATGGCCGGTCTGCTCGCTGCCATATTCGAAGATCCCGTCTGGTATCAGGATCGCGAGTACGTCCGCCGCCGCCATGCACTGAGCGTCGCGCCCGGGGCATGGGAGGCGATCGCGGCGGCGCGCTTTCGCTCGCCGCAGGCGCCCGTTCGTACCGAGTTCGGCGGCGCCGATCGCACGCCATATGGAAACATAACAGCCAGAACGCTCATCGTTGCAGGGGATCGGGACAGGCTGCGGCTTCCGGGGTTCGCCGACGAACTCGCTGCGCGCATTCCTGACGCCCGTGCGGCCGTTCTCGCGAACGCGGGCCACTGCCCGAACATCGAAAGAGCGGATGAGGTAGGAAAGCTAATCATCGAGTTCCTGACGGAAGACACCTGAACTTTCTGTCTGACACGTTGGAGGCCGGCAACTTGATCTGGCAGTTTGATATCGCACGCATCTTCGTTTCCGTTTCGCTCCGGCCTTACAAGAGGTCCCATGCTCAATACCGCAGCTATCGAGTCCGATCAGTCTCGTGCCATCGCTTATCGTTCCTGTGGTCAGAGCCACGGCTACATCACGCGCCTGATGAGTCCTGGTGATCTGGGCCGGGTCCTGAAGCCGTTCGTTTTCCTCGATCTGTTTGACAATCGTGGGGACGTCTTTCCTACCTTCGGCTTGCATCCCCATTCGGGGCTCGCGACGCTGACCTACGTGGCCGAAGGTAGTGTCAGCTATGAAGACACCAACAACGCGAGCGGCATGCTGCATGCGGGCTGCGTGGAATGGATGCGCGCAGGCAAGGGCGTATGGCATGCCGGGGGAGCGGGCGAGCCGGGTCTGACTCGTGGTTTCCAGCTATGGGTCGCGCTGCCGCCGGAGTTGGAGCTAGGTCCGTCGGAAAGCGTCTATCAGTCCGCAGCCGACATTGCGCAAGTAGGGCCCGCCAGAGTGCTGCTTGGGGAGCATGAGGGTGCCAAAAGCGCGATTGCGATAGCCATGTCGATTAACTATCTCGCGGTTACTCTCAAGGCGGGCGAGCGGTGGCGTTATCAGCCGCCTAAGGGGCACTCCGTCCTCTGGCTCGCTATGGGTAAAGGACGAGTCTCTATCCCTGAGGTATTGGAGCACGGCGAGATCATTATCTTCGAACCCGGCGAGACAGCCGTAGATTTCCTCGCCCTGGATGATGCGGAGTACGTGATTGGCTCAGCGGTCCCGCATCCCCATGACCTGGTGCTTGGCTATTACTCTGTCCACACTTCAGCGCAGGCTCTGCAGATTGGCGAAGCGGAGATCGAGCACATCCGTCGTGGCCTCGTAGAGCAAGGGCACCTTTGAACGCGCGCGTTGCCCGCAGCACCGAAAGGAGACGCAATGACTAACGATAATCCGGTTGCATCGCGCACCGCCTACTACGAGCAGATTGCCCGCCAGGGTATGACGCCGCTTTGGGAATCGCTGCACAGCCTCGTTCCGAAAACCCCTCGGCCGAAAGCAGTGCCTGCGATCTGGAAGTACGCGCAGGTGCGACATCTCGTGATGCGGGCCGGTTCTCTGATCAGCGCCGAAGAAGCTGTGCGCCGAGTGTTAGTACTTGAAAACCCGGGCCTCCCCGGCAAGTCGAGTATGACGCCGAACCTGTACGCAGGACTGCAACTTATTCTGCCCGGCGAGATTGCTCCCAGCCACCGGCATACGCAGTCGGCACTGCGCTTCATTGTAGAAGGCAAGGGAGCCTGGACGGCGGTCAACGGCGAGCGCACAACGATGCACCCGGGTGATTTCATCATTACGCCATCGTGGACATGGCATGACCACGGCAATCCCTCTCTGGAAGAGGGCGGCGAACCCGTTGTGTGGCTTGACGGCCTCGATATCCCGCTTGTCGCGCACATGGACGCCGGTTTTGCGGAAAACTACTCCGAGGCTACGCAGCCGATCTCGCGGCCCGAGGGCGACAGCTTTGCGCGTTTTGGCCACAACATGGGGCCTGTCAGGCACCGGGTATCCGATCCCACCTCGCCGATCTTCAGCTACCCGTACGCGCGCAGCCGCGAAGCGCTCGACACGTTGTACCGCAATGGTGAACTGGACGAGTGGGATGGCGTAAAGCTGCGCTATGTGAATCCGGCCACGGGCGGCTGGCCCATGCCGGACATCGCAACGTTTATGCAATACCTCCCCGCGGGATTCGAGGGGCGTGCCTATCGCAGCACCGACGCAACGATTTACTGTGTCGTGGAAGGCAGGGGCACGGTCCGGATCGGCGACGATGAGTTCCTGTTCGAACCGCATGACGTGTTTATCGCACCGTCGTGGGCGCCCGTGCGGCTCTCGGCATCGACGGAGAGCGTGTTGTTCAGCTACTCGGATCGCCCCGTGCTTGCCGAACTGAATTTGCTGCGCGAAGAACGCAGTTAGACGCAACCGGCTCGCTTCTGTACGCGCTGCTGCCTTCTTAACCCTGTCGAGTTAAAACACTATGGCTTTTGTTTTCCCTCCCGAGGCGCCTATCGCTGTCCCCGTCGCCGGCGGCGACGCTCAATTCGCGGTGCGCCGCGTCTATTGTGTAGGCAGAAATTATGCGGCGCACGCGCGCGAAATGGGCTTTGATCCCGATCGCGCACCGCCGTTTTTCTTCTGCAAGCCGGCCGATGCCATCGTGCCCGTCGCTTATGCCGAAACACTCGAACTGGCTTATCCGTCGCAGACGCGGAACTACCATTACGAAGCTGAACTCGTCGCGGTAATTGGCAAGAGCGGTTCGGATATCGATGTCGAGCAGGCACTCGAGCACGTGTGGGGTTACGCGGTAGGCCTCGATATGACGCGGCGCGATCTGCAAATGAAAATGCGCGAGATGGGGCGACCGTGGGAGGTTGGCAAGGCGTTTGACTTTTCTGCGCCGATCGGGCCAATTCATCCGGCCAGCGAAGTCGGTCACTTCGAAAGCGCCGGCCTGTGGTTGACGGTCAACGGCGAGACCAAACAGAAGAGCGACGTGTCGTACCTCATCTGGTCAGTCGCGGAGACAGTGGCATATCTCTCGAAGTTCTTCCGGCTCGAACCTGGTGATCTGATCTTCACGGGCACGCCTGAAGGCGTTGGCGCGGTGCAGAAGGGCGACACGATGAAGGTCGGGGTCGATCGTCTAGGTGAAATCGCCGTGAGCGTCGTTTGACGTCAGGCGTGGCAATTGATGGAAGAACTCATTGTGCAACTCCATAGCTTCTTCAACAGTTCAACATCGTATCGCGTGCGCATCGCGCTCGCTCTCAAGGGCATCGCTTATGAAACGCTGCCCGTCAACATTCGCACAAGCGAGCATCGTGCGGTCGGTTACGTAGCGAGCGTGAATCCGTCTGCCTTGGTGCCTACGCTGATCGACCGGGATTTCAGGCTCGGTCAGTCTCTGGCGATCATCGATTACCTTGACCGGCAGTATCCTGAACAGCGTTTGATCCCGCTCGAACCGAACCTGCGCGCCCGCGTGCTCGAATTCTCGTTGCTGATCGCCTGTGAAATCCATCCCGTCAACAATCTGCGCATCTTGCGCTATCTGGAAACGGAACTGAAGGTCACGCCGCAACAGAAGACCACGTGGTACCGGCACTGGATTGCAGAGGGGATGGGCAGCGCTGAGCGACTGCTCGAACGCAGCGATGAAGGTCCGTGGTGCTTCGGCGCGCAGCCTACGCTCGCCGATGTGTGTCTGGTGCCGCAGATCGCCAACGCACTGCGCATGGAGTGCGATCTGCGGGCGTATCCACGCGCTCTTGACGTTTATGAGCACGCGTCGAAACACGCGGCGTTCGAGGCCGCGCAGCCGTTGTATCAGCCGGACTATAGTGCCTGATCTCTGTCAGGCTTGCGAAGTCCGTCGCGCAGGTGCCCGGCGTCAAACGATATTGTCTACATCTTTGTCCGCGAGGTAGCGCAAGACGCCGGGGTGAATCCGTTGCAAGTTAGGGGAAGCGGCCAGGGTATTTTCCGGCCGGGTCTCGGCACCCTGCGCAACGCGCTGGACCAGTCTTGCATGAGCGAAGTCAAGTGCTTTTGCAAAGCGGTAGGCCAGTTCTTCATCCAGGCTGATTCGGCCCAGGATGTAGCTCCATGATCCAACTGCCTGGATTGGTTCTGCTTGCCCCGCGTAGGAACCGGCGGGGACGACAATGGGTTTCAAAAAATTGTGCCTGGCGCGGATCTGTTCGATCTCGTCGGCCGCTAGTCCGATCAATCGGCCGCCCCCATTTGTGATCGCGGTGAACCCTGGCCAGCCAATTCCCGCACCCCATTGCGCTGCAACCTTGCCCTCGGCCAGCATGACTGGACCATCAGCTGCCTTGTCGAGAAAGTGCGGCTCAAAGTCCTGTTCTCTGTCCAGACCCAACCCATCCATCACGTACTTGCCGAGCAGGGTGATGCCGGATGCACGCGTGCCCCACGCGATCGGTTTGCCAACCAGATCCCGCACACACCTGGCAGTGCTGTCACCCCTGACTGCGAACATTCCCGGGCTGGAATAGATAGCCGCGATGATTTTCAGGTTCGAGGCGGATCGGCCGATTCCTGCGAAAGCTTCATAGGCCGGCTCACCTGCGACCAGCGCCAGGTCGAGCTCGTCCGCTTCCAGTAGACGAATGTTCTCTGTGCTGCCGGCGGTGTTTCGTGTTTGTACCAGCAGCGAGGCATCAGTCTCGTTGATAGCGGCGGCGGCCGCATCTCCGTACAAGGGGAAGCCGCCCCCCGGCGTTGCTGTTCCCAATGAGATTTTTGTAGACAGATCGTTCATGTTCGTGACTTTTCGCTGAAGCGGATTCAATTGATTAGCGGTGGACAGCCGGTCAACACACGGGTTACCTGGTTATTTGCTAACCCTCAAACTGCAGAATGTGCAGACCAGCATTCGGGTCAGTCAGGTAGATCAACCCTTCCGGGTCGACGAAGATATCACCTGACTGCACCACGGCGGGCGCGTTCGGTCGAGAATCAATCATGCGCGCAGGCGGTGGTGGCACGTAGTGCGCCAACTCCACCGGCTGGAATGGATCGCGAAGATCATAGGCCCGAACGCCTGCATTCAGGTACGTGGCGAAAACGATGTCGGAACTCTGAAACGATCCAGGACGGTTTTCGTGCAGGTTGTGGGGGCCGAATTTCCCTCCTTTCTGGCAGTAGTCGAACTCTTTGGGTACCGGCAACGTTGAGATCGGCACGGGAGATTCAGGACGTCGGATATCGACGACCCAAATCCGCGGAATACCATTTGCGCAGTTCACGGTAGTCGCCTCATCCGCAACGACCAGCAGGTTTCGCTCGGGAAGCGGCAGTGCGGTGTGCGTTCCGCCGGTGAATGGCGGGCTCCAGTTCGAGTGGCTGATCATGACCGGCTTGGACAGGTCACGGATGCTGTGGATCGTGATGCCGCCGTCGCGCCATGCGCCGTACGCGAAATCACCCGCAATGATCGCATGGTGAGCCGCATGGCGTTTTCCGGCCGGCAGTGCGGATAGCTCGCCACCTGCGATCCATTGACCGGGCAGCCACCACCTGCTCACGATCTCGGGCCGCTCCGGGACTGAAAGATCGATTACCGCCATGACGTGATCTGTGTAGCCTTGTTCGTGCACGGCGACGTACGCATATCGCCCACCGGTCCACCAGATGCGATTGACGCCGAGACCCGGTATCTCAAGAAAGGCGATCTCTCGCGGTGTCGATGGCACGCTGATGTCGTAGATCCTGACGCCGGCTGCGAAGGCGAGCTCGTTGTCCTTGAATGAAGTCGTCAGCGTACTCGCGAAATACTTGCTTTGGTCCTGAAACTGGGCGAGCGTCCAGATGCTCGGACCATTGATTGCCAATAGCAGCTTGTCGGCGACCTGAAGGTGGTGCGAACGCGTGTTTTTGGGCATCGGCACGAACGCCACAGCCTCCGGCCTTCGTGGATCCCTGACGTCCAGCACACTGAACCCGTCACTGAACATATGGCCGACATAGGCAAAGCCCTTGTGCACGATGACTTGTACGCCATCGGGTCGCGCACCCTGGTCGCTGTATGCGACAAAGGAGATGTTCTTCGCGGAGTCCGCTCTTGCTATGGAACTGCTGCCGCTCGCTGACATTAGATCTCCGTCGCCTCTCGCACACGCGCTGCGCCGCGAATGACGTCAACCAGCTTCACGGGGTCGGCCGGAACGGCATTGCCACGCCAGGCGACATACTGGTCTGCGCGCACCAGCGTTAGGCCCATTTCATACTGACCACCTGCTTCTGACGGTTTCAGGTCAAGGACTTTGATCGGAACTCCGCGCTTGTGGGCTGCCTGAACAAGCGGGCCAATGTTGATAAGCGGATCGACGCGAACCAGCGTGTAGTACGGGCCGAGCTCGTCGTAAAGAGAGCGCCGGCCGTCCAGCCATACGTGCGGTGCACGGCAACCGGGCACCGTGGACGGTTGATACTCGTGCATCGAATACGCCGGCTGCTTCGCGCCGTCGTAGGAAATGATCGGCGAGTCGCCGTAGTAGTAGCCGTAGTTGAGGCCGGCCGAGCATTGTTGTTTGAGCTCGAGATCGTGTGACTGCTCGCCTACGCGTTTGCGCGATGCCTCGCCAGCAGGGCTGTCGTCCTCGATGTCCGCTGGGACGTTGCGACGCTGCTGCATAACGGCAACGGCTACTTCGGTGATGATATGGGAGATCTGTTCCGTGATTGGCTTTCGCTCCGCTTCATATGCGTCAAGCACGCCTTCGCCGGCCCAGCCTTGCAACGCTGCCGCGAGGATCCACGCGAGATCGGCCGCATCAGCGATTCCTGCGTTCATGCCGTAGCCGGCGGCGGGAATCCACAGGTGGCAGGCGTCACCCGCAATAAAGACTCTCCCATCCCGCATTTTGTCAGCGACCATCCGCCGTCCCACCCAGTTTTCTTTCGAGATGATCTCGTACTCGAAGTCCGGTCCGACTCCGAGAAGCTGGCGGATTGCCCAGTCCCGATCGACCTCGTCGTAGTCTTCGTTGTTGTAGAGGAAGTTGTGAACATTCCAGTGCTCCTTACCGTCAATCGCGATGACGGTACCGCTGCGCCGCGGGTTCAGAACGTAGTACATCCACGCCGGATTCGAGCCGATGAGCGACATCAGCTTGGGCGCGCGAATGAAGCTGGACTGCACCTTCTGGATTTGGGGTGTACCGATGAACGTGGCACCGATCATCGTGCGGATGATGGAGCGGCCACCGTCGCAACCCACCAGATAGGCACCGGCGATTTCCTTGAGCTCGCCTGAATCCAGGTCGCGTACGCGTGCAATCACTCGATGCTTTTCCTGAACGTATTCAACGAATTCGTGCCGGTTCAGGATTTTGATCCGCGGTTGTTGTGCCGCGTGCTCGAAGATGACGGGTTCAAAGAACAACTGGTTCACGCGGTGCGAAGGCTCGGGAGTGGGGAACCAGCTGTCAGGGGAGGCCACACCTTGTTTCCTGCCATTGCGCGACGGCAGGACAAGCCGGGATAGCTCAATGCCCGTGACGCTCGTTGTTGAGAGCACATCGGTGCTGTGGTCAGGAGGAAGACCGACTTCGCGGATTTTTTGGGCGATGCCGAGCCGTCTGTACACCTCCATCGAGCGCGACGAAACGGAGTTGCATTTGACCGCGGGGCGTTCTCCGTCCGCGCGCGCTTCGACCACCACGACCTCTACGCCTCGCCATGCCAGGTCCATTGCCAGCGTCAGGCCCACAGGACCAGCGCCAACCACAATCACTTTCGATTCAGTCATGTTTTGCTTGCTCTGAGTTGTATGGGGTACTGGACCGTGTGTCGGTTCGATCGCGTGGGATCTCCTGAAGGTCCAACCTGCAGGGCATCTTAGGGAGCGACTCCGTTACGTGGAAGCTGCAATTTCGTCTACCCCTATAAGGAAGACCGATGGGTGTCGTCGACGTTGGTGTGCGTGGCGAGGGCGGGAGTCATTAGGTCTGCCGATAGGGTCAACGGAATATCCAGCTTCCGCGGTGGAATGGTCCCGTTGAAAATAACTGGATTGCCTGGAGCGCTGCACCTGACACAGTTGAAGGGGATGAATTCAGAAGTCCGTCGGAAACGAACAGATCTTCAGAAACGCTGGCGCTTCGCGAACCCTTTGCTGAGAGACAACTTCCATGCGACACCATGCAAGCCTGATGGGCAAATTGAGGATACGATATTTGCGTGGAGTCGGCGTCATCGCTCCGGGACTATTGAACTGCTTCCTAACCTGCGTAGCCGGTGCACTCGCCAATCTTGCGTCCGAGCACTGGAGCCAGAGCGCCTGGAATCTCCTGACACGGCGGATACTCGTTGGCTATCTGGGAGCAGTCGGCGTTGTCGTTCTATTGCTGCCGTGGCTTCACCAAATCTCGGCAAATCGGCGAAGAAATCGGGCTCGACTCGGAGGTCGGGTCCGACTTCCAAACACCTTCATTGAAAGGAGAATCATTATGTCAAAGGGCAAAATCGCGGCCAGGAGCCCGTTCGCTGTTTCCGTTGAGGCCGGCAAGGATTACTACTGGTGCCGCTGTGGTCTGAGTCAGTCGCAACCGTTCTGTGATGGCAGCCACAAAACCACCGAGTTCACACCGGTCAAGTTCACGGCCCAGGAAGACGGAACGGTTTACTTTTGCGGTTGCAAGCAGACCGGATCGAGCCCGCTATGCGACGGTTCGCATAACTCCCTCTAGCGTGACAGCGAAACGCGGCGGCTCACATGCGCAGCCGCCGCCACTGCGCGTCCCTGAGCTTCGCCTCAAGTGGCATAAGCAAAACCGATAGGGTTAGCGGAAATTCCAGCTTCTTGCCAAATTCGGATGGACCTAGCATTTGGTGTGGAAACGCCCGCAAAGACATTAATTCTGAAGTTTGAGGGGTTGTAGAGGCGGTACTTTGCGCACTCCGTCTTGTCTTGAGTCTGACTGGCTCTATGAATCGTAATACGAATCGCCTCGCCGTGGTCCGCAGGCGAAGCCTGTTACGAGACTGGAGAGAGCGATTGCGCTCATACGTTCGGCGCGCGGAATATCAAAGCATAAAGGAGGAGACAGACATGTCGAAGCGTGGAGCAAATCAGCGCCGTTGGTATCGAGGACGTACGTTCCACGTTCTTGTGGCGGTGCTCATGGGTATTCTGGTAGGTCATTTCTTTCCGAATGTCGGAGTAGAAATCAAGCCCCTTGCAGATATCTTTGTGCGTTTGATAAAGATGGTGATTGGACCTATCGTCTTCATTATGATCGTGACAGGTATTTCCAATGCTGGTGACCTCCGCAAGGCAGGCCGCATCGGCTTGATGGCGCTTGTCTACTTTGAAATTATCACCACCGTGGCGCTTGCGCTGGGTTTGTTGGTTTCCAACATTGCAAAGCCAGGCGGCGGGGTTCCCGTTGCCGCTATAACAAGATCTGCGTTGCCAAATGCCTCGAAAGGAGCGGCGACGACATGGGTCGACACTGTAGTCGCGATATTTCCAGATAATGCAGTGAAGGCCTTTGTGAATGGGGACCTGGTGCAGATCATCGCGTTCTCGATTTTCTTTGGCTGCGCGCTTGCGTTGATGGGCGCTCGTGGCAAACCCGTTGAGGAATTCTTCGAGCGAATTGGGGTTGTGCTGTTTGGCATTATCAAGATCGTCATGAAATACGCGCCAGTTGCGGCTTTTAGCGCCATTGCTTTCAGCGTTGGAAAGTATGGCATCGGCTCGCTGCTTGTCCTGGGTAAGCTGGTCGGGTACATGTACCTGACGATGGCTTTCTTCGTCTTTGCCGTACTGGGTCTGATTGCTCAGCTGAACGGGTTGAGTCTTTGGAGGCTTTTGAAGTACTGCAAGGAAGAGATCATTCTTGTCCTCGGAACCGTTCCAAGCGAGACGGTGCTACCCACGCTGATGGAGAAACTGGAAGCACTCGGCGTCTCCAAGCGCGCTGTCGGACTCGTCATGCCGACGGGCTATTCATTCAACCAGATCGGTGCCGCCATCTATCTCTCGATGTCGGTTCTATTCATTGCGCAAGTCTACGGTATCGATCTTGGCATGTCGGAGCAAATCGGGATCCTGTTGATACTCATGCTGACATCCAAAGGGTCGGCCGGCGTCACCGGCAGTGCTTTTGTCGTGCTCGCGTCGACTGTGGCATCGACGCATGTTGTGCCCGTGGAGGGAGTGGCACTTCTCCTTGGAGTTGAGCAGTTTATGTCGATCGGAAGAGCGACGCTGACGGTGATCGGTAATCTTGTGGCGACGGTAGTTGTGGGCAAGCTGGCAGGAGAATTCGATTCATCGATCGCGCTGCAATGCTACAAGAAACATTTCGAAGACCCGTCAATGGTCAGAATTTAACTACAACGCGCTATGCAAAGTTGGGTGCATGCGATTGCGCTGGAACTGTCAACTAGTTATTGAACCGGAGGTTTTATGGGAAGCTCAAACACACATTCAAAAATCGGTGCAATTCTTTACATCATCTGGGCTTGTCTGCATTTCATGGCAGCACATTCGGTCTATGTGCTGGGCCGATCCATGGATTCGTCAATGGTCCAAGGGCGCGTTTTCCAGGATGCCTTCAATCTTATGTTTTTCTCAATCAGTGCGATCGCCGTAGCGATTACCTTGAACTGGAAGAACAGCATCTGGGGTTATTGGATCAACTTCGCTACTGTTGGCATCGCAGATGTCGGATTCATCCTCTTTGTCATCGCTCCCGGTCATATGCCTGTCTGGCCTGGGATTCTAGGCCCGGTGTTCTGGGTGCTAGCGGTGATCTTCTCGACAATCGCGGTACTGACGCGAGATGAAAGTGCCGCAAAGAACCAACTGCAGACTTCTTCTGCCCATTGAATGAGCGTAGGGCGAATGGACTCACCGGCCATCTGGTTGCTTTGCGACCAGAATAGGTTGCGCAAGAAGGACGCCGACACAACGGTCATAGCATCAGTTTCACATTCGACGTCATCAAATACTGCGAGTTATTAGTAAAAATCGCTCTCACCTGAATTAACTATGTTGGCGTCAAGACACCATCCGGCCGCCGTGTTCATGAGTCAGTGAGTTGGGTTCGGTCTGCCGTAAGAAAGAGAATAGTTTGAAAGAATAACTAACTTAATAATAGTTTGCATAACGTAATAAATACAGAAGGAGGAAGACATGAAGAGAATTGCATTGGTTTTGCTTGGAGGGGCATGCATGTCAAGTGCCGTTTGTATGAAGGCTGAGGCACAAAGCGTTACGCTCTACGGAATCGTGGATACCGGCATCGAATATATCAATCACGCGAATTCAACTGGCGCTTCTGTCGTAAGAGAACCTTCTAATACAGGTACCGTGCCGTCGAGATGGGGGTTGACCGGCAAGGAGCCATTAGGCGGAGCGTGGAAGGCGATATTTACGCTTGAGAGTGGATTCGATGTTGGGACCGGACTATCTAAGCAAGGAGGGCGGTTGTTCGGGCGTCAGGCGTTTGTCGGAATCGACGGGCCTTATGGCACGCTGACGTTTGGTCGGCAATACTCTATGCTGGTGCAAGAGCTTTCCCTGTTCAGTTCGGTCGGGCCAAACATCTATGGATTTGGATCGATAGATCCATGGATTCCGAACGCGCGGTCTGATAACAGCGTCGCCTACAGGAAGGACATCGGCAACCTGAGTGCCGGTTTTGCCTATTCGTTCGGGCGTGACAATTCACCCACTGGAGGCTTCAACACGCCGGGAGAGGGGACCTGTGCCGGCAGCTTGCCCGGCAATGCTTCCGCCTGCCGGGAGTGGTCGGCCATGCTGAGTTACGCCGGGGATCCGTGGGGTGTTGGAGTTGCATATGACAGTCAAAATGGTGGACCGGGTTCCGCCGTGAATTTGTTCAATGGTGCAGCGCCACTCCCTTTCACGTCGAGTTCCAATCGAAATACGCGCATGCTCGCCGACACCTACTTGAAGTTCGGTGCGTTAAAAATTTCGGCACTCTGGGAGCATCGGCACGTTGAACCGCAAACGCTATCAGGGATGGGAATTACCTCGGATCAAGTGGCGCTGGAAGCGCTGTACCAGATTACGGCTGCGCTGTCAGTTGAAGGGTTGGTCCAACGGATTGTCAATTCGCAACAGGACACGAGAGCCAACATGGAGATGGCTAACATTACGTATTCATTGTCCAAGCGGACGGCGCTCTATGCCAATCTTGCCTTCCTGCAGAACAGCCGCAAAGCCGCATACTCGGTCAGTCTCGGCGGGACCACGCCCGGTACTGGTATGAGCCAGGTAGGTGCAATGGTTGGAATCCGACATAGTTTCTGACCGGCCCGCAACTAGAGGCGCATTTGACGAAGGCGTTCCCGGGCGCACAAGAGATATTCATCAGCGGCGGCTTGCGCCAGACGTTGAATGCGTCGCGGGCGGGCCCATCGATTTCGTGATAGCTCTCAGATGCTCGACGAAACGTTCAACAACCGGGCTCAATGCTCGTCTCTTCAATGTAATGAGCGAGATCGGTGGCGGCGTTAGATGCACGTCATCCACCTCCAGGGCGGTGATTGACCATTGCTTGGCATTTCCCGATAACAAAGAAAAAGGCAGAACCGAAATGTAGCGTCCCGTTGACAGCAGCTGGTTGCGAAGCAGAATTGAAGCTGCATTCACGACAACATTCAACTTGATGTCTCTTTTTTCAAATTCTGCTTGAACGAACTTTTCAATGATGGACGACGGCGGAATGATCCACGGTTCGCCGGCGATTTCCGTAAGCGCAATGTTGTGGCGACTTGCCCAAGGGCTACTCGTTCCGGCGACGATGCAGTGCGGATCTTCGAACAACACTTCGACATTCAGATCATCGTCTACAAAATTCACAGGCATGCGGGCAAGTACAAGATCGACGACGCGCTCATGCAGCTCGCGATGGTCCAATGTGGTCGTGTCTTGTTGAACAACGCTGAAAACGACGTGCGGATATTGCTGCGAGAAAAGGCTGATCGCGCGCGGCAGTAGATCGGCGGACAAGAATTCCGCACAGGCAATGCGGACTTCTCCAACCTCTGGATTAGTGAGGAACTCAATGTCATTGATGCCTTGCATCAACTCGTCAAAAACCACTTGACCACGCTTGAGAAGGGCATCTGCGTAGATTGTAGATTCAACGCCTTGCGCATGGCGATTCAGAAGCCGCACACCTAGCGCAGCCTCCAGGCTTGCTATGGCCTCCGATACCGCGGGCTGGGACATTCCCAAGTGGGATGCGGCCTTCGCCATGCTCCCCCACCGAACCACGGCCGACAAGATGTAAAGGTCGCGGAGCTTCATCCGCTTGCCGATTCGATCCATCCAGACTGATGGTGTGCGTATCATCGGAATTGCCAATAGGGTTAGAGGTAATTGCAGCTTCCTGCGGTTGGTTTCAGCTTATATCATTTTCTACATGAAGAGAAGATAGATGATGCGATCTCTCTGTATGGCAAAAAGCACCTAATCTAAGTTTGATATTGATATGAATTACTACATAAAGTGCAGGGCCATCTCTGGTTCATTTATATCGTTAAGTGAACACGTTGCTCAGTTTCATTCTTGATGCGCCGCACGTTAGAGCATGTTGTGTGACGTCTTTTCGGCCGAGTCGGAACCAAGGGCGATAGGTCATAAGGTCACGCCACGCCCAAGAAAATCATAATGCAAACCTTTGTCGAATCGCTTTATATGAACTCAATTGGCGATAGTGCGCCCCAATGTGCTGGACCTCTGACTAACCTGGTAGTGCCGCGTGCCGCGCTACCGGCCCATGCGTGCGATAGTCATCTCCATATCCTGGGACCGTCAGCCCGCTATCCCTACAGTACTGAACGTATCTATACGCCGCCGGACTGCCTCCTGGCGGACTACTTGCCTCTTCAAAGTAGCTTGGGTTTGACCCGTTGCGTGCTTGTCCAACCAAGCGTCTATGGCTCTGACAACAGCGCGCTGCTGGAAGCTCTTCAAAGCCTCGGTAATGCGGCACGTGGAGTTGTCGTCCTGAGTGGTAAAGAGTCGATTGGCGAACTGCGAGATATGGATGCGGTCGGAGTTAAGGGGGTTCGAGTCAACCTCGTAGATGTAAAGTCCCCCAGCTCTAATCTACCTATACAGGCGTTACTTAGGCTGCAAGAACGCATCTGGCCCTTGGGATGGCATCTGGAACTGCTCGTCCACGTGGACAGATATCCAAACCTTGATGAGGAACTCGGTTCGCTTGAGGTGCCCATCGTCTTTGGTCACATGGGGTACCTCTCGCGGGGCGTCGATCCCGATCATCCGGGAATGACAGCCATGCTGGCGCTTCTTCAGTCCGGTCGCGCCTGGGCCAAGGTAACAGGTTCCTATCGCATCGGTCTCGAAGAGCCGCCCTACGATACGGCCGCGCTAATTGCGCGCAGGCTGGCGAAGCACTGCATGGAGCGGCTCGTTTGGGGAAGCGATTGGCCGCACGTCATGGTGAAGGGGCCAATGCCTCACGACGCTGACCTGTTGGATGCCGTCACTGATTGGATGCCTGAGCGGGCTCAACAGCAAGCCTTGTTCTCGAGTAATCCAGCAAAGCTATATCAGTGGGTCTGAGGAAACGCCATCTAATCCGTCATCCCCGCGTGAGAAATCAGGGTATTTGCGAAGTAAACTACTGGAGGTTAGATCATGAGTACGCTGTGCGGAGGGGTATGGGTACCCGCTACGACCCCGTTTCTAGCCGATGGGCAAATCAATCGTTCATTGTTTGTGGAGCATTGCCGGCACCTGATAGTTGAAGGAGCCGACGGTCTGGCAATTCTGGGTACTACCAGCGAAGCCAATTCGCTGAGCGTTTCTGAACGTCTCGATCTGCTAAATCTTCTGATCGATAAAGGCACCAGTCCAGAGCAACTCATGCCCGGCACAGGCTCGTGTTCCATCGCCGATGCGGTGCAATTGACCAAGGCCGCGGTTACGGCCGGCTGCGCGGGGGTTCTGGTGCTGCCTCCTTTTTACTATAAGGCTGTCGATGATGAAGCGCTGTTCACATACTTCAGCGAACTGATTGAGCGCGTTGGCGAAAAGGGTTTGCGGGTATATCTCTACCACATCCCTCCGGTAGCGCAGGTTGGGTTCAGCCTTTTCCTGATCGAGCGATTGCTGAAAAGGTATGGCTCCGTCATCGCGGGTCTCAAGGATAGTTCCGGAGATTTCAAGAATACGCGAGCGGTTATCGATGCGTTTCCCTCTTTGAGAGTTTTTCCTGGCTCCGAATCTTTCCTGTTGGACGGCCTGCGAGTTGGTGCGGTTGGCTGCATCTCGGCGACGGGAAACATCAATGCGCGCGAGATAAAACGGGCCTACCTGGGTTGGCGTTCGGCGGCAGCTGATTCACTTCAAGCTGGGATTACCCGCAGACGGCAGATTGTCGAGTCTTTCCCCCTTATTCCCGCTATCAAGGCCGTGCTCGCTCACCGCTACGCGGAGCCTACATGGCGGAATACACGAGTACCGCTCATGCCGCTCGGCGAAACACGTGAGAGAAATCTAATTGAGGCGTTGGTTGAAGGTGGCTACGCGCATTTTGCTCAACATGGAGGCGTAACCCAATAGCTGCACGCGGCGTGCACCGTCGGCTCGATTTGAGTCGTACCTTGGAAGGAGACAAACCATGCGTGTTAAGAAAGTAGCCACCGCAATTGTGAGCGCGGTAATCATGACCCATGCATACGGGACCAACGTCAGTTCAATTTCTCGAATAGAATTTGGTCCCAATGGCGTTTTGTTTGTCGCCGATTGGCGGGCATCGCGCATCGAGGCTATCCGGTTGCCTGCCGCGCCGGCTGTGACTGCAAGTCCATATAACATCGACGACCTCGCCCTATTGCTCTCGAGGGCAGTCGGTGGGGCGGCGGTTCGAGTTGCCGACATGAAGGTGCGCCCAGGAACGGGATTGGTCTACGTCGCATACGAATTTGGACCAACAGGTATCCCGGCGATCGCTGAGGTCACTTCACAAGGCTCGGTGCGAAATATCGATTTGAATGCGGCCGGCGCGACCGACATTACGTTAAAGAATGCGACGACCGCTAACGTAGCATTCTGGGGGAAAATTCCCGAACGCAGCATGACGGTCACTGACATGCGATGGAACGGCAATGAACTATTCGTTGCCGGACTCTCGAACCAGAGCTTTGCATCATCATTGTGGCGGATGCGTTACCCATTCGACGGGAATCCAAGCCTGACGTCAATCGAGATTTATCACACTACCCACAATCAGGTCGAAACACGTGCCCCGATTCGCACGATGACATTTGCTAATCTCAATGGCACGTCCTATCTCGTTGCCGCATACATGTGTACGCCGCTCGTGACGATTCCACTCGATGCGCTGGTTGATGGCGCGCACGTACGCGGTAAAACGATCGCTGAACTTGGCTTCGGAAATACACCGTCAGATATGATCTCTTTCAGCAGTACGGGACAGAGCGGCACAACGACGAATATTCTCCTGACCAACTACGAGCGCAGCGCAGACTTGATGCCGGTCAGTACCATCGCGAACGCGAATGCCGGATCGGGGCTGACTCAGTGGGTTCCGTTCGGGCAGATACAGGGCATTCAACCAGAGGCCTTGCCCTTATCAGGGGTCAAGCGAATCGATAACCTGAGCGACCAATACGTTGTCGCTCTGCGCGACAACGTCGAGTGGAACAAAACGCAACTCGTGACGTATGACAAATCGTACTTCTTTCGTAGCTCGGATTACGTTTCAGAGTATGCGTTCCCAGGATACCAATATCCGCCGGGATTCGAGACCAACGTCATTGAACCGGTAGAGAAGCAACTCATGCAGGAAGAGGGCTACACGAGCCCATTCAAGATCTACTGACAATGAAGTTGCTTCCCCTTGCCGTATCGCTGGCAATTGCTTGCGCCGTGGCTAGCAGTCAAGCCACGGCGCAGACCGTAATTGCAGTACGACCGTCGTGCGCGTCGTTGCCGGAAAACCTGTTGCGGCTGTCCATCGTTTTCGCAGAACGGCCAACACAGCCGGTGATTCCGAGCCTGCAACTCCTCCGTGACGACGGAACGATCGTTGATAACCCGTTCGATCAGCAGGAGTTGTGGTCGCCCGACGACCTTACTCTGACCGTCCTGCTTCAACCTGGTCGGGTCAAGACGGGACTTGTCGCACATGACACTTTGGGTCGCGCGCTCGTTGCCGGCGAGCACATCCGGCTTACGCTCAAAGGGCAGCAGATCGCAAGGTGGAACGTGACAGCAAGCAATACGACGCCACTTGCTCCCAGCCGCTGGATGATCAATCCGCCGCGGGCCGGCACACGCGCGCCACTATCCGTGATGCTGGGCAAGCCGATCGACGCGATGGGCCGTGACATGGTAGCCATCGCGGGACCTGATGGTCGACGCGTGCCTGGCAAGGTCACACTGTCACGCGGTGAAACGCGGTGGTCTATGGTGCCAAGCAAGCCATGGATCCCTGGTGACTACGCAATCGTGATTAATGCTGAACTGGAGGATTCGTCAGGGAACCGGGTGGGGGAGTCATTCGAGCATTCCACGACTTCCACGGCGGAGTTGCCAGCCGACACCTCAGTGCCCTTTCGCATTCGACGAGCGATTCAATGATTGACGCGGTGACGTGACAGCCATCTTTCTTGCCTAAACTCAGCGGACGTCAACTGCCTCGGAGACGCCGCGGCTTACTCAGTAACCGCATAGCTTTCGAGCCAATGAGCGTAGGGTGCGGGAAGTGTCCACGACGCCCGATCGATCCCGAGCTTGCGCGCGGCTGAATACGCCCAATGAGGATCGGCAAGATGCGCACGCCCCACCATCACGAGGTCGAGCTGTCCATTTTCGACGCACCGGTTTGCGAGTTCTGGCGTATCGATGCCCCACGCCGATGCAACAGGTAGTTGCGCTTCGCGACGTATGCGTTCGGCAACGGGCACGAGGAATGCGGGCGCCCACGGAATTTGAGCTGCCGGTGTGGAGAAGCCTACGCTGACGCTCAGCATGTCCAGACCCGCACGCTTGAAGTTCTTTGCAAGTTCGATGGATTCGGCGAGGGTCTCCTCGTCGCGTCCGTCGTATTCGATGACGCCGAAACGGGCGGTCAGCGGCAGGTGTTCAGGCCATACATCGCGCACCGCCGCCAGGGTCTCCAGCAGAAAACGGCTGCGGTTATCGAGGCTGCCGCCATAGGCATCGTTCCGTTGGTTCGAGTGCGCCGAAAAAAAGCTCTGGCCGAGATAGCCGTGTGCGAAGTGCAGTTCGAGCCATTCGAAGCCGGCGGCCTGCGCACGTTTCGCGGCCGCGACGAAATCCTCGCGTACGCGGACGATGTCCTGAAGCGTCATTGCCGCGGGCACTCGCGGCAGATGGTCGCCGAATGCGATGGACGACGGCGCGATGGTCCGCCAGCCGCGAGGATCTCCTGCAGCGATGTGGTCGCCACCTTCCCACGGCCGGTTCGAGCTGGCTTTGCGACCTGCATGAGCGAGCTGGATGCCGGGCACCGCGCCGGCCGCGCGGATTGACGCGACGATGGGCGCAAAAGCCTGTGCCTGCTGGTCGTTCCAGAGGCCGGTGCAGCCCGGCGTAATTCGACCCTCCGGCGACACCGCAGTCGCCTCGACGATGACGAGGCCGGCGCCACCGCGCGCGAGTCCGGCAAGATGCACGCGATGCCAATCTGTGATCAATCCGTCGACGGCGTTGTACTGGCACATCGGCGGAATAGCAATGCGGTTGCGCAGCGATACGTCCTTGAGGTTGAAAGGGGTAAATAAAGCAGACATCCAGCGTGCTCCCTGAAAAATCGCGATATCAGGTGATATCGATGCAGGTGACGCTCGACTCAGTCGACACGTCTTTATGACGCATAGAATTGTCCTGTTGCATTGCCATGTCCAACAGCAAATGCAGATGAGCCGATCTCACTTTGAGAACATCATGCAGATCGACAAGGCTGCTGGACAGGCGAGAGGGTTGGTTGAATCGCGGTGCGGATGGATGATGATGCAATGTCGTGTGGGGCGACGAAACCCGCGTGACGGCACGGCCATAGGGAAAGTTTTGCTGGCGAGGATGCCTCCAGAGGACGGCCGCTCATCGCGTACTAAACCGCGGCTCGTCGATCCATACCGCGAGCCAGTCGCGCCATTGTTCCCACTCGCCGACCAGATCCGACGCGTGCCTCCCGGCAGGGCGGCCGTCGGCGCCGATCCGGGCGTACATCGTGCACGCGCCGTCCCACCATGCGATCCAGCAATCGGCCAACTCCGCGATCGTCCCCGCTGGAAGCGACTGCAGCATGCGGGTCAACCGCAGGTCGAACTCTTCGAATCGCATCACACTAACCTCAATGCACGACGCCAAAAAACGCGATGGCGCCCTCGGCGGGCGTCAACCCCGCCTTGAAGTAGCCTTCCAGCCGGCCGGCGATCGATTCATCAAGCCGGAACGGCGGGTGAACGAAGCCCGCCTTGAAAGCATGGTCGTACCAGTCGCTCATCCATGCACGCAGATCGATCACGTATTGCGGCAGAGCGTTCGAAGCATCGTCATGCATGCGCGTCTCCTCGAATGGTGTGTCGATTATGCGGCTTCGCGGCCAATTCCCATCTCGGGGCGGCGCTGGCTCGGCGGAAAAATGCGCCATGTGCCGTCGGCATGGCGAAAGAAAAAGAGTGAGAATGATCCCGTTGGCCGCTCGATCTGCACGCAGACGCGCCTGATCTCGCCGCTGCGCGAGCGGGCCAGCAACCGTACTCGTGCCGACGGTGCGCGCGTGGAGCCCACCAGTTTCTCTATCTGAAAACGCAGTGATGTATTGGCCGCCACGGTAGCACCCCCCATACCCGATGGACCGATGCTAGCGGCACCCGGGCGCGGGTCCAATCGGCTGCGGCGGAATGTGTGTTCAGGAACGGCTGATTTACACGGTCAGGATTTCCCGACAACAAGGCGGCGCGCGCGGCGTTCTGCAAGGATTTTCGCGGATCCGGACTGCCGGTGCTGGGCAAACCGCATTCAGGATTTCCTGACACGTAAATCAGGATGTCGCACGCCGGTTTCCAGTGTGCGCTGACTGCGTCAAAAAAACAGCTCGCTGATGATGGACCATCGCAACGCATGCCAGGCCGACACGTGATGATTACCTATCTGTCCGAACGCGAGAACGTCGTGGAGCAGATCAACTCGATCTGTCTGCGCCTGTTCGACGCGTGGTGCGAATCACGCAATGTGACGCCGCTGGCGTACCTGATGCACTGCTGGCCGATGATCAACAGCACGCCCCACGCGGTGCGGCGGCTCGGGGAAACCATGCACGATCTGCGGCGCTATCACGCGGATCATCTCGATGACGACGACTTTCAGATACTTTGCGAAATGGCCGATCTGATCGACGAACTGATCGAGCGGCCGGCGCGCACGGTCCGGCTGCGGGCCGAAGGCGAGGTGCCCGAGACCTTTGGATAGTGGCGAGCGGAAAACGCGCGCCGGGTTTCATCAGACTTTTGAAACCCTGAGAGGGCGCACGGTAGACCGGGCTGTGGTGTGAGTGCAGAATAAAACAATCAGAATGGCAGTGCTCGCGGAGAGATATGGCGCTCGACAGCCTCGATGCAGGGTGGGATGGACTGCGCGATGTGCGGCGCAGCATCGTGCTGCGCCTGCTCGCCACGGTGCTCGCTTTTAGCTGTGCGATCACGCTCATTCTGACGGCGCTACAACTGTATCGCGACTACGAACATGGCATCGAGCAAATCCAGGACCGGCTCGTCGATATCGATCGCAGCTATCGCGACAGCCTGGGCGAAGCGCTGTGGCGTCTCGATCAACCGCAAGTGAAGCTGGAACTGGAAGGCATGCTGCGTCTCGCCGATATCCGCGCAGCGGAAGTCCGCGAGTCCCGAACCTCTGGTTCGCTGCTGGTGGTGACGGTTGGCGAGCGCATGCCGACCATGACAGTCGCGCGCGAATTTCCGATCATGTACCGCGTGAAGGACAAGGTCGAGCCGATCGGCACGCTCTATGTCGAGGCGACCCTGGCCAACCTCTATCACGATCTGATGCGTACCGCGCTCGTGATACTCGTGAGCCAGGCCGCGAACACCTTTCTGGTTGCGCTGTTCACGTTCTATATCCTGTCGCGGCTGGTCACGCGGCATCTTGCCGCGATCGCGCGCAGCGTGAGCGACTATGACTTTCATGAGCCGCCACGGCCGTTCGTGCTGCAACGCAAGCCGTCGAAAGATCCTGACGAACTCGACCGCGTGGTGTCGGCTTTTAACGCAATGGGCAATCGGCTGCACCGCGCGTATCTCGACGAACGCGAGGCCGCGATGGAGCGCGAGGCCCGGCGCGCGGCGGAAGCGGCCAATCGCGCGAAGGGCGAGTTCCTCGCCAATCTGAGCCACGAACTGCGCACGCCGCTCAACGGCATTCTCGGCTACGCGCAGATCTTGCGGCGCGACGACACGTTGTCCGCGCGTCAGCGCAACGGCGTCGCCGTGATCCAGCAAAGCGGGGAGCACCTGCTGACGTTGATCGACGAGACGCTGGATTTCGCCAAGGTCGAGGCGGGCAAGCTGCGCATTGAGATTGGCGACGTCCCGCTCGCGGGACTCGTCGACTCCATCCGCGAAATCATCGGTGTGAAGGCGGAGCAACGCCGACTGGATTTCGACTGCACGGTTGCCGCCGATGCGCCGGGCAGCGTGCGAGCCGACGAACACCGTTTGCGCCAGGTGTTGCTCAATCTGCTGTCGAACGCCGTGAAGTTTACCGACCACGGCAGCGTGCGCCTTGGCATTGGCCCAGGTGCCAGCGGCGCGGTGCGCTTCGAGGTGCACGACACAGGCATCGGCATTCGGCCGGAGGATCACGAGACCATCTTCCTGCCGTTCGAGCAGGCCGGTGGCCCGGGTCGCCGCACGGGAGGCACGGGGCTCGGTCTTGCCATCAGCAGGCAGTTCGTGCGCGCGATGGGCGGCGAGTTGCGCGTCGAGAGCCTGGCGGGGCAGGGCAGCGTATTCTGGTTCGAGTTGCCGCCTGCCTTTGACGAGCCGGTGGCACGGAGCGCGGCGGGGCCCGCGTCGCTCGTCGTCGGCTACGAGGGGCCGCGCCTCAAGGTGCTCGTGATCGACGACGTGCAGATCAACCGGGCGGTCGTTGTCGAACTGCTGACGCGCATCGGTTTTGACACCGCCGAGGCGGACAACGGCGGCGACGGCATCGCGGCCGCGCTGGCGGACCCGCCCGATCTGGTTCTGACGGACATCGTGATGCCCGGTATCGACGGTATGGAGGTGACGCGGCGTTTGCGCGCGGTGCCGGAATTCGCCGACGTGCCGATCATTGCGATATCGGCGACGCCGTTGGGCGTGGATGGCGCGAAGAGCCTCGCCGCGGGCGCCAACGCGTTCATCGCCAAGCCGGTCGACTTCGACGTGCTGCTCGCGCGCATGGCGGCGCTGCTCGATCTGACGTGGATCTACGCCGCGGTGCAGCCGGAAGCACCGCTCGGAGCGCTCGAGACGTTGCCCGCCGCAATGCCCGCCGACATGATGGACGAACTGCATCAGCTTGCGCGCGAAGGCAATATGCGCGGCATCGTGCAATGGTCGGAGCGAACCGCCGCGAGCAGTCCGTCGCATGCCGCGTTCGCAGCGCGGCTCCATCAACTGGCGCGTGCTTACCAGTCGAAAGCGATCTTGCAGCTGGTCGAGCGGTATCTTGAGGGGAATACCTCACCATGAGCGATCTTGCCGCATCCGTCGTGCAGACCGGCACGATCCTGATCGTCGACGATACGCCCGCCAATCTCGGGCTGGTGGTCGACAGCCTCGAGGCGCGTGGCGTGCGCGTGCTGGTTGCGCTCGACGGCGGCGAGGCACTCGAGCGCGCTGCTTTTTCGCAGCCCGATCTGATCCTGCTCGACGTAAAGATGCCTGGAATCGACGGATTCGAGACGTGCCGCCGGTTGAAACTGGATGAACGCACACGCGATATCGCGGTCATCTTCATGACCTCGCTGACGGGCGACGAGGACAGGGTCGCGGGTTTTTCGGCGGGTGGCGTCGACTATGTGACCAAGCCGTTGCGCGTGGATGAAATGCTTGCGCGAGTCGGCGTTCATCTCGAGTTGCGCGCCATGCACAAGCGGCTCGTCGAACAGAACCGGCAATTGCTCGCCGAAGTGTCGGTGCGCAAGGAGACGGAAGCCGCGCTGTCGCAGGCGCGCGACGATCTCGAGCGGCGCGTGGCGTTGCGCACCGAAGAGCTCGCGCGCGCCAACACGACACTGCAGGCCCAGATCGACGGGCGCCGGCGTGCGGATGCTCGCCTGCAGGCGAGCGAGGCCCGCTTTCGTGCGATTGTCGAGACAAGCCCCGTGCCGCTGTGCATCACGTCGATGCCCGACGGGCAGATCCTGTACACCAACGAGCCTCTGCGAGCACTCTTCGGCATGGACGACGGCATGGCGGCCAACATTGCGGACTTCTATGTGAACCCGATGGAGCGCGAGCATCTGGTTCATCATCTGCGAACAGAAGGCAGCCTGAGCAATACCGAATTGCAGTTCAAGCGTCCTGACGGAGTACGGTTCTGGGTAATGGCAAGCGCGCGGGTCGCGACTTACGGCGAGTCGCCGGCGATCTACGTCGGCCTGAACGACATCACCGGGCGCAAGCAGATGGAGCAGGAACTGCTCGAATCGCGCGAGCAGCAGCGAAAGCTGTCCGCGTACATGGAGGCGATTCGTGAAGAGGAAAGAAAACGCATCGCGATGGAGATTCACGACGAACTGGGCCAGTTGCTGACGGCGCTCAAGATGGATGTGTCATTGCTCAGGATGCGTCTGGACTACGACCCGGAAGCCGCCAAAAAAGCCGACGACATGCGCGGACTGGTCGAGGGTACGATCTGGATGGTGCGCAATGTCGCCAGCCATTTGCGCCCTGCGGCGCTGAACTTCGGTATCGTGTCGGCGCTGGAGTGGCTGGTCGAGGACTTCATCCGGCGCAACGGCATTGCGGCTGAATTGCGCATTGCCGGTGGCGAACCCACGCTATCGGACACCTATGCCACGGCGGTTTTCCGCATCGTGCAGGCCTCGCTGACGAACGTCGCCCGGCACGCGCACGCCACACGTGTCGACGTCACGCTGGTTTCGACCGCTGCAAAGCTCGAACTGCAGGTACGCGACGACGGCTGCGGTTTCGACCAGCAGGCGGCGAGCCGGGCGTATTCGTATGGCCTGCTTGGCATGAACGAGCGGGCGCGGCTGATTGGCGGTTCGCTGTCGATCGACAGCGCGCCGGGCGCGGGCACGACGGTTTCAATTCATATTCCGCTCGTTGGCGACACCTGAGCGTAACCTGAGCGACAGCAGAACATGATCAGAATACTCATTGCCGACGATCACGCCATTGTCCGCGGCGGACTCAGGCAGATCATCGCGACCACCAGCGATATCGTCGTCACTGCGGAGGCGGCGCAAGGCGCGGAAGTCGTCGACAAGCTGCGCACCTGCAGCGTCGACCTCTTGCTGCTCGACATGACCATGCCCGGCATCAGCGGGGTCGATCTGATCCGCCGTGTGCGCGCGGAGCAGCCGGCGTTGCCGGTCCTGGTGCTGAGCATTCACGATGAGGCACAGGTGGCCTCGCGCGCGCTGCGCGCCGGCGCAACCGGGTATCTGACGAAAGACAGCGACCCGGACGTGCTGCTCGCGGCGATCCGCAAACTCGCGGACGGCGGGCGTTTTATCGACCCGAAACTCGTCGATGCGATGGTGTTCGACACGCACCGCGGCGATATGGCGCCGCACGAAGTATTGTCCGATCGCGAGTTTCAGGTGCTGCAAATGCTGGCGGCGGGAAAAAGCATCAACGACATCGCGGACTCCTGTTCGCTCAGCGCGAAAACGATCAGTACGCACAAGATGCGGCTGATGCAGAAACTGGGCCTTTCGAACAACGCCGAGGTGATCCGTTACGCGATCCGGCACGGCCTGATCGTGGAGTAGCAGGCGGGAATGGAAATGATACTGTAGGCATGTCGTGAGCCTTCCGTCAGCGGGTTTGCCCGGGCTGTTTTCGCGGCGCGGCCCGTGCCACGATCTGATTAGCCTCGCTTTCTCCCGAGCCCTCCGCACGACCGGTTTTCTTCATCTGTATTGCTATGCATCGCAGGCGTTTTATCTTCGCGGCTGCGGGTGCCGCGGGAGCGGCGCTCGCCGCTCGGGCCGCACCGGCTGGGCATTTCGAAATCGTCTACCCGCAGATCCGGCCAGGCCGGGACGTGCACGCGGCGTTCGCACTGGCGACGCTCGATATCGCCATGAAGGCCGCCAACGCGTCCTATACCGCGCGCCAGGTCGAAATCGTCATGGAGCGCACCAGGGCGCTTGCCGAACTCGCGTCGGGAAACACGATCAACCTGCACTGGACGAGCATGGAGGCTCGGGCCGAGCGTGGGTTGAATGTCGTGCATATTCCGATTCACCGGGGCCTGATCGGATATCGGGTGTTTCTGATCCGGCAGGACCGTCAGGCGGATTTCGACCGGATCGACACCCTCGAGGACCTCCGGTCGATGACGGGCGTGCAGGGCCTCGGCTGGATCGACACGGACATCATGCGCAACGCGGGGCTTCCCGTGCAGACGCCTTCCACCTACGAGACGATCTTCCGCATGCTCGAAGGCCGGCGGGTCGACTATTTTCCGCGCGGCGTGATCGAGGCCTATCCGGAACTGGATTCGCACCTGTCGACGGAGCCGCACCTCGCCGTCGAGAACCGTTTGCTGCTGGGCTATCGTTCGGATTTTCTTTTCTACGTGTCACCGAACCACGCGCTGCTGGCTGCGACGATCGCACGCGGCTTCGCGGCCGCGTGGCGCGACGGCTCGTATCTGAAGCTGTTCAACTCGCACCCGTATATCCAGAACGGGCTGAAGCGTTCTAACCTGGGCGGCAGAAAGCTGATCTGGATCGACAATCCCTATCTATCAGCAGAGGACCGCGCCATTCCCGAGATGTACTGGTTGCATCTGTAGTCGAGCCTCGGCCCGGCATCGAATCAAGTTTGCAATCCTATGCATATTCTTGCGCTTGATGCCGGGCGAATTCGACAAGACCGCTTAGAAGGTAACGACCGTGCGAATCCCGACAACCGCTTCGTTGCCGATGCGCTGCGAAGGGTTCTCCGGGTTCGGAATACCGCCGGCCGGGCGGAACGCGTACTGGAAGTCTGCCTGCATCTGCCACCACGGCGTGACCTGATACTGATAGGTCGCTTCAAGGATGGTTTCCGCGCTGCGCGATGGGTAGCCCGGCGTGAACGCAGCCGTGTCGCTTGCCAGGTTCTGCGCATGTGAACCAATCTTCGCGTAGCCGACAGCCAGCCCGACGGTGTCGTTGTCGCGTCCCTTGAACGGCGCCTTCAGCGTCACGCCGACGTTCATCCCCAGGTCGACCAGGTTGCGATCGCCAGGCGCGCCCATGATTCGGGCGAATACGCCCAGCGATTGCGGACTGTCCGGGCCCGCACGCCAGACCATCTGGTCGGCCACCGCGTAGAAGCTGTAGTCGCCGCGGTGACTGCGGGGCACGCCGGTGCTCGCCGGATTCGCGAGCGATAGCCCTGTGTTGTCGAACTGCTGATCGGCGAAATTGCCGGTGTTGTACCAGAAGCCCAGCTTGTAGGTGCCCGGCAAACCTGTGGGTTTCGCGTCCGACGGGTTGGCCGGCGGCTGGTTGATCGCGTACTGCACCTCGCCGATGAACAGGGCGCTGTCATGCAGGTTGAAATTGGTGCCGTGCGCGTTCAGCTTCTGCGGATCGCCAATCCCGTTGCCCGCCGGATTGCCGTCGAACACGCCGGCCAGCACCGTCCACGCATCCGCGGGGGTGGCCCGCACGCGCAGCCCGAGCGACGACAACGGATAAGCCGGACCGCCCGCAGGCATGTCGGTGGATGGCAGCACCGGCCAGCCGAACGTCGCGTTCATGAAGGTGGCGGCGTACTGGCTGGTCATGAATTCCTGGTCGAGACTCTGCTGCCCGATCTTCACGTCGGCCTTGCCGCCGAACAGGGTCTGCTGGTACCAGAGTTCCCACAGTCTCGTCGTCGCATCCGCCTCGATGCCGGTCGCCGTTTGCAGGGTCTGCAGGTTGCGCTGGGTCAGGTTGGTGCCGTGAATCTGCAGGCCCGACACGTTGAAGGTGCCGCCCGGCAGGCCGATGGCCTTACCCGTGTCGACCACCAGGCCGAACTGGGTCAGGCCGTCGTAAGCGCCGCCGCGCTTCGTCCCGCCTGACAGGTTGTTCAGGTACTCGCTGGTTTCCGACAGGTTGAAGGTGACCCCATAGTTGCCAAGCCACGGACGCAGCCCGCCCATGTCGCCGAACAGGTTGGAGCGGTCCCAGAAGCCGGTCGGTGCCGGCGGCGCCTGGTCCGCTTTGGCTGCGTCAGCTGTGCCGGCGGGGGATGCCGGCGCTTCGCTCTGAGCCGGCGTGGCGGCGGGCGTTCCCTCGCCGGCCGCCTGGGCGAAGGCGGGCGGCACCACGCCGAGGGACAGCACGCAGGTCAGGCCGAGAGGGCCACCGGACAGCAGCAGTTTGGTCTTCAGGTTTTTCTTCATAACAAGTGGCAGCCAGGTTATAGGGCAGAGAGAATCTGCTCATCGAGGGATATGACACGAGACGTGTGGCGGGACCGTGAATGCGGCCCCGATTCAGGAGAACCACCAGCTCAATCGCATCGCACGGCCCAGCTCGTCGCCAAGCGACGAGCTGGACAACATCGCGACCAGCGCGACCGCGGCGACCGTCAGCGCCAGAATGGCGTAGCCGGTTGGTGTCAGCGGGCTGCCGGCATAGGCCACGCGCAGTGCGGCGCGCGCTACGGTTTTACCGGCGCGGCGCAGCGGATCGGTGGCGAAACGGCGGGCGCGGGCCGACTGCGGGACGCCGCCGGCATGGGCGGCAGTCGTCGAAGTGATGGACGGCGCGACGAGAAAATGGGCTCTCGCGGCATAGCCGGTCAAGCGCACGGCCAGGTTTTCACGAGCGCCCAATGGCAGCAGCCGGGCAGCGGCGGTGTCGCCGCGCGGGGCAGCAAATCCGCCCTTGAAATAGGTAACAAACGAAGCGAAGAACATAGGCTCACTCCCGTCCAGCCCGGCAAAGCCAGGCGACGTATGAAGACGTGACGGCGTCTCGCAAGCGCGGTTGCGAAAAGCGGTCAAACAGAGGGAGCGTGCTGCTGACGGACCGGCAGAAAGCCGGTCGGTGATGAAGCGCGCTAACCCGAACAAAGCGAGTTAGCGGCGAAGGAGTGACCCTGCTGCGGCTATCTCGCGGTGACTACGCCGGCATGGACCGGCATCGGACTTCCACTACTAGAGCATGTGTCCACGAGGGACTCCTTTTGATAAGACGGGGCGGATTGTATTCGGCACTTGTGTCAAACGGCAAGTAAAAAAAGCGCAAAAATGCCGAACGCCGACTTTTCCGCCACATTCGTCGCAGCGACAATCCCGCCCTACGTTGCTGTCCGCATCGATGCGATGGCATCCGCCATTAATTCTTTCATTTCGAAAGATTTGACGCTCCGGAAATAATATTTGCTCTGCTTAGCGAATTCTGTTGACTTCGTTTAAAAGCGCCACCTAAAATTTAAAAATCTTCACAAATGGGGCTGACGCCTTGGACTCTTGCAGTAGTCGACCTTCGAATAGTTTCGCTGCCTGACCGGCAGGACGTCCGCGCTCCCTCATCACAGCCGCCGTCTTGCCAGCAGGCAGACGGTGCGCGCCGCAGTTCATTCTCTCCGTGCACCCTGATTAGCGTCATCTGGCCGCAGCGATAACGCTCGTCCATATGGCATCGCGTCGCGAGCGTTCACTCGCGGCAGCGTTCGTTCGCGCCTGTTCGAATCACAGGCGCGGGCCAACGCGTGGATCAGCACGTGCGTTGCAAACAGGCAGCAGCACGCGCACCAAGCGCGCCAAGCGCCGATAAGGAGCCGCCATGCCGGACAGTGACAGTTATCCCTTATGCCACTCACCTTTACCTTTGTCTAAGGAAAGCGAGTAGACGTTCGTCGCCGCGCGCATAGCATGCCCGGCCTCCGTGTCTGCTGGCTTTCCGCAAAAACGCGTCAAGCCAAACGCTCGGAGAAATAACATGAACTTCGGACTCCTTCTTTCTAATCTGCCGCACGTCGAAGAATCGCGTACGCACTACAACGCCATGCTGGCGTTGCACGCCAGTGAACCGCACGGGTTCGCCGCATTCTGGCATCGCCTCAAATCGCTCGTTTCGCACGCTTCGTAGTTTCGCGCGCTCTTATCCGTCATACGCAAGCGACGCTGTCTGTCGACGGTACACGCCTTTACGTATGCCGGAGCCGCGCAATTTCCTTTCAACAAACAGAATCAGGGAAACCATAAAAATGGCCACTCCAGCTAACGTTTCGCCGCCACGCAGCGCCGTGCTCGACACCGCGCACCTTGGCGACATCAAAGGGGCCTTGGGCACCATCGCCCACCACGACACCGCGCCGCGCACCAACTGGTGGGCGCGTTTCCGTACGCTGCTCGCCATCCTCGGTCCGGGGCTGATCGTGATGGTCGGCGACAACGACGCGGGCGCTTTCGGCACCTATACGCAGGCTGGGCAGAACTATGGCACCACGCTGCTGTGGACCATGCTGCTGCTCGTGCCGGTGCTGTTCGTCAATCAGGAAATGGTGCTGCGCCTTGGCGCGGTGACCGGTGTCGGACACGCGCGTCTCATCTTCGAACGCTTCGGCAAGTTCTGGGGCGCCTTCAGCGTCGTCGACCTGTTCATTCTGAACGCGCTGACCATCGTGACCGAGTTCATCGGCATCACCTTCGTGCTCGACTTCTTCGGCATTTCAAAGATTTTCGGCGTCTGCATTGCGGCCGCGCTGACCATGGCCGCGGTCAGTACGGGCAACTTCAGACGGTTCGAGCGCTTCGCCGTGGTGCTGTGCGTGATGAGTCTGCTGCTGGTGCCCGTGCTGGTGTCGATTCATCCGCCGGTTAGCCAGATGACGCGCGATTTCCTCATCCCGAACTGGCCCGCCCATTCGAAGCTGAGCGACGTGATGCTGCTCGTCATCGGCATTGTCGGCACGACGGTCGCGCCGTGGCAGTTGTTCTTCCAGCAGAGCTACGTGGTGGACAAGCGCATCACGCCGCGCTTCATGAAGTACGAAAAGGCCGACCTGTGGATTGGCATTGTGTTCGTGCTGATCGGCGCGGTGGCGATGATTTCGTTCTGCGCGGCGCTGTATGCCGGCAAGCCCGAGTTCGGCAATTTCACGGACGCAGGCGGCGTGATCGGCGGGCTGGAAAAGTACGCGGGCCGCACCTCGGCCACGCTCTTCGCGGTGGCACTGCTCGATGCCTGCATCATCGGCGCGGCGGCGGTGTCGTTGTCCACGGCCTACGCCATTGGCGACGTCTTCAAGATTCGCCACTCGCTGCATCGTCCGGTGTCGGACGCCAAGGGTTTCTATATCGTCTACTTCGGCATTGTGGCCGCCGCCGCAGCGCTGGTGCTGATTCCGGGCAGCCCGCTTGGTTTGCTGACGGAAGCCGTGCAGACGCTCGCGGGTGTCCTGCTGCCTAGCGCCACGGTGTTTCTGCTGCTGCTGTGCAACGACAAGGCCGTGCTGGGTCCGTGGGTCAACTCGAAGCGGCTCAACCTGTTCACCGGCGCCGTGATCTGGGTGCTGGTGATGCTGTCCATCATTCTGACCGCTTCGGTCGTCTACCCGGACATCACCGGCGAAACGATTCTGGAAACGCTCGCCGGCGGAACACTGCTGGCCATCTTTGGCTTCGCCGGCACCGCCGGGATCCGCAGACTCCGTCGCCAAACCGCGGAGGCAGAGGTGCAAACGTATCCGAAGAATGCTCGCGATACGTGGCGCATGCCGCCGCTGGAAGACCTGCCGCCGCCGAATCTGACGCTGGCCAAGCGCGTCTGGATGGGCGTGCTGCGCGGCTACCTCGTGCTGGCGGTTGGACTCGTGGTCGTGAAGGTCGTGCAGATGATGGTGCTCAAATAAAATAGACGCAGGACGCGTGTCGTACCCGGTTTGCCTCCTGTTAGCGGCAAACCGGGTCACCTGCCATACGAAACGAACAGGGGCGCCATGACGTTGGACTTTGCTTTGCGGCTGCTCGCTGCCTTCGCCTGCGGGGTGGCGATTGGGCTCGAGCGCCAGATGCGCCAGCGCACCGCGGGGCTGCGCACGATTACCCTAGTGGCCAGCGGCGCCTGTCTCTTTGTCACCCTCGGGGTGCTGACGGGAAATGGCACGACCGGGGTCACGCAAATTGCCTCCTACGTCGTATCGGGCGTCGGCTTCCTTGGCGGCGGCGTCATCATGCGCGACAAGGGGGCGATTCAGGGCATCAACACGGCCGCTACGCTCTGGTGTTCAGCCGCCGTCGGCGTTTTATGCGGGGCAGGGCACTTCGGCCCCGCCGTGGCCGGGACCGCTATCGTGCTGCTGACGAATACCGTCCTGCGGGAAGTCAGCCACGCGATCAATACCGCGCCGGTATCGGCCGCCGACCTCATACGCGAATACACGCTGACGGTAGTCTGCCGCGAAGCGGACGAAATCCATATTCGCGCGGCACTATCCAATTCAATGTCTTCCGCGCCGCTGTCATTCCAGAGTCTGACCAGCCAGGACTACGAGGGCGACCCACAACGTATCGAAGTGACCGCGACGCTCAAACTGCATCCGAAGGACCAGTCCAAGCTGGAGAGCATCGCTAGTCGCCTGAGCATGGAGAAGGGGGTGTCGAGCGTCAGCTGGTCGGGGCTCGAAGCGGAGCCGACGCCGGAATGAAACAGGCGCAGATGCGCCGCCCGACGGTTGCAACGGCAACGCCGGACTAGGGCAACACCTTCAGTTGTTTCTGCTGACGAGGATCGACCAGCTCGCTGCTGGACCAGCCGCCTCCCAGGTCACCGATCAGCGACGCGGCATCGAGCAAGCGTGTTTGCTGCACGTTCAATGCTGTCTGCTGAAGGTTCAACTGATTCGTCTGCGCTGTTGCGACCGTCGTATAGTCGACCGTCCCCGCCTGATATTCATTGCGCGCGATCTCGGCTCCGCGCGTCGCATCGCGGACCGCGCGCTGCAGCACCTCGGCTTGCTGCGCGAGGACGCGCAAGCCCACGAGGTCGTTCTCAACGCCCTGGAACGCTGTCAGAACCGTGCCGCGGTAGTTGGCCACCGCCGCGTCGTACGCGGCTTTTGCGGCATCGACCTGCGCACTGCGCTGACCGCCGTCGAACAGCGTCTCGCTCGCCTGGCCGCCCAATGACCAGACATAGTTGGCGACGTGCAGCAAACCGGACAACGGCGACTGCGTGAAACCGTCCAGCGCCGAGAGCGAAACCGACGGGTAATACGCCGCGACAGCCACGCCGATCGCGGCATTTTGCGCCGCCATCTGGCGCTCGGCGGTAGTAATGTCGGGCCGGCGTTCGAGCAGCGTGGAGGGGACGCCGGCTGGAATGGACGGCAGCGTCGGCAGGTTGACGTTGTGCGGCACCTCCAGTTCTTCGGGATTCTTGCCGACCAGCACGGCCATCGCATGAACGTATTGGGCCCGTGCCACGCCCAAGGCAATCAGACTCGACTGGGCCGACTCCAGTTGCGTCTGCGCGGTGACGAGATCGGAGGGCGGCACAGTGCCGGCCTTGTCCTGCTCGGAAACGACGCGCAACGATTGCCCGAATTCGTCGACGGTACGCGTGAGCAAATCGATATTCGCATCCGTCACGCGCAGATTGATGACCGCGTTGGCCAGCGCGATCTGCTCGGAGAGCGTGGCGTTCGCCAGCGTCGCCTGGCTCGCCTGCGCGGTCGCGGCGCTTTCCTCGATGTTGCGGCGCACGAGGCCCCACAGGTCGGGCGCCCAGCTCGCATTGGCCTCGAGCGAGCCGGCGTTGTTCACGCGCTGGAAATTGCCGAAGCTGGAGCTGCTGCTCAGGCTGCCTGTTGAAGACCGTTCGCGGGTCGCCGATCCGGTCACGCCGATGGTCGGAAACAGCGCGGCGCGCGCGAGCCGTACTTCAGCGAGCGCCTGCTGGTAGTTCGCATAGTCCTGGCGCACGGTCTGGTTCGACACCGACACGAGCGGTTCGAGTTCGTCCAGCAGCGGGTCGTTGAATACCGTCCACCAGTTTCCTTTCGGGCTCTCGGCGGCGGGTTGCGCCTCAGTCCAGCCGGGCAGTTCTTTCCATGTGGCGGGCGTGGCGACGGGCGGCCGGTGATAGTCCGGGCCGACCATGCAGCCGGCCAGAAAAAGCACCGGCAACGCCAGCAACGCGCCGGTCAGTGTGGCGGAGAAAGTCGTCTTCATCATGCGCTCGTTTCGGGTGCTTCGCCGCGGCGATTCCACGGCAGGCGCGCTGACCATCTCGCGAGTCGCGCGCGCAGCCGGTCGAGGTACAGGTAGATCACCGGCGTGGTGTACAACGTAAAAACCTGGCTCACGACCAGCCCGCCCCTTACCGCCCCGCCTCGCGCCTGGCCCACCCCCCCCCTCCGCCACCCCCCCGGCGCCCCCTCCCTCGGCGCGCCGCCCCTCAGCCCGCCCTCTGCGTGCTACCCCACCCCGGTCGTCTGCCTCGCCCTCCACCTCGCGCGCCCCCCCCCCCCCACATGCCCAGCGCACCTCCCGCGGTACTCCCCCCGCCTCGTCGCCCCACAGCCCCTCCCGGCCGATATCCGCCTCCGCGGCCCCCACCGCCCTGGCCGTACCCCCGCCCATGTACCGCCGAATACAGACCCGCCGTCCCAGCCGCCGCGCACCCCCCGTCCTCGCCGCGCAT
>NZ_LXKA01000153.1 GCF_001645125.1 Paraburkholderia ginsengiterrae | reverse complement strand
GGCGGTGCTCGAGGAGAGGCTCACGTGGTGGGTTGCAGGGCTGAGGGTGGGTGAGGCGGGCGCAGGGCTGGGGGCGGTGTGGGTGCGGTGGGTCGGCGGCACGAGGGTGCGACGGGGCGCGCCGTGGGGGCAGGGCGTGCGGGCGGCGCGGGCTGTCGGGCCGGGGAGCGGAGGCGCGCCGGTGGGCGTGGGGGTGTGGCGCGGGGTGGGGCGCGGAGTGGGGCCGGGAGACGCGCGGCTGGTCTACGCGGGCGGCGTGCTGTTGGGGGCGGGGTTGGGAGACCGCGTGGAGCGGCGGGGTCGGATGATGGGCGGGAGGGGGGCGATGTGGGTGGAACGGGTGGGGGAGGCCGGGGCGCCGAGGCTGCGGGGGCTGAGCGGAGAGAGCCTGGCGAGCGGTGTGATCGCCGCCATCGCGCAACAAGCGGTGCCGTGCGCGGCGGAACTCGCGCCGCGCTCGGCGCGCGGCCATGCGGTCGGCACGGTGATGAGC
>NZ_LXKA01000152.1 GCF_001645125.1 Paraburkholderia ginsengiterrae | reverse complement strand
CTCTCGCTCCTGCGCTCTTTCCCGTCCGGTGTGCTATCTTGTCTGCCTCCGTCTTCTTTTCCTTCTCCCTCTCGTCGTTCTTCCTCCTGCTCTTTCTCTCCTCTCTCCCCTCCTCCGTTCCTCCTCTTTCTTCCTTTCCCCTCTTTCTCTCTTTTTCCTTTTTCTTTTTTCTTTTTTTTTTTTCCCTCCTCCTCCTCCCTCCTCTCTTTCCTCTTTTCTCTTTTTCTCTTCTCTTTTTCTCCTCTCCCTTCTTCTTTTTTCTCCTTTTCTTTCTCCTCTTCCCTTCTTTCCTCTCCTTCTTTCTTTTTCCCTCTCCCCTCTTTGTCTTCTCTCTCCTTCCTTCTCTCCCCCTTTCCCTTTCCTCTCCCTTTTTCCCTTCCTTCCCCTTCCCTCTTCCCTCCTTCGTCTTTCCCCTCTCGCCTCGCGTTTCCTCCTCTCTCCTGCTTCCTTTTTCCTCTTTTTCCCTTTTCCTCCTCCCCTCCTTCCTCCCCCG
>NZ_LXKA01000151.1 GCF_001645125.1 Paraburkholderia ginsengiterrae | reverse complement strand
ATACTGGCCTATCCACAGTGTGAGGCGTATCGCCGGCAATTCCGCGACCAGCCGGTCGAGCCAGAGCCTCGCGCATTCGGGCCGTCGCGTGTTGTCGCCCCACGCTCCGCGGCCCCGGGCGCAGCATCCCCACGGCACGGTCGCGAACCCCGACGCGTCATAGAACGTGTCGTGCCCGACACCCAGCCACTCTCGCAGCCCCTTCACACTTGCGCCGTCCCATCGAATACCGCTCGCCTTCGCGCGCGCGCCCGCCCCCCACATCGCCCGCGCTCCCTCCACCCCCGCCAAAGCCGCCGCACTCCCGCTCGCCCACGACCACTGTCCCCCCGTGCCTCCCCTCCCCCACCCCCTCCGCACCCCCGGCTACACCGCCACCGTCGACTCCCACCCCCGCCTTCCCGTCGCCCCCTAGCTCCCGCCGCAACCCGTCTCGTCTTTACACCCAGCCCCCAAGCCCGCCCTACTCCGCCATTCCACGATGCAACTTCGC
>NZ_LXKA01000150.1 GCF_001645125.1 Paraburkholderia ginsengiterrae | reverse complement strand
GTGAGAGCAGGCTGTCAGGAGCGAGGTTAGCGCGGCGTGTACGAACGGTCGCGGCGGGGGCGAGGAGTGGAGATCGGTGCTGTGTCAGGATGGCGAGCGGTCAGTGCGTGGCGCGGAGGACGAGTGAGTGAGCAGGAAGGCGGCTACAGCGGCGGAGATCGTCGAGCTCTAGGAGCACTGGGGGGCGGTCCGGGTCGGTGCGGACGGGGGCGGCGTGGGGGGAGAGCAGGAGGAGCGCAGTGGCTTCTGGTGCGGGTAGAGAGGCTGAGGTGGGTCGTCGGCGACGTAGTGAGAGAGCGGCAGGTGGCTGGACGAGGACGCGAGGGGAAGGTGAGAGACGGGCGGGGCGTTGCGGTCTGCGTTGGTCGACTTCAGCTGGATGCCGGTCGGATAAAGCGGGTGGGTCGGCACGAACGGGTGGGCGATGGCCGCTTTCGGCAAGGTGTGGCGGACGTACTGGGCGAACGAATCGTTACCCACGCGGCTCATCCAGC
>NZ_LXKA01000149.1 GCF_001645125.1 Paraburkholderia ginsengiterrae | reverse complement strand
GTCCATTGCAATCGGCTCGGGCTCACCCACCACCCCGACACCCTTCGCCGACGTCGCCCCCGCGCCGGCGCCCACTCCGAGCGCGTCGATCGCGCCGCCGCCTCACCCCGCGCCTACCCCACTGCCCCCGCCGTTGGCCTCCCCGTCCTTTGCGCCTTGCGCGATCGACCGCGCGCTCCTCGCCACCGCCCCGCTGCCCACTGCGCTCGCATCCCCCTCCCCCCACTCCGCCCCCTGCCCCCTGCCGCGCCCGCCCTCCGCCCGCGCCTACCCCCAGCCCCCTTCCGACACCCCGCGCCCCTGCATGCCCTCCTCGTGCCACCCACCCTCCCCGCTCTCCTCGGCGCCGCGGCTCCCCACCTGTACAGTCTTGCCATGACAGCCCACCCACACCTCCCACCGCACCTGCGCGCTCAGAGCGCCGCCCCCACGATCACCACCCTGTCGCAAGCACTCCCGCCCGCGTCCCCTCGTTGCGGTACTGCGCTCAGAGC
>NZ_LXKA01000148.1 GCF_001645125.1 Paraburkholderia ginsengiterrae | reverse complement strand
CACTGTAAGCACACGAGAGATCGCGGCAGAGTAAGCCTGGTACGACCCGGGATGTTGCGCCGGGCGGAAGCGACAGGGGGTAGTGTACGCTAGGCGCTCGCGACGACGCGCATTATTTGTTTTTTTTCGATGTGTATAAGAGGCAGCATGGCCAGCAACGGACCCGGCACCGACGCAATGCTTTCCATCAAGGCAGCGCCGAATCCCAGCGCGACGCCCCCCGGCTTGGCCCCCCTCCCCTACCGCGTCAGCCCCGGGCACCTCATCAACAGCAGCGCACCGACCATCAACACATCCCCCGCCGCCCCCTGCCCCACAGTCCGCCCCCGCGAGACCCTCACCCCCACGCCCACGCTCACGCCCCTCCCCGTGCCGACCACCGGCCCCCCGCTCCCCCCGCCCGCTGCCCCCACGCGCCCGCCCACCAGCCACTCCGCCCCATA
>NZ_LXKA01000147.1 GCF_001645125.1 Paraburkholderia ginsengiterrae | reverse complement strand
CATGAAGATGCCGATTTTCTTCTGGACGTTTCTTTTCACCTCGTTCCTTCTTATCGCCTTTTTTCCGGTTCTTTCTTTCGCGATCTTCCTGCTGCTGTTCTTTCTCCACTTCGTCTCTTCGTTCTTCTCCTCTTCAGGCTGCTTCTTCCCGGTCATTTTCCTGCCCTGTCTCTTTTACACTTCTTTCCCTGCCGACGTTCTTCTATTTTTATTTTTTCGTGTTCTTTTTTTCATTTTCATTTTTTTCTTCTTTTTTTTCTTTCCTCTTCTCTTTTTTTTTTCCTCCTCCTTCCCCCCCCCTCTTCTCCCCCCCTTCTCTCCTCTCCCCCTTCCCCTCTTTCTCCTCTCCCCCCCTTCTCCTCCTCTCCCTTCCCTTCTTCTTTCCTCCCTTCTCTTCCTCTCTTTCTTCTTTCCTCTCTTCCCTTTCTTTTTCCCCCTGTCTCCTTTTTTCTCTCCTCCCTTCTCCCCTTCCCCCCCCCCCCCCCTCTCCCTCTC
>NZ_LXKA01000146.1 GCF_001645125.1 Paraburkholderia ginsengiterrae | reverse complement strand
GTGAGAGGATGGGGAAGGTCAGGCGGTGAGGGAGGCAGAGAGGGGGCACGCGGTGCGGGGATAGGAGTGTAGGAGAAAGGGGGAGAGTTGACGGGTAGGGGAGAGCCGGTCGAGGGAGGCGCGGCGGGGATGCGGAGCGGTACGGGGAGACGGAACGGGGGAGCGGGGGGGGCGACGTGCGCGGAGGCGGGCGGAGGGCAGGGCGGTGGCGGCGACGGGTGGGGCGGGGGGGGGGGAGTGGGGGGCGGGGATGAGGGACTACCGTAGGGAGGGAAGTGGGTGGAGAGGCGGTGAGCTGGGGGCGCGGGACGTGGTCTCGCGCGGCGGTGTCGATAAGGTAATCCGGCAGAAGGGCGGCGAGCATGGCGATGGGGGGGCATACGAATGATCGGATGAGTATGTACATGGGGCGGGGGGGGGATGCGCGGTGGATGGGGGGAATTGGGGCCTGGACCGGGGTGGGGGTTGCGCAGCGTTGCTGCGGCGTTGATAGCG
>NZ_LXKA01000145.1 GCF_001645125.1 Paraburkholderia ginsengiterrae | reverse complement strand
GTGGTGGTGCGTACCGGTGCGCTCGGGCGCCTGCAGGCCCTCATGCGTCTGCCGCTCGCCACGCGCGCGGCAACCGGCTACGCGATCACGCCTCTGGCGTTGCTGCTGACCGGCCTCGCGGCATGCAACCGCGCCCCGCCCATTCCGCTCTGCATCGCCTCCTTCGTCGCCGCGGCGGTTCGCTTCGTTCCCTGCCTCGCGCTGTTCCCGCACCTTGGCGCCCCGATCCCCCACCACTCTCCGCCCCCCTGCCGGCCTCCCCCCTCCTCGCCCACGTTCTCCGCCCAGCCTCCCTCTGTCGCCAGCAGCCTCCACATGCCCCTGCCGCGGTCCACCTCGTAGTACTTTATGCCTGCCTTACACCACCACTACCCCGTCGCCACCTCCACCGCCCCCACCCGCACTCCCCCCCCCTGCACTCCCACGCCGTCCCCCGCCCTTCCGACCTGTCCCTCCTACCCCTTCTGCTCCCACCCCTGTCCCTACTGCTCCTTC
>NZ_LXKA01000144.1 GCF_001645125.1 Paraburkholderia ginsengiterrae | reverse complement strand
ATCACGACCTCCATGCCGTCCCAAGCGCTGTCTTGCTGACGACCTTGCTCGTCATCACGCCCTGCCTTGCAGTCGTGCCGCCCGCGGCGCCCAGCCCGCCGGCCCCGCTCGCGCCTCCCGCGCCGTCTCTCGCCTCAATTGCCGCCAACCCCCACGCAGTAGCGCACATGTCGCCGCCGTATGCCTACAACACGTGGCCCGCCGACGGTTGTTGCCCCGTGCTGGCGTCCCTGCACGCCCGGGGTCTCTTGCTCCGTCAGCCTGCCCAGAAAAACGCGTACGTTATCGCGCCGCTCCTCCCGCAACTCGTTCTCGTCGTCATCATGCATTCCGGCGCGCTCCGACTGCGTCTCGCCATCCTCTCTCACCTTGTTTCCGACATCGGCTACCCCTGCACTCTCTCCTCGCTGCACCGAACCCACCTGCCTTCTCTCCACCGGACGCAACCGCCGCGCCCCCCACCGCCCGATCCCCAGCCCCTGCAGCGCGTGCGCTC
>NZ_LXKA01000154.1 GCF_001645125.1 Paraburkholderia ginsengiterrae | reverse complement strand
GGCAACCCCCGAAGGGGGCACATGTGAACCCCCAGACGGGTTTGCAGAACACACAGGTTGAGATCAGTGTTGTGCCAGAAACAACACAACCCCCGAATCTCCCTCTGGTGAGCATCACCAGAAACTATTTCTTCCAGATTGGCTGTGGCGCCGGGTTGACCAAAACCCGCATGCGACGCAGCAACCCGTCAAAGCCTGATGACCATAGCGAGTCGGTCCCACCCCTTCCCATCCCGAACAGGACCGTGAAACGACTCCACGCCGATGATAGTGCGGATTACCCGTGTGAAAGTAGGTCATCGTCAGGCTCCCCCTGCAGTATCAGAAACCCCACCCCCAAAAGGTGGGGTTTCTGCGTTTACGGCGCAAGAAAAAATCGCTGTCTCATGGCAAATGGGGCGACGCACGCAGAGCACGCGGCCGGACACCACCGCGCATGTCCACCTTCAGTCCTTCCCCAGTCGCAGCGCGTTCGCGTAGCCTGTCAATTCAAGATACGCGCGTCCCACCTCCACACCTTCGCGGCTCACCCGCACCGCGCCTTCCCAATCGCCGCTTCCTCCCCCCGAACCCGGCCCAAGTCTCGTCCGCGTAACTCGTTCTACACGCGACTTCATTCCCCCTTCCCTAAAGCCCTTCCTGCGCGCATCGCCGGCCGCGCTTTGTCTTAACATCACTCTCAAAATACTGTATAAATATACAGTAAAACTCGCGACTTCCTGCTTGCCCGATGCCGGGCAGGGCGGAGTGTTCCCTATTGAAAGAGTGTGTCTATGGCAGCAGCGATTCAGCTCGCGACAACTGCACTGCCGTCGCAATTGCGACGGCAGGTGTGGCAGGGCAATGAGCTTGCCGAGGCGGACTCACGTGTGATTTCCAGTGGCTATGCCGCGCTGGACCAACTGTTGCCGGGACAAGGCTGGTCGGCCGGCGGTCTGACGGAGCTATTGGTCGAGCATGGTGGAGTGGGTGAAGTGCGCCTGCTGGCCTGTGCGCTTCGCCATCTGACGAAACAGGCCGGGCGGCATGTCATGCTCGTCGCACCTCCATATCAGCCCTGTGCTGCTGCCTTGAGAGCGTGGGGCGTCGATGTCGGGCGTGTCTTATGGGTGCGCACGAATGAAGATCAAGCCCTGTGGGCTGCAGCCCAGGCATTGAAGCAGGACGGCATCGGCGCGGTGCTGGTGTGGTTGCCGAATGCGCGGGCCGATAGGGTTCGGCGTCTGCAAGTGGCGGCACAGGAGTCGGCCGCACTGGCATTCTTGATTCGGCCTGTCGAGGCAACCACACAATCTTCCCCAGCGCCATTGCGAATGATCTGCAAACCGCTCTTGCCGGCCAATGCGCAGACGATCAACCGTCGTCAATGGCTGCAGGAGATTGGTCTGTCGATCGACATCTTCAAGCGTCGAGGGCCACCGCTATCTCAGCCTCTTCATCTCGTTTTGCCTTTACAGAGTGTCCTGTTGCCGGAAAACGGAGTCGGCAGCCATCAAGGACCAGAGATCAAACATGCTGTGGATCGCAGTCACATTGCCACTCTTGTCGCTGGAAGCGGTGAAGCCTCTCGAGCCGCTCCCGGATGGCTCGCCCGCGAAGCCGAGTCGGCGTGAGCCATGCGACGAGGCAAGCTCATCTCAAGATGCCGAAAACATCGTCGAGAGGCATTGTTACGCACTGGCCGATCACGCGCACATCGTCATGCCTGACTTCGAAGCATTGTGCGCCGGCGTGCATGCGGGGCATTCGCGCTCCTATGCATTGGCATTGGCGCCGGGGCTTGAGTTGCTGGCCGCCGATACCGCACGCGAAACTCAGGCATTCGAATCAATAGCGCTCGCCTTGCTGACGTACACACCGAAAGTGTCCCTCGCCGATGCGCACACCCTGTTGCTGGAAGTCGGTTCCGGTTTGCGGTTGTTCGGCGGTTTGCGCACGCTGTTGTCGAAGGTGTCCGCCACGGTGGCTGAATTCGGCTATACGGCGCGCTTCGCCTGTGCGCCGACTGCCTGGGGGGCATGGTTGTTGGCGCAGGCACGCGCCGCTCGGCAGGGGCGTCGGTGGCATGTGGTGAAAGGAACTTCGCTCGCGCGCGTCCTCGATGATTTGCCCGTATCGCTGCTGCCGGTGATGCAAGCGCATCGCGATGTGTTTTCTCATGTCGGCTGCACGACGCTGGCGGATTTGCGTCAGTTGCCAAGACAAGGTGTCGTGCGACGCTTCGGCAGCGGCATTCTGGATCTGCTGGCGCAGGCATATGGCACGCGCCCGGATCCCCGCGAGTCGTTTCGCGCGCCGGCATCGTTTCATGCTCAATTGGAGTTGCCATCACGAGTCGATAATGCCGATGCATTGCTGTTCGCCGCGCGTCGGCTGATTGTGCAATTGGCTGGCTGGTTGAGCGCGCATCATGCGGCGCTCAGCGGTTTTACCTTGCTGCTCGAGCATGAATTGGCATCCCGTCATGCGCCGAAGACATCGAGTCTGACGCTCGCGTGGGCCATCCCATCGCGTGATGCCGAGCATCTGATCTGGCTGCTGCGGGAAAAGCTGAATCAGACCGTGCTGGCGGCGCCGGTCGTCGAGTTGAAGCTGGTTGCGGATCAGATTAGCGAATCCGCCGGGCAGTCGGATACCTTGTTTCCCATGCCGGAATCAGACGGTGATTCGATCGCGCGTCTGCTCGAACGCCTGAGCGCACGGCTGGGGCCGGAGAATGTGCTGCAGATGTCGGTGCAGGATGATCATCGTCCTGAGCGGTCAATGCGTGTCGAGGCTTACCAGGCACAGGCGTTTTCACGCAAGACGCGTTCGCCGGCAAAGTCCCGTCCGGCAATCAAGGCGGATAAAACCTGGCTGACCGATGGGTTGCGGCTCGCGGCCGCTGAGGAAGGACGCGAGGACAACAATGCAATACACGACGCATCCATCGAGCCGGCCACCGAGCACTTCGCTGAGGCGGGCATCACTGGAAACACTCGCCCGCTCGCACCGCAATCTGACACTGCGCAGGCATCGCTCGATCTGCCCGACAGTGCGTTGCCCTCGCAGCCTCGCCCCGTCTGGATGCTCGACAAGCCGCTACGCCTGATGATGCGCGACCAGCGGCCGATCTATCGCAGGCCGCTGAAAATGCTTACACGCACCGAACGGATCGAGGCCGGGTGGTGGGACGGCAATCGTGTCGAGCGGGATTACTACGTCGCGGCCGACGACCGCGGCCACATGTTCTGGGTGTATCGCGAACGTTTGAGCGGCGAGTGGTATTTGCAAGGTTTGTTCGGCTGAGCACCATGATCACATCCTCCTCACCGTTGCTCTCGCAGCAGGCGCTCGCGACCCACTTGCCGGACTATGCGGAGTTGCACTGCCTGACTAACTTCTCGTTTCTGCGCGGCGCCTCGCATCCTTCTGAACTCGTCGTGCAGGCGATGTCGCGTGGCTATAGCGCGCTCGCGATCACCGATGAATGCTCGCTGGCCGGCGTCGTGCGCGCTCATACCGCATTGAGGGAAATCAAGCAGGAGCGGGACCGTCAGTTGAAAGAGCGCGAGGACAAGGCGACAGCGGCGCGCTCGGGAACGCCTTTGGAAGAGGCGGTGAAAGCCAAACCCGCGCAACAGGAGGCTGCGGAATCCGAGACATTGAAACCCATCCCTCAGCTGATTATCGGCAGCGAACTCAATCTGACCGACGCCGCGGGCGAGCCCTTTTGCACTCTGGTTGCGCTCGCAACCAATCGCAACGGCTACGGTAATCTTTCCGAGCTGATTACGCTGGCACGATCGCGCGCGGACAAAGGCAGCTACCGCCTCGGCCCATCTGACTTCACCGATTCGCTGCCTCATCTGGCGCATCTGAGAACGTTGCCCGAATGCGTGCTGATCCTCGTGCCACAGCGTACGGCGACGCTCTCGCACACGCTGCGGTGCGCGCATTGGCTCGCATCATTCGCCGCACAGCGTGCGTGGATCGCGCTCGAGCTCTGGCAAACGGGTAGCGACGATCTTCAGATCGACGCCTTGCGTATGATTTCAAAAGCGAGCGGGTTGCCACTGGTCGCAGCGGGCGGCGTTCTGATGCATGCCCGATCGCGCAAGCCTTTGCAGGACACCATGACCGCCATCGGCCTCGTCACGCCGCTATCGGCGTGCGGCAGCGCGCTCGAAGCGAATGCGGAGCGGCATATGCGTACGCGCGTGCGTCTGGGCAAGCTGTATCCGCGCGATACGCTCGAAGAAACGTTGCGGGTCGCCGCGCTATGCCACTTCTCGCTCGATGAACTCAAATATGAATACCCCGAAGAACTGGTGCCCGCAGGCGAGTCGCCATCGAGCTATTTGCGCAAGCTGGTCATGGCGGGTGCGATGGAGCGCTGGCCACACGGTATGGACCTGAAGCGGATCGGTCAGATCGAGAAGGAGTTGGGGCTGATCGCTGAACTGAAATACGAGAAGTATTTTCTGACGGTGCACGATATCGTGAGTTTCGCGCGCTCGAGAAACATTCTGTGCCAGGGGCGAGGCTCGGCGGCGAACTCGGTCGTGTGTTATTGCCTGCATGTGACGGAAATCGATCCGGTGAACATGAACATGCTGATCGAGCGATTCATCTCGCGCGCGCGCAACGAGCCGCCTGACATCGACGTCGACTTCGAGCATCAGCGGCGCGAAGAGGTGATTCAATACATCTATACGAAGTATGGCCGTCATCGGGCAGCGCTGACCGCATCGCTGATTACGTATCGCGCGCGTAGTGCACTGAAAGACGTCGGCCGGGCGTTGGGCCTCGAGGCGTCGTTGATCGAGCGGATCAGCAAGTCGCAGCAATGGTGGGACGGCACGGATGCGGTCGCCAAATACCTGGCCGAAGCGGGCTTCGACGCTAACTCGCACATCACGCAGAATCTGATCCGCCTCACCAAAGAGTTGCGCGGCTTTCCGCGTCACCTGTCGCAACACGTCGGCGGTTTTGTAATCGCGAAAGATAAACTGTCGCGACTCGTGCCGATCGAGAACGCGACGATGAAAGACCGCAGCGTGATCGAGTGGGACAAGGACGACATCGACGCGCTCAAGCTGCTGAAAGTCGACGTGCTGGCGCTCGGCATGTTGTCGGCGATTCGGCGCGCACTGGAATTCGTCGCGTTGAGGCGCGGCTTTCCGGAATTCCGGGTGCAGGATATTCCGCGCGAGGATCCGGCCGTCTACGAAATGTGCGGCCATGCCGATACGATCGGCGTGTTCCAGATCGAATCGCGGGCGCAGCAAAGCATGCTGCCGCGACTGAAGCCGAACAAATACTACGATCTCGTGATCGAAGTGGCGATCGTACGGCCCGGACCTATACAGGGCGGCATGGTGCATCCTTATCTGCGTCGCAAGCAGGGTCTCGAACCGGTTGATTACGCAAAAGACGAATTGCGGCCGGTGCTCCAACGCACGCTCGGCGTGCCGATTTTCCAGGAGCAGGTCATGCATCTGGCGATGGTTGCGGCGAAATATACCGGGGAGCAGGCCGATCAGTTGCGGCGCGCCATGGCCGCGTGGCGGCGCACCGGCCACCTCGAGAGGTATCAGCAGGATTTGAGTGAGCGCATGGCAGCACGCGGTTATGAGAAGGAGTTTATCGAGCGCATCTGCAAACAAATCGAAGGTTTCGGCGAGTATGGTTTTCCGGAGAGCCATGCGGCGAGCTTCGCCTTGCTCGTGTACCTCAGTGCGTGGTTAAAGCGCTATGAGCCGGCTGCTTTTCTGGCGGGTTTGCTGAACAGTCAGCCGTTGGGGTTTTATTCGCCGTCGCAACTCGTGCAGGACGCGAGGCGCCACGGCGTCCAGGTCCTGCCGCCCGACGTGACGCTGAGCGACTGGGAGTCGGCACTCGAAAGCCCCGGTCATGAAGGGCAGCGTATTTCACCGGCTGAGACCTGTTTGCATCGTCAGCAGACCGTACTATCTGCGCAGCATTTGCGTGAACTTTCGCTGCGGCGCCTGACGGTGAGCAGGACGATCCGGCGCGCGGCGAGGCGATTGGCTGCCCGCGTGTTTCAGCCGTCGAACACGTTCGGCGCGCGCGGTCCCGCTGTGCGCATCGGCATGCATCTGATCAAAGGGTTCTCGCAGGGGGCAGCGGAACGCATCATGGCGGCCCGCAATGAGGCACCGTTTACCGATGTCGACGATCTGGCGCGCCGCGCGGCCTTGACGCGGCGCGATCTCGAAGCGCTCGCCGCAGCGAACGCGCTGGTCAGTATCGCGGGGCATCGGCGCGAGGCGTGGTGGGCGGTGACGGCGCAACACATCGTGCCCAGGCTGCTGCGCGATGCGCCGATCGCCGAAGCGCCGCTGACGCTGCCGCAGGCAACCGAGAGCCGTGAGATTGTCGACGACTATGCGAGCATCGGCCTCACGCTCAATCGCCATCCGCTTGCGCTATTGCGCACACGCCTCGCCGGGCAGCGCTTTCGCACGGCGGCCGAACTCGCCGCGTGCCGGCACGGCACGCTCGCGCGGGCATGCGGGATCGTCACCGTGCGGCAGCGGCCGGGCACGGCAAACGGCACGGTATTCGTTTCCATTGAAGACGAGACCGGTTCGATCAATGTGATTGTCTGGCCGTCGCTGGTGGAAAAGCAGCGCAAGGTGCTGCTGGGCGCGTCGCTGCTGGCGGTCTACGGTGTCGTGCAGCGCGATGACGGCGTGGCCACCGGCGGCGACGATGCTGGCAACGGGGGGCGCGAACCTCAGGCAGGTAAAGCAGGTAAGGCGAAACAGCTGCATCAGGGCGAGGTGATCCATCTCGTCGCCCATCGCCTCGAGGACCACAGCGAATGGCTCGGCGAACTAGCCACGGCGAGCCGCGACTTTCATTGAAACCGAATTGCGGTGGTCAAATTCGCTTGCCCTCTGTCCGGCCCGCGGATCGCCGCGCCACGGAAAGGCGGCCAACACTTGCCGAATCGCTGTATCGAATGGCGTGCGACGGCCGATTCCGAGTGCCTCGAGCCGGTTCGAGGCCAGGTGACAGTTGTGCGGGCGCGGCGTCGCGTCGGCCGGCGTGAGTTGCGGTGTCAGGTGCGCCTCGAGTCGCAATGCAACGGCCAGGCGCACCGCGATCTCGTACTTGTTCATTGGTTCGTCGCCCGACCATTGCGCAATGCCGCGAATCGCGTCGCCCCGCGCATGCAGTTCAAGCATCTGCCGGATCACGAAGGCGACGTCCGGCGTGAAGGTGGGGTAACGGATCGCCCAGGCATCCATGACGGCGGGCTTGCCATCCGGTACAGCCGACGCGGCGATCGCCGGCACGAGACTCGTCACGGCCGATTCCGCCCAACTGACGATCGGCCCGTACAGCAGCGGCAACCGCAGCACGCAGCCTAGATCGGTCGTTTCGGTCAGCGCGCGCTCGCCTTCGAGCTTGCTGCGCCCATAGGCATTGAGCGGTGCGGGCGCGGAATCATGCTGGTAGGGCGGGTGTGTGCCGTCGAAGACGTAGTCGGTGGAGATCGACAGCGTCCATGCGCCGCACCGGTTTGCCGCCGCGGCCAGCGTGCGCACTGCATCGACATTCAAGGCTCGGGCCAGCGCCGGGTCATGCTCGCACACATCCGGCCGGCGCTCCGCCGCGGCGATCACGAGCGCATTCGGCGCCTCGCGCTCGACGAATTGCTCGACGGCCCGTACGTCCCGGATATCCAGCGCAACCGAGTTCGGCGCCGGTCGGCTGAACGCCGTGGCCACGATCTGCCAGCCGGCCTGCTGCGTCAGCTCGTCGACCAGCGCGCGGCCAAGCAGCCCGGAGGCCCCGATGACGGCAACTTTGAACATGATGTTTTCGCTCGCTGATCAGACTGCGCCGCCGGCCACGCCGCTTGTTGCCCCGCCCGTAGTCCCGCTTGCCACGCCCGTCACCGTGTAGCCGGCGTCGTCGATGGCGGCCTTCAGCGCCTCGACCGATTGCGCGGAATCGACCGCCACGCGCCCCGATGCGAGATCTACCGCGACCCGAGCGCTTTCATCATGCTCGCGAATTGCGTTCGTGACCGCCGTCACACAATGTTGGCAGCTCATGCCTTCCACCTGGAATTCAATCGTCATCGGGATGCCCTCGAAAAAATGGATGTTGCGAAAGTTGAATTATGCCTGCCGATCCGCACTTGAGTGACTGACCTTCCCATCATGGGAAGGTGTACGATCGGTGTAGATACTGGGGAAACGGCCATGAATATCGGTGAAGCGGCCCGCGCGTCGGGCGTTACGGCGAAAATGATTCGCTACTACGAAAGTGTCGGCTTGCTGGCGGCAAAAGCGCGCACGAACGCCGGCTATCGCATCTACGGCCCACAAGAGGTCCACTCGCTGCGGTTTATCCGCCAGGCCCGCCGGCTCGGCTTTCTCGTGGAAGACATCCGCCGGCTGCTGGCGCTTTGGCATGACCGCTCGCGCGCTAGTGCCGAAGTCAAGACAATCGCCCTGGAACACGTTGCGGAACTGGATCGGCGCATTGCAGAACTGACGGACATGCGTGACACATTGGCGCATCTCGCCGACCATTGCCACGGCGATGACCGTCCGGATTGTCCGATTATCGAGCGGCTCGCCGATACCGATCTGGTCTCAGGGCAGGGATGTCATCCGATTTGACACAGGTTTACGGTAACGAGTGCAACCTGAAGGCCAATTTTGTTGCAACCGCCCGTCATTTGCACCACTGTTGTGCGAAAACAAATGTGGGGCCGGATTGATTGGACGAAAAGGTCATCCTGAAATCATTAAAATCAATAACTTGCATGCACCGAAAATGTGCGTCATTCCAAAACGGAATGCACGTCATGCGGGCATTTCACTAGCCAGGTTGCACCATAGGGCTATAATTCGGGTTAACCCTTTTACGGGAAATCCCTGATGCCCAATCCACCGGGGATTCAATCTGATCCTTGGAGAACATCATGTTTGCATACGTACTTGAAAAGCTGAGCACCTGGTTTGAAGCAGCCGAACGTAACCGTCGTGAAGCCTACCTGGCGTCGTCGTCGGACATCGTCCAGCTCGAACAGCGTATCCGCTCGCTCGAAACCAGCGGCTACTCGCTGTAAGTTTCAACTGCATCAGGTTTGACCTGGCGGCGCCTGTCGCGCGGCTATTGCAGTTAAAGCGTTAAGCCCCGTCCATGCGGGGCTTTGTCACATCTGGACCACGAGAATTGCTCTCGCGCGGCGCCCACGAACTACCTGTGGCGAATATCGACTAGCTTCGCGGCTACCGTCGCGGTAAGGTAAGACGTTTTCCGCGCAATCCGGCTTCCTTGAACTCAACCGGTCCGCCCATGTCACCTGTCCGCCCGCTCAAACTCATCCTGGCTGTGGCCCTTGCCGCCTCGCTGACTACGGTTTTCGCCGTGTCGAACGCATTTGCCGCGTCGGCCAGCGAGCGCAAGCCGCTGATTCTCGATTCGCAGAGCGGTATCAGCGACGGCCAGAGTGGCACCGTGCTGCAGACCGCGCCGCTGTCGCGGCAGCCGATTGTCGGCGCCCAGCCGATCGCAGCGCCCGCCGAACTGGCGCCGAATTCGTCGATGCCATACATTGTCGCGCCGTATATCCAGTTGCCGGTCGGCGGCGGCACATCGCCGCAACCCCAACCGCAGCTGCAGCCACGCCCGGTGCCTCGGTCGCAATAAGCGTTAGCGGCGCGACTGCGCCGCGCAGCCGTTCTCTTTCACTCCCGCCAACACCTTCGTTGCCTCTGATCGAGTGAACCGCTCACGGCGGGGCAGCCACATGCATGGATACGACGTCCACCCACGCGCCTCACGGATGGTGCGCGCCATTCGGGTTTGGGCGCATGGCGCGGGTGAAACCGTCCAACGACAATCGTTGCGCGGTCTCTCGCCGGCGACTCGGACCGAGCGTCCCGTCCGGCGCCACCGCTTCGAAAGACAATCAGAACAAGGAGACATCGAATGCCGACTCACTGGATGCGGCGGGCCGCTGGCGCCTGCGTCACACTCTTTGCGCTGGCGGCGCTTCCTGGCGCCGCATTGGCGAAAGACACACCTGAAAAGCCGACGTTGACGATGGCCGTCGGCGGTTTGCCGGGTCTTTACTATTTGCCGGTGCTTGCCGCGCAGCAGTTGGGCTATTTCAAGGACGAAGGCCTCGACGTCACGCTCGAAGATTTCGCGGGCGGCTCTAAAGCGTTGGAGGCCGTGGTAGGCGGCAGCGCCGACGTGGGCGCCGGTGCGTTCGAGCACACACTCTTCATGCAGGCAAAGGGGCAGCATTACCGGGCGTTCGCCCTGATGGGCCGCGCGCCGCAGATCGTCGTCGCGGTGCTGAAGTCGAAGGCAGATCAACTCAAGACGCTGGCCGACTTCAAGGGCGCGAAAGTCGGCGTGAGCGCGCCGGGCTCGTCGACGGATCTCGTGCTCACCGTGGCGCTGCGCAAAGCCGGCGTACAGCGCAACGAGATTTCGGCAATCGGCGTGGGCAGCGGTGCCACGGTGCTGGCCGCGGTGGGCAGCGGCCAGATCGACGCGCTTTCCAACGTCGATCCGATGATCACCAAACTGACCCATAGCGGCGCGATCAAGGTGCTGGTCGACACGCGCACGGTGAAGGGCACGCAGGAGGTGTTCGGTGGAACGATGCCGGCGGCGACGCTGTACGCACCGGAAACATTCATCCAGAAATATCCGAAGACGACGCAGGCGCTCGCCAATGCAATCGTGCGCGCGGACCACTGGCTGCAGACCGCAAGCGACGCCGATTTGCTGAAGATGGTGCCGCCGGCCTATCTGCTCAACGATCCGACGCTCTATGTGGACGCATTCCACAACGTGCGCGACGCCTATTCGCCGGATGGCCTGATGCCCGCGGACGGCCCGGCAACGTCACTGCGAGCGCTTTCTTCGTTCGATAGCCGGCTCGATCCGACAAAGATCGACCTGAATGCGACCTACACGAACGACTTCGCCCGTAAGGCCGCGGCGCAACTCAAGTAGCCGGGAGAGCGGCCGGCTGAGCATGCCGTTGTGCGCGCGCAGCGGACTGACGAACCCTGTGCGCGCACGCGAAGCCGCAACGTTCAACCGGCCGGACGCGCATGCATTCGGCCGGAACGAAGCGGCGAAACTCAGTCGCCGCGATGCTCCACCTTGAACTGCGCGGCCTTGTCCTCTCCGAGCGCCTGGACCAGCCACGGCATCTGCTCTTTGAGAGATTTCGCGAGCGTATAAGGCGGGTTCAGGATGAACATGCCGCTGCCGAAAAGTCCGAAGCCATCCGCAGGCGGGTTGCTCACGGTCAGGCTCACATGCAGCCAGTTGCGCTCCTGCAGCTTCTTGAGCTGATCTGGGAAGCGCTGCGATTCGGGACGCTTCACCTGCGGGTACCAGACCGCATACGTGCCGGTCGGAAAGCGCTTCAGGCTCTCCTCGACGCTGCGCAGCGTGCGCGTGTAATCGCGTTTGTCCTCATATGACGGATCGAGCAGCACCAGCGCACGGCGCGGCGCCGGCGGCAGGAGCGCGAGAATGCCGTCGAAACCGTCGCCGGCGTATAGCATCGCGCGGCGGCCCGCATCGCGGAAATTGTGGCGCAGCACGTCGATTTCGGTGGTGTGCAATTCGAACAGACGCATGCGGTCCTGTTCGCGCATCTGGCGCCATGCGATATACGGCGAGCCGGGATAGAAGCGCAACTGGCCGTCCGGATTGAGCGCGGCCACTTCGTCGACGTACTCGGCGAACATGGGCGGCAGATCCTGGCGCTCCCATAGTTTGGCGATGCCGGTCTGGAACTCGCCGGTTTTGGTCGCGTAACCCTCCTTCAGCGAATAGACGCCGGCGCCCGCATGCGTGTCGATATACCAGTAGGCTTTGTCCTTCTGGCCGAGATAGCGCAAGAGCTGCAATACGACGGCGTGTTTGAGGACGTCGGCGTGATTGCCTGCATGAAAGGCGTGGCGGTAGCTGAGCATGATGAGAGGACGCTGAAAGAGGGCACGCCGGTCTTGGACAGAATCGGCGCTGCGGATGCAATGTGGCAGCACGACGGACATACAACGGACATACGACGCCGCAGTGCTGCGCGGCCGCGTATTGTACGCGAGGCCGAGTTGCGCTTCGCGCTTCGCAGCGCGTTACGCGTAACACGGCCGCGATGCCGCGAGAGCCATGTTACGCGGTCCGGCGCGTGTCCGGTCAGTCGCGGTCAGTCGTGAGCGTCGCCGATGATTTCCTCGATGCGCTCCTTGAGCTCCGGCGTGATGCGCGCGGCCACCTCGGCGGATTTCATGTTCTCGCCGATCTGCTCGACCCGCGACGCGCCCGTGATCACCGTGCTGACGTGCGGATTCTTCAGAATCCAGCCGATCGCCAACTGGCCGACCGTGCAGCCCAATTCATCCGCCACTTCGCCGAGCTTGCCGACGATGTTGTTCTTGCCGGCGTCGGTCACCTGCTTGCGCAACCAATCGTAGCCTTGCAACTGTGCGCGGCTGTCGGCAGGCACGTCGTCCCGGTATTTGCCCGTCAGCAGGCCGGATGCGAGCGGGCTCCACGTAGTCAGCCCGAGACCGATGTCCTCGTACAGCCGCTTGTATTCCTGCTCGACGCGCTGACGGTGGAACAGGTTGTATTGCGGCTGCTCCATGACCGGTTTGTGCAGATGATGCCGTTCCGCGATTTCGTAAGCGGCGCGGATTTCATCGGCGCTCCATTCGGAGGTGCCCCAGTACAGCGCCTTGCCGCGCGTAATCATGTCGCTCATCGCCCAGACGGTTTCCTCGACGGGAGTGTTCGGGTCGGGACGATGACAGAACACCAGATCGACGTAGTCGAGTTGCAGACGTTTCAGCGATGAGTCGATCGCATTCAGCAGATATTTGCGATTCAGCGTGTGGTATTGATTCGGCGCTTCCGTGAGGCCCCAGAAGAATTTCGTCGACACCACATAGCTCACACGCGGCCAGGCCAGCTCCTTGAGCGCCTGACCCATGATTTCTTCAGATTGGCCGCCGGCATACACCTCGGCATTGTCAAAAAAGTTGACTCCCGCGTCGCGCGCAGCCGCGAGCGATTCACGTGCCGCGCGGGTGTCCACCTGGTTGCCGTAGGTGACCCACGAGCCGATGGACAGTTCGCTGACTTGCAGGCCGGAGCGGCCCAGACGTCGATAATTCATGCATGCCTCCGCGTTGGTGATGCCACAGAAATTTCGCTGAAAACCCTCAGTTTAAAGAGATAAGCTTCGATGTGCTTTTTACCGATGGAGTTCGCGCGGTTCATGCACAATAGCAGCGTTGGCCGCAGTGCAGCATTCGGCCGAATGGCCTATGCCGTTTGGCTGACTTCACGCCGCCAGCGGCCCGTGGTCTCATTGCTCATCAACTGCATGGAGGTTTTGGATGTCGTCACTGAACACGAATCTGAATGGCAAGGTCGCGGTGGTTACCGGCGCCGCAAGCGGCATCGGCAAGCAGATTGCGCTGACTCTTTCCGCGGCGGGCGCAGCCATCGCGATCGCCGACCTGAACCAGGACGGGGCGAACGCTGTTGCTGAAGAAATCAAACAGGCCGGCGGCAAGGCAATCGGCGTGGCGATGGACGTCACGAACGAAGAGGCCGTCAACCAGGGCATCGACAAGGTCGCTGCCGAACTCGGCTCGGTCGATATTCTCATTTCCAACGCAGGCATTCAGATCGTCAACCCGATCGAGAACTACGCGTTTTCGGACTGGAAGAAGATGCAGGCCATCCACGTGGACGGCGCCTTCCTCACCACCAAGGCTGCGCTCAAGCACATGTACAAGGACGATCGCGGCGGCATCGTGATCTACATGGGCTCGGTCCACTCGCACGAAGCGTCGCCGCTCAAGTCGGCTTATGTGGCGGCAAAGCATGCGCTGCTGGGCCTCTCGCGTGTGCTTGCCAAAGAGGGCGCCAAGCACAACGTGCGCTCGCATGTGGTGTGCCCGGGCTTCGTACGTACGCCGCTGGTCGACAAGCAGATTCCGGAGCAGGCCAAGGAACTCGGCATCAGCGAAGAAGACGTGATCAAGCGCGTGATGCTGGGCGGCACGGTGGACGGGATTTTCACCACGGTGGAAGACGTCGCGCAGACGGTGCTGTTCCTGTCCACGTTCCCGTCGGCGGCGCTGACCGGCCAGTCTTTTATTGTGAGCCACGGCTGGTTCATGCAATAAGGAGGCACGCATGGCGCAACGCAATCTCAAGCGGGCGCGTGCCGGTGCGCCCGGCGATGGGGCGGGCGCCGGGCCAGCGCCCGCTGCGCATCCCGGCTCGCAGCTCCAATTACCCAATTACGAAACCGTCGCGTTGGTGCTGCAAGGCGGAGGCGCATTGGGCGCCTATCAGGCCGGTGTCTTTCAGGGGCTTTACGAAGCCGGCATCGAACCCAACTGGCTGGCCGGTATTTCAATCGGCGCGTTGAATACGGCCATCATTGCCGGCAATCCGCCGGAGAAGCGCGTCGAACGGCTGCTGCAATTCTGGGAGACGATCTGCCAGCCGGCGTTCGGCCTGCCGTTGCCTGCTTTCTTCGAGCGCGCGTTTTTCGAATCCAGCGAAGCGGTGCGCAAGGCGTTTACGGCAACGCAGGCGTTGGGGGCGATTGTCGAAGGGCAAAAGGGCTTTTTCGTCCCGCGGTTCCCGCCGCCGCTGCCCACGGTATCCGGGCCGCCGCAATCGGCCAGCTACTACGACACCACGCCGCTGAAGGCCACGCTCGAGGCGCTCTGCGATTTCGACCGGATCAATTCCGGCGAAATGCGTGTGTCAGTGGGCGCGGTCAATTGCGGTACGGGAAACTTTGCGTACTTCGATAACAAGCATACGAAGCTGAGGCCCGAGCATTTCATGGCGTCAGGCGCGTTGCCGCCGGGTTTTGCGGCGGTCGAAATCGACGGCCAGTTTTACTGGGACGGCGGTCTGATGTCGAATACGCCGCTCTACGAGGTGATTCAGTCCACCCCGCGTCGCGACACGCTCGCGTTCCAGGTCGATCTCTGGAGTGCGGTCGGACCGGTACCGGACAGTATCGCCGACGTGCAGGGGCGCATGAAAGACATCCAGTATTCGAGCCGCACGCGTCTCGTGACCGATATGCTGCAACGGTCGCAGCGCTTTCGGCACGTGCTGCGCGAAGTGCTGGATCGCGTGCCCGCCGGCGAGCGTGATGACCCGTGGTGCAAGCTGGCCGACGAGCTATCGTGTTCGAAGCGCTACAACGTGATGCATCTCATCTACACGGAGAAGGAGTACGAAGGGCATTTCAAGGACTTCCAGTTCGGCTTGTCGACAATGCGTGAACACTGGAAAAGTGGCCTGGAGGATATCCGTCAATCGCTTGCGCAACCCGATTGGCTCGATATGCCGGATAACGATGCGGGGTTTGTCACGCACGATATCCATCGGGATATGCGTTGAAAGGGCTCTCCGTCAGGCAGCACGGAATGCACGCAACAGGCCGCAAATAGAAAACGGCGCCCGAAACGGGCGCCGTTTTTCACAAGCAGTTCCAGCAGGGCGCGTGCGATAACCGCCCGCGCTCCTCAATGCCTTATTTCAGCACTTGGGCGACCGCGCTTGCCACCGCGTCGAGGTTGCGCGTATTCAGCGCGGCCACGCAGATGCGGCCCGTGCTCACGGCATAGATGCCGAACTCTTCGCGCAGACGGTCCACTTGTGCCGACGTCAGACCCGAGTACGAGAACATGCCGCGCTGTGCGTTCACGAAGCTGAAGTCGCGATCCACGCCGCTCGCCTTCAGGCGTTCGACCAGACCATTGCGCATGGCGCGAATGCGATCGCGCATTTCGGCCAGTTCCGTTTCCCACGTGGCGCGCAGTTCCGGCGACGCGAGCACTGCCGCAACCACCGAGCCGCCGTGCGTCGGCGGGTTCGAATAGTTCGTGCGGATCACGCGCTTCAGTTGCGACAACACGCGAGCGGATTCTTCCTTGCTTGCCGTGATGATCGACAGGGCGCCGACGCGTTCGCCGTACAGCGAGAACGACTTCGAGAACGACGACGACACGAACACGTTCAGTTCCGATGCAGCGAACAGACGTACAGCCGCAGCGTCCGCTTCGATGTTGTCGCCGAAACCCTGATAGGCGATGTCGAGGAACGGCACCAGATTGCGCGCCTTCACGACTTCGACCACCTGCTTCCATTGCTCGACGCTGAGGTCGACGCCAGTCGGGTTGTGGCAGCACGCGTGCAGCACGACGATCGTGCCGGCGGCGTAGCCGTTCAGCGCGCTCAGCATGGCTTCGAAATTCACGCCTTGGGTCTGTGCGTCGTAGTACGGGTACGACACGACTTCGAAGCCTGCACCTTCGAACAGCGCACGATGGTTTTCCCAGCTCGGATCGCTGATCGCGACTTTCGCGTTCGGGTTCAGACGCTTCAGAAAGTCCGCGCCGATCTTCAGCGCGCCCGTGCCGCCCAGTGCCTGCGCCGTCACGACGCGGCCCGCTGCGATCAGCGGCGAGTCGTTGCCGAGCAGCAGTTTCTGCACGGCAGCGTCATAAGCGGCGATACCTTCGATCGGCAGATACCCGCGCGGCAGCGCGGCTTCGACGCGAGCCTTTTCGGCTTCGCGCACGGCGCGCAGCAGCGGAATCTTGCCTTCTTCGTTGAAGTACACGCCCACGCCAAGGTTGACCTTGGTGGTGCGCGCATCGGCGTTGAAAGCTTCGTTCAGGCCCAGAATCGGGTCGCGGGGAGCAAGTTCGACGGCGGAGAACAGAGACATGATGGGTGGGCAGCAGTTGTGAAAAGAGGGCGGCTTCGATCGCGGCGGCGAGGCAGGCGGCGTCCGGCACAAAATGCGGACACGCTGCAGACGCCAGTGCGAGAGCGCAACTTCGCATTGTAACGAATTCGCGACCGTTTTTTGGACGCCAAGGCCTGATGAACGGAATTATTTGCTTGAAAAACAGGCAATCCGGCGCCACGTCGCTGAAACGGATCGGTGCCGATCCGCAACGACACACAAAGGGCCACAACAAAACGCCCTCGCACACGTATGCCGGGCTGCCCGCAGGCGCCCACGTCCTACGCAGACCCGCTCAATCGCCGATTACCGCAACCCGTTAGAATAGTTCTTTGCCCAAGGCCCGGTGCCGCCCCACATGTCTGAACACCATCTGACTGAAGCCGACAATACGCTCGACGAGTCCAAATTCGTCACGTTCGAAGGCTCGCCGTTCCAGCTCTACCAGCCGTATCCGCCCGCCGGCGACCAGCCGACGGCGATCGAGACGCTCGTCGAGGGCGTCGAGGACGGCCTGGCGTTCCAGACGCTGCTTGGCGTGACCGGTTCCGGCAAGACCTTCACGATGGCCAACACGATCGCGCGGCTCGGCCGTCCGGCAATCGTGTTCGCGCCGAACAAGACGCTTGCCGCGCAGCTCTATTCGGAGTTCCGCGAGTTCTTCCCGCGTAACGCGGTTGAGTATTTCGTTTCGTACTACGACTACTACCAGCCGGAAGCGTACGTGCCGCAGCGCGACCTGTTCATCGAGAAAGATTCTTCGATCAACGAGCATATCGAGCAGATGCGCCTGTCGGCGACCAAGAGCCTGATGGAGCGGCGCGACGTGGTGATCGTGGCGACGGTGTCGGCGATTTACGGTATCGGCAACCCGTCCGAATACCACCAGATGATCCTGACGCTGCGCACCGGCGACAAGCTCGGCCAGCGCGACATCATCGCGCGGCTGATCGCCATGCAGTACAACCGCAACGAGGCCGATTTCCAGCGCGGCTCGTTCCGCGTGCGCGGCGACACGATCGATATTTTCCCGGCCGAGCATGCCGAGATGGCGGTGCGCATCGAGCTGTTCGACGACGAAGTCGACACGCTCCAGCTGTTCGACCCGCTCACCGGCCGCGTGCGTCAGAAGATTCCGCGCTTCACGGTGTATCCGTCGTCGCACTATGTAACGCCGCGCGATACCGTGATCCGCGCCGTGGAAACGATCAAGAGCGAATTGCGCGAGCGCCTCGAGTTCTTCTATAGCGGCGGCAAGCTGGTCGAAGCGCAGCGGCTCGAGCAGCGAACCCGCTTCGATCTGGAAATGCTGCAGGAGCTAGGCTTTTGCAAGGGTATCGAGAACTACTCGCGGCACTTTTCGGGCGCGGCGCCCGGCGAGCCGCCGCCCACGCTGGTCGACTACCTGCCGCCGGACGCGATCATGCTGCTCGACGAGTCGCACGTGCTGATCGGTCAGTTGAACGGCATGTACAACGGCGACCGCGCGCGCAAGGAGAATCTGGTCGACTACGGCTTTCGCCTGCCTTCGGCGCTCGACAACCGGCCGCTCAAGTTCAACGAGTTCGAGCGCAAGATGCGCCAGGTGGTGTTCGTCTCGGCCACGCCGGCCGACTACGAGCAGAAGACCGCGGGGCAGGTGGCGGAGCAGCTCGTGCGGCCGACCGGTCTCGTTGATCCGGAAATCGAGGTGCGGCCGGCGCGCAGCCAGGTCGACGACGTGCTGGGCGAGATCAACGAGCGCGTCAAGGCCGGCGATCGCGTGCTGGTCACGGTGCTGACCAAGCGCATGGCCGAGCAGCTCACCGAATTTCTGGCCGATCACGGTGTCAAGGTGCGCTATCTACATAGCGACATCGATACGGTAGAGCGCGTCGAAATCATCCGCGATCTGCGGCTGGGCACCTTCGACGTGCTGGTCGGGATCAACCTGCTGCGCGAAGGTCTGGACATCCCCGAAGTCTCGCTGGTTGCGATTCTCGACGCCGACAAGGAAGGCTTTCTGCGCGCCGAGCGCTCGCTGATTCAGACTATCGGCCGGGCGGCGCGGAACGTGAACGGCAAGGCGATTCTCTATGCCGACAGGGTCACTGACTCGATGCGCCGGGCCATCGACGAAACCGAGCGGCGGCGCGCCAAGCAGGTGGCCTTCAACCTCGCGAACGGCATTACGCCGCGCGGGGTGGTCAAGCGCATCCGCGACATCATCGACGGCGTGTACAACGTCGACGAGGCCCGCGCCGAGCTGAAAGAGCAGCAGGTGCGCGCGAAATTCGAAGACATGTCGGAGAAGCAGCTCGCCAAGGAGCTCAAGCGCCTCGAGAAGCAGATGATGGAGCACGCCAAGAACCTCGAGTTCGAAAAAGCCGCGCAGACCCGCGACCAGCTCGCGTTGCTGCGCCAGCGCGTGTTTGGCGCGAACGTCGGCGATCACGTCGCCGGCATCGAATAAAGCGCCTTCAAACCGCGCTTTCCACCGGCGCGTTCCACCTGCATTTCCCATGACATGGCGCGGCAATCCGCCGCGCCATGTCTATTGCCGGCCCGCAGCCGCCTCAGCGCTGCACATCGCCCGCTACGCCGTCCACACGCGCTTGCTTAAGCCGGCCTTAAGTCCCTGCTGGCACAAGGCTTTGCAACCTTTCAAATTTGTTCTCCCTGGCGATCAATGATAAACTCAACCAATATTGAGAATGGTTCGCATTAACGTTCATTAATTGAAGTACCTGCGCGATTCGCCTGCGGACAATCGCGGTGCTCAGGGCCACGCCCGCCGCACCAAACAAAGTAAGCGCGACGCGTGATGCCAACAGGTTCGATTCCAGTCTGATAAAAACAAGGAGTTTCAATGCGGATTTCTTCATTTGTGCGTGGCGGCGCGGCAGTAGTGGCTGCGGCTGCCGCTCTCTCGGCAACGGCTGCGGAATATCCGATCGGCAAGCATCAGATTCAGGGCGGCATGGAAATCGGCGCGGTCTATCTGCAGCCGATCACGATGGAACCCGAAGGCATGATGCGCAAAGCCTCGGATTCGGACATCCACCTCGAAGCCGACATCCACGCCGTCAAGAACAATCCGACCGGTTTCGCCGAAGGCGACTGGATGCCGTATCTGCAAGTGCGCTACGAACTGACGAAGGCCGGTTCGAACCAGACGCAGAAGGGCGACATGATGGCGATGGTCGCCAACGACGGTCCGCACTACGGCGATAACGTCAAGCTGCAAGGCCCCGGCAAGTATCACCTGAAGATGACCGTCGAAGCGCCGATGCAAACCGGCCATATGGCGTTCGGCCGCCACGTCGACAAGGAAACCGGCGTGGGCGCGTGGTTTAAGCCGATCACGCTGGAATACGACTTTACCTTCGCCGGCATCGGCAAGAAGGGCGGTTATTGATCCCCGTCAATCAATGCGCGTCCACGTGCGCCATGGCGCTTCGTGGCGTGGCCGCGCGTGAGCGAATGGCTGAATGAGTCAATGCAGCAGGCGGCGCGTGGTTGAACAATCCCGCCGCGCCGCGTTTTCCGGAAAGGCTGATGAGAATTAACCGAAAGATTGCGATCCTCGCCACCACATTTTTGCTGGCGGGCGCCGCGCATGCCGCTGATCTGCCCACGTTCAATCTGGAAATGAACGACGGCAAGCTCAACCCGGCGCGCATTCAGGTGCCGGCAGGGCAGCGCATCAAGATCGCGATACGCAATACCGGCAAAGGCGCCGCCGAGTTCGAGAGCGTGCAGTTGCGCAAAGAGAAGGTGTTGGCGCCAGGCGCGGATTCGTTCGTCGTGATCGCTCCGCTCGAGCCGGGCGAGTACAAGTTCTTCGACGATTTCCATCAGCAGGCGCAGGGCGTGATCGTCGCGAAGTGATGACCTGGGCGCGAACGCATGCCTTCGGCCGTTCACGCGTTCGCTGAAGCAGTAGCAGGGTAGAGGGAGAGCAGGGATGGGTCAGATTCTATTCATCGTGTGGCGGGAGAGTGTCGAGGCGTTGCTGGTCGTCGGCATCCTGTACGCTTGGCTGAAAAATGGCGACGACGACGCGCGCCGCGGTTTGCCGTACCTGTGGGGCGGCGTGGTGGCCGGTCTGATCGCGGCGGTGGCGCTCGGCGCGGCGCTGGTCGGCTTCACCGAAGTGCTCTCCGGCGACGCACAGGACTACTTCCAGACCGCGATGGTGCTGGTCGCCTGTGTGCTGATCGTGCAGATGGTGCTGTGGATGAAGCAGCACGGCCGTTCGCTCAAACGCGATATGGAACAGTCGCTGCAAAAGAGCCAGCGTGACTCGAACTGGTGGGGCGTCGCGTTGCTGGTGGCACTCGCGATTGCGCGGGAAGGCAGCGAGACGGTGATCTTTCTGTACGGTCTCGGTTTCGGCCAGTCGGGTCACGTGGACGGCAGCCAGATGCTCGCGGTCGCGATCGGCCTCGGTCTCGCGCTCCTGACTTTCTACCTGCTGCAACTGGGCGGCAAGTTCTTCTCGTGGCGGCTCTTTTTCCGCGCCACTGAAATCATGCTGCTGTTCCTTGGCGCGGGCCTGTTCCAGACGGGTGTCGACAAGCTGATCGACAAGGAAATCCTGCCGACGGTCATCGACCAGATGTGGAATTCGTCGGCGATCCTCGATGACTCCAGCACCTTCGGTTCGCTGGTCGCGACCCTCACCGGCTACCGCGCACACCCTGCGCTGATGAATCTGATCGCCTACGCCGCGTACTGGGCGGTGGTGTATCTGCTGGTGCGCCGCGCGAATCGCAAGCCGGCGCAGCAAGCCGCCGGGCGCCCGGCATGAGCAGCGTCATGACACGCCCGGGCCGCCTCGCCGCGGCCGGGCAGTGGATGCAGCGCCACGGCGCCGCGATTCGCGGCATCCAGTGGGTCGTGGTGGCGGTGTACGCGTTGCTGATCGTGGTGCCAGCGGCCATGCCGCTGCCGGACGATACCGCGCATCTGTGGAACAACCTGACGCTCGCCGCGCAGTTCGTGTTCTGGGGCATCTGGTGGCCGTTCGTGCTGCTGTCGATGGTCATGCTCGGCCGAGTCTGGTGCGGCGTGCTGTGTCCCGAGGGCGCGCTGGCCGAATTCGCCAGCAAATATGGCCGCGGCCGGGCGATCCCGCGCTGGATGCGCTGGGGCGGCTGGCCGTTCGTCGCGTTCGGCATCACCACCATCTACGGTCAGATGGTGAGCGTCTACCAATATCCGAAAGCCGTGCTGCTCGTGCTGGGCGGATCGACGCTCGCGGCGATGATTATCGGCGTGCTGTACGGACGCGAGAAACGCGTTTGGTGCAAGTATCTGTGCCCCGTCAACGGCGTCTTTTCGCTTCTGGCGCGCCTCGCGCCGTTCCACTACAAAGTCGATGAAGACGCATGGCGCCGCTCCTACAAGAACGGCGAGCATGGGCATCGGGTGATTCCGATCAATTGCGCGCCGCTCGTACCGTTGCGCAATATGAAGGGCGCCTCGGACTGCCATATGTGCGGGCGCTGCAGCGGGCACCGCGACGCGATTGCGCTGACGTGGCGCGCGCCGTCGTCGGAAGTCGTGCAACTCGGCGACAAACAGGCGAATGCGTGGGACACCGCGCTGATCCTGTACGGACTGCTCGGTATCGCCATTGGCGCGTTCCACTGGACCGCGTCACGCTGGTTCGTCGACCTGAAGATGTTTTTCGCGACGTGGCTGGTCGATCACGACATCACGTGGCCGCTCGACACCAACGCGCCGTGGTTCCTGTTCACGCATTATCCCGAGCAGAACGATGTGTTCTCGTGGCTCGACGGCACCATGGTGATCGGCTACATCCTCGCCACGGCGCTGGTGTATGGCACCGCGCTGCTGATCTTGCTGATGGGCGCGACGCGCATGCTGGGCCGCTTCAGCCAGGTGCGTCTGCATCATTTGACGCAAGGGCTGATTCCGATCGCGGGCGCCGGTGTGTTCCTCGGCCTGTCTGCCACGACGCTGTCGCTGCTGCGTGCGGAGCATGTGCCGTTGTGGTGGGCGTCGGATCTGCGCATCGCAATTCTGGCGATCGCCAACCTGTGGAGCGCATGGCTCGCCTGGCTCGTTACGCGCCGCTATAGCGAGCGCCTCGTTCAACGCGGTCTCGCGATGCTGTGGTTCATCGCGGCATTAGCCGTGGTCGATAGCGCGTGGTGGCTGATGTTCTGGGGCTGGGCTTCGAAGTAACGCAGTCTTGATACGCCAGCCCCGCGCTTAGATGTACCTACGGGCAGCGAGCCAAACAAAAAGCCGTGGAGACGATGATGTCATCCACGGCTTTTTTCATTGTCTGCATGAAGGGCGCACAGTGTTGCATTGCATGTGGCCGCCTCGCGTGAGGACCAAAAAAGTGGCCTGGCTGGCTGCGACGGCTGGCTTGGTGTCTGCACGAAGGGGTCTAGTTCTCGCGTGCAAGCCGTCGTGGCTGGCTAATGCCTAACACCTCGTTGGGAGGTGGTCCCCACAATACCCGGTACTGACTTCTGTGTTCGTTCCTACTTCGTCAGGATCAGCTTGCCCAGGCGCGTGGCGCGCAGCTGGTAGGTCTCGCCGTTATGCACGATGCTGACGTGGCTATGTCCTTGCAGAAGCGCTTCGCTGCGCACGCTTCGCTCCGTGGTCTCAACCGGCCCGTTGACGCGACTCGCGGCGGGCTTCGCAGCGGTTGTTGCCGTTGCCGACGTCTTAGGGCGGCTGGTCAGCGCGGCCGCCGGGCGGCGCAGGCTGAGCGTGGAAGGGCGCGTGAGATCGGTCATTCGTTTTAGCTTGTTGGTCGATTCGATGGATTGATTCTAAATGATAACTATTCCTATTTACAAGGTGACGAAATTGATCGAAGTTGCGTTTCGATAGTTTGACAACGGGGAAGGACGACGAGATGGGCTTGAAGAAAATCATCCCGACCTGACAGCCAGGCAGGTCGGGTCAGACTGTGCGGGCAGGGCGCCCGCGTAGCCGGTCAATGCAGCGAACCGGGTTCCTGCTTCGTTTGAACGTACTGGCGAATCAGCCGCACGGTATCGATATCGTTCTCGCGATACGCCGACTTCACGATCTCCTGCGTCTGATGTGCATCGGGATCGGTCGATTCGGGCAGCGTGGTCGCGTACTGGAAGCGCAGGAACAACTGCAATTCGTCCGGCTGTTCGATGGTCATGGTCAGCGATCCGCCGACATGATCCGCCGTGGGCATAATGTCGTAGCGCACGCTTTGGCTGGCCTCCAGGGTGACACGATCGCGCACCGTTGCCTGGCCGTAATGCAGCTCCCGTTCGAGGACGTTGCCCTCGCGCGAAAGAATCGTGCAACTGTCGAGTCCTATCACGAACAGTTGCGGCTGCTCCGCACGCAGCACGAGACCCTCCCACAACTCATCGCGGGTCATCGCCTCGACAAACGGATTCAACGGATCGTTGATCTGGATAAGGTGTTCGAAATTCAAAACGACAGCTTCCTATGAAAGCGTTTCAACACGTGCCGCATCACGCGACGGCGAGCCCCGTACGGATCGAGATCGTATGCGTCAGGATCTTGTGAACTGGGCATGCATTCGCTATTTGCAAGAGCCGTTCCCGTTGTTCGTCGGACAGATCGCCTTCGAGCACGATCTTGCGGTCGATGGTCGAACCCTCACCGCCGGTTTCCATGGAGAGCGTCACGCGCACGCCAGTGAGCGGCCACTCCTTGCGCTGAGCGTACATCTTCAGCGTAATGGAGGTGCACGCACCGAGGCTCGACAGCAGCAAGCCGACGGGCGTCGGCCCGCGATCACCGCCGCCAACCGACTCGGGTTCGTCGGCAAACCACGCGTGCTTGCCGTCGTCGAAAGTAACCTGGAAATTCGTCGAACCAATGTGGGCGGTGACGGTGGACTCTGCCATGCGTGCTCCTGATCAGGGACGGAAGTCGCCGCGCGCCACGCCGCTCATCATGATCGAGCAGTGTGGCGCGCGGCTGGAAACATCATTGTGAACGAATTTACCGCCTTTCGCGCACTGCGCGACCCGCTGGCCGCTCAGTGCGTGATCGCACCCATGCGCCCGGCCTGGTAGTCGACGACGGCCTGGCGGATTTCATCTTCCGTGTTCATGACGAACGGGCCGTAGCGCACCACCGGTTCTTTCAGCGGCACGCCGCCGAGCAGCAGCACCTCGAGCGGCTCGGCACCGGCGGTGAGCGTGACCGAGTCGCCATCGTTCTGAAAAATCACCATCTTCTGCGCGTCGATTTCCTGGCGTGCGTCGCCCTCGCCGTAGAAGCCCTTGCCCGACAGGCTATAAGCGAACACGCGATAGTCGGCCGGCACCGGCTGCTGGATCGTCGCGCCCGGCTGCAGCGAAAAATGCTGATAGAGAATCGGCGTGCGTGTTTCGATGACGGCCTTGACGCCGAGCGCCTCGCCCGCGATCACCTTGACGCGCACTTGCCCATCCGCGGAAGTCGCCACGGGAATGCGCGACGACGGAATTTCCTGGTAGCGCGGCGCGATCATCTTGTCGCGGCGCGGCAGATTCACCCACAGCTGCAAGCCATGCACGCGTCCGCCGCTGCGCAAGAACGACGGGTCTGGCATTTCACTGTGCACGACGCCCGCGCCCGCGGTCATCCATTGCACGTCGCCGGGGTGCAGCGTGCCGGAATGGCCCGCCGAGTCCTTATGGCCGAACTGGCCCTCGAGTGCATAGGTGACGGTTTCGAAGCCGCGATGCGGATGATCCGGCGCACCCACGGCCTCGCCGGGTGCGTAGTCGACCGGTCCCATTTCGTCGAGCAGCAGGAACGGGTCGAAATCCATCAACAGACGGGTCGGAAACGGGCGGTGGACAATAAATCCGCCACCCTCGGTCGTGCGAACGGCGGGAACGACGCGTTCGATCGTGCGGGTCGTGCTCATCAAAGTCACCTCAAAAAATGGGGAATAGCATTATTTTTGAAACATGGAGCTATTATAGGGACCGTTTTACAGGGCGCCAGCCACCCTCAAGCAATGGATTGTTCTATTACTGGAACGATGAGATGAAGATCGATTCACACAATCTGAATGACCTGATGTACTTTTCGCAGGTCGTCGAACATGGTGGCTTTTCCGCCGCGGAACGCGTGCTGGGGATCTCCAAGTCGCGCCTGTCGCGCCGTTTGACCGAGCTGGAGGCGTCCCTTGGCGTGCGGCTCCTGCAGCGCTCCACGCGCAAGCTGGCGCTGACCGAAGCAGGACATCTGTTCTACCAGCATTGCCAGGCGATGCTGAGCGAGGCACAGGCGGCCGTCAACGTCGTGCAGCAACTGCGCTCGTCGCCGCGTGGCACGGTGCGCGTCAGTGTGCCGGTCACCATCTCGCAGACCATCATGTCGCAGATCCTGCCCGAATTTCTGCACCGCTATCCCGAGGTGCGCGTTTCCATGCGGGTAACGAACCGCGTGATCGATCTGTTCGAGGATTCGATCGACGTCGCGCTGCGCGTGCGCTCCGATCCGCCGGAAAACGCCAACATCGTGGTCCGCCCGCTGTGGCGCACGCAGCAGATGCTGGTGGGCGCGCCGAGCCTGCTGCAGCAGAATGCGCCGCCGTTGCAGCCGGCCGATCTGGTCCGCTTCGAAACGCTCGACGTGCCGACCGGCGACGGCCGCCACGTCTTCAACCTGATCGCGCCCGACGGAACGCGTCACGTGCATGAACATGAACCACGTCTCGTGACCGCCGATCTGATGACGATTCTTGAGGCGGTGCACGCCGGCGTGGGTATCGCCGCCTTGCCCGAGATGATGTACGGCGCCGCGTTGCGCGCCGGACAATTGTCGCCGGTCATGCCGGGCTGGACGCTCCCGACGCCGCAGTTGTACGCTGTATTCGTGTCGCGGCAGGGAATGGTGCCGGCCGTGCGCGCGTTTGTCGATTATCTGGTCGAGATGCTCGATCCGGACGAGGGCAAGCACATCATGGGCGAGTGTCCCGTACGCGACGAAGCTGGTATGGCTCAGCCCGCGTTGGCCATCGCGTCGTAGCACGTCCTGCGCGTTGCGGCATCGCTTTTAGCATTTAAGCGCGGTTTGTCATGAGTACTTTCAATGACAGTTTGCTTGAATGCACGCGAGCTCAGGCCTATAGTGGAGTCCTTCGCTAAGGAGTCTCTTATGCGGAAACTCATGGCCGCTATGATAGTCGGCCTGATAGGGCTAACCGCGCTGTCCGTGTCGACCACGGCTGTCGCATGCGGTGATTCGAGCTATCAATCTTCGAGCGATGGTAAGTGATCCCGCAGCCCGAAGGCGCCGAGTGCGCAAAAAAAAAGGCCTTCATCTGACGATGAGGGCCTTTTACTTTTGGGCCCCTGTTTCAGGGGCTTTTCTGCATTTTTCGGCAGGCGCTGCTTAACACAGGCGCGCGCCAACCAGCAGGTCATTTGGCGTTGGGCTGCGTAACGAAGCCGATTTTCGTGAGGCCGCCGGCCTGCGCCGCCGACATCACTTGCGCCACTTTCTCGTACGGAACCTTGCGGTCCGCATCCAGATGCAGCTCCGGTTGCGGGTTCGCCTGCGCGGCCTCGGCAATCTTCGCGCGCAGTGCCGCGTCGTCGACTTGTCTGTCGTCCCACGTGACGTTGCCGTTGGCGTCGACCGCGACGTTCACTTGCGCGGGCTTGGTGTCTTCCTTCTGACTGTTCGCGTGCGGCAGATCGATTTTGACCGCGTGACGAATCACCGGAATCGTCACCATGAAGACGATCAGTAGAACCAACATCACGTCGACGAGCGGCGTCATGTTGATTTCGTTCATCAGGCCGTCGTCATCGTCGCCGGCGAAGGGGCTCATTGCCATCGGAGTGCCTCGTCGATCAGTTGGCGCGGGTCGCGAGGCGCAGACCGTCGCGCTTGGACGACGACAGACGTGCGCCCGTCACGAAGAACGCGTGCAGGCCATGCGCGAAACGGCTCAGTTTGGCGACCACGGCCTTGTTGGCGCGCGTCAGGGCGTTGTAGCCGAGCACGGCCGGAATCGCGACGAACAGGCCGAACGCGGTCATGATCAACGCTTCGCCAACCGGACCGGCCACCTGGTCGATCGACGACTGGCCGCTCGCGCCGATCGCCAGCAGCGCGTGATAGATGCCCCACACCGTGCCGAACAGGCCGACGAACGGCGCCGTGCTGCCGATCGACGCGAGAATCGCGAGACCGCTTTGCATTCGAGCGACGCTCTCATCCATCGTGTCCTTCAGGCAACGCGTGACCCAGTCCGACACGTCCATGCGGTCGTGCAGATGCGGCTGCGTCTGATGGTGATGGTCGGCCGCTTCCTGGCCCGACAGCGCGAGCGCGAGGAACGGATTGTCGTGCGGCGTCGATGAACCGGCGCCGAGCTTTTTCACACCGTCGGCAAGGTCGTCCGAATGCCAGAACGCCTGCTCGGCATTCTTCGTGAGACGCTTCAGGCGCACCACGTTCCAGCTCTTGACGACGATCACGCTCCACGACATCACCGACATGATCAACAGCGCGAGCGCGATGCCGCGCGTCACGATATCCCCTTGCGCCCACACGTGCGCCAATCCGTAGTTTTGCATTGTGTTTCCTCTTTTTGAGATCTGCTTCAATCGTTCAGATTGAAGTCGTAAGGCTGGGTGTAAGCGGCCCGAACCGGCTGGCCGTTCTCGAGATAGGGCTTGCAGGCGCTTGCGCGCACGGCGGCGAGCGCGGCGTCGTCGAGGCGGCTGAAGCCGCTGCTCTTCTTCAGTTCGATGTTTTCGATCTGGCCGGTCAGGCCGACCACGAACTTCACATACGCGGTGCCGGTTTCGCCGCGACGCTTCGAGAGCGACGGATACTCGGGTTTGGCGATATTGCAGTCGAGGTGCGAGACGTTCTTCGGCGCGCTGATTTCCATCGTCTGACGGCAGATTGCGGGTGCGGCAGGAGCCGGCGGCGCAACCGGAGCGACCGGTGCCGCGGGCGCGGCCGGCGCAGGCTCGGGCGCCGCGACGGGCGTCGGCGACGGCGCGGCGGCCACCGGCAGCGGCGTTGGCTTGGGCGTCGGAACCGGCTTCGGCTGGACTTTGGGCTTGCTGTGAACCGGCGGCGTTGGCGTCGGCGGAGGAGGCGCCACGGATTGCATCGCGACGGGCGCGGCAACCGGTGCCGGCGGCAGCAGATGCGCGGTCATCACGTGAGATTCGAGTGCGGGCTGCACCGGTTCGTGACGCAGCGTCATCACCACGGCAAGCAGTGCGACGTGAATCGCCGCAACCACGGCGGTTGCGGTCAAGGCGCGGGAATTCAGACGGACGGACGAAGCAGGCATGGTGCCGGTGGAAGCAATACGCAAAGCCGGCATATTAGCGTGGCGGCGCGCTGGCGAGGCAGCGCGTCAGACAAGACATTGTCATGTTCGGAATATCAGCAGCGATATGAACAAAGTAGTCACGAAACCAATCAGCAATTCCATCTCGAACTCCTTGAAGAGGTGAGCGGGTTAGCTGGCTGGTATGAATACTGGCTTGCTGACGGCAGTGGGATAGCGCTTGAAGAGAAGAGCGCGAACGGCAGTGGGCGCTGAGCGCCCGCGCGGCGCGAGCCGCGTGTTGCAGCCTGGTGTCAGGCTGCCTTGCGTTCGTAAAACGTCAGCGGCACGGCTTGCGGGTGATGTTCGAAGCCGCAACGGCTCGCGCACACGCCGCTTTGCATCATGACGTCGCGCACGGTGTCTGCGCACTTGCCGCAGCAGGACGCGACACCGAGCTCGAACTGCAACTCGTCGAACGAGTCGACGCCTTCCGCGATCGAAGCACGGATCTTTCGGTCAGAAACAGACTTGCAGACACAGACAATCATGGCAGGGCGTGATAGCTAACGTTAATGCGAATTATTATCATTTTGTTTGAGCGGTTTGGCAAGCGTCCTGCGGGATTTTTTGTAACAAAACCAGACTCTTAGAAGGGTTTCAGTGATTGGGCGGCATCCGGCGCGAGCGGCCGCGGCACGTGAAAACGCCTAAAAATTGTGCGAAATGATGCGTGGCGGGGCAAAAACGGCGCGTCAATGACGCGTTATGCGGGGGAAATTCCGCGCGAGAAGTTATGCAGCCTGGGAATCCGGCGTAGCGGTACGGCGCGAGGGGATCAGCACCTGTTCGACCGTCGCGTCGATGTGCAGCAGCGTGGCCGCCAGTTGCTGCTGATGCGAGCCGTCGCCGGTCGAATAAAAGCGGGGCGGAACGGCGGCGCTGGAGTCATCATGATCAGCGGCGGCGCGCAAGCCATGCTGGTCGAGCACCCGTTCCAGTTGCCGCGCAATCGCCACGCTGGTGTCGATCAGCGTCAGCCGGTCGCCGACGATGTCGCGGATGGCCGCGTCGAGAAACGGGTAGTGCGTGCAGCCGAGCACCAGCGTATCGGCGCCGGCGTCGAGCATGGGCTGCAGGTAGCCGCGCAGCAGCGCGCGGAGTTCAGCCGAGCCGATGTCGCAGCGTTCCACGGCCTGCACGAGCCCGTGGCCCGGCTGGCAGAGAAAGCGGCAATCGGCGGCGTAGCGCTCGAGCAGCCCCTGGAAGCGGGCGCTGCGTAGGGTCACCTGAGTGGCCAGCACGCCGGCGACGCGGGTTTTCGACTGCAGCGCGGCGGGTTTGATGCCGGGTTCGACGCCCACCAGCGGAATGGGCAGCTTTTCACGAACCAGCGCGATCGACTGGGCGGTTGCCGTGTTGCAGGCCACGACCAGCGCCTTCGCGCCCTGCCTGACCAGCCATTCGCCGATCGCGAGCGTGCGGTCGGTAATGAAGTCGTCGTCGCGCTCGCCGTAAGGGGCGTAGAGCGAGTCGGCGGCATACAGGATCGTTTCGTCAGGCAGTTGCGCCCGAACCGCCCGCAGCACCGACAAGCCGCCCAGCCCCGAATCGAAAATGCCGACCGGCGCGCGCGAACCGGCGCCGGCAGTCGAGATGCGTGCGTTGGTAGACGGCGATTCTGCGGGCATAGGCGAGATGGACGCGCGTGGCACGGCGGTCAAGGAAAACTCGGGAAGTGCGCAAGTATATCGCCCGCGCGGCATGGGCCATCGCAAAATGCCAGGTCCATGAGCGGGTGCGGGCGGGCGTGGCGCGGTTCGATCAGGACTCGACCGAGCCCATGGCGGATTGCTGGTAGTTCTGGATGCCGACCTTGTCGATCAGGTCGAGCTGGGTTTCGAGCCAGTCGATGTGTTCTTCCGTGTCGTCGAGAATCTTCACGAAGATCTCACGCGAGATGAAATCGCGAACCGACTCGCAATACACGATGGCTTCTTTACAGGTGCTCTGCGAAATCTGTTCGAGCTTCAGGTCGCATTCGAGGATCTCTTTGGTTTCCTCGCCGATCAGCAGCTTGTGCAGGTCTTGCAGATTGGGCAGGCCGTCGAGCATGAAAATGCGTTCGATAAGCCAGTCGGCGTGCTTCATTTCGCCGATCGATTCGTCATATTCATGCTTGCCGAGTTTCTCGAGGCCCCAGTGCTTATACATCCGCGCGTGCAGGAAGTACTGGTTGATGGCAGTCAGCTCGTTCTTCAATTGCGAGTTCAGATACTCGATAACCTTCTTGTCGCCTTGCATGATATTTCCTTATAGGGACTTTGAATTTCCAACAACAATAAACGCCTGACCTGAAAAAGCCAAGAAAACAGAAGCAACTTTTGACGTTGTTTTCTGCATCAGGTCAGGTCGCCCGTCTCGCGCCGCGCGCGGCAATAAAAAAAGCCGGGACCGCAGCCCCGGCTTCCTGAGACACGTGACAGGCGTTAGCGGCGCATCAGGCCGTCGCGACCGGAATCTTGCCGATCTTGGCTTGCCATTCCTTCGGTCCGGTCTGGTGGACCGACGTACCGTTCGAATCGACGGCCACCGTCACCGGCATGTCCTGCACGTCGAATTCGTAGATCGCTTCCATGCCGAGGTCTTCGAACGCCAGCACCTTGGCGCTGCGAATCGCCTTCGACACCAGGTACGCCGCGCCGCCCACGGCCATCAGGTAAGCGGCCTTGTGCTTCTTGATCGCCTCGATCGCGACCGGGCCGCGCTCGGCCTTGCCGATCATGGAGATGAGGCCGGTTTGCGCCAGCATCGTCTCGGTGAATTTGTCCATGCGCGTGGCGGTGGTGGGGCCGGCGGGGCCGACGGCTTCGTCGCGCACCGGATCGACCGGGCCGACATAGTAGATTACGCGGTTCGTGAAGTCGACCGGCAGCTTTTCGCCCTTTGCCAGCATGTCGGCGATGCGCTTGTGCGCGGCGTCCCGGCCCGTGAGCATCTTGCCCGACAGCAGCAGCGTCTGGCCCGGCGTCCACGAGGCGACTTGTTCCGGCGTGAGCGTGTTCAGATCGACGCGCTGGCTCTTCTCGGTGTCCGGCTCCCACTGCACCTTCGGCCATGCGTCGAGCGACGGCGCTTCGAGCTTGGCGACGCCCGAGCCGTCCAGCGTGAAGTGCGCGTGGCGCGTGGCGGCGCAGTTCGGGATGATCGCGATCGGCTTGCTCGCGGCGTGAGTGGGCGCGGCCATGATCTTCACGTCGAGCACGGTGGCGAGGCCGCCGAGACCTTGCGCGCCGATGCCGAGCGCGTTGACCTTCTCATGCAGTTCGACGCGCAATTCTTCGATCCAGTCCTTCGGGCCGCGTGCGATCACGTCCTGAATGTCGATCGGGTCCATGAGCGATTCCTTCGCCATGACCATCGCTTTTTCAGCCGTGCCGCCGATGCCGATGCCGAGCATGCCCGGCGGGCACCAGCCCGCGCCCATGGTCGGCACGGTCTTCAGGATCCAGTCGACGATCGAATCCGACGGATTCAGCATCGCGAACTTCGACTTGTTTTCCGAGCCGCCGCCCTTGGCCGCCACCTGCACGTCGACCGTATTGCCCGGCACGATCTCGTAGTGGATCACGGCCGGCGTGTTGTCCTTGGTGTTCTTGCGGCCACCTTCCGGCGGGCTCACGATCGACGCGCGCAGCACGTTGTCCGGGTTCAGATAACCGCGACGCACGCCTTCGTTGATCATGTCCGTGACGCCCATGGTCGCGCCATCCCAACGCACGTCCATGCCGACCTTCACGAACACCGTGACGATGCCGGTGTCCTGGCAGATCGGGCGCTTGCCTTCGGCGCACATGCGGCTGTTGGTGAGAATCTGCGCGATGGCATCTTTCGCCGCCGGGCTCTCTTCGAGCTCGTAAGCGCGGCCCAAGGCCTGGATGTAGTCGAGCGGATGGTAATAGCTGATGTACTGAAGCGAATCAGCAATGCTCTGAATCAGATCTTCCTGTTTGATGACGGTCATGGCTAGCTCAGTGGGGACGGTGGCGCTTGTTGTCGGACACGCAGGGCAGTGCGGTCAGTCGTGCGCCTTCAGGGGAATGGAACCTTTTGCGGAACCCACCGCGTGCAGCACGGTGGGTTCTTCGAAATGCTTGGGATGCGTATGCGTGGTCAGGCGGTCGACTGCTGCCATCACGAGCGCCGACACGAGGAAGGCGACGTGGATGATGACCTGCCACATGATCGTATGCGTCGAATTCTGTTCGGGGCTGATGAAGGTCTTCAGCAGGTGGATCGACGAAATGCTGATCAGCGCCATGGACAGCTTGACCTTCAGCACGCCGGCGTTCACGTGATCGAGCCACTCCGGTTCGTCCGGATGACCCTCAACGCCAAGGCGCGAAACAAACGTTTCATACCCGCCGATGATCACCATGATCAGCAGGTTCGAGATCATGACCACGTCGATCAGGCCGAGCACGACCAGCATGATGTTGGTTTCGTCGAGCGTCATGGACGCTGTGACGAGATGCCAGACTTCCTTGAGGAACAGAACGACGTAGACGGCCTGGGCCACGATCAGGCCCAGATAGAGCGGCACCTGCAGCCAGCGGCTCATGAAGATGATGACCGGCAGCGGGCGCATGGGGCGGCGCTGAGGAGCGGAGTCGAGTCGCGAAGCGGACATAGGCAAGAGTCAGATGAAACGCAGGTGACGGGACACGGACTAAACGCGCGGCCGGGTGCGCGGATTGCATGCTCGATACGCTCAGGGATCAGGCACGCTATCCGGGCGCGGACGGCGCGGTACACGCGCCCGCGGAGACCGGAAAAGTTCGCGGCGGGCGCGTTATTGTACAGCGTCGGCTAAATTTGCTGCGTTGCGGAGGGCAGGCTGACGGCGCCATCGGCCGGATCCGCCTGAGCTTCGGGCTCGCGAGGCCGGTGCCCGTGACCATGCGGACGAGCGCGATCGAGGTGAGTGCCCGACCGGTCGGACGCTCTTTGAAGTGATGAGCAGCCGTAAGACACGCTTCAAACTGGAATCCAGACGGCTAGTTCAGTTAGCATGTTAAGAGAAGCTGCGGAGAAGGCCGCGCGCGTAAGTGGCCGGTAAGTTGCAGCGCTTATGTTTGAGCTTGAGAGCGGAATGCCGCCTCGCACCCGTTCATGGTGCAGTGCCACATGAACGAACGGTGCAGGCGCGCGGGCCGCGGCGCAACGATCAATGATCGGGGCGCGAGGGTTGGAGACAGCACGCCGCTCGTTGCGGCGTCAACAAGACAAGGCGCGCCACGGTGCGCCGGCACAGGTTTTACGTTTCATCTTCACCAAGGGGTTGTCGATGTCTGCGATTGAATCGGTTCTTCACGAACGCCGTGTTTTCCCGCCCTCCGCTGCAGCAGCGGCGGGTGCCTCGATCTCCGGTATGGATGCGTACCGGACGCTGGCCGCCGAAGCGGAACGCGATTACGAAGGGTTCTGGGGGCGCCTCGCACGCGAGACGCTAAGCTGGAAAACGCCTTTCACCAAGGTGCTCGACGAATCGAAAGCGCCGTTCTATACGTGGTTCGAAGACGGCCAGCTGAACGCGTCGTATAACAGCCTCGACCGTCACGTCGAAGCCGGCAACGGCGCCCGTGTCGCGATTATTTTCGAAGCCGACGACGGCACCGTCACCAACGTCACCTATCAGGATCTGCTGCAACGTGTCTCGCGCTTTGCGAACGCGCTGAAAAAGCGCGGCGTGAAGAAGGGCGACCGCGTGGTGATCTATATGCCGATGTCGATCGAAGGCATCGTCGCCATGCAGGCTTGCGCGCGGATCGGCGCCACGCATTCGGTGGTGTTCGGCGGCTTCTCGTCGAAGTCGCTGAATGAACGGCTGGTGGACGTGGGCGCGGTCGCGCTCGTCACCTCCGACGAACAGATGCGCGGCGGCAAGGCGCTGCCGCTGAAGAACATCGCCGACGAAGCCCTCGCCATGGGCGGCTGCGAAGCGGTCAAGAGCGTGATCGTGTACCAGCGCACCGGCGGCAAGATCGCCTGGAACGAAGGCCGCGATCTGTGGATGCACGAACTCACGCAGGCGGAATCGGATCAATGCGCGCCCGAGTGGGTCGGCGCTGAGCATCCTTTGTTCATCCTCTACACGTCGGGTTCGACGGGCAAGCCGAAGGGCGTGCAGCACAGCACCGGCGGCTATCTGCTGTGGGCCGCGCAGACCATGAAGTGGACCTTCGACTGGAAGCCCACGGATGTCTTCTGGTGTACGGCCGACATCGGCTGGATCACGGGGCATAGCTACATTGCGTACGGTCCGTTGACGCTCGGCGGCACCCAGGTGGTGTTCGAAGGCGTGCCGACTTATCCGAACGCCGGGCGCTTCTGGGACATGATCGCCAAGCACAAGGTGTCGCTGTTCTATACCGCGCCGACCGCGATCCGTTCGCTGATCAAGGCCGCCGACGCTGACCCGAAAGTGCACCCGAAGAGCTACGACCTGTCCACGCTGCGCATCATCGGCACGGTCGGCGAGCCGATCAATCCGGAAGCCTGGGTGTGGTATCACGAGAACGTCGGCGGCGGCCGTTGCCCAATCGTCGATACGTGGTGGCAAACCGAAACGGGCGGCCACATGATCACGCCGCTGCCGGGTGCCACGCCGCTCGTGCCGGGTTCGTGCACGCTGCCGCTGCCGGGCATCATGGCCGCGGTCGTCGATGAAACCGGCCAGGACGTGCCGAACGGGCAGGGCGGCATTCTGGTCGTGAAGCGCCCGTGGCCGGCCATGCTGCGCAACGTGTGGGGCGATCCGGACCGTTACAAAAAGAGCTACTTCCCTGAAGAACTCGGCGGCAAGCTGTACCTCGCCGGCGACGGTGCGGTGCGCGACAAGGAAACCGGCTACTTCACGATCATGGGCCGTATTGACGACGTGCTGAACGTTTCCGGCCACCGTCTCGGCACGATGGAGATCGAGTCGGCGCTGGTGTCGAACCCGCTCGTGGCCGAGGCAGCCGTGGTGGGCCGCCCCGACGATACGACCGGTGAAGCCGTATGCGCCTTCGTCGTACTCAAGCGCGCGCGTCCGGAAGGCGAGGAAGCGGTGAAGCTCGCCAACGAACTGCGTGCATGGGTGGGCAAGGAGATCGGTCCGATCGCCAAGCCGAAGGACATCCGCTTCGGCGAGAACCTGCCGAAGACGCGCTCGGGCAAGATCATGCGCCGTCTGTTGCGCTCGCTGGCGAAGGGCGAGGAAATCACGCAGGACGTGTCCACGCTGGAGAACCCGGCGATTCTCGATCAGCTCGGCGAATCGCTCTGAGGTTGCCTTGAGCCTCGGCTAGCTGCAAGGGCGCGTCGACCGATGCGCCCTTGTCCTGCTGTAGAGATTGGCCACTGAAGTCACCCTGCAGAAGCCACCGCGCGGACAATCCCGATTGCCTGCCCGGTGGCTTTTTGATACATAGGCGCATGGCCGCGCCGCACCACACCTCCCACGCTACGCTCAATCCCGCGCCCGAACCGCCCGCGGTCTCGGCAGCGATGGCGCGCGCGCATCAGAAGTACTGGCGCTTCAACCTCAAGCTGATTGCCGCGTTGATGGCGGTGGGCTTCATCGTCTCGTTCGTTTTGCCGCTGATGGCGCCGGCTCTCGCGCAAGTGCGCATCGGTGGCTTCAGGCTGCCGTTTTACTTCGGCGCACAGGGCGCGATTCTGATCTACGTGGCGCTCATCGTCGTGTATATCGTGCTGATGCAGCGCGCCGACCGCCGGCTGCAACGCGCCTTCGATGCGGACGCGCTTGCTGGTGCCGGCACCGGCATCGACACCGATACCGGCGTCGCCGCCGCGCGCGGAAACTGAGCCGATGAAGCTGACGAACCGGCTGATCCGCTCCTACGCCCTCTATACGCTCGGTTTCCTGTTGTTCGTTTACGTGATGTGGCGCATCGAGCGCACCACCGGTCCCGGCGTGTGGATCGGCTACGTGTTCCTGTTCGTGCCGATCGCGGTGTATGCGGTGATCGGCGTGCTGTCGCGCACCTCCGATCTCGTCGAATACTACGTGGCGGGGCGGCGCGTGCCGTCCGCCTTCAACGGCATGGCGACGGCCGCCGACTGGTTGTCGGCGGCATCGTTCATCGGTCTCGCCGGGTCGATCTATACGACCGGATACGACGGACTCGCTTATCTGATGGGCTGGACCGGCGGCTATTGTCTCGTCGCGTTCCTGCTGGCGCCCTATGTGCGCAAGCTCGCGCGCTACACGATTCCCGATTTTCTCGGCACGCGTTTTTCGAGCAACGCGGTGCGCGGCCTTGCGGCGTTGGCGGCGATCCTGTGTTCGTTCGTGTATCTGGTGGCGCAGATCCAGGGTGTCGGCCTGATTGCCACGCGCTTTATCGGTGTGGATTTCGCCATTGGCATTTTCTGCGGACTCGCGGGCATTCTGGTGTGTTCGTTTCTCGGCGGGATGCGCGCCGTGACGTGGACGCAGGTCGCGCAATACATCATCCTGATCGCGGCGATTCTGATTCCCGTCGCGATGATCGCGCATAAGGACGGCCTCGGCTGGGTTCCGCAATTCAACTACGGCCGCCTGATGGAGCGTGTCGAGGGTCTCGAGAACCAGGTGCGCGACGCGCCGCTGGAGCAGACCGTGCGCGACGATTACCGGCGCCGTGCCGCGCTGATGCAGACGCGGCTCGACACGCTGCCGCAATCGTTCGTCGACGAGAAGCAGCGGCTGACGCAGGAGGTCGCCGACCTGCGCCGCCATAACGGCCCGCTGCGCGAGATCAAGGAGCGCGAGAAGGCGCTCGAACAGTTTCCACGCGACGCCGCCGCGGCGCAGATCGTCTGGAGCCAGCGTCGCGACGAAATGTTGATGCGCGCCGCCGCGCCGGTGCCGATGCACGAGCCGTTCCCCGCCGTGGCCGATGAAGACCGGCGCACTCATGAGCGCAATTTTCTTTCGCTGTTGCTGTGTCTGTCGCTCGGCACCGCGAGCCTGCCGCATATTCTGACGCGCTATAACACGACGACTTCGGTGGCCTCGGCGCGGCGCTCCGTCGGCTGGACGCTGTTTTTTGTCGCGCTGTTCTATCTGACGGTGCCGGTGCTGGCGGTGTTGATCAAGTACGACATCCTGACCAACCTGGTCGGCCATCCATTTGCGGATTTGCCGCAGTGGCTCACGCAATGGCGCAGGGTGGAGCCGAGCCTGATCAGTCTCGCCGATACGAATGGCGACGGCATTGTGCGCTGGAGCGAGATTCAGATGCAGCCGGATATGGTCGTGCTGGCCGCGCCTGAGATCGCGGGGCTGCCGTATGTGATGTCGGGATTGATTGCGGCAGGGGCGCTGGCCGCGGCGCTCTCGACGGCGGACGGCTTGCTGCTCACGATTGCCAACGCCTTGTCGCACGATGTGTACTACCACATGGTCGATCCCAATGCATCGAGCCAGCGGCGTGTGACGATCTCGAAGATTCTGCTGCTGGGGGTGGCGCTGTTTGCGTCGTATGTGGCATCGTTGAATACGGGGAATATTCTGTTTCTGGTGGGCGCGGCGTTTTCTCTGGCGGCGTCGAGTCTGTTTCCGGTGCTGGTGCTTGGCGTGTTCTGGAAACGCACCACGCGGCTCGGGGCGGTGGCGGGCATGGTGGCGGGGCTGGTGGTGTGCATCTACTACATCGTCTCGACGTATCCCTTCTTCACGCAGATGACGGGCTTCGCGGGCGCGCGATGGTTCGGCATCGAGCCGATCAGTTCAGGCGTTTTTGGCGTGCCGGCGGGGTTTCTGGTGGCGATCGGCGTGAGTCTGATCGACCGGAAACCGGATGCTTATACGAGGGCGTTGGTGGACTACATCCGGCATCCGTAGGTGCGTTTGCGCGAAGGTGTGGCGCAAGGCCCGAAGTTTGCTATAATTCGACTCCCGCCGGAGAGATGGATGAGCGGTTTAAGTCGCACGCCTGGAAAGCGTGTATAGGTTAATAGCCTATCGGGGGTTCGAATCCCCCTCTCTCCGCCAGGACATCAATGAATACGGGCTTCTCAGCCCGTTTTTCATTTCTACCCGCCAAAGAACCCGCCTTAATCAAAAACGTCGTATTTCTGCCACGGGAGGCACGAAATGCCAAGCTTCACGCTCACCACACGGGTTGTTCTGCACAAGGACGACGCGCGCAAACAGCCACATCCCACAGACGCAAAGGAATACGATACGCTCCACGCTGAGATGCACTCTCGCGGGTATCGCCGGTTCTACGTCAATAAGGACAAGGAAAAGCTCAAGTTACCGCCAGGCGAATACACCATCGACCTTGATGCAGATGATGGCGTGGCAGCCCGCACGGCGGCAATGGGCAAAGCGAAGGCGGCAGCCACGATTGCCACTTCGGAGAAACGCTTCAGCGTCCTCGTCACTGGTGGCGATAATATTCGCGGGCATCAACTCGAAGCAGTCACCAAAGATCCCGACGCTTAGTGAAGTAGTGCGGCCCGCGCCCTCACCAAAGGACGCACCGAAGCCCACCTTTGGTGAGGGCGCGCGTGAGCACTTGCTAAGCAGACGCTTGCGGTTTGATGTCGGCTTGATATCAAGGTGTAATCCGATTACACCCGGGGCCTTCAAGGACAGAGCCACAGACAGTGGTTCTGGTGTCCAGAAGCGGGACCAAATCGGGCAATTCACCTCCTTGTAGCATCCCACAAGCATTGCTTCGAGCATCCTCGTTGCATCGCGTTGCGCTGCGTTGCCGTTCGTTGCAATGGTCCCGAATTTGGGAGGGTTCCGTTTTTGGTACCGTTGAAGTCCCGATTTAGGACTGTCCGCCGGACGTCCGCGGGACATCCTTGGGACAAAGCGCTTGGGTCCTTGGGGACAAGTTCTGTCACAGAGCGTCGACAGACTCTGTCACTGGAAACGCCTGCACCGTTACCGTAGCGTTACTGTCACGTGACGAACGGTGACGCTCCGGAAACCCACCGTGAACCCACGGGTAACCGTCGGGTTTCAAGAAGGGGCATGCAAGGGGCTTCGAAGGGGTTGTCGAATCAACAACCCCAGTTGTCAAAACGACAACCGTTGCCAGATCAGCAACGGGGGATATCGGAGTGCGGCAAGGGGGGGGTTACCGAATCAGGAACGGTTACTGGATTGGTAACGCTGCGGCGATTTCGCGGATTATTTGCGCCTGCGGGAAAGGCTTGACCACTGCGGCCCGCGGGTTTTTTTGCGCGAGTTTTTGGGCCAATTTTTGCGAAATTTTTGGCCAATTTTGCGCCCGCGCCCTCTAAACCTCTTAAATCGGCAAGATTTCCAGGCTTCGCCAGCATGGATTTTCAGCCGACGTTGCCCCCTACCCCTAGCAGAAGTGCTTGGGCTGGAGCGGAGATTTCAGCACCCGATGGGTCGCGGATTTTTACATGGGGCCGTCCAACGACGCAGAGCGCCTTTCTGTCCCTCCCACATGCCCTGTAGGCCAATCCACTGCCAGCCTACCTAGACGCGGATTTGCACCGGCTCAGACTTCGGCAACGTCTAGGGTTAAGCGGTTTTCTCGGTAGCAGCCCCACATGCGGCTCATTGCTGACGCGACCGGCACGGTCTGAGCCAAGGCATAAAAAAACCCCAAGAAAGCTTTGCTGGGGCAAGGGCTTGGCGAGCCAGGCAACTATGATCCCCGAATGGTGCGAAGTGACCAATAGATCAAAGCTGCCATAACAAGCCCCAGCAAAACGCTCTCGGGGTTCGGTCGTGCAACATCGCTTCTTCGGGCGTCTAGTTGCCAGACCAGACGTCCCAATATTATGGGAAGAAGGATGCGTTTGCAACTTGGATGATTCGAAATGCCAACGATTTTTTCTGAAGTCAAGGCAATCGTTTGCGAGCTACCGTTGGTAGGGTGGGTGGCTTGGCGGGTATATCAGATCTTGCACCCTCTGGGCCTTACCCACGAGCACTTACAGGCGGACGCACCCTCCGGCGAACCGCTTTAGTACGTTTCGTCGTTCGCCGCCGGCATCGACGAAAATCGCCTTAGCTGCCAGTCCCGGATCTGCACAAGGGCGTTAGCCCACTCGCTCGGCGACAGATTGCGCCAGAAGCGCTCAGGCTTCGGCCATACCCGCTTCACGCGAAAGCCGTCGATGTCATGCCATGCCGGGCTAACCGGATTGGCTCGAGACGCGGGCGTGTACAAAGCAACGAACGCCGGCAGATTCGCCATCTTCGCAAGCTCGCGGATAACGCCAGTAGGCTTCTCCTGGCCGATGTCCTGCGCGACCTCGACGAGCGCCAGCGGCAGTTTTCCGGAGTAGCCATACTCGACGAACAAAACGCTATCGAGGTCGGCCATCGTCAGAGACTGCGCCTGCCGACGGCCGAGGAAGCGACTAATCGATCGCGACCGGTGCCAGACACCATAGGCACGGTCGCGGATGAGATGTTGTTCTTCTTGCATGACGTGGTTCTCTAGTCAGTGCTAGGCGCTTGCGACAGCGGGCGACTGGTCTGCTCGGCTAGCTTCCTATAGCGCTCCAGGAGTTCGAAATTAGCGTCTCTTCCAATGGCATTCATCTCCTCAATGGCGCTCAAAGTGTCGGCGGCGCCGTATAGGAGTTCGGGCATGCCGATGGGTTGGAACGCGCCGCTTCTTAGTCCCTCTCTATCCATCTCATCCGCGACCAGCGCAGCGACTCCTATAAGTGTTTTGCGCAAATTCAAGGCCATTAACTCGGTGCTGTCGCAAGTGTAAGAGAGCCATTCCAGTTCTTTTTCGCTCGTTTCGTGGATGTCCATACGGTTCCAGAGGAACTGGAGAAGGCCCCCAACGTCATGAGTTTGGCGTGGACGATCTTCGGTTTCAGCCGGGGCTTTTTGCTCCGCAAAGTTCTTGGCATCGTTATGCATGGTCGTTCTCCGCGGTTGTGCGATTTGCTTTGCTCGTGCCCAAAATAAGATCTTGGAGTTTGCGGGCCATGTCGGCGCAGGCCCACATGTAGTTGTCTTGAATATTGTCGGACATCCTGCGGAACGGTTCGCCGCATTCGCCGCAAGTCACGGTGAGCATCGCGCTCAATTTCTGAACGAGCTCGTCTATACGATCTTGGCGGTGGAGGTCAGACATGGTTCACCTCATCACCGAAGAAGTCGCATTCCGATTCCGCACGTTCGGACTGGTACCCGGTCGTTTCGACGCCAATCTGTGCAAGTAAGAACGGCAAATCCTTGTCGCCTTCGAGAAACGCCTTTTCGATCGCAGCAAACAAGGCGCCGGCTTGCTGGAGCGCCTTCGCGGCGTAGCTCAATTCCTGCTGGGCGCGCTTGGCAAGTTCCACCGACGATATTGCGGACGGTACGGCAGTTAAATGAGACATGATGTGGACTCCTATTAGGTAGTAAAGCGCCAATATCGGCGCAATGCCTACAGTACGCCTTAACCGGCCACCGATAGCGATGACCGCCTCGACGTGCGACGCTCGTACAGGCGCGCCCCTCGGCGAGGCGTCGGGAATGTCTTTCGCGCCCGAGCTAGGGGTGTTGGGTCTGCATAGACTGGGAAGATCCGTACAAGGCCTTTATCGATGCCCTTGTGCGGGAAAAAGCGATAGAGCGTGCTATCGCGGCGCGCGGCAAGCACGAAAGAATTTGGCGCGAAGTCATCGGCATCGATTACCGCAGCCCTGACGGTGAATTGCTCACTCCCTAGGGTGACGGTGCTGCCAACTACCCAGCAGCGCTCCGCTATGGCGTTCTTCATGGCGACTCCCTTGATGGAATTGCATTGATTTGGATTCCCGCTTTCAATGTAGCAAAGTGCTACGTTGATAGCAAGCACTTTGCTATGTCATAATCAAATCATGACCAGCGAAGACATCCAGACCAACCTCAGATTGCCCGCAGACCTGAAAGAGCGGCTGAAGCAGGCGGCTGACGCCAGCAATCGATCGATGAACGCCGAGGTCGTCGCGCGGCTCGAAGAGAGCTTTACGGGCGGTGCTGCGCCAATCGACGAACATACCCTCGACCTCTTCGCCGAGAAGGTGGGGCAGGTGCTGGACGAGCGGGAAAAGAAGAAAAGGAAAAGCTGACCCGGCTATATGGCGGGTTAATGGCGGGTATATGGAAGTAGGGGCCGCATTAGCCTGCTGCTGGATATTGTGAGGCGGAGGAGGGCTCCGCCCGATCCGAGCTTAGCAACGTCCACAATCTGTTTCTTGAGCCTTGGCGTGTCCATGGACCTGACGAACGAAACGCGAAACCAGCATTTCCTGCCGCAGGTCGAGCAGCGGCTCAACGCGCACAATCCTGATGCGCCGGCTAGCAAGCAACGAATCTATGCGTTCAAGGTCATCGACCGGGAAGCGCTGACCATGCAGCTAGAGTCCAAGCGCGGGCGGTCGATCGCAAATAATCTCTCCTTCCTGGATCTCTTCACGTTCGACACGTCGTTCGACACGTCCGAGCGAATGAATTTCGAGTCTCTGTTTCGGCAATATGAAAACCAAGTAGCGTCCCTGACTAACTCACTACTTCAAAAGATGGAAACCGGCCAGCGTGACAATACAGACGAGGTCGTCGACCTGTTCGCCGCAAAGCTGCTAAATTTTTCGCGCAATCCGTATTCAGTTACCAAGGTTCTCAATACTTTTGGCGTTCTGGCCGACTACCGCCCGACCGATCCCAAAAAGCAGCGCCTGTTTGACCGAATCGTTGAGGGCCGGAAGCCTCAGCAGGCTTGGCTCTGTGCCCAACTGGGACTCTCCGATACGGACTACGTCAAATGGCTGAAAATGTTGTTCATGTTGTTCATGGAAGGCACGCCGTCTGGAGAGTCAATGCTGGACATGACAGCCCGGAGCATCTTCGAGCGCAAAGGTCACCACGCTGCCGTATTGATCTCGCGTTACAGCAAGCCGGGCTGCCTACTGTCTGATCGGTCGTTCAGCACAAACATTGATCGACCTGACGCCAACGGATTTGACTTCAATCTCAGCTCGCGGGCGTTCATACGATACCTCTTCATTGAAACCGATGGCGTAGTACCGCCCGCGGCACCGCGCCATTTAGTCGAAATGTATCGCCAGCAAACTCACGACGTGCAGTTGATGCACTTCACTGACAATGAGCCGCTGCTAAAAGGCTTCAATCGAAACGTCGTCTATCAATGCTATAGCCACGTGTTTTGTGCAATTCCAGAGGGGATTGTTCTTTGATCAACAGGGGCACCGTCTGAAGGGTGTTATACCCAAACCGCGGAAGTTGGTTGACGAAGGGAAGGCCCCGGTAGCCTCTGCAGCGATCGGGGCCGATTGTGGATGAATCCACGCCGGACGCTTGGGGCCTTGACCTGAATAGCGCTACGGCGGAATCAAGTTCCGGCCGTGCTTGGCTTGTCGGAAACGTTTACCTATGATGAATCCACAGCTACGGGGGACCTATCATGGCAACCAAATCGACCAAGACCAGCAAGACGGTAAAGCACATCGCTGGAGAGGCCTTGAAGAAGCCTGCCAGCATTACTAAAAAAGAGACCCAGAAACTTGCTGGATCGGTTGAGGCTCATATCCAGCCTCGCGGACGGGCGAAGGGCCGCGGATAGAAGCCCGACGGTGGGTAGATTGGCGGGTATAAGAAAAACGCCGCTCAAAGGCGGCGTCTGCTAACGATGACAGGCGGACAGATCGTCCGCTATAGCCGCCCGAAGGCGGCTCGCATCAGGCGACATTAGGCCGCGACCCAGTTGCCGGTGGTGCCGAGCGGCAGGTGACAGATGCGCGTCTGCGTGCCCGCCACCTTCGCCCAGATTTCCAACTGGTTCGATGCCGCGTTGTACGTCATGTAGCAGTAGTGCGCGGTCGTGTCGCCAAAACCCAAGCGCTGGTCGCGCAAGTGCACCGCGCAGTTGTCATCCCCGGTGCCGTAGGCCGCCACCACCGCCTTGCCGACGTCGAGCCCGATGCCGCCCGGCGTAATACCCGTTCCGTCCGTTGACGCGCCATATTTGAAGTTGATCAAGGTCGGCGGCTGCGCTTGAATATCAATGCCGATGTGATCGATGGAGAACGTCTGCATGTACAGGCCGACATGCCAGTTGTTGGCAACGCTGCCCGCGAGACCGATGCCCATCGCGAACGAGTTTTTTGCGTTACCGACTGAAGCAGCCCAAATTCCGCACGAAAACGGGTAGGTGACCGGGTAAGTATCGTTGTATGCGTAGTTGACCCCGGAGAAGTTCTGCGCGTCGACTTCAAGCGCTGTGATTGTTGACGCCGAATTGGACGATACCGCCTCGCCATACAGCGCCCATACCGCAGCATTTCCCGTCGCGTGCGCTGAACCTGAGACTGCAACCGACTGCGCCGCCCCGGTGGTCGATGCATCCTCGAGGTAGTTATAGTTGGTCGTTAGCCAGCCTGTTCCACCAGCCTGTCTCTTGAGAGCGTTGTACTGAAGGAAGATCAGATTCGCTGGGCTATCTCCTGCCGTCGACTTATCCACACGTTGGTTGTAGATGGTCGCGGTCGTTCCATCGGTCGTGGGGTTAGCGTTTGTGCCGTGCCAGATCGAGGACCTCTTTCCGACATTCGCCGTAGTGATAAAAGACATCGACGACGCATGAAACGGGAGAGATCCAGTTCCAAGTAGCGTCGCCCCCTGGGCAAAGCGCCATGCGACGGTCCCGGCGCCAGCGGTCACCGTGCCATTCACGACGGCCGATGCTGGAACGAAGATCTCCAGAGTCTTGCCATTGGGGACGGAATTCACTGCGGCCTGAAACGCAGCAGTGTCGTCGGTCGAGCCATCGCATTTGCCGCCGAATGCGGGGTCGCGCAGGCTCGGAATGTCATAGATGCGGTTGTAGAGGCGCGTTCCGGTCGCCACGGACGCGTCGATGACGGAGTTCGAACTAGGTGCAGCAATAGCGCGCGCTGTGCCGCCAATAATGACGATCTGTTGCACACCAGCCGGAACAGTCGGATTGAAACTCAGGACCTGGCCGGCGAGCGTACTATCGAGCTGCGGAGTTGCATCGAAATAAAGGTCGATGTTGTTGATCGATCCATACGTGCCAGCGAGCGTGATGCTCGAACTGAATCCGGGCGCGAACTGCGTGGCGCTCGCCGCACCCATCGACTCGCTGCCGATGGTCGACTGGGAAACGCTGAGATTGTAGGTACCTGTGCCGCCGGTACCCGTGCCGCCAGGGATGATCGCAGGGCTGCCGGCAACACTCGCACCGAAGACCGTCTGGCCAGCGGCCAGCGTGCCTGACGCGACTGCGGTGACCGTCATCACCGTTCCGCTTATCGATGCGGTGAATAGCGGACCTGCGGTGAACGTTTCGCGCGCATTGTTGACCGCCATGGCGGCCTGAACCTGTGTCGCCGTGGCGGCGACTTCAACGCCGTTTTGCGACAGATAGAACACGTCCGCGCTTTGAATCTGCCCGGCGCCGGGGAAGTTCTTTAGTTGTTTGCCGATTGCGTTCATGCAGACACCTTTCCGGCTAACCGGCTAACGGCATCGGCGGGCCACAGAAGGCGACCATTCGGCAGTTTCGTGGGCGTAAGTCCCCAGTAAGTGCTGGTGAGACACAACCGCTTGTAGATCGAGGGTGGTTTGACGTGCAGTAATGCCGCCAATTCGTTTGTGCTGATCTGGTTGTCAGCGCTTTCCGTGTCACTCAATTAGCCATCCCAATCCAGCATCGCGCGGGCTGAGGTGCTACGTTGGCGCTTTGCTGCAATGGATTTCGATGAACTCAGCTTGATTTAGATTGAATCGCTCAAGGCGAAAGCGAAGTCAGTTGGCTTTCGTTTTATTGACTTGAGAAGATTTTTCGGTGGGTTGTATGGCGGGTGCGCGCTGACGGCGTACACCCATCCATTGCCCGAAGGACTACTGAGGCGGATGGATGATCCGCCTGGCCGGCGACGACCTTCGCGAGTTCAAAGACAGAGTAGGTTCTAACTACTCTGTTGGAAAGCGCGCTCAGTTCCTGCGGAAGTAAGCAAACAGGAAGATGACCGCGGCGATCGCCAGATAGACCCCGACGTACGGCACGAAAAGACACGCCGTAGGCAGGCAGAGCGCCAGCACGCGATTCATCGGCGGCCGAGCCTGCCACCGTGCCCGCCAGCCGTGAGGATGCCCGCTCAGGCTCCGGACCCTCAGTTTGGGACATTGCAACCAGTCGATACGGTCGGCTAGCCATTCGTGGACATGGAACAGGGGGCGCATAAGTCCTCCGCGTTGCCTTCCCGTGCATACTGCTCTTGATGCGCAGATATCACCACGGGGAGACTGACATGTCTAGGCTCCATTTCCGCGAATGGCTCGCTGACCATTCCGGCCTTCAATATCCACGCCCTCGCCTTAACCCCCGAACCGCGTTTCAAACGCGAGCAACCCGGCAACGGGTCGTGCCAGTCCAAGAGTTCCGCTTTTCGGACTTCGTGATTGCGATGAGAGCGCTAGCACTGGCGACCGTCTGCCTGCTCGTCGCCATCCCACTGCTAGCGCTCTGCGGGCTGATGCTCTACTCGCTTTGCATGGCGATATAGACAGGAAACCCCGCACGGCGCGGGGATCGTCAAACGCGCTTCAGACGCTCCCGGCACGCGCGCAGCAAGTCATTGACGCGCTTCAGGTCTTCGAGCCATTCCGCCGACCGTAAACCGTGCTTCAGGGCGTTCTGTGATGCCGCAGCCTTACCCTCGTCACTCTGCGGCCCTGTGGACTGCTCCCACGGCTTCCAACGCTTGATTGCCGCGGCCTGTGCCGCTCTCTGCTCCGGTGTCCAGTGTCTGCGTGCCATTGTCGTTCACTAATAGTTCGTTCGATTCGATAGGTTTTTCTTCGTGCGCGCGCGGAACGGTCGATGGTGCGACGCCATTGTTCACCTGCTGATGTCCGGCGGCGTTGTTCTGCTGCTTGATGAACGCCACCTGACGCGGGCTTTTGAGCTCGCCCAGCACCTTGACTGTATTCGCGCACTGCTGCTGCGCCTTCAGTGCCTGGCGCATGAATGCCTCCTGCTGCGGCGGATGAGCCGCACTGTAGGCCTTGGTCGCCATGTGATTAAACATCGCGTCCAGCGTCCCGGCCTGGGTAACCAGCATCCGCTCGAGCGCGGAAAGATCGCCGTCGACCACAGCCTGTGACTGAGCAGTCAACCGTTCCACGTAGGCCGTAATGTCGGGCTCGCCAAAGAGGTGCGAGACATACTGACGGGCCGTCCACGCACCTCGGGCGATCGGGGCAGCCGCTACCCTGACAACGCTCTCGATTGGGCACTCTTCGCCCTCTGCGTAGATCTGAAGTGCGTTCGGCGCGCGATCCGGACTGGGCTTTGCAGCGACCGTTTTACTCTTACCTTCAATCTGTTTTTCTTTCGCCATGCTCACTCCCTCTGCGCTGTGATTGGTGCCGGCCGCGAACTGGATTAGGCCCCGCCGGCTGTCGTGGTTGTTTCGGACACTCGTCGACTTGTCCGCTCACCCACCTCAGCAGATTCGTTACCGGCGGTTAGTCATTCGCAACTCCGCTTGCGCGATGTCTTGTTTCGAGAAGCCGAGCTTCGCCGCGTATGGTTTGAACGTGCCGCCTTGAGCCGTCAGGGCATGTTTCAGAATGCGTTCTTTGTCCCAGCCCGAAACCGACTTGATGACGGTGCTGGCGTATTGCAGATTGCGCTCCGCCCACTCGATCGACTTGCGACCCAACGCGATGCGCTCGGCCTCGATAGGATTTGCAGCACGGCGGGAGTCCTCCCACATGGCTCGGAACGTTGTCTTTTCGACGTCCCCTTGCGGAATGGGGCTGCGAAGCACCGCTAGGGCGATCCGCTCAGCCTCACCGCCTTGAGCCATCAGGCGCATCTGCTCGGCACGTGTGGGAACGTCCTGGCGACTCCACCATTCCCGAATCTCGCGGTCCTCGAGCTGAACCATGAAGTTCGCCGGATCAACCGTCGGCACGCCTACAAGCGCCTTTTCGCGCATGTCGACGGACTTCTCAAAGCTGCTCAGGTTGTGCCAGCCGCCCACGAGTCGAAGGTGGGCTGTTTCCGCAATCGGGTCAATGTGCTCGGCGCGACCGTAATCACTAAATCGCCGGTCCGCCTTGATCGCGTTGACCTGCGGCACGTAATCGCTCACATGGGACCAGAGAGCCGACGCGACGACCTGAGCCTCGTTGCTCGATCCGGTCGTGTCCGGAAAGGCCGGAATGTCGAATGTGTGACCAGTGCCGATCTGCACACGTTGGTCTGCCGTAAAGTTTTCGTAGAAGTTCACTTTTTAGTAGTCCTATTGTCTGAGGTTGAGTTTTTCCGCTCCGTGCGGCGCTCCGTTAGTCGGCGATCGTCGCGAGGATGGCGACGTGCTTATCGTTGGCGCGTTCTGCTGCGCGCCCGTTGATGGTCGTGACATCACGCAGAAATTCGCCGTGTTGGAGAACTTGCGCAATCTCACCAAAGCCCAGCACATGCGTCAGCGCGACCACATTGCCATTTCCACACGTCAGGTCATAGGCGTGCAGTTCGATATAGGCGTCTACGTATGCCTTTGCGGCTGCTGCGTATGCGGCGCCGGCCGCTTCCCGTGCTGCGATCAGTTCAGTTTTCGTCATATCAGTTTCCATTGTCAGAAGCGCCGGCCACCCGCCGGCAAGGTGTAATCGGATTACGGGCCGCGCGTACTTCCATCTCCAGAAGCGCACACCTGAAAGTCAGTAGCAGATGGCCTCTCTAGAGGGTCACCGTCTGGCGGTGTAGAGAGAGGCCAGAAAACGTACTCTATTGCACCGTCTCCCGGTGTAGTGGAAAGGGTCTCTACACCGTCTCCCGGTGCAATAGGTGCGGTCTCTACACCGTCTCGCGGAGTAAGGGTTGCGTTTTCAGATACGCACTGCGGACAAACCCCGCTGAGGCCCCCTGGTCGAACCCATCCAACTTGTCCAGACTTAGCCACGTCAGCGCGTACCAGCTCGCCTTGTGCGGTCTGTGCCCCTTCACCGTCTCGTGAATGAGGCCGGCATTCAGAAGCTCCTTTTTGGCCCGCTGGATCGTGTCGTAGGACGTCCAACCCCGCGGCTTCAGGTGCGCCAGCGTGACGATCATTCGCCCGTTGTCGTCCCCATGAAACTGGCGCGCTAACTCCAGCAGCAGAGCCTTCGCCGGATGCGACAGCGCAATGTATGCATTGCTGTCGAGCACCATCCATGGGATCGGCACGAAGCCTCCGGCATCGCGGCTGGAGGCGCTGTGTCGCTTCGATTTGGCCATACATCACGCGACCTCCATCATGTCGACGAGGTCGGGCTCGCGATCGATGAGGCTGTATCGCGCGACGTTGGCGTGCAAGAAGCCGTCGCTATCGACCGCCGTAACTCGGTGGGCGTAGATGCGGTAGCCGAGTTGAATAAGCTCTTTCACGCGCTGCGCGGGGTGGCTGATGCCCTTGCCGCGCAAGCTGTACGTGGTCTGCCCATCGGCCTTGAGATATTCGAGCACGCGCTTGCATTGCGCCGCGGCCGACATATCTCTATCATTGGCCTTGGTGGTCTTCTGGGTCGCGCTCTTGCCGGAGTCGCGGCCCTTTTCATTGGTGGTGGTCATGGGCGCCGCTCCTTATGCCTTGCGGGCAGCTGCGCACATGGCGAGGTAGGCGTCCAATTCCTGCTCGAGGAAGATGGTTGTGCGCGGCCCAGTTTTCACCGGCTTGGGAAAGTCGGCTTGATTCTTGGCTTTGGCCCACAAGGTGGAAAGCCCGATGCCAAGTTTCTCGGCCGCCTTTGCGGGGCGCAGGGCGCGGGACGATGCTTGATTCACTGCTGACATTTAAACCTCGTCTATTAAGGTTTCGTCGCATCTTGTGCGACTTGTCAGCAGGTTATTGATGGGGGCGAAAGCGAACTTAGTTGGTTTCCGTTTTGTTTTCTCGAATGATCTGCCTCACACGCTCAGCGGTGATGCCGACTCTATCGGCGATGAGCGCGGCCCGGTCTCGCTTCGGCCGGCCGGCAGCCGCAAGCTTGGCGTACTCGCGAATCACTAGAGCCTCTTTACTAGAACGCTTGCGCGTCTCGCCTGACTTCTTGCCTCCTACCTCGGCAGTCTTGCGACGTTTCCTCAGCGGCTCGGCCAGCTCGGCGATTATCTTACTCGCGACATCCTTGATTTCACTTAGCTTTTTCCTGTAAGCCAGATCCTTGGTGATCTCGACGTGACTCGCCACTCGGCATAACAGAAATGCCAGTCCATTTGGTTCAGCCAATAGAGCCTTGTATTCATCCCGCTGCAGAATCGCATCGACGGCCGCCAGATCAAAATTCTTGGCCGGCTCGACCAGCGGATTGGTTCGCGCCGCGCGTTCGGCAAGGCGTTTGCCGGTCTCAACAAGTGAAATGTGAGACGAAACGAGACCGCTAGAAAGCGTTGTCATCCATGCTCCGATATTCGGTGTGGCATCGATGGTGGGCTGACCAGAGATTGCATCTTCGATAGTTGGCAAGAGGTCTTCAAAAACGAGGCAAAGCCGTGCGGCTTCCAAGGCGCCCAAGCGGCGCCCTCGACGAATGTTTCTATTCACTGCGCCCTCACGCAATAGCCCTCATTGGGGAGCCGCGCCAGCCGGGGAGGGACCCGACGTTTGGTAGCTAGCCTAGGCGCGGCTTGATCGATTATTGCAGGTGATCGGTATCGGCGCGAATCGGCCCAAGGATCGCGTTGGCTTGCTCGATCGCAGCCTTGGCGCGCGTCAGATCATCGTCCTGACGATATCTCGCCGTAGCCTTGAATATGTGTATCAGCGCAGACCCAAGCCTCATGCGCAGCAAATCGATGTCCAGTTCGTTCATCGTTCAGGCCTGCCGCTGGAGCGGAACGACGGACCCGCTTTTGAAGGGTTGCGAGATGAATTGCGCCCAGTCATCCATTATCCGACGTCGGCGCTCGAGCGCTTCGCTACGCCAATAAGCCATCTCACTGGAGTCGCCTGGGATGTGAGCGAGCGCGACCTCGATCAACTCCCGCGGATGGTTCGTCATCTCAGTGGCCCAGTCTTTGAACGTCGACCTGAAACCATGCGGCACGACGGATGCGTCATCTTGCTTCGGGTCGCGCCACGTCGGCGGGGTGCTGTCGCCGTTCATCCGCCTGACAATGGCCAGTAGCGTCATATCACTCAGCACTTTGCCGCGGGGGCTGGGGAATACAAGGCTGTTCCTGTCTGTTTTTTCGGGTTGCGGAAGTCTGCGCATCAAATCGATGGCCGCCTGCGACAACGGTACCCGATGTTCCTTCTTGAGCTTCATGCGTTCGGCCGGCACGCACCAGATGCCGACATCGAGGTCAAACTCGGACCAACGGGCGCCGCGCACTTCGATTGAGCGCGAGCAAGTCAGGATCGCAAACTCCAGGCACTTAGCGCCAGTGGCATTAGTCTCGCGGAGGCTTTCGACAAATCCGCCGGCCTCCTGATATGGCAGCGCCGGGTGGTGGCGCACGGTCGTAATCTTTGATGGTTTGGCGAGAAGATGACTAAGATTGCCGCGCCATAGGGCAGGGTTCTCGCCGGAGCGGTAGCCCTTTACGCGGGCCCAGTCCAGGATGTTCTCTATGCGACCGCGGACGCGAGAAGCGGTCTCAGTCTTTACCGCCCAGATCGGCTCAAGCACCTGTAGCACGTGCGCACGCGTAATGTGCCGTACCAGCATCTTGCCAAGCACTGGCTCGGCGTATTCTGCGATCGTATTGCGCCATTGATCGCCATGCTTGGCGTTTTTCCATTCGTGAGCGTGCGAATTGATGTACTGCTTCGCGGCTTCGGTGAAAGTGATCTCAGACGCCTGCGCGAGGCGCAAGGCACTCTCTGCAGCTTTGCGCTCGAGGATAGGGTCCACGCCAGCCCTGATCTTGTCGCGCTCGATCTGAGCCTTCGTATGCGCGTCCTTGAGGGAGATAGCAGGATAGGCGCCGAGACCGATCTCACGCCGCTTGTCGCCAATCTTGACTCGCAAGATCCAGGAACGCGAAGTAGGGCTGATTACCTGCAGATATAGCCCCGCCACCTTGCCGACCGGATGCATACCCGGATCTTTCAGTCTCGACACGGCAAGTGCGCCCAATTCTTTCGCTACTTTTGGCACGTTCGGCTCCCCGGTAAACCCACCATCGTACCCGCCATAAAGTTCAAGATTGAACGATATCATCAGGTACGATGAAAGACAATAAATCTCGGAGAGTCCTTTTAATAAAGGGGTTTAGGCTAGTCTCGTTTGATCTATGAATGTCTATTTATGGCGGACCCTCTCTCCGCCACCCGACAGATAAGGCTCCCAGCTTGGGGGCCTTTTTGTTTTGGGTATTTGAAACGGAGTTCGGTTATTCAAAAGGCCGGGAAGGTCATTGAACAACCGGTCCCATGGAGGCAATCGATGCGATTCAGTCAGCGCCTTGGTTACACGAAACTGCCAGAATCGTTGGCACCTGAGGATATGCCTCCGGAACTTCGTAACTCCCTTTGGAACGTCTTCGACATCTGGCGGAAAGACCTTCGACAAAATGAAAAGACATTCCTGCTCACAGTCTGGCAGGCGTTTTGGAAAAAGACGGGTGATTCGATGCCGGTCGATTTTGGCCCAAACGGCGTTTACTACAAACGAGCTTGGGGTGAGGTGCGCAACGCCTTTTTCATTGGTCAATGGCACTACGTCTATGACTTCCTGGAAATGGTGATGGAGAATTTCGATCCGGCGCGCAAGTTTTCGACCGCCATCGATAGCATTCTTCGCTTGGAACTGGCTGCGTACCGTGTCGTTAATCGGCAATTTGTCCAGGTGACTGACGGCCAAGAGATGGCTGCATTGCAAGAAGCCATATCCGACAAGGGCAAGTTCGCCTCTGCAAGCGAACATCTGGCAACGTCTCTTTCGCTCCTTTCGAATCGCACAAGTCCGGACTTCCGCAACTCCATAAAGGAGTCGATCTCTGCGGTCGAGGCGATGGCGAGAGTGGTTAGTGGAGATGGCAGCGCCACGCTAAACAAGGCGCTCCAGGTTCTGGAAAAGAATGGCAAGCTCCATCCGTGCCTTAAGAAGGGCTACTCTTCGCTATACGAGTACACAAATGACTCAGACGGGATTAGGCATGCCTTGCAAGACAAGACGGACCTTAACGCCGACGACGCCAAGTTCTTCCTGCTAGCCTGCACGTCGTTCGTCAACTATCTCAAAACAATGGCGTAGCGTCGCCAGCGTCATTAGTTCTCGATTTGCGCGGTGGCGATGATCGCGGCTCTGCCACCATTTCCTCAGCCGCAAACAGGTTCATAAACGACCACGCCTCGTCGGTTGCGCGAGCGGGTAGCCAGTCGTCGTATTCCTCGGGTCTCACGATCACGACTGGTCGCTTTTCGGCGCCGGGCCGGTGGAAACGTTTCATGAGCGTATGCTCGTCTGCGTTGACCGTCAGCATAGTGAACGAGAGCGACACGCCGCTTGGCGCTTCCCACGCGCGCCACGGGCCAGCGATTGCGAGTGCTGGTCGATCGTTCACGCCGACACGCCAGCGAACCGCTTTCCCGGTCTCCCGTTCGGCTCATAGAAACTTGGGCACGCGATCAGGCAAAGCTGCAGCTTCTTCCAGGCACCGCTGAAACTGCATTTCTCAGGTCGCGTGCCACCTCCATGAAATATAATTGAAAGCTTTCGCGCGCCGCGCACATTTGCTGTGACCGACGCAGCGCACTACTGGCTGGGATTTACTCCGGGAACGGCGTAATGATAATTCTGTGATGCTCGACGACGATCCGCACGCGCTGGCCGGCAAGGAACCCGGCGCGTTCGATCCACCGGCCAGATAGCTTCATCCATGGATAAAGAGGTGGGTCTTTGCGGATGCGCCCCGGCGTGATCTGTTGATAACGCCAGGACTCTTGGATCGTGACGCTGCGCTCGGGATGAGTGAGCAATGGTTTAAGATTGGCGTCAGCCATGGTCAACTCCCTGTTGAGTTGGTTGTGGTTAGCGGGCGGTGGGTGTTGGCGCACTCATCGCCCGCGCTTCGTTTACTTCAACGTACTGCCTACTGCTATCTCTGGCCCAGTACGGTATCGAGCATTTTTGAAATGAATTGCTGCTTGGTCCTGGGTAACCGTTCAATGGCGATGAGTTGCTGTTGCAGGCGAGACATTCGACCGTGCTTACTGCCCCGCTGAGCAATGGGTTTGCCCATCAATTCATCAAACGACAGCGTCAGTAACTGCGAGAGCACTGGCAACATGGAAACCGGCAGCTTGGAGCGTCCCCCTTCGTAGTGGGCCATGGTTTGCTGAGCGATGCCCAAGGTGTCGGCTAGTTGCTGCTGGGTGAGACCGTGGGCCTTCCTGGCGTTGGCGATTCGCTCACCCAAGTCCCTGAAAAACTGTTTGTCTTTGGTGTTCATGTTGGAGTGAAATGCGATTGATTCGGTCGAGAAGGTAACTCTCGCGATTCCAAAAGTAGTGCTTACTTTACGCCATTTTCTATATCAAAAAATGGAGTCATTTGGCTTCCAACCTATCGACAGGGGTTTGGTTTAAGCATGATCGGATGACTCCTGTTCCGGAAGCCACACTGAACAGATTGAAGCGCGCCAAAACAATATGGCGACGGTCAACTCGCTCGCGCCCGATGCCGGCGTTTTCGCAAATGCGGTCAACTTTTCGCGAGTCCAAGCAGCTAAAGTTGACAAGCAAACCTACTATGAGACGCTCGAGCATCAACGTCAGGTCGCAACCGTGAGCAATCGAATAGGTGGAAGTAGCGCACCGTCACCTTCGGACGACCCGTCGGGACGCAATCGCCTTCCCGACGCCGTAACCGCGACACCCACGCCATCGACGCACCCCGCCTCGCCGCTGGATGCCCTACGAAGAAAACCACCATCCTCCGAAAGCGACACCACCACCAACGCCCGCCGCGCCGTGTTTCGCGCCACACAATCCCCAGAGTCCGCCTTCATCCCCGTAAGCTACTCGGCCCGCTCGAACGCCGTGATCGCGCAGAGCCTCGACAGCTCGAACATCGATATCGCCCTTTATCACGACACATCAAGCCGATTCGACGAGTGCGCAGTGATCGAAGTCCGCAGCCAAGGCGCCTACAAAGCGCAACCTGCGCAGTTAAGCAAAGTAATCGTCGACGCAGTCAACGCGTACGGCCTGCATCCAGGCAACGGAATTGCGCTCATCAACGGCAACTCATCGATTTCAGAAAAACCAGGCGCTCTAAAAAACGCCGTGAACGACGCACTTGCATCGCTCGGTTATCGCGACCTCCGCACGAGTGCAGTTCGAATACCTCACCCCATCACACATGACGAGACCGACGGCCTGCACGTGAAAGGCGCCGCACCGTCCGCGCCCGATACGGCACATACCGCGAACAAGCCGCGCACGGTCAGGCATGGCGACCAGATGCTCTGGAAAAAGCCGCCCGATATTCTGTTCGTGGCGCATGAGCATCTGCCCAAGGGGCAGGCAGGCGACGAGTTTCATGTGCCGCGGGATACGTACTTCGTCCGCGGAGCGACTCATGCGGACGGACACGTGATGAGCGCGCACGAGATTCTCTATCGGGTCGTCTCTTCCGGCGACTACCGGCATGGGCAAGAGCTTGCGTTTTACGCCGAGCCTCGCGGCAGCCTCACCCAGGAGCATATCGACCGGCTTGCGGAAGATATCGCCGACGTTGCTCAGGTTCCACTGACACACATCCGCGATGCGCGCGCGCAGCGGTCACCCGGGCCGCCCGGCGCGGCATTCGAGGTGGTAGCCGACAGCTACGCTCGATCGATCACGCCGAAGCCGGATTTACGTCGCCCGTCTACGAACGGCCTGGGCGTGCTGGAAAATTTCGGCAAGGAGAAGGTCGCGTTCAAGGGCGCGGCCGTCGATTCGCTGTGGGGCGAGCCTGTGGTCGTGACCATTCAGCGCACGCCGAACGGGTCCTCGTTTGTCCGTTCTCCGAATCAGATCATCGAAGCCAAGCGCCAGATTCAGGCACTCGGTTATCCGGTGGAACGAATCAGACGTGCTGACGATATCTTCGGACGCCCCGCCTGGATTGCCGAAGCACAGGCCGTGATATTCGATTCGAAGTCGAACTATCCCGAGGGTTCGATGCAAAGCTCAACCCTCGACGAGCAAACGCTCGCGCATATCCGGTACATCCGCACGCTTGCCGCGGAGAGCGGCAATGAATTGGTCGACGCGCAGATAGGCATCCGCCACGACGGTGCTGCCGTATTGCGCGACACCGGGCTTGCCAGTTTGACAGGCGTGCATGGCAGCGGACGCGGCGTCGACGCGCTCCTCGATACCGTCGAAGCGGAGACGCGCCTTAGCATCGCGCAGCGCGGCGAGACGCCGCCGAAAAATGAGTCTTGAACGGACCAATCTATTTACTGCTGCACACCACCAAGCAGTTTCCCGCGCAACGCCGCCGCCCGCGTCCGTGGATCGAGCCAGATAGAAAAGAACGCGCGCGCGAACGCCGGATCGGCGATCTCCTCGGTTCGTTGCCCGTTCTTGTAGAAGCGGGCGCCGTACGCGGGGAGATACACGCCGCACAGCGTGTCGCCCGGCTCGACGTCACCCAGCGCGCGAGTCATATCCGCCAGCCATGCGGCGTGCACATCGTCCGGCAACGGTTCGACCGCGAGCCTGTCGATCTCGTGCATGCCGGCCCTCACGAGTTGTCTCCCCGAAAACCCGTGACGATAAGTGAGTTCGAGTGCGAACGGCGCATCGAATCCGACCGGCGAGCCTCCGGCGAACAAACGCGCGTCGTACAGGCAGATGCCGAGCACGCAGTAGTCCCCCGCGCCCATAACATGGGCGTTCGCCAGTTCGTCCGAGCAGCCCGCGTTCGCATCCACGGCGAGCAGGAGAGCCGCCGCGCACCATCCGCTCAATGTCGCGACCCCGTTACGCATCGCGCGCCACGACGAAGTGAACGACGTCGGTGCGTCTCTCCAGAAACGCCGCTTCGCAATAAGCCAGATAGAGCCGCCACGTGCGGATGAACGTTTCGTCGAATCCCTGGCCGCGTACCGCTTCGAGTTGGGATTCGAACGCTTCGCTCCATGCACGAAGCGTGCGGGCGTAGTCCTGGCCGAAAGCAAACACCGGTTGCGCGGCAAGTCCGACGCGGCGGGCTGCCGCAATGAAACGCGTGGGGCTCGGCAGCATGCCGCCCGGAAAAATCGTCTCGCGTATGAAGTCGCTCGACGCGCGATAGGCATCAAAACGCGCGTCGTCGATCGTAATCGACTGGATCAGCGCACGCGCGTTGGGCTTCAGGCAGCGCTCGATGGTACGAAAATACGTTGGCCAGAATGTTTCCCCGACGGCCTCGAACATCTCGATCGAAACGATTGCATCGTAACGGCCGGCCGTGTCGCGATAGTCGCGCAACAGGATATGCGCGCGATCCGCGAGGCCGGCTTGCGAGATTCTCCGCATGGCGAACGCGTACTGTTCCTGCGAGATCGTCAGCGCCTCGACATGGATGCCGAGCCGGGCCGCGTGTTCCGCGAAACCGCCCCAGCCGCAGCCGATTTCGAGCACGTGCATCCCTGCGCGCAGACCCAGCGTATCGACGATGCGCTGGTATTTCGCGGCTTGCGCGTCTTCCAGCGAGCGCGCCGGGTTGCCGTCGAAGCACGCGCTCGAGTACGTCCACGTCCGATCGAGCCAGAGCGCGTAGAACGCATTGCCGATGTCGTAATGCGCATGGATGTTGCGGCGGCTGCCCGCGCGCGAGTTCGCGCGCAGCCGGTGGCGCAGCGCGTACCACAACTGCGCGAGCTTGCCGCCGTCGATGGTCGTGGCGACCGTCTCCTGGTTGCGCAGCGCGAGCCGCACCAGCGCAATCAGGTCGGGGGTATCGATCCATCCGGCGCGGTAGGCGTCCGCGAGGCCGATGTCGCCGCTGCGCAGGATCACGCTGCAGGCTCGCCAGTCGCGAATCTGCAGCGCCGCGGCGGGCCGCTCGCACGGGTCGCCATAGACCAGCTGGGCGCCTTCCGGCGTGGCGAGCGTCAAGTGGCCATGCCGGATGCGGTTCAGCAGCGCCACGAACACCTTCGCGGCAAGCGGTTGCATCGGAGCGGAAACGGATCGGGCGCGCAGCAGGTTCATGAGCGGGCGTCGTAAGGGGTGGTCGGGGACGGCGTATCGACGCCGCGTGTATCGTGGGTGCCGTCGTCCGGCACGGCGGCAAGCGGTGCATGTGACGCACCAGGCGCACCAGCTGCATGCGGCACACTAGGCGCGCGCGGCACAAGCGGCGGTGGCGTCCGGCCATGGAACGGCACGCGCTTGCGCGCGAGGCCGAAGGCTTGCCAATGGATGCGCCACAGGGTGCCGACCGCGTCGAACGGATGCCGCGCGAAGCGCCACCACGCATGCGGCTCGTGCAGTTCGCGCATCGCGATTGTCGTGCGCAGCAGCAGGCCGTCTGCGTCGCGGTAGTCGATCGCGACGCTCCAGCGCTCGCGATCCCGCATCACACGAAACAGGTACTCGCCGTCGACCACGCAGAACGGCGACACGTGGAACGTCTTGCGGCACGTCAGGATCGTCGTGCCGTCGATCGGCGCGTGGCCCGGCGCGCTCAGCAGATAGCCGTGCCTCCCGCCGAAGGTGTTGCGCACGTCGGCGTAGAGCGCGCGCAACCGGCCCTCGCGATCATGGCAATACCAGAAGCTCACAGGGTTGAAGGCATAGCCGCATACGCGAGGAATCGTCTGAAGCCAGATCTCGCCGTCAGCGGGAATGCCGGCTTCGGCCAGCCGCGCGCGCATCCAGGGCGCGAGCGGGCTGCCGTCGCAGGGGCCGTAGTCGCGCGTCGCGACACCGAGCGGCCGCCAGCGATCGACGCCGAACCACACGGACGGTAACGTCTCGAACCGGTCGACGTTGCACGCGACCTGCAACAGCGAGTAGCGGAATGCATGATGTGCGGGCCGCAGCCGTTCATGAGCGACACAGCCGACGAGCAGTCGCAAGGACGCGTTGCGGGTGTTCATAGCTGGGCCCACCCGGGTGAGACATCGAAGGCGCGCGCAATGCGCAATGCCGACTTGAGGCCGTCCTCGTGAAAACCGTAACCGGTCCACGCGCCCGCGAACCACGTGCGCCGCTGTCCCTGCAGGTGGGGCAGACGCTGCTGTGCGTCGATCGCGGCGAGGTCGAGGAGCGGATGCTCGTATTCGTAGCGGCCCAGTTGCGTGTGTGGGGCGGGTTCGTCAGGCGGATTCAGCGTCACGACCACCGGCGTGCGGAACGGCAACGGCTGAAGCTGATTGAGCAGATAGCTGACGCAGACCGCCCGCGCATCGTCCTCGTCGTGACGGCGGCTCAGATAGTTCCACGCCGACCAGACGCGGCGGCGCCGCGGCAGCAGCCCCGTGTCGGTGTGCAGCAACGCAACGTTGCGCTGATAGCGGACCGCGCCGAGCACGTCGCGCTCTTCCGGCGCCGCGTCCGCGAGAAGGCGCAGGCTGGTCGGCGCGTGGCACGCGAGCACCACCGCGTCGAACCGTTCGGCGCCGGCGGCGTCGGTCGACACCGTGACGCCGGCGCCGGCGCCGTCGCGGCGCACGGCGCGCACCGGCGTGCCTACGCGGATGTCGGGCAGGGTGGCGGCCATCCGCTCCACGTATTGACGGGCGCCGCCGGCCACCGTCTTCCATTGCGGCCGGCGGTTGACCTGGAGCAGCGCGTGATTGAGGCAAAAGCGCAGGAACGTCGCTGCCGGAAAGCGCAGGATGTCGTTGGCGGCGCTCGACCAGATCGCGGCGGCCATCGGCAGCAGATAGTGCCGCTGAAACGGTGCGCCGTAGCCGCCTGCCACGAGCAGTTCGCCGACCGACAGCCGCTGCTGGCGGGCAGCTTCGAGATGCAACTCGGCCGACGCGTTAAAGCGCACGATGTCGCGCAGCATGCCGAGAAACGTCGGCGAAAACAGGTTGCGCCGTTGCGCGAAGACGGTGTTCAGGTTCGTGCCCGCCCATTCGAGCCGGCCGCCGTCGACCGACACGGAGAACGACATATCGGTCGCGTGGGCGTGCACGCCGAGCTCGCCGAAGAGCGCGACGAGATTCGGATAGGTGCGGTCGTTGAAGACGAGAAAGCCGGTGTCGACGGGACACCGCGCTCCGTCGAGCTCGACGTCCACGGTGTGGGTATGGCCGCCGAGGTAATCGGCGGCTTCGAACAGCGTCACGCGATGCCGGCGGCCCAGCAGATAGGCGCTCGCGAGCCCGGCAATGCCGGCGCCGATGACGGCCACGCGTTGGCCGGGCAGCATGGGAGCAATGGGGGTGATCATCGCCGTCGGTCTCCAGGTCTGGATTGCGCCTGCTTATTGATAAAAAACCGCATAAACACCGATACGCGCGCCGCGTGCGAATGGATGCAGGGAGAGCGGGGCGTCATGGCTAACGGCCTGGAGACGCGAAGCCGGGAAGACCGATTTCATCAGGCCGTTGCGGCACGCGGCGAAACCGGCTCGTGTCGTAGCCCATCTCATCGAGGCGGGCCAGCAGCGAACGGTAGGTCGCGTCGTCCATTACCGGTTCGCGCGAGAAGACCCAGCCGAGCGTCTTGCCGGGATAGCCGAGCAGCGTGTAGCGGTAATCGGGATCGACATAGAGCGTCAGCTGCGTCACATACACCGGCCAGAAGAGCCGGACCCGCCAGGTGCCGCCGCCGCTGCCGGACACGACCGTGTCGACGAAGCCATAGCGGCGCTCCGGCTGGTCGAAGCCGCCCTTGCGGCCGACGAACGCATCGTCGATCCGTCCATCGGCACGCAGCGACCATTCGGCCCGGCTGCCGACGAAGTCGCGCTCGGCGAAGTACGGGATGTTGGCAATCACGTACCAGCGGCCCATATAGCGCGGCAGGTCGACTGGCACGGTGACCAGCGGCGCGGCGGCGCGTGGATTGGGATTTGGGACGTCATTGCCGCAGCCCGCGACCAACAAGGTGCCCGCCAGCGTCAGCGAAAGGGCGACGCGGGTAACGGCGCGCGCGGGCAGCGTGGTCCTCATGCGCGCTCCGACCGTTTGTCGAACAGGTAATGCGCAACGCCCCATTCCTGGCCGCCGGCGTAGCCGAACAGTTCGGCCACCGCCATGTAGAACATCCGCCAGCGCTGAAACCAGACGCGCGCCTGCGGACCGTACGTCTCGGCGAGAACCGGCATGACGCGGCCGCGCGCCGCGTCGAGCGACGCAAGCCACTGATCGGCGGTGCGCGCGTAATGCGTCCCGTCGACCCACCACTGGCGCACGACCCGCAGATCGTCCTGAAAGCGCAGCAGCAGATCGGCCGAGGGCATCGTGCCGCCCGTGAAGAAATAGCGGGACATCCAGTCGCTGCCGTCGCGCACCGTGAAGTGATACGCGAGCAGCCGGTGCGCGAACAGATGCACGAAGAGCCGGCCGTCGTCGTGCAGCCAGCGCGAAATCTTCGCGAGCAGCAAGCCGTAGTGCTTCATGTGCTCGAACATCTCGATGGACAGCACGCGATCGAACGGGGCGATGTCGGAAGGAAACTCGTAATCGACGACGTTGCCGGTCACGATGCGCAGATTCGTCAGGCCGCGCTGCGCAGCGCACCGTTCGATGAACGCGCGCTGCCCACGCGAATTCGACAGGCCGACGATGCTGGCGCGCGGATAGCGCGCGGCCAGCCATAGCGACAGCGAGCCCCAGCCGCAGCCGAGATCGAGGATGCGCTGACCATCGGCAAGACCTGCGCGATGCGCATATAGCTCAAGCATCGCGTCTTCGGCGGCGGCGAGCGTTTCGTCGCCTTGCGGGTAGTAGCAGCACGAATACTTGAGCCGCGGTCCGAGGTGGGCCGCGAAGAACGCGTCGGGCAGCTCGTAGTGCTGTGCGTTGGCCGCTTGCGTTTCGATCGCGATGGGGCTGGCGCGCAGATCGGCGAGCATGGTCTCGAACGCTTCGGCGCGGCGGGCGCCGTCATCCGCGTGCTCGTCGCGCAGCCGTTGCCGCAGCAGCGTCCGCATGCCGGCACGAATCAGCGGGTCCGGCAGCCAGCCGTGCTCGGCGCAGCGCAGGGCGAAGCCGTCCTGCTCGATCTCGCCCTGTGCGGCAGGCGGTTGGGTGGTGGCGACAGTCATGGACCGGGCTCCCTCGAATCGATGGTCGGGTTGGCTGGCGGCCGCCGCGGCGGCCATGGAATCAGCGCGCTGGTGCGGCTCATGTAGTCCCGATAGCCGGCACGGCTCTCCAGCAAATGGGCTTCGAGCAGCGGAATGCCGGAGACGCGCAGCAGCAGCCAGCCCATCAGCAGCGGCGGCGCCAGCGTGACCCAGCCCCACGGACGCCCGAGCGACCAGGCGGCATAGGCGCACCAATGCAGGCACTCGAAGAAATAGTTGGGATGGCGTGAGTAGCGCCACCAGCCCTCGTCGCATACGCGGCCGGTCCGTTCGGGCCTGGCGAGGAAGCGGCGCAATTGACGGTCGGCGGCGGCCTCGCCCGTCACCGAGGCGAGCCAGATCACGAGCGCGAGAGCGATGGCGATCCGGGTGGGCGGCGCGGCCTGGTAGGCCGGGACGAAGAACGCCAGCGACAGCAGCACCGAGACCGCCGCCTGTAGCAGGAAGAAGCCGAGCATCCGCTGCGGCGCCGCTGCGCCCCATTGATCGCGCAGCGCGCGGTAACGGTAATCCTCGTCATGGCCGGCGTTGCGGCGCCAGAGATGCAGGCCGAGCCGCCATCCCCAGAGCCCGCCGCACGCGGCGACGAAGAGGCGATTGACCGGATCGCCGGCCGCTACGGCCGCGGCAAAGACCGCGACGGTGCCCAGCGTCGCCGCCCAGACGGGATCGATCATCCCGGCATTGCGCGTGCGCAACTGGACCAGCCAGACTGCGGCGAAGGACGCAATCAGCGCTGCAAAGGCGATAGCAATGGCGGCAGGGAAGGGCATGCCGGCTCCGTAGCGTGCTTTGACGCTATATACGGAGCACTGGGGGAAACGGATGCAGGGTGCGGCGGGGCGGACAGGAAAAGTTGTCGATTAGAAGATGGTCGACCAGCCTCAGCGCCGGAATCCATGGAATCCACCACCGCCCGCACGGAAACCGCCCGCGCCTCTGCCTTGCCACTGCTGCGCCGTCTGGTTGAACCGTTGCTGTCCAACCGACCGGGCCTCGCGCTGCTGATCGAGCTGACCGCCGATGTTGTTGTTCGGCTGCACCGGCTGCCAGCCATTGGACGTGTGCTGCTGCCAGCCGCCACCCTGGTCATGCTGGTACACGTTGCCGTCATGACCGACATATACATCGCCGTTATTCCAGGCCACCGCATTACCCTGGCTGCGATTGGTCACGATGCCCTTGCTGCCTCCGGTAGCCTGTCCCGTCTGCGTATTGCCCGCAACACCGGCTTCGGCAAATCCGACGCGGCCAGTCTGCGCGTTGTAGCCGGCCACCTGACGTCCCGCCGCATAATTGCCGTTGTACTGATTGCCGGCGATGCCGCCTCGCGCCGCGCCGGCGCTTCCCGTCGACGGATTCGAGAAGGATCCCTGACGACCCGCCGCATAGTTGCCTGAGTACGGGTTGAACGCCGCGCCGCGGCTGCCCTGATAGTGCGCACCCGTGGCCGGGTTGAATCCCGACGCGGCCGTGCCGCTCCACTGTGTGCCCGTCCACGCGTTCCAGCCAGAGGCGTGCGTCACGGTGCCCTGGCCCCATCGTCCGTAGAAGTTGGCCTGATTGACGTTGACGTAGTTCCAGTTATACGGCCCGCCCCACCAGTACGGCCCCCAGTACGGCGTGGCCGCGCCCCAGAACGCACCCATCGCGAAGCCGAACGCGAAGCCTTCTTCAGCGCTCATCGCGAAGCCCGCGCCATATCCATAGGTCGCGGGATAACCGTAGTATTCCGTGCCCACATAAGCCGGGTAGACATAACCTGTGCCATACACGACCGTGCCGTCCGGACTCACCATCACGCCCATATAGCCTGGCGTGTAGCCGACCACCACGGTGTCCGGCGTGACGGAATAGACGCGCACGTAGGTCACGTAGTAGATCGGCGAACTGGCCGGAATCGTGTAGATCACGCCGGGTACTTCAGTGGCGACGTGCCAGACACCGCCTGGCGACGATGCCGTGAACCAGACCCCGTTGCCCACGGCGTAGTAGTGGCTGCTGTCGACTTCGATCACCGGCGTGCCGGTATTGACCGCGTACTGGAGCGACGTGCCCGTGACCGGAGTAAAGCGTGGCGCGCCGTCATAGGTGACACTGAGCGTTGCCTTGGCGCGCGACACGGCCGCGGTCTGCGGGATGGTCGCGGCAATCGCGGCTTCCTTGGCCTGCGCCGTGCCCGGCACCGAGACCAGCACGTTGGCCTTGGGGTCCTGAGGCGAGATCTTTGCGAAGTCGGCCGGCAGGCTCGCGGCCGGCACGTATTGCCATGGCCCGGTCAATTGCGTCGCGCTGAACCAGCGCCCGGAGAGCAGCACGTAATAGGTATTGGAGGCCGGATCGACGAACACGGCGTGATCCGCATTCGACACCGATAGCAGGCTGCTGCCTCCCACCGGCACCATCTGCGGGTTCCCGCTCGTCACAATCAATTCGGTCGGCCGGGTCGCGAGGACGATGGCGGGTGCCTGTGCCGCCTTCTTCCCATTGCCGGGCAACATCGGATCCGGTTTGCCGCTGGCAGCTGCTTTCTTCGCGGCGTCAAGCAGTGCCTGCGGTGGCGTAGCCAGCACCTTCCAGTTCGCGCCCGATGCGTCCGCCTGGTACCAGTAGCCGGCCGCTTGCAAATAGAGCGGACCGTCGTGCGCGCGCAGCAGTAACGCCCGTGTGTTGAGCGCGCGCTCATAGCCGGCGTTGCCGACTTCGTGCCAGACGGGTTCGCCGTCCACGAGCACGAGCAGGCTTGGCGTGCTCGCAAAGAGAATCTGCGGCACGTCGTTCTTCACTTCCACCTGCATGGACTTCGCCAATTGCTGCGACACGGCGTAGCTGGCCTGTAACTCGTCGAGCGGCACGGTCAGACCATTGGCCGGCACGCGCGCGATGAGCGCGGCGCGAACCTGGTCCGCGGCCGCGGGTTTCGTCGGCACGTCCACGCTGTCGAAAGTGATCTGACTCAGCTGGACCAATCCGGACGGCTTGTCGATATCGGCGACGGCGGAAAAATGCACGACGCCATAGGTCGGCGTGCTGTCTTTCGCGCCGATCGCCACCGCGCTGCGCCCCTCGATGCGATTGCCTTCCCACTTCTCGATTTCGGGCTGGTACAGCTCGACGTGCTGGCTCACTGCATCGAAATTGCGAGGCCAGGTCAATGAAGTCGCCGAATGCGTGGAAGCGGGTACCGCCGCTTCAAGAACAGGTGGCAGCAGCGCAAGCCATGCGGCGGCTACCAGTGCTGCTGTACGCTTCGGCTGAAACGGCATCGTCTGACTCCGTGAGAAGGTTGTTTGTGTACGTGCGTAGACCTCGAGCGCGGCAATCGCACCGAACTCGAGGCCGTATTCCGGCAGAAACGCTTCGGATCACTGCACCGTATAACCACGCCCGGTCATGCAGGCGCTCCACGCCCGGTTGTACGTGGCGAGCGCCTGCTGCTGGCTGGCTTGAACCTGAGAATTCTGCGCCGCCGCCGCGCGCTCCTGCTGGCGGTGAGCGACGCCACCGGCCATGGTGCCGGCAACCGCACCGATTGCCGCGCCTTTACCGGCGTCGCCGCCAATCGCGCCGGCTGCGGCACCCATCGCCGCACCACCGGCCGCGCCCCGGACACGTTGACCGTTTTGCGCCTGCGCAGGCGGCGGCGCATTGGCGACGGCCGCCGGATCGATGCCGGTGTTTTGCTTGGCCCAGCTGTAGCAGGAGCCTTCGTCTTGTTGTTGCTGCTGCGGGCTCTGGCCCTTCGCCGGATACACGACCGGTCTTTGCTGCGCGAGTGCGAAGGCGCTGGCTCCGAGCAGCAACAGGACTGACAGTTGTTTCATAAGATGTTCCTCGATTGGTTGGCTTTCAGCCGGGTCTGCACCCGGCATAGACGGAAGACCGCGGCAGTGCGGCGCTCCAGGCTCAACACCAGTAGGTGTGCTTCGTCAGTGTGTGCCGCTCGATGGCGTTCGCGCCTGATTGCGGATCACGGACCAAAAGTAATAAGGATTGCAAATGTCATTGTGCGGCGCGTCAGCTGTGTTTCGATCTCATGGTTCGCGTTCACCACTCAGTTCATCGAAACATGCCGAAAAGGATTGGCCTATTCATGTGGCACATTAAGTTGGAGTGGAACCGGACTCTGAAGCCTGACGGGCATCGTTCTTTTTCAATGCAATTCGTTTTGCATAACGCGCCGTGATTGTTGTTTCTTCGCGGCTAAATCAGCGGCTCGACGATGGTTTTTGTGCATGGCGAGAAAATGCACGGGTTTATTAAAGTCCTAAAAGAGTAGCAAACTTTCCCGGTAATTTCACCCTCCTTACGAGTGAATTAAATTTTGACCGATTGGCATCGGCGCACTAAATTTTGCCGCTTGATTTTCTGCATCCGATTACCGGACAGCTTCGCCATTCAGGCAATCACTTCGCCCCACCATATCGCCCCAATTCCCACGCGGCTACCCTGAACGATCCGCAAGCCTTGGCTTGGCACGTCAACCGGCACCTCGCACTTCCGGAGTCGTTCGATGTTTTCAAGAATCTCCACCGTCCTCCGAAATTCCACCTCCAACACGTCAGATCCGAACGAAGGTAATAAGGATTCCATCGGAAAGCACAAGCCAACCGCGCTGAAAAGTACGTCCAGTATCCCGTTGAACGATCTCAAGCGCGACGCCAACGGCTCCGGGACACCACCGGTAAGCGGCAACGGAAACACCACAGCGTCGTCGCAAAAGCACGCATTCGACGTGCTGGGCTTCACACTGCCCACTCACGGGACAAACCAGGGCGCCAACCAGGGCACATCGTCATCGACAACCGCCGCGACCACGAACGCATCCGGCACAGGCCAGACCGGCCACATCGCCCAGGTGTCCTCCGGCAATCGCATGCAGCAATACGCGGCGTTCGCCGAACCCAACGCACAATTCCGCGGCTTCCTGACGGGCCACGGGCTGCAGGTCGTGCCCAATCCCGGCCGTGGCAACAACTGCGCCATCTATGCACTGGTGCAGCATGCGGCGCCCTCATTGAAAGGTCCGGCCCTCGACCGCGAAGTGAATGAAATCCGCCAGCAGTTCAACCAGAACCATCCCGACGAGAAGGGCAATATGCTGCTGCTCGACGGCGAGCACGGCGGCCACGCCGCCGAACTGATCTCAATGGTCAATCAACGGCACAACGTGGACATGGCGGTGGGCGTGGTTCAGGCCGGCATCGAAGCCGCACATCCGGCCACGCAACTTGGCGTGTATGAGGGCAACGGTTCCAGAGCGCCGGGCAGCGTGCCGAGTCATCGTGTGGTGGTGTGGGACCAGGGTGGGCACTTCGAAGCGATCAAGCCGTTGCCGCAAACCGGGAGCCGCTTTGGCGTCACGACGCCTGCCAGTGCGAAGCCATCCGTCAAGCCGCAGGTGAAGTTCACGCCGGACACGAAGAAGCAGGCGTCAGCTTCCATCAGCGGTACCAAAACCACCGCATCGACGAGCACGGCGAAAGCGGGCGGCGGCTCCGGCAACCCCCTCAGCAGATTTCTTCCGCTCGGCGCGAGGCGACTGTCATCCGGAACACGACAGCCGCCTTCGTCCGCCTCGTCGAAGAGCGCCGCGTTCGCACCGCTGTCGTTCACGCCGGACAATCACGACGACCTGTTCAAGGACGTTCCCCACATCGACCACGCATCGCTAGCGCAGGCCGCCAAAACGCCCAAGGTCAGCAACGGCCCAGGTTTCATCGTCCCATCGACGAAGTCTCAGCCGGGCCAGGCGTTCGATCGGAGCAAACCAGGTTTCACCGCGGTAGAAGTCAACGGTATCCGGCCGTACGGCAACCTGTTCAATGCATTCGCCGCAAGCTCGCACGGCGACCAGGCCACCGATCTGGCGATCACCGGAATCTCGGTAGGCGGCGCGCACGAAGTGGTGGCGGGCGGATTCAACGGGCACGCATTGTTTGCGTCGGGAAGGAAGCGCGAGCGCTACGGGAGGCAGCTTTCGTCCATGCTGGCGCAGGATGTGCAGCGCTTCAAGGACAATCCGAATCAGGAAACGCTGATTCTCACGCGAGACAAGAAGGGGCAACTGACCTACGATCTCCCCAAGGTCGCGAAGCTCGCGGCGAGCGACAACCCCAAGTACGCGGACGAAATCGCCCACGCGAAAAATGTCCTGCTGACCGCCTACATCAAGGACGAAGTGGCGGGCAAGCGTCACAACCGCGCCCTGTATGAACTGGGGCGCAACACCTTGGGCGTGACGTCGGCCGCGCTGCTGGTGGCCGGTACGCATGGTCTCGCCGCGGCCGCGGCCAGCGCCCCGGCGATTGCGACCAAGCAGGCCGGACTCGGCATCGGCATGGCGAACGCGCTGGATGTCGGTAAGGGCGTGCGCGGCGTCAAGCAGCGTATCCGCGACAGCAAGCAGCAGGAGATCAACAACGATTTTCTGCGGCGCCGCCTGAATCTGCAGCCCGGCGACATACCTGACGACATACCCGACGAAGCGCTGGACGGCATCCATGCCTCCATGCGGGACAACGCAAGAGTCGACGCCGGCGCCAAAGTGTTCGGCAAGATTTTCCCGGGCAGCATCATCAACGAGCAGAAGTCGCTGGAAAAGAAGGGTGAGCTCGGCGATCAGGTCGCGGCGCATGCGCTGAACGTGGTCGACTATCACGTGGACCAGTTCGCCGCGCGCGGCTTGAACAACCTCGAAGAATTGCATCGCACGGTGCATCGGCCGGGGGCCTCGTTGCGCGACAAGGAGAAGGCGTTGTCGGCCTCGATCAAAGGCGACCCTGATCTGCGCACCGCGTACGACCTGTTGCGCGATCTCGGCATGCGGCGCAGCGAAGCGACGGCGGCGATTCAGAACGTCGTCGTGCGCAAGATCGAGACCCGCCTGGCGACCGATCCCGCCAAGCCTGCCGGCAGCGCCACGGCCGCCATGAAGAAGAAAGCAGCCGAGACGCAATCAGGCGATCCTGATCGCGACGATGTAGCCGCCATGAAAGAAGTGATGGCGCGCCGGTAGCCTCGCGACGGCGCTACTGCACGCGCCCCTTGGCCACCTGCTGGCGACAGTAGGCGAGATACTTCGGATAGACCTGCGCGGCCGGCACGTTCGCGTACTTGCCGTAGAGTCCTTCGACGAAGCGCGGCAACTCGGCCCGCGCGCGCATGCCTGTTTCGTAGGGCATCTGCTGGCTCTGCAGCAGGATTTTGCGCAACTCGTTTTCCTTCGACACACCTGCGTCGCGGTCTTGAGCAATGGCCTGGGCGGATTGGGCCTCGCCCTGGCAGGCCATGTCCGCATAGTCGGGTGCGGGCGCCGCTGACGCGGCGACGGCGAGCACGTAGCTGAAGCTGAGGGAAGCGGTTCTGATCGACTTTCGCTGCACTGTGAGTACCGGCTGGGAGTGATCGACCGTCTGATAGTAGGCAATCCGCACGGCGCTTGGCAAACGGAAAACTTCGTGAACCGGCGGACAGGTTCGCGTAGGCGTCGACAGATATCGCACCGCATCGCTCGCATAACGAGCCGCTAGCAAACGGCACGCCCGCACGCTAGGCCCCGCGTTCATCCAGTTCCTCGAGCACGTCGAACGGCACGCTCTCTGTCACGATTTCGCGGTCGCCCGTCGCGCTGGTTCGCGTGCTGAACTGAACCATCATGTTCGGCCCGAAGCTGCGCGTCACGGTGTTGCGTTCCTTGACCTTCAGCTCGATCGGCATCCAGGAAGAGGGCGCGCCGAGTATCTCCGCATTGCGCGCCTCGACCGTTTCCTTCACGTGCGGATCGTTGCCCGATTGCGCGAGCAGGGCCGCATTGGCGTCGAGCCGCAGCGCCGCGTCGCGATGCAGGCGGTAGCGGTACATGTAGGTCAGATTGGGCCGCCGGTTCTTGCGCACTGTCGCCAGATGCTGGTCGATGCGCTGGCCGGCGAGCACCCGCGGATCCTCCAGCGGCGCGGGCGGCGCGCCTCCCGCATTGGTCTGCGCACTCTCTCGCTCGCGCTGTGCGATGACCTTGGCCGCGAACAGGTCGATCAGTTCGGGGCGCGCCGCATCGACGGCGCGCGTGTACATCCGTGCATCGAGAAACTCGACGTCGAGCACGCAGGCGCGGTAGTTCAGCTTGCCGTCTTCGCGGACCAGCTGCAGCTTGGCGGAGCGGTTGCGGTCCTTGAGCGTCATGGTGGCGGCCGGCGTGTCGACCGAAAAGAGGCCCACGCTCTTTGAGCCGGCCGAATCGAGCGCGTGCGAGAACCCGGGCGCGATGCCGCCGCGCAACTGCCAGAGGTTGCCGAACCCCACACGATGCTGTTCGACCTGGACGCGGCCGGTGCGCTCGGCGGAATCGACTGTCTGGCGCGATTTTTCCCATCCCACGCCGAGCGCGGGACCCACTCGCGCCGACAACCCGCCGTGGGTCTTGCTGCTGAGGCCCGGCACCTTGACCGTCGCGGTTGCATCTACCGTCACACCGCGGCGTGTGTTGCTGCTTTGCCCGTCGGTCCAGCTGATCGACACATCGGGGTCGTCGAAGAATCGCTCCGCGAGACGGTTCCACACGCCGTTCGAGCCGTCGCCATGGGCCGCGGTGGCTTCGTCGAATACGTGGTCGACGATCTCGTTGAGCTTCGCGCGCATCGCCTTGTCGTCGTAGCCGGAACCGTCGGCCTTGACGCGGCGTGCGACGCGCAACGACACGCCACGCGGCCTGGTCAGTTCGCGCGAATGCAGAATCACATTGGTGACGAGCCCCGCGCGCACGTTGGTGATCCCGGCTTCGATGTCGTAGCCGACCATCAGCCCCGCACCCACGTGATGCAGCGAGCTCTCCGCTGTGCCGACGAACATCTCGACGCCATGCGTGGCACGGCTCACCTCGACCACGGCCTCACGCGTGCGCGAGGCGCGCAGATCGAGGCGCGGCGAAACCGGAATGCCGTGAGCCTGCATCAGCGTCGCATTCAGGCCGCGCGTGCTGATGCCCTGGCGGCTGCCATCCGTGAGCCGCAAGCGCGCGCCCGACGGCAGATCCTCGATCACTTCCTTCAGCGTCCCGCGCACGTCGTCGGGGTTGTCGGCGGCGTGCGCCGGCGCGGCGGGTTGAGCAAGCGGGCGCAGCGCGCTGATGGAGTCCCAGAAGGGGGCATCGTCGGGCACGCGTGCGACCTTGCCCCACAGCGCGAGGCGCTCGACCGTGAACGGCCGTTTGGCGATCGCGCTGAACGGCTTGGTCTTCGCGAGCTGCTGCGGCGTCATCGCACTCCAGCGCGCGGTGGCCTGCTGCACGCGGGCGAGGGTTTGCGGCGAAGACACGTCGCCGTCCCGCAGCCCCGCGCACATCTGCTGCGCGCGCTGCGCGGTCGCGACAATCGCGTCCTCGTCCATCCGCTCGTTCGGAAAGCCGCCGCGTTCGAGCCACGTATGCAGCGCGGCAAGCTCGACCAGCGATCGTTCCGGCCGCGCATGTTCGAGTGCCGCCGCGGGTTGCAGCGCGGGACTCTGCTCGAACGTTGCGCGCGCGTCGCGCAGGCCTTTTTGCAGCGCCGCGCGTTCTTCAGCGACCGTCTTGCGCGGCACGCCTTGGGTGCCGAAGCGCAGCGCAGACAGCGGCGATTTGTGCTTGCCGCGAAACATGCGCGGCAACAGCGTCCTGAAGCGGTTTTCGCCGACCCGGCCGATGGTCTTCGCGGAGAACTTGTTCAAACGCTCGCGGGCCTGCGACAGGTCGCTATGCCGGCCGTCTTCGGCAAACGACTGGCGCCACGCAAAAAACGCGCCGCGCTGGTCCGGCGTCAGCGCATCGCGGCCGTGTTCGAGGAGCGTGGCGGCGGCATCGAACGCGCGCCTCGCCAGCGCGTTCGGCCCGGGCTCATCCGCCGTCAGCGGACCGTTGCCGAGCCCCGCCTGCTGCGCGATCGTGCCGGGCGCGCGATCCTGTCCCGGCGGATGCGGCATGCCCGGCGGCGTCGGGTCGAGCGCATCGGCGCTCTCCAGCAGGACCTTGACGGCGAGCCGGTGACTGTCGCCGGTGAACGGCTGCATCACGGATGTGCGCAGCGCGTCGAGCGTCTGGAAGCCCTCGCTCGAACGCGACAGCAGCCGCGCGACCTGCCACGCCTCACGGTCGGGGTCGCTCGCGCTATGGGCGGTGTGCGGCGCGTTGAAGTCGAGCATGCCGACGCGTTCCAGCGCCATGTGCGCGTGTTGCACGTCCGTGATGCCTGTCTGCCGGATGGCCTGCGCCAGCAGCGCGCCGCGCGTGGCGGCAGTGGCTGCTGCCGCGTGCGTGTTGGCGTCGGGCGGCGTGAGATGGTAGAGCCGCGACGCGAACGTGCTGACGTCGAGCAGGCGGTCCTGCGGACAACTGAATTCCCGCTGCACATAGGTGAGCAGCGCCTCGCGGGTGGTGACTGAATCGAGTGGCGCGGACTGGGCCGGCTGGGCTTGCACAGCCGGCGAAGCGTGGGCCGCCGCCGGCACGGGCGCGACGGTTCGTCCGATGGCCTCGGACACCATCCGCTCCGTCATCTCGAGCGCCGCCCCGGCGACGCGCGCTTGCCTCGCCGGCTCCTCCGGCGCATAGCGCTTGCTGCCGCTCCTGTAGTTCTCCGGCCCTGAGGTTCGGCCGTGCGAACTGTGCTGATTGGCGAGCGTGCTGCGATCGAAGCGGCGCGCGCGGAACGTATCGGCCGAGCGCGACAGCGACGACTTGAGCCGCGCCAGCACCCCATGGGGCACCGCCGGCTGCGGCGCATTCACATGATGCGCGGGCGCCGTGCCGGGTGGCTGCGCGGCATTATGCGCGTCGGGCGCGCCTTCGACGAAGCCCGGCGAGGCAGGGAGGTTGATCCGGTTGCGATCGGACATGGCAGCGCGGCAGCGTGGGACCGGCTTGCACTATGTCCGTCGAATGTGACAGGCGAGTTGGAGGGAAGCGGCCGCAGGCGAACCCATGGCCTGAAACGCGAAGCCGCACGCTACGATGTGCCGGCGCGCTGCGAGGCTGTCCAGTTGGCTTGGGCGATGCGGTCGTAGGAGGCTTGCAGGTCCATCGCGCGTTCGAGTTCACCGGCCTTTACTGAACACACGATCAGACCGATCAGCGCGTGCTGACGGTACGTGTTGTCGGCGCAGGCATTGGCGAGCTCATAGGCGGCCTGCCACGCGTGCGTCACCTCGTCGAGCGGCGCCTGGGTCAGGGGCAGCGCATGCGCGAGCGCGACGCGCGGGCGCATGTCGTCGCGAATGCGGCGCGGCGTGCTGAGCTCCACGCGCTCCAGCGCGGCGCGGATCGTGCGCAAATAGTCGCGGGTGAGCGACAGCGCCCGCCACAGCGTGATGGAAGATTCGAGCAGCGCAATCGCCGTCTCGAAGCGGTCGTTGTGCAACGACCAGTCGAGTGCCGCGCGCAGATCGTCGATATCGATGCGATCCAGCACGTTGCCGGGCCGCCGGTCCCCCTGAGTGCGGCGCGCGGCGAGCCGCGGCGCGAGCGACTGCGCCAGCGCGGCGGCGGCCGGGTCCCACTCGCCGCTTTGCATGAGCATCTCGCGCGCGGCCAGCTGCACCGCGCGCGGCAGCCGCAGCGTGACGACACCGTCGCCTTCGATCTGCTCGACGAGCCCGGCGTCGAGCAGATCGTCGAGCGACGCCTCGAAGCCGAGGTCGGTTTGCGAGGCGTTCGCGTCGCCGCCTTCCTGCCGCGGGGCGAGTTCGGCCAGCATGCGGACTGCCGAGCAGCGGGTAAATTCGCCGCTGAAAATGCCCAGGCGCCAGAGCAGCGCGCGCGTCGCCTCGGGCACGCCGGCCGTGTGCAACTGAAGCCCCTCGCTGACCGGCGCGAGCCGTGACAGCGGCTGATTGGGCGTGCCGCCGCCCCGTGCCATCAGGTCGTCGAGCTCGCGTGCGAACGAGAACAACACCGCATCGAGCGACATGACCGTGCGCATGCGCCGGTCGATTGCCGCGGCCGCCAGTTCGAGCGCGAGCGGCACACCGTCGAGCCGCCGCGCGATCAGCGCGGCCATCGTCAGCGTATTCGGCGTGAGGTGTCCGGCGTCGAAATCGGCGAGCGGCCGCACGGCCAGCGGCGTGCGCGGGCGCGCCGCGCGTTGCTCCTGCCCGGTGAGCAGCAGCGTGAGACGAGCGAACAGCAGGCGCAGCGCGTCGTATTCGCGTGCTTCGTGGGCGCTGACCTTGACATGATCAGGTATGCGTAGCGGTCCAAGCGCCACGAGATATTCGCTGGCGATGAGCAGCGGGGCGGTGCCCGTGACGATCACCCGCAACCCCGGCGCGGCGGCAATGAGCGTGTTGAGCAGATGAGCCGCGGGCTCCCTGAGCGGCTCGCTGCAATCGACGATCAGCAGCATGCGGCGCGTGCCGATCGCTTCGAGCAGGCGCTCGAACACGTCGGTGCCGTGCTCCGGCGCGATGCGCAGGGCGAGCGCGCAGGCATCGATCAGGCTGTCCGCCTGCATGTGCGGCGGCAGGGCAATCGCGACGACGCCGTCCGGCACATGCGCGGCCAGCCGCCGCGCGGCTTCATGCGCAAGGCGAGTCTTGCCGAGCCCCGGCGCGCCAGTGAGTGTCACGACGCGGGAGGTGGAAAGCAGTCCAAGCAGTTCCGATAGTTCGGCGTGCCGACCAATGAACGAGGTAAGACGTACCGGAATGCGCAGCGCGGCCGGCTCGGGCAGTGCGTGTGCCGAAGCGAGCGCGCCGGTGGGCGGCAGCCCGCTTGCACCGGACGCGGCGTCTTCAGCATCGAGCAGGTGTGCGCGTCCGGCGAAGCGGTAACCGTAGCCCGGCACGGTCGTCACCAGATCGCGGTCGTTACCCAGTGCGCGCCGCAGCGTGGAGACCTGGGCCTGCACCGTATTGGCTTCGACGTTCACACGCGGCCATGCGCGCTGGCCGAGTTCGGCGAGCGGCACCGGCCGCCCCTCGGCTTCGACGAGCGCGAACAGCAGCTCAAGGGCGCGTGCGCTGATTTCGACAGGCACGCCGTCGGCGGTGAGGCGCGGCGGGTTCTGCGACAGGCGGTAACGGCCGAAGGCAATGACCGGCTCCGTAGGTCGCGTTAGCGACATCGTGGGTCTCCAGCAGGGATGGGCGGATCGGTACGACGAGCGGCGCCCGCACAGGACGCGGTCGCGTCACGCCGGCCGGGGCTTCGACATGGGCGGGTTCGCCGCCGCGGCGCGAGGGCCGTGCGATGAATTGCCGAAAGCTTATGGCGTGTCGCGCGGATGAGCAAGGAAGCTTTTGTCAAAACCTCACGCTGGGCCTCGCACCTCGCCCGCACTCGCCGGGTCAGGCCGGCTCCCAGTCGACGTGCTCGGTCAGCCACGCGGCCGCCGCGGTCACGGGCTGCGGGACCAATGGGCGCGTCATCGCGTACAGATAGCTGTCGCCGGCGAGCAGCCCGAGGTTCGGGCGGCATTCGTGATTGATCAGCTTCGCTTCGAGCGTGAAGCCGAGCCGCTCCATGCTGCTGTGCGCGTCGCCGTCCACGGCGCAGTACGCGTAGATGCGAAAGATCGGCGGCTGCGCCAGCAGCCATTTGAGCAGTTTGCGCAGCGCGTAGAGTCCCGCGCGCCGCCGGCGTGCGCCGCCGCGTCGGCTGATCACGACACCCAGTTCGGCGCGCGGCGGCCGCGGGCGTAATTCGATCAGTGCGGTAAGGCGGCCGCTGGCCTTGTCTTCCAGGACCCAGCGGATCAGCGTGCCGTCCTGCCAGCCCCGTTGTGCGTCCTCGATGAAGGTCAGTGTCTCGTCCGGCGTGGCGTGGCAGCGAAAGCCCAGATAGCGGGTCGTCTCGATATCGCCGAGCATTTCGTCGAAGAGCGCTTGCGCGTCGCGTGGCTCGGGCGGCCGCAGAAGCAGTTCGCTGGACTCGATCAATTCAGGAGGACGGAACAGGGACATCGAACGACTCCGCACGCGGTAATGGCGACGATTGTGTGGGACGTTCCGCGTGTTCCCGCGCTGTTTGGCGAAGCGGCATGCGTAGCGGCGAATGTACGGCTGCGGGCGCGGCCTGCATGGCGGATGAGGGGCGGCGCGCGGCTTATGGCGCAATGCACCATCGGATGCGGGCCAATGACCTTCGGCTGGCGCGCTCCTGCTTCGCGTGCAGGGCGGCGCGAGTGACGGCGCTTCGCTATAAATGACGCACCGGGGCGCGAGCAGTGGGCTTTGCGCCGACGGAGCGGTTTCCAATCGAGAGGTTAGCGCAATGACGAAGATCAACGGCCCGTTGGTCGGTGGTACATCGACAAGCGGCGAGACGCCGGCGGCCGGTGCGGGAGTCGCGGGCGTCAAGCCTTCGAAACTGGCCAAAGGCGGCGCGCTGGACGCGCTGCAGGACGTGCAGAAGCCGCGCACCGCCAGTTCATTCCGCACGTCCGCCAAGGCGCTGCTTACGCAGGGTGCTCAGGTGCTGTCCGGCTCCGGCCAGAAACCCGGTATGTCGAACGGCCCCCGTGCGGATAACGTGCCGCCAGGACCGCAATTTCAAGGGCCGGGCGCTGACCCGTTGCAACGGCAAATGCAGCGTCAGCGGTTCATGGGAGCGCTCCAGGAAGTGAATAACGGCGCGATGAACCTGTTGGAAAAGAGCGCGGAAAATTTCGCCAAAGTCATGAGCAAGGCCGCCGAAGCTACGGAGGAGGCGTCGCGCAAGGTCTGATCCGCGCGGAAACCTCGATGCACGAGCCGCCGCGCAACGCGCAGCGGCTGCCGGCTGTTCTCACGAGGCGCGCCGCGTGTCGTGCCGCTTCACGCGCGTAGCCACACATAGTCGCCCGCGGCGACGCCCTCGAACATCTCATCGGTCGATTCGATGATGTTCTGCCGCCAGTACCGTCCATGCTCCGCGTAATGCGCGAGCAGATCGGCGAGCACTTCGCCGTCCACGTCGTAGGTCATCGGCACGCGCAGCACCAGCACGATGCCGCCCGTATCGGTGTCCAGACCGAGCTGTGCCTGGTCCTGCGCGTAGATCAGCAGATTCGCTTCGAGCATCAGCCGGAACACGGTCAGCGTGCGGCCGGCGGTCACTGTGCCGTAGTGGAAGTTCGCGTAGAGCGCCTCCAGATCGTTGTCGAAGTGTTCGAGCTGAACGTCGAAGCCTTCGACTTCGATCGAGCGCGTGTGCAACACGTGCTCGGCATCGGCGAGCCCGACCGTGTTGCAGAGATCGCGCACCAGTTGCACATAGCGCTCGGAACTGTCGGTGGTGTCCAACGGCGGTGTCCAGAAGAATCAGGCCGCGAGGGCCACCCGAAGAAAAAAGAGCGGACGGTATGCGCGAAACGGGCACACCGTCCGGTATTGCGAAGGGCGGCAGGCACACATCGGCGCAAATCGCCGCGCGGCCTGCCGCGAGATGGCGCGTGTACGCCGTCAGCCCTGGTGCTGGGACGCCGAGCTCAGGTTGCTGCCCAGCGTCTTCATGATGTTGCCGACCGCACCGGCCTCGGACAGTTGCTGCTGATCCTTGGCCGCGTCCAGGGTGGTTGCAATCCCCTGGGCCGTCATGCCGTCCATCGCACCCATTGCTGCTCCGCTCAAAGCCATATAAACCTCCTCGGTTCAGATAAAAAGTTTGCCGTCCTGCACATCGGCGCGAACGCCACGGCGTGCAAAACCAGCTCGGTACCCGGCAAGCGTGCCGGTGGCGAGCGCGTTCAGGCCGCGCCGCCCTTGTCCTGCAGATGCGCCACGATCCGGCTGGCGGCGAGCATGCCGCGATACAGCTTCGCCAGATTGTTGCGGTCGACTTCGGTCGCGCCGGACGCTTCGCTGAGGTTCTTCGCGGTGGCCTCGAGTGCCGTGCGAATGGCGGCGAGGCGCGGACCGCCCGCCGGATCGGCGAGCGTCTTTTGCAGATCGTTGAAATCGGCGGCACAGGTTTCGAGTGGTTCGTACATTTCCATCCTCTTCAGGGTTTCACTTCGCCGGCAACGGCACGAATGCCGCGGCGGAAGCAGGGGCGGGGCCATCGGCCGGCTGCATGACGCCGGTCGCGGCGCCTGATTTGACAGTGGCGCTCTGTTGCGCGGCGGCCGGGTCGGCGCTCGCCAGGGTGTCGCCGCCGGCGGCGTCGGCCGCCGCGGAGGCGGGCGTTTCCGGCGTGACGTAGATATGCTTCACGCCGTCCGGGGTTTCCGCATAACGCACGTCGTCCGAGGACATCAGTTCCGAGAATGAAGGTGGCAGCGGCGCGCCTTCCTCCGATTGCACGACCCGCATGCGCAGCGCTTTGACGTTGTCGCTGAGGTCGCGGCGCAGGCGCGTGAGCGCCGCTTCGACGTCGGCCGGTCTGGCGGTTTTGCCCGTCACGTCGAACGCGCCGTGGCCCGTGTACACCACATGCACGCCCTGCATGCCGAGCGAATCCTCGATGTTGCGCGTATCGTTCTGCGCGATATCGTAGTGACGCAGGATCGACACCGACGACACGCGCGCGAGCAGCTTGCGCACGGTCGCGTCGTCGTCGGGCGTGGCGACCATGCCGGTCACGGTGACGCTCGAGCCGAGCGCCTGCGCGTGCAATTCGTTCATATGCGCCGCGGCGAGCGCGGTGTTGACCTTTTGCGCGAGCGCGCCCGCATCGTGCGGCAGCGCCGCGCGGCTGACCATGGTCGTCATCAGCACCGAGCCGATCACGATCACCGCCCCTAGCATCGCGCAGCCGAGCACGATGCCGACCAGCTTGCGCTGCCGCGTGCGTTCCGCTTCGCGGCGCGCCTGGGCGGGCTTGATGAGCAGCGTCGACAGCAGGTCGAGGTCGCTCGGCCATGCGGTATCCGGCCAGCCGATGCAGATCACCGTGTCGCCGAACTGCATCGGCACGTAGTCGACGAGCAGCACGGTGCTGGTGTCGGGTGCCGCCGATGCATCCGCCGCGGCAGGCGTGTCCGTGTCCGGTGACGGCGTGCCCGCCGCCGCGCCGCCGTCCGCGCTCAACGCAGGCGCAAGCTCTTCGGCCGCCACCGTCGCCGGTTCCGGCGTGACTGACCGCGCGCTGACCACGCCGCTGTCGTCCACCGTCAGCGTCAGGTCGGGGCCGCGCCAGTCGGAGATGCGGATGTCGGCGTCGTCGTCCGCGCCGATCCGATGCGCACCCGCACTCAGACGCAATTCCGCGCCTGCATGCACGCCAGTCAGAATTCGAAGCAGTTTCGTCATGTGGCGGTTGGGTTGGTCGAACGGCTGCGGTGCACGGTCATGCCGCGCATGCCTTCACGCGCTCACTCTAGACGGTCGATGCGGCAAGCCCGCGCACAATGCGAAGCCGATAGCATCCATGCGAATTTGTGCGGCGAGGGTCAGATCCGGCGCACTCATGCAACGTCGCCCAGGCAACCTGATGCAGCGCTGACGCGGGCGTGCTCAGCGAGGCCGCTTGCCGCGCGCGAGCGCGCCGGCTCGCAGCGAACTCAGCGTATTGATCGAGCGGTCGCGCTGCGACGGCGGCAATGGGCTTTGCGCGTTCAACAGGAACAGGTACCCGAGAAGATTGAGGCGCTGCACGCGGCTTAACTGCGGTTGAGCCGTGCCCGCGTCGGCGTTGCTCGCGTGCGCAGAGGAGGGCGGCGTACCCGCCGTTCCGCGCGCCGCGTTTTCGGAGCCACCCCGGCGGCGACTGCTGGCGATCATCAACTCGCGCAATTCGGCAGGATTGACGGATTTCGGCGTGCCGTGACGCAGGGCGGCACGCGCGTCGGCCGACAGTTCATAGAGGCGCGCGTCGAACGCGGCGTCCGGATGGGCCGCCATCCCGTCACGCACGTCCAGCAGTCCGTCGCACAAGCCGCCGCGTACCGCGGCCGTTTTCTCCGCATCGTTCGAACAGGTGGCCGCGAGTGTCTGCAAGGCGCCCGGTTCAAGCGGCGGCGCGGGCTCGCCTGGCCGCATCCGGATGGCGGGCGGCACAGCGCCTTCGCCGTCGTGCTGTCCGTCGTGCGATTGGCCGCCGTGATCGCCACCGCCACCACCTCCACCGCCACCGTCGCGGGTGACGCGACGGCTCTCTTCGTGTGCGCCGCCTTCGTCGTCGCCGTCGTCGTCCACGCCGCCGCTGCCGCTCATCCGGCTGCGGCGCAAAGCAGCCGCACGCCGCCGTTTCGCCTGCAACTGTGCGAGCTTGCGGGTGCGCAGCGACCCGCGCTGGTTACCCTGCGGCTTGGCCGCATACGCAAAGCGGGTCGTGCTGCGATAGAGCGCGGCGTGCCGCGCGATTTCGCTCTCGTTGCCGGATCGCCCGGCCTCATGCGACCGGTCGAGGTGCGCCGTTTCCGCTTGCGACGGTTGCGAGATGCGGGTCATTGCGGCACCGCGGCCTGCATGACTTCGTTGGCGAAGTGAAGGATCGCCGCCGCCGAAAACGGTGCGGCGATCACGATCGCCACCGTCACGGAAATCAGCTTGACGCCGTGCGACAGCGTCTGGTCCTGCATCGAGGTGATCGCCTGCAGGAACGAGACCGCGAGCCCCACCACGGCGGCGACGATCACGATCGGCAGCGAAACGAACATGCACAGCAGCATGCCCTGCGTGGTGAAACGAACCAGTGTGTCGATATCCATGAACTCAATCCTCGCGTGTCGTGCCGGCCGCTACCGGTAGGTCATGACGAGACCGTGGATCAGCGTCGACCAGCCGTCCATCACGACAAACAGCAGCAGCTTGAACGGTATTGCGACGTTGGTCGGCGTCACCTGATTCAGGCCCATCGCAAGCAGCACGTTGGCGATGATCAGATCGATCACGATAAACGCGATATACAGCAGGAAGCCGATCTTGAACGCGTCGGTGAGCTCGCTCAGCGTGAAGGCGGGCGCCAGCACGATCAGGTCGTTTTCATGCAGGTTGTTGGCCGCTTCCTTCGGCCACACGACATTAGCCGAGCGGATAAAGAAGCGCTTTTCACGCTCGTTCGCGTGCTTCTCTAGGAATTCGCGGAACGGCTCGCGTGCCGCACCGAACACCTGAATCAGCGCCTGGGTCGGCTGGCCGGCAATAGGCTGGCCTTGCAGCGATTGCGCGGCGCGCATGCCGACCGGCGCCATCACGTACAGCGACACCAGAATGGCGATGCCGTTCAGCACCATGTTGGGCGGCACCTGCTGCACGCCGAGCGCATTGCGCAGCAAGCCGAGCACGACCACGATTTTCGCGTACGAGGTCACGACCATCGCGACGAACGGCACGAGGCTGATCGCGATGACGACGAGCAGTAAGCCGGTTACGTCACTGAACTGGACCATCGCCGTGCGCCATTCGCAGGATTCGTACGCCGAGATGTTCGCCGACCGTCACTAGTTCGCCATAGCCGATTGTCTGGCCATGCGTGACGAGCTTCAGCTGCGCGTCGGCCACCGGCGTTGGGAGTTCCAGCACGTAGCCGGGCCGCAGCGCATAGAGTTGCGATAAGGGTAACGCCACCGTATCGACTTCGAACTGAACCGGCAGATCCAGTTCGCCGATATCGATCGGATTCTCCGGTTGATCGGGGGCGAGCGAATCGTCGAGGCGAACTGGGTCCAGTTCATCGGTCATGGTCGGCTCCTTGGTGATGGTAAGCATCTGCCCTTCGATTGCCACGGGCGCGTGCAATCGGATGAGGCCAGGCGTGCCCCACGCGGCGACCGCGGTGGACTGCGCTGCGCCGTCGGCAAGCGGCAGGCTGCTGCTCGCGAGCGAGCGCAGCAACACGTCGCCGGGCATGAGCGCGCGCAGTGTTTGAACCGGCAGCCGCCGTGCGCCGAGGATCGCGCGCCCTGGAATCAGGCAGTCCGGCAGGCGTGCGTCCGTGGCAACGGCAACAGCGGAGGCTGCATGTAGCAGAGCGGCGCGAACGAATTCGCCCGATTGCGCTGCGGGCCGGTCTTCCAGTGCGCTCAGCACCGTGGCGCCAAGTGTGACGTCGGCGGCGTAGCGGCGTCCTTCGAGCGTGAACGACAGGGCGAACGGCGCGGCGTCGCCTCGGGTGATGGGTTGACCCGAGCCGCGCAGCAGCCGTGCAAGCCGCAGGCCGGTGAGCCCGAGCGCTGCCAGCCGTTGCAGCAGCGGTTCGAGCAACAGGCCGGCGACGGCGGCGCGCAGTGCGCGTTGTGCATCCGACGACGCGGGCACGCTGCTTTCCGCGGGCCATGCGGCAATCTCGAGCGAAGGATGCTCGGCCAGATCGAACGTCACGTAGATGGAGCCTGCCGGATGCACGAGTTCGAGCATGCCTGGCTGACGGTAGGCCTCACCAGAAGGGGCGTAGCCTTCAGTGGACCCATCAGTCGACCCATCGCGCAGCGCCGCCTGCCATGCGTCGATTCCCGGCACGCGTTGCAAGGCCCAGGCCGTGCGCGCATCGCAGACGAGCCGTGACGTGCGCGCAGCGACGGGCGAAATCGCGCGCAGCGGCAGGCGCCCCGAGGGCGCAGCGTGAGCCGGGATGCGTGGCGCGGGTGCATCGTCCTGCCGCGCGCACGTATCCGGCTGCCTGTCGACGCGTTCGACATTCCCCGGCATTTCAGCGATCGGATAACCCATGCGGTGGCGTGAGAAGTGGAATTGGTGCGCTTGCGCGGACACGTCGAAGCAGCCGGGCTTACCAGACCGTCAATTCGATTTCGCGCGGCGCGCCCCATGCCTTCAACAGCGAATCGATTTCACGTTCGAGCATGGCGCTGTGATTCAACAGTAACTGCTTTGTTTCAGCGCTCGACGTATCGAACCGAAGCGAAAGCACGAAACACGAAAGCGACAGATACAGCGTGGTGTCCGGCAGCACGGCCGGGTCGAGCGGGATCTGCACCTCCCAGTTGCCGGCGTTGCCGATCGCCGGATTGGCGCAGAAGGCGGTGACCTCGGTCGCGAGCGAGGTCGCCAGTTCGAGGAACTGGCCCTGGGTGCGAAAGAGCGCGTCCACGACCGGCAACGTCGCTCCGGAGACGCGTTGCGTCACCGCTTCGCGCTGGCCGGCCGTGAGCCGGTCGCCGGCCTCGGTGGACTGATCGCTGTCCTCGTCATCGCGCGACTCGAACAGGCGGGGGCGGCCGTGGTCATTGTTTTCGTCCTTAACCTGTTCGTTACCGGCGATCTGTGAACGCACGGCAAGACGCTGCAGGCGCGCGCGCCGCGCGAGGCCCGCGTAGTCGAACGCGCGGCTGCGCGCCTCGTCGGCCTGCTGCTCGGCGGCGATGTCGCCGGGAATGATGCGCAGTGAGCGGGATTCGATCATGAGCGTAGCCGGATGTTCAGGTCACGGGTGTTCAGATGGTGACGCGGCCGAGCGGCTGCAACTCGACGTGATCGCCCAGTTCCTGATACGAATAGACCGACAGCCAGCCGAGCCGCCCTTCGATCATCCGCCGCACGTAACGGCGGATATCCATCGACGTGACCAGCGCCACGCCTTCGCGCGGCACCTGGCCGACAAACGACTGGATCTTGTCGACGAGGAAGTTGGCCTCATCCGGCGGCAGGGCGAGGAAGTTGCCGGTCGGCGTCTGCTTGATCGCCTGGCGGATGTGCTGCTCGACCGGCAGGTCGAACAGCACGGCGGGCAACTGCCGTGCGCCGCCCGCCGCGCGATGCGCGAGAAAACGCGCGAGATCGCCGCGCACGTACTCGGTCAGCATCAGCATGTCTTTTTCCTTCGCACCCCAGACGATCAGGCTCTCCAGAATGTTGCGCAGATTGCGGATCGGCACCTGTTCTTCGAGCAGACGCCGCAGAACGTCGGCGATACGCTGCGGCGGCAGCACCTTTTGCACCTCGGCGACGAGGCCCGGATATTCCGCGTTCTGCTGATCGAGGATCCACTGCACTTCCTGAATGCCGAGAAAGAGCGACGCGTGACGGCGCAGCATCGCCACGGACGCGTGAGCGATCACCTGTTCCGCGCGCCATGCGGGAATTTTGGCGGGCAGCGATTTTTCATCGAGCCACCAGGTGGGGCCGGGGCCGCCGTCGAGCCCGCGGCGCTGCTCGCCGCGGCGTGCCAGTGCCGCGAGTTCCGCCTGCATGGCGTCGTTCTTGCCGAGCGACAACGCATCCGGCAGCATCACCTTGCCAGGCGGCAACTCGATGGCGCAGTACGGCACGTCGTGCATCAGCAGTTCGCAACTGGAGGGCGGCAGTGCGTCGCTCGTCCACATCGTGATGCCCGGGAACGGCAGGCCGAGATACTCCTGCAAACGCGTGCGTTCCGTCTCGAACGATTTGTCGAGCGCCGTGGTCGACAGGCGCGGCACGAGGTCCGGCGAGATTCGCACGCCGAGCGGACACGCGAACTGCGGCGGCCGCATCAGGATCGCGGGCACGTCGATCTTCGCGCCCGAACGCTGCATGGCGTTGACCGCTTCGCTCGCATGCGTGCTCGACGCGGGCGCGCGCTTGCTCAGGCGATAGCCGCAGAACGCCAGCGTGCCGGAGAGCAACAGGAAGAGCGCCGTCGGAAAACCGGGCACCGCCGCGAAGCCAAGCAGCAGGAGGCTGGCGAAGTAGAGCGCGCGGTGGCTGGTGGAGAGTTGACGGCCGATCTCGTCGCCGAGTGACAGCGGCTTCGCGTCGCGCTCGTCGGCAACGCGCGTGATCATCACGCCCGCCGCGACGGAGAGCAGCAGGGAAGGAATCTGCGACACCATCGCGTCGCCCACCGAGAGCACCGAGAACCGGTTGGCCGACTCGCCCGCCGACATGTCGTGATACGCGACGCCCACGGCAATGCCCGCCACGATATTGATCATCGTGATGATCAGCCCCGCGATCGCGTCGCCCTTGACGAACTTCATCGCACCGTCCATGCCGCCGTGCAACTGGCTTTCGACTGCCAGCGTGGCGCGTTTGCGGCGCGCTTCTTCCGGCGAGATGATGTTGGCGCGCAGGTCGGCGTCGATACTCATCTGCTTGCCCGGCAACGCATCGAGCGTGAAGCGCGCACCGACCTCCGCGACGCGTTCCGAGCCCTTGGCGATCACGATGAACTGAACGGTGGTAATGATCACGAACACGACCAGCCCGACCACCAGATTGCCGCCCACCACCAGCTCGCCGAAACTTTCGATGATATGGCCGGCGTCGGCATGCAGCAGAATCGACTTGGTGGAGGCGATGTTCAGCGATAGCCGGTAGAGCGTGGTGAACAGCAGCAGCGACGGAAACACCGACAGCGATACGACGCTGGGCACATACATCGTGATCATCAGCAAGGTGACGCTGATGGTGATGTTGATCGCCAGCAGAATATCGATCAGCGCCGGCGCCAAAGGCAGGATCATGAGCGAGATGATCGCCACGACGAGCAGCGCGATGCCGATTTCCCCGCCCGCCGGCAACTTGAGTGACTTGAACATCTCGAACCTCGTGGTGTGGCTGGACGTCAGTGCAATGGAGCGGCCGCGTCGTCGCTCGACGCGGACTGCCGGTTGGCGCCGATTGCCTCGACCCAGCGCAGGATCGCGGCAACGGTTTCAAAAAGTTCTTCCGGAATCGGCTCATCGAGGCCGACCTTGTAGAGCGCGCGGGCCACGGGCGGATTGCCGATAATCGGCACGTTGGCCTGCTGCGCGAAGCCGCGCAGCTGCGCGGCGCTTTCGTCCATGCCCTTGGCCGTCACCAGCGGCAGCGGATGCTCGCTGGGCGCATAGCGGATCGCCACCGCGTAGTGCGTCGGGTTGACGATCAGCGCATTGGCGAAGCCGACCCGCTGCTGCGTGCCGGCCGAACTCGCGAACTCGCGCGCGAGCCGCCGGCGTTCCCCCTTGATCTTCGGATCGCCTTCCTGCTGCTTGTGTTCGCGCTTGACCTCGTCTTTGGACATGCGCATCTTGCGGATGAACATGGCGTGCTGCAGCTTGACGTCGGCGCTGCCGATCACCACGAACACGCCCGCCGCGATCGAGCACAGTTTCAGCAGCAGGTCCCAGAACATTTTCGACAGCTGAGGCAGCGGCTGATACAGCGATCCGACGATCAGCGGCAGCATCCATTTGATCGTGAACCACATCACGAAGCCGATGATGACCGCCTTGATGATCATCTTGACCAGTTCGATAACGGTGCGCCACGAGAAGATGCGCTTGAAGCCGTTGATCGGGCTCGCGTTCATCGGATTGGGCACGACCGGCTTGGTGGCGACCTTGAAGCCGACCTGCGGGATCAGCGCCGCCAGTGCCGCCACCGCGCCGATCAGCACGAACGGCACCACGACCAGCAAGCTCTGGCCGCCCACGCTGGTCATCTTGCCGAACAGGTTGGCGAGCGAGTGATCGCCTGAAACGAAGTCGAGCGCGGTCGCGACGATCGCACGAAAGGCGCCCGCGAAGCTGCCCGAGGCGAGAATCAGCACGCCGATCACGGCGGACATCGTGACGGAGTCGGTCAGATCGGTGCTCTTCGATACCTGGCCTTCCTTGCGTGCGTCCCGAAGCCGCTTCTCGGTGGGCTGTTCGGTCTTTTCATCACTCATCGGGCGGTCCCGTGAACGGGCGAAGGGAAGTGGGGCGGCAAGCTGCGGGCGCGCGCCGTAGGTACAGGCAAGGTTCCATGGCCGATCCGTGGCGCACCGCGACAACTGATAGTAGCGGTCACCGGCCGGGCTCCCCACGCCCGACACGAAGCCGCCGCGTGTGCAGCGAAGCAGTTTCCGGACGCGCTGTCACGCCGCGGTGGTTAATGCGCTCAGGCACGAACTGTGCGAGGCGGCGCGGTCCATGGGCGCGAGATGACGGGCGCGCTTCGCGCCAGTTGCGCTGGCTTCGCGTCCACAGCGCGAGATGCGCACCCCTCTGGGTATCTTCCGCATATCGAAGCTCAGGCGTGCGCCGGACCAGGCTCGAACGCGCTGCGGCTGTCCCTTCTTGCCGGTCGGCATCCACCTAGCGGGAGCTCTGCATCATGAGTGTTACTTCGACGAACTATCTGAATTGCAGTCAGGACATCGTCAGCGGCCTGATCGAAACGATCTCCGCGGTGCTGCTCAACAACTTCCCGGTCCTTGAAGTCGATCCGTACGATATCGAACTGGTGCTCGATGCATTGCGCGTGCTGCGCCCGAAGATGGCGGAACTGGAAACTGTCGACGCGGTGCTGCACATGCAGCGCGGCAACTGGGACGACGCGATTCAGGTGTTCCACCAGGTGATCGCCGACGCGCCGCGTTTTGCCTATGCCAAGGCGCTGCTCGCCTTCTGCCTGTCCGCCAAGGGCGATCCGAACTGGCGCCGCAGCGCGGGCGAAGCGATGGAAGAAAATCCCGACCGCAATACCCGCCGGCTGGTGCGTGCGCTCGAGGCGCGCGACGATCTGCGTGCGGCGGTGCGCACCTATCGCAATGGCGGCAAGTTTGAAGTGCCGATGTCGATTGCGGCGCTCGGCGACGAGAGCGAAGAGGAGAGCGAACAAGGCGTTGCGGTGAGCGCCACGCCGGCTGAGACGGTCGGCCAGCACAACTATCTGCGCATCTGATCCACGCCACGAACGTTTTGCGGGAGACCGGCCATGAGCGTGTCCGTCACGTCGAAGCAGATTGCCGCCGCGCTTGAAAAGAGCGCGGCGCAGTCCACCGCGGACCCATCCATGCAGCAGCTCGGCGACAAGTTCAAATCGCTGATGCAGCATCCGCGCATGGAGGCGCCGTCGCACGGCGCGAACGACGGCGGCAACGTCGTCTCGAAGCTGGTGGCGTCGCAGGACGCCGAGTTGCAGCGCTCCGTCAACGACGTGGTGTCGCTGTCGGACCATGCGCCGGATATGTCGATGCAGGAGATGACGGCCGCGACGATGAAGGTGACACTCGAACTGGCGAGCACCCAGCTCGACATGGAAGCGAAGATGAGTGTCGTCGATTCTTCGAAATCCTCGCTCGAAACCCTGATGAAGAATCAATAGCGCATGCGCGACACGAATCCCGACCTGGCTGGCGCGATGGGGTGCTCGTTGAAGCGCCTGATGACGCGCGGCGGCGCGCTGTGCGTAGCGCTCGCGCTATGCATGACGCTCGCCGGGTGTCAGAAAGAGCTGTACGGCAATCTGTCGGAGCAGGACGTCAACGAGATGGTGGTCGCGCTGCTGGAGCAGGGCGTCGACGCGACCAAAGCCACTTCGGACGACGGCAAGACCTGGGCGCTCGATGTCGATCAGAACCAGATGGTTCGCGCGATGGAAGTGCTGCGGGCGCGCGGCTTGCCGCACAGCAAGTATGACGATCTCGGCGGTCTCTTCAAGAAGGACGGCCTCGTGTCGACGCCGACCGAAGAGCGCGTGCGCTTTATCTACGGCTTGTCGCAGGAGCTGTCCTCGACGCTCTCGAAGATCGACGGCGTGATCGTCGCGCGGGTGCAGATCGTGCTGCCGAATAACGACCCGCTCGCGCAGCAGATCAAGCCCTCGTCGGCGTCGGTCTTCATCAAGTATCGGCCGGACTCGGACGCCAGCACGCTCGTGCCGCAGATCAAGACGCTCGTCATGCACAGCGTCGAAGGGCTCACTTATGACGCCGTCAGCGTGACCGCGGTGCCGGCCGACCCGGTGGACCTGTCGCGTTTGCCGCAGGCGCAATCGCCGTTGCCGATGATCGTCGGCGCGGCGCTCGTGTTTCTTGTTTGCGCCGCCGCGCTCTTCATCTGGATGAAGCGCGGCATGCCGGCGAAGCTGGCTTCGAGCGGGCCGGGTGCGAAATTGGCTGCGCTGCTTGCACGGTTGCGGCGCGCCAAACCGACGTCGACGGCCTGATGGGCGCATCCACCGCGTTCCCGTTCGCGCGCGCGGCGGCGGTGCTCGCCGCGTACGAACGCAATGCCCGTGAAGCTGCGCGCTGGGTCCATTCGTCCTGGCTGGCTGCCGCGCTCGGTGTCGACCCCGTGCGCCTCGACGGCGTGCGAGCCGCGCTGGCGAACGCGAAACGTGAGCAAAGCGAGGCCTGTTCGCTCGCGCTGCTGCGAGCGCTCGGCATACAAGCGCCGCCCTTCGACGCCCTGCAGGCACCCAATCTCGCCATGCTCGACGCGCTGCCGCCGGAGTGGGGGCTGCGCGTGCTGCGCATGCGCTCGCTCGTATTGCGCCGCGCCGATGTGCGGCGCCTGATCGATAAACGCACTCGCACGCAGCTATCGGAATGGGTCGGCGTGCCGCTCGACCGTTTGACGAGCGGCGCCGCAGGTACAACGGGTGCCACCCGCACCTCCGCCGCGGCGAACGCACCGGATACCGCGCTCCTGACCGCGCGCGGCAAGCTCCCCGCGCTCGACCGCCTCGATGCCGACACGCTCGCGTACGAAGGCTACGCGCTACTAATGCGCGACAGCCGCAGCATCGCCGCGCCATTCGCGTTGCTGCGGCTTGCGTTGCCACGCACGCTTCCCGCGTCGCCGTGGCTCGACGCAGGCGGGCGCGAACTCGATGCGGACGGCACCGCGCAGCTGCTCGCGCGCTTGCCGGAACTGCTACCGGAGTCGGCATGGTCATTTGGCTGAGAGCGGATCGTGAGCTGGCGCAGAGCCCGAGTGCGCGCGTCGGCGTTCACGCGGACGTGATTCCGCGCGCCACCTTCGGCGCGTTGCTGGAGATCGACGAGGCCTACGCGCAACTCGCCGCGGATCGCGACACGACGCTCGCACTGGCCCGCGACGAAGCACAAGCCGTGCTCGACGCCGCGCGTCACGAGGCGCGGGAGATTCTCGCCGCGGCGCGCCGCGACTACGACGCGGCCGCCGAGCAGGGTTACCGCGACGGCGAGCAACAGGCACTGGCCGACTGGATCGAGAGGCTAGCGGATGCGGGAGCCGAGCAGCGGCGCACGCAGACGAAAATGCGCGAACGCCTCGCGGAAATCGTCACGGTGGCCGTCGAGCAGATCGTCAATGTGCAGGAGTCGAATCTGCTGTTCGAACGGGCGCTGACCACGGTCGACCGGATCGTCGAAGGCGCGACCTATCTGCGGGTCGCCGTCAGTCCAGGGGACTACGACAAAGCCTGCATCGCCTTCGAGCGGCTGTCGGCCCGCTGGCGCGAACTGGGCCGGCCGTTCCCGCTCTCGGTGGTGGCCGACAAGCGGCTCGACGCGGGCAGTTGCATCTGCGAATCGGACTTCGGCGCGGTCGATGCGAGTCTCGCGACGCAATTGCGCGCGATGCGTTCCGCGGTGGCGCGCGCGCTCAAGCAGTCGGCGGGCGAGGGCTACGGCGATCCGGAGGCCTCGGAGCTTGACGATCAACCCGCCGACGCCGACGGCACTTAAAGGGCGCCCTCACGGCACTTCGCTCGCACGATGACTTCCTCTCGCCCACTCGCCGATGAACGCTCCGACGGCAGCCGCCCGCGGCCGCTCTTCGATGTCGAGCGGCTGACTGACGCCATCGAGCAGGAGATTCTCGCCACTCGCAATATCGCCCGCAGCGGCAAGGTGCTCGAAGTCATCGGCACGCTCGTCAAAGTTGCCGGACTCGATGTCACGCTGGGCGAACTCTGCGAGTTGCGTTCGGCCAACGGCGCATTGCTGCAGCATGCCGAGGTGATCGGCTTTACGCGTGACGTTGCGTTGCTGTCGCCGTTCTCGCGGCTCGCCGACATCTCGCGCTCGACTCAGGTGATCGGACTCGGACGGCCGCTGTCCGTGCCGGTCGGCGATGCGCTGCTCGGCCGCGTGATCGACAGCCTCGGCCAGCCGATCGACGGACTCGGTCCCATCGAAGCAGAGGACGAACGGCCGATCTTCGCCAGTCCGCCCGACCCGATGAGCCGCCAGATGATCGAAGCGCCGCTCGCGACCGGCGTGCGCGTGGTGGACGGCATGATGACGCTCGCCGAGGGGCAGCGCATGGGTATCTTCGCGCCCGCCGGCGTCGGCAAGAGCACCTTGCTCGGCATGTTCGCACGCGGCGCGCAATGCGACGTGACGGTGATCGCGCTGATCGGTGAACGCGGCCGGGAAGTGCGCGAGTTCGTCGAGCTGATACTCGGACCCGAGGGCATGGAGCGCTCGATCGTGGTGTGCGCGACCTCGGACCGCTCGTCGATCGAACGCGCGAAGGCCGCGTACGTGGCCACCGCGATCGCCGAACATTTCCGCGATCAGGGGCGCCGCGTGCTGCTGATGATGGATTCGCTCACCCGTTTTGCCCGCGCGCAGCGCGAGATCGGTCTCGCGGCCGGCGAGCCGCCCGCGCGGCGCGGCTTTCCACCGTCGATCTTCGCCGAGCTGCCGCGTCTGCTGGAGCGCGCAGGGATGGGCGCCACCGGTTCGATCACGGCGCTCTACACCGTGCTGGCCGAAGACGATTCGGGCAGCGATCCGATCGCCGAAGAAGTGCGCGGCATTCTCGACGGTCACATGATCCTCTCGCGCGAGATCGCGGCGAAGAACCAGTACCCGGCCATCGACGTGCTCGCGAGCCTCTCGCGCGTGATGCCGCAGGTGATGTCGCGCGACTACGTGCAGGCCGCGGCGCGCGTGCGCGAGTTGCTGGCGAGTCATCGCGAGGTCGAGATGCTGCTGCAGATCGGCGAATACAAACCGGGCGGCAATCCGCTCGCCGACGAGGCCATCGGCAAGATCGACGCGATCCGGGCATTTTTCTCGCAGGCGACCGACCAGTTCGCGGCCCCCGCGGATACCGAGGCGCAGCTCTTCAACCTCGCCGGCGGCTGACGCGCATGGGGATGCCTGTATGGGAATGAACGCGGCCGACCGGCGTATCGCAGCGTTGCGCCGCACGGCCGAGCGCCGCACGCGGCTCGAGGACAGCTTGCGCAACACGCTCGCCGCCCAGCGCGAACAGCACGCGCACGCCGCCGCGCAGCGCGACGACAAAAGCGCGGCTGTGCAGAGCGAGCGCGAGCTGCTGCTGGCGTGCCATGAACGCATCGCTCAACTGATGAGTGGCAGTAAAGCGTTCGCTCTCGCCGAGATGAACGCCAGCATGCGCCACGCGGAGATCGTCGCGGACCGGCTGCGGGTGGCCGAAGGCGAACTCGCGATGCTGGAGCAGGCGGTCGAGGCCAAGGCGCTCGAAGTCGCGGCGACGTTGCGCGCGATCGCGAACAATCGCGGCCGGATCGACATCTGCAAAGCGCGCGTCGCGGAGATCCGGCGATCGGTTGAGGCCGCCGCGAGCGACGCCGCCGATGAGGAGGCGGAAGAAGCCGCGCTCGCACGCATGCGCATCAACGCGCGCTCCGTCGTATGAGACGGACCATGACCCGGCGCATCACTCACTGCACAAGCCACGGATGAACGAAGCCCTAACCACACTCCCGCAGTTCGGCACCTCGCTGATGGACTACCTGATGGTGCTGGCGGTCTGTTCGGTGCGGCTCTTCGTGATGCTTTACATTTTTCCGCCCACGGCCGACGGCATCCTCCAGGGCGTAGTGCGCAACGGCATCGTGCTGCTGTTCAGTTCGTTCATCGCATACGGGCAACCGGCCTCGCTCATCACGTCGCTCACGGGTGTGACGCTGATCGAAATCGGCCTGCGCGAGGGCATTATCGGGCTGGTGCTGGGGTTCGCCGCATCGACCGTGTTCTGGGTGGCGGAAGCCGCGGGCACTTACGTCGACGATCTGACCGGCTACAACAACGTGCAGATCACGAACCCGATGCGTCAGGACCAGTCCACGCCGACCGCGGTCCTGCTCGCCCAGGTGGCGAGCGTCGCGTTCTGGACCTTTGGCGGCATGACGTTTCTGCTCGGCGTGCTCTACGAGTCGTATCACTGGTGGCCGTTGACTTCGAGTACGCCGGTGGCCTCCAGCGTGCTGGAGAGTTTCGTGCTGAATCAGACCGATACGCTGATGCAGACCACGGCGAAACTCGCCGCGCCGATGATGTTCGTGCTGCTGCTTGTCGATCTCGCTTTTGGATTCGGCGCGAAATCCGCGCAAAAACTCGATCTCGTGAGTTTGAGCCAACCGGTCAAAGGCGCGCTGACCGTGCTGATACTTGCGCTATTCGTGGGGATCTTCGTCGACCAGGTGAAGGACCAATTGATATTGACCAGTCTTGGCGAACAATTGCGATCCATCTCCGATGCAATGAAAAAATAGGCGGCGTTTTTACCGCTGTCTTCGTGAACCTCAATCCCTTATTTGCCGCTTATTTTGTTGTTAATCCGCGAGAGCAAAAGCAAACGGCCGTCCAATTCTCAATAGCTCTCAAATCAAGCTCCGCTATCAGATTTGTTGAAAATTCGCGCCACCCGTTTCTATACATTGGGGCAACGCGGGCGCCGGTCACATCGCACTTCACCTCGCTGCATTCGTGGACATAGATCCACCATCGGCGCCGCATGTCATGCACGCAGGCCAATGCCGTGCATCAACGAGGAGTTGAACGATGTTTCTGACGCTTTATTTCCCATTCGCCGCGGCACTCAGCGTGCCAAGGCTGCCGGAGGGATTTCTCGACAAGCTGCAGGAAGGCAATCTCAATGCGGCCCGCGCACAGGCCAACCGCTGGGCTGAAGAGGCCGGCCAGAGTGCCGATATGCCGTGGCTTCTGCAACTCTATGCAGACATGCAAATGACACTGGGCATTGGCGACGAAGCGGAGGAGCAATATCGCCGCGCGCAGAAGGCGATCCGTACCCCGCGTGAGGCGATTCGCGCCGCGTCGTGCCGCAATGTCGGCTGGCAAGCGCTGTTTCGCCATCGTTTCGCAACCGCGCTGTCGTGCTTCGCGCGGGTCGTCGACGAAACCGGCATCGCGCCGGTGCAACGCCTCGAAGCGCGTTTCGGCATTGCCTGCGCGCTCTACGAGTTGGGCCAATCGCGCGACGCCTCCGATGCTGTCGACGAACTCGCGGCCATGGCCGCGTCGGCGAGCGAGGGCGGCTCGACGCACTGGCGCGATGTGGTCACCACACTGCGCTTCGACATCGCGGTGCAGCGCGAACTGCGCTCCTCGCCGCTGCTCGGCGATCACGTGTACTGGCAATCCGGCATGGCCGACGAGCGCATGCCGGGCGGCGGCGACGCCGCCGAAGCCGCGGATCTTTGCGAAGCCGAGGCGGCGCGCGTGCAGGCGCCGCTGTTGCGCGAGCGGATCGGCTTTCTGCGGCATCTGCGTGCGCTGCTCAAGGGCGAGCGTGATGCGATGAACGACATCACCGCGCATCTGAGCTGGGCGCAGAACGCCGGCCTGCATGACTACGTGCGCACGACACGCTTCGAGATCGTGCTGGCGGCGCTCGCCTCGGAGGCCACGCAACTCGCGGAAACGGTGCTCGAACCGCTGCATCGCAGCGATTCCGCGGCATCCACCGGACACCGTCAGCTCGAGTACCTGTACTGCGTCGCCAAGGTGCGTCAGTTGCAGGGCCGCACGCGCGAGTCGATCCAGCTGTACAGCCGCTATGCGTTGATCACGACGCAATGCCTGCGCGACGACGCGCAGGCGATCGCGCCGTTCTCCAACCGGGCCGCGCGGCACGCGGCGCAACTCGACGATGTCGGCGCGCGGCTGCCCGCGAAATACCGGCGCGCCTATCGCTACCTGCAGGAAAACCTCGACCGTCACGACCTGTCGGTGCGTGAAGTCGCGGCCGAAGTGGGCGTGACGGAACGCGCGCTGCAAAGCGCGTTCAAGAACTTCCTCGGTCTGTCGCCGACCGAGCTGATCCGGCGGCAACGCATGGAGCGCATCCGCGCCGAACTGCTTCAGGACTCGTTCACGAGCGATCGCAGCGTGCTGTGCGCGGCGAACAAGTGGGGCGTGCAAAACCGCTCGACGCTCGTCAGCAGTTATCGCAAGCAGTTTCACGAAGCGCCCTCGGAAACGCTGGGGCGCTAGGCACGGCATCCGGCGCGTCGCTTTTGCGCGGCGCCTCGCGCTTGCTTGCGCCCTCGGCACGGTCAGTCGTGTTAGTGGCGCGGCGCCGGCCGCCGCGATCAACTTATCCTATTCGTGGATTTCCTGATGAAGAAGAAACGGCTCATCTGCGCTGCCCTGGCGGCAGCGTCCCTGGCATTCGCGACTGGCGGGCACGTTGCCGATGCGGCGACGATACACTGGCGCGGTTCGATGGTTCATATCTCGGCCGAAGGCAAGGACCTCAAGGAAGTCTTGCGTGATTTCACGGCCGGCCAAGGGGTGCCGGCCACCATCTCGGACGACGTGCATGGCACCGTGACCGGGCAGTTCGATATGTCGCCGCAACGTTTTCTCGACACCCTCGCGTCGACCTTCGGCTTTGTCTGGTTCTACGACGGCAACGTGCTGTCGATCAGCGACGTCAACAGCGTGACGCGTCAGGTCGTCAAGCTCGACTATGCGAGCACGGCGGACCTGCGCGCCGCGCTCGACCAGTTGCACGTCGCCAATCCGCGCTTTCCGATCATGTATGACCCGAGCCAGGGCACGGCGCTCGTGAGCGGGCCGGTGCCTTACGTGCAACTCGTCGCGGAGGTCGCGCGCCGGCTCGATCAGAATGCCGGGCAGCGCACCGGGTCGGAGGTGCGCGTGTTCTCGCTGCATCATGCGTGGGCGGCCGATCACAACGTCGAGATCGACGGCAAGACGGTCTCGGTGCCCGGCGTCGCGAACGTGCTGGCCGGCATGTATCACCCGCAGGACAAGAGCGGTTCGCGCAACGGCGGCGGCGACGACGAGCGCAATGCGGTCGTGCCGACCATGCGCCGTCTGCAGCCGATGCAGGACGTGACCGGCGGCACGAACGGCGGCGGTTATCCGGCCGGCGTCACGCCGCCACCGCTGCCGCCTGGCATGACGGGCAGCGGCGGGTCGGCCCAGCCCAGCCTCGGCGGCTTGCTGCAGGGCATGGGCGCGGGCGGCGGCGCCGCCTCGGGCATGCCTTCGCTGCCAGGCTACGGCGGCGGCGCGAGCAGTTCGAGCAATTCGGGCGGCGGCGACTTCGCCGGGGCACCCGGCGGCGGCACGCAGTCGCTGCCGGTGATCGAAGCCGATCCGCGCACGAACTCGGTGCTGATCCGCGATCTGCCGCAACGGCTCGCGCAGTATCAGTCGCTGATCGACCGGCTCGACGTGAAACCGAAGCTGATCGAGATCGAAGCGCACATCATCGAGATCGACGACAACGCCCTCAAGCAGATCGGCGTGGACTGGCGCGCGCACTCCAGCCATCTCGACTTCCAGACCGGTAACGGCAACACGCAGCAGAACAGCTACAACGGCAACATCAATCCGATCTTCGGCACCTCGACGCTCGCCGACGGCACGACGGTCATCGATACGACGCCGGCGGGCGCGTCGCTGACCGCGGTGCTCGGCAATGCCGGGCGCTATCTGCTGGCGCGCGTCAATGCGCTGCAGGAGACCAATCTCGCGAAGATCGACGCGAGCCCGAAAGTGGCGACCCTGAACAATGTCGAAGCCGTGATGGATCAGAAGACGCGCTTCTTCGTGCGCGTGTCGGGCTACACCTCGGCCGATCTGTACAGCGTTTCCACCGGCGTGTCGTTGCGCGTGCTGCCGCTCGTGGTCGACGAGAACGGTCAGACGCAGATCAAGCTCAACGTCCATATCGAAGACGGCTCGGTGACCAGCCAGCAGGTCGACAACATCCCGGTCATCACCACCAGCACGATCAATACCGAGTCGTTCGTCGGGCAGGGCGAGAGTCTTCTGATCGCGGGTTATCGTGTCGACCAGCGGACCAATGCCGAAACCGGCGTGCCCGGCTTGTCGAAGATTCCGCTGATTGGCGCGCTATTCCGCTATCGCGACGACGAGCACAGCCATATGGAGCGCCTGTTCCTGCTGTCGCCGCGCATCATCGAGTTTTGAGCGTGCGATGCGCCGTGCCGCCCGTCGTGCCATCCGTGGTGCGGCGATCGTTCGGTCACCGCACCCATCGGCGGCGCGCATTTCGCCGCTAGTGCCCGTGTTGCGTCTAGCCGCCGCGGCCGCGTGATACACGTCCCGCCGCCCACAACGCGACCAAGGCTTGCGGCGCAGTGGAGCCGCAGGCAGGGAAGGCGGGCTCGGTCGCCGGGTTGGACCAGTACGGCGCATTCAGCGCGGTTTCGCTGTCGGCCGGATGGATTTCGGCGTGCGGCGTCTCTCGCAACGCACAGCGCGGCGCCTGCTCGCGTTTGGCGACCGGCGCGGCTTGCGATGGCATGGCGCTCAACATCGCAAAGGTCGGCGCCGCTTCGACGCGGGCGATCTCCGTGTCCGCGCCGGCCGTTGCCGACAACGGCTCCGGCGCAAGCATGGGTCTGGCGAGCTCGACGGGCACCGTCACCGTTTCGATGCGGTAGCCATGCGCATACATGGTCCGCAGATGCACGCCATGAGCGCCGTTCAGATCGAGTTTCTTGCGCAGCTTGTAGATGTGCTGTTCGAGCGTGCGTCCGACAATATCCTCGGAACTGCTCCATACCGCGCCCGCAATCTGACGGCGGCTCACGTATTCGCCGGAACGCGAGAACAGCAGCCACGCAATAGCGAATTCGCGCGAGGTCAGCCGTACCGGCTCGCCGTCGACGAGCACTTCGCAGGTGCGGCGCTCGAGCCGGTACGCGCCGCACTCGAGCCGGTCGTCGGCTTCGGCGGCCGGCGCCGGCTGGAAGCGCCGCAAGGCCAGATGCACACGCAGTACCAGTTCGCGCGAGTCGACCGGCGACAGCACGACATCGTCGGCGCCTGCATCGAACAGATGGGCGATGTCGGCGCGGTCGTCGCGGGCGCCCACGACGATCAGCGGAGCGCGGCGGTCGGCGTAACAGGCGCGCCGTGCCAGCACCGGGCGCAGCGGATTCATTCCAGTGTCCGCATCGATCAGGATCGCGCTGTATTCCTCTCGATATACCGAGCGCGCGAGCGCAACGTCGTCGTCGAACTGCCGGCAAATCGCTCCGTCAGCTTCGAAACACTGACAGATCAACCTGAAAAGCGTCCCGCTCCGGGTCATTACTGCAAGTTTCATTTTTCCTCCGAGTGGTCCTGGCGCACGACAGACTCGTACGCGACGGGAACCACGGCCTGGCGGTGGGATTTCGCTGCGAGTGATCGAACAGTAGAGCGACAGATGGATCAAGGGTGTAACGGTTTGTTTCATTTAAATCGCATCGATTTACGGAAAATATAGTCGGTTACATTTGCGCAAATTGTGGATCGCATTTTGCGAACAACTTATCGGCATTTAGCGGTGAATTAGCAGGCTGATACGGATTGGGTATTTTTTTCATCCTTGCCGAATCTTTCAGTCGATTCGACCGGATCACGGTGAAAGGCCTGTCCTATCAAGCCTGTGGCAAGAAACCTTTCAGAATTGAAAGTAAAAATTAAGCTAATTGAGCTTTTGTCGGACGTATGAATAGAAGTCGGTTGATACAAGTTCGCTTTTTAAAACATCAGGCCGCATTGCATTGGTGATCTGTATGTCGTTTATTGCACCTGGATTGGCTCTATTTGGGAAATGGCGTGAATCCGGATGCGCGTGAGGATTGTTGAGCGTATTGCGATACGGCTTGCTTAGCATTGAAGCTGCACGCGGCCCGCAGGTGCGTCAGATATGCACCTCATTTATCGGGCCGCACCGCTATTCGCCTCGGAGTTCATCCAATGCCGTTTCTATCCAGCGCCTGGTATGTCGCTGCATTCAGCCGCGAGGTCGTCGCCGACGCGCCGTTTGCGCGCACCTTGCTCGACCGGCCGCTCGTGTTCTATCGCGAGCCGGGCGGAACGGTCGTCGCGCTCGAAGACCGCTGCCCGCATCGCTTTGCGCCTCTGTCGCGCGGACGGCTGATCGACGGCGCGCTCGAGTGTCCGTATCACGGCCTGCGTTTTGGCGCGGCGGGCACCTGTGTGCTGAATCCGCACGGCGATGGACGAGTTCCCGCCGGCGCGCGCGCACGGTGCTATCCGACGCGCGAACGTTACGGCGCGATCTGGATCTGGATGGGGGAGGCGCAGCAGGCGGACAGAGTGCCGCTGCCCGACTTCGACTTTCTGGATCCGGAGCGCAATGTCACGAGCGAAGGGTATCTCCTGACGCAGGCGAACTATCAGTTGAGCGCCGACAACCTGCTCGACCTCAGCCATTTTCAGTACCTGCATCCCGATACGCTTGGCAGCGACATGATGGCGCGCGGCACCGTGCAATCCGCCAGCGAGGGCGACACCGTGCGGGTGCGCCGCATCATGCAGGGCGAAATGCTCCGGCCGTTTGTCGGGCAGGCGTTCGGGGTGCCAGACGGCAAGGCGGCGGATCGCGAACTCGACGTGCGGTGGCAACCGCCTGGCTTGCTGACGATCACAGTCAGCGTGCGCGAAGCCGGCGCGCCGCCGGAAATGGCGCGCGTGGGCATGTCCGCGCATTGGCTGACGCCGGAAACGGCTACCCGTACCCACTATTTCTTCGCGTTCGGCCTGCCGCGCGAGATGGGTGAAGAGGGCGCCGCGCTGGTGCAATACTCGGTCGAAGGGTTGATGAAGCCGTTTCGCGACGAGGATCTGCCGATGCTCGAAGCGCAGCAGCGGGCCATCGGCGGGCGCGATTTCTGGTCGCTGCGCCCGGCCATGTTGCCCATCGACGCCGGCGCCGTGCGCGCCCGGCGCATCATGGAACGCCTGATCGCCGACGAGACCGCGCTGGGCGATACCGCCGGGATTCAGGCCTTCGAGGTGGTCCGGTAACTGATCATCCACCAGCGGCCGCCGGCTCCGGTCGAATAGACCGGCTGTTGCGCAATGCCTGCCAGCAGGCTTGCGATCTCGGTCTCGGTCGGAAAATTCTTGACGATTTCAAACGGCGTGCCGTCGATCAGGGTGCGTTCCTCGAGCAGGTTGCCTTCATCGTCGAGGCGCCGCTTGCCGTGCCAGCCGTACGGCAACTGGTCGGCAAAAACGACCCGCGCGCCGGGCGCGAGTTTGCCGTGCAGCGTGCGAAGGAAGGCCGCTATTTTCGACCGGGGCATGTGGGACCACCAGAACAGCGCGTAGGCAGCGTCGAACTGGCCCGACACGCCTTCGAGCGTATAGGCGTCGGCGAGCTGGCAGCGCACGTGCGCGCTCGGGGCCATTCTCGTCCTCGCGAGCGCCAGCGAAGCGGTGTCCCGGTCGGTGGCCAGTACTGAACGCGCCGTGGCCGCCACGGCGTGCGTCCAGTAACCGGTTCCGCAGGCGATTTCGAGCGCATCGCGGCCGTCGAGCGCGCTTTGAAGCTGAGCCTTCAACGGCGCGAGATGCTTCTCCACGAGAGGCGTTCCGTAGCCCACGGAGACGTCGTATTCCGGCGCGCGCGCCGCATAGTACGCGGCGTGTGGATCAACCGCGTGTTGATCCGCGTGGCGCGTCGAGGTGTCGTCCTCAGCGTGCGTCTTTCCTTCACGCTCCGATGGCGTGGCGATAGTTTGAAGGCGCGGTTGATCGCGCATGTCGGTCTCGGACACGGGTTACTCCTCGGAGATCAGTTGTTCCACTAGCGGCAGTAATGCCGCCCGCTCGGCGTTGCCTATTCCTTCGTTCAGACGCGCCGCTGCCGCTAGCGGGATCCAGCGCCCCAGCCGGGCGGGGCCGTCGGACCAGAGGGCAAGCTCGAAATAACGCTTCAGGTACGCGTCATGTACTTCGCGACGCGCCGCTTCCTCGCGCGCTGTGATCACGTGGGCGGCGGACGTGCGTCCGAATCTGAGCAGGACGCACGTTCTGGCGACGTCGCCGGTTGGGCGGCCGCGTTCTGCCGCCATCCAGTCGATCAGTGAGACGGTTCCCTCGCCACACAGGAGAACATTGGCCGGATGGAAATCACCGTGGCATAGGCGCGTTTCGTCTGCCTCGGGTAAGTCGAGCGCATCCAGTGCCCGCAGCGCCGCAGCGCGCAAGCGAGGAGGCAAGTCTGGTGCCGCCTCGATCGACTCGCGCAGCGTCGCGTGCTGATGAGGCAGGCGCTGCAAGCGCGCGTGCGGGCCAGCGTGGACGCGATGCACCGCGCGGTGAAGTTCTGCCAGCCGTTCACCGCTGCGCGTGAGCGGCGACGCACATCCCGTGCGACGCAACGCGTCGACGAGCGGGTGTCCTTCGGCATGCTGATAAAGTAATCCGTAACGTCCCGCAACGGCGACGATGCCGCCCGTGGCCGGGACACGAAACGCCGTTGCGTCACAACAGCTTGCATCGCTCAGGCTTCTGGCGATGCTCGCCTCCCGTTCGATCTGCCGCAGCGGATAACCCGCATGGAAGAGCTTCACGACCCAACCCGGCGACCACACGAACACTTCGGAAGTGCGGCCCACACCGAGCGGCGCCGAATTCAGTGTGAACGCATCAGGCGGCCTTGCGAGCAGTTCGGTCATCGTGGCGTCTTTATACGATTGCGCCCGGCGTGGGGCTTCCTGGTGCAATCGGTGGCGCCGCCGGTGTTGCACTGGAGCCGGTAGACACCGCAGGACGTGGCGTAACCGGCGCCCACATCGTCAGTCCGACACCGCTCTGCGTTTGTTCATGCGACGCACGCACGCCATACTTCCACCCCTGCGAGCTGCTGCGCGTCGTCTCGCGCAAGCCATACAAACCCAGCGGCCGCCACGCATGCGGGTCGTTCAGTTCGTCGTGTATTTTGGTTTCGAGCGCGAGCAGCTTAGCGTCGATCGCGGCACGCTCGCGACGGCTCGGCGCGTTGCCGCGTTGCTCATTGAGCTGATTGCTGAGCGTGAGATAGTGGTTGAGTTTCGGCACGCGCTCTTCCTTGATGATCCAGCGCTCGCCGAAGGCAAATTCGCCGGACGCTTCGTCCTGTGCCTGTTCGATCACCTGTTCGAGCCGCTGCGCTCCCACGCCGTCGACCCACGCAGGATTGCCGCGAATCGCGTGACGCCAGTCGTCCGCGTTGCGGTACATCACGTCGCGCAGCATGAATTCGGGCACGAAGCCTCGACTGTCGCGCGTCAGATAGATGAAACCGGACCGGCCGGCGCGCGCGAATTCCGTCGACGCGGCGGCGAGCGTCTTGCTGGGTGCGCTGACCGATTTGACGTCGCCATGACCGTCACCGTTCTGGATCAACCGCGGCGCAAATTGCGCGCCGGCGCCTGCGGTGACCGTGTTCTGGAAAACGGTCGAGTCGACGACATTGGTGAATTCGCCCGACTCGGTGCGATTGCCGCCCGCGAACAGGGTGGTGTTCAGCCCCGCGTTGACGTAGAGGCCAACGCGGTTTGGCGCGGTCGGGCTGTCGTCCACATTGGCGCGCACCGCCACGCCGGCGGTCGGGGTCGCCGTGATGGTCGTGGCGCCGTAGGACTGCGAAGAGAGCGAGATGCGCGGATTATCCGCCGTCAATTCCGCGAGCTTCTGCATGAAGCCCTCGGGCGACGCGGATTGCTCGATGGCGTCCCAATAGGCGTCGATCATCTCGCCGCTGTCGTCGCGCCATTGGTTGGCGTCGGGCGTGTGGCCAAGGCGCGTGGCTGACGCGCGATGCGCGCGCAGCACGACGGTGTCTTCGCGCGATACCGCGCCGTTCACCGAGGCCGAGGCCACCGCGCCGGCGATGCCTTTCACTTTGCCGAGCTCGCCGCCCACGCCGAGAAAGCCTTGCGCCCCGAGCGACGTATTGACCCGGTTGCGCGTGCCGAACTGCATCTGGCCGCCGTCATACGCGGTGCCGACCGCATAGACGGCGTCGCGGCCGCCCATGGCCGCGAGGATCGGGCCCACCGAGGTCAGGCGGATTTTTGCGGGCAGATTGCCCCACAGGTTCATGTCGAGGCCGAGCATGCCGCCGTCGTACGACGTATAGATCGTGCCGAGGACGTTCTGCTTCATCAGGTCGTGCTGCTGGTCGCGCAGGTTCTCCGTCGAGATGCGTTCGAGCGACGCGATGCCGGGTTGGGTGGTCAGCTTGCGCGCCGCGTCGATCTTCTCGCGCAGTTGCGTGGCAAGCGCGGGATCGTCCTGCAGCATGCCGCTCGCCGTGGTCCAGCGTTCGAGTGCGGCGAGCGTGAAGCCGGATTTGGCGGCGTCGCTGGGCGCGCCGTGGGTCATCTCCTTGACGAACGCGTCGCGCCGCTCGCGGCTATCGAACAGATCCAGGGTCTGCTGGATGAGTGCGTCGTTCGCGGGCGTGCGCATGCCGGCAACCTGATCGCGGGCGTCGCGCCACATCCGCTGCGCTTCGCGCCGGCCGATGTTGAACGATTCCGGGCGGCGCTTCTGCAATTCGCGCGGCGCGGCATCGGTTGGGACATCGGGGCGCGCGGTGCTCCATGTCTCGAGACGGCCGGCGTTGAGCGCCATGTTCATCAACGCGGCCGGGTTCGTCGCGTGTGGCATCTGCTGGCGGCTGTAGTCCAGCAGGTTGGTGCGCACGTCGATCAGCGCGGTGTCGTACTGGCCGCGCAGCGTGTCGAAGAACGGCACGTCGGCGCCGAGCATGTTCGGCATCGCGCGGTAGGGGGTGCGCTGCCTGCTGAAAGCGCGCGGCACGTCATGCGCGGCGAGCGCCACTCGCGCCTTCGCGCGGGACATGCGTTGCGCGGGCGGGGCGCCGTCGATCGAACCCATCGCGCGATCTTTTAGCGCCTGCCGCTTTGCGCCCAGTTCGACCCACGTCGTGCCGCTCTCGTAGAGCGTGCGCGAGGCCTTGTCCAGCGGCGAACCGCGGCCGCTTTCGTCGAAGCCCCATTGCCATGTGCGGTAAGCGGTGACCTGTTCCGGCGAACACGTGCCGATGTCATGTGCGTTTGCCGGCGCGCCGGGCAACTGCCGGGCGGCGCTCAGCGCGAGCACGGCTTGCCGCGCGCGCGTGTCGCCGAGCAGGCGGTCGCGCGTGCGGTCCGGATTCAGCGCGGCCGGCGTCGCGCCAAGATTCTTCTCCAATGTGCGCAGTTTGTGGCCGGCCTGCAGATAGACCACGAGCCGCGCCGCCTTGCCGTTGCCGCGCTCGGCATCGGCCTGCGCCGCGCCGTATTGCAGGCGCAGCAGCCCGTCGAGCGCCGCGCAACGGGTGTGCGCGAGATCCTGCGCGCATTGCCACGCTTGCTGCTCGGTCGCCTCGTCCGGCACGCTGATGCGCGCGTCGTCGATGTCGAGCGGCTCCTGCAGGCGGGCGAGGATGCGGGCGGCGGTTCGCGCGTCGCCTCCGCTGGTTCGCGCGAGGGCGGTCGCCAGCGGCATCACGCAATCGTGCGGCAGGCGTTCGACCATCTTGGGGAGCGCTGCATCGGCCTGCGCTGGGCGTTGACGGCGCTGGGTCAAACCGTCGAGCAGCGCGTTGAGCGCGTCGCCATGGGCCGCGGCCACCTTGGGGTCGCTGCTCGCGGGGGCCGGGAACAGCGCGCTAACCGCGAGCGTCGGCGTTTCGAAGTGCCGATCCAGGTCGTCGGCCCACGAACGAGCCTCGGCATGCAGCGTGCGCTGCCGGGTGCGGCTCAGAAACGATCTGATCGCACGCGGACTCATGAACTTGGGCACCGGCGCGCTCCGGCTGGCCGTGCCGCCTGTCACCAGATGCCCGCTCGCGCGTTGCACCGAGCCGCCGCCGAGGCGGCTGCCCTGAACGCCCATGCGCACCTCGTCGCGTGTCGGCGGCGCGGGTTCGGCGACAGGTTGCCGACGGGGCGGGCGCGGCAGCGAGGCGTCGGCGAGCGGATTCTTCAGGCCTCCAGAAGATGTCTTCGTCGATTCGAGCTTGGTGACCGTGGTCGTGCTCGTGCGAAAGAGGCGGGTGGCGGGATTGTGCGCGGCCTTGTCCGCCACCTTCGCGAGGCCGCCGAGCGGTGTGTCGGGAGCGGGACCGCCGGGTGCCCTGGCTGCCGGTGGCTGGGCGACCGTGGCGTTCGACGCCTGCGCGCCGTTGCCCGGCAACAGTGTGCTCAGCCACGACATGGGGCGAAAATTCATCCTGTTCTCCGAAACGTTCGGCGGTACGGCCTCACTGTCCTTGATTCTGTGCGGCACCCGGTGTTTCGCCGTGCAGTACCGCCAGGGTGGGCGTGGCGACCGGCGCGACGGCGCTGTCAGCAGCGGCCGGTTCGGCCGCCCGATAGAACAGATAGGTCGCGGTGTACGGCACGAACAGCGACGTGCCTTCCTGGTCGCACGCGGTAACGGGCGGCAAGCCGCCTGTCGTCTGCACCCGTTGTACCGACGTGCTTCTCGCGAAGCGTCCTTCGCCTTGCCGTGCGCCGCCGGCATTGAAGCGCGCGGCGAGTCGCTGCCACGGCGGCGCGCGTGTCGTGACGATTTCCTCGCCCGTTACGCGGCCGATCATGTAGCTGCCGTCGTAGGCGGTGAAGTAGCGTCCCGGGGCGACCGTGCCGACACTCTGCCGGGCCGCGTCGACGAGGGTCGCTTCAGAGCCCGTTCCTACCCACGACAACCGGTTGCCGTCGCGGCGGCAACTGTAGGTCGTGTCGCCGACGGCGGTCAGCACGTCCTGGAGAATTTCCTGTGGCGTCGCGCGCAGGGACGCGGGCAGGGTGGCGTTGGCAGGCGGAATCTGCTGAGCCTGCGATGGCGGCAGCGCGCAGGCGGCCAGCGAACTGGCGAGCAGCGCGACCGGCACGATGCGAATCGCGCTGCCGCCGCGACGATTGCCGCGCGGGGCCACCATGCCGTGCGCGAGCGTGATGAGGCGGAGCACGGACGGCGGCAAAAAGGAGGTCGGGAAAAGAATCATCTGCACAGTGGGCTCACCGGGGCGCAATGTACCGGAGTACAACCGAAACCTGGCTCGCCCGGAGTGGGCAACCCGAATTTCTGACCGATGGGGCGCACTGACGCCCGCCAACGCATACCAACGCGCAGTGTCGCCGTGCATTCGCCGGATTGCATCCTGCTTCGCGTGGGACGAAACGTGTGGGCGGGTGATGGGGGACAGTAGGGCTTCGCCGCGATTCTGGATCCTCTTGCCCCGACCTTGACGAGCCTTGCTTTGAAAGCCATTCCATGCGGACCGTGCGTGCGGAAGCAAACCCGATTCGCGCGCGGCGGGCGGGGTGCGCAGTCATGCGCATGAGCCTCGACGAAAGCGTCAGTTCTTCCGCGCTGCTCGCGCGGATGTTGTACGAGCGCATGGCCGAGCACTATCTGCCGACTGCGCGACAGGTGAGTGTCGCGCTCGAAGTGGCCGACGCGCGTGAACTCGATTGCCGCTTTGTGCTGGGAGAAACGCTCACCCTGTCGCGCGAAACAGCGCCTGCCGATGCGGCAATCACGCTGACACGTGACGCACTGGCATGGGCTCTCGCTGAGCCGACACTTTTCGACTGGCGCAGTGAGGTTTTCCTGGCCGCCTGCCAGGGACGTTTTCAGATAACGGGTGAATACCGCATCGCGTATTACCTGCTGCAATTGCTCAAGCGCCCGGATGCCGCGGCGCGCGCCGCGCTGGCACGCGCGCGGTCCATAGCGCCGGCGGCACTCGCAGCGGTGGAGGTGACCCCCGTCTGCAATCGCGCGTCGATGCTCGACGCCGTTCTTCGCAGTATGCCGTTGCATCTGCGGCGAGTGCTCGACTGGCCGGCGCTGCAATGGGATCCTGCCGAATGGGACGCACGCTATGGCGACACGGTAGTGCGCGCGGCGGTGGATGGCGTTCAGCCGCTGCTGCTGCGCGATATGTTGCCGCTGCGTGAAGCGTCCGAAGCGCGGCATGCCGATCCGAGCCGCAACGTGCCTGTGTACACCGATGGATGCCGCCTTCCCGACCGCCTCGCCCCATTGTTCGCACTGCCATGCCTGCCCGCCGCATCGTTCAGCGCCGCGCAACTCTGGAGCGGCCGCCAGCGCGGCAGCACCGTCACGGGACTGCATTGCGACATTGCCAGTTCGTTTCTCGCCCAGGTGCGCGGCCGCAAGAAAATGCGGCTGTATGCGCCGGCGCAGCGCGACCGGCTGTACGCGCTCGACGCGTTCAATTCACATCAACTGTGCCGCGTCAATGCCGATACGCCGGACCTGAAGCGCTTTCCGCGATTTGCCGAGGCGCAGTACGCCGATGTGCTGCTCGAACCAGGCGATCTGCTGATCGTGCCGACCGGCTGGTATCACTGCGCATGGGCGCTCGACGACGTCCTCTCGGTCAGCCGCTTCATGAGCGACGAGGTCGCGCAGCGCCTGAATGACGAAGCGTGCAGTTCGCGGCATGCGTGACGCGTATCCTGATTTTCGTTTGTTCGTTCATTGCTGCGCACCGGGCGCCACGGCGCGGCGCGCTCGTCATAACGTCTGGGATACCCCGCCGTGTATCCGGCCCGGATGCCGGCCGGCCGCGGGGCGCGCCGCGCCGCGGCGCGGCCGCGCGCGCGGGTTCAGTTTGCGAGAGGAATTGTCATGTCGAATGACGCCATTTCCGGCTTGTCGTTTCCGTCCATGTCGCTGTCAAGCTCCTACGACGCCGCGTCGTTTCAGCGGGCGCCAGGCGCGCAGGAGGGCGACGATAGCGCCTACTGGACTTCGTGGCAGAACAAGATCGACCATTCAAGCTCGAAATGGGACGCGGCCGGCAGCGCATCGAATAGCGCGCTGGATGACGCCTTGCAGCAACTCCTCACCGCGCTGATGGAAATCATGAGCGAGTCGAGTTCATCGGGCGGCGGAGGGTATGGCGGCGGTGGTGGTGGTGGCAGCAGTTTCGCGCCGCTCAGCCATGCCGGCCGTTCTTCAGGCGGAAGCAGCGGCGGCGGCACCGGCCAGCACGGCGATCTGAATGTAAAGCGGGCCGGCTCCGGCAACCCCGCGGGAATCGCCGAAGGACTGCTGAATAACTCGGCCTCGAGCATCATGCAGAACCAGCAGGTGCCGATGGACAAGGGCATCCCCACCGACGTGTGCTGCGCGAACTTCGCGTCCGCCTGCCTCGTCAAGGCCGGCGAGCTGCCGGAGTCGCAACACACGAACAGCGTCGGCACCCTGGCGAGCGAGCTCAAGGGCGACGGCTGGCACAACGAAAGCAGAAGCCAGGCCAAACCGGGTGACGTGTGCATCGTCGGCGGCGACGAGCATGTCGAGATCGTCGCGAGCAATGACAACGGCCGCATTACGCTGGTCGGTTCGAACAATACGGACGGCGGCTCCGGTCCCCAGGTCGTTTCGTACGATAACTGGACGGGCAATCAGGGTGACGTGCAGTTCCTGTCGCAGTGACGGGTGGCGACCACGCACAAGCACGCACAACCACGCACGGCCTGAAAATTCTTTCGCTATCCATAACGATGACAAGTCGATTAAGAAGTTCGCCCGCGCGTCGATGACATCGCCTCATCACGTGTGACAGTTTTCTTGCGCTCGTAGAGTGGCCTCTTGCTGTATCCGCGATATGACGATACGGAAGGGGTTTCCAGATGAGTTCAAAAATAACCGGGGCAGGTGCCCCCGATCCCGAACACAACATAGGCAGTGCGGGCGGCCCCGCGCAACAGCCGGCCAAACGCAAGCCGACTGCGCGACCTGACACGCCGTCCGGATTGACGAAGCTGTCCGCCCAGGCGAAGGGACTAGCGGCGAGGTTCGGCAAAGGCAAGGCGTCCGATGCGCAATCAGCGCGGCCGGACGATGCCGATGGACAGGAAGCGCGCGTCTCCGCGAGGCTCGATCGTTTGCTGACCTCCAACGATCTGCGCGACGTTTCCCGATTTCACGTCGAGGGCGGTGCGCTGAACGCGGCCAAAGCGCTCGAACAAGCCGACCGGGTGATGATCCTGACCGGCTTCTCCGTCGATCACACCAATCCCGACGATCCCACCAGCCCTGGCCTGCCGGAAACCGACGGGCCGCCGGGTGCCGCCGCGCTCGCTCATTCGTTGTGGGAACTCGGCAAGGTGGTCACCTTTGTCACGGACAAGGCCAACGAGCCGGTTCTGAGAGCAGCGGTGAAGGCGCTGAACCCCGAGGCCGAGAGATATGCGCGCTTCGACGTGGTGGATGCGCCGCACGGAAGCCGCGCCGCGTCGAAGCAGGCCGATGCGTTGCTGGACAAGCATCGGCCCGACGCCGTGGTGGCGATCGAACTGCCGAGCCGCAACGAGAACGGCGATCGCCTCAATATGCGTGGCAAGAACATCAACGGCTTCAATGCGCCGGTCGATCAACTGCTGATCAACGCGAACAGGCGCGAGGGCGTCACGACGGTCGGTGTGGGAGACGGCGGCAACGAGGCAGGCATGGGCGGCCTGGAAAATATACCCCAGGCGCTCAACGGCGACACGATGGCCGCCGCGGTGCCGGCCCAGCATCCCGTCACGGCATGGAACTCGAACTTCGGCGCGACGGCGATCGGCGCGGTCATGCTGCAGCGCGCCGGCAAGCTCGACAAGCTCATCACCGGTGAACAGCAGGACGCGACGATCCGCGCCGCGATCGGCGCCGGCGCGGTGGACGGCGTCACGCGCGGCAGCGTGGTCAATCAACCCACGCCGGACGGCAGGAACTTCACGGGAGTCGACGGCCACTCGCTCGACGTGCACCGCGGCATGCTGGAACTGTTGCGGACCAATGTCGCGCAACTGCCGCCGGGCGGCATCGTCGCGCAGCGCTCGCCGGACCATGACAAGCCTTTCCTGATCGGCCTGTTCGATTCGGGCAACGGCGGGCTGATTGCCGCGCGCAACGTTGCCGGGTTTCTCAAGTACCGCTCGCCCGGCAAGGCGCGCTTCGTGATCGTGACCGATCATGGCGCCGGTGCGTACGGCGGCAAGGAGCGCGGGGAACTCGTTTCGCTGGTCGGCAAGGGGCTGAAAACGGGCCAGGACATCGGCGTGGACATCATCGCCATGGCGTGCAACACGGCCTGTACGGCCTTTCCGGAGGCACAGGACGGCATTCATGTGCCGGTGGAAGATCTCATCGGCAACACGGCAGAGGAAATTCCGCGCCGCGGCGGCGCGAGGCCAGCCATCCTGGCTACGCAAGCGACGGTCGAGTCGCCCGTGTACGCGGACAAGATCGCGCATGCCGCGCGCGTCGGCGATCACGCGAATCGCGACGTGAGGCTGCGCGACGGCTACGCTGTTGGCGCGCCGGGATGGGCCGAATTGGTGAACGACCTCGATCACCTGAGCGACGATCCTGAAACGTCGCGCAAGGTCGATGAAGCCGTTGCGAAGTATGTCGACAAGGTGCCCCGGGACGCTACGTCGGTGTGGCTCTGCTGTACGCACTATCCGGCGTTGAAGGAGCGCATCGAAAAGAGACTGGGAGAGCACGGCATGGGACACGTACCGGTAATCGACCCGATGGAGTTTCAGGCGGAGAGGGTCATCAAGTTTCTGGACGAGGAGGCCATTCTCGATCGTAGTGACCGGATGCCTACGCTCTCACCGGTGGTGTTGACCACCAGTTCCGATCTCGGGGCGGTCAAGACGTCGGCGAGGGAATTGCTGGGCCGCGATGATGCGGAGGTGGTCTACACGCAACTCGGCACAGAGCACACGATCGCCCTGGTGGCGCCGTTGCGCACCGCCGCCGCTCACAAGAGCGCGGCCTCGCGGCTCATGCCTCATCGTCGTCATTCGCCACGGCCGCCGGAACAAGGCGACCAGCCGCCCGGACAGAAGTCGACTTGAACCCATTCGCGCGGCCTGAGTGAATGGGGCCGCGCATCAACCATTTTCCGCGAGCGAACTTTCCATGAACACTTCCGAATACCGGCGCGTTGTCGAGGAACTCTGCAAGGTCGTCGGCTTCAACTCGCCGAAGACGCTGTTCGACGGCGGCCGCCTGAGAATTGACGACTATCTCGTCGCGCTGATTTACGACGAGACGTTCGACCCGGATCTGCTGCAGGTCTATATCGATCTGGGTCCGATTCCCGCCGACCGGGCCGCGGCTTGCAAGACGTTCCTGAAGATCAATTTCAACCTGAGCGCGAGCCAGCGGGGATCGTTGAGTGTCCATCCGCAGACCGAGCACCTGTTTTACTCGTTCAGATACCGGCTGGATAAAAACGCATCGGGTCAGGCATTGCTCGATTCGCTGATCCGCTTTGTTGGCGACGTGGGGCTCGAAGCCATGGCGACGGTGTGACGCGATGGTCAAGGTGACATCCGGCAGCGGCGCCGCGGGGTTTGACGGCGAGGACGGTGAGCCGCGCGACGCGCAAGGCAGCGCTCCGAAGGGCCCGGCCCCGGCGCGTCAATCGCCGCTGCCCGGCCTGAATGCCCGCTCACGGGATGAGCCTGACGCGTCGAGCCGCGCCGCGTCCGTGGCGCGCCGCAAGCGCGCGTTGCCGCTCGGTGCGAGGGCGAATCCGGAGCCGACCGCGCCGCAGGACAACAGCGCCGACGAGCAGGACATCAGCCGTGCGTTCGCGCTGATCGAGGTGGCCAATCGCGCCGACGTGAAGCTCTCGCCGAAAGATATCGCCTACGTGCTGGGCTACGAGCGAGCGCCGGTGATGGGGCGCCGTCTCGACGCGATGAAGCATCGCTTGCCGCGCCTGAAGAGCCGTTGCGACCGGTTTCAGGAGGTGGTCGATCATCTGCACCGGCGTGCCATCGGCGAGCAGCAGGAGCGGGAGCAACAAGGGCGCCTCATCGAATGGCTGGATTCGTCCGGTCCGCAAGCGCAAGCCAGTTTCGATCTGCATCACGCGGACTCGGGCGGGCCGCTGAAGATGCAGCCGCTAATGTTGCATCGACAGTTGGACCCGCAGCTGGATCTGCAGGAACCCGCGCGCGCCGCGTTCGATGCGGGCCATCTGCTTGCGTGGCCGCCCGAGGCGCTTGCCGTGTTACCGACCGAACAGCGTGCATGGCTCGATACGCGCCGCGAAACATGGCATGCGTTGGGCATAGAAAGCGGCTCACAGATACCGGCTTTCATCGACGATCATTTCGAGTGCGTGACCTTGAGCGCCGACCGTGCCATGCCGCGCGAACTCGAACGGCTCTGCGAGCTCGACCCGCAGGTGAAGGACACGCTGCACAAGCTCCAGCGGCAGGGCGCAACGCTGCAATTCGTCAAATGCAATCAGACACCCGATGCCGTGCTGGAGGCGATCCGCCACGTGGCGACCCAGTCGCAGCACAACTTCGTGTCGAACTGGCTGCCGCCGCTCGTCAAGGCGGACGTCGCGCCAACGGTGCGGCAGGCGGACCTCGATCGCATCAACGAAAATCACCCCAGGCAGTGGGCCAAACCCTTGTCGAAAGTGGATGAAGAGAGCTTCCGGGGCAAGCTGCTCGAGCGGCAGTCCGCGGAAGACCTGGCCGGCAAGCTGGACCTTGACCGCTCGACCGCGTTGATCCAGACGTTTTCCCGGAGCGTGATGTGCGTCACGGCAAACGCTGGCGATGCCGCCTCGATGCGCGAGCTGGCAGCATTGAACACGAAGCTTGCCGATACCTTCGGCCGCGAGTACGCCCATCGTCTGCTGACCGCCGACGACGCCAACAGCACCTCGGAAGGCGCTCAGGCGATCATCAAGTCGCTGGCGGTGATGGCGCCGACGGTGGAGGTCGTGGAGGGCGCGCTGCATCTGGGCGGGGTAGCCAAATTCATCGCCGCATCGGGCGACGATGTCATGGCCGAAGCCGCCGAACTGTCGGCGTTGCGCGGCGCCGGCATGACCGAGGCGGAGATGCGCAAACGCATCGTGTTTCTCGCACCATTCGCGACGGCGGCGCTCGCGGCGGCCAGTTCGATCGACACCGTCGCGCACAAGGCCGGTGAACGGGCGGGCGGCGCGTTGTATTCGGTTGGCGCGGTGATGCTGTCCGCGGTGACCGGCATCATGTCGGTCAAATATTTTGCCGGCCACTATCGGCAGCTCGAAAGCGAGGGCAAGCTGCCGGGCCATCTCAGGCTGCCGCCGGAATTGTACGACAGGCTCGATGAGTTGAACGCCATGGACCTCTCGAAGGACCGGATGATCGCGATCGTCGACGACGCGCTGGAAACTTGCGGCGCGGAACCCGCCGAGCGCGAGGCGGTGGTCGCACGCATGCGTGAGCTGGAGGCGCCGGAGATGGCGGCCACACTCATCGAAGAGAGCAAGCCGGCCGGGTGGCGCGAAGCCTGGGGCGCGGGCGCGCGCGAGGCGATGGGCATCAATCCGGCGCGGCTGGGGTTGACCATCGGCACCTATACCTCGCCGCTGATGGGCGCGGCGCTCGGGCCGTACTTTCTGCATCAGCCGGTGCTGTATGCGATTGCCGGGTCCTATGAAACGATTGTCGGCGCGGCCTCCATCTGGGCCTACAAGCGGACCTTCGACATGCGCTGGAACCGCTACGTGGATCGGCAGCAGGCGCCCGAGGATCAGGACGGCCGTTCGAGCCAGAGCTGATCGAAGCCATGAAACGTGCCGCGCTGCAGACGCCGCGATCCGGCGGCGGCCAGTTGCAGATCGGGCATGCGTTGCAGCAGCGCATGCAGCAGCGATTCGAGCTGCATCCGCGCGAGCGAGAGGCCCATGCAGCTATGCGGTCCCGCGCCGAAGGTCAATGAGCGGCCCTGGGCACGCGCCAAGTCGATTTCGTTGGGCGACGCGAACTCGGCCGGATCGCGATTGGCCGCGCCTAGTAGCAACACGGCCAGTTCGCCGCGCCGGATCAGTTGACCTTCGAATTCGGTGTCTTGCCAGGCATAACGAAAGATTCCCTGCACCGCGGGATCGTAGCGGTAAAGCTCGCGCACCGCTTGCGGAACCAGCGCAGGCTCGTCTAGCAACGTGCGCCACGCGCGCGTATCGCGCAATGCGGCGCCCACGCTATTGCCGATAGTCAGCAAGGTCGTGCCATAGCCCGCGATAAACAGAAACAGAATGTTGACCAGCATCTCACGACGCGTGAACTCGCCTTCTCGTTCGAGTTGCAGGAACCAGGCGACCGGATGATCGGGCGAGCGGTCCGGATCGATTGCGCGCACGAGCGTGTCGATATGGTCGAGAAAGGCTTGGGTCTGCGCCATCGCGTGGGCGCGTTGCCCGGCCGTGAGCTGCGCGCCGCTGATCAGTTGCCACGCGCCCATCGAGGCTTGCAGATAGTTCGCGGCGTTCGACTCCGGAAAGCCGAGCAGATGGCAGATCGTGCGCAGCGGCAGCACGCTGGCGACTTCGGCGACGAGATCGAAACGTCCCGCGTGCTGCAACGGCGCGAGCAGGCGGGCGATGTCGGCATCGATAAAATCCTGCAGGCGCGCGAGCGACTTGCGCGAGAACAGCGGTGCAAGCAAGCGCCGCAGGCGCTCGTGGTCGTCGCCGTGCTGGAACACGATCATGCCGGCGTAGCCGAGCGGGTCGCCGGCCCCCGGCTGCATCGCCGGTGGGCGCGCGGAGAAATGGCGGTCGTCGAGCATGCGTGTGATCAGCGCGTGCGACGAGAGCAGCCACACGCCGCTCGCATCGCGATGCACGGGACAGTTCTCGCGCAGGTATGCATAGACAGGATACGGATCGTCGAATCCGCTGCCCATGATCGACGGCAAGACGCTGCGTAGTTCCAGGTCCAGTGTGTCCAGTGTCATGTCGGGTTCAATTGGTGGGAGCGGGGTGGGTAGGACTTGGGCGTCAGGCACAGGACAGCGCGGGGAGGGCGAGGCGCACGAGCCGCACCCTGCCTTGGACTAGACGGGGTGCGGCCATGACCGGCACGATCAGAAGTCGTTCTGCTGATTCAGGTCGCCGTCTTCCACACTGACTTGCGAGGACGAGAACGTGACGTTGCCGCCATCGCCCTTGCTGCCTTGCACCAGAGGCAGCCCGAGGGGATTGCCGCCGGTCTGGAGACGGTTGATCTCCTTGGTGGCGCCGGAATTGAGCGTGACGCTGCCGTCCGCGCCGATCACGCCCACCGAATTGCCGCTACCGTTGTAGAGCGTGCCGTCCGGTCCTTCTTTCAGATGCAATGCTTCACCGCCGGCGCCCGAGTTGATCTTGACGTCGCGGAAGCCGCCCTGGCCTTGCCCTTCGTTCTGGCCGAGGTTGAAATTCTGATTGCCGCCCACGCCCTGGTTACCGCCCTTGTTCATGAACGTGGCCGGGTCGTACGGGCTGTTGTTCTGGGGGGAACCGGAGCCATTGTTGCTGCTCATTTCGGAAAAGAGCTTTTCAATGTCGGAGATGAGCTGCTGTTCTTCTCCGCTGTTCGCTCCGCCGGTGGACTGGGAGCCGTTGAAGTTCATGTCGTACATCGACGAGTCGTTGTTCAGAAACTGTGACGTAATCGCGTTGTTGGCCATGGTTCTCTCGCAAGTTGGACTTTCGGATGCCGGGGGAGTCGGCGGAGTCGATGGCGCGCGCCGTCCCAGCGAAAAGGGTATGGGATTGCGTTTGGGATGCGTCGACGGATGCGAAGTGAGGTGCCGCGCTGCGAATTTGCGCGTGAGCGGTCGATAGGCCGCGAACGGGGCCGGTCGTTTCGTCCGGCGTGACGGAAGACGGGGCCCGGGACTTCGCCTGCGTGACGGGTTTTTCGCATTGGCCTCGCGATGCCACGGCGTCGCTGGGACAATGAAAGGTCGGATGCGGCCAGGCCACGTTCGCGAGGACGAAACATGACGAACATTGAATGCGGTCCGAAGGTGCTCGGCGTGCTGCTGTCCATCTTTAGCGCGGGGCTCAGAGTGGGGGCGCATGCCGACCTCGAGGAACTGCTGCTGGCATTGCGCCTGCTCCACCCGAAGCAGGCGGCGGTCGATATCTGCGAAGTGCGCCTGTACGTCAATTCGCGCAGGTGGATCGAGGCGCTGCGCCTGCTGATTCACATCGAAGAACACGATCCGGGCTCGCCGGCTATCCTCGCGTTGCAGGGCTGGTGTCTCTACGTTCTGGGCGACAAGGACTGGCGCCGCTGCGTCGCCGCGGTTCTGCGCAGCGGCGATGCGACCGGGATTGCGATTGCCGCCAGGTTCCTGGAGGTGAGCGGGGAGTCGGTCGCCGAACGGATCGCCGAAGTGCTGTGATAGGTGCTGTGATACGCTGGCCGCCGCGAGCGTGCTTCAATGCGCTCGCAACCATTGAGCGATCACGGGGAACACCAGCATGAGCCTGCATGAAATCGCACCCATCGCGCCCATCGCGGCGACCGTCTACCGCGGCGATTCGATTGAGAACACCCATCTGGCGCACGTCGCCATTGTCGACGCAAGCGGCCGTCTGCTGGCGTCGTTCGGCGACCCGTCGCGCATGACGCTGGCGCGTTCCGCCGCGAAACCCGCGCAAGCGTTGGCAGTGCTGGAGACCGGCGCGCTGGAGCGTTTCGGTTTCGACGAGGCCGACCTTGCACTGATGTGCGCTTCGCACAGCAGCGAGCCGCGTCACATCGAGCGCACGCGCCAGATGCTGGCCAAGGCGCAGGCGAGTGAAGCGGATCTGCGCTGCGGCGGCCATCCGCCATTGTCCGATGCCGTCTACGTTGACTGGCTGAAACGCGACTTCAAGCCAGGCGCCGTGTGCAGCAACTGTTCCGGCAAGCACGCCGGCATGCTGGCCGGCGCACGGTCGATCGGCGCGGCAATCGAGGGCTATGAACTGCCCGGGCATCCGTTGCAGGTGCGTGTGAAGCACACGGTCGCGCAAGTGTGCGATCTGCCGGACGAGGCTGTGCAATGGGCCACGGACGGCTGCAATCTGCCGACCCCGGCGTTTCCTCTGGACCGCCTCGCGCGCCTGTTCGCGAAGCTGGCCGCCTCGCAGGACGCGGTGGAGCAATCGGAGTCCCAGTCCCAGCCCTCCCAGTCCATTACCCCGCGCACGGCGGCGCTTGCGCGCATCTATCGCGCGATGGCTGCGTATCCGGAACTGGTCGGCGGCGAGGGCCGGTTCTGCACGGAACTGATGCGCGCCTTCGACGGCGCCTTGATCGGCAAGGTCGGCGCGGACGGCAGTTATGCGATCGGTGTGCGCGCGTCACGGCAGACGGAGAAGGCCGGAGCGAACGGCGCGCTTGGCATTGCCGTGAAGGTTGAGGACGGCAACGTGGGCATACTGTATGCGGTCGCAGCGGAACTGCTGCGGCTGCTGGACATTGGAACGGCGGAGCAGCGCGCGGCGCTCGCGTCGTTTCACGCGCCGCGAATGCTCAACACCATGGGCGTGGAAATCGGCCGCCTGGCATTTTCCGTCGCGCTGAAGGATGCGACGGGACGTACTCAATAGATCCGGCCGAAAGGGCGCCAGGGCGCTAGCGCGATAGGGCACCGCGCAGGCGAAGAAGCCTCCAAGCAACTGTGCTAAAAAAATCCCGCCAGCGAAAACCGCCGGCGGGCCAAAGCACTCAAGCAACCCACCTCAAAACAAACTTACCGCGGCGGCCAGGGTTTGGCCGGCGCGCCCATCATCGGCTTGCCGAGCAATGGCGTCGACAGTGCGTACGCGCCATTCTCCGTAAACGCCCAGATGATGTTTCGGTCGTACTCCGTATAAATAGCGAGCACGCCCTTGCCCAGCGTGTAGCTCGGCAGCTCGCTTTCGTCCGCCAGCGCCGGTACGAAATAGCCGGCAATGGTCGGCTTCTCCGGATTGCGCACGTCGAAAATCTGCACGCCGGCGTTGTAGAACGAATAAGGAATCACGCCCTGGCGCGAGCCGCCCGGCTGGCCGATCGCGTTCGAGCGCTTCGGTCCGAAGTTGCCGCCGCGCTGGCAGAAGCTCGTGAACGGCGCACCTTCTGGCGGCGTCGGCTGAGGCAGTTTGGCCGCGACCCGCAGATGCGACGGATCGCGCGCGTCGACCACAAAGATGTCCTTATACGGCTCGTAGCAGTCGCGGTTCATCGGATAGCCGCTCGTCAGCACGTAGCCGGTGCGCTCGTACTGGCTCACGTCGGCATTGTCGTATTCGGTGCCGGCGAAACTCGGCGCGGTATTCACATTGCCGAGCACCTTCGGCTTGGCCGGGTTCGACAGATCGAACGAGTAGAGGCCGAGGCCGCCCATCGCGCCGAAGCCGATCTTGCCGCCTTGCTCCAGCGGCTTCGGCAGGAAAATTGGAATGCGCGAGCCCATCCACGAGGTGCGGTTGCCCGCGCGCGGATTGGTCAGGTAGGCCTGCTCATGTGCCTCGTTGCCGATAATCTGTCCAGGCACCGCGATCTGCGAGACGAACTTCGGATCGGCCGGGTCCGACATGTCCCAGACCTGATAGCCGGGCGAGTACAGATAGTTCGGGTACTCGGTCAAGCCATAGCTGTCGTCCGGCGCGGCCGACAGGATCATGTACTTGCCGCCGTAGTATTCCGGCGCATCGAGCGAGCCGGAGCCTTGCTGCTGACCGATCGGCGCATCGGGATGTTTGTAGTCGGTCGTGCGCGTGGCGATCAGCTTCCACTGGCTCGGCAGCGGGCCGTCCATTTCGAAGACCTTGAAGCCCTTGAGTTCGTTGTAGTGGCGTTGCGCCTCGACCTTGTCCGGCTGGTCGATCTTCTCGGTCATCAGGCCATAGCGGCCGATCTCGAACGAGGCGACCAGCACCGGCTTGCCGAGCTTCCTGCTCCAGGCGATGGTGGCGCCGCCCAGATAGTCATGCACGTTGTTCGGGTCGAAGTGTTCGGTCGGTCCTTTGGGGCCCCACGTGCCGCCCTGCGAAAACACCACCTTGCCGTTGGCGGGGTCGGTGACGTCCATGATGCGCAGATAGTCGCGGTCGTGAATGTAGAGATAACGGCGCCCGTCGAAGTCGGCAATGTTGTTCCACGCGTGAAAGGGCGAATCGACGAGCGGATAGAACGCCAGAACCGTCACGTCCTTGGCATAGCTCTTCTTGTCCCACGTGCTCATCTCGCCGGGGAAACGCTGGCCCTGATGCACTTCGGGCGTGGCCTTCGGCCACACGAACTGGCCGGTCGCCGGGTCCATGCCGTAATCGACCCCGGGCTTCAGCGGTGCAGGCCGGCGATCGGGCGTGAGACGCAGCCACGCGGCGAGATAGGGGTCCTTCACGTTCGGCGTGCCGGGCGTGATTTGCGCGCCCGAAGCCGCGGCGGCAACGGCGGCAGCGGGCGCCTCAGATGCGGCTTCGCCGCTGGCGCAGGCCGCCGCCGACATGAACGCCAGCACCGCGCCAATTGCGAGAGATGATTTCAAATTGCGTTTGCGAAGCATCAGCTTCCTCCTTTTTATATTAGAACGCGTGACGGATACCGAACTGGAAGCCGCTTGGGTTCTGTCCGCCGTTCGGGTAGACCTGGAACGTCACCGGATAGGGAATGGGCACGTCGTGCTTATGCTGCACGTGCGCAAAAGTCGTATACAGGTCGGTGCGTTTCGAGAGTGCATGAATGAAGCCGATCACGCCGCCATTGGCGGTGGAGATCTTCACGTTGTTGTCGTCGTGACGATGCACGAGGCTCAGATACACGCGATTGAATCCGTCGATGTTCCAGCGCGCGCCGATCTGCGCATCCCAGCCTTGCGAATTGAACGCGACGTAGGGCGGATACGCGTAATAGCCGTTGTACGTGTGATAGATCACCGTCGGCTCGAAACCGCCGAACCTGTACACCGCCGAGAAATAGTTGTCGCGCGAGGAATGGATCTGCGACGACTTGAAGATATCCCGCGTGTACTGCAACTCGCTCACCGCACCCGCAAAGATCGGACCGTGCCGGTATTCGATAGCGGTGCTGAAGAATCGTCCGGCGCGCGTGCTGTCGCCTACGCCGGTGGTCGCCATGATCCGCCCGGTAAAGCCGAAGAAGTTCGGCGTCTTGTACTGGATCGCGTTGTCCACGCGATACGACGCATAGAAGAACTCCATGTTGTTGACCATGCTGAAGTCGGCGGCCCAGCTCGGGTCCGCGTAGCCGGCGATCCAGTATGAAGGCGTGAACTGGCGGCCCATTGTGATTTCACCCCAGTTGCCCTTCAGGCCTACGAACGACTGGCGAAACTGCGCCGACTGCACGCCGGTGTTGGCGGAGAACATCGGCTCGATGGTGAACACCGCCTTGTTGCCGCCGCCCAGGTCCTCGACGCCGCTCAGGTTGAAGCGCGAGTTGTTCAGGCCGCCGCTCGACATGCGCGTCACGTTGCCGCCGGAGCCGGAAGAGATCAGATGTTCGATGTTCAGGTCCACAAAACCTGACAGCCAGACGCTCGACTGAGCATGTGCCCCGGCGCACGCGAGCATCAAGGCGCCTGACACGAGTGTGGTCTTTTTCATTCAGTCTCCAAACAGATCGTCGTTCTTTTCGTGTGGGTGAGAGCTGTCGGCGCGCTCGACAGCCACGGTACGGCGTTTCTCGTCGTGTATACACAATCTGGTAAAAATTATACCCATGCAAAAATTTGGATTCCGAGCTTTATTTTTTTATACAAAACAGCGATTTGGTTATAGCGGGTTGACCCGAATGGCATTGCGCGTCAAAACAGATGCCGGATTCCTCCTGCATAAGTCATTGCGGTGCCGTGGCCGGAGAGCCGGTCACAGACGGTGAGCAGGTACAGATCGGTGCGTTTGGACAGCACGTAGTCGAGGCCCGCGGAGCCCGTATTGCGGCCGGTGGCGGCGTTGTGCGGCGCGCTGCGGCGCGTGTAGGCCCATTCGGCGAGGGCGGTGAGCACAGGCGTGAGCGGCACGGCGAGGCCGGCTTCATAGGTGTGCGCGCCGATGCCCGTCGAATCCGTGCGCAGTCCTTGCAGCGCGCCATACACCTTGAAGAGCGAAAAATCGTACGCTCCGCCGACGAGGTACGCGTTCTGTGTCGGCGACGCGACACCGGCAACTACGCGTGTGCGTTGTACGGTTGCGACAGCGGTGAGCGAACCGCCGGCGTAGAGCGTGGACAGAGCGGCGTTGTACGTCCCGTTCGCGCCCGCGAAGCCGCCCGGCGCGTAGACGGCCGTCGCCGTGAGTCCGTTCAGATTCGGGCTGGTGTACTGGATGCCGTTGTTCCACACGCTGTCGCCCAGCATCGAGCCGCCATACGGCGCGGTAAAGGTCTGCATGACGAGCGGCGAGAACAGGATCGACGCCTGGAACGGATTGGCGACCTGCTCGGCGAGGTACAGCAGGTTGGTGTGCCGCCCGAGCGTGACGCGCCCGAACGGCCCGGCAATGCCGACGTAGGAATTGCGTCCCCAGAACGGGTCGGCGGCGGTGCGGCCGATGCCGCCGCTGGTCGGCTGGAAGAAGCTCTCGAGCACGGCGATCGCGCGATAACCCGCGCCGAGTTCCTCGTTGACACGGATGCCCCAGTACGGCGCGGTGAGGCCGGGGCTCTGTTCGGCGAACGCGGCCGTCGGGCCGTTGCTGCGTTTGCTGCTGGCGATGTCCAGCCCGACGAGTCCATACAGCGTGACTGATGTTTGCGCCTGCGCGGCGCGAGGCGTCATGGCCCATGCGGCCGTGCAAACGAGCGCGAGCGCGCCCAACGATCGAACGTTCATGGCGAGTCCTTGTGAGGGTGGGAACGGCGGCTAGAGCGAGCCCTTCAGGCGGCACAGCGGCGCTGTGATGCGCCGCCGTGCGTTATGCCGCGCGCACCGCAAAGTCGACGGGAGCGTGCGTGAAGTGTTGAAACAGACTGGCAAGCAGCGCGTCGCGCTGAGCCAACAGCGAAGCGGGCGAGCGGCCGGCCATGTGCGGAGTGACGAGCACGTCGGGATGATCGAGCAGCACCTGCGGCACCTCGGGCTCGCTGTCGATCACATCGAGTCCGGCGCCGGCAATCGCGCCGTCAGCCAGCGCGCCGATTAGCGCTCGCGTGTCGAGCACCGAACCGCGCGAGACGTTCACTACATAACCGTCAGGCCCGAGCGCATGCAGCACGTCGCGATTGACCAGATGCCGGGTCGCGGGGCCGCCGTTGCAGGCAATCACCAGAAAGTCGCTGGCGGCCGCGAGTTCGACGGGATCGGCGTAGTACAGGCCCGGCGCGTCGGCGCGCGGGGCGCGGCCGTGGTAGCCGAGCGTCATGTCGAAGCCCAGCGCGCGTGCCGCAATCAGCCTGCCGATGCGCCCCATGCCGACGATTCCGAGCCGCGCGCCCGTCAGCGTGGGACGCTCGCCGCGCGAGGTGCGCCAGCGACCGTCGCGCACCGCGGCAGTCAGCGGCGCGTAGCCGCGCGCGAGCGCGAGCAGCAGGCCCATGGCGTGGTCGGCGACCGTTGCCGCGTTCGCGCCGGGCGCATGCGTGACCACGATCGCGCGTCGCGCGGCCGCGGCCACGTCGATATTCTCGTAGCCCGCGCCGAACGCGCTGACGATTTCGAGCGCCGGCAGCGCGGCCATCTGCGCGTCGGACAGGCCGGTCGAGCCGTTGGTCACGACCGCCCGCACGCGCAGTGGATCGGCGCCGGCCGGCCACGCGCCTGGCCAGCCGTCGGGAAAATGATGCAGCGTGCAGTCGCGCCGCAGCGCGTCGAGCGTCGCGTCGGGCAGGGGGATCAGCGCGAGCACGGAAATGCCGCTCATACCCGCGTTCATGCTTGAGGATCGGCTGAAACCGCGGCTGAATTAGCGGCTGAATTCGCGGCTGAATGCGCGGCCGGCGCCACTTCTTTCACCGCGCCTTTCCAGCCGTTCTCGGTGATGTCGAACACGGTGCCGTCGGGCATCCGGTACTTCACCTCGTAGAAGACATTCGGATCTTTTTCGTGGCGGCCCGTCAGATAGGTGCCGCCCGCGGCGACCACGCGCGCCGCGGTTTCCTCCACGCTGTCCACCCACATGCCGAAGTGGATCACGCCGCGCACGTCCTTCAGGCCGGCATAGCCGGGCACGGTCTCGTCCTTGAAGTTGAGCAGCGCCACGTTCATCGTGCCGTCGGTCATATAGATGCCGCGCATCGCGTTGCCCGCGCGGCGCATGCCGAATGCCTGCTCGAAAAATTGTGCAGCGGCTTCCGGGTCTTCGACCGAAAGCGCGATATGACGAAGCTTGTCCATGAGTGTCCTTGCGTTGTCCTGAAGGTGAGTCGCCCGCGGGCGAGGGGTGAGGTGTCGTGACTTTGAATCAAGCGTGTCCGCAACTTCACCAGGTATACTACGTATAAGTAATGTATACACAAAACTAAATTTATATACCAGAATGGTCTTCATACGCTGGATGTGTCCGGCGCGCTGATTTGCTGTGCTCAGTTGCCCTGCGCATTTGCCCTGCGCATTTGCCATGAGATATGAGGACCACCGATGCACACCTCGCAGGAACCCTCGCAGGAACCGTTAGGCAGTCTCTCCGCCACGCTCAGGCAGCGCTTCGCCCAGATCGGGCCGGTGTGGGGCCGCGATATCAATGCGCACCGCGATCTGGTGATCGATGCGTATGCGCCGCTGGTGGCCGCGGCGCGCGACGCGGGCGAGGAGTCGTTCGAGGCGGCGCGCGACATCGCGTACGGCAGCCACGAGCGGCAGCGGCTGGATGTATTCGCCGCGCGGCGGACACGCCGTGACGGCGATGCCGACGTGGTGCTGTTCGTCCACGGCGGCGCATTTTTGCGCGGCAGCAAGAGCTTTAACGGACTCATTTACGACAACGTGCCGCGCTGGTTCGCGCGCCGGGGTTGCGTCGGGCTCAATGTGGAATACCGGCTGGCGCCTGGCGCGCCTTATCCCGCGGGCGCCGACGATGTGGCCGCCGCGGTGGCCTGGGCGCAGGCGCATGTCGCGGAATTCGGCGGCAATCCGCGGCGGATTTTTCTGGTCGGCCATTCGGCGGGCGGCGCGCATGTCGCCACCTATCTTGGCGATCCGCTCTTTGCCGATCTGCGTGAAAGCACGCCGGGCGTCGCGGGCGCCGTGCTGATCAGCGCGCGGCTGATGGCGGATGTGCATGCGGACAATCCCAACGCGGCCGGCGTGCGGGCCTATTTCGGCGCCGACGAAACCCGCTACGCCGCGCGTTCGCCGCTGACCCATGCCGCGCGGATCGACACGCCGCTCATGGTGGTGGTCGCCGAATACGAAAACCCTTATCTCGATGCGTACGGCGCGGCGTTCTTTGCCCGCGTGCTGGAGGCCCGCCAACGCGCGGGCGCTGCCGCTATGAATGCGGCTATGAAGCGTGCGCCGCGTTTCATGCAGATGCTGCGGCACAACCATACGTCGGTGGTGGCGCATTTCGATTCGGGCGAGACGCTGCTAGGCGACGCGATGCTCGATTTTTTCGGCGCGTGACGGTTCGGGTTGATCCGTTCCCGTTGTCATTGGCCAGTACCGCACACTCAGGAGAACTGCATGTCTGTCAGCCTGCCGCCCGCCTTCGCGACACCACGCGTGTTCGCGCCGGTCGTCACTCCCTTCACCGCGGAGCTTGGTATCGACGCGCCGCGCTTCGTCGCGTTCTGCCGCTGGCTCGTCGGGCAGGGCGCCGGGCTGGCGTTGTTCGGCACCAATAGCGAGGCCAACTCGCTGAGTCTGAGCGAGCGTCACGCTCTGCTGGACGAAGTGATCGAAGCGGGCATCGACCCCGCGCGGATGTTGCCGGGAACCGGCGCGTGCGCGCTGCCCGACGCCATCGCGTTGACGCGTCACGCATGCGAAGCCGGTTGTGCCGGCGCGCTGATGCTGCCGCCATTCTTCTACCAGGGTGTGAGCGACGAGGGCCTCTTCGCGTACTACGCCGACGTGATCGAGGCGGTTGGCTCGGACCAGTTTCGCGTGCTGCTGTATCACATCCCGCAGTTCACCGGCGTGCCGATCACGCACACGCTGATCGAACGGTTGATCGCGGCGTATCCGCGCACGGTCGTCGGGATCAAGGACAGTTCCGGCGATTGGGCCAACACGTCGGCGATGCTCGAGAAATTCCCGGGTTTCGCGGTGTTTCCCGCGTCCGAGGCGTTGCTCGGCAAAGCGCTGCCGCTCGGCGCGGCCGGCTGCATTTCGGCGACGGCGAATATTCAGCCGCATGCGATCGCGAGCCTGCTGAACGCAGCCACGCCGGACGAGCGGGCGGTGTGGGAAGGCAAGGTGGCCACGGTGCGGCTCGCCGTGCAGGCGCAACCGATGATCCCCGCGCTGAAGCACATCGTCGCGCATTTCGCGAACGACGCGGCGTGGGCGCGTGTGCGTCCGCCCCTGACGGCGATGGATTCGGGCCAGGCGGGCGCGCTACTGCGGCAGCTCGAGGCGCTGGATTTTTCGATGCCGTCGCTGGCGACGGTTGCGGCGGTGGCCGCATGAGTGCGCGGTGCGTGGACTCAAGCCTTGGGGCGAGCACGCGTCGTGGTGCGGGCCTTCGCCGAGGCGCACGTGACGGGGTGACGGAGCGCCTCGTCGCTGGCTCCAACCCTGCCCAGGCTTCAGGCGTTCGCGCGCTCCGTGCGCTGACGCTTCAGGCGCCCCAGCACGACGATGGACAAGCGCGCCGTGTGATCGCGCATCGCGTTGTACGCGCGCTCCGGCTCGGAGTTGAGGATGGCCGACACGATCTCGCGATGCTCGTCGGTGGCCGCTTCGAAGCGCGACGGCGAAGCCGGCTGCGCGGCGCGAAAACCCGCCAGACGCTGCCGCTGCACCGCCATGATCGACGCGAGCGACTTGCTTTGCGCGCCCTTGCAGATCAGTTCGTGGAATTCGCGATTGAGTGCAAAGTACTCCGTCTCGTCGCCGCGCGCGATCGCGGCGTTCATTTCGGTTTCGAGCTCCTCGAGCTGTTTCTTCTCGACGAGGCTCATGCGCTGCGCGCTCAAACGGCAGCACAGCGCTTCGAGTTCGCACATCGCCTCGAGCATGTCGGCCAGTTCGTCGATGCTGAACTGCGCGACCACCACGCCCTTGCGCGGCGTCAGCTCGACCATGCCGCGCGCGGCGAGTTCGCGCAGCGCTTCGCGGATCGGCGTGCGCGACGCGTTGAAGCGTTCGGCGAGCGCGGCTTCTTCGAGCTTCTGGCCCGGTTCGAGCGTGCCGTCGATGATCTCGTCGCACAGCAGGCGGTAAATCTTGGAAGAGAGCGTGGTCATCGTGATGGTCGTGGGTTGAGCGAAACCGTGGGCAAGCGGCCCTCATTATGCGCCAGCGGCCCGACTGCCTCAATCGCCACCGCGCATATCCGGCCTTTGCAGGCCCATGCAGTGTACGCGCGATCGTGTTCACGCCCCGATAAGTGTATACGAGGATTTTAATAAAAATACACAAATGACTGAATGTATACGAAAGATGAACCCCAATGATTGAACCCTCGACAGCTGTCAACTCATCCCTGCAAACAAGAAAAGCGAGGCAACACGTGACCTGGTTTGGTATCGCAACCTACGAATTGAACGGCCGCCGTGCCGCTGGACTGGCGGTCGGCGACAGGCTGTACGACGCGCAAGCGGCGTTAAAGCGTGTCGCGGGCGACGCGCCGCTTGCCGATCTCGGCGCGCTGATCGCCGGCTGGGCGACGCACGGCGCGGCCGCGGTCGACCAGTTCGAACGCGCGGCACGCGCAATCGAGGCGGGCACGTTCGACCTCGCGCCGCTGGAAGGACACCGGCTGTGCGTGCCGTTCCAGCCGCGGCGCATCTTCGCGGCAGCCTCGAACTACTACGAACATGCACGCGAGATGGGCACGGAGCTTGCGCCGCGCGAAGAAAGCACCCCGTACATGTTCATCAAGGCCGAAACGAGCGTGGTGCCGACGCTCGCCAATGTGGTGATTCCGCCGCACGCCGAGCGGGTCGACTGGGAAGTGGAACTGGCCGTGGTGATCGGCAGGCAGGGGCGCCACATCGCCCAGCGCGATGCCTACGACTACGTGGCCGGCTACACGATTCTCAACGACGTCAGCGCGCGCGATCTGAATCGCCGCACCGACTATCCGTTCAAACACGACTGGTTTCGCGGCAAGAGTTTCGATACCTTTGGTCCGCTTGGGCCGTGGTTCGTGCCGCGCGCCTGCATCGCCGAGCCGCAGAATCTGCGCATGCGCCTCGCGGTGAACGGCGAGATGATGCAGGACGGCAACACGTCCGAGATGATTTTCAACATTGCCGAGCAGATCGAATATCTGTCGACGATCCTCACGCTGCAGCCCGGCGATCTGATCGCGACGGGCACGCCGACCGGCGTCGGCATGGGGCGTGGCATTTATCTGAAAGCGGGCGACGTGATGGTCGCCTCGATCGACGGCATCGGCACGATCGAGAATCCGCTGGTCGCGGGCTGAGCGTCAACATGCTCGCCGCGCCATCCACTCACGCCACTCATGAACGGGGACACGATATGTTGCAGCGGATACGGCGCGCGCTTTCACGGCAAGCGTCGCGACTGATGCGCGGTACGGTGCGGGGGACGGCGCTGGGCGCGGCCGCGCTGGCCGCCATGGCGCTTTTCACGAGCGTTCATGCGGCCGATACCGTGCGCGTCAATCTGGCGTGGCTGCCGCAGGGCAGTACGGGCGGCATTCTGCTCGCTCAGGCGAAAGGTTACTACCGTGACGCCGGGCTCGACGTCAGCGTGATGCGCGGTTACGGCGGCCAGCGCACCGTCAATGAAGTGGATGGCGGGCTGTTCGAGTTCGGCTACGGCGATCCGCTCAGCGTGATGCTCAATCGCGCGCATGGCGGCCACGCCGTGATGGTCGGCGCGATCAACACGCGCTGGCCGGGCGCGATGTGCTACCTCGAGCGGCCCGGCTTCAAGGTGAACTCGCTGAAAGATCTGGCGGGTCTCACGCTCGGCGGCGGCGGCGCTTCGCCGGTGCAGAACATCATGCCCGCCTGGCTGAAACAGAACGGCATGGCGCCCGACGCGATCCGCACCGTGCGGCTCGATCCGGCCGTGATCAATACCGCGCTGCTGCAAAAGCGCATCGACCTGTCGGAGTGCTGGGAGGGCGCGAGTCTGCCGGTGCAGGCCGCGCTCGCCAAACGCGCGGGGCAGCAGCTGGGCCACGTGTACTACCGCGATTTTGGCCTGGACATGATGGGCAACGGCATCGTGACCACCGATACCTTCGTGGCCCAGCACCCCGATGTGGTGAAGCGCTTTCTGGACGCCACGTATCGTGGTTATGCGCTGATGCGGGAGCATCCCCAGCAAGCCGCGGATGTGATCGCGGCGCAGTATCCGGTGCTCGACAAGGCGATCCTGCTGCAACAGATCGTCGAGACTAACGGGCTGATTGTGGATGATCCGGCGGGGCACAGGATTGGGTGGCTGCGTCCGGCGCGGATGGATGCCACCGCGGCTTTCGTGTCGCGTGCCTTTGGCACCGGGGCGAAGGTGAAGGCGGTGGATGTATATACGAACCGGTTTGTCGAGTAAGCGACGATTGGATAGGGTAATGCGTCGCATGGGACCCGAGTAAGCGCTAAAGCGCTAACTCGGGTCGACAGCTTTGCATGGGGCCGGAGTAAGCGCTAAAGCGCCAACTCCGGCCGACAGGAGACAAGTAATGAATAGTTTGCGTCCGAAACGGCTTGGGCACATGGTGCTGATGGTGCGCGACATCCACAAGTCCGCGAAGTTTTACACCGAGGTGCTGGGCCTGAAGGTATCCGACTGGATCGGCGACCAGATGGTGTTTCTGCGCGCCGGCACCGATCATCACGATCTCGCGCTCGCGCAACTGCCGAAAGATTCCGCCGACTTCGACGATCTGCCGCGCTACTCGCGGCCAGGTCTGGAGCACTTCTCGTATCTGATCGACAGCTACGAAGAGATGGAGCGCTCAGTGAAGGTCCTGCAGGAGCACGGCGTCGAGATTGTGCGCGGCATCGGCCGGCATGGTCCGGGTAACAATCTGTTTCTGGTGTTCAAGGACCCGGACGGCAACAACGTCGAGGTCTACTGCGAGATGACGCAGATCGGCGAGCGCGACCCGCACGAGCCGCAGGTGTGGGAGCGCACGATCGAGTCATTCGATCAGTACCGCTTCGAACGGTTCGTGGTTCCGCCGCCACCGCATCTGGTCGCGCAGAAGTCGGCGCAGGCCGATAAGTCCGCCACCCCTGAAGAAACCACGAAAACCGATCCATCCGCGCGCAAATAATTCGGAACCCTCATGAAGCGATTGATCGAAACCGTCTCGTTCTGGGCCGTGATCGGCCTGATCTGGGAATTCGGAGTGCGCTGGACAGGCACGCGCGACTACGTGTTGCCGGCGCTCTCGCAGGTCTTTGCCGCCGGTTGGGAAATGCGCGGGCAATTGTTCTCGGATACGCTCGCCACGGCCTGGGAGGTGTTCGCCGGGTTCGCGCTGGCGCTTGCCGGCGGCTTGGCCGTGGGTCTGCTCGCCAGCATGTCGAGCATCGCGCGGCGCACCTTGCTGCCGCTCGTTACCGCATTGCAGAGCATGCCGAAAATCGCGCTCGCGCCGTTGCTGAGCGTGTGGTTCGGCTATGGCTTTGCGTCGAAGCTGGCGGCGGCGGTGCTGTTTGCCTTCTTCCCGATCGTGATCGCGACCATGGGCGGCCTCGCCGGCGTGCCGCGCAATCTGGACGAACATTTCCGCGCGCTCGGCGCATCGCCCGCGAAGACGTTCTGGCATCTGCGCTTGCCCGCCGCATTGCCCGCGCTGATCGACGGCCTGAAGATCGCCATGCCGCCGGCGGTGATCGGCGCGATCGTCGGCGAGTTTATCGGGGCGGAAGCGGGGCTCGGACATCTGATCGTATTCGCGACGTCGAACGCGCAAACGGCGCTCTCGTTCGCGGCGATCCTGATGGTGACCGTGCTGGCCATGCTGTTTTACTGGGCCGTCGAGCTGGTTTCGCGCGGCGTGTGGTGGAGAGGAGTAACGGTCTGATGGCACTGGTCGACAAATTGCGTATCGTGCAGCGCGCCGCGGCAACCGGCGAGAATGTTCAGCCCATGCGGCGCGGCGATACGGCGCCCGCGCTGATTGCCGTCGAACGGGTGGGCAAGCGTTTCGCCGCGCGCGGCGGGGCAGAGGCGTTCAGCGCGCTGGACGATGTCTCGATGCAGATCCGCCAGGGCGAATTCGTGTCGATCCTGGGCCCAAGCGGTTGCGGCAAGAGCACCTTGCTGCGCATGGTCGCGGGTCTCGTGCCGTGCGACGACGGGCGCATTCTGCTCGGCGCGGAGCCAATTACCGCGCCGGTGCCGGATATCGGCGTCGTGTTTCAGACCAGCAATATGCTGCCGTGGCTGACTGTCGGCGACAACATTCGCCTCGGCGCGAAGTTGCGGAACCTGCCGCGGGCACACGTGGAGAAGCGGCTGCCCGCCTTGCTGGACACGTTGGGCCTGACGGCGTTCGCCGACCGCTATCCGCATGAATTGTCGGGCGGCATGCGGCAGCGCGCCGCGATCGGACAGATCCTGTTGCTCGAGCCGCGTGTGATGCTGATGGACGAACCGTTCGGCGCGCTGGATGCGCTCACGCGCGACCGCCTGAATGTCGAGCTGCTGAGAATCTGGCAGCAGAGCACGCTCACCGTGCTGCTGGTCACGCATAGCATCCACGAGGCGGTGTTTTTGTCGGACCGGGTGCTGGTGATGTCGGAGCGGCCGGGGCGCGTGATTCACGACGTCAGGATCGATCTGCCACGGCCGCGGCAACCCGATCAGGTCAAGAGCGACCCGTTGTACGGGCACTATGTGGCGGAGCTGTCCAGACTGATGGGGGTGTTTTAGGTCCATGCAGCCGGCGGCGCGGTCCTCACCGCGCCTTTCATCGCCGGCACCTGTCTCGCGGCGGCACGTTTATCCACGACCTTATCTTTAGCCGCCAAACTCACGCGGCAACCGGCGCCACTGTCGCACTGCCGCAACAGCACGGCGTCTGTATTTTCGCCGAGCCGCCAATCGCTGATTTGACCGCCGCGATCGAATGCGATCCGGCCAGATAACATCGATATCAATCGGTGATGAAACGGTAATTTGTGCGTTGCAAACTAAAACCGTCTTTAACGTTTGCGCGCCTTATTCAGCGGCTATATTCAGTTAATTGATTGACGCCCCTGAAGTGTTAAATCGTCTCCCGGAAATCCGCGATTTTGCCGTTATCAGGTTAAATTTACCTGCCTCATTAATTCGATGTAAAACGTTTGCAATTGGGATTTTGTCGCAGTGTGCCTGGATAGTGGACACGGAAAAGCACCGAACCCAATTGTCAATTAGCGTTATATAGCCAGAAATCATCACGGCAGTGGCGGAAAATCGCGCTAGAATGCGCAGCGATTCACGCACGATAGTCCGCCCGTTTGAGCACGGCCTGCTTCAATCCAAACGGCAAATATTGCATCCGATCCATCGCTCATGGTGTACGGGAACACTCGGCGAAATCGGCGGCGGCAACTCGAATCGGTAAATGCGGGGGCGCGGTATTTATTCGCGTTTTGCGTTGCACGCCGACAATAAAACATCAAAAAAAGACCAGAAATTATGCCATCGAGGATTTTGTCGATTTTCGGCACGCGGCCGGAAGCCATCAAAATGGCACCGCTTGTCAAACAGCTTGAAGCCAGCAGCGGGATCGAGTCGGTCGTGTGCGTCACGGGGCAGCATCAGCAGATGCTCGATCAGGTGCTCGATCTGTTCGAGATCAAACCGCACCACAATCTCGCGCTGATGACCGGCAACCAGACGCTCAACGGGCTCGCCGCGCGTCTCATCGCCTCGCTCGACGAGGTGCTCGCCACGGTTCAACCCGACCGCGTGCTGGTGCACGGCGACACCACCACCGCGTCGGCGGCCGCGCTCGCTGCGTTCCACCGCCGTATTCCGATTGGCCACGTCGAAGCGGGCCTGCGCACCGGCAATCTGATGCAGCCGTGGCCGGAAGAAATGAACCGCCGCGTGGTCGACGTGATGAGCGACCTGATGTTCGCGCCCACCGCGAGTTCGCGTGCCAACCTCGAGCAGGAAACGCTGCACGGCAAGATCATCGTCACCGGCAATACGGTGATCGACGCGCTGAACCTGACCACCGCGCGTATCGACAACGACGCGGCGTTGTGCGCCGAACTCGATGCACGTCTCCCGTTCCTCGACGGCGCGCTGCCGGTGCTGCTCGTTACGGGCCACCGCCGCGAAAGCTTCGGTGAGGGCTTCGCGAATATCTGCGCGGCGCTCGCCGAGCTGGCCAGCACCAACACCGTGCAGATTGTCTATCCGGTGCACCTGAATCCGAATGTGCGCGGCCCGGTGCGGGAGTCTCTCGGTCACGCGCGCAATGTTCATCTGATCGATCCACTCGACTATCTCAGCTTCGTGCGTCTCATGCAGCGCGCGTCGATCATCCTCACTGACTCCGGCGGCGTTCAGGAAGAAGCCCCCGCGCTCGGCAAGCCAGTGCTCGTCATGCGCGACGTGACCGAGCGTCCGGAAGCGGTCGCGGCGGGCACGGTGCGTCTGGTCGGCACGCAGTGCGACTCGATCGTGAGCGCGGTGCTGGGGCTCATCGAGGACGCGCGCCAGCGCGACGAGTTCGCGCATCGCGTCAACCCCTATGGCGACGGCCACGCGTCACGGCGGATCGTCGCGGCGCTCACCGGGCGCGCGGTCGAGGAATTCGCGAGTGGCGGCTCGACCGGCGGCGCGAGTGGTGCCGGGCATCCGCACGCAGCAGACGTTGCGCGCGTGCGGTTCGCCGCGACCGTCCACTAGCGCGTTCATCGCCGTCCGGCAGGGCAGGGCCGTTATGCAGTTCCGACTGCACCTGCTTTTGCCGGCACATGCCGCGACTTCCGACGCACCCCGTGCCGCGCGAGCAGCCGGCTTAGTGACTGCCCGTCGCGCCGATCACACAGGTTGGACGACTGGCCAATCCGATCGAACCCGGCGTGGTGCCGGACTGGCCGCTCCAGATGATTCATGCCGTGCAATCCGGTCTTGCCGCTTGCGCGCTAATTGAGAGACAAAAAAGTGATCCCCAATACGTCAATGCGCCGCCTTGCGCGCCCTCGCCTGAACGTGCTTGCCACGCTGCTGCTGCTGGCGGGCAGTGCCTATTCCCAGGAACCGGCCAAACTCGCTGCCGACCTCGCCGGCAGCTTCGCGCAGCTCGGCAGCGGGCGTCTGGCGACGCGCACGGTCACGCTGACCGAACTGGGCATCCGCGATCCGCTCGTGCTGCACGCGCCGGACGGCCGTCAGGAACTGTATCTGCCGGTGCCGGCAGGGGTGCCGCTCGCCGACGCCACGCTGCAGATCGACGGCAGCTATCTGCGCGGCAACGGCGGACGCACGACCATGCTGGTGTCGCTCGACGGTTCGCCGGCGCTCTCGCGCAGCCCCACGCAGGATCAGGGCGATGCATCGGCGACGCTCGGCGTGGACGGCGCGGCGCGGCCGGGCGGCTTCGTACGCGTGGGGCTCGACTGGTCGTCGGTGATCAACGAGAACATCTGTGCCGATCAGACCGCGATCGGCAACGTGTGGCGCGTCGCGCCGACTTCGCGCCTGACCTATCGCTACGACCCGGACGCGATCGGCGATCTGCGCAGCGCATGGAGCGCGCTGCCGCACAAGCCGGTGGTCATGCTCGGCGCGCGCACGCTGGGCGCGCCCGCGTTCGACGCCGGCTGGCGCATCGAAGCGCTGCTGCAGCGTGAGGGCCGCGCGCCGGCCACGCGCGCCTGGCCGGTGGCGGGCGACACCGTGGATCTGAGCACGATTGACGTACCGGCGCCGCTGCGCGCGATCCCTGCCTTTGCTGCGCTGGCCGCGGGCGGTTCGCACAAGCTCGCGAATCCGGCGGAGGCGGGCGCACTGATCGCGCTGACGCCGCCTGCGGATTTCGCACCCGATGTGATCGTCGCCGACGACACGTTGCGCAACACGCTGAAGAGTTCGCTCGACGCGCTGCGCGAGCAGGTGGCCGGCGTGCAGCCGGGCGCGGCCGACGCTTTCGACGCGTGGCGTGCCCGCGCCATCGATCCGATCGCGAAACCGCTGGCCCCGGGCGAAGTGCGTCTCGCGCACCTCGGCGGCCAGACCGCCATCGTGGTGGGCGACAACGACGGCGTCGCGGTGCTCGCACGCACGTGGCGGCCGATCGACGTGACGAGCCGCCTCGTGGTCCATCAGATCGACGACGCGCCGAACACCCGCGCCGACGAAATCGCGCTGTCGCTGCTCGGCGGCGAGCCGCGCACGCTCGACGTGCAAGGCCGCGCCATCTGGGACGCGAATTTCGACCTCGGTGCGGCATCGGGCAATGGCAAGCTGCCGGGCGCCGTAGTGCTCGACGTGGCCGCCGCGCCGACGCTGAACAATACCGCGCAGACCGCCTCGATCTATTTCAACGACGTGCTGATCGGCTCGCAACTGCTGTCCGCCAACGGCAAGCCGCAGCGCATCACGGCGCGCGTGCCGCACTACGCGCTGGCGGCGCACAACCTGCTTCGCGTGGTGTTTCAGCGTCAGCCGGAAGGCGGCTGCCAGCCGCGCGGCCAGGGTCATCCGGTGGCGGTGTTGCCGAGCAGCCATCTGACGCTGACCAGCGGGAAGATCGACGACGATTTCACCGGCATGGTGGCGCGCTTCGCAACGGACGCGAACGTGATCGTGCCGGCCGCGTATCTGAACGACGCCACCCAGGTGCTGCCGCGCGTCGCGCGCCTCGCGAACGCGAGCGGCATTGCGCCGACGCGCGCGACCTTCAGTGTGGCGCGCGACGGCGAAGCCGTGAGTCCGAAGGGCGCGTTCCTCGCCGCCGATGTCACGCTTGCCGATGAACAGAATCTCGCGCGCCTGTCGAAAGACCGCCTCTCGCTCACCGACGCGTCGGGCAAGATGCTCGCGGACGTGTCCGGTCTGAACCGCGTCGGCGTGATCGAGGCGGTCAAGGCGGGCACGGTGGCCGGTATCGCGTATCGCACGGTGGGCGACACCGCGGCGATTTTGCCGGCCACGCTGCAACTGTCGCGCGGCAACGTGGCGCTCGTGGACGGCAGCGGCACGCTGCGGCTGTTCGACACCCGTAATCCGGGTGAAGTGGTCGACGCCGGCGACGAAGGCCCGTGGTTCATGCAGAGCTGGGTGCGTTGGGCGATACCTGCCGGTCTCGTCAGCTTGCTGATCGTGCTGCTGCTGGTCGCCAATGTGGCGCGCCGCAGGAATCAGGACAAGCCGCGGGACGAGCTGTGAACCTCGCGCTGATCAAGTGGTACGCGGGCTACGCCGTGGCCCACTACTATCACGGGCTCGAATACGTCGCGGCGGCGGTGGCGTTCGTCATTCTGCTCTCCAGTATCGACGACCTGTTCATCGATCTCTGGTACTGGACCCGCACGATCTATCGCCGCTTGACGGTGCAGCGCACCTACAAGCCGCTCACCAGCGCGCAGCTCTATCAGCGCGAGGAGCAGCCCATCGCGATCATGGTGCCCGCCTGGCACGAGTACGACGTGGTCGCGGCGATGATCGAGGACCTGGTGCGGGTGATGGACTACCGCAACTATGTGGTGTTCGTCGGCACTTACCAGAACGATCCGCAGACCATCGCCGAAGTGGAGCGCATGCGCCGCCGCTACAAGCAGCTGCGCCGCGTGGAAGTGCCGCACGACGGCCCGACCTGCAAGGCCGATTGCCTGAACTGGGTGATCGCGGCGATTTTCAGGCACGAGCGTGAATCCGGCATCGAATTCGCGGGCGTGGTGCTGCACGATAGCGAAGACGTGCTGCATCCGGTGGAGCTGCGCTTTTTCAACTACCTGCTGCCGCGCAAGGACATGATCCAGTTGCCGGTGGCCTCGCTCGAACGCAACTGGTTCGAACTCGTGGCCGGCACGTACATGGACGAATTCGCGGAATGGCACGCGAAGGATCTGGTGGTGCGCGAGAGCCTGGTGGGCTCGGTGCCTTCAGCAGGTGTGGGCACGTGCTTTTCGCGGCGCGCGCTGCTCGCGCTCGTCGCTGAAACCGACAATCAGCCGTTCAATACCGAGAGCCTCACCGAGGACTACGACGTCGGGGCGCGCCTGGGCAAGATGGGCATGCAGTCCATTTTCGCGCGCTTTCCGGTGCAGTTCGCCACGCGCCGCAAGGCGTGGTTTGGTCTCGGCAAGGAACGCGACATCACCGTGACGATGCCGCTGTGCGTGCGCGAGTTCTTTCCCGATACGTTTCGCACCGCTTACCGTCAGCGCGCGCGCTGGACGCTCGGCATCGGCCTGCAAGGCTGGAAGCAGACCGGCTGGGTCGGCTCGCTCGCGAACCGCTACCTGTTGTTTCGCGACCGCAAGGGGATCGTGACCGCGTTCGTCGGCATTATTGCCTACGTGCTGGTGATCCAGTTCCTGCTGTTCGCGGGCGCCGGCCTGCTCGGCTGGATGCCGGATCTGATCGCTTCGCCGTTTGCCGATTCAGGCTGGCTGCAGGCGCTCCTGTGGGCCAACGGCTGCGCGCTGCTGCTGCGCGTGGTGCAGCGGATCTATTTCGTGACCCGTCTGTACGGCTGGGAGCACGGCGTGCTGTCCGTGCCGCGCATGGTGGTGGGGAACTTCATCAACTTCATGGCGGTGTCGCGCGCCTGGAAGATGTTCATCACGCATCTCGTGACGGGCAAGCGGCTTGCATGGGACAAGACCATGCACGATTTCCCCTCGGCGGACGGTTTCAACAATCGACGCCAGCGTCTGGGCGAACTGCTGCTCTCCTGGCAGGCCATCGATCCGGACAAGCTCGAACAGGCGCTCGGCGAGAGTCATGCGCGCGAGGCGCCGCTTGGCCGGGTGCTGATGGCGAAGGGCTGGCTCGACGAGGAAACGCTTGCCGAAGCGATCGCATTCCAGGCCGATCTGCCGCGCGGCCGTCTGCATGCCGAACGGCTGCGTGAGGACGCGGCGCGCCTGCCGCTCGAAGCGATCGTGCGGCATCGCGTGCTGCCGCAGGCCGATCCGGCAAAGGGCCGGACGATTCTGCTGGCGGCCAGTCCGCTTGCCGAGACCGTGCTCGCGGAGCTGAGCACGCTGATTGCGGGGCCGCTTGCGCAGGAGATCGTCCGCGAGGGCGAGATAGCGGAAGGGCTGCGCGTGCTGCGTGGCGTCGCGATAGCGACGCCCGCGGCCGGCGCCGGAGGCGAGTCCGTGCCGGCGCGCGGCGTGCCGTTGATCGGCGATCTGCTTATCGAGCACGGCCACGTGCGGCGCGAGGACTTCGAAGCGGCGATGCAGCACTACCGTCCGGATCGCCATGGCCTGATTGGCGACTACATGGTGGCGCGCGACGTGATCTCACGCGCCGCGCTCGATAACGTAATCCAGCAACAGCGCCGCCTGCAAGGCGCTCTGGCGGCATCCGAATGATCGAATCAGTATTTACATGGCGCGCGGGGACGATGCGCGCTGCCTCGGGGGAATTGGCGCCTGCACCGGCGTTCGCGTTGCGCACCGTTGCTGCGGCGTTGATAGCCGGCGCGGTGTGTCTGGGCGGCGCCGCGCACGCGCAGAGCGTGCCAGGCGCAGGAAGCGTGTCTGCGCCTGCCGCGCCTGCGGTGAATTCGCTGCCATTGAGCGGCGCGGCTTATCGCGTGGCGCAGCAAGCGTATGCCGCGTATGGTCGTGGCGATTATGCCGAAGCCGTCTCGCGGGCGCGTGAAGCGATTCGCCAGCGGCCCGACTTGGTGTCCTTGCGTGTGCTGCTCGCGAACTCGCTGGCCGCGCAACGCCGCTATAGCGAAGCGAGCCGCTCGCTGTCCGACGCGATCGCGCAGGTCGGCCGGGATTCCGCGTTGGTCGCGCGCCGCCAACAGATCGACGCGCTGAACGGGTCCACGCGCGCAGTCGCGCGCGCCGGCCGCCAGCAGCCGGGCGATCCCGATGCGGTGAGCGGCCCCGCGCTGATCGCCGGTCAGCAGGCCTATAAGGCTTATGCCGCGAAGGAATTCGCGGGCACCGTCAGGTATGCGAATGAAGCGATTGCGCTGCGTCCCGATCTGCTGCGTTTGCGGCTGTTGCTGATCGATGCGGCGAGCGCCGCGGGTCAGGACGCCGATGCGTGGAACGCCGATCTCGACGCCGTCAAACGCTTCGGCGATAACGACGATCTGCGTTTGCGCCGCAGCTTCATCGGCAGCCGTCTGGCGCCGCAGGCGTCCGGCGCGTCGTATGCGGCGCGCAAGCAGGGTGACTATGCGCAGGCTGCGACGCTCGCGCGGCTGGCTGTCGCCTATGCGCCGGATCAGGTCGGGTACCGCATACAGCTGATGGACGTGCTGTTCGCCGCCAACGATCTGCCCGGCGTGCAAGCGGCCGCGAGCGACGCCATCGCCGTGGACGACAGCGAAATCATGCCGCTCGCGCTGCGTGGCTACACGCTTGCCGCGCAAGGCAAGCCTGACGAAGCCGACGCGGACTTCGCCAAAGCCCAGCAGGCGAACGATGCCACCGAGCGCAACAAGCGTATTTCCCGCGTGATCATCGCGGACGTGTGGATTGCCGGGGGCCAGCCGCAACGCGCGCTCGATCTGCTCGCGCCGCTGAAGACCCTTGGCGATGACACCGATCCGCCGATCGCGCTGCGCCGCGCGGAGGCGCGACGGTTGCTGGCGCAGGGGGCCGGTGGTGCGAATGCTGCGAACGGGGCTGATGCTGCGGCCAATGCGGCGGCCCATGCAGCGGCTGCAACCGATGGACCGGCTGCTCGAACCTCGGTGGCGACAACCACCGCCTCGGCCGTATCACGCACCACCTCGACGCCGCTCGATCCGTCGCGCCGCCCCGTGATCGACTGCGTGGTCGACCAGTTCGGCGCGAGCTGCGACGTGTACGCCGCCGACGCAGGTTTCGCGGCGGCGCGCGCGGCAGCGGCCGCCGCAGCCGCCAACGACAAAACCGCCGCGGTCGGCTTCGCGCGTGAAGCGGTGAAGGCCGCGCCGGACGATCCGCAGCATCGCGTGGAACTGATCAACGCGCTCAGCACGGCGGGCGACGACCGCGCGGCGGCGCGCGAGGCGCAGAACCTGATCGATGCCGGCATGCTCGATGCGATGCCGGACATGACAGCCGCCTACATCGCGCAGCGCGCCGGCAACAATCGCGTCGCCTATCAGCGCTTCAGCATGGCCGACAAGGCCGGCACGATGCCGTCGAGCGCGCTGGCCGACGCGGGCTATGCGGCGGTCGACGCGCATCGCAATCGCGAAGCCGCGCAGTACTTCGAACGCGCGATCGACGCGAGCGCCAGGCCAGCCGACGACACGCCGCCCGC
>NZ_LXKA01000142.1 GCF_001645125.1 Paraburkholderia ginsengiterrae | reverse complement strand
CTGTCGACGCGGGTGGCGTTCGATTTGGAGGGGCTGGTCGGCCTGGGTTCTGCGGGCTTGCACCCCTACCACGTGCTCGTGGGGCATCGGCTGGGCTTCGTGCTGGTCGTGGGTGCCACTGATCGTCGTGAGGCCGAGGGGTTGCTGCCGAAGGCGGATTTCACCCCGCATCGCGTCGCGCAGCTTGGCGTCGAGCGCGGAGAGCGGTTCATCGAGCAGCAGCAGTTTCGGTTGCGACGCGATCGCGCGCGCGATCGCGTCGCAACCGAAACTGCTGCTGCTCGATGAACCGCTCTCCGCGCTCGACGCCAAGCTGCGCGACGCGATGCGGGGTGAAATCCGCCTTCGGCAGCAACCCCTCGGCCTCACGACGATCAGTGGCACCCACGACCAGCACGAAGCCCAGCCGATGCCCCACGAGCACGTGGTAGGGGTGCAAGCCCGCAGAACCCAGGCCGACCAGCCCCTCCAAATCGAACGCCACCCGCGTCGACAG
>NZ_LXKA01000141.1 GCF_001645125.1 Paraburkholderia ginsengiterrae | reverse complement strand
TGCAGTGATGTGCGCACCGCCGAGGTGGCCGGGCAGGTAGCGGGCGCTCTGCGACAGGGTCGCGCAACTGCGGGGCGGGAGCGCGTAGTGGTGGGCGACAGGCACAGCGGCTAGTGGGCGCGCCGCGCTGGTGCGGATGGCGCGTTGATCTGTAGAAGCGGTGCCGGATGGTGTGAGTGGTTCGCGCCGGGCGGCGCCCACGCGGGGCGGGGCTGCTGAGGCCTGCTCGGGAGGCGGGGCGTGTTCGTGGTGCGATGGGTGGGCGGCGGGGGGACGGGGGGGGTTGGGGCGGGGAGGGGTGGGGTGGCAGCTGGCGGAGGGGCCAGCCGCGGGGACGGGGATAGGCGGGGGGGGGGAAGGCGAGGGGCGTAGAGAACGGGAGGATGGTGGGTCGGCGCAGGGGGCCTTCGCTGATCGTCACGATCGGAACCCAGTACCTGTGTCGCGGCGTGTTGCTGACCTTTGTCGGAACAGAGTTCTTCATGAACATTCCGCAC
>NZ_LXKA01000140.1 GCF_001645125.1 Paraburkholderia ginsengiterrae | reverse complement strand
ATGAGGACGGTGGGCGGAGGGAGGGACGAGCGGTGCGTAGCGAGGGCTCGGGGAGACTGTTGTGCGCGTGCGGGGGGGTGAGGGGGGGCATGGAGGAGTCGGACCGGCGGATGATAACGGCAGAAAGTAGAGCCGAACCGCGGGGGGACGAGAAGGGGTGCCTGGAGCGGCCTGAAGGGCAGGGGCGGGGGAGGACGATGGACTGGGGAAAGAGGGGGCGCGGGCGGCGGGACACGCGGGGGAGATAGGCACGGTATGGTGACGGGGCGAGCGGTGTGGGAGTTTGTCGAGTGTGCGGTTAACGACGTCGAGTGACGGGGCTTGGAGGTTATTGATGATAGGGCTGCGGGCGCGGGCGCCAGTGGTGCGGTTGTCGGGATCGGCGGACGGGGAGAAGAGGGCGGCGGTGCAAGGGAAGAACGCATAGTGGCAGGTGTAGACGTCATCGAGCATGGTGCGCTTTTCCTGCAGCTGGATACCCGCGTCGCGGACGAGCG
>NZ_LXKA01000139.1 GCF_001645125.1 Paraburkholderia ginsengiterrae | reverse complement strand
CGACGAGTGGGACGGGCGTGGCACGCGCGGCGTCCTCGAGGATCAAGGCGGGCGAGCGATCCGGCCCAAGGAACGTCTGGGCCATGGCGTGTACGAAGTCGGTAATTTCGACAAGGCGATTGCGGCGGCGAGGCGCGAACGGGGCCGCCTCGTTAAAGAGGTTCGCGAGGTGGGCGCCGGAGAAACCCGGCGTGCCACGCGCGATCACTGCCGCGTCGACGTCGTTGGAAATCGGCACCTTGCGCAGGTGCACCTGCGCAAGGTGCCGATTTCCAACGACGTCGACGCGGCAGTGATCGCGCGTGGCACGCCGGGTTTCTCCGGCGCCCACCTCGCGAACCTCTTTAACGAGGCGGCCCCGTTCGCGCCTCGCCGCCGCAATCGCCTTGTCGAAATTACCGACTTCGTACACGCCATGGCCCAGACGTTCCTTGGGCCGGATCGCTCGCCCGCCTTGATCCTCGAGGACGCCGCGCGTGCCACGCCCGTCCCACTCGTCG
>NZ_LXKA01000138.1 GCF_001645125.1 Paraburkholderia ginsengiterrae | reverse complement strand
GTACCGACGTGATGCAGGAATGGCTCGGCGTAGGCTGAGCCCCCCCCGCCTCCCCTCGCTCTGCCAACCACACCATTCCAGCCCATCAGCCTACGCCGAGCCCCCCCTGCCCCCCATCGCTACACCGCCCTCACCCGCCGCCCCGCCACTCGAACCCCGTCCCGCCGTCACCCCCGACCGCCCCGCCCACCGCCCTCCCCCGCGCCACCCCGACACTCCCCACCACACGACCCCTCACCCTCCCCCCCCCGCATGCCGTGCCCTACGCCCTCCCCCCGCTCCTCGTCTCCCGCGCCCGCGGCGTGCAGCTCGATCCCGCCACCCGCACCCTTCAGCCCGTGGCTCTCCGCATCCTCGCGCTACCACGTCTCGCGCGCCACCGACGCGCCCCTCCGCTACTTCTGCTTCTCTACCTATCCGCGAGTCACCCAGGCCCCGCCCGCCGCGCGCCTCATAGCCCCCCCGGCGCCCTGCCACTCGTCGCCTGCCTCCTCTACACGTC
>NZ_LXKA01000137.1 GCF_001645125.1 Paraburkholderia ginsengiterrae | reverse complement strand
GGAGGGTAGGGGCGGTGGTAGTGGCGGAGGAAAGAGAGTGGCAGGTGGAGAGGTGATAGGAGTGCGCGTAGTGGTCAGGGTGGGGGGCACGCGGAGGAGCAGGCGTGCGCAAGGGGAGGAGGCGCACGGAGGGTGAACGGGGGAGACGCGGGCGGGAGGCGAGAGCGACGAGGGACTGGAGGTGGGGAGGGGTGGGTGGCAGAGGCGGAGAGCGGGGTGAGGGGCGGGTGGTGAGAGGGGGGGTAGTCGGAGGGGGCGGGGGGGGACGTGGGCCGAGCGGGGGGCAAGGTGAAGCGGGGGCAGGAAAGGAGGGATGAGGGGAGGGGGCATGAGTTGGATGTGCGGATGGCAGAGTCGAGTAGTGGGGAGCAAGGTTCGGTGGCGCGAGGTCAGGTGGAGGTAACGTCGGCCGTGTGGAGAGGGGAGCGAACTTGGATGTTGAGACTCGTGAATGTGCGGACGGTCGTCATTGGATAACAGCGCCCAAAGCACGGTAGGGCATG
>NZ_LXKA01000136.1 GCF_001645125.1 Paraburkholderia ginsengiterrae | reverse complement strand
GTCTTCGACCAGCGTCAGGATCCACTTCCAGTCGCGCCCGTCGCCCGGCACCATCCGCGAGACGATCATCGCGCGGTCCGGCCAGTCGCGTTTGACCTCAGCGATTTCGCGCATATTGACGTCGAGCGCACCGCCGCTGCTCAACTCGCTCTTGTTCAAGCCCGCGCTGCGCTGGCCGTTCCATTTCCCCCCGCCCTAGCCCGAACTGACGTTCACCACATCCGCGTCTAGCCCCCGTTTCTCCCCCACCCCCCCGCCGCACCCCGCGCGCCGGCCTCCCTTCTGCTCTTCGTCCCTCTGCCACCGCCACTCTCGCACACTCCTGCCTCGCACCTCCAGCCCCTCCCCGCACACCACCCCCCCCGCCGCCCTCCACCGCGATCCCACACTTCCGTTACAGCGTAACCCCTCTTCACGCCGTCCTCCGCCTGTCTCGTCTCCGCCATGCGCCCACCGCCCTCACCATAGTCTCCTCCACTGCCTTACTCGTTCCCTTCTCTCCTT
>NZ_LXKA01000135.1 GCF_001645125.1 Paraburkholderia ginsengiterrae | reverse complement strand
GCGCATCCGTCAATTTTTCGAGAAAGTCAGGCAGCACACAAGCCTGGCCGGGCGCCGCGCGCAGGCGGCGCAAAGAGTCGCTTCCAAACACGACACGCTCAGGACGCAGCGGGCTTTCAGCCACCTGCGCCAAACTGCCCCGCAAACCTCGCCCCCGCGCATGCTGCGCCGCGTGAACGGCGACTCCGCGATACAGTCGTCTCCGCCCCGCCACATCCCTCCCCCACCACACTTCCCCCGTCAACCCCACCCGTCCCCCTTGCCCTGTCTCTCCCCCCTCTCCTACCCCCTCCTCGCCCTTGAAGCTCCACGGCGCGCCCGCCACCACCTGTCCGACCTGCTCATCGAGCTCCTCCTGATGGACCGCCAGGTTGCGCGGCGCCACGACCCCGCCCTAGAGACCGCTGCCCACGTCGGCGAAGCCTTCGAAGAGTTTGGGACGGAGCTGCACTCCCCAGGCCACTATGGCCGACGGCTGGCTCGCTCCTCGTGCCAGCGCAGGGG
>NZ_LXKA01000134.1 GCF_001645125.1 Paraburkholderia ginsengiterrae | reverse complement strand
GAGAAGAGACAAAGAGGGAGCAGGCTGGGTGGGGAAGGGGGGGGCGGGGACGGGGTGGTGGGCGTAGGGGTGCGGGGAGGTGGGGGGAGAAGGAGGGCGAGGCGGGGGGGGCGTGGGGAGCGTGGGGAGGGGTGGCGGAGCGGGGGGGGGGAGGGGAGACGGGCGGGGCGCAGCGGAGGGGAGAGGAGACGTGGTGAAGGGAGAAAGTGGCGTGGAACGCGGAAGCGAGGAGCGCAGTGGGGGGGAGGGTGGGGGGGGTGGGGGGGGGGGGGGGGGGGTGCTGGGGTGGTATTGGGGAAGAGCGGTTGGGGTGGTGCGACTGGCAGCGTCGTCAGGGCTGTGACGAGCGTTGGGCGATATTTCAAGGAAGCGCCGACCAGTGAGTGCTTCGGGAGGGCGTCGAGTCGCAGAGTGTTGCGGCAGGCAGGCGCTGCGGGATGCAGCCTCGAGCTGGCCAAGTTGAAGTCGCCATCGATGTTGCGCTGGACATCCATCACACTAAAG
>NZ_LXKA01000133.1 GCF_001645125.1 Paraburkholderia ginsengiterrae | reverse complement strand
AGGGGTGCGTTGGGTGTGTCGGAGTGTGGAGGTGGGGGTGCGGGAGTGCGGGGCGGGGGGGAAGGATTGGCCGGAGGTGGTGACGGCGGTGTGCACGGCGGCGGCGAGGGCGGGGAGGGGTCCGGTGGGTGCGGCCGCGCTGGGGGGGGAGAGGGTGGGGGGGGGAGGGACAGCGCGGTGGTGGGAGGGGGAGGAGGGATGATCAAAGGGGGACGGGTAGGGAGCGAGCAGAGGGGAGAGGGGGGGCGGGAGAGGTGAGTGGACGGGGGGCAAGAGGTCGGGGAGGGGGGTGGGGGCGGCGGCGGGGGACAGTGCGATGGCGGGTGGGGGAAGAGGACAGGGGGGAGGAGGGAAGGGAGGGGGGGGGGGCGGACAGGGACAGACGGTGAGCGGCGGGGGGGCGGGTGGGAGCGGGGGGGGAAGTAGCGCAAGGGGGAAGGGGGGACTCGCGGGGGGCGCGGGCAACACGGGAACTGGCAGCGGGGTGGGGGCGCAGGGGAACGGG
>NZ_LXKA01000143.1 GCF_001645125.1 Paraburkholderia ginsengiterrae | reverse complement strand
AATCCGCGGCAGGTCGCCGACGGCCTGGAGACGAACATTTTTATTGCTTTGCCCTGGCAATGCCATGACCGCGAAGGCGACGTACACCCGCTTGCTCCGCGGCTCGTGAACGCCATAGACGACATGTCTGCGAAGCGCCGGTTATGACGGTAAGCTTCTCTTCGGTCATGTCAGTCACAGTTCCCTCTATCCCCACGATCCGCGAGTTCCTGAGGCGTTCGGTATCCGCGGCTGTCAATACCGGGCCGGCCTGTTGGTCCTCGACATCCCGAGGCTGGGAAACGCGATTCGTGTCTGATCTCGTGGAAGTCGTCATCGATGATGCCAGTACGAATGAAAAGCGCAGGATGACATGAGCTGAGCAGCACGGCAATCGTCGCACCACAACGATGCTTCCCGCATAGATCAGATACTGCGCCTCCAGATCGACGCGCTCTACGGAACGACGCCGCACCACTTGAGATTCGACTCAGACGACGGCGCCTTACCTTGCGTGAGTATGCTGCTCTTCGAGCCGGCGGACGAGATCTGCGACCTGATCGATGCGCGATTGCAGTTCAGTTCCTGCGCGTCGCAGCACACGCACGACGGTCGCCAGGTTGTCATAGTCGAAATAGTCCGTCAGCACCCGTTCCATCCCGGATTGCCGCACGTGAGCATAGAAGATACCGAGGCTGGATCGCGATTTTCGACATGCCATTACTACGACTTGAATTATTACGTACATTACAACACACCATTGCTCGACTTTACGGTCCAGCGATGAATTTCGACATACCACGGATTGGGGCGAATTCATCCATGTTGAAAAGTCTGGTTCCGGCCGCTCGGCCTTGTCGTCATTGAGACGAATTACCGCATGCCTTTCTTCTCGAGCACTCGAACGCGTGCTATCGCCCCACTTCCGCCCTCCGCGGCTTCGCAGCAAGCGTCCCCGAACTGCCGTAAACCGGCCACCTGTTTTTGGCGGCTGCTTGCCTGGTCCATCCAGCAGTGCATTGGTTGTCAGCGCGAAAACCCTGCCCCCGGCATTCAAATTTTGCTCCGTGCTTCCGCGCGATACCGGCTGGGGCTCTGTCCAAACATCCTTTTGAAAGTCGAACTGAAAGTGGTTTCGGATGCGTAGCCGACTGCGGCGGCGATGCTTGCGAGATTGTCTTTTCCCGTCTTTAAGGCATCCCTGGCAATCGTCATGCGCCAGCCGATCAGATATTCCAGTGGCGGCAACCCCACGAGATCCTTGAAGCGCTCAATGAACGCGGTGCGTGACATGCCGACCTTCGACGCCAATTCCTCCACTTTCCAGCGACGTGCTAATTGTTCATGCACCATCCTGAGCGCGGAGCCGATCCTTGGATCCGACAACGCGCCTAGCCAGCCCGCTGATCTCGGGCTCGCGGCAAGATGAGCTCGCAGGATGTTCACCAGCACAATATTCGCGAGGCTGCCCGCCATTGCGGCCGCGCCGGGCCGGACTGACTCTGTCTCCGCCCTGATCAGTTCGAGGGCCGCATGCAGCGATCTGGCATCCGGAGAATCCGCGGAAACGAGAACAAGCGGGGGCAGTAAATTGAGCAGCAGCCCGCTCATGTCACCGTCAAACTCGAACAGGCCTCCGACGCTGATCGCACACATTTCTCCCCGACCATAGCGAACAATTCTGTCCGCCCCCACGTTAGTGGCAAGCACCTTATCCCCATCGTGCGGTTCCACGCCCGGATCGCTGGCGAAACAGTAGGGTGATCCGTCAGTGAGGAGACAAAAGTCTCCCGCCATCATTTTCGCGGGCGCGGTGACGCCTTCAATCCACACCCATCTATCGCCCTTGATGACTCCCACGAATTTGACATGACGATAGGCAGCAAATCTCAAGGCCCATGGTTCGGCAGCCTCAAAGCGCGCCGAAAGCACGCTTTTGACCTTCAGCAGGGAGAACACGTCGGAAAGCGGGTCCATAGCAAATATGTACGATGCGATAGGAAAATTGATCGATTGATTATGGATCGAACGGGTGCTCTGAGCAAGAATCGCTACTAGTACCTTGATATGTAGCGCCGGGGTCGTGACGCAACACCGGGCGTTTCCGTCGCAGAAACACACGAGCGCACTGCTCGACCTTGGCCTGACAGAGGAGTTACTTTGATGCGCACAACTGAATTGATCTATGTGGAGCGTCGTATCCAAGAAGAACTGACCGCGCGTGCGGCCGGTCAGGGCAGCTATTTCAAGTATGAAGAAGTGGAGGTGGCCTCATGTCAATCGCGCTAATCACGGGGGGCGGCGGCGACATTGGCGCGGCGACTGCGAAGACGCTGGCCGAACAAGGGCACCGGGTTGTTATAAATTATCGCAACAGCGCAGCCCGGGCCGACGACGTGGTGGGAGCTATCGTCGCGGCCGGTGGAGAAGCCATGGCGATTAAAGCCAACGTAACCGACGCCGATGATGTCGCCGCTATGGTCAATGAAATCGATCAGCGTTGGGGCGGAATCGACGTTCTCGTGCACTGCGCGTTGACACCGTACGTGATTTCCACGTTTGCCGATCTGAGCTGGGAGCAACTCGGCGGTAAGCTCGACACCGAGTTGCATGCCGCATTCGTGGTGACCAAGGCTGTTGTACCAGGCATGATGTCGCGTGGCAACGGACGGCTGATCTATATGAGTGCCCTGCCATCCACTCGCGCGCGGGTCGGGATGATTACACTGGGGACTTCCAAGGCGGCCCTGGATCAGTTCGTACGGTACATCGCGCTTGAGCTGGCGCCGCACGGCATCACCGCCAACCTTGTTGCACCGACCACGGTGGAAGGTGCGACCGCGGATAGGCTGATTCCGCCCGAACGCCAGAAAGCGATTGCTGCGGCCATACCGATGAAACGGCTCGCCCGTCCCACCGACGCGGCCAAAACGATCGCGTTTCTCGCAAGTGAGGGGGCGGGTTTCACCACCGGCCACTATATTCCGGTGAGCGGCGGCCTGGACTAAGCAAAACCGTCAATCCGTTTCCATTCATCGTCGATCCCGAAGGGCGTGATACGTGCAACGCCATCGGGTTTCGCCGACGCTCACAGGTGCTATGTCAAACATGTCTCAAAGCCAATTCACAAACCGCAAAGACGAACTTGTCGCCCGCTTCATCCCCTTTCTGCAAGAGGTCAAGGACATGACCACGAGTACCGAGTTCGAGCAATGGCTGAATACGAAATACGGCATTGAAAGCGAGTTGTACAAGGACCTCGCGCGACTGACTACCCTCGGCGTGAAGGATGGCTGGGCGGCCGATATCGAGGTCGCTGGCCCGCGTTACCGTCGCTCACGAGTCGTCATGCCCAGCGCGGAGACGCTCTTCTTCAGCGCAACAGCGGTGCTGTTGGATAGCACGGGTAACACCCAGGACAACCCGGAATGCAGCTTCCGCGCCGATGATCATCTGCACCCGTATGGCGAGATCAATCTGGTGGTACCGCTCGATGAAGGTGCTGCGCTCGCAGGTCCGAACGGCTGGTGTTATGGCGGTTGGACTGCGCCCGCGCCGGGCAGCCACCACTTTCCGGAAGTCAAGGGAGGTGCTGTCATCTCGCTCACCTTCCTGCCCGCGGGGCGGATTGCGTTCGACGTCAAACCGCCGCAGCATTGAAGCGCTCGCCCTCCTCCAAACCACCACCGGGAGCACCATGGAACAACGTCTCGATTTCTTCAATGCCAACCCGAATGCGGTCAAGGCCCTGTACGCGCTCGAAGAGCAGATCGGCAAGTCATCGCTTGGAAAGTCCCTCGCCGAACTAGTCCGTCTTCGCGCGTCGCAAATCAATGGATGCGCCTTCTGCGTGGACATGCACACGACCGATGCGCGCAAGGCCGGCGAAACCGATCGCCGACTGGCGGCCGTGGTCGTCTGGCGTGAAACGCCGTTCTTCACGGACCGCGAACGTGCAGCACTGGAATGGACGGAAGCCGTCACACTCGTGTCGCAAGACCATGTACCCGACGTGGTTTGGGAGGCCGTCAAGCCGCATTTCAGCGACGAGGAGATCGTCGACCTGACGTTGCTAGTTTCGGCGATCAACAGCTGGAATCGCTTTGCGATCTCCTTCCGCAAGTTGCCCGTCTTGAGCGCCGAGCACTAACCGTTGTCGTTCAAGCGCCTTTGGGCGCTTGCCGCTTGGGCGCGTCATTCAAAGCCGGCTCGGGTGGCGGCAAGGGAGTCCGAAGCTGCCGCTCGTCCCGACAGTGTTGCGGAAAATACATCTGGTCGATCGCGAGGGTACTACGCAGCGCCATCCGTCGACGTTGGCATCGGTTTCGGCGGTTATGGGCACGGCTGGGGAAGATAGCCTCGTTGCGGCACTGGCTTCCGTTGCCGAATGTGTCGCTCAATCCGAACACAGGAACGACAGTCTTTCAGATGGTTCCAATCCATTGCCCTGACCGGGCAGTCAAGGCGTCGTGACATCAGTGAATTCGTGCGACGTACGAGTGCGTAGACGCGGCGTCACGAAGTCGAGGAAAGCACGCAACTTCAACGGCAGCGGCGCTTGTCCTTTATGCACGAGATTGATAGGCAATGGCGCCGACTCAAAAGTGTCGAGCACGACGCGAAGTATGTTGTCACGTATGGCGTCTGCAACCTGGTAGGACAACACCCGTACCAATCCAACTCCGAGACTCGCGGCTGCTATAGCTGCCTCCGCCGTATTGACTGTTAGCCGTGAATGAACCGGCACGGACAACTCTGACTTGCCACTCCCGAAAACCCAGGCGCGCACGGACTCGAGGACCTCGAAGCTAATGCACTCATGACCGGCGAGATCGCGTGGATTTGTCGGATCGCCATGAGTTGCCAGATATTCCTGACTTGCACATACCACCCGGCGAACCGTTCCAACTCTCGTCGCCATGAGCGTGCTATCTGGCAGTTCGCCGATCCGGACCGCGATGTCAGTGTGCTCGTCCATCAGATGCACAACGCGATCCGTGAGCACGAGACTGATGTCGATCTCCGGATAGTGCGCGAGAAACTCCGCAATCACCGGCACGACGTGCAAGCGCCCGAAAACGACGGGCGCGGTGACCACCAGCTCGCCTTTAGGCGCGGCGTATTCACCCGTCGCAGCGCGCTCGGCTTCGCCAATTTCTTCAAGAATGCGCCGGCAGGCCGCCACGTATGAGCTCCCGGCATCCGTCAACGAAAGTTGTCGCGTCGTGCGGTGAAGCAGACGCGTCTTCAGATGCGACTCCAGGTCCCCAACCTTGCGGCTGACCGTTGCCAGCGGCATGCCGAGGCGACGCGCGGCGGCCGACAGACTGCCCGAATCAACGACAGCGACGAGGATCGACATGGATTCAAGACGATTCATGAAGCCTATCAAATAATGGAAGGATGAATCCTAATCCTGACGGATTCTCTTTGTATATGCAAGCGCGTAACGTTCCCAACTGAACTTTGGATCGCAGCATTTTGCTGTCGATGCCAGAAAGATCGAAATTACCGGAGAACGCCGTGCGCGGCCTGCCCACTACCCCCGAAATTGCAACACCGCCCGCGGTAGCGTCGCGCGGCAGGATCGTCATGATGGCGATCATCGCTGGCGCGGTGATCACCAATATTTATTGCACCCAGCCGATCCTGCCATTGATCAAAGCGGGGCTGGGGGTCGACCTGACGATGGTTGATCTGATCGCCGCTGCGGCGCTGCTCGGTTTCTCTACCGGGCTTGCGCTGCTGTTGCCCCTCGGCGACCGCTTCGACCGGCGCAAGCTCGTGCTTGGTCAGATCGCACTTGCCTTCGTTTTTGCCGCCGCCGCGGCGATCTCGCCCGGTATCTGGACACTGATTGCGGCTTCCTTTGGTCTTGGCATCGTCAGTTGCGTGCCGCAGCAACTCGTGCCCTTTGCGGCCGTCATGTCGCGGCCGACCGAGCGAGGGCGTAACGTCGGGACGGTCGTCAGCGGCATCATGGTTGGCATCCTGCTCGGTCGCACGATCGCCGGGCTGGTCGGTGCGGCTTATGGATGGCGCGCGGTCTACGGGATGGAAGCGGCGTTCATGGTGCCGGTCTGGATCGCTGCCGCTTCGCTCCTGCCGCGGGGTGTGCCCTCCACGAATCTTTCCTACGGTCGGCTGCTCGCTTCGCTGTGGCCACTGGCGCGGGACAATCGTCCGATTCGTGAATCGATGATTGTGCAGGCTTTGTTGTGGGCCTGTTTCAACGCCTTCTGGGTCAATCTGGCGGCGCTCCTTGCCAGCGGACCATGGCACCTTGGCAGCGCGTGGGCGGGTGGCTTCGGCATCATGGGTGCGGCCGGCGCGTTTGCCGCTTCACTCGGCGGCCGTGCCTCCGACCGGCTTGGGACCCGCGCTGTGGTTGGGGCCAGTATCGGCATCGTTACGCTTGCCTACCTGCTTCTCTCCGGCGCTAACTCCTCGCTTACGTTCCTCGTGATCGGCGTCGTTGTGCTCGATATCGGCGTGCAGGCCGGATTGGTATCCAACCAGACTCGCGCCTTCGCAGTCGATCCGAAAGCACAGGGCCGCATCAACAGCCTCTATATGACCGCCACCTTCTTCGGCGGCGCCCTCGGCACGGTGGTCAGTGGCTGGCTGATGACCCGCTTCGGCTGGACAGGCATCGTCGCCTTTGGTATCGCGCTCGGGCTCGTCGCTTCTGCATTCCACTTGATCGGCGCTCCTCGCAGCACAGGAGCACCGCAAGGTCCGCATCCCGACGCGCGAATCAACGCGGGTCGGATCTCATCGAACCCGGATTGAAGTAATCCATACAGAGCCTGGTGACGGGAGTCAGCGGGTTTTGCACGAGTTGACGCGGACAGGATGGCACTGAAAGGTCACACCGGCCGCACAAGGGACGCGCTAGTTGCTCAAACGCGAACCGCTAATCTGTCTTATAGGAGAGATGTATGAGAGAAGCAGATCAAGGTGCCGTGCGTGTGCGCGAGCTGAGTCATTTCATCGATGGTCAACGCGCCGTTGGCGCAAGCGGGCAGTTCGTCGACGTATATGATCCCGCGCCAGGCCGGGTGACAGCCCACGTGCCGGTCGCTAACGCAGCTGAAGTCGCGGCCGCTGTTGCCGCTGCGAAGGCCGCGTTCCCGGCCTGGAGCGAAACCTCGCCGCTGACCCGCGCCCGTTTGATATTCAAGTTCAAGGAGTTGCTTGAGGCGCATTCGGACGAACTCGCCGAGCTCATTACGCGCGATCACGGCAAGCTGTTTTCGGACGCGAAGGGCGAGGTGATGCGCGGTATCGAAATCGTCGAATTCGCGTGTGGCATTCCGAACTTGCTCAAGACCGAGTTTACCGATCAGATCAGTGGCGGCATGGACGCCTGGAATCTACGTCAGCCGCTCGGCGTGGCGGCGGGAGTCACGCCGTTCAACTTCCCGATGGTGGTCCCGTGCTGGATGTTTGTGATGGCCGCCGCGACCGGCAACACGTTCATACTGAAGCCCTCGGAGCGCACGCCGTCGGCATCGATCCGGCTTGCCGAGCTGTTCATCGAGGCGGGCTTTCCGAAAGGCGTCTTCAATGTCGTGCATGGCAGCAAGGCCGTCGTCGATGCGCTGATCCAGCATCCCGATGTGGTCGCGATGTCTGTCGTCGCCTCGACGCCGGTTGCTGAATACATCTACAGCGAAAGCGCAAAGCGCGGCAAACGCGTGCAGGCGCTAGGCAGTGCGAAGAACCATCTCGTCGTCATGCCCGACGCGAATATGGATCAAGCCGTCGATGCGCTGATCAATTCGGCGTATGGCTCGGCGGGCGAGCGCTGCATGGCAACCTCAGTTGCGGTGGCGGTTGGGCCTACTGGCGATGAGCTGATCGAGCGTCTCGCGCCGCGCGTGCGCTCGCTCAGGATGGGCAACGGCATGGAGGAGCCCGGTCTGGACATGGGGCCGCTCATCTCCGCCGCGCATCGCGCCAAGGTGTTGGACTATATCGACGCGGGCATCGCAGCGGGTGCGAAGCTCGTCGTCGATGGTCGCGGCCAGACCGTGCCGGGCCACGAAGAGGGCTTCTTTCTCGGCGGCTCGCTCTTTGACGACGTGAAGTCGGATATGAGCATCTATCGCGAAGAGATTTTCGGGCCCGTGCTGTCGGTTGTGCGCGTGCCTGATCTCGCAAGTGCGATCGCACTCGTCAACGCGCACGAACTGGGCAACTGCGTATCGCTTTTCACCTTCGACGGCGCTGCGGCGCGCGCATTCTCCCGGCAGATTCAGGTGGGCATGGTGGGCATCAACGTGCCGAGTCCGGTACCGTCGGCATGGCATTCGTTCGGCGGCTGGAAGAGATCGCTGTTCGGCGATCATCACGCATATGGCGAGGAAGCCGTGCGTTTTTACACGCACTACAAGAGCGTCATGCAACGCTGGCCCGACAGCATCACCTGAAGTGCGGAATTCGCGACGCCCGTGGTCAGGTCCGCCGACCTGGGCGTTGCGATGCCGCTCTTTCATCCGATGACGTAGACGGAATCAGCAATGCCAAACCTGCCGAAGCGAACTAGCTTTGGTCGGCACGATGAATCGAGTACAAATCGACTAACCAGTCGATAAAAATGTCGACCCGTTTTGGCCTGGTTCGATTAGGCACATACACAACGGACACAGAGCGTGGATTCAACGGATAGTCTCTCAGCACCTTGCACAGTCGGCCGGCTCGCACATGAGCGTCGAGTGTAAAAGTGCTCCCCTGTATCAATCCGAGGCCCGCAAGCCCACATGCCATGTAGGTATCCGTGTCGTTCACCAGGATCGCGCTCTTCAGCTGAACGGAACGCACCTCTTTCCCCTCGAGAAACTCCCAACTTCTGATACGGCCTGACTTCATGGCGTAACTTACGCCGATGTGATCGCTGAGGTCATCCAGGGTGGAGGGCTCGCCATGGGCCTGGATATATTCAGGCGACGCGTAGGTCAGCGTTTTGTAGTGACCCAATGTTTTAGCGACCAGTCCAAGTTCGCTCACCGTTCCCACGCGCAGGGCACAGTCCAACCCATCCTCGATCAGATCGGGGTGGTGATCGACAATGCTGATGTCCAGTCGAATATCAGGATTACTGGCGAAAAATTTCGGTAGTTCCGGGATAACAGTCGACTTCGCGACCAGCGAGGGCATGCTGACGCGGACTACTCCGCTTTTGCTTCCCCTGGAGGCCTGAGCGTCGGCGTCCATTTCGTCCAGATCCCGAAGAAGCGCGACGCAACGTTCGTAGTAGCGAAGGCCCGCCTCTGTTGGCTTGCTTCGGCGGGTTGTGCGAATTAGAAGTTTCACGCCCAGATCCGACTCGAGCGCCTGAACCATACGCGTAACATAGACCGCCGACGTATGTAGAACTTCGGCGGCTCTCGTGAAGGTGGTCGCTTCGACCACCTTCACATACACCTTCATTGCGGAAATCTTATCCATCGTGTGTCGTTACGTCTCTCTTTACATGTCGAGGTTCGCTGCACGAAGTATGGTTAGAACATATCCGCCGCCGCTTGACGCTCTGCGCCCTCCTCTCCGGATTCCCGCTCAGACCGCGAGGGGATAAATGGCCCGGTGATCATATTCGCGTAGCCTTGCCCAGGTCCCACCATCGGAAACACGTCAGCGTCCTGATCGACCATCACTTCGAGGAAAGCCGGTCCGTCAAATTCTAAAAAGGCCTTAAGTTTGTCCTCGAGTTCGCTCATGGCTTCAACGCGATACGCAAACTCAAACCCGTCGGCCCGAGCTGCCATGACGAAATCCTTGCGATGAAGCGACTTGTCGCTCACGCACAATCGACCCTCGTAAAAGAGCCGCTGCCACTGCCGGATCATCCCGTCACCGAGGTTGTTGAGCAGCAGTACCTTGACAGGCACGCCGTACGTGGTTGCCGTCTCCAGGTCGCCAATATTCATGCGGATGCTGCCGTCACCATCGATGTCGATCACAAGTGCATCGGGTCGCGCCAGTTGAGCACCGATAGCGGCGGGCAGCCCAAAACCCATCGTCCCCATACTGCCTGACGTCAGGAGGCTTCGCGGCTCGACGAAGTCGAAAAACTGCGCAGCCCACATCTGGTGCTGGCCGACGCCTGTGCTGACGATTGCTCGCCCGCCGGTAATTTCACTGAGCTTTTCGACAACGAACTGCGGCTGAATCAGCGGACTGTTCCGGTCGTAGTTCATACGGTAGACCCGCTTCAGATCCTTGATATGTTCGAGCCAGCCCGAATGCGCTTGCGCGGCTGGACGATGCTTCATCAGTGACAACAAGGCATCCTTCGCGTCGCCTACGTGCGTCCAGTGCGCCCGTTTAACCTTGTTAATTTCCGCCTCATCGATGTCGATATGCGCAACGTACTGCGCTCTGGGCGCGAATGCGTCAGGGCGGCCGCCGGCGACCCGGTCGTCGAATCGGGCACCCACCGCGATCAGGAAATCACAATCTTCCACCGCGTAGTTCGCACAGGCCGTGCCGTGCATGCCCAGCATGCCAAGCCCCAGTTCGTGTTTCACGGATACTGCGCCAAGGCCCATTAGCGTGGTCACCACAGGAATCCCATAGCGCTCTGCAAACTGACGCAATTCAACCGTTGCGCCAGCCGTGATGATGCCGCCGCCGGCATACAGCAGCGGTCGCTTGCTCCGCGCCAGCAGATCAAAAAATTCGCTGCGCTTGTCCTCTTCGAGAAGAGCGCCTTTGGCCACCTTTCGAAGACGGTCGGAGTAGCCTCGAAACGCCAATATGCCTTGCCCGTGATAGATCCCGGTCCAGTTCTGGATGTCCTTCGGCACGTCCACGACAACCGGGCCAGGACGGCCGGTGCGAGCGACTTCGAATGCTGTCCGCAGTGTCTGTTCCAGCTTGGCCGGGTCGGTGACCAGAAACACCTGCTTTGCGCACGCCGACATGATGTTAAAGACGGGCGCTTCCTGGAAAGCATCACTGCCAATCATCGCACGAGGCACTTGTCCGCATATGAGGACGACCGGGATTGAATCACCGTTACAGTCGGCAATCGGCGTTACCGCGTTGGTCGCTCCGGGACCCGACGTCACCATGAATACGCCAACTTTTCCGCTCGCGCGCGCATAACCCGCAGCCATGAAGCCCGCGGCCTGTTCATTGGCGGGTACCACGAGGTTGATCTGGCGCTCGGGATTTTCCGCGTGCATTTCGTTGAAACGAAAGACAGCGTCGTACGTCGGCAAAATCGCGCCGCCGCTATAACCGAATAGGGTATCGACGCCCTGTTCGCTGAGCACGCGCAGGATGATGTCGGCACCCGACATCGATACGCCGGCAAGCGGCGGTTTCGGGAGGGCTTCTAAAACAGGGTTCGGATTTCGGATCATGACTGGCTCGCATGAAAAAGGACGCCGACACTGTCAGCGGCCACCATCAAAGGGCAATTTCCCTTCCAACTCGAGAACAGCGTATGTTCCGTACCAGCTTATGGACGACTGCTCCGACGGGTTCTCCGTACAAAGCGCTGCCCACCCAGCACTTTCTTGATGTGCCTCTGGAAGAATCGTGAGAAATGGTTTTACCCATTGTGACGATGATTGAATCTGCGCGTACGCCAAAGAGGGTTGTATATGGGCCAGAATAGGCTCCCTATAGGCCATCACGATGGCACTTCTGCTGCATCGCCTTCCAACAACATGCAAACGGCCGCTGCTCGGGCGAGTTATCCGCGCCCGAGCAGCTGAAATCCTGCAAACAGGATCATCCCAATACACCTGCGCCGTTACATCGCGAATGCGCTCGAAACAAGCGCCGCCTGTCTCGCCACGTGTGCCGAGTGATAACCGGGCGCTGTCGATGCGGATGCAGGCGGCCCGGCATACTGCACTTGAGCGGCCGAAGGCAGGATCTCACGCAACTGCGGTTCGATAGCGCCCCATGCACCCTGATTACGCGATTCCTCCTGACTCCAGACCACCGTCTTCAGATTCGGATAGCGCGCGAACTCCGCAGCCAGTTGCCGGGACGGAAACGGATACAGCTGTTCGACGCGGATGAGCGGTGTATCGGCAATGCCAGACGTGCGGCGATGTTCGAGCAGGTCGAAGTAGACCTTGCCCGAAGACACGATGACGCGCTCCACACTCGACGCCCGCGACGGCTCGATGTGCGTGTCTACCAGGATCTCACGGAACGCGCCCTTGGCCAGGTCGTCGAGCGAGCTCACCGCTTCCGGATGACGCAACAGCGACTTGGGTGTCATCACGACGAGCGGCCGGCGATCGAAGACTGTCGCTTGCATCCGCAGCAAATGGAACAGTTGCGCAGGCGTCGTCGGTTGGACGACCCGCATGTTGTCCTGCGCGCAGAGCTGCAGATACCGCTCCAGCCTCGCCGACGCGTGTTCCGGTCCTTGTCCCTCCTGCCCATGCGGCAGGAACAAGGTCAAGCCACTGAGCTGCCCCCACTTCGCGGCACCCGCAGCGATGAACTGGTCGATCACAACCTGCGCGCCATTCGCGAAGTCGCCGAACTGCGCCTCCCACACGACAAGCGCGTTGCGGTTCACCGTCGAGTAGCCGTATTCGAAGGCCAGCACGGCCGCCTCCGACAGAATGGAGTTCGTCACGGTAAAGCGGCCCCGTGCTTCGTCGACGTGTTCGAGCGGGATGTACACGCCGTCCGACCGGCTCGTCCGTCTTTGATTGTGCAGAACGGCGTGACGGTGACTGAATGTCCCGCGCGCGCTGTCCTGCCCGCTCAACCGGACATCTATCCCTGCGCCGAGCAACGAGGCAAATGCCAGGTGCTCGCCCATTCCCCAATCGATCGGCTTCGTTCCGTCCACCATCTCGCGGCGGGCGGCCATCATCTTGCCGACCAGCGGATGGAGTTCATAACCGTCCGGAATAGTCGATATCTGCCGCGCCAGCGCACGCACCTGCGCGGGCAACGGAGGGCCATAGGTGACAGGGCCGGAATAGTCCTCGAGAAACTTCGGCCATACCGGTATTTCGTCTGGCCCGACGGATGCCGCGGGCGTCTCGCTCTGGCGCGCAAGCTCGAAACCGTTGCGGCTGGCATTGACGTAATCGTCGACCTGTACGGGCGTCACCACGCCTTCCTGAATCAACTGTCGAGCGTAAACGGTCCTCACGCCTGGGTGGCTGGCGATCGCGCGATACATGAGAGGCTGCGTGATGCTGGGCGTATCCTGTTCCTGATGCCCATACTTGCGGAAGCAGACGAGATCGATCACTACGCTACGCTTGAAAGCTGTGCGATAGTCGAGCGCAAGCCGCACCGCCATGGCGACCGCTTCAGGGTCGTCGCCGTTGACATGCAGAACGGGCGCCTCGATCATCTTTGCGATGTCTGTGGTGTAGAACGACGAGCGCGCATCGCGTGGATCCGAAGTCGTAAATCCGACCTGATTGTTGACGACAACGTGGACCGTCCCGCCAGTTCCATGCCCGCGGGTGTACGAAAGGCTCAACGTCTCCATCACGACGCCTTGCCCGGACATCGCCGCGTCGCCATGAATTTCGACGGGCAGCACGTCACTACCCTCCTCCGAGCCCAGAGCATCTCCTTTGGCGCGTGCCATACCCTGCACAACCGGGTTGACGATTTCCAGATGTGAGGGGTTGAATGCAAGTACGACATCGACCGGCCCGTCGTTCGTCTGCGTGACACTGCTAAAGCCCTTGTGATACTTGACGTCACCTGCTGGAAGAAGGTCCCCAACCTTGCCGTCGAACTCGTCGAAGAGCGCACGCAGAGGCTTGCCGGTAATATTCACCAGCACATTCAAACGTCCACGATGCGCCATGCCCATCACCACCGAGCTCACCTTCTTCGATGCGCCATAGCGGACGAGCTCGTCCAGCAGCACGATCAACGATTCCCCACCTTCCAGTGAGAAGCGCTTTTGGCCTACATAGCGGGTGTGAAGGTACTTCTCCAGCCCTTCGGCGGCCGTCAGACGCTCGAGAATCCGATTTTTCTCCGCTACTGAAAACGAAGGCTTCGCTCGTGTTGACTCAAGTCGCATCTGCCACCAACGCCGCTCGTTGGCATCGGTCAGATGCATGAACTCGGCGCCCAGCGTTCCGGAGTAAGTCTGTTCGAGTGCCGCGACGATGTCGCCCAACGTCGCGTCTTCGTCAAAAAGAAACGTGTCGGCTGTGCTGAATCGCGTAGACATGTCTGCCGCCGACAAGCCGTAGAACGCTGGCGTGAGTTCAACCAAAGCCTGCGGCAACGTCCACAGCAGCGGGTCCAGTTTCGCCTTGCGCGTGCCGACCATGCGGAACGCGGCAATCAGCGACTGTACTGCCACCTGTTTTCTGGCGATCGCAAGACCGTCATCGAGCGCCATCTCAGTGACGCGTGACCGCTTACCCAGATCGACGAAGGCGGACACGACAGGCGCGTGCGGCTCGTCATCCCGGTCGCTCCCGTCGATGGCAGGCGTTTCGCGCAACGCATCGAAATAAGCGCGCCACTCATCCGAGACCGACGCCGGGTCAGCCAGGTAGACCTCGTATTGTTCCTCGACATAGGGGGCATTCCCCCCGAATAAGAAAGAGCTTTGAATTTTTTGCATTAGCATGATGAATCCGTCCTCGATTGGCGTCAGGCCCATACTTCGACCGCAACATGTCGTGAGGCGGCTGTAACCTCATCCAGGCAGCCGCATTGATGAGATCAAGGATAGAGAGTCGGCACGGCAACTGGAATGCGTAGATGGCGCCCTGCCTGGCCAATCTGGATCAGATTTGGGCCACGTAGCCGCTGAGCGAACTCGTGCACGAATCCTTACCCGTGTTCTCGGGGTTATGCCATTCTTCTCAGGTGACCCTCTGCATCTTCTCGCTATCCATGGTCCACAGCACGCGGAGGCTACGCCCCCGCTGTTTCGATTGCTCGAAATCTGCCGTCGACTTCGGCCAGGGGCATCCGCGTCACTCGACACCTGCTTGAAAGCAGAACCGGTGTTGGCTGCAACTGAACTGATAGCTACGCGCGCGAGACAGAATGAGCGCCCTTAGGGCGCTCCTAACAACTTTGCCGGGGACAGCTGTGCAACCGGGTCTCGGCGAGGCCATGCGTCGCTCAATGAAACTGCTGGCGACGGAATCGCCAAAGGAATACCCGGCCGGCGCACTGGAATGGCTGCTTGTCGAGCGATGTTTGAAAAACGGGTGGGGTCTCGGGCGCGGCCGAGGCTTGCAAATAAGCCCTCTACTCTTCGGCACGAAGTGTTCCATGCTGGCTATCAAATACAGTTATCGATAGACAAGAGGGCGTCGAACTTTTGCACTGCAAAACAGATTTTTCCGATCCTGCGGACTTTGTTGTTTCTGAAAGGCTTTTCAGCGTTGCCGCAGACTTTGTTGTGCCCCGATACGTTGGGGTTCATAGGCGCAGGACTGATCGTTCAGGACGGCGGCAACGTTCGCGGCCTGACGACTGCCGCGTCGGTATGGGCCTGCGCCGTGATCGGCATCCTGTTCGGCACAACTCTTTACGTTCCTGCCGTCGGATTGACCGGGCTACTCTCGTTGGACATGGCAACAATGCCTACTGTGGAGCGCATTCTGCCCGCCCATACCGCATTGACGGTCAAAGTGCACTTTACAGCCAATTATCGTCCGCAAGAGGATACTGTTTCTCACTTTGCATTGAAGCGACGCTTGACCATTCCGCCGGAGAGCTTTCTGATTTCATACGAAGCCGGGAGATGCTCGCTTCAGTTCCTGATCGTCGCCGATCCGCGCCGCCACGCTAATGTGCTGGCTCAGCTTTCAACGGAGTTCCAGAACTTGCCGCATGTCGAGAGTTTCAGCATCGCTCGATCCACCACATGATCGCGCAGGCTTGTGATGCGACGGGTGCGTCTTGGGGTAATCGAATGAACGGGGCCGGTTGGCGGCTTCCGCCGCAGCTTCGGGGATGGGGAAGTCCCTTTCGTTCGACTACCCCCCTGGCGCAGTCGTCGTGTCCTATTGCCACTTCACGTTCTTATTGCGATTGCGACCGACTGCGTCCCACAGCTTCAGTGTAAGGATGCAACGTCCGCGTGAACTGGCGCGCGCCAAGTGAGGCCGATGATGACGCCGAGAATGCAGAGTGCGGCGATATACCAGGCGGGCGCCATGAGGATACCCTGGCGGCCTACCATGTAGGAGGCCACTGCCGGCGCGGTCCCACCGAAGATCGCGTAGGCGGTGTTGTACGACAGCGCAAAGCCCGTGAAGCGGACTTCAGGCGGGAAGCTTTTCACTATGATGTACGGTCCGAGCGTGATTGTACCGATGAGGAAGCCTCCCGCAATATAGAGCAGCCACACCGTGCTGCTGCCGGAAGTCAGTGCGAAGTAGAAGGCACCTGTCACAACCAGCATGGCGATGCTGCCCAGCGCGTATGCCTTACCTCCGCCAATCCTGTCGGCGGTCCAGCCTGCGACCGTGCTGCCGATGATCAGCCCCAGGATCGACCAGGAGTTGTTGGTGAAGACCGTTTTCGCCTCAACGTGAAACTGTGACTGCAGGAAGGTCGGCGTGTACAGGAAGTACAACACGAAAATCCCGGAGAAAACCCACGTGGCCAGCAGCGATACGACGATTGCTCCGCGGTGATGTTTGAGCACGACCGAGAGCGGCAGACGCGAGTCGGCGGCACGCTTGGCGCGCAACGCTTCGAAGACGGGCGTTTCGTGCAGGTAGCGACGCAGGTAGACGGAGACCAGTCCAAAGATGCCACCGGCGATAAACGGCACCCGCCACCCCCAACTCTTCAGGCTATCCGCATCGAGATTGCCCATCAGGTATTTGGCGCTCAATGCACCGAGCAGGATGCCGGTGCAAAGACCCGACATCAGCAGGCCGCACGCGAGACCCACGCGGTCACGGCGCACGTGCTCCGAGCAGAAGATCCAGGCACCCGGAACTTCACCGCCGACGGACAGACCCTGAAGGATGCGGCACAGCAGAAACAGCAGTGGCGCGGCCATACCCAACATCGCATAGCTGGGCAGCAGGCCAATCAGTAGCGTGGGAAACGCCATCAGAAACAGGCTGAGCGCAAACATTTTCTTGCGCCCGATCCGATCTCCGAAGTGCGCAAAGAAGATACCGCCAATCGGGCGAACGAGGTAGCCGGCGGCGAAGATGCAAAACACCTCGAGCTGCGCGAGCCACTCGGGTGTGTGCGGCGGGAAGAACACTGTGGCGAGCAGCTTGGTGAAGAATACCGCGACGATGAAATCGTAGTATTCGAGAGCACCGCCCAGAGAGGCTAGGCCTAGCGTTTTGATGTCGCTCCAGGACATCGACTGCCCTCCTGAGGCAGCCTCGTTCGATCGGGCTGGGGTAGTACTCATTTTCGGCTCCAAGCATGTGAAAGTTGATGTTTGACTGACCTGCCAACCCATTTAATCAGTATGCTGACTATATGGATATAGGACTAGCACTTCAACGAATCTTCGGGTCGAAATACTTGCGTGACCCTTCTCTTACGTTGACTCTTAAAATCACGAGCATGTCTGCCGCCAGCGACGACATGCCAATTTGGCTGTAAACTCGTCAGCGTACTGACAGATAGGTTTTTATCCCGAAAAAAACCGGAATGCAACAGTGGTTCCCCTAGGGTCGCCACGTCAACGAGCGCTGGCGGAGTGTGTACAGCCTTTGCGCGCACTCCGCGGCCAACCATGAAGCATGGCGCCAGCGACCACCACCGGCAGACAGCAGTTACACTTGTCCTGAATGGCAAGACTCTTTGAAAAGGATAGATATGGGCACAGTTACGGAGAAAAAAACGGACGTCTCTGATTCGGCGATTGAGACCGGTCACCTCTGGCAGCGTCCCGGCTTCCTTATCCGGCGCCTCAACCAGATCCACGTCGCGTTGTTCTTTGAAAGCTGCAAGGACTTCGCGATTACCCCGGTTCAATACGGTTTGCTTACAACGCTAAGCGAGCGTCCAGGGCTCGACCAGACGTCACTCTGCGCTGAAGTTGGCGTCGACCGCACCACGATGGCCGACGTTCTCCGGCGCCTCGAAGAGCGTGGGCTTGTCAAGCGTGAACCTAGTCCCGCTGATGGACGCCAGAAAATTGCCAATATCAGCAGCAAAGGGCGGCGTGTCATGAACGACATGTACGAGAGCATGCGCGAGGCTCAGGTGCGGTTCCTGGCTCCTCTGGATCCCAAGGAGCGCATTGAATTCGTCCGGATGATGATGCAACTGGTCGAAGGCAACAACCAGTACGGCCGCACATCGCTCAAGCACTTTGACTGAACTATGGCGTCCTGGGACGCCATAGTTCCGCGGTCAAAACTTATGCAATATTCCTACTCGCGTAAGCAGTTGCCTGTCGTTGCCCGACGCGCTCGAAACCGCCATGATCCATGCCCGTGGGTTGTTGTCGCCGCTCACCTTCTGATACACGGCTTCCGTGTAGAGTACCGTGCGCTTGGACAGTGCATATCGAATGCCCGCTGAGAACTGGTTAGCCTTGTCGCTGGCAAGCACAGCGTTGCCTTTCATCAGTTCGTAGTCTCCACCCACTGAAAGTGCCGGCGTAATCTGGTAGCGCGCACCGATCTGACACACATTGATGGTTGCATTGTTGGCCGTGTTTTTTGTGTTCGTGTACAGGACGTTAAGCGCGGCCAGGCCGAACTTATACTCTGCACCAACCCCGTAATTTCGTATCCCTGCCATGCCGTTCGCAAGCTGCGCATATCGTTGGTAGGTATACGCAACACCGGCTGAAAAAGGCCCGCTGGCATAGTTGGCGCCGAAGCTCTTACCGTCGTTCTGCGCGATCGCACCGGGCACACCTCCGAAGCTGTAAAGCGCGCCGGCCGAGAATCCATAGTACGTCGGCGTCGTGTATTTCACCGAGTTGGAGATAGCCGTACCCGACATGCGGTCGAAATTCGCGTTCCCTGACGAATTTCCCGGAATGCCAAGACCCGAAAATGGTCCCTCGCGAAAACCGTACAGCCCCGCGATGTAGATCGAATTGTCAAAGCGCAGCAACGAGTCAATCATGAAGTCGTACTGTTCGCCGAACGTCAGTTTCCCGTACTGGTCGTTTGACAGGCCCACATAAGCGTTGCGACCAAAGAGTCCGCCGCCGTTCGTTGGAAAAATTGCGCCGGTACCGAGGTTGAACTGGTCGATCAGTTCAAATATGGCCTTGTTGCCGCCGCCGAGGTCTTCCGTGCCGCGCAAGCCCCACAGGTTCGGCGTCGCGATGCCGTTGTCCATCGTGTAGTTGTGGCCGCCCTTCTGATTGGTGACCATTGTGATGCCGGCATCGAGTGCACCCCAGAGTTGCACGGAAGATTGCGCGTGCGCCGGAATGGCAGCCGCAAAAGTACATGCCGTTGCAGCAACGGCCCATGGTGTTTTCATCGCCAAACCTTATACGCAGGATTGTACGAAGGTCTCCCTTGCCAAAATGAACAAGGGAAATCTTCGCTATATAGGGAAACCTGGACTACTGCGAGATGTCCCGACGAAACGTTTCGGGGACGAAAAACACGCCGACTATGAGAGAGAGAACCGCAATCACAATCGGATACCACAGGCCGAAGTAGACATTTCCGTTCGCAACCGCCATGGCTGAAACGACGAAGGGCAACATCCCGCCAAACCAGCCCGATCCGAGATGGAATGGAAGTGATAGCGACGTGTAGCGAATTCGCGCGGGGAACAGTTCAACCATGAAAGCCGCCATCGGACCGTAGACCATCGCGAGGTACACGATCAGCAGCCACATCAGGAAGATGACCATCGGCGCATTGATCTGCGCCGGGTCTGCATGTTGCACCCAGCCGGCGGCCAGCAGCGCATTCTCCAGGTCGTGCCGGTCGCTGCCGTGAACTGTGGTGTCGCCAATGGTGGTATCCGCCGACTGCCCAGACTGCAATGGCATCTGCAGGTACGAAACACCCGATGCACTCAGGAACGAGCGGATGCGGTCGCAATCAGTCTTCGGCGCAGCAAACAGCGAAAAGTGGCAGTCATCCGCGTGAACGATAACCGGCGAACTTTTCTGGAACGCCTCCAGCTTCGGATTCGCGTAGTGGGTCAGCGCGTGAAAGATTGGCTGCGTCGTTACGGCGAGCAACAGGCAGGCCGCCATCATGATCCACTTGCGCCCGATGCGATCAGAGAGCCAGCCGAAGATCAGGTAGAACGGAAAAACGCACACCAATGCGATGGCCAGATAGAGGTTCACCGCGTTAGGCGCGACCTTCAACGTGTTTTGCAGGAAATACATCGAGTAGAAGTGGCCGGTCCCAAACACGACGCCAACACCGGACGCGGTACTGAACAGCATGATCAGCACGTACTTGAGGTTTTCCCACTTGCCGAAGCTTTCGCTGATTGGAGATTTCGACAGTTTTCCCGCGTGTTTCATACTCTGAAATGTGGGCGACTCTGCCAACTTCGTCCGAAGGTAAACGGAGATCACCAGTAACACGAGTGAAATCAGGAACGGCACCCGCCAGCCCCAATCCTGAAACGATGCACTGTCCATGGCGGATCGGCTCGCGCTGACAACTGCGATGGATGCCAGCAAACCCAGTGTGGCCGTCGTTTGCAGCGAGCTGGTATACAGCCCCCGGCGGTTGGCTGGGGAATGTTCGGCCAGATAGGTCGCCGCCCCGCCCGTTTCACCGCCCAGCGCAAAGCCCTGCAGAAGTCGCAGGCATACGAGCAACAGCGGCGCGAACACGCCAATCTTCGCAAACGAAGGAAGCAGCCCTACACCCACTGTAGCAACACCCATCAGGACAATGGTCGCCATGAAGGTATATTTGCGGCCGATCCTGTCACCGAGCCGGCCAAAAAACAGCGCGCCGAGCGGCCGCACGAGGAACCCCGCACCGAATGTCGCGAGACTGGCCAGAAAGGCCGTGGTCTCATTTCCGCTGGGAAAGAAGAGCGTACTGAATGTTCCCGCCAGGGCGGCATAGATATAGAAGTCGTACCATTCGAGTAATGCCCCAAATGAGGACGCGATGATAAGCGTAAATTCGCGGCGCGTGACAGCGCGCCGCGATGACTCCGACGTTGAGATGTCCATTCCCACTCCTGGCTGCACGATTCGCTCCACAGATATATTTAGTTATACGTAATTATTGAAAGGTGACTCAACATAGCCGGACCCTCGTTGACACGCGTGGCGATTCGAGAGGCGCGACTGATCAACATCGGGCGCGCCCTACCTGACGCGCCCTCTTACTTCATACCCGCTTACATATTTCCGAGAACGCTCAGTGCTTCGTCCCGGGTCATGACGGCAGCATATTTCTGTGCCATATCAAACAGATTGGCTTCGTGCGGGGCGATGGCGCGGTCGCCCACGCAGTCGGAAAGCACGAACGGACGGAAGCCGTACTGCATCGCGTCCACCACGCTCGAGCGCACACAGCCGCTCGTCACCGCACCAGCGACTACCAGCGTCTGCACGCCACGCTGCGCAAGCCACGCAGCCAGCGAAGTGCCGAAAAACGCCGAGGGCACCGTCTTGCGCACCACCAGTTCACCCTTACGCGGCGTGAGTTGCGGCACGATGGCGCTGTTGTGTGTGTGCTCCTTGAGTGCAAGCAGACCCGGCACCTTCAACGTAAAGATGTTCTGGTCCGCATCGTCGTCCGCGAACACGATGCGCGTGTGGGCGATGGGCCAGCCCCGCTCGCGCGCATGGGCCAGCAGAAGAACGGTGCGCTCGATGGCCGGTGCGATGTTGCCCCCGCCAAACACCTCGGGGTCGGCAAAGCCATTGACAAAGTCGACGATAAGCAGACCCACCGGCGCCTTCGGTTCGAGCGTCGAGCCAAAGCTCTGGCGCTGGTAGGTATCAAGTTCATTGGACATGCCGATTCCTCACTTATCCAGCACCTGGCCGTTGCGCACCACGGCATTACCATCGAGGAACACGTCGCAGTGGCGCAGCGGAATGTCGATATGGCAGGTGGTCGTGCGCTTGCCACCTGCTTCGTTGTTCGGTCCGAGCGAGAACAGGAAGTTGCCCTCGAAAGCACGCGCGTCCATACCGATGGTCGCCTCGCGGTCATACAGCCCCAGCGTTGACCAGTGCGCGCGCGGCTGAAGTCCCCAACCAATATGCGAGATGGCGTACGCCTCGTGGTCCCTGAAGGTGCCCATGTACTCCTTGAGCAGGTCCGCGTCCATGCCGCCCTCAATGCGGGTGGCAAAGCCGTTCTCGACGGTGAGCTCGATCCGGTCCTGCACATAGCACTTTTGCGGCAGCAGGATGTCGCCCCGGTCGATTACGATACGTCCGTGGGCGCGGCCTTCGTCCGGGAACGTCAGCGCAAAGCCGCTGGGCCAGTGATCCCACCGGCCTGGCGTGTCGACGAAACCGTATTCCGCAATCGCCTCGAATTCGCCGATCGGACAGTGGAAGTCCGTCCCGGCGGCCGAAACAATGTGCATCTCTTTGGACCGGTTGATGTGGGCATGAGCGGCCAGCACCCGCTCGCGGTCGGCCAGACTTGGTACGAGCCGAGTAAGCACTTCAGGCGGCTCGACCGCGAGCAGGATCTTGGTGCCGGTCTTCAGAATGTCGAGCTGCTCCGGCGAGAACAGCAACGTCATCAGGTCCAGGACCAGGTCGCTCGCCTTGAGCGCAGCAATCGCTGCGGGGTTACCCGTGAGCGGTGTCGTGCCAAGGTAGGCGAGCGAGTCGCGGCTGAGCGCCTTCTCGCCATTCACCGGCGGCAGGTCCAGCCGGTTGACGATCGCGCCCATTGACTGCGTCGCGATCAACGCGGTCGAGAGTGTTTGCGGATGCGTGGACGCACTCGTCAGAATCGTGACAGTCTGACCCGCTTCAAGACGCGAGAGTGTCAACACCTGCTTCCACGCGTCAACCATCTGGTAATCGCTGACTGGCATCGTGTTCTCCTTAAAAGAGGGTGTCAGGCCCGGTCGGCGGGCAGAACCGGCAGCGGCGCTCCGAGGAAGTCATCGAACGCGCGATAGAAACCGAGTTCGTCGTCCCACGGAATCATGTGGCCGGCGTCGGACACGTGCGAGTGCGCGAGATGCGGCACCAGGGTGCGGATCTCCTCGATGTCTTCGGGGCGGACCACGTCGCCGCGTCCGGCCGTCATCAGCAGGACGGGCACGCCGACGTGCGGCAGGTCCCCATGCACGTCATCGGTATGGAAGCCCTCAAAGCTCGCGATCACGGCGCGTTCGTCACACGTGTGCAGCCACTCGGCGCGCAGTTGGCGCTGCTCATCGGTCCAGGTGGGACAGAACGCGCGCATCCCGCCGGCGTCCGTGCCTTCGCGCGCGAGGCGCATCGAATCGACGTACCAAGGCAGTTGCGACGGATACGGACGACGGCCCGGACCGGACACGGGCGGGTCGAGCATGACCAGCCGCGCAAGACCGTGCGGCTGCGTGCGCGCAGCGCGTACGCCAATGCGGCCGCCCATCGAGTGGCCCACCACGCTGTAGCGCGTCAGCCCCAGCGCCTGGGCGAACGCGACCAGGTCCGCAGCCTGCGCATCCAGGCTGTAGTCCAGTGAGTCCGATGCCGAAGACAAACCCCGGCCACGAACATCGAGCACATAGGTGTCGAACGTCGTGCCGAAGTGCTCACCGACGAAACCCCACGTCACAGCCGGGCTGGTGATGCCCGGTACGATGATGACGGGGTCGCGACCGGCGCGCGCGCCGGTCGCACCGCCGTAGCGCAGGTAGTGCTGGCGGATTCCGTTCGCGTGAACGTTGCCGCCGTAGAGGAATGTGGATGCGTGGCTCATGCGGGTCTCGGCGTCGATATCGGAGTCGTTAAGCGTCAGCACGTTAATACGCACCCGAGAGCAATGCGCCGGCACCCGGCACCACCGCTTCAAGACCGAGCTTTTTCAGCATGGCGTAGGTCGTCGCAATCGAGGCGGTGATGACGGGCTTGCCCGTCATCGCTTCCACCTTGGCTACGGCCGGCAGCGAAGGCATCTGCACGCACGCCGAGAGCACGATCGCGTCGGCATGCGTCGTGTCCATCTGGGCAACGATGCCCGGCAGCAGGCTCGGGTCGTGACGGCCCACGTCGAGGTTGTCGGGAATCTCGAGGGCACGGTAATCGAGCACCTCGTAACCTTCGTTACGGATGTAGTCGACCACCAGTTCGGTGAGCGGCTTCATGTACGGGGCGACCGCCACGATACGCTTTGCGCCGATCACCTTTAGCGCATCGACGAGTGCACCAGCACTGGTGATGACCGGCGCCGCTCCACCATTCTCGACCGTGCACTCATGCAGACGCTTCTGCGACACGCGGTGGTAACCGTGCCCCATCGCCATGATCGCGACCAAACACGCATAGCCGAGCACATCCACGCGCGCATCGCTGAGTTCGAGCGCGCAGCGGTCCGACTCCGCATCCATGGCGGCCAGTTCTTCCTTCACCACCTTCTTCATGCGCATGCGGCTGGAGTGGAACGTGAAACGCTCGGCACGGATCGTCTGGCGCGCGAGCAACATCGCCGGAATCTCCGTCTCCATCGTCGTATTCGAACTCGGCACAATCTGACCAATTCTGTATTGCTTCGTCATGGTTACCTCTAGATAGATTTAACGTGGCGTTTTCGCCGCTCGCGGTTAGAAAACCAGCGTCACAGCTTGAAGATACGTTCCGCGTTGTCGTGGCAGACGAGATTTCTGACATGCTCGTCGAGCGGCGCCTGCTCAATGAAATCGGCGGCAATCGCCGTGGATTCGTATGGATAGTCCACCGAAAACATCACGGCCTCCGGGCCCATTTCCCCGATTGCGCCAAGCAAAGATGGCGCCGAGCACACACCTGAAGTGGTAATCAGGATGTTTGTTCCGATGTACTCGGAAGGCGCGCGTTCGAGACGAATACCGTGCGAGTAAACAGCGAAACGGCTATCAAACCGCCAGCGCAGGTAGGGCAAGCCCTCACCCATGTGGCCCAGAATGATTTTCAGCCTGGGGAATCGGTCGAAGACACCGCCGAAGAGAAGGCGTAATGCATGGCTGCCGGTTTCAACACCCCACCCCCACGCAGCACCCGTCAATTCTGGATGGCCATCGAAGACTTTCGGCATCACATAGGCATCGGTAGGATGCAGATACAGCGGCACATCGAGTTCCTGCATCCGTTCCCAGAAAGGGTCGTAAGCGCGGTCGTCGTAGTACGTTCCCAGCGTGTGCCCATTCACCAGCGCGCCCTTAAAACCGAACTCACGGACGGTGCGGGTCAATTCGTCAAGGGCGCCCTGAGGCGTGTGCATCGGCAACGTGGCAAACCCACCAAACCGCGTCGGGTGCCGCGCAATCTGTTGTGCCAGAAAGTCGTTGCTCTCTCTGGCGCGAGCGAGTGCCACGGCCGGATCGGTCTCACCCTGCACGCTCGGCCCCGTCTGGGACAGGATGGTGTAATCGATCCCGGCGCGGTCCATCTCGACGATCCGTTGCTCGTCGAAATCCGCAAGCCGGGCCGCAAGATCAGCGAGCACGTCCGGCGCGATGTGCTGCGTGAAGCTTTTTGAGTAGCCCTGAAAGCCAGGCGTTGAAAAGTGCTCTTCCAAAGCAATCTTCCGAATTCTTTTACTCACGACAAACTCCAATTTTTCATCAGCATACTGATAATAAGGACACGAGACGGCGTGCTTGACACGCTATGCCCCCGTCTTCCGCTATCGTTGCAACAGTATTTATTCGCTGCGGCCAAAGATCCGTTTTATACGACCCCACAGGACACTCCACACCAGACTACCGACGTTGAATCGGGTTTGCAGCGCCGCTGAGTCCGGCACATCCGCGCCGCCCAACTGTGCGGTAATTCGCATGCCAAAGTCAGCAATCATCCGTCGAACAAAGTCTTTAACAAGCCCGGACCGTGAAAACTGCGCGAGCGGTCCTTGCAACATGTATTCGAGCGTGACTACCACGCGCGTCTGCGTCCCGTTGGCTTCATCACTTAACGCGTAGGTCACGTCACCGTTCGCTTTCGAGCGGCTGATGTTGTCCTGGCCGGCGCCTCGCATCACGGCTCGATACGCTGCATCATCACGCTCAAGGCGTGCAGCGCCGGCAAAATTCGCCGACATCGGCCCAAATTTGATGGCGATCTTGCCTTTTACTTTTTCGGCATCGTGCTCGATCAGTTCCGCCCCTGGCAGGCAGGCCGTGACTGAAGGAAGGTCTCCCATAAAGCCCCAGACCCGTTCAAGCGGAAATGGCAAAACGAAACTGTCATCAATCGCCGTCCAGCCTTTGCGCTCACCCGTCGGCTGAGCGGTAGACGCCGATGATGCCGTGCCAGCCTCTTGCGACGCGCGCTCCAGTGCAGCCGACGGGGCGACTGCCACTGCGGCAAAGGTCTGAAACGCACCCGTGTCCTGCGCCGCTTGTCGAACTGGCGCGGTGGGAGCGTCAGCGATCGGATTGTCTTTGAGGTCGCCCAGTACGGCTTTGATGGCGTTGACGATGCCCATGTAGCCGGTACAACGGCACAGATTTCCAGACAGCTCGAGACGAATTCGCGCCTCATCAGCGTCAGGAAAGCGACGCACAATATCGCGCGCCGTAATGAGCATGCCTGGCGTGCAGTAGCCGCACTGCAGGCCGTGATGCACCGAGAAGGACTGACGGATGCGCTTCATCAGTTCATCGTCGTCGAACCCTTCGATGGTACGAACCTTCTGATGGTCGCACGCAACCGCGAAAGTAATGCAGGCGCGCACCGGTTCGCCGTCGATCAGGACCGTGCACGCGCCGCACACTCCGTGCTCGCAACCCAGGTGGGTACCGGTCAGATTCTGGTTGTCGCGAAGGAAATCGCCCAGATGCGTGCGTGGCGCGACCTCGCCGCGTATCGCCCGGTCGTTGATAGTGAGTTCAATGACAGACATGGAAATTCCTGTTAACGCGCAGATGAACCGAAGACTTGTGCAAGACAGCGCTCAACCGTGGCCGCGTGCATCGAGCGGTCGATGGCGTCTGCGTTCGGCATCGCGTTCGCTACACTTGCCGCAATCGCTTCCGGCGTGGCGGCACTGGGGCCCTGTTGCGCGACTGACTGCGCGAGCGCGTCCAACGCGGTCGGCGGACCGTCAAGCGCGCCAAGGACTACGCGGGCCAAGCCAGTTTGCGCGTCGAACGCGGCAGCTGCGCTCGCGTGGGGGAACTCGCCGGTCTTACGGCAAAGCTTGTAATAGCCCCACCGCAGGGTGACGCCGATTTTCGGCAACAGAACCGCTGAGATAATCTCGCCGTCCTCAAGCAGCGTTGTAAAGGCGCCCAGCATGAACTCGCTGGCGCGCACCTGACGCGTACCGCCCGCCTTCGCGAGCTCAAGCCGGGCATCAAGGGTCGAAAGCGCCAGCGGCCAGTCCGCTGCGGGATCGGCATGAGCCAGACTGCCGCCGATGGTTCCTCTGTTACGAATCGCGCGATATGCAATACCCGAAGCGACATACTGCATAAATCCGTTACGCAAAGGCTCGTACTTCCCGTCCTCGATTTCCGCGTGAGTGATGGCTGCGCCCACACGAACCCCATCCCCTACGACAGTGACACTGCGTAGTTCGTCGACATGTGACACGTCGACCACGCGCGATGGCCTCGCCAGACGGAGATTCAGCATCGGCCCCATCGACTGGCTACCGGCGATCGGCTTCACGCCCGTCGCCGATTCGCCAAACTCACGTAACGCATCGGCCAACGTGGCGGCGCGTACGTATTCAAAGGCAGCGGCCTTCATCAAATCACCTCGTGAGCATGTTCGGCTTCTGCCTTGCTATGCGTGGCCGCTTTGGCCGCCTCAATCGCAGTAAGCAGCCGTCGTGGCGTGAGGGGTGTCTCGCTGACAAGCGCTCCAATCGGGCTAAGCGCATCGTTCACCGCATTGAAAAGTGTGGCAGGGGGTGCAATTGCGCCGCCTTCGCCCACCCCCTTCGCGCCGAATTCCGTATAGGGCGACGGCGTTTCCATATGAATGATGGTCAACGGCGGCAACTCCGTAGGCCCGGGCAACATGTAGTCTGCGAGCGTGGACGTCAGTGGCTGGGCGTTATCGTCGTATAGCGTTTCTTCATAGAACGCGGTGCCAATGCCCTGTGCCGTGCCGCCGATCGTCTGGCCTTCGACAACCATCGGGTTAATCATTCGCCCACAGTCTTCGACAATGACGTAGTCCAGGATATCAACGTGGCCCGTCTTTGTGTCAACCGCCACGGCAGCCGCATGCGTCGCGTAGCTGAACGCACCGGTATCGACCTTTGGCTTGAAACCTTGGGTGGCCTCAAGCCCGGTCAGATCGACGCCAGGAGGTAGCCGTTCGGGCCGTAAATACCACGCGTGGCCGATCTCCGCGAGGGAAACCCGCCCCGTTGCGCCCACCACCTCGCCGGCCTCGAATCGGACCGCGTCCTCCGCTTCGTCCAGGATGTGCGCGCCAATTTTGATCAGTCGCGGCACCAGTTCACGGCACGTTGCAGCAACCGCACCACCAGCCATGACGATGCTGCGAGAAGCGTAGGTGCCTGTCGAGTACGGCGTGAGGGCCGTGTCGCCGTGCACGACCTTGATCTTCTGAATGGGAATGCCCAGCACTTCATTGGCGATCTGCGCCAATGTCGTTTCCATCCCTTGCCCATGGGAATGGATGCCCGCACGAACCTCCAGACCACCATCCGCTGTAATCCGGACAGTTGCCAGGTCGTAGCCTGGAACGACAGGCAAACCCCACGACGCGAATACCGCTGTGCCGTGCGCCGATTGCTCGGTGAATGTCGCGAACCCAATGCCGATCAGCCTGCCGTCCGGCTCGCCCTGTTTCTGGCGGCGGCGCCACTTGGCGACATCAAGCTGTTCCGCGGCCCGCTTCAGACTCTCCTGGAAATCGCCGCTGTCGTAGTGCTTCTTGACAACGTTCGTATAGGGCATTTCGGCCCCGCGAATCAGGTTGTCATAGCGAACCTCCCACGCCTCACGGCCGACAGCCCGCGCGATGGCGTCCATGGTCAGCTCGATAGCGAAACAGACACCGGTGCGTGCCACGCCGCGATACGGAAGGAACCCGGGCTTGTTGGTTGCCGCGCACTGGGTACGACAACGATATCCCCTGAAATCATAGGGGCCAGGCAGATTGCCCAACGCCTGCCCTGTTTCGAGCCCAATCGTAAAAGGCCACGCGGAATACGCGCCTCCGTCAATCAACAGATTGCAGTCCAGCGCGAGGAGTCGCCCGTTGTTGTCCGCATACGCGGTAAGTTCGTAGTGGTGCTGACGCGTATTCGCCCCCGCGATCAAATGCTCGCGACGGTCTTCGATAAAGCGAAACGGACGTTTGTAGGTGAGGGCAAGCCACGCGACACAAAGCTCTTCCTGCTGAAGCACGCATTTGTAGCCAAACGCACCGCCCACGTCCGGCGAAATGACTCGCACCTGCGCGTGATCAATACCGAGGCATTGCGAAAGCACCGTACGGATCATGTGCGGGACCTGGGTCGACGTAATAACGACCAGTTGCGCCTGCGTGTGATCCCAGTACGCCAGTACCGCTTTGCCTTCCATTGGGACCATGCACTGGCGAGCCAGGTCGACCTTTTGCTTGATGACGATCGGTGCATCCCTGGAGCGCTCGTCGAAATTGACGTCAGCCTTCAGATCGAGGAAGAGATTGTCTGTCCAGTGGTCATGCACCCGCACGTCCGTACGGTCACGTGCCGCGAATGCACTCGCCAGCGCCGGCAGTTCGTCCAGATCCAACTCGACTTCCTCCGCGATGTCCTCTGCCTCCGCGCGGGAACTCGCGAAACACATCGCCACAGGCTCGCCGACAAAGCGCACCTTCCCAGATGCGAGCGGTGGGTGCGACGAGGGCTTGTAAGTCGGCAAGCTGGAATCGGCCACAATGTCTGTCGCCGTCCGCATGTCTTCGCGCACAATGACCCGGTCGGCGAAGCGTTCGGGCTTACCGATGCGCTCGATGCGCGCATGCGCAAGCGGGCTGCGCAGGAACGCGACTTCCTGCAAATCAGGAAACGTATAGTCGGCGACGAATTTGCCCTTGCCATGCAAATGTCGCTCATCCTCGCGACGCCTCACGCGGGCGCCGACGCCGCCACTTTCGATGGGCGCTTCCGTCGGGTCAGTGTGGCTCATAAGCATCCCCCTGGTTTGTAGCCCGCTGTTAACATTCTCTGATCACCCCCTTCAAACGGGATAAGCCAGATCGTTCGCAATCATCGCCGTGTCGTAAATTGCCTGGCGTTCCTTCAGGAGCAGTTCATTGCCATTTCGAGCAAAGCGGTCAAAAAGCCGACCCGCCTGATGCAGGGAAGTCGCGCCTTCAACCAGGGTCTGCATCAACATGTAATTGCTCTGAGCAATGATTTCTTCGTCTGTAACGTCAAGGATACGAACGTTAGTGACGAAATGCAGCATCTGCCGCGGAGCAAACATCTGCGTCCTGGAGATAGCAACTGCGCGGTCGCGCAGCATGTCCCGGCCTTCCGCGTAGACCAGTCCGACCGGAAACCCGTGGGCGGCATTTTCGTACTCGGTCACCCGATAAAGACAGTTTTCCGTAAAAAAGTCTGGCCACCGTTCGATGTCGCCCCCGTCGAGCACCGCACAATATTCGGCATGGAAATCTTCCACGGCTGCGCGCGCGGCGAGTGCCTTGTCGTGTGCAATTGGCTTCTTCTCGAATCCTGGCAGCATCTAGAACCCCATCACTTCACGGTAGTGTTTGTACATCGCACGAATTGCAGCTTCCGAAATCAGATTGTCCGCCGTGCCAATTTTCTCGCTGTCGAGTTTGAGAACACTTCGATCGGTCACCGAGCGACGCACGCCTTCCTGCACAAACTTCATGGCTTCGTTATCCTCAAGACCGAGGAACCCCGCCGGCCCCATCAGGTTGCCCTGGCGCAGCCGGTGACGCGTGGTCTCGTCAGAGTCGTCTTCGTATCCGAACATCGTCCACAGCATGATCATGCTGTTCGGACCATTCGGAACAATATGCCGGACCCCCAAGGTATTCATTTCACGCTGGACAATCAGATTCGGCCAGATTGTCTGCATCGTCACCGACCATTCTGAATCAAACTCCTTGACGTACTCAAGGAACCGCTCGTCCTTGAGGACCATACCCTCGTGGAACGAGCGCATTTCCTTTTTCTTGTCGGCATCCACCGTTGCATAGAGTGAATCGCTTTTCGCCGACGCCATCGTGCCGTGTATGCCGTATTTACTGTCGGCCACCATCGCCGAGCGGTTTCCTGCAACCAGCAAGCCGAACACCACCAGGAACGAGTGCAGCAGCGTTGCGTGGTACGGGTCCTTCAGATTCTCGTGGTACATCTTCCAGTTGCATGGCAACTCGTTCTTGTAAAACCCGAGGATGCGCAACTTCTTGCCGTTGAAGACGGTGTCGAAATCCTTCAGGATTTCGGGCGTGAGGTAATCTTCAATCGGCTCCATGTCGTGCGTGAATGAGGCGAAGACCACCCCATTGCGCGTCGTGACAGCGAGCTTCTTGAGACCGTGGTCCTCATTGCGGAAGTCGCGTGGCATCCCGCCGAGTTTGTTCACACCCCGTTTGAACGGAATACCTTGCAGGTTCCCTTTCAGGTCATAGGACCACTGGTGATACGGGCACACGAATTCAGTATTGTTGCCGCGCGTATGGCGACAAAATTCAGCGCCGCGATGGGCGCAGCGGTTTTCGAACACGTGGATGGAACCATCTTCTGCGCGCGAGACTACCACCGGCGTCGGACCGACATACGAGCGCTTGTAGTCCCCGCTGTTGGGCACTTCAGCCTCCAGCGCAACGAAGTTCCAGGTACGGCCCTGAAAAATCCGCTCAACCTCGCGAGCGTACACATCGTCACTCGTGTAAACCCAGTCTGGAATAGCGTGGAGGCCTTCTTCCGGCCAGACCAATTGCTCGATGGGCTTATTTTTGACGCTCGGCGCACCGAGCCCGATTACCGTCTCTGACGAATACAAAGTACTCTCCTGAATGCGTTATGAGTGAGCTTTACGTTCAAGTTGTCGCAACTTGACGTTCAGGTCCGCGAGGGCCTCGGGGTCGACCTGAATCGCCTCCTCAACGAGACCGCGAATCGCACGCAGTTCGCCGCCGTTATTGACTGCGAGTGCATACACAATGACGTTGTCGCGCAAGCCCATGAGTAAGGTCCTGTCGTTCGATGTCTGCCGCTCGATCCATTGATCCACCGGGCCGTCGAGCATTCCGAGCATCTGCACGTTCCAGTCGTACTGGTCCGTCCAGAACCAGGGGCTTGGCCGGTATTCGACCGTCTCGCCCAGCATGTTGCGTGCGGCAACGATCGCCTGGTCCTGTGCGTTCTGCCATGACTCGAGACGCAGACGCCGCCCAGCTGAGCCAAAGGGGAAATTTGCGCAATCGCCTGCTGCATAAATGCCGGCGACCGTGCTTTCGCAGTGTGCGTCAACATGTATGCCGTTACCTGTCTCGAGGCCGGACGCCTTGGCGAGCTCTTCGTTCGGCTCCTGCCCAATGGCAACCACGACGAAATCGCAGCGCTGTGATGCATGGTCAGCAAAGGTCAGCGTTACCCCAGGCGCATGCTCAACTGAGGCAATCAGCTTGGCACCCAGCATGAACTTCACCCCGTTCTGTTCGTGCTTGTTGCGCAAGCGGTCCGAGAATTCGCGCGGCAGCGCGCGCCCCAGTAATTGCTCACCCGCTTCAACCACGGTGACGTCGATTCCGCGCACCCTTGCGCTGGCTGCAAACTCAAGCCCAAGAAAGCCGCCGCCGATGACGACCACCGAACTCGCGCCGACCATGCGCTGCCTTACCCGCATCGCGTCCGCCAGAGTACGCAGCGTAAATAGATGGTGACTGACAGGCGTGCCCGGCAGGTGGCGCGCGCGACCGCCCGTTGTCAGCAGGCATTTGTCGAAGCTGATGCTTCGCCCACTCTTGAGCATCGCAGTGCGGTGCGTCACGTCCAGTTTTTCGACACCGTCTGCTATCCAGTCGATCTTTCTGGTCGCGTAGAAGTCGCTCGAATGTAACCACGCGTCGAAGCATTCGTTATCGTCCGCTGCCGTCAGCACCGTCTTCGACAGTGCAGGACGCTCGTACGGCCTGTGCTGTTCATCACCGACGAGCAGGATCGAGCCCTCGAAGCCCTGCGCCCTAAGCGTCTCGGCTGCGCAGCCGCCGGCTTGTCCGGCACCGACAATCAAAATCGTTTCCACTTTCAGATTCCTGGCGTAGTCAAAAAGATTCGGCGCTCAGAGCTCAACCATCACTGCGCCGCCTTCGACGTGGACCCTGTAAGTCTTGATCGGCGCGGTCACAGGCGCACAAAGCGCGGCGCCAGTCTTCACATCGAATTTCCCCTGATGAAGCGGGCACTCAATGCATCCGTCTTCCAGAAAACCATCGCTGAGCAGCGCAAATTGATGCGTGCACACGTTGTGCGTCGCATAGACCTCTCCATCTACGAGATACAGGGCGATCTGCTCCTTGTCGCCCATTGCCGCATAAGGCTCGTCCGGGTTCAGATCGTCAAGATTTGCTGCGAATTTGAGTGTCATCGCTTTGCCTTGGAAATTGATCAGTATGCTGATGAATTCATGGTACCAGTAATTCACTTTGAGTCAATACGCACAAAATTATCGTTTACCCTTTGAAAATGGGTGTCGCGACAGGGCCGCACGGCGAGAGCTACATTTGGCAGCCACATAAGCCGTATGACGAAGAAAATGAAAGCCCAGCACAGATCCAGCAGAGCCCTGACGCCGCAGGGTTCACTGCCCTTGCTGATGGAGACAAAGGGAAATTCGAACGGCACAGCACCCAGTTCCGTGCCGACCAACAGCGCAAGGATCCCTCCCAGATGATCACCGGCGACAGGCGACGCTCAACTCGCCGGAAATATCGGCGCACAGGATGTCCGCCCGGAAATGAATGTGGACATTTTCGGTCTCCCCGGCTTATTTTTAGCCATGGGGATCGGCACGGCGTGCATGAAAGGAGCCCAGGCGCCTGAGGATGAGACCGCGGCACAGCGGGGGCGCTATGCCGCAATATGGTTAGCCCGAAGTCGGCCGCGAGCGCTGGATAGCACATGAACACTATCAGATCGAAAGACGGCGTTGAGATTCTTTACATCACCCTCTTTCCATGTACAGCCATGTATCCGTAGCGTGTCCAGATACATGGACATACACACGGCGTGCTTCACGACACATCCCAGATACGTCCGCAATATCTAATACGTTCAACGGCGACTATTGCATATGCAACATGAGAGCGGACATTGATCTGAACACTCAACGCAATGCAGGCAGTGAAACAAGGGGCGAGATCGCGCGCACCTGCCTTCTCACACGCACGCGGCAGACTTCGCGCAGCCCGGCCTCGAGATTCGGCACGCCTTCCATTGAACTTCGATATTGACTCAGGACATGCTATGAAATCATTGATCAGGATTGCCACCGCGAGTGCCATCTGTGCTGCGCTGATGGCGGCCGCTTTCCCTGGCTACGCGCAGTTGCCAGCAACGGCCGCGCAGCGCCCAGCACCGGTGCATCAGCACGTGACGGCGCGGGCCGCGGGCGTATCGGACGCAGCGCTGGTGAAGTCGCTTCCCGGCTTCAGCAATGGGTACGCCGAGGTTAACGGTGTGCGGCTGCACTACGTTGTCGGCGGCAAGGGTGAGCCTTTGGTGTTGCTGCCCGGCTGGCCTGAAACCTGGTGGACGTTCCACAAGATCATGCCGGCGCTTGCTGAACACTACACGGTGATTGCGGTCGATCTGCGCGGCATGGGTGCTTCGTCGAAGCCCGACAACGGCTATGACAAGAAGACCATGGCTGCAGATATTCACGAACTCGTGAAGTCACTCGGTTACGAGAAGGCCAGCGTTGCCGGCCACGACATCGGTTCGGCCGTTGCGTTCGCCTATGCGGCGAACTATCCGCAGGCCACCGACCGGCTCGTGATGCTCGAACTGCCGCATCCCGATGACAGCTTGCTGTCGTTTCCCCTGCTGCCGCCACAAGGCAACGTCGGCGACAAGCTCGGCAGCGCGCGTCCGTACCTGTGGTGGTTCGCCTTTAACCAGATTCATGGTCTACCCGAAAAGCTGCTCGCCGGCCGGGTTGGCCTTGAGCAGGACTGGATCTTCACCTATTTTCTGAAGAACGAGAGTGCAATCGACGCACGCGATCGCGCGGTCTATGAGCACGCGTACAACAGCATCGAGGCCATTCGCGCAAGCGACGGCTGGTATCAGGCACTGCCGCAAGACGTCGTCGATTACAGGAACTACGGCAAGCTCGATATGCCCGTTCTCGCGATGGGCGGCCCTGCCTACGGGTGGATGAAGAAAGTCATCAGCCAGAAAGCAACGAATCTGAACGCAGTCGAAGTGCAGGACAGCGGCCATTTTGTCCAGGAAGAGCAACCCGAGCTCGTCGCGAAGACGATGCTTGACTTCCTACAAGCCACGCACGATTGATCGGCGCATGCATGCGATCACTTTCGCCATTCTCTGTGTATATGCATGCATAACTCAAACTCTGTTTAAACGGTGCATGACGAACGACCTGTTCGAGCTAACGGCAACACACTGATCACTATTGGAGACTGATTCCATGTCAAACGACGCTCCCCAATCCTCATCGCGCCGGCACTTTGTCGGTGTGGCCGCCGCGACGCTCGCCGCCGGCTCGTTGAGCCGGCTTGCCCTCGCGGACACGACCCCGGCCGTCGGCAAGATTACGGAACCCGCCAACGGCGACAAGACCGCGATTCGGCCGTTCCGCGTTCACGCCCCCGAAACACAGCTCACCGATATGCGGCGGCGCATCAAGGCCACGCGTTGGCCCGACCGTGAAACCGTGCCCGACGAATCGCAGGGCATCCAGCTCGCCACCATTCAGGGGCTCGCTCAATATTGGGCGAGCGGCTACGACTGGCGCAAATGCGAAGCACGGCTAAATTCATATCCGCAGTTCATCACCGAGGTCGACGGGCTCGATATCCATTTCATCCATGTCCGGTCGAAGCACGAAAACGCGATGCCGCTGATCGTGACCCACGGCTGGCCCGGCTCGATCATCGAACAGTTCAAGATCATCGACCCGCTCGTCAATCCAACTGCGTACGGCGCACCGGCTTCGGATGCGTTCCATCTCGTGATTCCGTCCTTGCCGGGCTATGGCTTTTCGGCGCGGCCGACCACAACGGGCTGGGGACCGGAGCGCACCGCGCGAGCGTGGGTCACGTTGATGAAGCGCCTTGGCTATGAGCGTTTTGCTTCGCAGGGCGGCGATCTCGGTGGCATTGTCACGAACATCATGGCGAAACAGGCGCCGCCCGAGCTGATCGGCATTCATGTCAATTTCCCCGCGTCCGTTCCGGCGGAGATTCTGAAATCGCTGGCGGCGGGCGACCCGATGCCTGCCGGCTTGTCGGACGAGGAGAAGCACGCGTATGAGCAATTGAGCGCCAACTTCAAAAAGAAGCGCGGCTACGCCTTCGAAATGGGCACGCGCCCGCAGACGCTGTACGGTCTCGCCGATTCGCCTGTCGCGCTCGCCTCCTGGCTTCTCGACCATGGCGACGGATACGGCCAGCCCGCCGCTGCGTTGAGCGCGGCGGTCCTCGGCCACCCGGTCAACGGTCATTCCTCCGGCGCGCTGACACGAGACGATGTGCTCGACGACGTCACGCTGTATTGGCTGACCAATACGGGGGTTTCGGCGGCACGGTTCTACTGGGAGTCGCACGCGAACTTCTTCCTCGCGGCCGACGTCACCGTGCCGGCCGCCATCAGCGCGTTCCCAGGCGAAAATTACCAGGCGCCGAGAAGCTGGACCGAAAAGGCCTATCACAACCTCATTTACTTCAATAAGCCTGAAACGGGCGGACACTTCGCGGCATGGGAAGAACCGCTGATCTTCGCGAACGAAGTGCGCACGGGGTTAAGGTCCTTGCGCACATAAGGCGCCAAGCGCTCCGACGCGTGTGCGTCGGAGCGTATGGCGGCCAATAGAATCGATCAACGAGAAGCAAATGCCAGAAGCGGGGCTATCGCCATTTATGCTGGGGAATGCGGGTGGACGCTGGAGTCGCTTCCCTTCGTAACACACGCGGTGTGGGCGACGCTTCGCCCGAGAGATGCATCACGGAGAGGTTGTGGTATCGGCATTGTTATATTTTGACGCCGGCTTACCCGCTGTGCCCTCCTCCATCGGACGAGCAGTCGAACGAATGTGATGAGGTGTGGTGGTCACCATGGGCCGACGAGTCCGTGTGGCAAACATCGGACGCGCGCGCGTCGCGGGGTGTCGAAATATCCACCATCGGCAAGTAGGGAGTCTCCGATGGTCCCGGTCGATTCCGCTTGTTCGTCCTGAACAATCGCTTGAGGAACTTGAGCATCATTCGTCCTTGTTCTTGGCTTATACGAAACAGCAACTCAGCAAATCGGGGATTCCTAGGGCGCCTTTGTGCAAGATTACTTCAATTTATCAACTGGCACCGTATGCGCGGCGTGCGTCCTAACATTCCAGGGGGCATTGCCGGACCGTAACCGGCCGAATCATGAAGCGGTCCGTACTTCTCGACGACGTCCGGCGACACGTTCAGGCGCGGCGCGAGCGGACCAGCGCATGGAACAACATTCACCACTTTTGCGCGCACGTTCTTCCAGCCAGAGCGAAACAGGCTTTCGATAACGTAGGGCAGGAACCCCCTCTGCGTCAGACGCAAGTTTTTTAGGTCAGTCACTATCAAGTTGCGCTTTACATTGCCGATAACAAACGTGAATGGGCGTTACGCGCGTGCGGTAGCAACGCACTGCATGGTCGGCACATAGACAACACGCCGGCAAGGGAGACCCTATAACAGCTCGCGACGACGGTTGCCATGAAACGAACGGCATCCGGTAATCGTCCGGGAAAAGACGGACATAAAGAATAATGAAGCGACGTCTGATGCAATGCCTGTCGGGGATGGCATTGCTAGCTGCAGCCACGAGTACATTTGCCGACGACGGCTTCGCTATCACGCGCTTCGATGTGGAGGGGAACAGCCTGCTGCCGGCGGACGAGGTGCAACGGCTGTTGCAACCGATGAGCGGACCGCACCGCGTCTACGGCGACATTCAGCATGCGCTCGAAGCGCTGGAAAATGCCTATCGCAAAGCGGGCTACACCGCTGTGCAGGTCTATGTGCCCGAGCAGGAGTTGACCAGCGGCATCGTCAGAATCCAGGTGACCGAAAACCGGATTGGCAAAACCACCGTCACCGGCAACCAGCACTTCAGCGAAAAGAATGTCCTCGCCGGGCTGCCGCAACTCCAGAGCGGCCAGTCGCCGAACCTGCGCAAAATCTCGGAGGCGGTGCAACTAAGCAACGACAACCCCGCCAAGCAGGTCAGCGTGACGCTGAGCAGCGGCAATGAACCCGGCACGGTCGACGCCGAAGTCAAGGTGGCGGACAGCAATCCGCTGCACATCTTCGCCACGGTCGACAACACCGGCGCGTCCTCCACCGGCCGCTGGCGCACCGGCGTCGCCATTCAGGACGCCAACCTGTTCAATCTCGACCAGGTGGGCACGCTGGCGTACACGACCTCCCCCGACAGCCCGAGCGGCGTAAGGGTCAACGTCTACTCCGTCGGCTATCGGATCCCGCTGTACAGCCTTGGCGACAGCCTTGATTTTTTCTACGGCAAGTCCGATATCAACACGCCAAGCTCGTCGCCGACACTCGGCGGCCTGCTGGGCTTGACCGGCAAAGGCGACATCTACGGCTTCCGTTGGAACCACTTCTTCGCCCGGCGTGGCGAGACCACCAGCAAGCTGATCTTCGGCTTCGACTACAAGAAAATCGATTCGACCTGCAACGTCAACGGCGTGGGAATCAGCACCGCGGGACCGACGCCGCCGGTCGCGTCCTGCGTGCCCTACTCCACGATGCCGCTCAGCCTGACGTATAGCAGCCAGACGCTCGGCGTCGGACAAAGCATCGATTACGACATCGGCATCTCGCGCAACATTGCGACCGGCACGGAATACACCAACACCGACGGCCGCACCGATCGGTATTCGTACCTGACGCCCGGCAGCCGCGATACCGTCGACGGCTTCATGATCCTGCACGGCGACGCTTCAATCATCCAAAGCTTCGCCAACGACTGGCAATGGCGTGTCGCCACCACTGCGCAGGTCACGAGGAACCCATTGGTGTCGTCGGAACAGTTCGGCCTGGTTGGCATGTACGCCGTGCGCGGTTTCACGGAGCGCGCGGTGGTTGCCGATAGCGGCGTGTTCGTCAATACCGAGATTTATACGCCTCAACTCGTCAGCAAGGGCAATTTGCGCCTGCTGGCTTTCTTCGACTTCGGGTATGGCCACAACAGCAATGTCGGCAGCAGCGGCATTCCAGCGAACCTGAACGTATCGAGCATGGGTGTCGGCGCACGTTACGCCTTCGGCCGCAACGTCAGCATCAGGCTGGACGTCGCGCGAGTCGACGCGGCCGGCAATTCACTCACCGAGAAGCGCGGAGACTTCCACGCCGATGTCAGCGCAAGCCTGGGCTTTTGATATGACGAGTCGAAATCAATTGAAAATGCCGGCAGCCGTCTCGCCATTGCGCATGTCGGCCACGGCGGTTGCGGCCATTCTCATGACGTGGAATATCCCGTCCATGGCGGCACCGCCCGCACCCAACACACTGCCGACCGGCGGCAACGTTACGTACGGGACCGCCACGATCACGCAAAATGGCAATGCGCTCAACATCAACCAAAGCAGCGGTTCCGCGATTGCGAGCTTCGGCACGTTCAGCATTGGCGCCAACGCGGTAGTCAACATCAACCAGCCGGGGGCGGCATCGTCTTTCCTCGCGAGAGTGACCGGTTCGGATCCCTCGCAGATCTACGGCCTGCTCAAGTCCAACGGCACCTTCGCGCTGATCAATCAGAACGGCATCCTGGTCGGACCGTCCGGCGTGGTCGACGTGTCGCGGTTCATCGCCAGCGCACTCAACATCAGCGACAGCGACTTTCTGGCAGGACGGCTGACGTTCAGTACCGCCGACGTTGCCGGCCATGTCGAGAATCAAGGTGTCATCAAGACGGCCGGCGGCGGCAGCGTCTACCTGATCGGCGCCGACGTGAAGAACAGCGGCGTGATCACCAGCCCGAACGGCGAGGTGCTGCTGGCGGCAGGCCAGTCCGTGCAACTCGTCGACACCGGCACGCCAGGTGTGACGGTCAATGTGACCGGCACGGGCGGCAATGTCACCAACCTCGGTGACATCGCAGCGGAAGCGGGCAACATCGGCATTGCGGCGGGCCTGATCAACAACAGTGGCGCCATCAACGCAACCAGCGTGGTGAATCAGGGCGGGCGGATCTTCCTGCGCGCTTCGCAAAACCTGACTACGACGGCGAGCTCAAGTGTGACCGCCGATGGTGCGACCCAGGGCGGCGACGTCACGCTGTATTCGGACAAGGTTGCCTATCTCGACGGCAATATTTCCGCAACCGGCCGTGCCGGATCGGGCGGCTATGTCGAAACATCGGGCAAACAGTCGCTGGACGTGGTGAAGCTGCCGACAGTCGGCGCAGGCGGCAAGTGGTACATCGATCCCTACTCGCTCGAAGTGGTGTCGGGCAGCTCCAGCAACACGACCAACTCCGGCAACGTGATCGCCTCTACGGGCGCGGGTTCCACCATCAGTGCCGGCACGGTGTCGGGCATGCTAAACAGCGGCTCCAATGTCGTCCTCGCCACCGGCGCCGATGACGGAGCCACCGGCGGCGACATCACCGTTAGCGCTGCCATCAACAAGACCAGCGGCGCGGCGGCATCCCTGACCCTGAACGCCGATGGCAACATCAACATCAACGCCGATGTCACCAGCACGTCGAACACGCTCGCGCTGACCCTCAACACCAACGCCCGTGGCATCGCAAGCGGCAGCCACGCAGTAACTGTCAGCGACGCCACCCTCGGCCCTAACGGTGGAACACTATCCGTCAGCGACGGCTTCGGCACGTCCGGCAACGGCAACCTGATGCTGGCGAGCGGTGGTTCAATCGACCTCAGCCACGGTGGTGCCCTGTCCACCGGCAACCTGACACTCCTTGCCGGAGGAACGCTGAACGCCAATGCTTCCGCGAACCTCAGCGTCGGAGGGACATTGACCAACGGCGGGACGTTGTCACTGAGCAATGCCAGCCTGAACGCCGGCTCGCTCCTCAATACCGGTAGCCTCGCGCTGCACAACGCCACGCTGACGTCCGGCACGTTCACCAACGACACCGGGGGAAATCTGTCCGGTAACGGCACGATTTCGGTGGCGTCGGGCACCGGCGTCCTGCTCAACAACGGCACGATCGCCCCTGGCGGCGACGGCGCGATAGGTTCGCTGTCGATCAACGGCGGCTATAGTCAGAGTGCTACCGGCACGCTGCTGATCGACATCGCCGGCGCCGGCAGCTACGACACCCTGAGCTACTCTGCGCCGTCCCTCTCGCTGTGTGGAACGCTGGAAACAAATTTGCTGGGCGGCTATGTCCCGGTGATGGGAACGACCTTTGCTGCACTTTCCGGTCCCGTCAGTAGTACTCCGCCCGGTGTATTTCGTCATGTTCTCGGCAACGTGATCGACAGCAGCGGCGCCCTGCAGATGATCAAACCGGTTTACAACAGCTCGGGGCCGGGCTTGTCGCTTGCCATGGCGGGATCGGAGACTATCACCTATTCAGGCACCGCCGAGAGTCTGTGGGGCAACCCCTATTTCTGGTCGACCGGTTACTTCCCGACTGCCATCGATAACGTCATCGTGGCAGCGGGCGCACGCATGGCGCATGGATACTATGACGGTGTCGATACGGTCAACAGCATCACGTTCAACACGGGCTCCAATCTGTACATGTCGGGTGGCACGCTCAATGTGACCAACATTAACGGCAGTGGCAGCGTCGCCGCCGGCGGCGGCGTTCTGGCTTATACGGGCGTCGCCAGTCTTGCTTCGCTGTCCTTGACCAACGGCGGAAGCATCGTCGGCACCGGTAGCGGTTCCCAGCTCAATATCACTGGCGTCTTTTCGCAGAACGGCGGCTCGATCTCGACCAGCGGCGACATGTCCGTGACGCAAGGCAGCGGCGATCTGATGGTAGGCGATATCACCGCGCGCAACCTGACGCTGACCGCGGCAAACGGGGCGATAACCCAGCAGTTCTCGCCGCTGCACGTCACGCAGCAGTTGAGCACAACGTCTGCCAATGGCACGACGCTGACCCTTGCGGGCAATCAGATCGCGGGAATTTCCGCAAGCAATACCACGACCGGCGACATCGCGATCGTCAATCATCTCAACACTTCCGACGCTAGCACAGTGAGTGTCAACCGCATCAATAACGCAGGGGGCAACGTCAGCGTAAGCAACACTGGCGCGATGATCGTCGGCACGGCCGGTGTCAACGCGACGGGCGGCATCGATCTGTCGGTCGCCAACACCGGTGCTTCGACTGACAATCTCACGCTCAACGGCGTGCTTGCGTCCACTGCGGGGAACATCAACTCGTTCGCCGGCAACAATATATCGGTCAATGCGAACGTCGCGACTTCTGTGCCGGGGTTGGCCACATTCACCGCGGTAAATGGCGCCGTGACGTATGCGGCTGGCGTCAGCATTGCTGACGCCCACGGCACAGTCGTGCCAGTGGCGGCGACGGCGCCGCCGGTTGTGACGCCTGTGACACCTGTCACCCCGACGAACCCAACGCCCCCTACGACCTCCGTGACCCCGGTTACCCCGACCAGCCCATCGCCGCCTACGACCTCGGTGACTCCTGTCACCCCGACGAGCCCAACGACTCCCCCGCCCCCTGGTTCTTCGCAAACGGCGGCGTCCGTGGTTACGCAAGCGGTAACGCCCGTATCGAATGCCGTCGTTCAGGCTGTGACGTCGACATCGGGTGTCAGTTCGACCGTCACGCTTTCCACTTCGTCAACCAGCACCAGCAGTTCATCGCCCGCGGAGTCCACGACGGTGGGCGGTGAGCCAGGCACGTTCGGCGGCGATGACACGACGACAAGTTCCGGCCAGAGCACGGTGAAAACCGGCAACAAATCCACCACGACCAAACTGTATTGCAGCTGATATCCCGACAATGAAACGACTCATCAATACAAACCATTGGCGCGACGGTGCGATGTTCCGGCTTGCACGGCAGTTGCTGTGTCTACTAGCCATGTCAGGCTGCGGCAGCATCGCCTACGCGCAGACTGCGGGGACGGTGACGCATTTGTCCGGCGTGCTGACGGTGAAACATGCCGACGGCAGCACTGCAGTGCTGGCGATCAATTCATCCATATTGCAGGGTGACACGTTGGTCACCGAAGCAAACACGTACACCCGCGTGAAATTTGTCGATAACGGCGAGATGGTCTTGCGTCCTTCTTCGCAGGTCATCGTCAAAAGCTACGTATTCGACGTTGATCACCCCGAGAAGGACAGTGTCGCCATCCAGTTGGTCAACGGCGGCCTGCGCTCGGCAACCGGGCTGATCGGACGGCGCAACCATGATGCCGTCAGCTTCGAGACGCCGATAGGCGCCATCGGTGTACGCGGCACCAACTTCGGCGCAGTGTTCTGCCAGAGCGATTGCGGCAGCGTACCGACGCCACGGGGGAACATGCCCCAGAATGGTCTGTATGTCGATGTGTCTCAGGGCGCTATAGTGCTCACCAATCCGGCCGGCCAGCAGATCTATCAGACCGGCCAGTTCGGTTATGTCGCCAACCTGAACACTCCGCCGGTGGTGATTCCGCCAACGGAGGGCGTGCCGGTAACAATGCCGCTGTCGATCAGTAAGAATGCTCCGCCGACGGGTACCAGCGCGGCGAGCACTGACGTGGATTGCGTGGTGCGGTAAACATGTGCGCTGGGCCACACATCACCGGGAGGTGAGCCGCCAGGTGGTCTAAGCTTTTTCTAATTACATCCCGAGCATTCCATCCGTTATAGGCGGGGGCGGAGGCGCTATGAAGGATAACGGCGAATCAGAATCATCGGCGTCCGAGAATGTGAGCGACGCTTCGCGTCGCCGCTTCCTTCGCAACAGCGTCGCTGCGGGCGCAGAGGCGCTTGCACTTGCCGCCGGAGGCGCTGTTCCTGGCGCGCTTGCCGCAGCGGCGTCCGCTGCCCAGGCTCGCGGCAAGCAACCGAACTTCCTGATCCTGATGTGCGATGAGAACCGCTTTCCGCCGGTCTACGAGTCGCCACAGACCCAGGCTTTCCGTCACACCTATCTCAAGACGCAGAATCAGCTGCGCCGCAACGGGGTTGATTTTCAGCGGCATTACGCGGCGTCGGTAGCGTGCTCGCCCAGCCGCGCGTCGATCTACACAGGACAATATCCGTCGCTGCACGGCGTCTCACAGACCACCGGCGCGGCCAAGGAATCATTCGATCCGGACGTGTTCTGGCTCGACCCCGGCAGCGTGCCGACACTCGGAGATTACTTTCGCGCGGCAGGCTACGAGACGTACTGGCGCGGCAAGTGGCACGCCTCGGACGCCGACATGCTGATTCCGGGCACCCACGCCCAGTTCTTGAGCTACAACTCGAAGAATGGCGCCCCCGACGCCGACGCAGAAGCGCTCTACAGCAACGCCGAGCGCCTCGATCGCTTTGGTTTCAGCGGCTGGATCGGCCCCGAGCCACATGGAAAATCGCCGCTCAATAGCGGTTCCTCTGTGCCACGCGGTCAGCAGGGGCGCGACGTCGGTTTCGCGCAGCAGGCCAGAGACCTGATCCGGAAACTTGACCACGACGGCAGTACCAGCCCGTGGTTCATCGTGTCTTCGTTCGTCAATCCGCACGACATCACGCTCTGGGGGCTATGGGCAAACACCGGCCAGGCCGGGGATTTCGATTTCACCGTCCACTCCTACGTGCCGGAATTGCTGTTCGACCCTGAGCAATTCAAGCAGACGCGCAACGACAATCTGGCGAACAAGCCCTCGGCGCAGGCGTCCTATCAGGAAAGCTACGGGAAGTGGATGCAGCCTATCTTCGGGGACACGGCGACGCTCGAGAAGTACTTCCGCTATTACTACCAGTTGCAGAAGAACGTCGACGACCAGATGATGACCGTCTTCCAGGCGCTGCTCGGTTCGCGGTTTGCGGACAACACCATTGTCCTCTTCACGTCCGACCATGGCGACCTGCTCGGGTCGCATGACAACATGCATCAGAAGTGGTACACCGCCTACGACGAAGCGATCCGCGTCCCGCTGATCATCTACAGCAAGACGCTGTTTCCGCAGCCACGTTCGGTCGATTCGTTGACCAGTCACGTGGACCTGCTGCCGACACTGCTGGGACTCGCGGGAATAGACCCCGAGCCGATTCGCAAGAAACTCTCCGAAGATCACACCGATGCGCAGCCGTTAGTAGGGCGTAATCTTGCGCCGCTGGTGCTGGGCGAGGTTGCTCCGGAAAACGTCAATGACCCGCTGTATTTCATGACTGACGACGATCCGAGCCGCGGGCTCAACCAGGACAACTGGACCGGAATCGGATACAACTCCGTCGTGCAGCCGAATCATCTGGAAACGGTGATCGCGCGCCTCTCGGATGGCAAGGTCTGGAAGTACACGCATTACTTCGACAATCCGCAGTTCTGGAGCACGCCTGGCTACCCAGGCGATCGCCGCGATCCCAACTACCCGAACGTCGACGACGTGGTGCTTCGCCGGGTGGGACAGATCCCCGCCCCGCCTCCGTATCGCGATGACGACTTGGGCCCGCAACCGATCGCCTACACGGTCACGGTCAAGTCGACGCCGCACCCGGACGAATACGAGATGTACAACGTCACCGACGACCCCATGGAACTCGCCAATCTCGCTGACGACCGGACCTATCGGGCGCAGAAGAGCCAGCTTGAGCAACTGCTGCAGAAAGAGCGATGTGCGAAGCGGCTGGTGCCGCAGAGCGGGACCGTCCCGGGACAACCAACGTGCTAAAGGGTGAATGACCGGTTGAATACGCAAGCGCTTAGCGGCCGTAGCATCGCCGTACGGTGGGCATCAGCAAAGCCCGATGAAGGAAGGTTCATCTTCGTCAATCAAACGGCCGATTACCAGGTGAAGCCGACGTCTGATGACTGAGCTAAGTCGCAGGCGAACGTCGCTTCCTTACCGGCCCTGCCCGATTCCGAACCGACAATGGGAGCCATTGGCGATCGGCCTATGTCGGGCAGAAGTCGACCCACAGCGGCCGGTCAAGCTGAAACAGCTTTGATGGCTGCTCCCGGAATGCTTCAGACGTTCGGCGCCTCCGCATCTTGAAACAGACCGAGTGGCGCGGCGCGTAGACCGGCAAATCTCGTCTGTGTAGCTGGCATCTTGCTAGTTCGACATGGATCCATGCGAGAGCGGCATCATGCGGCGGGCCATTTCCGCTTATCATGCCCGCCTTCCACCCGTCTATACAGGCTGTTCGCATTCCCTGCGGCACCCACGACAGGATGCGTCCACAGCGTGCAGACTTACCACAACCTATTCACAACGCTTCAAACCTTGACGTCACGGCTATCAACCTCTCTTTTTCTGCTCTCGCTTACCGCGATAGGCATTGCATCGTGCCTCAGCGCACCAGGCGCAAGTGCCGCCGCTCAGCCACCGTCTAACATTCAGGCAGTGTCATGGATGTTAGTTGATGGCGAATCGGGCCAGATACTGGTCGAACACAACGCGGACGCTGAGCGGCAGCCTGCATCGCTCACCAAACTCGTGACAGCGTATGTCGCACTCGATGCGCTGAAGCGCGGGTCCGTGCGTTGGGACGAGAAAGTGCCTGTTGACGCGGCAGACATTGGTGAGGTCGGCGGCGACGAGGCAAGAATGTATCTGGTGCCGGGGCAGCAGGTACCTGTCAGAGACCTTGTTCAGGGTCTCATTGCCGCGTCGGCAAACGATGCCGCCCTGGTGCTGGCCAAACGCGTTGGCGGCTCGCCTGCCGGATTCGAGCAGTTGATGAACGACACCGCCAGAAAGCTCGGGATGACCCACACCCATTTTTCAACGCCTTCAGGCATCACAACGCCGGGAAACTACTCGACCGCCCGCGACCTTTCCACGCTGGCCATGCGCCTGACCAAGGATTTCCCGGAGTACTACACCTTTTCATCAGAGCAGCACTTCGCCTATGGGAAGTTCGAAAAACGGAACAAGAACTGGCTGCTCGGCAAGGACCCTTCCGTCGACGGCATGAAGACGGGTCATACGCGAGCGGCAGGATATTGCATTGTCGCCACTGCAAAACGGAAGCAGATCTCCCCTCCGATGATGCGTCGCGTGTTCGCTGTCGTCCTGGGCGCACCAACGGCTAACGACCGTATAACGGGTGCAGGCAGCCTCCTGAACTATGCGTTCTCAGCGTACAAGGACTATCCCCTCTCGGACGATGCGGGACATCGTGTCGTCACGCGCATGTCCGAGCCAAAGCTGGTGCAGACCAGCAGCCCTTGAAGTCGTCGGCAGTTGAGGACGCCAGGTCATAACATACTCGCAGCTGGGGCGGACAGCGACTTGCCCCGGCGCCCGTCACCTGATCACCGCAATACGACGGCCTGTCTGGGTTGGGTCAGCATCGTCGGCTGAAGGATATCATCCAGTTGTACCCGCGTGAGAAGACCACGCTCAACGACAATCTCCGCGACGCTCCGGCCGGAAACGAGTGCCTGCTGAGCGACCTGGGTTGCATTCACATATCCGATGTAGGGGTTCAGCGCAGTCACAATGCCGATGGAGTTCTCGACGAGTGACTGCAGTCGCTCACGGTTCGCGGTGATGCCGTCCACGCATTTTGATGCCAATGTCAGGCAGCCCGCCCGAAGATGGGCGACGCTCTTGAAAAGACTGTGCGCGATAACCGGCTCAAACGCGTTCAACTGCAACTGACCCGCTTCTGCCGCGAAACTGACCGTCACATCGTTACCGATCACCTCGAACGCAATCTGGTTCATCACTTCGGGGATAACCGGGTTCACCTTGCCCGGCATGATGCTGGAACCTGCCTGAACGGGCGGGAGGTTGATTTCCCCAAAGCCTGCGCGTGGACCACTGGAGAGCAACCGGAGGTCATTGCAGACCTTCGAGAGCTTGACGGCCACGCGCTTCAGCACACCCGACAGTTGCACGAACGAACCGACGTCCTGTGTTGCCTCGACGAGATTCGGCGAAGTGGTGACGGGAATGCCTGTGACGGAAGCAAGGTGACGGCATACAAGCGGCGCGTACTCAGGCGACGTGTTGATACCGGTGCCGATCGCGGTCGCCCCCAGGTTGATTTCGCAGATCAGCTTTGACGCCTCCATCAGACGGTCTTCGTCTTCGCCCAGCATCACGGCAAAGGTACTGAATTCCTGACCCAACGTCATGGGCACTGCGTCCTGCAACTGCGTCCGCCCCATCTTCAGGTCATTGCTGAACTCCTCGGCCTTTCGTTCGAACGAAGCACGCAGCACACCCATTGCATGGAGGAGCTGCACGGTACCCATGTAAGCAGCGATCTTGAGCGCAGTCGGATAAACGTCGTTGGTACTTTGTCCCAGATTGACGTCCTCGTTAGGGTGCAAAGCTGCATAGTCGCCGCGTCAACATCCGAGGTACTCCAGCGCGAGATTGGCAATGACCTCGTTCGCATTCATGTTCGTGGACGTGCCGGCGCCTCCCTGAATGACGTCGACCACGAACTGGTCATGCAGCACGCCCTGACGAATCGCCTCGCAGGCCTGCACGATGGCCTTCAGTTTGTGCTCCGGCAGCAGGCCCAGCTCGTGATTGGCGAGTGCTGCCGCCTCCTTGACGCTGGCAAGCGCGTTGACCAGATTCGGATACGTCGAAATTGGAATGCCCGTGATCGGGAAGTTCTGCAGCGCGCGCAGCGTATGGATGCCGTAATACGCCTCCTGCGGAACGGGCAGATCGCCGAGAAGATCGTGCTCGATACGGTGAGTCGAAACTGACATGTGATGCTCCAAAGGAAAAGGCAAAACCGTTGGCGCGTCCGGTGCGTTTGCGAACCGGGCGACGAAAGCTTTCGGGGCGAGCCGGTGTCCGCTCAGTTAGTGGCACTGCCCTTCGCGTAGGCGATGCATTGCCTCGCGAGGACTTCAGTCGGATCAACCAGTTGAGCGCGCCCGCCGCTGCGGCCGACGAATTCGCCCGCCGGAAGAAGAATTGGAAGCTCCGTGCATCCGAGAATGATTACTTCAACGCCCTCTGCAATCAGTCCTTCAACTGCCGCGATGATGTCTTCCCGACACTGACCGGTCGTGAAACCTGCCTTGACGCCGTTCTTTCCGTAGATGGCGTCCATCACACGCGCTTGCAAAGCGGCACCCGGGGCAATCTGGCGCAGACCCTGTGATTCGAGAGCCTTCTGGTAGACACCGCTGCCTAGCGTGCCCGATGTAGCCAGCACGCCGATATCGCGCAAGCCGGGAAAGGATTCACGCAGGTAGCGCACCGTGGCCGTGAGCATGTTGACGATAGGTATATCGAGGTATGGCTGGATCCGGTCGACGAACGCATGCGCAGTGTTGCAGGGAATCGCGATGATGTCTGCACCGCCGTCTTCCAGCTTTTTGCACGTGGCGTAGAGCGAGACGGTCGGGTCCACTCCTTCGCTAATGAGGTTTTCGGTTCGGTCGGGAATCTGCGGATTCTGTTCGACCAGAAGTTTGATGTGGTCCTGATCGCGCGACGCCGGCGTATGAAGAACGACCTTGTTAAGGAAATCGATCGTCGCAGCCGGGCCAACGCCACCCACCACGCCGAGCTTGAAAACGGGAGCAGCCGAACCGGGACCGCCAGAGAAGACATACTGCGCATACGCCATGTTGGAATCGACAAGTGGCACTTGCAACTGGCCGATTTCCCCGGCGACGAGGGCGATTTCCGTCATGCCCGGCACGATGACGTCGACGCCGCGCGCCACGAGGCTCTCGCACGCAGCGCGCAGCAACTCTACCGGGCGGCCACGGAGATTGCCGCTCTTGATACCGTCAGAACCATAGACGGCTTCCGTTACCGTATCGGTGTTGTCGGCAGTGTGCGGATACACCACTTCGAATTCGGGGGCTGCGAAATACCGTTCAAAGAGCCTCTTTTCACGAACGTAATCGGATGCGAGAACGCCGATACGCTTCGCGGCGGGGAACTTCCGCTGCACGTGGCTGCGAACTGCTTCGACGATATCGACAATAGGCAGACTCGTATTTGCCTTCAGTTCGTCGATAAACGTGTGACTCAGAAAACACGGGAGTACGACCGTCGTTACGCCGCGTTTCTCGAAGTCCCGGATCATGTTGAAGATGTACAGCTTGCGCTCCGTCGTCGCGGCACTGCCCGCCCCGGCTCCCTTGAACGGGCGCTGCTCGAAGATGACCTCGGCATGCTCGGCGTCGGAGGACGCCGGCGTCGCCTTCACGATCTTGAAGAACACATCGGCGCTTGCCAGCGGGCCCAATCCCCCTACTACACCCAGCTTGCGCCGGCTTTCCGCTACCGTCGTGCTCATCGTGCACTGGCCTCCACCTGCTCGAAGGAGGCGTCCGTCGACTTTGCTTCGCGTGCAGCTTCCCATTTCGCAATGACAGCAGTCGCAACGCTATTGCCAATCACGTTGGTCATCGTGCGACCCATATCGAGAATCTGGTCGATCGCGAGGACCAGGGCCACGCCGGCGGCAGGCAGATGAAACATCGGCGCGACAGCCGCAACGACGACCACCGACCCGCGCGGCACACTCGCCATTCCCTTGCTGCTCAACATCAGAATCAGCAACATGAAGATCTGCTGCGACACGGGCATCTGGACGCCAAAGGCCTGAGCAATGAAGATCGCGGCAAACGCCTGATACATCATTGAACCGTCGAGATTGAATGCGTAGCCCAGCGGCAACGTGAAGCCGACCACCTTCTTGTCGACGCCGAACTTTTCCAGTTGCTCGGTGAGTCGCGGATAGGCAGCCTCGCTGCTAGCTGTCGAGAACGCGATCATCGCGGGTTCGCGCACTGCCTTCAGCAGACTACCCACCTTGCGTCCGAGAAACACGTAACCGATCGCGATGAGGATTGCCCAGAGAATCAGCAGCCCGAGATAGAACGATCCGATGAGCTTGCCGTAGGTGTAGATCACATCGAGGCCACGCAGCGTCACGGAAGAAGCGATCGCGCCGAACACACCAAGCGGCGCAGCACGCATGACGTAGTTCGTGAGGCGAAGCATCACGGGAACCATTCCATCAATCGCCTGGATGACGATGCCGACGCGCGCGTCGCGCTTGAGTGCACTAAGGCCGATGCCAAGAAAGAGCGAGAAGACGAGGATCTGCAGAATGTCATTGCGCGCCATCGCATCCAGCAGGCTTGTCGGGAATGCGTGCGTGATGACATCCTTGACGTTCAGTGCCGCCGTGTTGAGTCCCGTGTTCACTTCGCCGGAACTCTCGGTCAGATGCAAACCTGCTCCGGGTTCCAGCGCATTGGCCATGACGAGCCCGAGCGCCAGAGAGATGAGCGATGCGCTGATGAACCATCCAACCGAGCGAAGCCCGATCCGGCCTACATCGTCACCGCTATCCATGCCCGCCAGCCCCGACACGAGTGTGACGAAGACCAGCGGCGCGATGATCATCTTGATCAGACGCAGGAAAATATCCGTGACAATCGAGAAGTAGCCGGCCACTGCTTTCAGCGTGGCGGGATCAGTAATGTTCGTGTGGCACGCGTAGCCAGCCCCGACTCCAACGAGCATGGCTACCGCGATGCTCAGCGTAAGGCGATTCTTCATTGTCATCCGTCCTGTAGCGGCGTGGACGGCAGGAAGTGACGGCCACGCGCGGGAGAAGAAATGAAAGCGGCGCTGGAAGCGGCACTTTCACCGTAGAACGGATGGTAGGGACGTTCAAAAAAACGCTGATGCTGTTACGACATGCTCCCATGCGAATCTCGCATAACGCGGGAAAACCCTATTCCAGCGTAGCGGAGCCAGCGCGCAGGTGATGCCAGAGCGTATCGAGGAAGTCGCTGCGATTCGTCGAATCACGATATGCGCGCAGTTCCACCTGCAAATGCCAACTCGCCGGCCCGGCCGGTACGAGGTCGCCATCGGCAAGCTCTTTCGTAATCGTGCTCCTGGGAAGCCAGGCTACGCCTTCGCCTTCCATGACCAGCTTCTTCAGCACCTCGGCCATGTCGGACTCGTAGTGCAGGCGCAACGACGGCGCATCCGAGGCTCGCTTCAGCAGCAGTGCCTGACAACGCCCGAAGTAGCTGGTCTCCGTGTAGGAGATAAGCGGTAGCGGCCGTTGCTTCGTCCCGGGCAGGCGGAACTTGGGTGCTGAACGCTCGTTCGATCTGCTGGTCGGCATCAGCGTATCGAGACCGACGGTGACATGCTCGTACCTCGCGGCATCGAGATGAAGGGGAAGCTCCGGATGATGATAGGCAAACATCAGTTCGCAGTTACCGTTCACGAGCATCAGAATCGAATCGTGAACGTTCGTCGGCACGACCCGGGCCCGCACCTCGCCGAATTGTGGAGCGAGTGCCTTGAGCCATGTCGGAAGGAAATTCAGCGCTATCGTGTGCCCCGCGCAAATCTGCAGACTCTTGCCCGCGATGCGCTGCTCGGTGCGGATGATGGCCCGCGTATCGAGAAGCCGTGCAAGCACATCGTCGGCGACTTCGCGAAACAGTTGACCGGCGGGTGTCAGCACGGGAGGAAAGCTGCTGCGGTCGATCAGTTCAGCGCCGACCCATTGCTCGAGCGACTGGATTCTGCGGCTGAACCCGGATTGCGTGACATTGCGAAATTCAGCGGCGCGGGAAAAGCTCTGGTACTGGGCAAGAGCGATGAAATCTTCAATCCATTTGATTTCCATGTTGGCCTTCGGACCGTCTTCGGAATCGTCGATTTTAGCCGTACAGTGACCATCCGGATCGGTTCGGCTGCAGATGCCAGCTCACCGATGAGCGGCTGCTTGTGTCTGGATCCGCGATCTCCTGGTCGGATCGCGACCGATGCCCCCTCCGCAGGCTTAAACAGCATACTGTGAATCTGCGGACGACTTATGCCCGTTGGAGCGGTTGGAACTGCTCAACGCGGTTGCGCCGATCTTCTGACGACGTCGCTAGCGCCATCGTCATCCCACCTTTGACCTGGGCGCTTTGGCTTTTCGCCCACGCGAAGTGGGCTTTACCGGCACGCTCCGTCCATACTTATTCCACCAGGCCGTTAGTGCCTCCATCGTGGGTCCAAGCCCGCGGGCCTTCTGAGTGATCTCGTACTCGACGCGCGGGGGTACTTCCGCGAACACGGTGCGCGACACCAAGCCATCCGCCTCCAGTTCACGAAGCTGCGCTGTCAACATGTGCTGCGTAATGCCGGGAATGGCTTTTCTCAGCTCGCCGAAGCGATAGATTCGCTGGTTGAGCAGCCACATTATTTCGAGCTTCCATTTGCCGGAAAGGAGCGCGAAGGCACGCCGCATTTCGTCGTGCATGTTGATCTCGTCATCGCTATTGGTCTGGTCTTCCATACTAAGTGCCATTTTTTCATCCTACTTGCGCGATTTCATCTTACGCGACATTCTCATGCCAAGTCGATTGGACGACTCGCAAAGGAAAACTTCATGCTTGAGAGCTATGCATATTGGATCAGCACGGCGCTGTTGTCGCTTTTATATCTGGTCTCCGTTCACCTGTACCTGACCAAACGAGACTTGGTGAAGCAGACCCAAATCGCGCTGGGCTACTCCGCCAATCATCTAGTGCCCTTCATGATCGTCGTGAAGATCCTGGCCCCTATCGCCATTCTCTCGCGGCTGAGTGTTCCCCTCAGTGATTTCGCCTATGCCGGCATTTTTTATCACCTGATCTTGTCTGGCATGGCACATCTCGGTGTGCGCAATCCGAAGGCGGCCGTGCCCGCAGTCGTGGGCCTGGTGCTCCTCGCCATCTCATTCGCCACCCAAAACGCTGCTCGACAGGTTCCGTCACCCTATGCGCCGAGCCTGACGCAGCCAATCCAACAAAGCAACTGAATGGAGATATATATGGGCCGACTTAACGGAAAAGTAGCTATCGTCACGGGCGCCGGGCGAGGTATCGGACGCGCTACTGCCAGGCTGTTCGCAGCGGAAGGCGCAAAAGTAGCGGTTCTTTCGTTCACCCCCGCCAATGTCGATACCGTTGTCGCCGAGATCAAGGCCTCCGGCGGCACGTCCCTTGGCGTGCCATGCGACATCAGCGACGCAGGGCAAATCAAGGTGGCGGTGGAAAAGGTCGTCGAATCCTACGGTGGCATTGACATTCTCGTGAACAACGCCTTCGACCCCACCGCTCCCTTCTCGTCCATAATCGATCTCTCCGTGAAGCAATTGCAGCGCAATTTCGAGGTCGGCCCGATTGCCTATCTGCGCACGATGCAGGCCTGCTACCCCCATCTCAAGGCGAGCGGTGAAGGGCGAGTCATCAATTTTGGCTCGATGGCGGGCGTCGTAGGCCTTGTGGGTTACGGACCGTACAACATGGCGAAAGAGGCGGTTCGTGCCCTGACGCGAACTGCAGCGAAAGAATGGGGCGCCGATAAGATAACGGTGAACAATGTCCTACCAGTCGCTGAAACATGGGACAAGGAAACCAACGTGCCCGCCCCAACCAATCCTCTCGGCCGATATGGATCGCCGGACGATGACATTGCGCCCGTTGTCCTTTTCCTGGCGAGCAAGGATGCGCAGTTCCTGACGGGCTACAGCCTCACCCCTGACGGAGGCTCGATCATCGACAGCGCACGCTAATCCACGAGAGCACGATCACCTTTCTGCATGACTGCGCGGGTCCTGGAATGCCACGTTGTCTCGAAGGCAAGTCTTTCAGGCGGAGCGGACACTCGAATGTCCGCTCGGAGATGCGGGCGATTGGCCGAAGATGGCCGACAAACGCCCTTTCACTCGCCGACGCCTGCGAGCGCGATGTTCCCTGCGCAATGATCAGTGCAGTAACCGTAACCGCCCGTCTGGGTCTCGCGTAATGCGGGAACACCAATGCAACGGTCCACCCTGCTCCGTGGACCAGTCTTCGTCCAGACAATATCGCCCGTCATCGGAAATCGACCAACGTGCATCAGCTTTCCGTACTCCCTGCTTCGACCCGGGATTTGGAAGTCGGCTAACTGTCGCGGTCCCGTCCGCGCCATTGGTCCATTCACGAACGCCACCATTCTGCCCGATCCGATTCATGGTCGATCCCGGCACCATAGAAAGTGCCTGCTCGCGGGTTAACGCCTCGCCCTCATCCGCCAACGCGCTGATCTGAATAAGGCATACGGCCAACAATCCGATAAAAAATCGCATATCCCTCCACATTTCTTTCGCTTTACACACGTAAGGATTCGGAAAACGTTTCCACAGGATTGTGCGGATTCATTAGCTTGCGGTTAAGTCTAGTTCAGTGTGTCGACATGTGCATCCGAATGGGTGATTCCGCTTATGTTTGTCCGACGCGTCGGACGCGTGCCAGACGCACCATTCAGGTTGCGGCGGTGCATAGATATCAACAACCTGAAATCGATCAGTTGCGAAAGGTATTTCGCAGTATCACTCGCACATAACAAACCTGTAATCGATGAGTCAGTGTCAGGCAAACCGCAGCAGCCACAATGCACTTCAAATCCTTAGCAATCTTCGTGCGGAGCTACTGGAGGGAGTTTGAACGTGAAAACATCGCCAGACGATGGCGCCGCATTGACGGCGCTACAGGAGATAAACGGCACCTCACGGACCATCACGGCGGAAACGGCCTGGCGCTACGATACACGACAGACACCCACGTGTTCTCCGTTGCCCGATAACACACTAGGCCTGTCGCGCTGGACGCTTCCCGCAGCCTGTGCCGAACGCGTCGTCAATCGGAGCGAAGCCCCGCACCACACAATCGCGATCAGTCTGAAGTCCACCGAACTGACGTTCTGTCACGGCGGCCGCGTGATCTGCGACGGCCGCGTGACGCCGGGCGTGACGCAAATTACGCGACCCGGGCAGGAAGTCAGTGCAATCTTCAGAGCCCCCTGCGACGTGCTACACCTTTACGCGCCACAAGCGCTGCTGCGCGAGTGCTACGCTCACATCACCGGCCGGCCATCTGTGGGCGATGTCATGCTCGGCAACGCCGACATCGTGCCAGACGTCGCCGTGGCGCGGCTTGCTCAGGTGCTCGTATGGGCACACGCCGAAGGCTCGACGGTCAGTGATCTGTTTACCGACAGCATTGGCCTCGCGATCGTCACGCGTTTGCTTTCGCACGAAACTCACACGGCGCGCAGTCAGCAGCGCACGGCCACGATCCTGCCTCGCTGGCGCCTCAAACGGGCCATGGAATTCATTGACGCGCATCTGTCTGAGCCCATCCGGCTCCACGACATCGCGCAAAGCGTGGGACTCACCCGCATGCACTTCGCCGCGCAGTTCCGCGCAGTCACCGGCACGAGTCCCCACGATTTCCTCGTGCAAAGGCGCATCGAAACGGCGCAGGTGCTGCTCGCAACAACTACCCAGGGTGTGCTGGATATTGCGCTCGCCACCGGTTTTCGTTCGCAAACGCATTTCACGACGGTATTCAAGCAACGTATCGGCGAGACGCCCAGCCGCTATCGCGCGCAGGTAGGCGCTGCCGCGTGTTCGATCCATCGCTTCGACTAGACGGCGGTGCCCCCGTGGAGACCTGATCAACACGTACCGCTACGGTCAAAGGTCGAGGGGCGGTCCCGAACAGCAGACCGCCCTCCTTCCCCGCCCGGCGAAACAGGACCGTTCACCGCGTCAGATTCACCTTCGCGAGATCGATCAGCCCCTTGCCGCGTCCGTCCATCACAGCCTTCATCATGAAGAGGCCGAAATGCCACGCTTCGTCGATGGTGGTCTTCGGCGGCATGATCAGTTCCTGACGTGCGCTGACAACATCCACGAGCGCGGGCCCATCGTGCGCCAGCGCCGCCGCTATCGCACCTTCGAGCTCCTGTGGCTTCTCGACCCGGATCCCCTTCACGCCGACCGCTTCGGCCATGCGCGCGAAGTTCGGATTGACGAGGTCGGTGCCGGTATCGACGAAACCCGACGCGCGCATTTCGATCTCGACAAAGCCGAGCGTGCCGTTGTTCAGGACGATCACTTTCACCGGCAGGCCCGCCTGAACGAGCGTGAGGAATTCGCCCATCATCATCGTGAAGCCGCCGTCGCCGGACATCGAAATCACCTGGCGGTCCGGATACGTGGCCTGTGCACCGATCGCATGCAGCAGCGCGTTCGCCATCGAGCCGTGGTTGAACGAACCGACCAGCCGGCGCCGGCCGTTGAGCTTCAGATAGCGCGCCGTCCATGCGATCGGCGTGCCGACGTCGCAGGTGAAGATGGCGTCGTCGGCCGCGAGCTGGCTCACGAGCCGCGTCACGTATTGCGGATGGATCGTCGTGCTCGACGGGTTGCTCTCCGCGAGCGCGTCGAGATCCTGGCGTGCGTGCCGGTAGTGCTCGAGCGCGCTATCAAGATGCGACGAATCGGTTTTTTCCTCGAGGACCGTCAGCAAGGCGGCGAGCGTGTCCTTGACCGAGCCGAGCAGGCCCAGATCGAGCGAGCAGCGGTTGCCGAGCGCCTCGGGACGCACGTCGATCTGCGCAATCTTCGCGTCGTCCGGATAGAACTGCCGGTAAGGGAAATCGGTGCCGAGCAGCAGGAGCATGTCGCACGCCTTCATCGCCGCATAGCCCGATGCAAACCCCACCATGCCCGTCATGCCGACATCGTAAGGATTATCGTGCTCGACGTACTCCTTGCCCCGTAGCGAGTGCACCACAGGTGCCTTCAGGCGCTTCGCAAGCTCGACCACTTGGTCATGCGCGCCCGCGCAGCCGGCGCCGCACATCAGCGTCACGCGAGATGCCGAGTGCAGCATGGCGGCGAGGCGTGAGATCTCTTCGTCGGAAGGCCGCAGCACGGGCGGCACCGAGGGAATCAGCCAGGGCGCCACCTCGGCGGCTGTCGGCGAGAGCGCAATGTCGCCCGGAATCACGACGACAGCCACACCGCGCCGGCCGACCGCGACGCGCATCGCACGGGTCAGGATCTGCGGCAGCTGGCCGACGTTCGAGACGAGCTCCACATAGTGGCTGCACTCCTTGAAGAGGCTTTCCGGGTGCGTCGCCTGAAAGTAGTCGATGCCGATTTCCGAACTGGGGATGTGCGCCGCGATCGCCAGCACGGGCACGCCGCTGCGATGGCAGTCGAAGAGCCCGTTGATCAGATGCAGGTTGCCCGGCCCGCAGCTGCCGGCGCAGACGGCGAGCTCGCCGGTGAGATGCGCTTCGGCGCCCGCCGCGAATGCCGCGCCCTCCTCGTGGCGCACGTGAATCCAGTCGATCTCGCCGGAACGTCTGAGCGAATCGGAAATGCCGTTAAGCGAGTCGCCGACCACACCATAGATGCGCTTCACGCCGGCGTGGGTCAGGGCATCGACCACATAATCCGCGGCGGTAGTCATGAGGCGGCTCCCATGAAAGAGCGAAGAGGGGTTCGCGCTACTGCGTATCCTTCGAGCATGTCACTCTCCTGTTTGTAAGGCGTACAAGCACACGTGCCCGCGGCCTCGGTTTCACTGCGTTCATACTCTCGTGTCTCGTCGAGGCGTACTTCTCGATTCGCACGCATTTATCGAAATCGCAAGAACCGTGGTTTCGGAAAGGTTCAACCGTAGCGTGCTGGCCACTTGCCCTGGCTGGAAGCGCGTCCTGCGGGTTAGCGGATACGGCACGCAATTGCTCGGAAACCGGACCGGTTTTGGGCGATACTAGACTGAAGTTCATTACGCTGCACAGTAGGCGCAACGGGTGCGCCCATCAGCCCCGCCGCTGCCGGAAACACTTCTCCTAGTGTGCCTGCCAACACCAAGCGAGGTCCGACATGGAACTGCTTACGGTACCCATCAGCAAGCCCGAGGCGACGAACTTCATTCTCGGTCAAAGCCACTTCATCAAAACGGTCGAGGACCTGCATGAGGCCATGGTCGGCACCGTTCCGGGCATCAAGTTCGGTTTGGCGTTTTGCGAAGCCTCCGGCAAGCGCCTTGTGCGCCGCTCCGGCACCGACGCCGATCTGATAGAACTAGCCAGCCGGAATGCCTCGGCCATCGGTGCGGGTCACAGCTTCATGATTGTTCTCGGCGACGGCTTTTTCCCGGTCAACGTGCTGAACGCGATAAAAGCTGTGCCGGAGGTCTGCCGGATCTTCTGCGCGACGGCGAATCCCACGCAAGTCGTGGTTGCCGAAACGGATCAGGGACGCGCGATCCTGGGCGTGGTCGACGGGTTTGGGCCGCTCGGTGTGGAAGCCGAAGAAGACGTTCAATGGCGCAAGGACCTGCTCCGCGCGATCGGCTACAAGGCGTAGGCCCGCCTGCCCTCCTGCCGCAACGCGTCCATCTGCCGACTTATGGAACCTCCGCAGCTCCAGCCGGGCACCCTGTGGCCGGCCATCCTCCGCCAGACCGAACACGCGTTGCGGCGCGGCGCGCTGCGACCGATCGAGACGACTCAAACGCTGATCGAAGAAGACGGCATACCCTTCCTCGTTCGCCAGGTCTCGAGCCTCGCCAGCAAGGAGCAAAGCCGGCAGGCGGACAAGACAACGGTCCGGGACCGTCGTGCGTTCAATCCGTTCCTCCCTTATGACCCGGACCTGTTCGTGGCCGATGTCTCGGACACTCACGTCGCACTGCTCAACAAGTTCAATGTCATCGACCATCACCTCCTGATCGTCACCCGCAGCTTCAGACCACAGGAGGCGCTGCTCGACCTGGCGGACTTCGCCGCTTTGTCCGCGTGCATGGCCGAATTCGACGGTCTGGCCTTCTACAATGGCGGTGCGCAAGCGGGTGCGAGCCAGCCACATAAGCACCTGCAGATCGTGCCGCTGCCGCTCGGTGAAGCGGGGCTGCCGCTCCCCATTGAGCCGGTCCTTGCATCCGCACGGATGGAGGGTGCAATCGGCACGATGCCGGGCCTGACTTTCCGGCACGCATTGGCCCAAATGAAACCGGCTTCCGCGGCCTCGCTGCACACGGCGCACACCATGCTGGATTGCTATGGCGCATTGCTCGAGGCGACGGGCCTGCGGGCAATCAAGATGAATGGCGAACTGCATCATTCAGCGCCCTACAATTTGCTTGTCACGCGCCGATGGATGTTGTTCGTGCCCCGGTCGTCGGAATGCGCCGAGGGCATTTCGGTGAATGCGCTGGGTTTCGCCGGATCGCTTTTCGTGCGCGACGCGGTACAGATGCAGGTCATCAGGGAACTTGGCCCGATGAACCTGTTGCAGCGCGTTGCCGTCCCTCTGGCAATCGGCCAATAACGCGTGCACGCATACGTTCCTAACGTATCAGACCGCACCCGCACTCACGCACTCAGTACGGCGCCCAACCATCGTCACCGATGAGCGGCACGAAGCTCACATCGCCGAACGAGTACTCGTGATAGTCGTGTTCGCCCCGGCGAACCAGCTTGATCAACTGCTGATGATGACGCTCGCGGCCTACCGGCATGACAATCCGCCCGCCAACCGAAAGTTGCGAGCGCCACGCGCGCGGGACGCGCGGACCACCGGCGCCCGCGATAATTGCGTCATACGGCGCATACGCGGCGAGGCCGAGGGTCCCGTCGCCGAGATGCACCGTCACGTTGGCAATGCCCAGCCGCGCCAGCGTCTCGCGAGCGGTATCGGCGAGAAGCGGATCGCGTTCAACGGAATCAACGTGGGCGGCGATGGCCGCCGCAATCGCCGCGGCATACCCGGAGCCCGTGCCGATGTCGAGAACCCGGTCGTGCGGGCCCAGTTCAGCCGCCTCGATCATCTGCGCGACGACGATGGGCTGCGAGATGGCCTGCTGACTTGCAATCGGCAATGCATTGTCGTCGTATGCGCAGTCACGCAGGTACGCCGGCACGAATTCCTCGCGCGGCACCTGGCGCATTGCGGATAGCACATGGGCATCGCGTATGCCCCGTCCCGCGATTTGCTGCACCACCATCCACTCACGCGCTTGTCTGAAATCGATCATGGTGACCTCCTTCTGATGGTCACGCAGGATTCGTGCACAAACGACTGGCGGGGAGCATCGATCGACTGCGGCCTGCTGTGCGGCGGCCAAAAAAAGGCCGCGAACGATATGCCGCGGCCCTCAATCACACGCGTTCGGGTAGCAACCTGACGCCAGATAACTTTCGCACACCGAATCCCTCTGCACAATCGGGTGTTTTGTCGGATCAATCCAGCGGGCCAGTCCGTTTATTGCCGGCCCGCGAAGGCCGCGGGCGGCATGATCAATGCTTATGGTGCATCCAGCTCATATGGTGCGCATCGAGCCACTGAGCCATCCCCTCGCCCTTGTGATCGCGCATATAACGCCGCGCCAGCATGACAGCCACGGCCAGCACGACCGCGAGGCCCACTACAAAGCTAATCATCGACTGAGTCATGGCAGCCTCCTTGACGAGTTGCGACCATGCCTACATTGTAGGCGCTGCGGCGAATTCGGCTTTTCGTCGGCCGGTGACGAATTCAGGCGGGCGCACCGTATGGCGCATGGACCTGTTTTCGCCAATAATGACCCCACCTCCACCACTGGACGAGGGCGACCATGCGTTACAGTCCCGACGCCATCCGCACGATCGCTCTGGTCGGGCATGCCGGATGTGGCAAGACATCGCTTGTGGAAGCCCTGCTGTTCCATGGCGGAGGCATCCATGCGGCCGGCAGCGTGGAGCGCGGCACCACGGTCTGCGACTTCGACCCGCTCGCGCGCAAATATCACCACTCGCTCAACTCCAACATCGCCCACCTGCACTACCGCGATACCCGCCTCTATCTGCTGGATACGCCGGGTTATCCGGACTTTTCCGGCTTGTCGATCAGCGCGCTGCCCGCGGTCGAGACTGCCGCGATCGTCATCAATGCGCAGACCGGCATTGAGATGATCACCCGGCGCATGATGGCGTGGGCGGAGGAACGTAAGCTCTGCAGAATGATCATCGTGAACGGGATCGATGGCGAAAAGGTCGATCTTCCTGGCCTTCTGGTGCAAATTCAGGAGACCTTCGGCAAGGATTGCCTGCCCATCAACCTGCCGGCGCAAGGCGGCCGCCAGGTGGTGGACTGTTTTTTCAATCCCGCCGGCGATGCCGATTTTCTGTCCGTCGCCGCGGCGCACGACGCACTGGTCGATCAGGTGGTCGAGATCGACCCCGAGCTGATGGAGCTGTACCTGGAGCAAGGCGAGGCGATCAGCCCGGAACAATTGCACGAGCCTTTCGAACGGGCGCTGCGCGAAAACCATCTGGTGCCGGTCTGCTTCACGTCGACGGTCAACGGTGCCGGCATTGCGGAGTTGCTCGACGTGTTCGTGCGGCTTCTGCCCAATCCCATGGAAGGCAACCCGCCCCTCTTCTATCGCGATGCCGGCGGCCGCCGCGAAGTCGTGCGCGCCGAGCCGGACGCCGACAAGCATGTCCTCGCGCACGCGTTCAAGATTGTGATGGATCCCTACATCGGCAAGATGGCTGTGTTTCGCATCCATCAAGGCACGGTAAGGCGCGACAGCCAGCTCTATATCGGCGACGCGCGCCAGCCGTTCAGGGTCGCGCATCTGATGATGCTGCAGGGCAAGGAACACGTGGACGTGCCGCAAGCCGGGCCAGGCGACATCTGCGCCACGGCCAAGGTCGACGAGATCGGTTTCGACGCCGTGCTGCACGACGCCCCCGAGGACGGCAACATCCACCTGACCCCGCTCGACTTTCCCACGCCGATTTATGGTTTGGCGATCGAGCCGGCACGTCCGGGCAACGAGCAACGCCTCTGGGAAATTCTGCAAAAGCTGAGCGCGGAAGACCCGTGCCTGCGCATCGAGCACCCGGTCGGCACTAACGAGACCGTGGTACGCGGGCTGGGCGAGCTGCATCTGCGTCTCATGCTGGAGCGGCTAGCCGATCAATACAAGCTCGAGGTGGTCACGCGGCCGCCGAAAATCGCCTATCGGGAAACCATCGGCGCGAAGGCCGATGGTCACTATCGTCACAAGAAACAGACGGGCGGCGCCGGGCAATTCGGGGAAGTGATGCTGAGCGTCGAGCCGCTGCCGCGCGGCACGGGCTTCGAATTCGTCGACGCCGTCAAGGGTGGCGCGATTCCCGGCCAGTTCATGCCCGCCGTGGAAAAAGGCGTCTTACAGGTCATCGACAGCGGACCGCTGGCCGGTTACCCGATGCAGGACGTGCGCGTCACCGTCTTCGACGGCAAGAGCCATTCGGTCGATTCAAAGGAAGTGGCCTTCGTCAGCGCCGGGCGCAAGGCCTTCATCGATGCGGTGCTGAAAGCCCGGCCGATCCTGCTCGAACCGATCGTGGACATCGAGGTGATGACGCCGGAAGCGACGCTGGGCGACATCATCGGCGATCTGTCCTCAAAGCGCGGCCAGGTGCATGGCACGCGCACGGCCGACGGCAATGCCGTGATCGTGGCGGGGCAAGTGCCGTTGTCGGAACTCAACGACTATCAGTCGCGCCTGAACGCGATTGCCGGCGGACACGGCAGCTACAGCATCCAGATCAGCCACTACGATCCGGTGCCACCCGCCCAGCAGGAGCGGATGGCGTCGCAGCACAAAAAACAGGGCGACGACACGGCGTGATGAGTGGCGGACTGACGGGCTCCCGCCCGCTTGTCCGTCCATCAGGCCTGTCAGATTTCCACTCGCGCGCCCAGTTCGATCACCCGGTTGGCCGGCAGCTTCAGATACGCCGCGACGTTGCCGACGTTGTGCAGCATGACCGAGAACAGACGCTCGCGCCACATCGCCATGCCGCTGCCCGGCGTCGGCACCAGGGTCGCGCGGCTCAGGAACCAGGAGGTTTCCGCGGGTTCGAACGGGAGGTCATCCACCTTGCAGCCTTCGAGCGCACGCGGCAGATTCACCTCATCCATAAAGCCATACGCGATGATGATCTGGAAGCAGTGCGAATCGAGACGATGCACGCTGACCCGCTCACTCGCCGGCACCCACGGCACCTCCTCATTGTTGACCGTCAGGAAAACAACGCGATCGTGCAGCACGCGGTTATGCATCAGATTGTTAATCAGCGAATGAGGAACCGCATTGGGCTCGGCCGACAGAAAAATCGCCGTACCGCCTACGCGCATCGGCGAGCGCGCCAGCAGTGTCGTCAGATAGGACTTGAGCGGCATCGTGCCGGCCCTGTTGCGCGCTTCCGTGCGCATCATTTCCGCGCCGCGGCCCCAGGTCGCCATGATGGTGTAGATAATCAGGCCGATCAGCAGCGGGAACCAGCCGCCCTGCGTAATCTTCAGCAGGTTCGCGGAGAAGAACGTCGCGTCGATCACGAAGAAAAATACCGTCGCGAACACACAGAGCGCCCAGTTGAGATGCCACGCGTAGCGAATCACGAAGAAGGTCAGCATGGTCGTGATCAGCATCGTGCCGGTCACGGCGATACCGTAAGCGGAACCGAGCGCCGTGGACGAACCGAAGCCCACCACCGCCGCCACGACCGCCGCCAGCAAGGTCCAGTTGATGCCGGGCACGTAGATCTGCCCCATTTCCCTTTCCGACGTGTAGACCACGTTCATGCGCGGCAGAAAACCGAGCTGCATGGCCTGCTTCGTCATCGAATACGTGCCGGAGATCACCGCCTGCGACGCGATCACGGTCGCGGCTGTCGCCAGCCCGATCATCGGATAGAGCGCCCATTGCGGGAACATTCTGTAGAACGGATTTTGCAGCGCGCCCGGGTCGGCCAGCAGCAACGCACCCTGCCCCAGATAGTTCAGCGCGAGGGCCGGAAACACGAGACCGAACCACGTCAGCCGGATCGGCCGCGCGCCGAAATGCCCCATGTCGGCATAGAGCGCCTCCGCGCCGGTCAACGACAGCACGACCGCGCCCAGTGCCACAAAGGCCAGCCACTTGTGACGCAGGCAGAATGCAAGCCCCGTGAACGGATCGAGCGCAACCAGTATCGCGGGCGCCTGCATCATATTGACGACGCCCACCACCGCAATCACGATGAACCAGAGCACCATCACCGGTCCGAACACGCTGCCGATGCCGGACGTGCCGCGCTTTTGCAGCAGGAACAGCGTGACCAGCGCAACCAGCGTTACCGGAATCACGCAGGTCTTGAGAAACGGCGCGGCGACTTCCAGTCCTTCGGCCGCGCTCAGAACGGAGATGGCCGGCGTGATGACGCTGTCGCCGTAGAACAGCGCCGCGCCCATGATGCCGACGCTGAGCAGCGTGCGGCGCAGCGTCGGCCGGTCCGCGACCGACGAGTCGGCCAGCGCCAGCAGCGCCATGATCCCACCCTCGCCGTGATTGTTGGCGCGCAGAATCAACGCGACGTACTTGAGCGAGACCACGATAATCAGCGACCAGACGATCAGCGAGACGATGCCGACGATATTCAGCGCATTGAGTGCGAGTCCGTTGGTGGGATCGAATACGGTCTGAATCGCGTAGAGCGGGCTGGTGCCGATGTCGCCATACACGACGCCGAGCGCGGCAAGCGAGAGCGCGGCCGTCGCCCCCCGATGATGTCCGTGCCCGCCGGACTTGCCCGTCTCAGGATTGGCTGAAATTGACTGGCTCATGTCTCGCTCCGGTTCTGATTCTCTCGCGGTGCAACATGCCGGACAGGCAGTGGCGCGTGCGGAGATCGTAGGTCCTTTTGCGCTTCGTGCTTCCCGTTTTCGCCTGCGTCCCCCGAGAACATAGCCAGCCTCGCCATGGGTCATGCCAGCGAACGCCGCACATTATTGTTCTTATGTTCGGCACACCTTGCGTTGCGCAATTCCGATGCGCTTCCACGCATGAACGACAGGGTGTGCCTCATTCAACATACACCATTGGCTATGGCGTAGAAAGGAAACCCGGAACGCCGGCCCCTATCCGGCACTGCGCTGATCCGCCATCTCCTGCGGGCGAACAGTCGGCGCTTTGTTCTGCAGAAACGGCGCGATGTGCCGCATGGCGCGCGACACGTAGTCGTCTTTTTCGCCCACCGGCGCGACGTAGTGAATCGCGCTTTCCGCCGCTTCGATCCCTTCGAGGCGGGCGATGATCCAGGCGGCAAGATAATGCGAAGCGAGACACCCGCCGGCGGTGGCGACATTGCCGTTGGCGAAGAAAGGCTGGTTCAGAACGTCGACGCCGGCCTCCTGAACCCACGGCTTCGTCGTCAGGTCGGTGCAGGCCGGCACGCCGTCGAGCAAGCCGAGCTTCGCCAGAACCAGCGTGCCGGAGCATTGCGCGGCCAGCAACTGCCGTGCCGGATCGAAACGCAATTGCGCCATGAGCGCCGCATCGGCGACAACGTCACGCGTCAGCCTGCCGCTGCCCACGATGACCGCGTCGGCCGTGCACGCCTCCTGCAGGCCGATGTGCGATTCGAGCACCACGCCGTTCATCGACCGTACCCGTGCCGCGGGGCTGGCGATCGAGACGCGCCAGTCCGGTTTCCTGACGCGATTGAGCACGCCAAGAGCGATCAGCGAGTCGAGTTCGTTGAAACCTTCGAAAGTGAGAATGGCAATGTGCATGGTGTTGTTTTCCTCGGCGAACGGGGGCGTGAGGTCGGGTTGCGGTGAATCATCGTATGGCCGAAAATCAATACAATCAAATAATTGTCATGGATACATTCCCGCATGGCCCAAGCCCGCTACAAACTTCTCGTGGATGCGTTGGCAGCCGACATCCGGTCGGGGCGTCTGCCGCCTGGCACGCGCCTGCCAACCCATCGGCAACTCGCCGTGCGGGAAAGACTCGCCCTCGTCACCGCGACGCGCGTGTATGCCGAGCTTGGCGCGATGGGCCTCGTCAGCGGCGAGACCGGACGCGGCACGTTCGTCAGGGAAACGTCTCTTCCGCCGGGCCTCGGCATCGATCAGCACACCTTGGCGTCGGATCTGGCGGACCTCAGCTTCAACTATCCGTCGCTGCCAGACCAGGCCGAGCTATTGAGGAACGCCTTGCGCCAGCTCGCGTCGTCCGGCGATCTGGATTCGCTGCTGCGCTATCAGCCGCACGGCGGGCGGCAGCACGAGCGGGAGACGGTCGCGCGACATCTCGCCAGCCGCGGATTAGCGGTCGAGGGCGAGCAGATTTTGATCGTCAACGGCGCGCAACATGGGCTCGCGGCTACCGTCATGGCGCTGCTGCGGCCAGGCGACGTGGTCGCCGTCGACGCGCTGACGTACCCGGGCTTCAAGGTGCTGGCGAACACATTGCACCTCGAACTCGCGCCGATTCCAAATGCGGGCGACGGCCCTGACCCGAAGGCGCTCGCCCGGCTCTGCAAGAACCGCAAGGTGCGTGCCGTCTACACCATGCCGACACTGCATAACCCGCTCGGGTGGGTGATGAACGCCGAACGTCGGCATGAACTGATCGCGCTTGCCCGTCGCCACGGACTACTCATCATCGAGGACGCAGCGTATGCCTTCCTGGCCGACGACCCGCCGCCCCCACTGGCGGCGCTCGCGCCTGAAACGACGGTGTATGTGTCGGGACTATCGAAAAGCGTGGCCACCGGACTGCGGGTCGGCTTCATCGCCGCGCCCGCTCAATGGGTGCCCCCAATCGAGCGCGCGATCAGGTCCACGACCTGGAACACTGCCGCCGTGATGACGTCCATTGCCTGCGGCTGGATCGACGATGGCACGGTGACCCGGCTCGAGGTGGAAAAACGTCGTGATGCGAGGGTCCGTCAAACGATGGCGGCGGAAATCCTCGACGGATTGCGGCGCGTCGCTCATCCCGCCTCGTACTTTCTCTGGCTCCCGCTGGACGAGGAGGTTCGGGCCGACCGGATTGCCATGGCGCTCATGCGCGAGCGCATCGCCGTGTCGACCGCCGAGCCCTTCTCGACATCGGAACACGTGCCTCATGCGCTGCGCCTCGCACTCGGTTCACTTGACCTGGACACCCTGCGACAGGCGCTGGAAAAGGTGAGGCAAGTGATCGGCGCTTATACGTATTAGCCATTTGCCGCCATGCGCATTCGACGCCGTCGCGACTAGCCGAAAGATTTCAGAAAACGCCTGACACAATTCTGTTTTTATATAAAACGGCCCGTATCCCGCCACGCTATTATTCGATCGGTTTCACACGCGGCTTTTGGTGACAATTCGCAAAAGGCATCACTCGCGCATCCTGTCTTATGCGGTAACAGTTCATGCGCCATGATTGGAATGAATCCGGTTGTACTGGTGCCATGCAATTCAGTGGTACTTCGAACACCCTGTGGATCCTGGTGATGAACGCACGACAACTGTCGGATGCGCAAACCGGCAGGGCATTGCCATAATGCATCAACCAGCTAATCCATTGGTGCCAGAAATTCAACCTAAATTTATTTGACCAAAAGATTGCACATTTCAACGGAAAAGGTTTATTAGTCTTGCCATCGCGATTCACGGCGTATAGAGATCCGGCGCCGAGGCGCCGCTGCACCCGCATTGAGATTCTCAGCGCCAGTTCCCCCCTCCATCACGGAGTCAACCGCTATAGACCAGTGTAACAACGTCGACGTCTCGCGCACCGCACCACTGCGATACCTACAACTTCCAACCGGGAGAGACTTCATCGTGAAACGCTCAAGGGCATACCAGAGAAGCTCGCACATTCTGTTCGCCGCATTGACCGTACTCGCCGGCGCACCACTCTTCATCGAGGTCACGGTGCCTGCCGCTTACGCACAGTCACCGGCCACGCTCTCGAATCAACAGCTGGACTCGCTGACCGCGCCGATCGCGCTCTACCCTGACGCCCTCCTCGCGCAGGTGCTGATGGCCTCCACCTTCCCGCAGGACGTGCCCGCCGCCGCCGCATGGTCGAAGGCCAATCCCAACCTCAAGGGCGACGATGCAGTGAAGGCGGTCGGTTCGCAGCCGTGGGATCCGAGCGTGCAATCGCTGGTGGCGTTTCCACAAGTGCTCGCCACGATGGCGTCGAAACCCGACTGGGTCACACAGCTCGGCAACGCCTTCCTCGCGCAGCCGAACGACGTGATGGACTCGGTGCAACGCTTGCGCAAGCAGGCCCAGAAGGCCGGCAACCTGCAGACCAATCAGCAGCAGAAAGTGATTGTCGAACAGAACACGGTCCAGATCGTGCCGGTGAACCCTCAGGTCGTGTATGTGCCGACCTACAACCCGACTGTGGTCTACGGCGCATGGCCCTATCCCGCCTATCCACCGGTGTATGTGCCGCCCCCGCCGGGCTACGCGGTAGCGAGCGGCCTCGCCGCGGGGCTCGCGTTCGGCGTCGGCGTCGCGATTACCAGTTCGTTGTGGAGCAACGTCAACTGGAACAATCACAGCGTCAACATCAACGTCAATCAGTACAACAACATCAATGTTAACCACCGGCTTGATGTGAACAGCAGCACCACCAACTGGAACCGCAACGCTAACGTCAACCGCAACACCAACGCCAATATCAGCGGTGCGCAGCGCGACGCGTATCGCGGCCGCGATACGTCGGCGTCACGGGCGCAGGCGCAGCAGACCTTGCAGAACCGCACCGGCCAGAATATGGGCGGCACGGCCAGCGAACGCCTGCAGGGTATCCAGCACGGCGGCGACAATGCCGGCAACATCCGCAACAGCGCGCAGAACGCGAATCGCGACAATGCTTTGCGCGGCGCCGGCAACGGTGGCGAGACGCAGCGGGACACGCAGCGCGGGCAGGCAAGCCGGCAATCGATGGCGAATAACGGCGGCGGCTTCGGATCGAATGGCGGAGGACAGCAGCGTGGCGGGAATCTGGGAGCAGGCGGTGGCGGACAGCAGCGCGGTGGCGGTTTCGCGTCCGGCGGTGGAGGCGGCGGCGGGAGACTCGGAGCGGGCGGCGGCGGTCAGCGAGGCGGTGGCGGCGGTCGCCACTTCGCCCGGTAACGTTGAACCGCTAGTTGAACTGCTCGTTAAACCGATCTGACAGGAGCCGCTCATGATTCGCATCCAACCGTTTCGCGCCCTCGGTGCGCGTTTTGCCGACGCTGTCGCGCCGGCCCTCGCCCCTCGCGTCATCCCTCGCCTTGCCGGCAGCGCGTTCGGCCTCGCCGCCCAGCTGTTCGGCGCGGCCACTGCGCACGCTCAAGCGGTATATCCGACGCCCGAAGCGGCAGTCAGCGCATTTGTCGACGCCCTCTCCACGAGCGACAACGACGCCATGCAGCATGTGCTCGGCAAGGACTTCACCCGTTTCATTCCGACCAAGGACATCGGCGAAGACGACATCTACGATTTTCTCGGCGCCTGGTCGGCTGGACACCAGATCGTCGACGACCCTGCGCCGCTCAACGGCCACGCGAGCAAGCATCTGTCAGTCGGCACCAGCGGCTGGACGTTGCCAATTCCGCTCGTGGAAGCGTCGAAAGGATGGCGCTTCGATCCTGCGGCCGGCCGCGATGAAATCATGACGCGCCGCATCGGCCGCAACGAGCGCGCGGCAATGCTGACGTCGCTCGCCTATCTCGACGCGCAACGCGACTACCAGGGGCTGACCCAGCATTACGCGCTGCACATCCTCAGCACGCCGGGCAAGCACGACGGCCTGTACTGGCCGACCGCGACGGGTGAGGCGGAAAGTCCACTCGGCCCGCTTGCCGCGACGATGCCGCATTCTGCGACCGTCACCAAAGAGGGCTACCACGGTTATCACTTCCGCATCCTGAGTGCGCAAGGGCCGCATGCCAAAGGCGGCAGCCAGAACTACGTGGAGAACGGCACCATGACGAAGGGTTACGCGCTCGTCGCCTGGCCCGCCGAGTATGGCAAGAGCGGCGTGATGAGCTTCATCGTCAATCGGGACGGGCAGATTTATCAGAAGAACCTGGGGCCACAGTCCGCGCATGCCGCGGCCGCGCTGAAGTCGTTCGACCCGGATTCATCATGGGAGGCCGTGCAGCCCTGAGTGTGCACGTCACCGCAGGGCGGGCAAGCGCCCGGCGCGAAGGGTGAGTACTGCGATGCGGGTCGCCGGCCCGCACCCAATACGGGGTCCCGCGGTGCGCGACAGCCAGCCCCCTGCCAAGATCCTGAACCTACCCATGAGCCGCCCGCAAGGACCCGCCGTGCCCCCCGAGCTGCCCGATCCGGACATTGTGCTGCGCCGTAGCTGGCTGCCCTCGCTGGTCTGGGTCATTCCGCTGATCGCCGCGTTGATCGGCATCGTGCTCGTCGTCAAGTCGGTCACGGAACGCGGCCCGGCGATCACCATCACCTTCAACAGCGCCGAGGGCCTCGAACCCGGCAAGACCCAGGTCAAGTACAAGGACGTCGAAATCGGCGTGGTGAAAACGATCAAGCTGTCAAAAGATCAATCCCACGTGGACATCGCCGTGCAACTGACCAAAGAGGCGGAGAATTTCGCCGTCAAGGACACGCGCTTCTGGGTGGTTCGCCCGCGCGTCGGCGCGAGCGGCGTGTCGGGCATCGACACGCTGCTGTCGGGCGCCTATATCGGCGTGGACGTCGGCCACTCCAAGGACATGGAAACCCGCTTCATCGGACTCGAAACGCCACCGCCCGTCACCGGCGACCAGAAGGGTCACCGCTATACGCTGCACGGCGATGCGCTCGGTTCGATCGACGTCGGCTCGCCGATCTTCTACCGGCGCGTGCAGGTGGGCCAGGTCTACGGCGTTTCGCTCGACAAGGACGGCACCGGTGTGACGATGCAGGTATTCGTGTCCGCTCCATACGACCAGTACGTCGGCACCAATACGCGCTGGTGGCACGCGAGCGGCGTCAATGTGCGGCTCGACTCGTCCGGCTTTGTCGTCAACACGCAGTCGCTCGCGGCGATTGTGGTCGGCGGCCTCGCGTTCCAGACTCCGCCGGGCCAGGCTATGGGTCCGCAGGCGACGGAGCAGGCCGACTTCCGCCTCGGGTCGGACGAAACGGACGCCATGCGCGCGCCGGACGGCATCCCGATCCGCGCGGTAATGACCTTCGACCAGTCGCTGCGCGGGCTGTCGGTGGGCGCGGTGGTCGACTTCCGCGGCATTGCGCTCGGCAAGGTGACGGATATCGGCGTCGATTACGATCCGCAAACCCACAGGTTCTCCATGCCGGTGTCGCTCGAAATCTACCCTGACCGGCTGAAACGGCGCTCCCGCGGTTCAGCGCCCATACCCGAGCCTGGCAGCACGGCAAGCCACCAGTTGCTGCAGCGTCTCGTCGAGCGTGGCTTGCGCGGCCAGTTGCGCACCGGCAATCTGCTGACGGGTCAGTTGTACATCGCGCTCGACATCTTCCCGAACGCGGCGCCGGTCAAATTCGACACCGCGAGCGATCCGATCGAAATGCCGACCATTCCGAACACGCTCGACGCGCTGCAGACGCAGGTGGCCGACATCGCGAAGAAACTCGACCGGCTCCCGTTCGACCAGATCGGCGCGAACCTGAACAACTCGCTGAAAAACGCCGACGCGCTGTTCAGCCGCCTGAACAGCGAGGTGGTGCCGCAGGCACGCGATACGCTCGTCGCCGCGCAGCGGACCTTCGGCTCGGCCGAGGCGACGTTGCAGCAGGATTCGCCGATGCAGTCGGACGTGCATCAGGCGCTGCAGGAACTGACCCGCACGCTGCAGTCGCTGAACGCGCTGGCCGATTATCTGGAGCGTCATCCGGAATCGCTGGTGCGCGGAAAATCCGGAGACAAGCCATGACTACCTCGCAACGCGCCTGCCGCCGGGGTGTGTTCGGCGGCATCGGGGTCCTCTGGGGACTGGCCGCTCTCGCCGCCTCGCTGGCCGCCTCGCTGGCGGCCTGTTCTTCGCCGTCGGCCAGCTTCTACACGCTCGGCTCCGGCGACACACCGGTGACCTCCAGCGGCACCGGCGCCGCGCTGTTAATCGAAGTCCCGCCAGTCGACGTGCCGCCGCAGATCGCGCGCACCGCATTCGTGGTGCAGACCGGCGCGAATCAGGTCGGCGTGCTCGAGCAAAGCCGCTGGGCGTCGCTGCCCGCCGATGAAATCCGTCAGGCGCTGTCGCAGGATCTGACCCGGCGGCTGAACGCCATCGACGTATCCGGCACGCCGCATCCGGATGGCGTGCCCGTCTATCGCGTCAAGGTGAGCGTGCGGCGTTTCGAGTCGTGGCCCGGTTCGCACACGCTGATCGATGCGGTATGGAGCGTGCGAGCGCTGCATACACAAACCGTGATGACATGCCGCAGCGTGATCACCGAAACGGTGGCGAGCGACAACGACGCGCTCGTGGCCGGCCACCGCCTCGCGCTCGATCAGGTGGCCGCGAAAATGGCCGCCGGCGTCGCCTCGCTCAACGCGTTGCCGGTGAGCCGCACGCAGACCGCAGCCACGACAACGGGCGCGTCGTCGACACGCGCGCGTGCGGCGGATGCCAGCGTGCCTTGCCCTGCGGATTGATGCGGGCGCTGACGGATCAGCGCGCAATCCGCGAGACGGGTTCGCTGTGCGTTGATCGCGCGTCGATTGCGCGTTGACGGCACTTTGACCGCTCAACAGACGCTCATTGGCCGCTCATTGACCGTTCAATGACCGCCCAATGAGCGCTCAGTGCCGCCACGATCCATGCGGCACTTCCACGTCCCGCCGCGCCGCCGCCAAACCTTCCAGCATGCCCGCACGGTCGAGCGCAGTGCAATACACCGGCTTCGCGCGCTCGAAGCGCCAGCTGTCCGCCAGCGCGCCGGCATCGACGGGATCGAAGCCGAATTGATCGAGCAAGCCGCTCACGACGCGTTTGGCCTCGTCATCGTCACCGGCAAACGGCAGTGCCCGGCGCTTTGCCGTGTCGGGTGCGTTGGGCTGCCTGCCATCTGCTTCGAGATTCTTCGCCAGGATCGCGTTGAAGGCCTTCACTACCCTGGCGCCCGGCAAAGCGGCGGCGAGCATCTGGCTGGTGGTCGTGGCGCGGCTCTCGAGCGCCTCGATCCGGCCGTCGCGGTCGGGATAGTAGTTGCAGGTGTCGATCACGATCTTGCCGTCAAGCGCTTCCGCCGGTAATGCATCAATGCTGCTGAACGGCACCGCCACTACCGCCACATCGCCGAAAGCCGCGGCCTCCTGCGCCGTGCCGAGCGCGCAGCCGAGCGCCGCGCCCGTGCTGACCAGCGTACGCGGGTCGCGGGAGTTGCTGATCATGACCGTGTGACCGTTCTGCTGCGCCAGCGCCGCCATCGCGCGGCCGATAAAGCCCGCGCCGAGAATTCCTATTTTCATGTTTCACACTCCATGCCTGTCCGGGGATCGAGCCGTTGAACACGCGCTCAACGGTGAGAACCACTATGATTCAAAACTCGAACGGAATAAATGTGCGAATTTCGACGACTGTCGAAAATCTGAGTGGGGAATCATGGATCGACTGACCAGCATGGCGATTTTCGTCAAGACGGCCGACAGCGGCTCCTTCGCCGCGGCGGCGCTCGCGTTCGGCATCTCGGCGCAAATGGCCGGCAAGCACGTGAGCACGCTCGAGGAACGCGTCGGCGCGCGTCTCATCAACCGTACGACGCGCCGCCAGAGCCTCACCGAGATCGGCCAGATCTTCTACGAGCGTTGCAAGGCGCTTCTGGCCGATGCCGAAGCAGCCGAATCGGTTGCCCAGGCGCTGTCCGCTGCGCCGCGCGGTCGGCTGCGCATCAACGCGCCCGTCACGTTCGGCGCCTGCTGTCTTGCGCCGCTGATCACGCGCTACCTGAAGGCGAATCCCGAGGTGCGGGTCGAGCTGACGCTGACCGACCGCTTCGTCGACCTGATCGATGAAGGCTATGAAGCGGCAATCCGTCTCGGCGCGCTGTCCGACTCCTCGCTGATCGCCCGGCCGCTCATGCCTTACCGGCTGGTCGCGTGCGCGTCGCCCGGCTATCTGGCTGAACGGGGTGAGCCGCGCACGCCGCGGGCGCTGACGGAACACGAATGTCTGAGCTTCGTCTTTACGAGCATGCCGCCCGCCACCGAGTGGCGTTTTACCGATAGCGCCAACACCGAACATGTCGTGCCGATTGCCGGCCGCTTCGAAGCCAACGACGTGAAGGCGTTGCTGGCCGCCGCGCTCAACGGCGGCGGCGTGATCCTCGCGCCGGAGGTCGCGGTGAAGGACGAACTCGCGGCAGGCCGACTCGTGCGCCTGCTGGACGGCTACGAAGCCGAAGCGCGGCCGATGCATCTGGTGTTTCCCGCCGCCCGCGTCACGCCGAAATTGCGCGTGTTTATCGACCAGGTGGTGGCCGAATTCGGACCGCAGCACGCGTGAGCGCGCCGGGCACACAGGCGCGTGATCGGTTCGTGACAACCCGCCAATCTCACCGCATTGCCCGCTAGAATGCCCGGCTTTGTCCGCTTCGGGCCCGCCGCAAGGCAAAATACGGGTTTTGTGCGCGCGAACCGCGCCGCGCTCCCGGATAAATCAGACGTCGGCGGCAGGCATGCCGCCGGCCCTCGCCAACTCGCATGACGACCGCCCGCGCAAGCCCCGCCAGGGGGCCTCGCGGCCGTTCGCGTGCGGCGCGGCCAGGACAGCTCGTCCTTTAACAGAGCACCTCAGGAGCATTTATGACCGATTCGAACCCGTCTTTCCTCGGCAGGATTTCCCTTGCCGTGGGCACGTTCTTCAGCATCCTCGGCGACGGTGAGTTCGCCGCCGGAGTGTTGCGTCTGCGCAAGGGTGGTGCAGCGCCCGCCCCGGCCCCCACGCCGGCGCCCGCCGCCGCACCGGCACCGGCTCCGAAGCCTGCGCCCGTGCTGAAGGAAGCGAGTCCCGACGCCGCGCTGCAACTGCTCGGCTTGCTGCAACGCGACGCCCGCTTCATCGATTTCGTCGAAGAGGACATCAAGAGCTATAGCGACGCCGACATCGGCGCGGCCGCGCGCCTCGTGCACGACGGTTGCCGCGCCACGCTGCGCGAGCACTTCACGATCCGCCCGGTGCGCGACGAAGCCGAAGGCAGCCGCGTCACGCTGGCCGAAGGCTTCGACGCGGCCTCGATCCGTCTGACCGGCAACGTCGTCGGCAAGGCGCCGTTCAACGGCAGCATTAGCCATCGCGGCTGGCGGGTCGACGAAGGGCGTCTGCCGAAGCTCGCGGACAGCCACAACGCGAAGGTCATCGCACCGGCCGAGGTGGAGCTATGAGCGACGCAAACCAGTCACGCGAGTCACGTTACGTCATTGGCATCGACCTGGGCACCACGCATTGCGCGCTGTCCTATGTGGACACCAGCGCCAGCGACGGCGAGAAAACGACCCAGGGTGTGCTGCCTGTTGCCCAGCTCACGGGCCCCGGCGCGATCGGCAACCTCGACCTGCTGCCCTCGTTCCTCTATCTGCCGCATCCGGACGAGCTCGCCTCCGGCGACCTCTATCTTCCGTGGACCGGTCAGCGCGAGTTCGCGGTCGGCGAGTTCGCGCGCAGCCGCGGCGCGGCCACGCCGATCCGGCTCGTGTCGAGCGCGAAGAGCTGGCTGTGCCATCCGGGCGTCGACCGGCGCGCGGCGATTCTGCCGAACGACGCGCCGCCGGAAATCGCGCGCGTCTCGCCGCTGGAAAGCTCGGTGCGCTATCTGACGCATTTGCGCGAGGCATGGGACCACGCGCATCCGGACGCGCCGTTCAGCCAGCAGGACATCACGGTGACGATACCCGCCTCGTTCGATCCGGCCGCGCGCGAGCTGACCGCCGAAGCCGCCGAGGCGGCCGGTTATGGCCGCATGACGCTGCTGGAAGAGCCGCAAGCCGCGCTGTATAGCTGGATTCAGAAGAGCGGCGGCCAGTGGCGCAAGCAGGTCAAGGTCGGCGACATCATTCTCGTGGTCGACGTGGGCGGCGGCACGACCGACCTCTCGCTGATCGCGGTGGTGGAGCGCGACGGCAATCTCGAACTGCATCGTGTCGCGGTCGGCGAGCACATTCTGCTCGGCGGCGACAACATGGACCTCGCACTCGCGCACGTGGTCGCGCGCAAGCTGGCGGCGCAAGGCACCCAGGCCGACGCATGGCAATTGCGCGCCCTTACCTATGCATGCCGCTCGGCCAAGGAAACGCTGCTGAGCGACTCCGCCACCGAGACCGTGCCGCTCGTCGTGCCGAGCCGCGGCTCGAAACTGATCGGCGGCTCGATCCGCACCGAGCTGACGCGCGCGGAGCTGACCCAGACGATCCTCGAAGGCTTCTTCCCGCAGGTGGACAGCGCCGCGCGTCCGGTGAGCCGGGCTCGCGCGGGTCTCACGCAGCTCGGCCTGCCCTACGCGCAGGACGCCGGCATCACGCGGCATCTGGCGGCCTTCCTCGGCCGCCAGGTGGGCGCGCTCGCCGAACTGGAAGGTCTGGGCGAGACGGCCGCGGCGCGGGATGCGAGCTTCCTGCATCCCACCGCCGTGCTGTTCAACGGCGGCGTGTTCAAGTCGCCGCTGCTGGTCGAGCGCATCATGAGCACGCTCAACGGCTGGCTCGCGGCTGAAGGCGCAGCGCCGGCACGGTTGCTCGAAGGCGCCGATCTCGATCTGGCGGTCGCGCGCGGCGCGGCCTATTACGGCTACGTGCGGCGCGGCCAGGGCGTGCGGATTCGCGGCGGCACCGCCCGTGCGTACTACATTGCGATCGAATCGGCGATGCCCGCCGTGCCGGGTCTCGAGCCGCCGATCCAGGCGCTGTGCGTGGCGCCGTTCGGCATGGAAGAAGGCACCGAGGCCGAGTTGCCCGCGCAGGAGTTCGGGCTGGTGGTCGGCGAACCGGTGCACTTCCGCTTCTTCGGGTCGTCGGTGCGCCGTCAGGATCAGGTCGGCACGCTGCTCGACTTCTGGGGCCCGGAGGAATTGCAGGAGCTGGAAGAGATTCAGGCAACGCTGCCCGCCGCCGGCCGCACCGCCGGCGAAGTCGGCCCGGTGAAGCTGCACGCGCGCGTCACCGAAGCGGGCACGCTCGAACTCGAAGCCATGCCGCGCGGCACCGACGAGCGCTGGAAAGTCGAGTTCGACGTGCGCGGCAACGCGAATGCATGAGTGAGATGAAGCGGTATAGCGTCGGTATCGATCTCGGCACCAGCAACACGGTGCTCGCCTACGCCGAGGCGGGCGCGGCAGGTGGTTCGCCGGGTGGTTCGCAGCAGATCCGCGTCTTCGAAATCGAGCAGCTGGTGAGCCCCGGCGAAGTGGCCGCGCGCCCGCTGCTGCCCTCGGTGCGCTATCACGCGGCGCCGGGCGAACTGAGCCCCGGCGATTTGCAACTGCCGTGGTCCGCCGCCGCTAATACTACCGGTACGGAAGACGCGCAGCCGGTCGTGATCGGCCGGCTCGCGCGCCTGCTGGGCGCTCAGGTGCCGGGACGGCTAGTGGCGAGCGCGAAAAGCTGGCTCTCGCACGCGTCGGTTGACCGCGTCGCGCCGATCCTGCCGTGGGGCGCCGCCGACGACGTCCACAAGGTCTCTCCTGTAGAAGCCAGCGCGAGCTATCTGGCGCACGTGCGCGCGGCCTGGAACCAGCGGTTTCCCGATGCGCCGCTCGAACGCCAGGACGTGGTGCTCACCGTCCCCGCCTCATTCGACGAAGGCGCGCGCGCCCTGACCGTCGAAGCGGCGCGCATGGCGGGCCTGCCCGTCCTCAAGCTGCTGGAAGAGCCGCAGGCGGCGTTCTACGACTGGCTGTTCCAGCATCGCGAGCGGCTGGCCGGCGAGCTCGCGCAGACCCGCCTCGTGCTGATCTGCGACGTGGGCGGCGGCACCACCGATCTCACGCTGATCGAAGTGAATTTGCAGGGCGGCGAGCCGCAGCTCACGCGCATCGGCGTGGGCAATCACCTGATGCTCGGCGGCGACAACATGGATCTGGCGCTCGCGCATCTGGTGGAAGCACGGCTGCCGGGCGGCGGCGAGCGCGGGCGTTTGTCGGCGGCGAGCCTGTCGCAACTGGTGGAGCGTTGCCGCGGCGCCAAGGAGCAACTGCTCGGCGCCGATGCGCCCGAATCGGCTTCGATCACGCTGCTCGGCGCAGGGTCGAAGCTGATTGGCGGAGCGCGCACGGTGCAGGTCACGCGCGCGGAGGTCGAGCAAATTATCGTCGACGGCTTCTTTCCGGCAGTGGCGTCCAGTGAGCGGCCCGGCAGGCCGCGCGGCGCGATCGTCGAGTTCGGCCTGCCCTATGCCACCGACGCGGCCGTCACGCGTCATATTGCGGCGTTTCTGAGCCGGTTCGCGGCGCACTCGCGTAAGGCGCTAGGCACGGACGACGCCGGCACGGGTACGAATGACGGCGGCGAGGCTGCGTTGCCCGTCCCCGATACGCTGCTGCTGAACGGCGGGGTGTTCCGCGCGCCGGCGCTGAGCGGGCGCCTTGCGAGCACGCTCGGCGCATGGCGCGGCGCGCCGCTCAACGTGCTGCACAACGACAACCCCGACGTGGCGGTCGCGCGCGGCGCGGTTGCCTATTCGCTGGCGCGTGCGGGCCACGCGCCGAAAATCGTCGGCGGCTCGCCGCGCAGCTACTTCCTCGTGTTGGACGATTCCGGCGACGCCACGCCTGATGCGCTGCCGCAGGAACGCGGCATTTGCCTGCTGCCGCGCGGCACCGAAGAAGGCCACGAGATCCTGATCGCGAATCGCGCGTTCGCGCTGCGTCTCGGGCATCCGGTGCGCTTTCACCTCGTCTCGTCGAGCGCGGACACGGTGTATCAGGCCGGCGAGTTGATCGATCTGGCCGATATGGCTGCAGGCGATTTCGTGCGCCTGCCGCCGATTGCGACGATCGTGCAGCCGCGCGGCGCGAGCACCGCACGTGAAACCAAGGTGCAGATCGCGACCTCGCTCACGGAAGTGGGCACGCTCGAAGTTCACTGCATTGAAGCCGACATCGAAGCCGATAAGCCGGCGCAACGCTGGCTGCTCGAATTCCAGTTGCGCCGCGAAGACGCACAAGTGAACCTCCCGGACGATCCCGCGAACGCACGCCATCCGGCGCTCGATCAGGCGATCGAACAAATCGACCGCAGCTTCGGTTCGCGCTCGCAAAACGTCGACCCCAAGGAAATCAAACGCCTGCGCGCCCAGCTCGAACACCTGCTCGGGCCGCGCGACAGTTGGAACAGCGCTCTGCTGCGCGAACTGTTCGGCGCGCTGTGGGAACGCGGGCGCCGGCGGCGCCGCTCGGCGGATCACGAGCGTCTGTGGCTGAATCTGGCCGGCTACTGCGTGCGGCCGGGCTTCGGCTATCCGCTCGACGAATGGCGCGTCGAACAACTCTGGTCGCTGTTCGACGACGGCATTCAGTACGTCAACGAGAGCCAGGTCTGGTCGGAATGGTGGACGCTCTGGCGCCGCGCGGCAGGTGGGCTCGACGAAAGCGCGCAACTGCGCGTGCTCGATGCGATGGAATACCTGCAAACGGCCGCGCAGTCGCGTCACAAGCTGCCGTTCGACGTCGCGAAGACCGGCTTCACGGATATGGTTCGCCTGAGCGCGTCACTGGAGAGGATTCCTGCCGAACGCAAGATCGAACTCGGCGAATCGGTGCTGAATCGTTTGAAGAAGCCCGCTGAAAATCACCAAAGCTGGTGGGCGGTGGGCCGTATCGGCGCGCGGCGGCCGTTCTACGGCAGCGCGCATGGCGTCGTGCCGCCGGAAGTCGCCACGCAATGGCTGAACGCGATCCTCGCGCTCGACTGGAAGAAGGTCGATCCCGCCGCGTTTGCCGCGGTGCAGATTGCCCGCATGACGGGCGACCGTTCGCGCGACCTGCCCGACGACGTGCGCCACGCAGTGGTGCGCAGGCTCGAAGCGGCGAATGCGCCGCGCGCGTGGATCACGATGGTGAGCGAGAGTGTGGAGCTCGACAAGGCCGACGAAGGCCGCGTGTTCGGCGAGTCCTTGCCGGTGGGGCTGAAGCTGATTGCGGATTGAGGGGCTCGCCCCTCGACCCGCTCCCCTCACCTCATTACGGCCGTTCGCCCCGCGCCAGACGCGCGTCGATGTCACGCACGACCGGCATCAGATCCGCGACGCTGTCGATCACATAGTGCGCGCCAGCCGCCTGCAACTTCTGGATCGCCGCCCCGCGGCGCCGCGCGAATTCAGCCGGCGCGAGCGCCTTGACGTCCGCTTCGGCCATACCGAACGCGTTGCCGCTCACGGCGACCCCAACGGCCCACGTGCCGCCGTTGATGCCCTCTTCAATGCCCACTTCGGTGTCGTCGACCTTGATCACGTCCTTTGTGCGCCACACGCCTAATTCCGGCAGCGTCTTGTAGATCATGTACGGCGACGGCCGGCCTTCCGGCGTATCGCCGGTGCACACGATGCTGTCCGGCGAAAATCCCTGCGCCGCCGCGCCCGGCACGATCTCGGCCATGATCTCGCGTGTATAGCCGGTGGTCGTGCCGATGCGGATGCCGTCGGCGCGCAATGCGCTCGCCACCTCGGCCACACCCGGAATCACCGAGCTGTAGCTCGCCGCGACCGCGATGTTCTTCGGCACGAACACGTCGTACACGGCGTCGATATCCGCCTCGCCCGGCGGATGGCCGTATTTGTCGGCCCAGGCCAGCGCGACGCGCGGCAACGCCATTAGCGCCGCGATATGCGGGCGCTTGGCCATGCCCATCGGACCGCGTGCTTCCTCAATCGTGATCGACACGCCGAACAATTCGAACGTCTCGACGAAGGCGCCCATCGGCGCCAGAGAACCATAATCGACCACCGTACCGGCCCAGTCGAAAATCACTGCTTTTACATGCTTCACAGACTTCAATTTCCAGGTCATTCCAAAACCCGCGCGGCATGCCGCGCGCCCTGCGTGGCCATGGGTTCCGCACGCGTACGCACGGAACCCCCGCGGTACCCCATTAATCAGGCCATTTCCGCCAATGCCTTACGCTCTTCGATCGCGGCCGCCGGCGGCGTGGCACGGTCGACGCCCATCGTCCGCAACGCATTGCCGCAGGCCTCGACGACGCGGCGCATCACATGCTCATCCACCTGGCCGATACAGCCGATGCGGAAACTGTCCACCACCGTCAGCTTGCCCGGATAGATGATGAAACCTTGCTGCTTCATCAATTCATAGAAGCGCTCGAATTTGAACGACGGGTGCGCCGGCGAAAAAAACGTCACGATGATCGGCGAGCGCCAGCGCGCGCCCAGGAGCGGCTCGAAGCCGAGTTCATGCATGCCCGCCACCAGCACGTCGCGATTTTGCGCGTAGCGCGCGAGGCGTCCAGCCTGGCCGCCCTCGAGCTTGTGCAGACGCAGTGCTTCGATAAACGCGGCCACCGTATGGGTGGGCGGCGTGAAGCGCCATTGGCCGGTGCGGTTCATCACGTCCCATTGATCGTAGACGTCGAGCGCGAGCGAGTGGCTGCGGCCCTTGGCCTCCTGCAGCGCGCTCTTGCGGGCGATCACAAAGCCGAAGCCCGGCACGCCCTCGATGCACTTGTTCGCCGACGACACGAAAGCCTCGCACGCAATCTCGCGCACGTCGAGCGGCACCGCGCCGAATGCGCTCATCGAATCGATCAGCAGCTTGCGGCCCTTCTTCGCAGTGGCGGCGGCGATTTCCTCCAGCGGATTGAGAATGCCCGAGCTGGTTTCGCAATGCACCGCGATCACATGGGTGATACGCGGGTCGGCATCGATCATCCGTTCGACTTCCTCGCCACGCGGCGGCAGGTAGTCGCCCTTGTCGAGCACCGTATGGGCGCGGCCGAGATAGCCGAGCGTGGAGGCAATGCGCTTGCCATACGCGCCGTTGGCGAGCACCAGGGCGTGCGCGTCGCGCGGCAGGAGGCTGCCGAGCATCGCCTCGACGCAGTAGCTGCCGCTGCCTTGCAACGGGACGCAGTCATACTCGCCCGCCGTGTCGCCGGCGATGTCCAGCAGGCTCGTGCGCAAGAGCGCCGTCATCGCGCGGAAATCGCCGTCCCACGAGCCCCAGTCGCGCAGCATGGCTTCCTTGGTGGAGAACGCCGTGGTGAGCGGCCCGGGCGTCAACAGATACGGCTCACCCTTGGCCGGCGGCGCGCAGGTGGCCGCAGCAGATGCTGCCGCGGGCGCGGCGGGGGCATTGCCGATCGTGCTTTCCATGTTCGAACTCTCCGATATCGCTGTTTCGGTACTTCAATCCGGTACTTCACTTCCGTAGTTCACTACAGTACAGAAAGAAGGAGCATCGGTAAAATCGATATAATTGATGCAGGTATCGCAAAAACTTATTTACTGGCGAGGCACACGTGCAATACGCGCAATTGCGGGCGTTTCATGCGGTCGCGGAACATGGCGGATTCTCCAAAGCCGCGCAGGCGCTCTCGCTCACGCAGCCTGCGGTGTCGGACCACGTGCGGCGGCTGGAACAGGATTACGGCGTCAAACTGTTCGAACGCGGGCCGCGCGGCGTCGAAACCACCGAACTCGGCCTGCGCCTGTTCAGCGTGACGCGGCAGATGCTCAGCTGCGAGCGCGACGCGCGGCAGCTGCTCGAATCGGCGGGCGGGCTCGAATCCGGTTCGCTCTCGCTGGTCGCGGACGCGCCGGATCTGGCGGTCGCGCTCATCGGCGCATTTCGCAAGCTGCATCCGGGGATCGTCGTGACGCTATCCATCGCCAACGCGGCCGATTGCATGCAGCGCGTGCTGTCGAGCGCGGTGGACGCCGCCATTACCGCCGCGCCGCAGGTGCACAGCCGGCTCGAGGCGCGCGTGTTGCGCCGCGACCCGCTGGTGGCGATGGTGCCGGCGAGTTATGCAGTCGCGAAGAAACGCAAGCTGAGCTACACCGAACTGGTTCAGCAGCCGATGATTTTCCGCGAGCCGCAATCGGTCACGCAGCAATTGCTGGAGATCGAACTGGTGCGCGAGTCCTTGCAGGTGGAACCGGTGATGTACGTGGACGGGCGCGAGGCGCTAGAAGAAGCGGTCGCGCAAGGCATGGGGGTGGGCGTGATCGCGCGCGCCGAATTCAACGAATCGCGGCGCATCAGGATGATTCCGCTGGAGGATTGCCAGGTGCAGATGATCGAGTCGCTCACGCGCCGCGCCGAGCGGCCGGGATCGAATCTGCTGGATGCGTTGTTTGCGGTGGAGTTGCCGGGGCCTGCGCCCGCCGCCGCAGCCCGATAAAAGCAGCGGCGGCACATTGTCAGGCGCGCGCCGGCATGCGCCACAGCCTCAATGATATCGGGCCATGCCGCACGCCGCCGTGCGCCACGCGCTCAAGTGTTACCGCGACCCGCCGCTCACAATCAGGCTTTCGCCGGTCACCCAGCGCGCATCGTCCGAAGCGAGGAAGGTGACGACGTCGGCGATATCGTCCGGCTGGCCGATGCGGCCAAGCGGCGTCGTGCTGACAGCCCATGTCTCGAAGTCCGAGCCGATGAAGCCCGCGCTATGCGTGCCTTCGGTAGCGATCATGCCTGGATTCACGGAGTTCACGCGGATCTTGCGCGGCCCCAGTTCACGGGCAAGGGAGCCGGTAATGCCGTCCACCGCGCCCTTCGTCGCGGTATAGACCGCGCTGCCCGCCGGCGTAATGCGGCTCACGACCGAACTGATGTTGACGATGCTGCCGCCTTCGCCGAGATGCTTGACCGCCGCCTGCGTGACGAGCAGCAGGCCCAGCACGTTCACATTGAAATGCTGATGGAAGTGCTCTTCAGTGATCTCTTCAATTGGCGAAAAGGCATACACGCCCGAGTTGTTCACGAGAATGTCCAGCCGGCCATACGTTTCGATCGCCGCGTCGACAATGCCTTGTGCGTCCGCTGCTTTGGAGACGTCGCCCGCCACGGCCACTGCCTTGCCGCCCGCCGCGGTGATATCCGCGACCACGCCGTCGGCGCCCGACCTGCTCGACGCGTAATTCACCACCACCGAGGCGCCTTGCGCAGCCAATGCCTTTGCAATCGCCGCGCCGATGCCTTTCGATGCACCGGTGACCACCGCGACCTTACCTGTGAGCTTGCTCATCATCGTTTCCTTTCAAATGGATTCGCGCCGACGTGCGGGCGCACTACCGCCGAAGACAATGTAAGCATCTCGGGGGCACGGATAAAGTGGTCGAAAGCGAACAGATACGTTACGTGAGCCGAACAATCGGTCGCCCTCGCCCCTCAATTCACCGCATCGAAGTGAAGCCGTTGAAAAACGAGCGCGCATTCGCGTCGAGCGTCTCGATGTGATAGCCGCCTTCCTGCACGATCAAGGTCGGGAGTTTCTGCGCGCCGAGCCGGCCGCCGAGCGTGCCGAAACCTTCGGTCGTCACGGCTACCAGCGCTTGCGGATCGTCCTTGTAGATGTCGAAGCCCAGTGCCACCACGAGCGCCTCGGGCTGAAAACGCGCGACCACGCGCAGCGCCGCATCGAGTTGCTCGAAGAACACCTCTTCCGATGAACCGTGCGGCATCGGCAGATTGACGTTGTAACCCTCGCCCTGCGCCACGCCGCGCTCGTCCTCGAAGCCCGCCACCGCCGGATAGAAATTCGTAGGGTCGCCATGGATCGACACGTACAACACATCGTCGCGCCCGTAGAAAATTTCCTGAATGCCCTGGCCGTGATGCATGTCGGTGTCGAGTATCGCCACGCGTGCGTATTTCCCGCGCAAGGCCTGCGCGGCCACCGCAGCGTTGTTCAGATAGCAGAAACCGCCGGCGGCTTCGGCGCGCGCATGGTGGCCCGGCGGGCGGCATAGCGCGTAGGCCTCGCCAGCACCGTCGAGAAGCGCCTGCGCGCCGGCCAGCGCGCTTTGGGCGGACCAGTACGCGGATTCATACGTATCGGCGCCGATCGGGCAACTGCCGTCGGCCTGATAGCGCCCGGCCTGCGCGAGTATGCCGCGCAGCGGATTGTTCTCGCGGATATACACGTTCGACATCACTTCGTCGCCCCAGTCCGCGGGCATCTTTTTCCACTCGCGGTGCGCTTCCTCGAGGAAGCGCAGATAGTTCATGCCGTGCACTTCGGCGAGCGGCGCCGTGCCGAAATCCGCGGGTTCGCGCACGTCGAAGTCGAGTTTCCTGACCGCTTCCACGAGCCGCAACGCACGCTCGGGCACTTCTTGCGCCGTGCGCATCTGGCCGCGCGAAAAATAGCTGCGCGGATGGTGCTTCAATTGCGCGGGATGAAAAAACGTCTGCATGTTCTGCTTCCTTTGCTTCAAGCTTCAAGCTTCAAGCTTCAAGCGTGCGCCGGTGCGACCACTGTGGCACGCGCCAGCACCGCATTGATCAACACGTTCGCGCCGGCGGTTACGTCGTCGGGTAGCGCGTCTTCGGCTTCGTTGTGCGAGAGTCCGTTCACACAGGGAATGAACACCATGGCGCTCGGCACGTGCCGCGCCAGATGAATCGCATCATGCCCCGCACCGCTGACAATACGCTTATAGGCATAACCCAGCCGGCGCGTCGCGTTGAGTGGATTCAGCGCTTAAGCAGCAGCTTGATCTGCACCGTCACGCTGGCCAGCACCGCCAGCGCGCCGAGTGTATCGAGAATAACGGGCCACATGACTTTGCCCTCCTTGTTCGCTCACGTCACGGATTAAACGAATGCGCGCGCCGACAATTCCACGCCCAGTGCGAGCAGGCAAACAAAAAAACATCGGCGAAAAGTGATCCCGCTAATGCACCCGCGCACGCGCTGTCCGATCCACATGCCCACGAGCGCCGGCACCACGGCGAAGAGCGATGCGCGCAGATCGTCGATCGCAAACGCGTGCTCCCGTGCGAGGCCGATCGCGAGCGCAATGGTGGAGACGGTGAATGAAAGCCCGAGCGCCTGCACCAGTTCTTCTTTCTGCAACGCCAGCCCTTGCAGATAAGGCACCGCCGGCACGACGAACACGCCGGTGCCCCCGGTCACGACGCCCGTGACCGCGCCGATCACCGGCGACAACCAGCGTTCGTGCCGCGCGGGCACCGGCAAGTGCCACGCGAGCAAGCCGGCCGCTGCGTAAAGCATCAATGCGGCGCCGAGGCCGGCCACCGCCCAAACGCCGCCCCCGCCGGCGATGAACGACGCGGCCGCGACCGTTCCGGCAGTAATGCCTGCCATCATCGGCCACAGCCGTCTGGACAGCGCCCGCACGTCCGGCCCCGCGAACAGTTGCCAGACGTTCGTCACGAACGACGGCACCAGCAGCATCGCGGCGGCCTGCGCGGGCAGCATGAGCGTGCCGAGCACGCCCATCGCGACAGTCGGCAGGCCCATGCCGGTCACGCCCTTGACGAAACCGGCCACCACGAAGGTCGCGCCGATCACGCCGGCGTTCATCGCAAGCGAAGAGATCATCGGATCGGTGTTGTTGATGTGATGTCAGCGATTTTCGATCGCCGCAAGGCAGGCCACAATGCGTAAGATACGTACTGTGCCTTAGGCTGGGACGAAGGCTCAAACCCAGGCTCAAACCCAGGCTTAAACCCAACCTTAAACGCAGGCTGCAACCTGGCCCGTAACCGAGGCAGACAACCCACTACCGGCTCCCGCTCAAACGGTCCTCCATGCGCTTCGACCTCGTCGATCTACGGCTCTTTCTGCACATTCTCGATACCGGCAGCATCACGCACGGCGCGGCGCGCGCGAACCTGTCGCTGCCCTCGGCGAGCGCGCGGCTGCGCGGCATGGAAGACACCTTGGGCATGCCGCTGCTCGAACGTGGCCGCCGCGGTGTCGAATCCACGCCGACCGGCGACACGCTCGCGCATCATGCGCGGCTCGTGTTGGGGCAGATAGAAAGAATGCAGGGCGAACTTGGCGAGCATCAGGAAGGCCGCAAGGCCTGCATCCGCCTGTGGACCAACACGGCGGCGATTACCGAATTCCTGCCTTCCGCGATCGGCCTCTTTCTGCGCAATCATCCCAACGTGCAGATCGATCTGAAGGAGCGCCAAAGCAGCGAAACGGTCAAGGCCGTGCTTACCGGCGCAGCGGAAATCGGCATCATTTCAGACGCGGTCGAGCACGGCGCATTGCAGACCCTGCCCTTTGCCGTCGACAAACTGGTGCTCATCACGAGCCGTGACGATGCGCTCGCGACTCGCCGCCGCGCCACGCTCGCGGAGGTGGCCGAGCGCGAATTCATCGGCCTGAGCGCGGATAGCGCGCTGACGGCCTATCTGGGTGAGCGGGCGCTGCTCGCCGGCCAGAGCCTGCGTGTGCGAACCCATGTGCGGACTTTCGACGCGATCTGCTGCATGGTCGAGCAAGGTGCCGGCGTCGGCATCGTGCCGGCCACGGCGGCGAAGCGCTATCGCGGCACGCCGGGTATCCGCACGATCGAGCTGACCGATAGCTGGGCCACGCGGCAGTTGCTGATCTGCATGCGCGAGCTGAATGCGATGGCGCGTCCGGAAAAGGCGTTGGTGCGCCATCTGGCGGGAGTCTGACCGCGGCGCGGGCAGCGCTGCGACGCAGTTGTAGGGCATGGCGTCACGGTCGCTTGCGTTCACGCCGCGCTTTGACAAGGTGCCGCCTGCGCGGCACCTTCAGCCTGCTGCCGCGCCTACCGGTCGTCGTCCCGAATCGACGATGCGTGCCGGCACAACGCGCGCACTTCAACCGCCATATACGGAAAGAGCGGCAACTGGCTCAGCACATCATGCAGATGTGCGGGGCTCTCCACGTCGAACACGCTGATATTCGCGTAGCGCCCGGCAATGCGCCACAGGTGCCGCCATACACCCTCCCGTTGCAACTTTTGCGACATCGCCTTCTCGTCGGCCTTCAGGCGCGCGGCACGTTCGGCGTCCATGTCGGGCGGCAGGTTGACGGTCATCTCAACGTGAAACAGCATACTGGTTCTCCTTTCTGATCATTGGGCCACGCATCAGGCCGCGGCGCGCAAGCGCTCGATTTCGGCGCCCGGCAGGTTCTCGCGCTCCTTGAACAGCGTGAAGTCGAAATCGATCAGCGCGAAGTTGCCGTCCACGCCATACGGTTTGCCTTCGGCGCCCTCGGCCTGCTTGACCGCCGGCACGAGGCCGTCGCGCGTGGCGAACGCGAAGTCGTCCCACAGGTACGGATCGCCGTCGATGTTGATCTGCGTGGTCAGCTTGCGGAAGCCCGGCGAGGACACGAAGAAGTGAATATGCGCCGGACGATGCCCGTGACGGCCAAGCTGATCGAGCAACTGTTGCGTCTTGCCTTGCGGCGGCACGCTGTAGCCGACCGGCACGACGCTGCGGAAGCTGTACCGGCCTTCCGCATCGGTGCGGATCGAGCGGCGCAGATTGAAGGCCGGCTGCGACTGGTCGAAGTACGAGTAATTGCCGAGATGGTTCGCGTGCCACACTTCCACCAGCGCATGCGCCAACGGCTTGCCGTCTTCGCCAAGCACGCGACCGCGCATCACCAGCGTCTGGCCCGGATCGGTGCCGTCGTCGAGCCGTGCATGCCCGTCGGACAGCGGCGCACCGGCCACATACAGCGGACCTTCGATCGTGCGCGGCGTGCCGCCTTCAATGCCTGCCTTTGCCTCCGCTTCATCCAGGCGCAGATCGAGAAAATGTTCGAAACCGAGCCCCGCAGCCAGCAAACCCAGCTCGCCGCTCTTGCCGGCGTCTCCGAGATAGTTCAGCGCGGTCCAGAATTCAGCGGGCTGCACGTCGAGGTCTTCGATCGTATAGAACAGGTCCTGCACGATCCGGTTGACGATCTCCTTGGTGCGCGGATTGCCTTCGCTGGTGGCGCTGTCGTTGATTTTCTGGAGCAGCGCGTCGATAGCTTGCTTGTTCACGGGGTATCTCCTTCGTTTGATGTTCTGGATGACTAATGGATCACGGTTCAGAGTGTGGTAACGCTGGCGCCCTTGCGCGTGTCGCGCCGCAGGCGATCGATCTTGTCCCAGTCGAGCGTGATGCCCAGACCCGGACCTTCAGGCAGATGCAGGGAGAAGTTCTCGTAACGCAGCGGTTCGGTGAGAATTTCTTCGGTGAGCAGCAGCGGGCCGAACAGCTCGGTGCCCCACTTCAACTCGCCGAACGTGCTGAAGAGTTGCGCCGAGGCGATCGTGCCCACCGCGCCTTCGAGCATCGTGCCGCCGTACAGATCGAGATTCGCGGCCGCCGCGATCGCCGCCACGTGCGCGGCGCCCGCGAGGCCGCCGGATTGGGCGATCTTCACGGCGAACACATCCGCGGTGCGCGCACTGGCGATGGCGAAAGCGTCCGCCGGTCCGTGCAGCGCCTCGTCGGCCATGATCGGCACGAGTGCCAGGTCGGTCAGACGCTTGAGGCCCGCGCGGTTGTCCGCCGCAATCGGCTGCTCGATCAGCGTTACGCCGGCGTCGGCGAAACGCCGGCCGGCCCAGATCGACTCGGACTCGGTCCATGCCTGATTCACGTCGACCCGCACCTCGCCACGGCCGTCCAGCGCCTTTCTGATCGCGACGACATGCGCCACGTCGTCCGCCACCGCGCGCGCGCCGATCTTCAGCTTGAAGACACGGTGACGCTTCATCTCGAGCACCTGCGCGGCTTCGTCGATATCGCGCTGGGTTTCGCCGCTCGCGAGCGTCCACGCCACCTCCACCGAATCGCGCACGCGGCCGCCGAACAGCTCCGAGAGCGGCACGCCGACGCGCTGCGCCTGAGCGTCGAACAAGGCGGTTTCGAGCGCGGATCGGGCAAACCGGTTGCCCTGAAACAGTTCGCGCAGCTTTGCCATGGCGGCGCCCGGACGGGTCGCGTCCATGCCTTTGAGCAGCGGCGCGAAATATGTGTCGATATTGACCTTGATGCTTTCCGGGCTTTCCTCGCCGTAGGCGAGGCCGCCGATCGTGGTGCCCTCGCCCACGCCGACGATGCCGTCGGCGCACCGGATGCGCACCAGCACCAGCGTCTGACAGTTCATCGTTGCGACCGAGAGGCGGTGCGGACGGATCGTCGGGACGTCGACGAGAATCGTCTCCACGCTTTCGATCTTCACGGGTGTTGCTATCATTCGTTGCGCTCCTGAACTGCTTGACCGGGAGCCCCCATAGTAGAAACAAACCCGCGAAGCAGTCCAACACCGATTCAGACTACTTCCATACCTTGGAGGTATGCATGGAACTTCGCCAACTGCGCTACTTCATCGCGGTCGCGGAAGAAATGAACATCACGCGAGCGGCCAACCGTCTGCATATGACGCAGCCGCCGCTCAGCCGCCAGATCCAGCAGATCGAAGAAAGCATCGGCCTGGCGCTGTTCGAGCGCGGTTCGCGGCCGTTGCGCCTGACCGAGGCCGGGCGCATTTTCTATGCGCAGGCCAAGCGCCTCGTCGATGAAGCCGAAGAGCTCGCGCCACTGACACGCCGCCTTGCGCAACTGGCTGAGCGCGTCGTGATCGGCTTCGTGCCGTCCACGCTGTATGGCGCGCTGCCCGCTGTGATCCGGGCGTTTCGCGAGGCCGCGCCGCATATCGAGTTGTCGCTGATTGAAATGTTTACGATCGAACAGCTCGCGGCCCTCAAAGGCGGCCGTATCGATGTGGGCTTCGGCCGCCTGCGTTTCGACGACGCGCAACTCGCACGCGAAGTGCTCGTCGAAGAACGGATGATCGCCGCGCTGCCGCAAGACCATCCGCTCGCGCGCCAGAAGAAGCCGCTCACGCTGGCCGCGCTCGCGCAGGAAACCCTGATCGTCTACCCCAGCACGCCGCGTCCGAGCTACGCCGACCAGCAGCTATCCGCGATGCACGATCACGCGCTGGAGCCGAAGGCGATTCATGAAGTCAGGGAATTGCAGACCGCGCTGGGCCTCGTGGCGGCGCAAGTGGGTGTGTGTCTCGTGCCGGAAAGCGTGGAGGGATTGCGCGCGCACGGCGTGGTGTACCGGCCGATTCCGGCGGCCAAGGTGGCCTCGCCGATCATCATGAGCCACCGCTTGCAGGATGAATCGCCGACTACGGCGCTGCTGTGTTCACTCGCGCGGGATATTTTCATGCGGAGTTGACACGCTCGCGAGCGGGCGGCGTGCGATTGCCGCCCTGAAGGACGCGGGCTCGCATCCAATGATGTCCGTGAACCCCACGCGCCTCAGCATGATGCGCGACACCATCGCCGATGGATGCCGCCGCGCATCACCACTTCGGACTACTTTACGTCGAACTTGTAGTCGCCGTGCGTGCGATGCCCGTCTGAGGCCACCGCCACCCAATGCACCGTGTAGCGGCCGGCGGCAAGCGGCGGCAACGGCACTGAGATCACCGCCGGCTGATGCTCGTCGACGGCGGATTTCTGCGCGTTGACCTGCTTGCCGCTCGCGTCGGTCACCGTCAGCGAACTGAATGCCGGTTCAAGCGGCCCGTCGAACAGCACCCGCACCTGCGCGGGCGATGCCACCGTCGCGCCCGCACCAGGTTCCTGCTTCTGCGGAAACACATGTGCGAGAGCCGCGCCCGCGAATGCGAGGCCCGCGAGCAGCGTGGCCAGTTTCGTGGCGGCGCTCGTGCGTCTCGCGCGGCTGTTCTTCATCATGTCGTTCATTGTGTTTCTCCTGCGTTACTGGAACAGGGGTTTGCCGATCGTGGTGGGCGCAACGTCGTCGAAGAATACGTGCGCCTGGACCAGGATGCCCACGTGCGAACCGCTCGCGCGATTGATCGGCACCTGCGCTTCCACGCCGAACTGCCCGTACCGGTTGATCCAGATAAAGCCCGGATTGACCGTGCCGGTTGTCTGCCCCTGGCTGCGCGACAGCGGGATTTCCACCAGCGGGATCAGGTTCGCGAACGGCTGCGGCAGACCGGCATCGTGCACGTGCTGCTGCAGATACGGCAAGCTGTACTGCACCGTGAAGCCGTAGTTGAACGCGTTCGGCTGTCCTGCGCCGGTGGTGAGCGCCGGCGCCGCCTCCGCCGTGATGGCAACCGGGCGCAAATACGCGAGAGAATCAGGCAGATCGCCCATGCCCTTGCCGACATACACGGTCGGCGAGATCGTCGAGAAGTTGTCGGCGACCGCACGGCTGCCGGTCCCGCCGAGTTCGGCGTTGACCCCGACCGACGTCATGAATTCGTGCGCGTCGTTGACATACAACAGGTACTTCAAGCCGACGCCAAAGTTGCCAAAACCGCGCGCCGTCGGATTGTTTTGCATCTGATAGTTGCCGTCGACGGACACCGCGAGCCGTGACGTGATCAGTTTGTCGTACTCGAAGCTGAACGTGTTGATGCTCTGATCACCGTTGTCTCCGGGCACGCGTTGATGGCCGTACTCGAGGTTGGCTTCGTCGCCGACGCCGGGGTCGTCGACGGCCAGCGTCGAGGGAAAGACGCGATCGCCCGCAATCGCGTGGGCGCTAGCGAGCGTGGGCGCGCACAACAACACGGAAGCGGCGGCCGCGGTGAGCGACGCCGCGCGCAGCGATTTGCCGCTGCGCTTTGCCTGACTTTCCAGGCTTTGCTGGATTTGCATGGTTGATCCTGTTTCATCGAGAGTGACTATGCCGGCGCGCACGCCTCGAACGGACGTGCGGCGTCAGCCGCGATGCACTCGTGGCATCGCGCCTTGGTGACTCGAATCAGGATGGGAACGGTGGCGCGCGGGGCTGGGCGAAGGTGAGCGGTTCGGCCCGGCGAACGCTTTCGAAACGGGTCGCGACAGTGTGCTGCAGCGTCCGTACGGCGACGACGAACAAGCCCTCGACGCTCGGCATGACGGGCATGTGGGCGAGCAGGCTGCAATAGCCGCAGGCGTCGCTGTCTGAGGTCGCGGAGTGTTGGGCGGATTTGCCCAGGGACTGCCCGGGCGCGCCGGAAGTGAGCGCTGCTGCATCGGCCTGTACCGCCGCCAGCGGCGGCATCCCGCAGTACGCGCCGAGGATAGCGCCGGCTTCGTTGCGCGCAGCGAGCGTGTGCGAGATCGTCGGGGCGAGCGTGGCCATCAGGATCGCAAACAATCCCAGCCAACTGCCGATCTTCCGATAGAAACGACTCACGATGCGCGCGGCGACACGATGAAAAGCTGCGGAGAATTATGCCACGGCGAACCACACCTTTCGTGTGCTGGAGCGCTCGTTATGCCGGACATTCCGAAATACCCCGCCCCGGCCGCCCATGCTGCCCATCCTGCCCGCTGTGCCGTACGGCAAGGCGTTTCCCGCCCACCCGGTCAATAGAGCATACTGCCGACGCCAAACCCGCCGCCAACGGTACACAATGCGATCATCCAGGCATCCCGCACGGAGTGTCCATGAAAGCACCGCGCCCGCGTCCCCCGCATTTTCCCGGCGACCCGCACCATGCCGAATGGCGCGATCACACCGTGGCTTATGTGGTGGTGGCCGCGATCGTCGTGATCGTCGTCGGACTGATCGTCTGGCTAATCGATCCGGCGCCGCCCAGGACGATCACCATGAGCGCCGGCCCGCACGACAGCTCGTTTCTCGTCACCGCCGAGCAGTACAGGAAGATTCTCGCGCGCAACGGCATCACACTGAATGTGCTGGAGTCCGACGGCTCCGTGCAGAACCTGAAGCGCCTGCTGGACCCCGAGCAGCGCGTCGATATTGCATTGGTGCAAGGCGGCATAGCCGGCGGGCTCGACACCTCGTCGCTCATGTCGCTCGGCAGCGTTTTCTATATTCCGGTGGTGGTGTTCTACCGCGGCGCGGGCCTGAACCAGCTTTCGCAACTGGAAGGCAAACGGATCGCGGTGGGCCGCGAAGGCAGCGGTACGCGCATGCTGGCGCTTGCGCTGCTGAAGGCAAACGGCATTGTGCCGGGCGGCAGCTCGGTGCTGGTGCCGAGCGACGGTATGCAGGCCGCCACCCAACTGATAGCGGGCGACGTTGACGCGGCCATCCTGAACGGCGACTCGGCCACGCGTGACCTGATGCTGCGTCTGCTCAGGGTGCCGGGTATTTCGGTGATGGATTTCTCGGAAGCGAGCGCCTATACGCGCATCTTTCCCTATCTGAACGAGATCGACCTGCCGCCCGGCGTGCTGGATTTGCAGCATACGATACCGCCTGAAACGATCCATCTGATCAGCCCGACGGTTGAACTCGTGGCCCGGACCAGTCTGCATCCGGCCATCTCCGACCTGCTGATCGAAGCGGCGCAGGAAGTGCATGGCACGCCGGGTCTGTTGCAGCATGCGGGCGAATTCCCGAGTCCGGTCGCGCATGAATACCAGATCGGCGCGGACGCGCAGCGCTACTACAAGACCGGCAAGAGCTTTCTGTACCGCACGCTGCCGTTCTGGCTCGCAAGCATCGCCGACCGCACGCTGTTTCTGCTGCTGCCGGTGGCCGTGCTGCTGGTCCCGGCCATGCGCCTGATCCCCGCACTGTACGGCTGGCGGGTGCGCTCGCGCATCTATCGCTACTATGGTTCGCTGATCGCGATCGAACGCGCGGCCATGGCCGACACGACCGCCGAGGAGCGCAAACGGCTCTTCGCGGAACTGGATCAGATCGAGGGGACGTTGAACCGCCTGCGCATGCCGCTCGCCTATGCCGACGCCTTCTATGTGCTGCGTGAACACGTCGGATTTGTGCGCAGCCGCCTCGCGGCCGGCGCGCTGCAAGGCAGCCACCCCTAGCCGGGGTGGCGGTTCGCTTACGCTTCGCCGGTGGCCGGCGGGCTCGCCGGTTCGGCAGGGGCTTGCTGGTTGGTCGGCGCCGGCGCTGACGTCGCCGCCGGGGCGGCCTGCGGCTCGCTGTGTGCGCCGTCTGCCGAAGCCGTTGCGGCTTCAGCCTGTGCATTCGCGGCCTCGGCTGTCGCCTCAGCGCCTTCAGCGCTCGCCGGCGCAGTTGCTGCGGTCGCGCTCGCCGCGCCAGCCGCCGCTTTCTGTGCGCTCCGGTTCGCGCGATGCGCCTGCAGACGCTGCGCGCCGGCGGCTTCCTGCGCCGTGACCTTGCCGGCCTCGGCGCCGGTCAGATCGACGCGCGCCGCGCCTTCGACGAGACATTTCCAGTAGCGGCTGCCACGGCACCACGTCTTGATCGCCTCGCGCAACTCGGCTTCGCTCAGCGACAGTTCCTTCGCATGCACCACCAGGTCTTCGAAAATACCGACCTTCAGCGGCAGCTTGGGCGCCGGATTCTTCGGGAAAGCAATGGGGAAGCGTTTCTGCAAGCGCCCGATCGATTTCACCACGGGGTCGACGGGCTTCGCATCCACAGCCGGCTTCGTGCTGGCCGGGTTGGCACCCTCGGCCGAAGGCGCCGATGCGGGCGCGGCACGGCGCGGCGGCGCGGGCTTGCGGGCAGGCCTCGGGCCCGACTTCGCACCGGCGTTGGCGCCAGCCGAACCAGGCTTGGCGCCCGGTTTTGCGTGCGATTCCGCGCCAGTCTTGGAAGCGTCCTTTGAAGCAGGCTTGCCGCCACCGGAGCGCGCGGCAGGTGCGGCCGCGGCGCGGGCCGCTGCCAGTTGCTTCTTCAGTTCAGCGAGTTGTTCGAAACCCATAGCGCACAATCGATCGAGAAAGACGAGATTGTAGCAGCGTGTGGAAACACGCTCGTGTCCGCGCCATAAGGCGGGCAGCAAATAGAGTATTTCGTCGCGCCATGTCAGGGCGATGTACCCGCCGTTCTGACCCCGTCAACTCTTGATGGCGGCCGGCGCAATGGCCTCAAGGGCCTCATGCGCTTTCAGGCCGGACAACGACACGCACAGGCCTGGGCGGCCTTCATTGTTGCGCAGGGCGAGTCGCAACTGATGCCGCTCGGCGATCCGCGACACGATCGCGAGCCCAAGCCCGCTGCCCTCGCCTTGAGCCTCGTCCCCGCGATAGAAACGGTCGAACACGCGTTCGAGCTCGGGTGCCGGGATGCCCGAGCCGGTATCGACGACCTCGAAATTCACGCGCGTGCCGGCACGCCGCAAAATCACGTCGACGCGGCCGCCGCGCGGCGTATGGCGGATCGCATTGTTGATCAGATTGCCCAGCAGCACGCTCATGCCGTGCGGCTCGGCCAGCACGGCGTACGTATCGCCGGCCGAGCGCGCGCCTTCGCACTCCAGACCGAGGTCGATCTCCTTGGTCTCGGCGAGCAGCGACAGATCGCCCACAGCCTGCTCGCCGATGCGGCGCAAGCTGACCGGCACCATCGACGTCACCGGATGCGCGTCCTCACGCGCCAGCGTCAGCAATTGCTGCACGAGGTGAATGATCCGGTTGACGCGCCCTTCGACGCGCTCGAGCGTCTGCCCTTCGCCCTTGAGCGAGCCGTCGCGCGACGCCGCTTGCAATTGCAGCTTCAGCGCGGCGAGCGGCGAGCGCAATTCGTGCGCGGCGTCGGCGATAAACGTACGCTGCGCCTGCGACGCCGTGTGCAGCCGCTGCAGCAGATCGTTGAGCGCTTCCACCAGCGGCTTGATCTCGACCGGCACGCTGCCGTCCAGGCGCAGCGGCTCGAGCGAATCGATCGAACGGGTGGACAGCGCGCGCGACAGGCCGCCGATCGGCGCCAGCCCGCGGGCCACTACCAGCAGCACCAGCCCGATCGTGACCGGCACCAGCGCGGCGAGCGGCCACAGCGTGTGCAGCGCCAGTTTCATCGCCAGGTCCTCGCGCACGGAGATGGGCTGCGCCACCTGGATATAGCGCCCCGCCTGCTGCACGCCGAACGTGCGCCAGTGGTACTCGCCGCGCTCCACCGTGCTGAAGCCCGCGGGCTGGCGCGGGAATACCGGCGCCTGGCGCGAGTGATAGATGAGCTGGCCGGCCGTGTCCCAGATGTCGATGACGACCCGGTCGTCCGCCAGATCGCCCAGGTCCGGGCTATGGTGTTCACCGTCACCCGCGCCGGCGAGGTTCGACGGCAACGACAGCGCGACGGTGCGCAGTTCGTAGTCGAACAGTTCGCTCGCTTCTTCGCGCGCCGTATGAAATATGCCGAAGCCGGCCACACCCGAGGCCGCCGCCAGGCCAAATATCAGCCAGCCCAGCAGCCAGCGGCGAATCGAGGTCATCAGCACCTCTTCAGACGGTAGCCCACGCCGCGCACGGTCACCACCTGGTCCGCGCCGATCTTGCGCCGCAAGCTATGAACGTGCACTTCGATCGTGTTGCTGCCCACCTCTTCGCCCCAGCCATACAGCTTCTCTTCCAGCTCGGACTTGGTGAACACACGGGTCGGTTCTTCGATCAGCGCCTGCAGCAACGCGAATTCGCGCGGCACGAGCGGCAGCGGCTCGCCGGACTTGGTGACTTCGTGCGCCGCCGGGTCGAGCGTGAGTTCGCCGTGCGCATAGACCGGCTGCTTCTGGCCGGTGCGCCGGCGCAGCAGCGCACGCACGCGGGCGGCCAGTTCGTCGAGGTCGAATGGCTTGATCAGGTAGTCGTCGGCGCCGGCGTCGAGGCCGCGGATGCGTTCGTCCACCGCGTCGCGCGCGGTCAGGATGATGACCGGCGCGGCGCCGCCGCCCTTGCGATAGGCGTTGAGCACGTCGATGCCGTCTTTCTTCGGCAAGCCCAGATCGAGCAGCACGAGGTCGTACACGCCGTTGCCCAGCGACAGCTCCGCCGCGCGGCCGTCTTCGGCCCAGTCGATCGCGTAGCCGGCCCGGCGCATGGCGCCTTGCACCGTTTCCGCAATCATCTCGTCGTCTTCGACCAATAGCAGACGCATGGCTTCTCCTCTGTCCGGTTTGCCCGCATTGTCCCGTCCGTTAGCTTAACGCTTCCTTAGGTTTGCCTTATGTTTCGCTGAAGTTTCGCTGAACGGAGGCTGATGGGACGCTTAAATGGCAGTTAAGCGTGTCTTAAGCAGCCGCTGCGCAGAATCGGCTCCTGTTATTCGGCACCCACTCGCGGTTGCCACCCCTCTTTGCTCAGGAGCCGGATTTTGCCTGTTTTCAAACCCGCAGCGGCGGCGGCATCGACGCGGCTGCGTGCGCTCGTGCCGCTCTGCGCGCTGCTGCTGGGCGGCTGCGCGTGGTATCACCGCGAGCCGCTCGCGCCGCAGGATACGTCCACCTCCGCCCGCTCGCTCGAACGCATCCGCATCGATCCGTCGAGCATGCCGCTGCCGGAACTGGCCGCGCATCGCTTCGATCCGTCCGACGGGCTCGATATCGACGAGGTCGCGATGCTCGCGGTCGCCAACAACCCGGACCTCAAGCTGGCGCGCGACGACCTCGGCATCGCCCGAGCTCAAGCCTACTCGGCGGGCTTGCTGCCCGACCCGCAACTGAGCGTGTCGAGCGATTATCCCGGCGCGGCCGGCGCCACGCGTGCGTTCAACTACGGGCTGAGCATCGACGTGATGGCGATCGTGCTGCGCAGCGCGAACAAGCAATCCGCCGACGCCACGGTGGCCAAGACCGATCTCGGCCTGCTGTGGCAGGAATGGCAGATCGTCGCGCAGGCGCGGCAGCTGTTCATCAAGTCGCGCTTCCAGCAGGACACGCTGCCGCTCCTGCAACAACAGCGCGATCTGGCGCGCACGCGCTACGAACGCATGGCCGAAGCGCGCCGCGACGGCAATCTGACCGACGACACGCTGACCGCCGCGCTCACTGCCTACAGCGACGCGCGCAAGCAATACACGGACGCCGAGCGCACCGCCGAGCAGACGCATCACGATCTGAACGCGCTGCTCGGCCTCGCGCCGGAGGTGCAGTTGCCGCTCACCGGCAGCGACGCCATCGAGCCGTTGTCCGACACCACGCTCGACGCCGCGCTCGCCCATCTGGCGCAGCGCCGCCCGGATCTGATCGCACTTCAGGCGGGTTACGAGGCGCAGGAGCAGAAATATCGCGCGGCGATTCTGAGCCAGTTTCCGAGTCTCTCGGTGGGTTTCGTGCGGGCGCGCGACACTTCGAACATCTACACGAGCGGCTTCCAGATCAACCTGAGCCTGCCGATCTTCAACCGCAACCAGGGCAACGTCGCGATTGAAAAAGCAACCCGTCAGCGGCTGCGCGACGAGTATCAGACGCGCCTGAACCAGGCTTACGCGGACGTCGCGCATCTGCGCGCGGACAACGCGATCCTCACGCGGCAATTGCAGCAAACCGAGGCGGCGCTGCCCGAGGTCGAGCTCGCCGCGCAACATGCCAGCGCGGCCTACGCGGACCACAATCTTGCACTCGGCGCTTACACCGACGCGCAGAGCGCCGCGCTCACCAAACGCATCGACGTCGCCACCGTGCGCGAATCGCTCGCCGAACAACGCGTCGGCTTGCAGGCGCTCCTCGGCAGCGCGATTCCCGATGCCTTCTCCTCAGCCCAGACTGACACCGACACTCATGCGAAATAGTCCATTCCTGGCGGCACGACCGCGTCTCGCCGTGCTGGCGGTTGGCGTCGCCTGCGCCACGCTTCTCTACCTGGGCGTTCATGCGGCCCGCGCGGCCGGCGCCGCCACGCCTGATAGCAGTGCCGACGACAGCGCCGCTCAGCCCGTCGTCGCCGTCCAGACCGTGCGCGTGCAGCGCGCCGCTATCGCGCAGCCGGTGCGGGCGTATGGGATCGTCGCGGCATCCGCGTCGAACCTCACCACGGTCAATCTGCCGTACACCGCGCGCATCGTGCAGATGCGCGTGCAGGCCGGACAGACCGTGACGCGCGGCGCGCCGCTCTTCGTCGTGCAGGCCGATCCAGCCGTCGTGCTCGCCGCCACCCAGGCAAAAAGCGCCGTGACGCTCGCGCAAGGCGAGCTGGCGCGCACGCAATCGCTGTATGACAAGGGACTCGCCACGCAGTCACAACTCGCAACCGCCCGCAAGGCCGCTGAAGACGCGCAACAGGCGCTCGCCGCGCAGAATCAGAGCGGCGTGGCGGGCGGCAACAAGGTCGTGACCGCGCCGCTCGACGGCGTGGTGCTGCAAGTGTCGGCGGCTCAGGGCGATCAGGTGCAGCCCGGCGCCGCGATCCTGCAACTCGCCGGCGGCAGCGGCAAGGACACGCGCGCCAATGTGTCGCTCGGCGTCGAGCCCTCGGATGCCGCCGCGATTCACGCCGGCGACAGCGTCACGCTGCATGGCCTGTCCACCGCATTGGCGAACACCTCGGCACAAGGCCGCGTGACGCTGGTCGGCGCTTCCATCGACCCGCAGAGCCAGCTTGTCGACATCGGCGCGAACGTGCCGCGCGCTCAGACGCCGTTCATCCCCGGCACGCGCGTGAGCGCCGACATCGCCACGCAAACCGGCGTTCACTGGATCGTGCCGCGCGCCGCCGTGTTGAAAGACGATCAAGGCGCTTACGTGTTCCAGATCACCCCGCAGAACAAGGCACGCCGCGTGGCCGTGACGACGCAGGTCGAGAACGGCGGGCGCTACGGCGTGGACGGTCCGATCGACGCAGCGCTGGGCCTCGTGGTGAGCGGCAACTATGAATTGAAGGACGGCATGGCGGTGCAGACCGGCAAAGGCGCGCCGCGATGAATTTCGGTCAATGGATGCAGATGCATCGGCGCTCGCTGCTGTTCGTGATTGCGCTGCTGGCGATCGCGGGCGTGCTGAGCGCGTTCCGTCTGCCGATCTCGCTGTTCCCGAACGTCGCGTTCCCACGCGCCGTGGTCTCGCTCGACGCCGGCGACCGCCCCGCCGAGCAGATGGCCACGCTCGTCACCATGCCCGTCGAGGAAGCGCTGCGGCGCGTGCCGAATGTGCGCGACGTCGAATCGACCACGAGCCGCGGCTCGGCGGAAATTTCGATCAACTTCGACTGGGGCACCGACATGGCGCAGGCCACGTTGCAGGCACAGTCGGCCATCAGCGAAATTCTCGCGACGCTGCCGCAAGGCACCTCGATGCAGGTCCGCCGCATGGACCCCACCGTGTTTCCGGTGCTGGCATACAGCCTGACTTCGAAACAGCAGACGCTTTCCGCGCTGCACGATCTCGCGCAGTTCCAGATGCGGCCTCTGCTCTCGTCGGTGGAAGGCGTGGCGCGAGTGGAGGTGACGGGCGGCGCGCAGGACGAACTGGAAGTCGCCATCGATCCCGCCCGCCTCGCCGCCTACAAGCTCTCGCTCGCCGACGTCTCGAAGGCGGTCGGCGCGAGCAACGTGCTGATGGCCAATGGGCGCATCGAAGATCACGACAAGCTGTATCTCGTGATCGCCAACAGCACCATCACGCAACTGGATGAGCTTCGCAACGTGGTGGTATCGGCCACCGGCGCCACGCAGATTCGCCTTGGCGACGTCGCGACGGTAAGCGCGGGCGTCGTGCCGCAATGGATGCGCGTCACCGCCGACGGCCAGGATGCCGTGCTCATCAACGTCTATCAGCAGCCTGGCGCGAACAGCGTGGCGATGGCCAAGGCGATCCGCGCGAAGCTGGCCGGTTTCCAGAGCCAGATGCCGGCGGGCGTGCATCTGTCGAACTGGTACGATCAGAGCGAACTGGTGATCGCGTCGGCCACCAGCGTGCGCGACGCAATCATGATCGGCGTGGTGCTGGCCGCGTTGACTCTGTTCGCATTCCTGCGCAACTGGAAGATCACCGCGATCGCCGTCGCGCTGGTGCCGGTGGTGATGGCCGCGACGATTCTGCTGCTCGACGTGTTCGGCATGGGCTTCAACATCATGACGCTCGGCGGCATGGCCGCCGCGGTCGGCCTCGTGATCGACGACGCGATCGTGATGATCGAACACATCGTGCGGCGTATGCGCGAAGGCGGAGCCCACGCGTTTCATGGCCGTGTGCTGGCGGCGGCGCTCGAATTCACGCGGCCGCTGGCCGGGTCGTCGGCGGCGACGCTGATCATTTTCGTGCCGCTGGCGTTTCTGTCTGGCGTGACCGGCGCGTTCTTCAAGGCGCTGTCCGTCACGATGGCGAGCGCGCTGTTCATTTCGTTTCTGGTCACGTGGCTCGCGGTGCCGATTCTGTGCGACCGCTGGCTGAAACCGAAAGATGCCGAGGAGCATCAGGAAACGCGCTTCGCGTCGTGGATGAACCGGCGCTACGCGTTTCTGGTCGAGCGCGTCACCACACGGCCGGTGCTCGTGCTGCTCGGCGTGCTGCCGCCGATCGTGGTGGCTGCGTTCGCCTTCACGCGGGTCGGCAGCGGCTTCATGCCGACCATGGACGAAGGCGGCTTCGTGCTCGACTATCACACCGAGCCCGGCACCTCGATCACCGAGACCGACCGGCTGATGAAGCAGATTGAAGGCATCATCCGCGCAAATCCGAATGTCCTGACCTATTCGCGCCGCACCGGCGCCGGTCTCGGCGGCGATCTGAACGAACCCAACAAGGGCGACTTCTTCGTGCGGCTGAAGTCGGGCAACCGTGAGCCGATCGAGACGGTGATGGAAGAAATCCGCTCGAAGATCGAGACCCAGGTGCCGGGCGTGAACATCGAACTCGCGCAGTTGATGGAGGATCTGATCGGCGACCTGACGGCGGTGCCGCAGCCGGTCCAGATCAAGATCTACTCCGACGATCAGACCACGCTCGACACGACCGCGCGCAAGGTCGCGGCGCAGATCGGCAAGATTCGGGGCGTGGTGGACGTGAACGACGGCATCAACCCGGCCGGCGACGCGCTCGAATTGCATATCCGGCCGGAAGCGGCAGCCGCCGAAGGCATGGACCCGCAGTCGATCGCGCAGGCGGTCTCCGACATGGTCGAAGGCAACGTAGCGACGCAGTTCCAGAGCGGACCGAAAACGGTCGGCGTCCGCGTGCGTGTAGCCGGTGCGCTGACGCTGACGGATACGCAACTGGGCCAGTTGCAGATTCGCGCGCCCGACGGGCATCTCTTCGCGCTCAAGCGCGTGGCCGATCCGGTCACGGTGACCGGCCAGCCAGAAATCAGCCGCGACAACCTGAAACGGATGGTGGCGGTGACCGCGCGCATCGACGGCCGCGATCTCGGCTCGACCATCGCCGACGTGCAGAAGGCGCTCAGCGATCAGAACCTGCTGCCCGCCGGGGTGTACTACGAACTGGGCGGCCTGTATCAGCAACAGCAGATCGCTTTCAAGGGCCTGCTGATCGTGTTCGGCGCGGCGATTGCGCTGGTGTTCGGCCTGCTGCTGTTTCTCTACGAGCGCTTTCGCGTCGCCATCGCGGTCATGGCCATGCCCTTGCTGGCGGCGGGCGCCGTGTTCATCGGCTTATGGGTGACCGGCATCGAGTTGAACATCTCGGCGATGATGGGGATGACGATGATCATCGGCATCGTGACCGAGGTGGCGATTTTCTATGTGTCGGAGTTGCAGGCGCTGGTGCGCGACGACGAGATGCCGTTCGAGGAGGCCCTGCTGACCGCCGGCCGCAATCGCCTGCGCCCTATTGCGATGACGACGATCGCCGCGATTCTGGCGCTGCTGCCGCTCGCTTTCGCGCTAGGGCAAGGCTCGGCGATGCAGCAGCCGCTCGCGATCGCAATTATTTCCGGGCTGATCGTGCAGCTGCCGCTGGTGTTGCTGCTGCTGCCGGTGTTGTTGAAGTTGCTGATGAAGAAGCAGGCGATTTGAGCGGCGCGGCGGCGGCCCTGCCCCCGCCCCCTGCGACCAGCAAGCTAGTGGCCCGTGAGCAACGCAACACAAAGGGCCACTCCGAACCCGTAGGTTCCCAGCGCCCCGATTGCCCGGGCCGGATTAGGCTTCGACATGGTGGGCCAGGCGAGCAGCGCGATGACCAGCAGCACGCGGCAAACCGTTGCGCCTACCATGCACCAGAGCTGCCAGTCAGTCGGATTCCGGGAGCCGAGGTACAGGAACAGCACCGCGAAGAACGGCGCGTACTCGGCTGTGTTGCCGTGAGCGCGAACCAGTTTGGTGAGCAGCCGGTCAGGCTCGGGCGCGGGGCCCGTCAGCGTGCGGTCGTGCGTGCGCACGACCGAGATGGCGAGTCCGAGCAGAAAAAGGAGCAAACCGAGGACAGCGGTACAGACGAGCGCCGTACTGTTCATTCAACACCTCCGTGCCTGGCGGTTGAAACCAGCCGACGCTCGGGCTGCCCACTCGCAACTATATCTAGCGCCGTGACGCAAAACGTCTTAGCACCGAAACCAGAGCGTCGACTTCATCGCAGGTATTGTAGAACGCGAGCGACGGTCTCACCGTGGCTTCGAGGCCGAACCAGATAATTTCCATTTCTAAAGAAGCACCGGTTCGGTCGCTCGGGCTAGCCGGTTCGCAAAGCCGGCAGATATTTCTCGAACAGATAGCCAGGCGGCTCGTCCTCGCCAAAATCATGCGCCGACAGGAGCGTATAGCCGCTCGTCTGGTAGAGCGCGATGGCCTCGGGCTGGCGGGGCCCCGTGCCGAGGTACACGCGCGTATAGCGTTGGCGCACCGCCTGCGCTTCCAGTTCGGCGAGCAAGCGGCGCGCAAGCCCTTGACGACGATGCTCGCGGCTGACCCAAATGCGCTTGAATTCGGCCGTGCCGGCTTCGGCATGACGCATGAACGCGCCGCCCGCAATCGCCTGCCCGTCGCGCAGCAACAGCACGAACGCGCCGTGCGGTGGAGCGAATGCGTCGTCCGGATAGCGTTGCAGTTCGTTCGAGATTTCCGCGGGATCGATCAGGCCGGCATAGCGGCTGCCGTACTCGTAGGCTAATTCTTCAAACAACGGACGGGCCAGCGGGTCATGAACCGTGACGTAAGCGAAACGGTCTTCCGACGCCACTGCCGGAAATACAGCTGCCATGCGTGACCCCTTGAATATGCGGCTGGGCTCCAGAACCAAGCACGTTGCGTGAACAGATTCAATGAAGCTTCGGGAATCCGTGCCGCTCGGCCAGCAGCGCAAGAATCCGTTTGCTTTCAGTGACGAAGTACTTGTCACCGAGTGTTTGCGCATCGTAAGGCAGAGGATGCTCGTCACCCAGCACGAGGACCGGCAAACCCTGGTGCGCTTCGTCGAGCACGGCAACCACATCCTGTCTTGGACGCGCGAACGGTACGCGTTTCACGTCGAGTTGCGCGGCGCGTTCGGCGTCGCTCGCGAGCAGTCCTTCTATCGCCACGCCGTGCGGGCACACAAAGCGCTCGCCGGGATGCGCGGGATCGGTAAAGCCTGGTTCCAGCAACAACCAATAGATCTCGGCTCATGGTGAGCAATCCTTCCAAGGTGGGTAAGTAAAACGAATCCGGATACGCTAGGCGGCCGCGGCCTCGCGCTCCACTTCAGGCCGCCAGCCCAGTTCGGGCGCGATGCGCTTGACGACATCTTCGAGAATCTGCTGATAATTCTCGAACGGCAGGTCATAGGGCAGTTCGAGTCGTAGTTCGCGAACCTGCGCGACGACGGGGTCCTTCAGCAGGCGGCTGACGATCTCGTCGGCGGTGCCCACGAGATCGGGCGCGAACAGCGTGCGCCGCTCGCCATGCGGCGTCAGCGTGCGCGCGTGGCGCTCTTCGACAAACGCACGGTAGCGCTGCCGCGTGCGGGCGTCGGCGCCGTCGAGCGGCACGATCACGCGGCCGAGTGCGATACGCGGCGCGCGCGCTTCGCTCCAGTGCGACCGGAACAGATCGATCTGGCGTAACTGCGCGTCGCGATAGTCGTCGGTGCCCTCTCCCGTCGTGATATTGCCGATAAGAAGATTGAAACCGTTGCGGCCTGCCCATTCGATGGAGCGCCGCGAACCGCCGCCATACCAGAGCCGTTCGGTCAGGCCCGGCGCATGCGGCGTCACTCGCGGCCGCACGCGGCCCGCGGCCGATTCGACGAAGGTATCCTCGTCGCCCAGCCACTCTTCCGCGAGATTGCGGCGCAGGCGCTCGACGCGAGCGTGCGAGAAGTCGATCAGCTCGGGATTGGCATCGAAAAGCCGCTCGCCGAGCAGAATGCCGTGCGCGGGCGCGCCCGCACTCAGACCGATATTCAGGCATCCTTTTGATAAAACGTCGACGGTGGCGAGATCCTCGGCAAGCCGGAATGGATTCTCGTAACCCATCTGAATCACGGCCGCGCCGAGCCCGATGCGTGTTGTGCGCTGGCTCGCCGCAGCAAGAAAAGTCGCGGCGGACGACACCGCCCGTTCGAGGTGACGCTGGCGCACCCACGCGCTGTCGTAGCCGAGCGCCTCGCCGGTGCTAAAGAGTTCGAGCGTCCGTTCGAATCCCGCGAGCGGCGCGCCTTCCGGATAGTTGCCGGGCGTCAGGAAAGCAAGATGATCAATGCGGACAGCACACATACAGGACCTCGTGGTTACTCCGGCAATGCGATAGCGTCCGGCGGACAGCAATGTCCGCCAGTGTCGGCAAATCGTGTGTCGAATAGTTTTTGTTCAGGTGTCCGGATAGCCGGGCGGATTGGTCTCCGAACGCGCCACCGCTTCCGATTGCAAACCCCAACGGGCCAGCGCAGTGCGATATTGCCCGCCACGGATCAGGTTATTGGTCGCGAGTGTCAGCGCCTGTGCGAGGCCGCTGCCCTTGCGGGTTGCGATCGCGACATCGGCGTTGAACGGCCAGCCCGCGTTGACCGTGCCCACCAGCCGAATCTCCCCCTGCGTCGCGGCTTCATAGGCAAGCGGCGCGTGCGGGTTGAAGATGGCATCGGCGCGGCCCGACAGCAATGCAAGGCGCTCCGACGCGCGGTCGTCGTAGTACTGCAGCGTGCCCCCCTTCAGTCCGTTTGCTGCGTTGCGCCGGTTCCATTCGAGCAGAATGCGCTCCTGGATCGTGCCCGAGCCGGTGATGACGCGCAGCCCGGCGATATCGCGCGGCTCGCCGATCGATTTGACCGGACTGTCGTCACGCACGTAGAACCCGTGCAAACCCAGCCGGTAGGTTGTGAAATCGAATTTCTGCTTGCGCTTCTCGGTTACGCCGACGTTCGAAATCACCGCGTCGTAGCGGCCCGACGCAAGACCGAGCGGCCAGTCCGGCCACGCGACGGGCACGAGTTGCAGCCGTAGGCCGAGGGCGTCGGCGATCAGTTGCGCGTAGTCGGGATCGGAGCCCACGATGCTGCGGGCATCGGTCGCGTACGTGGCGATTGGCGCGGCGAATGGCGCTACCGCTACCGTGAACACCCCGGGCGTGACGAAGCGATAGCCAGTGATCTGACGCAATGCGTCGGAATCTTTTGGCGCACGCACGCGCCCTTGCTGTTGCGGGCTGAAATCGTAAGACTGCGTGGCAGTGGCGGCCTGAGCGAGCCCGGCAGACCACGCAATCGGCACGGCGGCCAGCGCCGTTATATTGGCAAGGAACGTCCGGCGTGCGGTCATCGATTGATCCGGGTGATGGGGTTTTCCGTGCGCCATGCTTGTCAGAGCACCTTCGAGAGGAACTCGCGAGTGCGCGGATGAGCTGGCGCGCCGAGCACGCTCGACGGTGATCCGGACTCCACGATCCGGCCGCCATCCATGAACACGATCGTATCGGCGACTTCGCGCGCAAAGCCGATCTCGTGCGTGACCACGATCAGTGTCGTGCCGGAACGCGCCAGTTGACGTATCACGTCGAGCACCTCGTTGACGAGTTCGGGATCGAGTGCCGAAGTCGGTTCGTCGAACAGCAAGACCTTGGGCTTTAGCGCGAGCGCTCGCGCGATCGCGACGCGCTGCTGCTGCCCCCCGGATAGCTGACGCGGCCACGCGTCGGCCTTACCTGAAAGACCGACGCGCGCGAGCAGAGCGCGTGCCTCCGATTCCGCCTGTGCGCGTGGCACGCCCGCCGCAAGCGGCGCCTCGATGACGTTGTCGAGCACGGTCAAGTGCGGAAACAGATTGAAGCTCTGGAATACCATCCCGACGTCGTCGCGGCGGCGTTGAAGCACCTCCCGCTCCTTGAGCTCGTATAGCGTGCGCCCTTCGCGGCGATACCCGACAAGTTCGCCGTCGATGTCGATGAAGCCGTCGTCGACGCGTTCGAGGTGATTGATCGAGCGCAGCAACGTCGACTTGCCCGAACCCGACTGGCCGAGAATCACCGTGACGCTGCCCGACGGGAACGACAATGAGACGTTATCGAGCACCTTCAGCGTGCCAAAGCTTTTCGACACGTTGTGGATGCCGACCCTGCCGCCCACGCGCCGCTGAGCCCAGCCGGCTGCTTCCGCTTCTTTTTGCGTGCTATCGCGACGCGTCGGCTGAGCGGCACCGGTTTCGCCGCGCGCGGCGCGCGCGGCACGCCACCGCCTGACGAGCGCGCTCAGCGGCGACACCGCCACCTGCTCGCGCGTCGCGCCGCGTGCGTAGTACCGCTCGATGTGAATCTGAATCGCCGACAGCACGGTCAGGATGATCAGATACCAGACTGTCGCGACCATCAGCAACGGAATCACCTCCAGGTTGCGGTGATAGATGATCTGCACCGTGTAGAACAGGTCCGGCATCGCGAGGATATAGACAACCGAGGTGCCCTTCGCCAGGCCGATCACGTCATTGAAGGCAGTCGGCAGGATCGAGCGCATCGCCTGCGGCAGAACGATGCGCCGCACCTGGCGGGCGCCAGGCAAACCGAGCGCGGCGGCCGCTTCACGCTGCCCGTGGTCGACGGACAGAATCCCGCCGCGAATCGCCTCGGCCGAAAACGCGGCGTGGTTCAGCGTGAGCCCAAGCACTGCCGCGAAAAATGGGCTGATCAGGTTGGTGGTCGATTCGTTCAGCAGCACGAAGTGCGTGAACGGCATACCGATCCAGATCGTCTCGTACAGGTAGCCGAGGTTGTTCAGCAGGAGCAGCAGGACGATCGGAGGAATCGACCGGAACAGCCAGATAAAGGCCCACGCGAAGCCAGCCAGCAGCGGAGAACGCGAGACCCGCGCGAGTGCCAGCGGCGTTGCCAGTGCGAAACCGAACAGCGCACCGAGCGCCGTGAGCACAAGCGTGCGCGCAAGCCCCGACAGTACCGGTTCGGCGAAAAACCACTCCGCAAAGACGCCCCAGCCCCAACGCGGATTGCCGAGTATCGAGTTCAGCACGATCCCGATCAGGACAATGGCCAGCACGGTTGCGGCCGTGCGCGCGTGATGCCGCGCCGGCACGATGCGGTAGTGCGCATATTGACGATCGTCGTCGCCGCCAGTCGCGTGTCCGGTGCGACTCGCCTGTCCCACGTGAGCAGGACCGGCAAGGTGGGTAGTGTCGCTCATGATGCTGTACTCCTGCGTTGCACGCTGTTCGTCAGGCCGTTTCCGCGGCCGCGTAGCGGCTTTCGCGGCGCGGCAAGCCCAGGTGATCGCGCAGCGTCGTCCCGGCCAGCGTACGGCTGTAACGCCCGCGCGCCTCCAGCACCGGGATCACGTAGCGGACGAAATCGTCGAGCCCTTCAGCCTGCACCGGAAAGCCGAGGATGAATCCGTCGGCCGCTCCGGCGTCGAACCAGCGGATCAGCTCGTCAGCAATCTGCTCGCCGGTGCCGATGAACTGGGGTTTCGGCGTCGCCACTTCCAGCGCGACCTCGCGCAGCGTCGCGCCGCTGCGCTTTGCGTCGGACTTGATGCGGTCGGTTGTGGAACGGAAGCTGTTCGATCCGAGATCGCCCAGTTCGGGGAATGGCGCGTCGAGCGGATATTGCGTGAAGTCATGATGCTCGAAGAAGCGCCCCAGATAAGCGAGCGCATCGTCGATGGTCAGCAGGTCGCGGATCGCGCGATACTTCGCTTCGGCTTCCTCCGGCGTCGCGCCGACAATGGGTCCGATGCCGGGGAAAATCTTCACGTCGGTTGCAGCGCGCCCGTATTCGACTGCGCTCTGTCGCACCTGGTCGGTGAACACCTTGGTTTCTTCAAGCGACGGCGAGTGCGTGAACACCGCGTCCGCGTATTTGCCGGCCAGCGCAATGCCCGAATCCGACGAACCCGCCTGGAAGATCACCGGCTGCCCCTGCTTTGAGCGCTGGATGTTCAACGGTCCAGCGACTTCGAAGAAGCGCCCCTTGTGATCGAGCGTATGCAGCTTCTCATGGTCGAAGAAGCGGCCGCTCTCGCGCTCCCGAACGAAGGCGTCGTCGTCCCAGCTATCCCATAGCCCCTGCACCACTTGCAGATACTCGTCGGCGATCTCGTAGCGCAGCTCGTGGTCCGGATGCTGGCCGCCATAGTTTTTCGCGGAACCTTCGAGCGGCGACGTCACGACATTCCATCCCGCACGCCCGCCGCTGATCAGGTCAAGCGACGCGAACTGTCGCGCCACCGTAAACGGATGGCTGTACGAGGTCGACAGCGTGCCGGCAAGGCCGATCTTCGTGGTCGAGGTAGCGAGTGCCGAGAGGATCGAAATAGGCTCGAAGCGGTTCAGGAAATGCGGAATCGACTTCTCATTGATATACAGTCCGTCGGCCACGAACGCGAACGCGACGCCGTTGGCCTCCGCCTTCTGCGCGATGCCGGTGATGAAATCGAGGTTGACGCTGGCATCCGCGGGTCCGGCCGGATGCTTCCACGCATTCATGTGCCCGCCTGCACCGTGCAGCATGATGCCGAATGTGAGATTTCGCTGAGTCATAGTCTGGTCCGTAAAGAGGATGAACTGAAGTCAGACGCGTGCGGTCTGTTCCGCGCCGGCCAACGCTTCGACTGAAGCGAGCCGCTGCGCGTAGTCGGTTATCGGCGTGTCGATCACGAACTCCTCGACGCCGAAGCGTTCATGCAGTATGTCGAGTTCGCGGCGCACATCGTCCGCTGTGCCGGCGATCACATGAGGATGCAGTTCGTCGAGCCGGTAGTCGGTCACGCCGGTTTGCCGCGCGAATTCCGCCGCCGCTTCGGGACTCGGGAGATTGACGCTCTGCCCCGTTGCCAACTGCAGCTTGAAGATGCGCAGCGCGCCGACCTGGCGCTGAGCTTCAGCGCGCGACTGCGCCGCGAACGCATAAAGCGCGAGCAGCGGTGTGCGTCCTGTCGCGCTGCGATAGGTGTCGAGAGACCGTTCGATATTGGCCTCGTCGCCGTTGAAATGGCCGGCGTAGCAAAACTGCCAGCCGTGTTGTGCGGCCAGCGTCGCGCTCTCGGTGCTGGCGCCAAGCAGAATGCGCTCGGGAGCCTCGGGCGGCGTCGGCAGCGCAATTGCGCCTGCCAGCGGATGATCTTCGGCCACGCCCCACTTCAGGAACGCGTCGAGTTCCGCGAACTGGTGCGCGAAATCGGGTTTCTTCCCCTTGTCGTGAAACCATTGCAGTGCGCGCGTGGTCAGCGGCAGTCCACCGGGCGCCTTGCCGATGCCCAGATCGACACGCCCGGGCGCGAGCGACGCGAGCACCCGGAACGTCTCCGCCACCTTGAACGGGCTGTAGTGCTGCAGCATTACGCCGCCCGAACCGACCCGAATACGCGAGGTATGCGCGAGCAGATGCGCCACGACGATCTCCGGCGCGGAACTTGCGGGCCCCGGGGCGCCATGATGTTCGGCGATCCAGTAACGCTTGTAGCCGAGCGCCTCCGCGCGCTGCGCGAGCCGTACGGTAAAACGCAGCGCATCGTGAGCGCTCTTTCCGTCGGCGATCGGACTCTTGTCGAGAATCGAAAGTGAGTAGGACATAATGAATCCCACCCATGCACCGCGCGGTGCACGGGAAAATATTTAGAGAGGGTCGCCGAACGATTTCGTTAATCCCATTATCGCTACCGGGCTGCGAATTCGTTCGAGGTATTTTTCCTATGCATATCAGGAAAACATCAAAACACGTAGCGGGCACGCGCGTAGTAGAAGCCGCCGTTCACGCCGATAGTCGACGCGAAGGCGTCGTATTGCGCGCCTTCGAGTTGCGTGACGTAAGGCAGCTTGCTCGGATAGACGTCGAAGAGATTGTTGGCCCCTACCGCGATCTGGAACTTCTTGGTCACGTCATAGCGAACCTCGACGTCGGTGATGTACCTGGCGGCATTCTCGAAATGGAGAAACTGCGTGGTCGAGAACGCATTGGGCCCGACGATGTAGGTCTCCTCACTCGACGTCGAGCCAAAGCGCGTCTCGTGCAGGCTCACGCCCCACTTGTCGAGATGCCACGTGCCGCCAATGATGATCTTGTTCTTCGGCGTGGACGTGGAGAGCCAGGCGACCTGTTGCGCGTTGAGTTCCGGCGCGCCGTTTGCGCCGGTCGCCACATGCGTGACCGAGGTCGTGTTGATATTCACGCCCAGATCCCAGTCCACCTGCCCGAAGCTGCCGAAGCTCGTGTGGTAGGTGCCGGTCAGATCGAGCCCGCGGGTCCGCGTGCTGGCTCCGTTCGTGAAGTAGCTCGCGGATACCGCGGAAGCCGGCACCGAACTGGGTATAGACAGTCCCGCCGCCTGCAGCGCGGCGATCGCGGCTGCGCCGGACGCCGTGCCGCCCTCGACGATCCGGTTGCGAATGTCGATCTGGTACGCATCGAGCGTCAAATGCAGGCCCTGGACCGGCGTCAGCAGGAAGCCGACGTTGTAGTTGGTCGATTTTTCCGACTGCAGCGGCTGGGCGCCGATTAGCTTTGCCGCCGACGAGTTGGCCGCCAGAAGCCCCTGGACAGAGGCCGGCGATTCGTTGATGTTGCTGTAGTACTCCTCGGCCAGCGACGGCGCACGGAACCCGGTGCTGACACTGCCGCGCACGGCGAATGCCGGCGTGAAGTCATAGCGCGTCGCTACTTTGCCGTTCGCCGTACTGCCGACGTCGCTGTAATGCTCGAAGCGTCCAGCCAGATCGACCGTCCATTTCGGCGTCAGATGGGTCGACAGATCGATATACGTGCCGACCACGTTGCGCGAGTTGTCGCTCGCGCTGACTGGCGCAAGACCTGGCAGCGCCTGGGAGCCGCCGTCGATATACGACGCGTAGTCACCCGGGCCCACCGTATAGGTCTCGCGGCGCTGCTCCACGCCCCAGGAAACATTCACCGGCGCGGGCAGCACCGGCAACTGGAACGCGCGCGAGAAGTCGAGGTTGTTCGTCAGTTGCGTGTTGCTGACGGTGGAGAGGTGAAACGTGGTCGGCGTATAGCCCTGCGCCGCATACAACCCTGTGTTGGCCGAGTTGCGCATGCCGATGACGTCATGGTCGCCCCCGTAAGTCGAACTCAGATCCCATGACCAGCCGAACAGATTCTTGCCCTTGATTCCTGTCGTCACCGAGAAGTCGTTCTCGTTGACGGTTTCCACCGGCACGAAGCCGTTCGGATAGATTGCCGGCAATACAAAAGGCGGACGATAGTTCTGATAGGCCTCCGCATTACGATGCGCATACGTGCCGAAGCCATACAACTCGACGTCGTCGCCGAGGTAGTAGCCGGCGTTATATCCGACCGATTCACGCGTGCTCGCCGGATCGCCCTCGATCGGGTTGTAGTAGCCATGCCCCGGCGGGAACGTGCCGAAGTAGTCGTCGGGGCCCGTGCGGACCGTATGGTTCTGACGGTTGTACTCCGCGCTGAGGTCGAGAAAGCCCTTGCCGCCGAGATCAAGCCCGATGTTGGCCGACTCGCTGTTCTTGAAGCCATCGCCCGCATAGGTCTGGCCGTTGGTCGTCTGAACTTCTCCGCCGTGCGAACTGCGCTTCAGGATAATGTTGATGACCCCCGCGATGGCGTCCGAACCATACTGCGCCGCCGCCCCATCACGTAGCACCTCAATGTGATCGATCAGTGCGACCGGGATCATGTCGATATCGACGCCGGTCGAGCCCTGGTTCAAACCTCCGTCGAGCGAGATGTTCGCAGTGGTGTGGCGGCGCTTGCCGTTCACCAGCACGAGCACGTGGTCCGGACTCAGGCCGTGCAGTGTCAGCGCGTCGGTCAGAACGCCTGCATCGCCTGCGTAGGTCTCGCGCGAGATCGACGGCGAGAGTTGCACGAGTGCATCGCGCAGATTGCTCTGCCCAGTGGCGCGCAACTGCGCGCCACTGATCACGTCAACGGGTGTCAGGCTTTGGCTTGCTTTCGTGTTGGTGCGCGTACCTGTGACGACCACCGTATCCTGTTGCACGGTATTGACCGCCCCAGGCTTCGCGGTGGACGACGCAGCCGTTGGCTGCGCAGCGGCCGGCACGACGGCAGCGGCATCGCTCGCTTCGGCAGGCGCGGCTGCGCCCTGCGCCCATGCCACGCCGTTGCAAGTGATGGCCAGCACGGCAACCGACAACGCTTTTCTGCGAACCCCGATTACGGGCTGATCGGCCCTATTCTTCCTGTTTTTACCGCGCATCGCCTGTTCCGTTAGTTATTAGCATTACTTACTATTTGTAGGACAACCGATCAGGGCGATCTCGACCGCCCCGCTGATTTAGCTCTTGGGGAGCCCCGGCGGATTCGTTTTGGCCTGATCGATCGCTTCGGAGCCGAGGTTCCAACGGTCGAGCACCTGCGTATATTTGCCGCTGCGGATGAGGTCGTTCAGCAATAGCGTGAGCGGCGCAGCAAGGCCGCTACCCTTGCGTGTCGTGACCGCAAGATCCGCCGTAATGGGCCAGCCGCCGCTGATGGAGCCCACTGCGCGTAAGTCTCCTTTCTGCGCCGCCGCGTACGCGAGCGCCGAGTTCACGCTCAGAATTGCATCAGCGCGCCCCGACTCCAGCGCGACGAAGCGCGCGCTAGGATCGCCGTAATACTGCACCTGCACCGGCTTCAGACCATGCGCGACGTTTTCCTTGTCCCATTCGAGCAGGATCTTTTCCTGATTCGTTCCCGAATCGGTAATGATACGAAGCCCCGCGATATCCTTCGGTTCGCGAATCGCCTTGATCGGGCTTGTGTTGCGCACGTAGAAACCGAGCACATCGCGCCGATAGCTGGAGAAGTCGAATTTCTCCTTGCGCGCCTCAGTCACCGTCACGTTCGACAGAACCGCGTCGACCTTGCCTGATTGCACCGCAAGCGGCCAGTCTTCCCACGCGAGGACGACGATTTTCAGCTTGCGTCCCAGACCGTCAGCAACCAGTTGCGCCAGGTCCGGGTCGAAGCCGACTACGGTCTTCTCATCGGTCGCATAGGTGCTAAGCGGCGGCCACGCGACGGTCATGCCGACGACGAGTTCGTCTTTCGCGACAAACGGATAGTTGGCCGGTATGGTCTTGATGGCTGCCGCGTCGGGCGTGGTCCGGACCTGGCCTTGTTGATCCGGGCTTAGGTTGAAAGTGGTGCCGGCCGCGAGGGCGGTGCCTGCCGCCCCCATTGCCAATGCAGCAAACGTTCCGGCCACCGCTGCGCGGATTCTCCTGTTGTGTTTCATGACTTGATAGACCTTGTAAGATGAACGAATTGATCGAGGCGCGAAGCGCATGACTACCGCTGGCCGAGCGGCTCGGGATGCACCAGATCGTGAAGCGAATCGACGCGGCCCGGCTCCAGCAAATCCTTGCCGAACGGAAGGCGAAAATGGACCTCCGGTGCGATCGACTGGTCGAACAGAGGTTCGTAGCCCGAATCGATATACAGGCCTGCTGCTTCCGGCTGCCTGAATCCGGTGGTCAGATAGACACGGCGATATCCCTGGCGCAACGCGCGCGCCTCCAGTTCCTGCACGACGCGGCGGGCCAGTCCTTGCCGGCGCTGACTGGCGTGCGTCCAGATACGTTTGAGTTCTGCAGTCGTCGCGTCGTAACGCTTGAACGCGCCGCCACCGACCGTCTCCCCATCGCGCAAGACGACGATGAAAGCACCCTCGGGTGGCGCGAATAACTCGGCCGGATAACGCGACATCTCTTCACTGACCGATGCCGCGCTATCCGGGCGAAACTCGCGATAACGCGTGGTGTACTCGATATTGAGTGCGTCCAGCAAAGGTCGCGCAATGGGATCCAGCGGCGTGGCGTCGATAATCTCGTAGGTCATGGTGGAAACGGGATAGCAATCATCCCTGTCGCTCCTGTCGTTGAATCTTTACCCGGGCGGCTTTGACCGCCGTCGGTCTATAGGAAAGATAACAGGCGACTCATTCCGAATGAACCAAACATTTAACGGATCGTTATTCCGCTGAATTCATATATTCAATTCACGCGATTGGTCATCGCTATAACGACGGAATATCCGCTGGAAGCAAAATGCGTTAATTCACGGGAGAGTGGTCGCGCGATTTTTTTACTAATAGAGCACGCAAATTTCCAGGGTAACCGCGGCGAACCAATTTCGCGCCGGCGTCAAACCGGCTCGGCGAGATGGAACAGACAATCGCCGCGCTCCACGTTGGCCGGCACGCGTTTGCAGACCACCTCGCCGGTGCTCGCAAAGTAGGTGGTAACGGGCTCACGTAGCGGCGTGTCGGGGAAATGAATGCGCGCCGCGGGCTGCCCCGCCACCACCTGATCGCCCAGTTCGACGAGCGGCTCGTACACGCCACGATCGTAGGCATAGACGTAGTGCTTCGTGCCGGACACGGTGAAGAAGCGCGTCCGCGCGGGCGGGCCATCGGGTACGAGTGGTCCGATCAGGAGTCCAATGAAGCCAAGCAGATTCAACAGTCCGTGCCGCGCATCGCGCAGCAGGTTTGCCTGCACGGTGCCGCCGCCACCGAGTTCCGCGAGAATGGAAATCGCGCCCTGCCGCCGCGCGGCAGTCGCCGCGTGGACCGGGTTAGGCCGATGCAGAAACGCGCGCGGCAAGCCGAACGCGGCGAGCAGCGCCTTGAGCCGTTCGTCCTCCGCGGGGTCACGCGGCTCGATAGCCAACATATTGGCGCCGTCGTAGAGCAGCGAACTTCCACCCGAATGCAGATCGATCAGATATTGCGCGCGCGCGAGCAGCGTGTGCTCGATGTAGTGGGCGATCGCCGCTGTCGGTGCGCCTAGTGGATCGCCGGGAAAACTGCGGTTCAGGTTGCCGCCGTCGAGCGGCGAAGTCCTCAGGCCCGCGGCCGCGGCGGGATAATTCGCCATCGGCAGAAAGATCAATTGTCCGCGCACCCATTGTGGTTCGATTTCTCGAATCAGGCTGGAAACCAGTACCTGTCCTTCGTATTCGTCGCCGTGATTGCCGCCCATCAGCAGCACGACGGGACCGTCGCCATTGCGCACCGAAGCGATTGGAATCGGAATCCAGCCATACGCGGACCGATGAACCGAGTGCGGCAGACGCAGGTAGCCCACGTGACGTCCGTCGGCATCCAGATCGATTTCGTTGTGGACGGTGCTCATGGGATCTCCTTCATGACGGCGGGCCGCCGCGCTCTCACTGCATGTATTGTTCGTTGCCGATGAGCCCGATCTTCGTCGCCCCTTCGCGCTGCGCGGCGGCCAGCACTGCGGCTACGTCCTTATAGGGCGCAAGCTTGTTCGGCAGCAGATGGATTTCCGGCTGGTCCGCCTGAGCCGCGACCTCAACCAGATGTTTCTCCAGATCGGCGCCGGTTGCAAGCGGCGCGCCGTTCCAGCTGATCGTGCCGTCGAAATCAATGTCGACCTGCACGACCGGAGGCGGGGCGGCCGGCGGCGGATTGCCGACCGGCAGGTTCATATTCACGGAATGCATCTGGATTGGAATGGTGATGATCAGCATGATCAGCAACACCAGCATCACGTCGATCAGCGGCGTGGTGTTGATGTCGACCATCACCTCCGGTTCGCTGCCGCCACCCGAAGATACGTTCATTCCCATTGTCCGATCCCATGCAAAGTTAGCCGCCGCGCGCCGGCGGCTGAGTAATAAACGACACCTTCGAAATCCCGGCGCGCTCGCAGGCAGTGATCACGCGCCCGATGAATTCGTAGCGTGTGGTCTGATCGCCGCGCACATGCACCTCGGGCTGCGGCTGCTTCACGGACGCCGTCTTCAACCGCGCGAGCAGCGTCGGCCCATCGACCAGCTTGTCGTTCCAGAACAGGTCGCCGTCCTTGTTGACCGCGATCTCGATGCTATCCGGCCTGGTCTGCAGCGGATTGACTGTCTCCTTCGGCAACTGCACGGGCACCGTGTGCGTGACGACCGGAATCGTGATCAGGAAGATGATCAGCAGCACCAGCATTACGTCGACGAGCGGCGTGGTGTTGATGGCGGCAATGACCTCGTCCTCGGGGCCGTCCTGTCCAACGTTCATCGCCATGACTTCTTGCTCCGCGTGATGGTTGGTTTAATTCGCGTTCACCACGGCGCGCACCTGGCGCTTCGTGCCCGGCAGCAGGACCGTATGCAGCTGCGCGCCGAATGCACGCACGCGCTCCATCACCGACTTGTTGCGACGCACGAGGAAGTTATAGCCCAACACGGCCGGCACTGCGACCGCGAGGCCGATCGCCGTCATGATCAGCGCCTCGCCGACCGGGCCGGCCACCTTGTCGATCGACGCCTGACCGGCGATGCCGATTGCGGTCAGCGCGTGATAAATGCCCCACACCGTGCCGAACAGGCCGACGAACGGCGCAGTGGAACCGACAGTGCCGAGGAACGCCAGACCGTCCTGCAGGCGGTTCGACACGTTGGTGATGGCACGTTCGATCGACACGTCGATCCACGTGTTGCGATCCACGGCTTCGAGCAAGGCTTCGTCATGGTGCGCGCCAGCTTCGATCCCCACCTGGGCGATAAAACGGAACGGCGAATTCTCGTCGAGCTGCGCCGCGCCCTGCGCGAGCGAGGGCGCGCTCCACAGTTGCTCGTCGGCCGATTTCGCGCGACGGCTCGCCCGCAGTTGCTCGAAGAACTTGGTGATCATGATGTACCAGCTTCCCATCGACATGAGCACGAGCAGAATCAGCACGAAACGCGCGACGAAGTCGCCGTTCGCCCATAGCGCGCCAAGGCCGTAGGGGTTCGTCACTTCGGTGCTCGCTTGTGCCCAGGCCGCTTGCGGCACGACGAGAGAGCTGCCGCCTGCGGCCAGGATCAGCAGGCTCGCCGCAGCGGCGGTAAAGGAATGCTTCTTCATACATGCTCCAGATGAGTCAGTCATTGATTTGAAATGGATCTGCGTCAAAGCGATCCAGGACCGGGGGCGAGGCGCTCAGCTCAGTTTGAACGAGAACGGCACCTGTACGCGAACCGGCTGTCCTTGCGAAATGCAGTTGAACATCTTGACCGCAACGAAAGCCGCTCGATCGAGGATCGGATCTGCGGACTGCTCGACCTTCTCATCGGTCACGTGTCCTTGCGGGTCGACAACGAAAGAGATCATCACGTCACCCGTAATTTCGTTATCCTGCGCTTCCTGCGGATAGCCCATCGAGTGGCGAACGTCGTCCGAGTTCGGACACACGACACCGATCGCATGACTCACCGGCTTGGCGGGTGCCGGCGGCGTGACCGGCGCGGGCGGCTGCACAACCGACGTTGGCTCCGGCGTGGCCTGATGCGTGATCGTCGGCGTGGACGGCGCCGTGACCGCCACTTCAGGCGGTGGCACGAATGGCCGCGGCCGCGGTGGCGGCGTGAACTTCGGCGGCGGCAGCTTGACTGTTGGGATCGGCGGAGGCGGCGGTGGCGTTACCGGTTGGATGATTCTGGTTTCGATCGGCTTCTGCGCGATCTGAACGACTTTGTTCGCGAGACCATTCATCAGCGCCCAGATGAAGAAGAGGTGCAGCACCAGGACCAGCGCGATTCCGGCATAACGGCGAAGCGGATTATGCTGACGACGCCCGTATTGGCGTGGACGCGCGCTCGGCGGCGCCAGTCTGGAAATCAGCTCTGTTGACATGCATCACTCCGGAAGCCGTAGCTTGTGCTGTTCACGACCGAGGTCCTGAAATCTTGCACAAAGATGGGCCGGCGTTTTACGCCGTGCCGCAACTGGGAAGTGACCTACGTTATCCGACAGGGGCTGTCCGCGTGAACGAAGAATTCCATATTTGGATTTCTCCTCACGCATAAGAAAGATTGGAGTCGACCGGCTCACACCGCGCTACCGGGTCAGTCCTGTTGCCGATCTCGGACGGACTCGTGGCTATATCGGGGGATAGGGGGAGACTGGAAATGAGGGGGGGCGTTGTACTCGATGGATCGGCCGTTCGTGGCGTGAACTACTGTCCCAGCACGTCACCAAACCCGCCGACCCGCAGCCCTGCGGCGCGAATCGCCATGGCGACTTTGGGCGACAGCAGCGCGTGCAGCTCGTCCGCGTGCCGGTAATCCCGCATCCCGTCGCTCAGCGCCCGCTCTCCCGCCACCGCGGGATGGCAATAGATCTCCGCGATCCCTTGCGGCAGATCGGCCAGCGCCGCGAGCCACACGGCCTCGTCCATCCGCCCGGTATCGGCGATCCCGACGACGTAGTCGTTATGCGCGATGCCGGCGCGATTCAGGCGCGCTCTCACGTGGGCAATCCACGGCCGCAACCACAGCGGCGCGTTCGGCTCGAACGGCAAGCGCATGGCCTTCATGCCGTACTCGCGGCCGATGTCGATAATCAATCCGAGCACCGTCGGGTGCAGATGAAAATGCTTGTGAGTGTTGACGTGGTCGAGCGTCAAACCCGTCTTCGCGAAGGCCTCGAACTGCGCGCGAATCTCACGCGCGAGTTGCTTGCGCACATGCGGCAGAAAGAAGAACCGCACCCCGTCGCGCACCATGTTGTCGCCGAAGCGGCCATGTTCATCGAGCAAGGCCGCAATCCGCGCACGCGGCGTGACCGCGTCGCCGTCGGCCAGCACCAGATGCAGGCCGACCCGCAGTTGCGGCAACGTGCGGGCGCGCGCCACCGCGTCCGCGGCGGCCGGCGCGCCGATCATCAGGCTGGCGGCGCTCAGCACGCCGTCGCGATGCGCCCGCTCGACTGCCTCGTTCACCCGGGGATGCAGGCCGAAGTCGTCCGCGGTCACGATCAGCCCGCGTCGTTCAACGGCCATCCGACGCCTCCGCGACATCCATCACGTTCAACGCGCCTTTACGCGCCGTCGTCTGCGTAGCGGGCCCGACCGGCACGCGCGCGCCACGCCACACGACATGCGAGCCGAACGCGCCCGCGAACCACTGCAGCGCCAGCAATCCATCGCGCAGCGGCACGAGCGGTAAATCCCGCCAGAAAGTCCGCTCATGACGCGCGGAGCGCAGATGCATCAGCAGACGGGCCGCCAGTCCGAGCGCGGTACTAGCCGCGCCTATGAGCACGGCGCCCAGGTGGGCAGCGGGCGAACTCGCCGCCGCGCTGGCGGTGAGCCACGCCCCCGCGAGAATCCAAGGCGTCGGAAAAGTGATGAAGAGGAACGAGAACCCGAGCGGATTGATCGAGCGGATCGTGCGCAGCCAGCGCGTTTCGCGCTGCCATAACGCGGAAAACGTCGGCTCGATGACGTCGGTGGCCACCATCACGCGCGACAGCACGGTTTGCAAACCAAGGGTGCGCACGTGCTCGGCCAGCCAGTAGTCGTCCGCGAGACAGTTTTTCAGCGCCTCGAAACCGCCGATCCGCTCGAGCGTCTCGCGCCGCAACGCGAGCGTCGCGCCGAAGCCGAAGCGGCGCGAACCGGCCGCATGCGCGACGCGCACCGACGGCGCGAACCATTCGTTGATGAAGAGCGCGCCGACGCGCGGCCAGAAGCCGCCAACGCCCTGCGCCACGTAAAGGCAGGTGACCACGCCCACGCGCGGGTCCGCAAGCGGCGCGGCGACGCTGTCGAGATAATCGGCTTCGACCGCGATGTCGCTGTCGGCAATCACGATCACCTCATAGCGCGCCCGCTCAGCCATGTTAATGAGATTGCTCACCTTGAGATTGCTGCCGTGCACGCGCGTGTCGATTGCGAGTTCGATGTCGTGCTGCGGATAGACGGCCTGCAAACGGCGCACCACGGCAATGGCGGGATCCTCCGGCGACGACACGCCGAGCACCAGTTGAAAGCGCCCGTGGCGCTGCTCGCAAAAGGTCCGCAGATTTTCATAGAGACGCGGCTCAGCGCCGCAAAGCGGCTTGAGCACGCTGACGCCGACATGCGCGAAGTCAGGCTGCGCGTGCACACCCGCCGTCGCGGCAAGGCCAGTGTGGCCGGCGAAATCGTGATGAGTTGACGTGCCGCGGCGCGATGCGAAGAACGGCATCGCCACCGCTGCCACCATCGCGTAAAGTGAAGCGCCGGCGCACCCGGCCAGCAGGAGCCATTGGCATGCCGTCAATACGTGCGCTACCATCGTCCGGTTCCGTTAGTGCTGAGCCAGCACGAACGGCCTGCCCGTCAAGCGCAGATGAAGAATCACGAGCCAGCGCCGTGGGCAGCTCGCCGCGACCGCAACGGGCCATGCGCGACGGCCGCCTGGCGTGGCCTGCGTGGCATAGTGGCCCTGAAGCGCGAGCTCGAACGCAGCCTGCGCGAACTCGCGTGTGACGATTACACCACTGATGATCAGAGCAACGGCGAGCATCCGGAACGGCGCGGAGCTGAAGGCGTGCGGGGGAACCGGCAGCACCAGTAGCGCGAGGCACACGAGCACCTCGGCGCCCATGGCCGTGAGCGAGGCCACCATCAGGTGGGCCCTCAGCATGTCGACGGTGACTGGCTTCATGGCTTGGTCTCGAGACCTGACGAAAGGCGCGGCGCCCTGCATCGGCGCCGCTCTCCGGCGTGATACTGCGCCGGCCGGCCATTTCGGCGATGTGCTTACGATTAGGTTGCAATGTCTCACAGCAGGCCCCTATAGCGTGCCCGCAATGGTACCGCGACAGCGACCTGCTGAGGGGCGATAGTATCGATTCAAGCTGAAGGTAACCTTAAGATAGCAAGCGTACAAAGCAGGTATTGAACAGGCTGGTTAAACTTCCGGAGTGCAGTTTAAAGCCTATTTAAAATGCCTGCTGCCAAGCTGTAAATATCGAACGGAATGAATTGACTCATGCGCGTACTCCTCGTTGAAGACGATGAACTGATAGGCTGCGGTGTCGAAGCGGGACTGCGCCAGTCCGGCTTCACCGTAGACTGGGCGCGCGACGGCCACAAGGCCAGCCTCGCGCTCGACACCACGGCCTACGCTCTCGTGCTGCTCGATCTCGGCCTGCCCCGGGTGTCGGGGCTGGACCTGCTGAAACGGCTGCGCGATGCGGGCAAGGACGTGCCGGTGCTGGTGCTGACCGCGCGCGGCACGGTGGTCGACCGGGTTGGCGGCCTCGAAGCGGGCGCCGACGACTATCTCGGCAAGCCGTTCGATCTGACCGAACTGATTGCCCGTTGCCGGGCCTTGCTGCGCCGTGCACAAGGCCGCAGCGTCGAGCTGATCCGCTATCGGGACCTGACCGTCAATCCGGCCGCTCAGACCGTCGAAATCGGCTCGACGCGCGTCGCCCTCACCTCGCGCGAGTGGGCGATCCTGATGCAGTTGCTGACCAATCAGGGGATTCCTCAATCGCGCTCACGGCTGGAAGAAAGCCTGTACGGGTGGCAGGAGGAAATCGAAAGCAATGCGATCGAGGTGCACGTCTCCAATCTGCGCAAAAAGCTCGGCGCCAAGCTGATCAGGACCGTGCGCAATATCGGCTATGTAGTGGAGAAGGCTTGATGGGCGCGTCGATTCGCCGGCGCCTCGCGTTGCTGGTGCTCGCCAGCATCCTGCTGGTGTGGGGCGTGGCGCTGGTAACGAGCTATCGCCAGGCCGAGCGCGAAGTCAGCGAGTGGGAAGAGGCCCGCCTCGCGGAACTGGCCCAGATACTTGCTTTGCTCGATCAGCGCAATCTCACGACGCTCGCCAACGCGCGCATCGACGTGCGCGAGGAAGAAAGAGGCGGCGAGGCCGGCGCCAACGACAGCGATGACGACGACTCCCTGCCGCGCGACGCGCTCTTTCAGGTGCGCACCGCGAACGGCGACGTGCTGGCGGGCAGCCCGGCATTGCAAACGCTCAAAGCATGGGATTTGCCGGTGCCCGCCGTCACCGGCGCGCAGACCCTCACGCTCGGCGGTCAGATGTATCACTCGTTCACGCTGCGTGACACCTCGCTCGGCCACATCGTGCGCGTGTTCGAGCCGGCCAATACGCGCAGCGACCTGGTGAGCGGCATCGCGAGCCGGATCGCCCGCCCCACGCTGATGGCCCTGCCGGTGCTCGCGATCCTGGTGTGGCTCAGCATCGGCTGGAGTCTGGAGCCGCTCAGGGTGCTCTCGGAGGCGATCCGGTCGCGCGACATCAACCGGATGGAGCCGATCGATATCGGCCACGCGCCAATCGAGGTACGGCCGCTCGTCGATGCGATCAATCAGATGCTGTCGCGCCTGCTGCGCTCACTGGAGCGCGAGCGTGCATTTACCGCCGACGCCGCTCATGAACTGAAAACACCGCTCGCCGCGATCAAGGTGCAGGCCCAGGTCGCGCTGGCCGAACCGGACAAGGCGCGGCAGCGCCTCGCCATGGAGCGTGTGGTGCAAGGCGTGGACCGCAGCGCGCGGCTCGCCGAGCAATTGCTGCTGCTCGCGCGCCTGGACGTGCATGAAACCATGTTGAGCGCGCCGCTCAAGCCGGCCACGCTGGCTAAAGACGCGTTGCTTGCCAACGAACGCAACGCGCAGCAGAAAAACATTCGTGTGGTGCTAACGGGCGACATGCGCGCCGAGATCAACGCGGAGCCCGTGCTGATCGGCATCCTGTTCGACAATCTGCTCGACAACGCGATCAAGTACGGGCGTGCCGGGGGCAGCATCGAGGTCGCGGTGCGGCACATGGACGACCGCGTGCAAGTGACCGTGCGCGACGACGGCCCTGGCGTCGCACCGGGCGACATGGCCCGCCTGACGCATCGTTTTTTCCGCGCGACCGGCAATCAGGCCACCGGCAGCGGCCTGGGACTTTCGATTGTTGCGCGGATCGCGGAGCATTTCGGCGCGAGCCTGCATCTCAGCACCGGTATCGGCGAGCAAGGTCTCGCCGTCGAAGTATCGTTTCCCGCTTATGCGCAGGCCCGCTGAAGGCGCGGCCGGCGCATATGTGCTGTCCCTTAGCGCTGGCCCGTATCGCCCACGACTGAACCCTCGGCGAGCGCCACGCGCCCTGCCCGCTCGTCGTGCTTGCCGCGCTTGTGCAGGCGATTCGGCGACTCGGCGAACTGCCACGCCACGAGCCCCGGCACGAACATCACCAGATCGCGAATACGCCGCGCGCCGGCCAGTGCGAGACAGGTGGCCGGATCGATGCCCAGCGCGCCGCCGATCAGAATGAAGCCGCCTTCCTGCACCCCGAGGCCGCCCGGCACGAAGAACGCCGCGCTGCTGATCGCCTGGATCAGCGACTCAATCACGACAGCTTCGACCAGCGTGACGTGCACGCCGAGAAAATACAGCGCGATCCAGATTTCCAGCGACGTGAGGAAACACTGCAGCGGCTGCCAGAAGAACAGATAGCGCAGTATCGGGCCACGCCGGCGCCAGATCAGCTTGATGGACTGATCGATCTGCGCCGACTGGCCGACAAGTGCGGCGAGCTTGCCGCTCGTGATGTGATTGAGGGCGCGCGTCATGCGCTCGAACGGGCTTGCGTGCTGCACGAGTGCGAACAGCACGAGGAGCGGCGTGAGCACCACCACGCCCCACGCCAGCTGACCGGCCAGCCGCAGCGTGCCGGAGTGCGCATGCGCGAACAGAAAGCCGATGCCGACCATGGTGAAGAGCAGCTGGCTGATCACCGTAAGCTGCATATCGACGATGATGCTGCCTACCGCCGTGGACGGCCGCACGCCCCAACGCTTGAGCATGCGGAACGACACCACCTCGCCGCCGATGCGCGCCACCGGCAACATGCAATTGACCGACTCGCGCACCCACACCAGGTGCAGCATCCTGAGCACGCTGGGCCGGTTCGCGCCGCGAATCAGCGAGCGCCAGTCGCAGGCGTTGGCGAGCATGGGCAGCACGTGCGCCAGTGCGGCCAGCAGGAGGCCCGCGCCGGCTGCCCGCAGCGCGTCGAGCACCGCGCCAGGATTGTCCTGCCAGACGAGCCAGAGCGACGCCAGCAAGCCGGCGAGCGCGGCGAAACGGCCGAGATGCTTCATCACGCTGCCACCTCGTACGTGCGCTCCGTGCCGGTTGCCCGGCCTTCAATGCTTTCGTTGGAAAACTTGCCCATCATTACCGATCCAGACTGCCCTTTATTCGTCATTCGTCCTGCGCCGCCGACAACAGACCGTCGCCGTCCACCTTGAAGCTGAAGCCGCGCCAGATGACACGCGACGACCGGAAGCTCGCGACAAAAATCGCGAACGATACGATATCCCACAACGGCAGCAGCCACAGGTCGCGGTGCGCCTGCCGCAACGCGCGGTCGGACAGTACCTTGAGCGCGAGCCGCGCGCACATGGCCGTCAGCGCGAGCGCACACGCCCACCAAGCACCACCGGAAAACAGCACGGCGAGCGAGGCAAACGCGAGGGGATGAATCAACGCCGAGCCGAGATGGCCGAGCGGATCGATACTGCGGATCGTGCGGCTCCACCGCAGTTCATGCGCGATCAATTGCCTCGCGCTCGCTTCGACGCAGGCATGCGAGATCGTGAACGGCGGAATCGCCACCTTCTCGCCAACCATGCGCACCGCTTCGCCGATTGCGTGATCCTCGGCCAGGTGCCGCACGAACGGCGTAAAGCCGCCGATTTTTTCGAACGTATCGCGCCGCATCACGATGGTCTGCCCGAAGCACGGCCGCGCGAGTCCGAGCGCGAGACCGGTCACGACGCCGGGCAGGAATTGATAGTTGGTGGCCTTGGCCGACAGGCGCGGCCAGAAACCCGGATCGGGCTGCCCACGGTACACGCAGGTGACGAGCCCCACGCCGGGCTTCTGCAATTCGCCGATCACGTTACGCAGATAGTTCGGCGCGACGCTCACGTCGCTGTCGGCAAACGCCAGCACGTCGTGCCGCGCTTGCGGAAGCATATTGAGGATATTGCTGATCTTGCGGTTCGGACCGTACAGACGCGCATCCGCGACCACGGTGATGTCCGCTTCGGGAAAGAGCCGCCGCAGATCGTCGACGGTTTGCAGCGCGGGATCGGCCGAGTCGTGCACGCCAAACACGAACTGTACAGGCCCGGGGTAATCCTGCCGGCAGAAGCTCGACAGATTGTCGAGCAACGCCCATTCATTGCCGTGCAACGGCTTGAGGATCGTAACCGGCGGAAAGCTGGTCGGCTCGGACACCGGGCGCGCGAAGAACCGTCCGATCAGCACACTCGCGAGCAGGGTGTAACCGATGCCGAAAATGGCGCCCGCCGCGCACGCATAGGCTAGCGTGACGGCGAGCAGGTGCGCGGCGTTCACGCTTGGTGAGCGCGCAGGAAGCGGAAAAACTCGACGCCTTCACGCAGACGCCGTTTCATCATGTCCCAGCTCGTCAACATCTCGCGGAGGATTTCCCAGATCTTCGACGGGCGGAAATAGAACCGCTTGTAGAAGTTCTCGAGCTGATGATAGATCTCGTCGCGCGACAGATGCGGATAGCCGATCGCCGCGAGCTGCACGCCTTCCTTGCTGACGAGGTTGATCACCTTGTTCTCTTCGAGCCAGCCGTTTTCCACCGCCTGGTTGTAGAGCGTCGTGCCGGGGTACGGCGCGGCGAGCGAAACCTGGATGGTGTGCGGATTGATCTCTTTCGCGTACTCGATGGTCTTCTGGATCGTGTCCTGCGTTTCGCCCGGCAGACCGAGAATGAAGGTGCCGTGAATCTTGATGCCGAGCTTGCGGCAGTCGTCGCTGAAGCGGCGCGCGATATCCGTGCGCAGGCCCTTCTTGATGTTCAGCAGGATCTGGTCGTCGCCGGATTCGTAGCCGACCAGCAGCAGGCGCAGGCCGTTTTCCTTCATGATCTTCAGCGTGGAGTACGGCACGTTCGCCTTCGCGTTGCACGACCACGTCACGCCGAGCTTGCCCAGGCCGCGGGCAATTTCCTCGACGCGCGGCTTGAAGTCGGTGAAGGTGTCGTCGTCGAACATGATCTCCTTGACTTCAGGCATGTTGTCGCGAATCCACTTCACTTCTTCCAGCACGTTCTCGACCGAGCGCGTACGGTAGCGGTGCCCGCCCACGGTTTGCGGCCACAGGCAGAAGGTGCACTTGGAGCGGCAGCCGCGGCCCGTGTAGATCGACACGTACGGGTGCTTCAGGTAGCCGATGAAGTAGTTGTTGATCGTCAGGTCGCGCTTGTACACCGGCGCGACGAACGGCAGCTCGTCCATGTTCTCGAGGATCGGACGCGCTTCGTTGTGCTCGATCGAACCGTCGGCCGCGCGGTAGCTAAGACCCTTGATCTGCGCGAGCGGTTTGCCTTCGGCAACTTCCTGGCAGGTGAAGTCGAATTCCTCGCGGCAGACGAAGTCGATCGCCTCGCTCGCGGTGAGCGAGTTGTGCGGGTCGACCGCGACCTTCGCGCCGACCATGCCGACCAGCAGCGATGCCTTGCGCTTTTTCAGGTCTTCGGCAAACAGTGCGTCGGTGGGGAAAGACGGGGTGCTGGTGTGGATGACCACCAGATCATATTGCTGCGCAATATCGAGCGTGGCTTCGACGGACAGTCCGTCGGCGGGGGCGTCGAGTACACGGCTGTCGGGTACCAGTGCGGCGGGCTGCGCGAGCCACGTGGGATACCAGAATGAGCGGACTTCACGCTTGGCCTGATAGCGCGAACCCGCGCCACCATCGAAGCCGTCGTACGACGGCGCCTGCAAGAACAGGGTTTTCATGGATGCTCCAGCAAGCCTTTAATCGGCGCTTTCAGTTCTCTGTCAAAAACTATTGGAACTCTTGCCCGCGAGGATGCAGGTAATCGCGCAGATACTACGGAGCAAAGCTGAAGGAAACCTTAAGAAAAATACTCGGTAACCTGCGGCTCCGCTGCGCGGAAATCGCCTGCACGAATCTCACCCCGCCTTTCATGTCAAGAGTGTGAAAGTGCGCACCGGCAGCCGAATCAACGCAGATTCGCCGCCGCGACGCCCCGCAAGCATAACGCATGCCGCGCACCATTGCAGCGCCGCCCGCCGGTGCGCTCGCCCACAATCAGATAAGATAATTGGTATCGGCAGTCCATCCATGGCCGCGCGGGCCCAGCCCAATGATTCAAGACCGCGCGGCCTGCCTTTTCTGTCTTTCCCACCTACAGGAAACCCCAGCATGGCCACCTCGAACTATACAGATACGCGACTTCTGATCAACGGCGAATGGTGCGACGCAGCCAGCGGCAAGACCCTCGACGTCATCAACCCCGCCACCGGCCAGGCGATCGGCAAGGTGGCGCATGCCGGCATTGCGGATCTGGACCGGGCGCTGGCCGCCGCGCAGCGCGGCTTCGAGGCCTGGCGCAAGGTGCCCGCCAACGAGCGAGCCACCACCATGCGCAAGGCCGCCGCGCTGGTGCGCGAGCGCGCCTCGGACATCGCCCGGCTGATGACGCTCGAACAGGGCAAGCCGTTTGCCGAAGCACGCGTGGAAGTGCTGTCGGCGGCCGATATCATCGAATGGTTCGCCGACGAGGGCCGCCGTGTCTACGGCCGGGTCGTGCCGTCGCGCAACCTGGCGGTCCACCAGCAGGTGCTCAAGGAGCCGATCGGCCCGGTGGCGGCGTTCACGCCGTGGAACTTCCCGGTCAACCAGGTGGTGCGCAAGCTGAGCGCGGCGCTCGCCTGCGGCTGCTCGTTCCTCGTCAAGGCCCCGGAAGAAACCCCGGCGTCGCCGGCGGCGCTGCTGCAGGCGTTCGTCGAAGCGGGCGTGCCGGCGGGCACGGTCGGCCTCGTGTACGGCGACCCGGCGGAGATTTCCGGCTACCTGATCCCGCATCCGGTGATCCGCAAGGTGACGTTTACCGGCTCGACGCCGGTCGGCAAGCAGCTGGCGGCGCTGGCCGGTACGCACATGAAGCGCGCGACGATGGAACTGGGCGGCCATGCGCCGGTGATCGTGGCTGAAGACGCCGACGTGGCCCTCGCCGTTAAGGCGGCCGGCGGCGCGAAATTCCGCAATGCGGGCCAGGTCTGCATCTCGCCGACGCGTTTCCTGGTGCACAACAGCATCCGCGAGGAATTCGCCGCGGCGCTCGTCAAGCATGCTGAAAGCCTCAAGCTGGGTGACGGCCTCGCCGAGGGCACGACGCTCGGGCCGCTCGCCAACGCGCGCCGCCTCACGGCGATGAGCAAGGTGCTGGACGATGCGCGCAAGACCGGCGCCACGGTCGCGACGGGTGGCGAGCGGGTGGGCTCGGAGGGCAACTTTTTCGCGCCGACCGTGCTGACCAACGTGTCGCTCGAAGCGGACGTGTTCAACAACGAGCCGTTCGGCCCGATCGCCGCGATTCGCGGCTTCGACAAGCTCGAGGAGGCGATCGCCGAATCCAACCGTCTGCCGTTCGGCCTCGCGGGCTATGCGTTCACGAAGTCGTTCAGCAACGTGCATCTGCTGTCGCAGCAACTGGAAGTCGGCATGCTGTGGATCAACCAGCCGGCTACGCCTTGGCCGGAAATGCCGTTTGGCGGCGTGAAGGACTCCGGCTACGGCTCGGAAGGCGGACCGGAAGCGATGGAAGCTTATCTGGTGACCAAGTCGGTGTCGGTGACCGCGGTTTAAGGCGGATTGCGGCGGCGCGCTCCTGAGTTCCTGAATTATTGAGCCGCCGGCGATTCCTGCCGTATCCGCACCGGGTCCGCGAGCTGCCGCTCGCGGACCCTTTTTCATTCTGACGACCCGTAAATTAACGTTGACCCATGCAACCCACACTGACCGGCAAGACCGTGGAGCTCAGGCCGCTTCAATTGGACGACGCGCAAGGTTTGCTCGACGCCGCCGCGGACGGGCAACTCTGGAACATGAAGCTGACCGTCGTGCCGGGACCGGACACCATCGGCGGCTATATCGCGGCCGCACTGGACGGCCGTGCGGCTGGCACCGTGATGCCGTTCGTGATCGTGCGGCGCGATACCGGTGCGATAGTCGGCAGTACGCGGTTCTGGAAAATCGACCGGGCAAATCGCAAGCTGGAGATCGGCCACACGTGGTTGAGCGAATCGGTACAGCGCTCGGCGGTGAACACCGAGGCGAAGTATCTGCTGCTGTGCCACGCATTCGACGTCATGCAATGCGTGCGCGTGCAGTTCACCACGGACGAACTCAACGAGAAATCGCGCGCCGCGATTCAGCGGATCGGCGCGAAGCTGGAAGGCGTGGTCCGGCACGAGCGGATCATGCCGGACGGACGCAAGCGCAATTCGGTGCGCTTTAGCATCATCGACGATGAATGGCCCGAGGTGAAGGCGATGCTGGAAGACAAGCTGGCGCGGTGATATGCCGTCCGTGATTCACGGCTGGCGCTTCCCCGAGATACGCTGACAAGCCGACCCACCACGCCGCGCCCGCCTCACCCGGCCTTCTCAAACATGCACGTCCCGCTCGTTGAGCGGCGCCGCCGCCACCCCAGCCGGTTCTTCGCGCAGCACATCACGCGCGTTATGCCGGCGCACCCACAGCGCGGTGAGAATCGGCACCAGAATCGCCGTCACGAGACAGGACGTCGCCACCATCGCCGTCGCCGCCGGCACCAGTGGCTTGAAGCTCGGAATCATCTCGCCAATGATCGCCGGATTCGCCACCGCGGCGCCCGCCGTCGACGATGCCGCCAGCCCCGCCGCCCCATTACCCCCGGCGATCCAGCGGTCGGCGAGAATCAGCGGAATGCCCGTCACGACGATCACCGCGAGGCCGAGCACGACGCCCGGAATGCCGCTCTTCACAATCACGTTCAGGTCGATGCCGTTGCCGAGCGCGAAGCCGAAAAACGGAATCAGCGGATGCACGCAGCGTCCGAAGAACTCGCGCAGATCGCTGTCGATATTGCCCAGCGTGAAGCCGATCAGGAACGGCAGCACCGCGCCGACGAACAGTCGCGGCTCGAAGAACGCCACACCCGCCGCGCCGAGAATGATCATGCTGACGAGCGGGCCCGATTCGACCGACATCAGCACGAACGCGCCCGCCTCCTCCTTGCTGCCGTATTGCTGCATCACGGCCGCATAGAGACCGCCGTTGGTCATGTCCATCGAGGTCGTGATCGCCAGCACCGAGAGACCCGCGAAGAGCCCCGCCTTGATGCCGTCGACGGGAATGAAATGCGAGGCGATCAGCGTCGCTATCCACGCCACCGCCATTTTGGTCACCAGCAGCGTGCCCGACTTGCGCAGCACCGTGCCGGTCGCGCGCAGGTTGATCGTCGCGCCCATGCAGAAGAACCACACCGCCAGAATCGGCACGGTGCCGGCGATCAAACCATTGGTGAACGACCCGAAGTACTTGCCCGCGCCCGGCGCGAACGTGTGAACACAGGCGCCGAGCAGCAACGGCACCAGCATCAGGCCGCCAGGAATGCGGTCGATGGCCTTCTTGAGCTTCATGCCTCCTCCATGGACTTCGCGTCCAGTTAGCGGGTGGAATCGGATGGTTCCCCCGGGGGTAATGTCCCGTTCTCGCGCCGGGTTGCTCCCTTTCGGCGCAATATAGCACCCGAAAAGGAACGTCGTTCCGATTCAATCGCATATCTCGCTCATCGTTTACCCTTTCAACACCACAAAGCCTTGCTAGCTATCGTGTGGCGGTGCAATATTTTCGGACCATCGTTCCACTATTTGATTTTTGCGTTACAGTCGAGCCCGAAACGGCGCTGTCATCGCGTGACGACATGCCGCCGCAACCGCCTGGAGAAAGAACCATGGAAGTGAGACAGGCCATCAGCAGCGATCATGCAAGGACGCTGGATACCGCGGGGTTGCGCAAGGCGTTTCTGGTCGAGCAGGTGTTCGAGCCCGATGCGCTGAAACTCACCTATAGCCATATCGACCGGATCATCGTCGGCGGCGCGTGCCCGGTGGTGCGCGCGGTCGAGGTGCCCGCCGCGCTCGGCAAGGCGATCGGCGTGAACACGCTGCTCGAGCGGCGCGAACTCGGCGCGATCAACATCGGCGGCGACGGCTGGGTCGACGTGGACGGCACGCGCCACACCGTGCGCAACGAAGAGGCGATCTATATCGGCCAGGGTGCGCAAGCGATCGCGTTCGGCAGCGACAACGCCACGCGCCCGGCGAAGTTCTACCTGAATTGCGCGCCGGCCCACACGTCCTACCCCACCCGCACGATCTCGCTCACGCAGGCCGCGCCGCAAACGCTCGGCGACGCCGCCACGAGCAACCGCCGCACCATCTACAAGTTCATCGTTCCCGAGGTGCTGCCCACCTGCCAGTTGTCGATGGGCATGACGAAACTCGAACCCGGCAGCCTCTGGAACACCATGCCCTGCCATACGCACGAGCGCCGCATGGAGGTGTACTTCTATTTCAACGTTGCCGGCGACGCCGCCGTCTTCCACATGATGGGCGAGCCGAACGAGACGCGGCATATCCTCGTGCACAACGAGCAGGCCGTGATCTCGCCGAGCTGGTCGATTCACTCGGGCGTCGGCACGCAGGCGTACACGTTCATCTGGGGCATGGTCGGCGAAAACCAGGTGTTCGGCGACATGGATCACCTCGCGGTGCGGGACCTGCGCTGATGGCCCGCTTCTTTTGCATCCACCACTCCTCGCGCGCGCCATGGGCCTGAATACCGTGAATCCCTTCGACCTCACCGGCCGCGTCGCCATCGTCACCGGCAGCAATACGGGACTCGGCGCCGGCATGGCGGTGGCGCTCGCCGCCGCCGGTTGCGATATCGTCGGCGTGAGCCGCACCGACGCCGGCGACACGCCCGCGCGGGTCGAGGCGAGCGGCCGCCGTTTCGCGGACGTGCGCGCCGATCTCGGCTCGCCCGCGCCGGCCGGCGACATCGTACGCGCGGCCGTGGAAGCGTTCGGCCGCATCGACGTGCTGGTCAACAACGCCGGCATCATCCGCCGCGACAATGCGCTCGATTTCACCGAAGCCGACTGGGACGACGTCATGGACGTCAATCTGAAGAGCCTCTTCTTTCTCTCGCAGGCCGCCGCGCGGCAGTTCGTCAAGCAGCAAGGCGGCGGCAAGATCATCAACGTCGCGTCGATGCTGTCGTTTCAGGGCGGTATACGGGTCGCCTCGTACACGGCGTCGAAGAGCGGCGTGCTCGGGCTCACGCGCCTGCTCGCGAACGAATGGGCGGCGCACGGCATCAACGTGAACGCGATCGCGCCGGGCTACATGGCAACGGCAAACACGGCGGCGCTGCGCGACGACACGCGACGCAACGGGGAAATTCTCGGCCGCATTCCCGCGGCTCGCTGGGGCACGCCGGACGATCTCGCGGGACCGGTGGTGTTCCTTGCGTCGTCCGCTTCCGACTACGTGCATGGGCATACACTGGCGGTCGACGGCGGCTGGCTCGCGCGCTGACTCGGCAGAGCGCGCGCGGCACGGTATGCTCTCGGCGGCTCGCCAACGCACGCGTTGGCATCGCGGGATCGCACGAACAGGGATGACGGAAATGGCAGCAATGGGCAAACATCGCAAGGACGATGCGGAACACGCCGACAGCGGCGGCATGGCTGACGAGCGCGCCGATGAACGAGGCAATGAAAGGGGCAATGAGCGGGGTGAGTCGGCCTCGTCGATCGGCCGGGTCTTCGCGATTCTCGGCGCGATCGGCGACAGCGGACAGATCGGCATCAGCGAATTGTCGCAACGGCTCGGCATGTCGAAGACAACCGTGCACCGCGTGATCCAGACGCTCAAGGCGCTCGGCTACGTGACGCAGGAAATCGAAACCGAACGCTACCGGCTCACGATCCGCTTATTCGAACTCGGCGCGAAGGCGCTGGAAAGCGTCGATCTCGTGCGCGAAGCCGACGTCGAGATGCGCCGCATCGGCGAGGCGACCCGCGAGGCGGTCCACCTCGGCGCATTCGATGAAGACGCCATCATCTACATCCACAAGATCGACGCCGATTACGGGCTGCGCATGCAGTCGCGCATCGGCCGCCGCAATCCGCTGCACAGCACGGCGATCGGCAAGGTGCTGCTCGCGTGGATGGACCCGGCCGACGCGCGCGAGGTGCTCTCTCACGTGGAATTTCGCAAGTCGACGGCCAAATCGCTCAGCTCCGCCGAAGCGGTGCTCAGCATCTTGCCGCGTGTGCGCGCGCAAGGTTACGGGGAGGACAACGAGGAACAGGAAGAAGGTCTGCAGTGTCTCGCGGTGCCGGTGTTCGACCGCTTCGGCCGCGTGATCGCCGGCCTGTCGATTTCGTTTCCGACCATGCGCTGCGGCGCCGACACGAAGTCGCATTATGTGACGCTGCTCACGCGTGCGGGTCTCGCGATCTCAACGCGGCTCGGTTATCGCGAGCCGACTACGGCAGCACCGGCGCCTCTACCCGCCGAACAGGGCCGGGCAAAGTGACGCACGCCGACGCGCCGACGGTTCAAGGCAGCATCCGCTCCAGCACCCGGTCCTTCAGGACGAAGCGATGAAAGAGCGCCCCGGCAATATGCAGTGCGATCAGCGCGAACAACACCCAGGCCAGAACGCCGTGGATGTCGCCCATGGCGTGACCGACCGGCGAGATGGCCGGATAAGGCAACACGCCAAACAGCTTCACCGACCAGCCGCGCGAGGACGCATTGGCCCACCCGAGTACGGGTACGGCCACCAGCGTCACATAGAGAAGCCCATGCGTGATGTGCGACACGGCGCTGAGCAAAGGCGATAGCGGCGCAGGCGTGGGCCGGTGCGTGAGGCGCCAGACTATTCTCAGCAATACCGCGGCGATCAGCGCGGCACCCACGCCGAGATGCCAGGCGATCAAGCCATCGGGCCGCGTGCCCTTGTGGATATCCGGCATGACCCAGCCGATCACGAACTGGGCGGCGATCAGCAGGACCACCAGCCAGTGAAAAAACTTTGCCACGCCGTCATAGCCCGCGGCGTTGCGGCTCGCACTGAATTCGTTGGAACGCGTCGTCATGTGAGGTTCTTGGCCGTTGTCCGGTGGTGGATAGAAAGCAGCGTTTGTGTCGGCGCACAGGAATACCGGGCGCAAAACCGGAAATATGCTACGGATTAAATCTTAAGAAAAGCTGATGCGAAACGGCGGTCATTTTCGCTCATTCCTGAGACGGATACGCATGCGCATACGCCGCTCGGGTGCCGAATCGTGCAAACACGACCGGCGGCGCTCCTAGTCTGCAACTGAATGTATCCGTTAGGCATGACTGCCGCGAATTGCCATGCCGCCCACTTCCCGACCCTGGTTACGCCCGCCGCTGCGCGCGCGGCGACCGGCACGACGCTCGTAGAGGGCGTTTTTTCAGCTGCGTGCTCAATAGCTTGCCCGCCTGCCTCCCGTTCGCGCACCGGCTCCTCATAAGGCGCCGGTACACGGGCCCTGCGTTACGCGTCACGAGCCCGCACGCGTGGCCAGCGACACGTCCTGTTACACACAAACACACCGGTAATGCAGCCTCTCAGTAGAGTTCGGGTCACAAGGTTATGAGAGCAATCTCATGGGAGCAACGCCATGAAAAAACTTCTCGCGCTGGTCATTTTGGCCGTATCGCTCGGCAGTGCATTGAGCGGCTGCATCGTCGTCCCGGAGGGCGGGGGCTACGGTTACCACTATCACGATCACGATCGTTACTGATCACACGCCTGTCCACACTCAATCATAAAACCCGAGAATAGAACATGAACAATTCACGAAACCGCTGGCTGTCGATGGCGATCGTCGCAGGTCTTGGGATCGGCGCATCGTCGGCCGCGCTGGCCCACGTCGATGTGGGCGTGAACATCGGCATTCCAGGCGTCGCTGTTGCGCCTGTCCCGGTGTACGCACCGCCGCCTCCGGTCTACGCTCCGGCGCCGCCGGTGGTTGTGGTAAGCCCGGGCTGGTATGGCGAACGTTATTACGACGGCCACCGTTACTGGGAGCGGCGCGAGTGGGAAGAACGCCACCGCGATCGCGAATGGCATGACGCGCGTGGTCCGCACGGCGACTGGCATGACAACGGCTGGCATGGCCATGGTGACGATCACGACCACGGCTGGCATGGCGACGATCACGGTCACGGCGACCATTGATGCCTGGTCCGGCCGCGCCGATGACGCGGCCCGGACACGCACGCATTCGCGCCACACCTTTTGCAGGAGCGACGATTTGCTAAGCAGCGATCCAAGACGAGTAACGGCGTATATCGACGACACGGTCGTTTGCGCCGAATACAGCGAGCAGACCGGCCAACTATGTTTGCGGCAAGATGGGGCGTTATTGCGCGAATGGTTTCCACCGCATTCGTGGATCGCCATTGGGTCGGTGGCGGGGGCGCGCCATTGGGGCACGCGGCCTACTGATGAAGACCTGCTGGCACTGCTGCGCAACGAGATGACGCTGTTGCGCACGCCTTAGAAGAGATTCCGCTCGCGCGGCGCATTGAGCGCCGCGCATGTTGCAACGCGCTTAACGCACGTTGTAAATCGGCGGCGAGTAGGAGCTGACTACCGTCTCGCCACCGCGGCCGGCTTGCGACGTGCCGTGGCTGCCCGAACCAAAACCGCTGTTGTCGGCCTGAGCCGGGTTTTGCTGAGTTTGGGTCTGCGCTTGCGCGGCCTGAGCGCCCTGCGAAGCGGACTGATTCGACGACTGGGCAAACGACACTACTGGCGCGGCCAGAACAGCGGCGATAGCAACGGCTTTAATGAGCGACTTCATGGAACCACCTCCAAAGATTGTCCTTTCACATCCTGCGCATGCTGCGTGTGATGCAGCTGTGAAAGCAGTGTAGGTGTCCGGCGGGACGGGATAAATCCGCCAATCCTGAATTCACTGTTCCGGAATCGACAATGGAGGGCGGCGGTTCATCGATTGTCGAATGGCGGCCACGCTGATTGGCGCGAAATCCGCCCTACCCCTGACAGTCAGTCACCGACTGTTCGGAGCTGACCACATAATCGCGTTGCCCCTGACTGGTGCGTTTTCCGACTGTTGTTCGCGGTTATCGACCAGCTTCTAAAAAAACGAACGCCCCAACATGATGTCAATCTCAATTGATTAAACATCAATTGCTTACGATTACCTTGTTCGTTTTTTGCACCATGCTCTTTTTTGAGCACACTAATGCGCGCGCCGCGACCCGCGCAATCGCGCACACGTCCGTCCAGTTCGACATCAGCGGCCAGCCATTTACGATGCCTGTTGCACCAAATCGCCGGTGGCCCACGTTCCCGCGTATGGCCCAAAAAATTTGTCTGTTGTAGGATCAAGACCGCTGTTTCGCCATGCCATCCGACACACGCGCCAACCTGCTTGCACGTCCGTCCGTTCTGGAATCGCACCGCGCCCTGTCAATGAACTCAAGTCCACCTCTGCATGACGCTGCATCGGCACCGGAACAGGCCTTCGCCGGTCAGGGCAAACGGGCTGGGGTGTTGCTGCCCGGCATGTCGCCAGCACAGGCGTTCTCGACTCTGGCCGCGCCATTGGCCGCGCAGGTGGCGCAGCGCGCCGGCACCCTGGCGGCCAGTGCCGACCCCGAACATCTCCACAAGCTTCGGGTTGCGCTGCGGCGTCTGCGTTCGTTGTGGTGGGCTTACGATCCGCTGATCGACAGGCGGCAGGCAAAACTGCAACAGTGCGAATTCAAGGCCCTGGCTGACTCCGTCGGTCAAACACGTGACTGGGATATTCTGAAGCACTTACTGGCGGACGACACCCTCATGCCGGGCGCTTTCGCTGCGCTCGTCGAGCGTATCGAGCCCTTGCGCGCCGATGCGCTATTGCGCAGCCGCGCAACGATTGCGGTCGCGAATGTCGACGCGACACTGCAACAGCAGATCGCCAGTGTGCTGCAGCAACTCGACGCGGCCTCCTTCGACGAACCGCTCGCGAGTTTCGCCGCCAACCGGATTGCCGCGGCACAGAAAGCGCTGCAAAAAAGGCTGAAGCGCGTGCTTGCCGGTCCTGCCCCGAAGTACGACGCGCTTCACGACGTCCGGATAGCAGGCAAGAAACTGCGCTACCTGCAGGAGTTTTTCGCGCCGTTGATCGATAGCGGGAGCGAGGTAGGCGTCGTCCAGCTCACACGATTGCAGGATGAGTTAGGAACCCTCAATGACATCGTGACGAGTGAAGCGTTGCTTCTGGCGCATGCCGGTCGACTTGGCGAACACGCTGCCGCGCAGGCCGCGATGACCAGCCTGAAGTGTTCCAGGGACGATTCGCGGCAACGCGTCGATACGCTGCTGCGTGCGATGAGCGGGATGCTCGTCAACGAGTATCCCGGCATCGGAATTAACTGACTGCCGCCGGCAACCCGCGTGGGTCAGAACGGCCGTGTCAACAGCGCTGGGCGGGGCGCACACGGCGATGGGCCCACACGCTCCCCGGGGAGACTTTGGACACAAACGGTATATACTGTTTATACCGTTTGTGTCCCGGAGATCAATATGAACGCACCTATTACCAAAAAACCCAGCAAGAAAGCATTTCACTTCCCGAAGAATTCAACTGCTCCTGAGTCTGACGACGACAAGACCATCGCACCGCCGGTGAAAACGAAGCCGGCAGCAAAGAAGTCCGCTGCGAAGAAGTCGACTGCAAAGAAAGCTACAGCAAAGAAGCCTGCCAGCACGGAAAAGGTTGCGAAGGCGAAGCGCCCGGCCGCGGCCGAGACGGCGCCGGCCAGCGCTCCGGTGCAAGTCAAGGCCAAGCGTGCGAAGAAAGACAAGGTCGTGCGCGACAGCTTCACCATGCCGAAATCCGACTACGACAAAATAGCCGCCCTGAAGAAAAAGTGCCTGGAAGCGGGCGTCTCCGTCAAGAAGAGCGAGCTGTTGCGCGCCGGCCTGCTGATGCTTGAATCCGCCTCGCCCAAGCGCCTTGTCGCCGCGGTCTCGTCGGTGGAAGCCGTGAAGACGGGCCGTCCGGCGCAGGAATAAACCCACCGCCTTTAGGGGGCAGCGGCCTCCCCGGCCGCGGCCCTGCCACCCCTTCCCCTTCGGCTTCCTGAATGCGCC
>NZ_LXKA01000131.1 GCF_001645125.1 Paraburkholderia ginsengiterrae | reverse complement strand
GTGGCCACGGTGCGGCTCGCCGTGCAGGCGCAACCGATGATCCCCGCCCTGAAGCACATCGTCGCGCATTTCGCGAACGACGCGGCCTGCGCTCGTGTGCCTCCGCCCCTGACCGCGCTGGATTCCGGCCACGCGGGCGCCCCACCGCCGCAGCTCGACGCGCTTGCCTTTTCGATTCCCCCGCCCGCCACCTTTTCCGCTGCGGCCGCATTCCTGCCCCGTTCCTCGTCCCAAGCCTCCGCGCTCGCCCGCACTCTGCTGCCGGCCTCCCCCCCCCCCCCACTGCCCGCACGCCATCCCCATCCACCCCCCACCCCGCCCCAAGCCCCTGCATGCGACTCCCCGCCGACCCGCCATCGCTCGTCTCGTCTATCCCCCCCGCGTTGCCCCGCTCCGTCAACATCTTCCTCGCCCATCCTGCGCCCCCGTGGATAGTCCTCTGCCTGTCGCCTTCTGTGAGCGTCCAGACGCTACGCTGCCCCATCGTATTTCCCCCCCTGCCATC
>NZ_LXKA01000130.1 GCF_001645125.1 Paraburkholderia ginsengiterrae | reverse complement strand
GAGAGTGTGGGTGGCGGGCAGAGGCTGGTTACGGGTGGTATACGATACAGGGGATAGGCGAGGGTAGTGAGGGGGGTGAGTGGGGGGGAGGTGGACGAAGGGAGGCGTGGGCGCGGGACGGGGGGGGCGAGGGGGGGAGGGGGGGGGCGCTGCAGCGGAGCGTTAGGAGGCAGGGGGGTGAGGCGCGGAGGGTGTGCGTGGCGGTCGGGATTGGGATACGTGGGGCGCGAGGGGGGGGGAGGGGCAGAGGAGGCGGGGAGTGCGGGGAAGCAGGTGAGGTGGTGACGGCTTAGTGGGCAGGGCGAGCTGGGGGGTGAGGCGGGGGTGCGGGCGGGAAAGGAGGTGGGACGGGTTAGGGAGGGGGACGGAGCGGGGCGGCGGGGACGGGGTCCGCGCGTATGGCGTGCGGCCGAGGCCTGCGTGCGGGGCGGGATTGGTCTGCATGCGCGTGCGCTGCGGGCCGGTCGGCGCGCCGAGCGCGCGCTGGGTGCGGTAGATGCCCGGC
>NZ_LXKA01000129.1 GCF_001645125.1 Paraburkholderia ginsengiterrae | reverse complement strand
GCTCCACACTTCGTCGAGATCGAACACGTCGCGCGCCATCACGCAGGCCCGCCCAATGTCGCCCGGACGCGCGTCGGTCTCTCCCATGCGCCGGTCCCCGAACTCGCAGCCGACCCGGTTCACCAGCGCGCTGGTCAGCTGCGTCGCCACCACTCCGCGCCGCAGCGGCTCCCTTTGCATCGGTGCGCCGACCCCCCGCCGCACCGGCTCCGCGCCACACCCCACCCGCCCCCCTCGCCCCATCAGCTCCTCCAGCACCGCCCCACCCCCCACCCCCGCTCCCCGCCCCCCTCCCGCTGCGCCCCCCCCTCATCCATGCCCCTCACACCCTCCTCGCCCTGCCCTCCCCCACACTCGCCACCATACCCACCATGCCCACCCTCCCGCTCCTCTTCCACCTCCCGACGCCCACTCTCCCCCGCACCGTCGCCCACGCCTCTATCGCCCTCACCACCACCCTCCTCCTCCTCTCCCTATTTCTCACTCCCCGTCTGTCCCGCTCCCTA
>NZ_LXKA01000128.1 GCF_001645125.1 Paraburkholderia ginsengiterrae | reverse complement strand
CCTGAAATTCACGCCGACCGTGCTCGCCAACGGCCCTATCAGCCTGAAGGTCGCACCTGAGGTGTCCGAACTGTCGCCAACCGGCCTCACGCTCAGCTCCTCCAACGTCAGCGGCGTGTCGATCCGTCCGCTCCTCCCGACGCGCCGGGCCTCCACTGTCCTGCACATGCATCACCGCGAGTCGTTCGCGCTTGACTGCCCGATTCCGTGCAACTTTACCGGTGCGGCTCACGCGATTCCCGCCCTCGCCGAGTGTCCCGCTCCGCTCTCCTCGTCCTCCCTCACCTCCTCGTTGACCCCCTTCCAACCCGCCTTCCCCTTCTTGCTCTTCTCGACGCCCTCCCCGCCTTCAACTCCCTTGCCCAACCTCTCCTACCCCCATCCCTGCGGCGCCAGCGCCGTGTCCTTCCCTCCCCCTATCTCCTCCCCTTTCCTGCCGCATTGCTCGCTACCACCCTCCTTCTCCCTCTCGCTAGCCATTCCCTCCCCGCCTCTCTCTCTCTCCA
>NZ_LXKA01000127.1 GCF_001645125.1 Paraburkholderia ginsengiterrae | reverse complement strand
GCAGGGTTGTCAGAGCTGAACGCGCCGCACGGTAGGGAGAGTGAGATGTGGACCGGCAAGGATATGGCAGCGAGGTCGAGGCGCACGGTGCAGCGCGCCGTCGTGAAGTTGCCGGGACGGGTCGGCACACGGCCATGGTGGTGGGTGTGAAAGGGCGGAGAAGGGTGATGCGGGTAGAGTTGGTACGGGTCGGCTGCGAACGCGTTGAACGACAGGGCAGCGGCCAGTGCGCCGGCGGCGATCAGAATGTTTGTCAGCAAGGTGTACGCCAGGTTGCAAAAAGTGCTGAGACGCTTCAGTGGTGAGTTACTGCTTCGAAGCGACGAGGTGGAATTGAATGGCGACTTCGTCGGCGACCAGCGACGTGTCTTTCCATTGGACGGTGCCGACGTCGAACTGCGAGCGCTTGACCGGCAATGCACAGTCGAAGGTTTGCGTGGCGGCCTGGCTGGTAATGGTGGCCGGCACCACGACGGTTTGCGACTTGCCCTTGATGGTGAGCTTGC
>NZ_LXKA01000126.1 GCF_001645125.1 Paraburkholderia ginsengiterrae | reverse complement strand
GTCTGGTGCTGCGCGCCCGAGGAAGCCGCGCGCCGCGCGCAACTGTCCGACGACGCGTTCCTGCGACAACTCCACCCCCCGTTCGGCCACCGCATGGGCCGCTTCACGCAAATCGTCCGACGTGCGTCGTTCCCGCTGGGGTTGAACACGCTCGATACCCTCGTGAACGGCCCCGTGGTTGCGATCTGCAATGCGGCCCAAACGCCGCATCCCGCCGCCGGCCTATGCCTGAACCTCCGTCCCCCCCACCCCTACCCCCCCGCGCCCCCCACCTACTCTCCCTCGTTCCCGGCGACCCTCCGCCGCCCCACTCGCCCGCCCTGGCCCAACGACCACCGCCCCCCCCCTTCCCTCCCTCTCTCTCCGTCTCACCCCCCTGCCTCACCCTGCTCCACCACGCCGCCCCCTGCGATGTGCTCTACCGCGCCCTCCTTCACATCCCCCCACTACACCCTCTCTTCGCTGCGCTAGTCGCCTGACCCCGTACTCCTCACCTCTCTCGCTCT
>NZ_LXKA01000125.1 GCF_001645125.1 Paraburkholderia ginsengiterrae | reverse complement strand
GGCGGGGGGGGCGGGAGGGGCGAAGGGGGGGTTGCGCGGCAGCGGCGGACCGCCGGAGCGCCCGGCGAATTGGGGACGCCCACGCGCGGTTGCAAGAGGGGCGGGGCGCGAAGCCGCGGAGATACCGGAACAGAAACGTCGCCAGTGCCGGATCGCGGCAATGGGGGATATTGAAGCGCAGCCAGGTGGTCGGCGACTGCTGCGGTGAAAACAGGCTGCCAGGCGTCAGCAAAAACCCGGCTTCGTGGCCGGCGCCGGCCACGAAGCCGGGTTTTTGCTGACGCCTGGCAGCCTGTTTTCACCGCAGCAGTCGCCGACCACCTGGCTGCGCTTCAATATCCCCCATTGCCGCGATCCGGCACTGGCGACGTTTCTGTTCCGGTATCTCCGCGGCTTCGCGCCCCGCCCCTCTTGCAACCGCGCGTGGGCGTCCCCAATTCGCCGGGCGCTCCGGCGGTCCGCCGCTGCCGCGCAACCCCCCCTTCGCCCCTCCCGCCCCCCCCGCC
>NZ_LXKA01000124.1 GCF_001645125.1 Paraburkholderia ginsengiterrae | reverse complement strand
GGAGGTATACAAGATGAGAGGTATAGGGAGGAGAGAGTGGCTGGGGAGGGGAAGCAGCAGGAGAGGTAGTGAGAGCGTGAGAAAAGGTGGTGGTGGGGTGGATGGAGAGTGTCGTGCTCACAGGCACGACGGCAGGAGTGGCGGGGACAGTGGGGTTGGGCGGCACGGGAGGAGGAGAACCAGCAGGAGCGGCAGGCACCGAGAAGCGGGTCAAAGATGCCGCTGAGGTGGGCGGGGTGGCGGTCGGCGGCGGCGGGGTGGGACGAGGCGGACGTGCCTGGGAGCACGGAGGGGGGGTGGACGGTGACGAAGTCGAGAGTTACGACGGGCATGATGAGGCGGGCGGGGTGGATGAAAGCGGGATTGCCGGCGAGAAGAGCGGTGGCGAGGGTGCGCAGCGCGAGGTGGGGTGGGTGTGGTGGGTAGGCGGGATCGAGATCAAGCACGGTGTCGCGCTTGGGAGCTATGTCGACGTCGACTCGCTGCGAAAGCAGTACGACGCCGTAT
>NZ_LXKA01000123.1 GCF_001645125.1 Paraburkholderia ginsengiterrae | reverse complement strand
GTACTACGCCGGCGCGAACGCCTGGATCGACGAATTCAGGCGCCTCGCGCTGAACGTTCTGCTGAACGAGCACGTGCTTGTGGATCACGACGGCGCACGCCCTGTTATTGCCTGGGTGACCGATTATTCCGCCGGCCACCATCACCCCGCGCCCCGCCGCCATCCTGCTCCCGCCCTCGCCGGCCCACTCGGCGACCTCCTGACCCATGTGCTCCTCGCCCCCCCCCCACGCTCTGCCGCAGCCGCCCCGGCCACCCGCGTCACCCTGCACCGACACTCCTGTGCTCGCGTCCGCTCTACGAACGCCACTACGCGCGGTCGTCTTGTCGGCTCCAATAACCATATCATCACCCCTATCCCTTCTCGCTTTACCTGCCTAGCTCCCCTCGCCTATGGTCTCAACTCGCTCTTCACGCTCCCATTTGCTCTCAATCCTGTCACCTCTTCGGCGATCACCTCGCCGCCTCTACTTCCTCTCTGTCATCTCTCCGTGTGACCCGTCGTCTTT
>NZ_LXKA01000122.1 GCF_001645125.1 Paraburkholderia ginsengiterrae | reverse complement strand
CTGCACGTCCGCCGCGGCGTGGGTCAGCAGCCGCGTGAGCGCGGCGATCTTGTGTCAGGCCAGGCCGGCCGTCCTGGCGAGGCCGAGGTGTTTTCCTGCGAGTTCTGGGGTTGCCAACGAAAGCCTCCGCCAGAGCGTGATGCCGGGCGTCGGGTGGCGGCGCGAGACTTTGTCTCGCGCAGCCGTGCCTTTGCAACTCGGGCCTCAGCGCCGATCTGAGCGCGGGCCCCTACGGCGTTAGTGCGTGCGGCGCATGCGCCGCACGCACTAACGCCGTAGGGGCCCGCGCTCAGATCGGCGCTGAGGCCCGAGTTGCAAAGGCACGGCTGCGCGAGACAAAGTCTCGCGCCGCCACCCGACGCCCGGCATCACGCTCTGGCGGAGGCTTTCGTTGGCAACCCCAGAACTCGCAGGAAAACACCTCGGCCTCGCCAGGACGGCCGGCCTGGCCTGACACAAGATCGCCGCGCTCACGCGGCTGCTGACCCACGCCGCGGCGGACGTGCAG
>NZ_LXKA01000132.1 GCF_001645125.1 Paraburkholderia ginsengiterrae | reverse complement strand
GACAGGGGCTTGTTTCGATGCTGGACACCCAGCAACGCCTCCAGCGTTCTTGATGAACCGCCGTATGCGGAACCGCACGTACGGTGGTGTGGGAGGGCTGAGGGGGTGACCCCTCACCCTACCCGATTCCGGTGAGGCGGCTCGTTTTTATCCAATATATTTCTTGTGCGGCATGCTCGGTCAGAACGCCGCCGGCCTCGCTTGAGCCGGGATGCTTGACGAGCTGCAATGGGGCACACTATACCTTTCGCATAGCCTCGCCTGCTTGGGACAACCTGGGATTCAATCGTGAATCGGCGTGCGGCCATGAACTGTCGCTCGCTCATACAAACGTTTAAAACTCCAGCGGCTTTTCTTTACGGCAAAGTGTCTTGGCGAACACAGCCATGCGGATTTTTTCTCCGCATTCGACGCATCTTGCCTGGGGTGTCTAGATTTGGACCGGGAATATTCCACGCAGAGGAGACTGACATGGGTATTGAGAAAACCGAATCAAACGGGCAGATCCAGATTGGCGGATTGGGTGTTCGGTACCTGCATGACGGGACTGCGGCGGGCGGCATGGGTGTGTTCGAGTTGAGCGTACTCCCAGGCGCACGCGTGCCACCGCCCCATAGCCATACGCTCAACGAAGAGTATGTTTATGTGCTGCAGGGGGTACTTCGGTACTCCGTTGACGGCATGGCCCGTGATCTTGCGCCGGGGGAGTCGATGCATTCCCCGCGTGGCTCAGTCCATCACTTCAGCAACCCGCACGATGTCCCCGCGCTCGCGCTGATTGTCCTGACACCGGATATCGGGGCGCAGTACTTTCGCGATGTCGCCGCGATATTCAATGCCGGTGATCCGCCGGATCGCGCCATGCTCATGGATGTCATGTCCCGATACGGACTGGTGCCGGCGGCGCCGCCACAATGAACTCGAGCTGCAATAGGGCGTAGGGCGGCTGGGCGCAGCATGCCTGTGCGCCATCGTTCCGCGTTCCGTTACGTTACATGCGCTCGTAGCACGGCGCTGTTTCTCGACACATCGCGGCCACCGGGCATGGAGGCGGCGTGAATTAGAGTTTCAGGCCATTGTTTTATAAGGGTTTTTCGTCTCGAGAGCTTACATCCGACGAAAGGCACGGGCCTTGCAGTTAGCTCCCCCGATTATTCAATCACAGGGGAGCAAACATGAATAACAGTTTCAAGAAGACGACGATCGCTATGTGCGTTTCGTCGATGATCATCCTGACAGGATGCGGATCCACATTGACCACGCCGGGTCTCCCGAATGGAGCGGGAAGTGGTGCAGGAAGTGGTTCGGGCTCCGGCGCGGGGGGAAGCGGCTCGGGAGGCGGCACTCATACGCCTACACCGACTCCGACGCCTACGCCTACGCCTACGCCTACGCCTACGCCGACGCCGACGCCTACACCGACGCCGACGCCTACACCGACGCCGACGCCTACACCGACGCCTACACCGACGCCGACACCGACACCGACACCGACGCCGACACCCACGCCAACGCCGACGCCGACCACGGGCGCCAATGCCCTCGGTGTGGTCGTGCAGAACGCTGGCAACGTTGTCACCGCGACCGGCCAAACCGTATCGGCGCTCGGCAATCAAGTCGGCCTCACGCCGATCCCTGGCGGCAACTCCGCGACCGGCAGCGCGCTCGGCAACGTTCTGTCGAACCTCGGCAACGGCGTCACCGCAGTCGGCATGGGCGCTACCAATGGTCTCGGCCAATTGGGGAATTCGACCGATCCGCTCGGCGTCACGCTGTCGAGTACCGGTGGCCTCGTTTATTACGCGGGCCAGGCGGTCAACAGCGCGGGGCAGCTCGTGACCACTCTGGGCAGCGGCCCAACGGCGGCCCTCAGTCCGCTGACCACGCCGCTCGGCAACACCGTGTCGACGATCGGCACCGCCGTCAGCGGCCTCGGACTGCCGAACGGTCCGGTCCAGCAGATCACGCAGACCGTGAGCACCGCCATCACGCCGATTACGAACACGGTCTCGCAAACGACCCAAACCATCGGCGATGCCACGGGCCTTGGATCGCCTCTCAACGGCCTGCTGTCGACCCTCGGCCATGGTGTGAGTAGCGCCGGCAACACGATCAGCGTCGCGACCGGGAACCCGGTCGGCCAGAACCTGGGCAACGTCGTCACCAAACTGGGTGACACCGTCACGTCAGTCGGCGGTTTGCTGACTAGCGGCGCAGGCAGCGGCAACCCGCTGGGCGGCACGCCGCTCGCGCCGCTCACCGGCATCCTGACGTCGCTGCCGGGTACGCTCAGCGGCGGACTGACGGGCAGCAGTTCCGGCAATCCGCTCGCACCCATCACCACGATGGTGAACGGCCTGACATCGACGTTGACGGGCGGTCTTGGTGGCGCCACCGGCGGCGCCGGCAATCCGCTCGCGCCAGTCACCGGCTTGGTGAACGGCCTGACATCGACGTTGACCGGCGGTCTTGGCGGCGCCACCGGCGGCAGCGGCAATCCGCTCGCGCCGGTCACCGGCTTGGTGAACGGCGTGACATCGACGTTGACCGGCGGCCTTGGCGGTGCGACTGGCGGTTCCGGCAATCCGTTGGCGCCGGTTACTTCCATAGTCTCGTCGCTCACTGGCGCGCTGGGTTCGGTGGGAGGAGGGACCGGCTCGGGGACGGGATCCGGCTCCGCCGGTGGCAGTAACCCGCTCGCGCCGGTCACTGGCCTTGTCAGTTCGCTGACAAGCGGACTGACCGGCGCCACCGCGGGCAGCAGCACCACTGCGGGTAACTCTGGCGGTTTGCTTGGCGGGCTGAGTGGGTTGGCCGCGAAAAAGTAGCGAACCGGAGAAGTGCGAGAAAGGCGGACCGGGAAACCGGTCTGCCGTTTACCACCGCTGATCACCGTTGCGTGACCTGACACTCATCTATTTACAGTTGTCCTTATCCGCAAGCTCGAGAACAATCCCAATGAAAAGGCACTTCGACAGCGTTACAACGAGTTCATTATCGGCACGTGCAAGTCTCTTGATAATCTGACCTTCATCGACGTGAATACCGTCACCAGTATTGACTGGCTTTTTGATGACGGCTTTCATATGCGCCGCGAGGGCTACTATCAACTGGCTCAGGCAGTGACCGGAGTTTTGGTGCAGTCGAACGAGGAATGTGAAGCGGACGCTGATCTGGCTAGCGTCGGTTGAGCCTACTCCCTAGGTGGTTCGTTTCGTATCACCAGTTCCATGAACCCCGAACTTAGGTCGTACTCCCGGGAGAAGCGATGTTCGGGAAGAAGCGCCAGCAATATCTCCGCTGTTGTGCGGACCACGCAACCGCGCGCCACATGACCACCAAGCACTCGACCGCGCGAGTCGGCAACGGACATGTGCAGGTGCGCTCCATCAGACGATAAGGACCCGGCGAGCGACAGGATCTCCAGATCATCGCATAGCTCAGTCGGATGGTCGTTTCCGGCAAATCGCAATTGGGCAACGCTGAGGCTGCCAATGCCCTGGATCACGAAGGCCGCCTGCACCTTGAACTGGCGCAGCACGTCGTCGAGCGCGACACGCAGATCGTCGCCAGGAGAGAGTCGCAAAGGATGTGCTTGCATCGCGTGGTTTCGGGTTGGGGACGTGGTGATAGGTTACGGCGGATTGAGGTTGGCGACAATTGCGCGCTATCATCGACGCAGCCAATTCGTTTGGATCCTTGTCGCCGTGCGCTCTAAAGGCAGAGATTCGACAAGCACAAGAAGATGGGATGCGATTCAAGCGGGCCCTCTGGAACCACCAGACCACCTCCGAACCTCAAATGCCGTAACGGTGATCCGTACGTTGCAACAGCGTACCGGTGTCATTAAATGTGCCAATAGTTCACGACTTTCGGCCATGCCAGTTTGGGCACGTCGTCAATCGGCTAACCTCCCCACAGTACTACGCAGCTAGGAGTGTGCGGGAAGAGCCTGCGCAACCGTTCTGGCCAACGTGCACCGCAGGCGGTTGCCGCTCGTAACCAGCCGCCGTTGCCGGATACACCATTAGCGAGCAGGGAGTATTCCAATGAGCACACCGAAAGAAGTGCAGGGGCGAACTCGTCCGTATGAAGGCCCGCTATTCTCAGGACTGAAAGGGAACGCCCCGGTAAAAACGGGTAGCCAGGAATCGTCACATGCCGCAAGTGCGTCGATTTTCGGGAATAGGGCCGCGGCTATTCGAGCCCGCTTGCTTCATGGCGTGAAGCGCTTTCTCCCCGACTACGTGTTTCTGCTTCTATCGCATCGTCGAAGAGTGGGGCGCTTGCCCAATTTGAAACGACCGACGACATTCAACGAAATCATATTGGACCGTTGCCTGCATCCCGATCCGGTGTGGAGCACGCTGGCCGATAAACTGGCCGTCCGGGAATATGTGAAAAGCAGGGTGGGGGAGAAATACCTGGTTCCATTGCTGGCAACGCCTGATGCCCTTACACGGGAAGTCTTCGATGCGCTTCCTGCTTCATTCGTCATGAAGGCGAACCACGGTTGTGCATTCGTCAAAGTGGTTTGGGACAAGACTCGGGTGTCGTTTGAACAACTACGCCAGCTTGCCGACGAATGGCAGTCGACCAACTTCTATCTCGCTTCGCGCGAACGGCATTATCGAACCATCGAGCCGCGAATTTACTTCGAGAAGTTGTTGCTTGACCGAAGCGGAAAAGTGCCGCCCGACTTCAAGATCAATATTTTCGAGCGCGTCGGCGGGGATCCCGTCGTCATAACTGGCGTAGTGTCGGACCGCTTCGGCAGTCCAAGGCATGATTTCTACGACACGCAGTGGAATCGGATGGACATTGTCGTAGGTGACTATCCGCTAAGCGCCGTTCCGGCTCCGCGCTTGCCCAATTGGGACGAGGTCATCAGCATTGCCTCGCGGCTGGTTGAGGGGCTCGGTTATGTGCGCGTGGATCTTTATGTGTTCGACGAGGAGATTTTCTTTGGCGAACTGACCTTCACGCCCGGCGCAGGCGTGTCGCCGCTTTCACCCGAACGCTACGACTACGAGTGGGGGAAGCTGATCAACGAAATACCCTCGCCGCAAGAGGCGCGGGTGACCAGCCACGCTACCGAGTGAGGTTAAGCATGGCAATGCGCCCGACGCAGTCAGAGCCTCTGTCTTTTGAGGAAGCATCGGTCAGTAAAGACCTTGCCAAAGTCATAAGCTGGATTGAACATTTCCTCAGCAATCCCCACGCCGATCTCGGAAGGGCGGGTGATGTGTGCCCATTCGCAAGAACGGCAATGCTCAAGCAATCCTTCGAGTTCTACCTGAATCATTCGGAAAGTGTGCAAGACCTGTCGCGCGACATAGAGATGCACATGGAGCAATTTCATCGGAGCGACACAGACCATGACATCTACCGCTGCAGGATTGTTGTTCCGACCCATCTCGAGGAGGCGGCAAGCGCAGTAGAATACGTGCAGAAGCGGCTCAAACCAGGGTTTGTTGAACGGCGGCTAATGGTTGGTCAGTTTTACCGCGGGTGTGAGGAGCCCGGCCTGTGGAACAGGCACTTCAGGCCTCTGCAGTCTCCGGTACCGTTGATTGCCATTCGACATATGGTGCCCACGGATATCGCATTCCTGTACAACAACGAACGTTACACGCGTACATATCTCGAAGAATTCGGAAGGCGCGGACATATCGCGCTTCAGCAATTCGAAGCTGCGATGGAGACAAGCAAATGAGTTCAGCGAAAGTCGACGTTTATTCCGGTGGTATCTACAGACATAGTCTTTTTGTTGAAAAGCTGAACCTGAGCTTCTGCCAGTTTTTCATCAAGGCACCATCTGGCGCGGTTCTATGTATCGAAACCGGAATGAGAGGCGATTTTCCATCGCTGAAGTCGAACCTGTCGTCCGCGGGAATCGAGGTGGATGCTATTGGCAGTGTGATCGTGCCGCATTTTGAGGCCGATGAAATGGGCGCGCTTCCGGAGTTTGCCGCGCACAACAAGGCCGTTGTGGCTTACGCGCATCCGATCTGTTCGCATGCGCTCGCCGACGTGTTTTCCGTCAAGAGCAAACCGTTGAAGGACGAAGTGCCGGTCACGATCAACGAGGAAACGATCGTCCCTGTTTTTACGAAGCACGTGCATCAGTGGGATTCTCTGGTCGTTTACGTTCCGCGCCTCAAGGCTCTGTTCTCGTCCGACGTATTCATGAGATTTGGTCCCGTCGAAGGCGGCTCGGCAGACCCATTGCCTCAGATTATCGCCTCGATAGAAAAGTCCGGCTACCTTCCTTCCCTTGACCATCTGCAGGTTGCCTTGCAGAAAATCAGCAAATACGACGTCGAAACGATCTTCCCGATGCACGGTCCGGCGATCTCCGGTGATGCTGTTGCGGCGACGGTCAACGGACTCATTGAGTACTGCATGGAGAAAAGGACGACAGCTGACGGCAAGCTGGATAGCGAGGAATGGCGCACATCGAAAGTTTGATCTTTCGGGAAAGAGGCGCGTGTCATTGACGCTGTGGTGGGCCCGTGCACAGGCTTCAGGTTTCCTGTGCAACTCTATATTCGACGGATAAAAGAGAAAGCAAAAGAGCTGCTGTCTACTCCAGAGCCCTTATAGCGATGCCCCCTCCAGAAACGTCCTGATCTCGAGAGAGTAGGCGCCAGGGTGCGAGAACCTGAACATGTGACCAGTGCGCGGCATGATGACTTCCCGCGAACCCTTTATGCCTTTCAGGAGGATCGCCGCGGCTTCTTCGCCGATCAGCTTGTCTTCCTCGGGAGTCAGGATCAGCGTGGGGACGTCGATCTTCTTCAGCAGGGTCGTATAGTCCGTTTTCTCGATCGAGCGAATGCGGTTGATATAGGCCCTGTGCGGCGTACTCCTGATGAACAAGGCACGACTCTTTCCGGTTGACCAGGGTATCTCCCCTTCCTTGTCAAACGACGAAGCCAACTTTGCTGCGTGGAACGACAGGGTCAAATATCGGTAAAAGGGCCCTGGGAAGAACGGAGCAAGTGCCGCCAGAAACTTGAGCAAGGGCGAGGTGATCGGGCTTTTGGCAAAACCGCCTGAAAGCACCAGACCCTTGAGCCCCTTCGGCTGCCGCGTCGCAACCGCGATCGACGCGACCGCACCGTACGAGTCGCCAACTAGCACATAGCTGTCGAAGTCCTTCACCTGATCCGCGATGAAGTCGGCCAATGTTTCCAGGTCGCGGACGTCGTCCGGCAAACGAGGGGTATGCATGGGGCGATCTTGCAAGTGGGTCAACTGATTGAGCTGCCACGGAGCACCGGCGAAGCAAGGGATCATCACCAAGGTGGGCTCTTTATTCATGGGGGATTCCTGGCAGGTCGAATAAACAACTATCGCACTCTAGGAAACCCAAGGCATTCGATCCAATGGCATTTACACACCATGTCGATGCACGAAATTCATCACCCTTTGGTTGTCTCAGCTGCAACCGGCCCCTGCCGAGGTTTAACTAGCGACCATCATATTCGTAATCCACTGAACGGCAGGTTCATTGGCACGCCCTCGGGCTCGAATAACGAGCACCTCCCAAGCTGGTAACACCACGGGCAGCTCAAAAAGGCTCAGCTGCGCGGTCTCCTGCATCCGCAGTGCAACGCGCTCGGCGATAACTGCAATTGATTGCGAAGCGCCGACCATGAACGGAACAGCCAGAAAGCTGGGGCAGGTGACGGTCACCTTGCGGGTACGATCCAGGGTCTCAAGCGCATCGTCGACAGCACCCCGCGTATCACCGCGCGGCGAGACCAGAATGTGGGGAAGCCGGACGAAATCCTCCAATTCCATGTGCAGCTTCTTGCCTCGCTTGACTAGCGCTGGATGCCCCTTGCGCGCGATGCCGACGAAGCGCTCCTTGTGAACAAGCTGGCAATCAAAACGCTGCGGGGCCTGAGCGAATGAGCCAGATCCCAGCACGATGTCGAGATCGCCGTTGTCTAACATGCGCAGTGCGGATTCCGTATCGGCCGGCCTGAGCTTCAGTACGACACCCGGCGCAACGGCCTGGATCTTGGCCAGAACAGGGGCGACGACGGTCAATATGGCGTGATCGGTGGCCGCCACGGAGAGCGTCGCTTGCAGACGACCTGGATCGAACGGCCCACGTGGACTGGCGACGAGCCTGACAGACTCGAGCACCTCCGCCACTCGCGGCATTAACTCGATTGCCAGCGGTGTCGGTTCAATCCCGCGGGGGTGACGAATGAAAAGCTGATCGGCAAAAGCGGTACGCAGCCTCGATAGAGCGTGGCTGGTAGCCGACTGAGACAAATGCAATCTTTGGGCGGCGCGGCCGACATGCCTTTCGGTCCACAGCGCCTCGAGTACAACCAGAAGGTTGAGATCGAAACGCGTTAGATCCAGGGGCTTCATGGGGGATCGATCACCACACGATTCGCGTCTTTGGAAGCGCCGCTTTGAGATCGTCGACGTTCCTGGCCTGAGTGCCATACAGAACGAGCTCGCGCAGACCAGTGAGCCCTTTCAGCGCGTCGACGTTTTCGACGGGGGTGTTCGCAAGGTAGAGTTCCTGCAAACCGGTCAAACCGCGCAGTGGATCGATGTTTCGAACCCTGGTGCGAAAGAGATTGAGCATTCGCAGGCTTTTCAGGTCCGCCAGCGCCTCGACGTTCTCGACCCGGGTGTCGGCGAGATTGAGCCTTTGCAGACGGGTGAGCCCCTTCAATGCATCGATATTCGTCACTTGCGTGCGAGCGAGCACCAGCGTGTCCAGTTGGAGCATGCCCTGCACCGCGTCAATATCATCGACCTTTGATCCGTCCAGCACGAGCGTCCTGAGTGAGGACATTCCTTTTAGTGCGTCGATGTCTTGCAGCGGTGTGTTCGCCAAATAGAGCGCTTGCAGACCGCGGAGCTTGTTCAACTCACTGATGCTGCCGACCTGGGTTTCGTTGAGGTCGAGCGTCTGCAAGGAGGAGATCTGGCTGAGCGCGTCGACCTTCCGGACGTTCCTCGCTCCCCCGAGTTTGAGCGTTTCCAGATGCGGCAAATCTTCGAGCGGATTGAGATCGCGAACCTGTGTGTCCCGCAGGTCGAGATCTCGCAGATCGTGCAGGTTCTTGAGCGCGTCGAGATTCGAGACGCGGGTATCCCAGAGGTTCAGCGATTGCAGTCCGGTCAGCCCTTGCAGCGCGGCGATGTTTTCGACTTCGGTGCGATGGAGCACGAGCCTTTTTAGCGAGCGCATTTCCTTCAGGGCGTCAATGTTCCAGACGGGCGTGCCCGTAAGGTCAAGCGATTCCAGATCGTCCAGTTCCTTCAGCGAGTCAAGGTTATCGATCTGGGTGCCGCTCAGATTCAGTTCGATCTTGCGGTCGGAATTCTTTAGATGTGGCACAGCGGCCGCGACCTGAGATGCCGTCATTGTCGGTTTCGCTCGCAACGCCAGGCATGCCGAGTCAGGCGTGGCTGTCGACGCGTCGCTGTCGTTGCAGGTGCCTTTGAGGAATCCCAGTTCGCTCAGCGCCCGTTCATCCGGACTCTTGTGGAAAGGGTTGAAGATCAGCAGCAAAATGCCGAGCAACAGCACGAACGCGACGCCGATGGCCCACGGCTTGATGGTTCGCGGTGAGGACGGGGGCGGACTTTCAGCGGTTGAGTTCGCGTTTGACGGCGGGGTGTTGGGCACGGCGGGCTCCCTTAGTACAGGCCTCCTCCTTTATACACGAAGAGCGGAGTGCATTCCGCACAGGTAGCGTCGCTCTTCGCGCTAGGCGTGAGAGCCCGCAACACGTGCTGCCAGCCTGGCGTCGTAGCCCGAATGATGTGCACGTGATTCGTGTCCGGGAACATTTCGCTGTAGGCTTGGCGACTCATATCACGTTGTGTCGACTGCCTGTTTCAGACAATCTCGAACGACCCTCCGGGTCGACAGTACGCATTCGTTGAACTCAATAATCATCGACGTGACCGTAGCACTCCACAAAGGGAATGGCATGGCAACTGGACGTGAGCGAGCGTTGGTCCTCCATGGTGGTGGCTCAGCCGGCAATGCGTGGGAGATCGGCGTAATCGCCGGTCTTTTCGATGCGGGGCTGGATGTGACAGAGGCCGATCTGATCATCGGGACGTCGGCTGGATCGACGGCGGCGGCCCAGATCACCAGCGCGAGCGCGACCGAACTGCTTGCCGCCATCCTTTCCGCCGCACCCCAGCAACGGACTGGTCCAGACGGCCCCGAGGGTGGACGCGTTCCCATGGGGCCGGCGACGAACCACATGGAGATCACGAGCCGAATCATCGCCGCGGCTGCGGATGCGGCCGATATGCGCCGCAGAATGGGGGCGGCGGCGCTCGAGATGGACGCGGCGTCGGACGGCTCCGGGCAAGCGCGGTGGCGCGCTGTCGTCGCCGCCCGCTTGCCCAGTCAGCGCTGGCCGGAACGGCCGTTGTTCATCACGGCGGTCGATGCCCATACCGGTGAACCGGTCGTGTTCGACCGCCACAGCGGAGTCGACCTAGTGGACGCCGTCGCCGCCAGCACTTCCAACGGCTTCGGTGTCCCTCCCTACAGCATCGGCGAGAAGCGATACATCGACGGCGGCTACCGACGCAACGAGAATGCCGATCTGGCGGCTGGATATGCACGGGTGCTGGTGCTGTCACCGTTCGGTGGCAGATCGCGGCATCCGTTGGAATGGGGCATGCAGCTTGCCGCACAGGTCGACGAACTCCGCGCAGGTGGCAGCGAAGTCGAGACGATCTTCCCGGACAGCGACTCGCTCAACGCGTTCGGCGCCAACATGATGGATCTGTCGACGCGTCCGCCTGCCGCTCAAGCCGGTTACAACTAGGGCAAAGCCCTTGCCGGGCGGCTTATCGAGTTCTGGCGCTGATGCCAGGCATCAGCTAGCGACCCACAAGCGACGGTCGTCGCTCCCAACAACGGACCTTCGCCAAGGGCAATATGGGTTCCAGGCATAGCGTCCCAGGCCCACTCGCCTGGTGGCGAGGAAGCCTCAACCGCGGACCGCCGCAGTAACCACAATGAGAGCCGAGAAGATCAGCGCCGGGGCGATATGCCCGAACGGCTCCCGATTCCGTACCAACGTAAAGAGCGCGCCGATCATGATCGCACCGGCCAGCGTCAGACCTAAGACTCTGGTTTGTTGTCCAAGAAGAAGTGCCGCACTGAGCAGCTCGAGTGCGCCACAGAGCAATTGAAACCATGCCGGATAACCCCAGCGCGCGAAGTCGCGCTTCACCGCACTGGGTCTTGCGAGATTGACCACCCCAGCAACCGCGAACAGAACCGCTGCGATCATCGTGAGGATCGATTCGAAAGACGCACTGTTCCACGCCATCATCATGCTCCGTTGATCTGCTGAAAGTGTTTTTGTGCAGAGAGGTCCGCAATCAGGCCGGGGCCGTGAGGTTCCCACGCAAGAACTTGCCGGGCAAGCTGGCCGCTTACCGTCTGGTCGAGCGCCAGTGCGTCGGCAAATGGCCCAAGCGATTTGCGAGCGTCGTCGAGCGGCCAGAATTCGACGCGGTCGGCGCCGATCGAGGTGCGAATCGCTTCACCCATTTCGGCAACTGCAACGGCATCTTCCGCGATCACGTTGAACGTCTTTCCGGTGACTCGAACGTCCCCGCTTGCCAACCGCTCCACCGCGCTCAGATAGGCCGTGGCGAGATCATCGACGTGCACGGCAGGCCAGTGATTGCGACCATCGCCGACGACTCTCACACTGCCGGTCTGACGGGCCATGCCGGCAAGCATGCCGAAAACGCCGCCGCCGTAGCCGTGCACCATCGCCGGCCTGAGGATCACTGCAGCAATCGAGCGGCGTGCTGCTAGCGCCTGCACGTGTTGCTCCACCGCGGGCCGCCAGGCGACGAGCGGTGTCGGGTTCAGCGCCGATGCTTCTGTTGCGGGCTTCCCCTCCGTATTGCCGTAGACCCATGTGCCCGACGTATAGACGAACGCCGCGCCCGGATGCAAATGAGCAAGCATCGCCTCGACCGCGGCCTCGTCAGCACCGGGGGCGGAAGCATCGTTGGTCGACGCCATGTGCATCACGCCATTAGCGGCACCGGCAGCCGCAGCAAATGACTGCGGCTCACGCAAGTCGCCGCCATGCAGTTTCACGCCGAGACGTGCTAGTGCGCTCACGGCCGCCGACGTGTCTTCGCGCACCAGCGCCGTCACCTGATGGCCAAGGCTGATTGCCTTGCGCGCGACCGCTTGCCCGATATAGCCGGTACCACCTGTAATGAACAGTTCCATCGTGTTTCCCTCAATCTCAATGATTGCCCGCGAAGTTGACGGGGTGCGAAAACGAGACTGATCGGTCTCGTTTCGATGAATGTAAACGAGACTGGTCAGTCTTGTCAACTGCTTGGCGATCTGTTATTTATCGGGCATGAACACGTCTTCTCTCCCCGACCTGAGCCCGCTACAACGCCGTAAGCGGTCCGCCATCCTCGACGGTGCAAAAACCGTTTTTCTAAGCCAGGGTTTCGGCCTGGCAACAATGGACGACGTCGCCACGGCCGCCGGCGTCGGCAAACAGACGGTCTACCGCCACTTCAAGTCGAAGGAGGCGCTCTTCGTTGGTCTGGTGAGTTCGATGTGCGCTCAGGTGGGTGAATTTCTTGCCAGCGCTCAGGACGAGCAATCCGATGGATCACCCGAAGTCCAGTTGCGCGAGTTGGGATGGGCGTTGGCACACATCCTTACCACGCCGGATAATCTGCGGCTTTACCGGGCCATCGTTGCTGAGGCCGAGCGTCTTCCGGAGCTCGGCCAGGTGTTTTACGAAAATGGTGCAAAGGTCGTGCGTGCCTTCGCCGCAACATTTCTGCGAAAGCGATTTGACGAATCGACTGCTGCATTGCGGGCAGCGACATTCATTAATTTGGTGCTAGGCGACGCGTACCTGGAACTGTCAATTGGCTACACGGTGCCCAATGTTGAGGCGCGCTTTGCGCTGCAGATCGACGAGGCGGTGGCGGCTGCAACTCGATAAGGAGTACAGCATAAGATGCAGAGCCACTGAATTCAGCATGCGTTTTCACCCAGCCCCGGCCGCACTGAGACGAAGTGGCTCCATGCTCATGGAAGCGAGGGAGTTTATGGTGGTCGCCCGGTGGCGGTATTCAGCACGCCACGGAAACGGCGGTGTGGATTTGGGGCCAAGGTGACAATTTCCATCCGCGGCACTCTGTGCCACTTAGTATGGAGGACTTCACGAATTATCGAGTGGTTGTGGACCAGCTGTCTGCTGATTAGAACGTCTCGTGACGTTGACTGTCACGATTTCGTATCCGGGGTCGGCGTGCTCGTTCGCCACTTTATTCGCTTCTTCATACGAGAGAAAGGACGTCGCTTCCTTAATCTCCGGTGCCAAGCCGATATCGCCGTCCTCTGCGGTGCAGAGGAACTTCTCGCCGGTCTTCACGACGTAGACGGTTGTCATGTCTCCCTCCAAGGATTGCAGGGGAACTTCCAGTCTAGCAGGCCGGAAGGGTTGCACACGATTCGCTGTGCTGTTTCCGTAACACCCTCGCGGGAGGCGTTCTGCCCTCCGATTTTCTGCGGGTCATTCCATGATTCTGTTCGCAATGCAACCGGCCATTCCCGAGTAACGATGCGCGGCTCGTCCAGGAAGTGCTCCACATAGCCCTCGTCAACGTCCTTCTGCGGGTCGCCCGTCAGTGCTTTGTGGGCAGCCGGGTACGAAGCTCCACCTCGATCATCGCGTGAATGGACGACGCTTTAGAGGTTTGCATGACCACGTCTCTTTCGCGTCGAGCTCCCCATCATCGGTTGATTCAACGCAGAACCGACTGCCGGAACAACTGGTCAGCATCGAGCCAATCGTTCGGACGGCTGCGTCTTCCTGTCTGCTCCTTCGAACGCATTGCCGGGAACGCGTGATGCTGGTTCTCCAGTGCGGGATCTACTAAACCCTTCACGGGAGGACACACAATGCCTTACTTACTTGGTTGGCTACTTGGCGTACCACTGGTCGTTCTGGTCATTCTGTACCTCATTTTCCATTGATCAGCGATAGTACGGCTGCGCAACGTCGCGGCCGGCTTCGCGGTCGGCCGTTAAACCGTCAGAAGTACCAACATTGCCGCTACCGCTACACCCATCACACCGGTCGCAAGCCAGCCCACAATCCGGACACTACCTGCGATGGTGAATTCCCCCATAACGCCGGGATGCGCCGCCATCTTCATCACGAGTACCATGATCGGGACCGACGTCACGCCGTTGATGACGGCACTCCAGAACAGCGCCTTGATCGGGTCGATAGACGTGAAGCCGAGCGCAAGGCCTACGACGGTCGCCAGCACGATGATCCCGTAGAACCGCTTCGCGAGACGCGGTTCCAGTTCCAGACTGTTTTTCCATCTGAAGGCCCCGGCTATCGCATAGGCGGCCGAGCCGGCGAGAACTGGCAACGCAAGCAATCCCGTGCCGATGATGCCGAGGCTGAAAAGCAGGAATGCAAACTGTCCAGCGATCGGTTTGAGTGCCGTCGCGGCCTGTGCGGAGGTCTGAATATCGGTCACGTTGTGGGCGTGGAGGGTCGCGGCCGTCGTAAGTATGATGAAGAACGCAATCAGGTTCGAGAAGCCCATGCCGATCCAGGTATCGGAACCAATGCGTCTCAGGTTCCTCAGGGCCAGCCAGGGCGCCTTCTTCAGCGCGTGTTGCCCGGCGGCTGCTTCCAGGTCCTCTACCTCCTGGGAGGCCTGCCAGAAAAACAGATACGGGCTGATGGTTGTGCCGAACACCGCGACGATGGTTGTCAGATAGGCGCTACTCCATATCGGGTGGGGAATCGCGGTTCGAGCCGCCACAGTCATCCACGGAATCTTTACGGCAAACACGACGCCTACGTACGCAAACAGCGCGAGCGTGAGCCATTTGAGCACCTTTACGTAGCTTTTGTAGGGGACGAAAACCTGCAGGACAAGTGAAAACAGGGCGAGCCCGACCGTGTAAACGCGGGTGGGTCCGCCCACGACCAGATTGACGGCTGCGCCCATAGCGGTCAGGTCGGCGGCAATGTTGATCGTATTGGCGACAAGCAGAAGCACCACTGCGCCGTAGAGAAGCGAGACCGGGTAGTGGTGGCGAATATTTGTTGCCAGCCCATGGCCGCTGACCCGCCCGATACGCGCACTGATGATCTGGATGGCGACCATCAGCGGATACGTGAGCGGGATCGTCCACAGGATGTTATAGCCGAATGCCGCGCCAGCCTGCGAGTAGGTGGCAATGCCGCTCGGGTCGTCGTCGGCTGCACCGGTAATTACCCCTGGGCCGAGCTTCTCATGCCACGGGCTGGTCGGACGCTCCTGCGTTGATGAGGAGGTGACGTTGGATCGCATGCGAACTCCGTTACCCGGGCCGGGCGGCAATGTACATCAATCGGTGTACCATCCGCACCGTCGCTGGTGCCGGCTGATCGTCGCGACATTGACCCGCGGTTACGGCGTCCCTGTTGCCAATGGTAGTGCGCAACGCGCGTGCCCGACCCGGCGATTGATGAGTGCGGGGCCGGTTGTTCCTTCATGGCCAGACGGGCCTAAAATGTGGAGGGACGTGTCAAAATGCGCGTTTGCTTCTGAGCCGAGACCAGCTCCTGATGAAAACTGAAATGGCGGGAGAAGAGCCAGCTCTTCCAGCTTTTCCGATTGTAGGTATCGGCGCGTCTGCGGGTGGCCTTGAGGCAATTTTTGAGCTCATCGCAGCCGTCGCTCCCGCGAGCGGACTGGCGCTCCTCATCGTGCAGCACCTCGACCCGTCCCGACCGAGCATGCTGCCAGAAATCCTGGCCACGCGGACCCTCATGCCTGTTCTGGAAGGGGCCGAGGGGATGGTCATTGAGGCTGGCCACATCTATGTCATTCCGCCCAATACCCGGATGCTGGTTGACGGACTGCGCATCCGACTGCGCCCACGCACCGGAGTCCTCGGGCCGCCCATGCCGATCGATGATCTGCTGCAGTCGCTAGCTATTCACCAGGGCGCCAACGCGATCGGGGTCATTCTGTCGGGCAGTGGTTCCGATGGGGCACTTGGCCTGCAGGCGATCCAGGACGCAGGGGGCATCACGTTTGCACAGGACGAGGCGTCGGCCCGTTTTGGCAGCATGCCTCACGCGGCCATCAGCATCGGATGCGTTGACCGTGTGCTGTCACCGCGACAGATCGCCGAAGAAATCGCGCAAATCGCGACCCTGCCTCAGCCGCCACTCGATGAGACCATGGCGACTCAGGGCGAGCGGGGCCTGCGACCGGTATTCAGGCTGTTGCAAAAGGTCTGCAATATCGACTTTGCCCACTACAAGCGCGGAACGATCGAACGCAGGCTGTCCAGACGGATGGCGTTGCGTCAGCTCTCGTCGGTCGCGGACTATATTGCAGTCCTGGAATCCGATCAGGCTGAAGTCGTCGCGCTGGGACGGGATCTGCTGATCCGCGTTACCGAGTTTTTCCGCGACCCCGAGACCTTCGACGCGCTTCGCCAGACGGTCTTTCCGCGCCTGCTTGCCGATCGTGATATCGGTGTGCCGATCCGCATCTGGGTTCCCGGTTGCGCGACTGGCGAGGAGGTTTACTCGATCGCCATCTGCCTGATGGAGTATCTGGGCGAACGCGCAGCGGACACGTCGATCCAGATCTTTGGCACCGACGTGAGCGTCGATGCGCTGGACACGGCCCGTGCCGGACGCTATATCGAGAACATCGCGCGCAACGTTTCGTCCGAACGGCTGGAGCACTTCTTTACCCGGGACGGTGAGTACTATCGCGTCGGCAAGCGGATCCGCGATATCTGTACCTTCGCCCGCCACAACGTTGCCACCGATCCGCCGTTTTCGCGTATGGATCTCGTCAGTTGCCGCAATCTGCTGATTTACCTGGATCCGGTCCTGCAGCGCAGCGTCATGCCGCTTTTTCATTACGCGCTGAATCCCGACGGCGTGCTGATGCTCGGACCTTCGGAGACCGTCGGCGCCTTTTCCGAACTGTTCGGGGTGATTGAAAACCGGCGGACAAAGCTCTATAGCAAGAAACCCCGTCCCGGGCGATCGGGGAGCCGCCCCCTTGGCCTGACGTCCGCGCCCTCCCTGCCGGTTCGATCCCCTGGTTCATCGGAAAACCATGGCGAGCCGCCCAACGCCGAACGTCTGCGACGGGAGGCGGAACTCAAGGCGCTCGCGCGATATTCGCCGCCCTATGTGTTGTGCGACGACGAACTGAACATCATCGAGTTCCGCGGCGACACTGGCGCGTATCTGGTCAACCCGGACGGGCCGCCGAGCACCAACCTGCAGCGACTGGCGCGGCCGGAAGTTTATCTGGCAGTCAGTGATGCGGTCAGGCAGGCCCGCCGGGATGGCATTGCCGTGCGCCGGGAGGGCCTGCGTGTCGACACGGTTGAGGGGACCAGGGAGGCGGGTCTTGAGGTCCATCCGGTACACGTTGCCGGCATCGACGGCCGCTGGTTCATGGTGTTCTTTGAAGATCCGGCGCAACGTTCAGCCAGGCGCCAGACCGGCAATGGCGCGATCGGAACTCTCCTGCTCCGAACCATAGAGCGCAGCCGTGAGTGGCGCAGTTCGCAGGCCAATCGCGACAGTGCAGCCGAAATTGCCCGTCTGAACACCGAACTGGATGCCACGCGTGCGCAGCTTCGAGCGACGATCGAGGAGCATGCGAGCGCGCGTGAAGAGCTTAAGTCGAACGAGGAAGAGCTGCTTTCGAGCAACGAGGAATTCCAGAGTACCAACGAGGAACTCGAAACCGCGAAGGAGGAACTCCAGTCGATCAACGAAGAGCTCTCCACCACGAACGACGAGTTGCGCTATCGTGTCCGCGAATTGAAGGAGCTGCACGACGAGGTCGCGCAGGCGCGCGATTACGCCGAGGCTATCGTCGAGACAATCTCGGAGCCGCTCCTGGTGCTGGAGCCGGATCTGCGCATTACTCGCGCCAACCACGCCTTTTATGAGGTATTCGCGACCACTCCCGAGGCAACGCTCGGCATCCGGCTGTATGACGTTGGCAATCAGCAGTGGAACATTCCGGCACTGCGCGAGTTACTGGACGAGATCCTTCCCGAGAAGACCATCGTCCGGGACTACCAGATCACCCATGAATTCCCGGTTATCGGGTTGCGCACGATGCGGCTGAACGCGGCGCGCGTAGCATGGCCCAGTAAAGCGCTGATCCTGCTCACTATCGAGGATATGACGCGACAGCACGAGGCGGTCGAGCGCCTGCACGCGGCCGATCATCAGAAAGACGAGTTTCTCGCGATGCTGGCGCACGAGCTGCGCAATCCGCTGGCGGCGATCCGCAACGGCTTGCAGATCTGGCAGCGCGACGACGCGGACGCGGACTCGGTCAGGAACGCACAGGCCGCGGTTCAGCGACAGCTCGACCATGAGATTGGCCTGGTCGATGACCTGCTCGATGTCTCCCGTATCACGCGCGGCATCATCACGCTCAAGCCGAAACGCGTCGATCTAGTCACCGCGGTCCGCCATGCAGCCGAAACATTGCGCGAAGAGATTCGCATGCGGCGGCACGAGGTGACGCTCAATTTGCCCGAGCAAAGCGTGACGATGGATGGGGACGCAATGCGGCTTGAACAGGTCGTCACCAACCTGCTGGGTAACGCGGTGAAGTACACGCCAGACGGCGGCCACATACGGGTTTCACTTGAACGAAGCGGGGACGCCGCTGTACTGACTGTCACCGATGACGGTATCGGCATGACGGCGGACCTGCTGCCGGAGATCTTCAATGTGTTTGTACAGGCGGACCGGTCGCTCGATCGCAAGTCGGCGGGGCTTGGACTGGGTCTGGCGCTGGTGCGACGTCTGGTCGAACTCCATCATGGATCCGTGCGCGCCTTCAGCGGCGGCCTGGATCGCGGCAGCACGTTTGTCGTCGAGCTTCCGGTGCTGCCGCTGGGCACCGCACCGGAGCCTGCGGCTCGATCCGATGCACCTGCCGCGACCCGGGCTGGTCACTACCGGATTCTCGTCGTTGACGACAACGTCGACGCGGCCGAGAGCAGCGCCGCACTGTTGCGGCTCGACGGCCACGACGTGCAGGTTGCCAGCGATGGGGAGTCTGCATTACGGGGCGCCGAGGCTTTCCGCCCGGACGTGGTGCTGCTCGATATCGGCCTGCCGGGAATGAACGGCTATGAGGTCGCGCGCCGGTTGCGGGCAATGCAAGATCTTACCGGTGCATTGCTGATCGCGATCAGCGGATATTCAGGTGAGGAGCACCTGCAGCGTTGCCTCGAGGCCGGTTTCGATTGTCATCTGGTCAAACCTGCCGATCTTGGCCAGTTGGATGCGCTGATCGCGTCGCATCGCAGCAGGCGGACGGATGCAAACAACGCCTTGTAGATAGACAGACATCTCCCCGCGAGGCATAGCCCTTGCTGCGTAATTGGAGAACAGCGTCAACAGTAACGCCCGAGTAGTGGTGACCACTTCGTTCGGCAACACCGACGATAGAAGCCGAGGTCGTGCGCGCGTGATGCCGGCGCGGGTTCGCTTGACCGGCCAGGGAGGAGAGTGATGAAACAGCAATCCAGACAAAGCGCGGGCAAACAGGCGCTGATCGTGGCAGCGATAGTGTTATTGAGCGCGACTACGGGCTGCAAACGCTCCGCTAACGACAGCGGGGATACGTCCACCGCCGCCAGTTCCGTAATGGCCAGCAGCGGAGTGATGAATGGCAACGCGGCAACCGGCAGCACTGCGGATACGAGCTATGGCGCGGCGGCGGCCGCCGCCAGCATGGCAAGTATGTCTGGTGCGACCGCAGCGGCCTCCGGTGCTAGCCAATAAATCAGCTCGGCGATCCAGGTGATCGCGCGCGCATTTGCATTTCGCGTCGCGCGACACCGCCGAGCATCGGCAATCCACAGCACGATCTTATCCGGGCGGACACAAGAGACAACTGCGCCTCGTCGGCACTTGAACACGCACCTACGTTACCGCAGTGGGTCGCGGCGACGTAGGTCTGCAGCAACGGACTGGCCGTCCGCGTGGCATTGCTTACTTGTCGAGGTTCTCAGTGCTCGCTCGGCCCGGGTCGCTTTCCACCACGCCACGGGTCGCTGACCAGTACGGCTGCCGGTTGTAATAGCTATACGTCGACTCGCCCCACTTCGCGTCGGCCATCATCGGCCAGTGGTCCTTGTCAAATCCCGGGTCGTCCTTGAGGCGCTGTGCCGTGATGTCGACGACGAAGCACTTCTCGTCCGTATCGAGGGTCAGCGCACTCCACGGGATAGCATGAAGGTTAGAACCCATTCCGAGAAAACCTCCCGCTGAAAGTACTGCGTAGGCAATGCGTCCATTCCCGACGTCGAGCATGATGTCTGAGATCTTCCCCACGTGTTCGCCGTCAGAGGACATGACCTTGTCCCCATCGAGCGTTGCGCGGCCATGATGTCAGGCCCCGGTCCTTCACCCATACCACTGCCGACGATGCCGGCTCCGCGGCGGATGCCACCTTGCGGGTTGATTGAGCCCATGATTCACCTCCTTTAAAAAAGGTACTCCGCTGGCGCGCAAGCGGTGTTCCCGAGCCAGACGCGGGGGACGCGCGGCCGTTGTGGCTCACCTCACGCCGCGCGCTGATGAGACGCTATCGCAACAGCCGTCTGACGACAGTCGCGGCAGTAGCGGGTGCCGTCGCCGTGCTGATTCTGAACCTGATCCTGCTGCTACAGATCACGGGTGTTTCTAGTTAACCCGCTCGACGAGGCGCGCGAAGTTCTGCTGGCGCCGCCTCGCCGCCAATGCGCCGGAAACGCTTTAACGTGACAGCGCCGTGGAAAGTACTATGATCCGAAACAGGCGTCGGGCGCTCTTCGCGCGACACGCCTGCCTTGGCATCCGGGTAGAAGCACATGGCTGAGCTTATGAAGGCACTCCTCGGGACTCAACGCGGCCACCAACGCACTGAAGTCGCGTGGGTCTACGCGTTACTACTTACATTCAATATCGCTGCGTGGGCGGCAGCCTTCGTGGCGTTTCGCAACTACCCGCTGCTGATGGGTTCGTGCCTGCTTGCGTACTCGTTTGGCCTGAGACATGCAGTGGACGCGGACCACATCGCGGCCATCGACAACGTCACGCGCAAGATGATGCAGTCCGGCCAGCGTCCGGTGACAGTAGGGCTGATGTTCTCGCTCGGGCATTCCACTATCGTGGTACTGGCGACGCTCGGCATTGCCGCAACAGCCATGGCCCTGCAAAGCCGGATGGAGAGTATGAAAGAAGTCGGCGGAGTGATCGGCACGCTGGTATCGACCTTCTTCCTGTTTGCCATTGCGCTCCTGAACCTGATCGTGCTGCGCTCGGTGCTGTGCGCATTTCAGCGCGTGCGCCGGGGCGAAGCTTATGTCGATGAAGATCTCGACATGCTGCTCGCCAATCGCGGTTTTCTCGCGCGGATTTTCCGGCCGCTGTTTCGCCTCATCACTCGAAGCTGGCACATGTACCCGTTAGGCTTCCTTTTCGGGCTGGGTTTCGATACCGCAACGGAAGTCGGGCTGCTCGGCATATCCGCCGCCGGTGCCGCGCAAGGCATGTCGATCTGGTCGATTCTGGTGTTTCCGGTGCTGTTCACGGCCGGCATGACCCTGATCGACACCACCGACGGCATCCTGATGTTGGGCGCCTATGGCTGGGCCTTCGTGAGGCCGGTCCGCAAGCTCTATTACAACATCACGATCACCACGATCTCGGCACTGGTGGCGGTGATTGTCGGCGGTATTGAAGGCCTCGGCCTGCTTGGCGACCAACTGCATCTAAGCGGCGCATTCTGGCAGGCAATGGGAAAGCTGAACGACAATTTCGGCATGCTCGGCTACGTAATCATCGGCGTGTTTCTGGCGGGCTGGCTATTGTCGGTTGCGTTCTACAAATGGATGAGATTCGAGGAACTCGAGATTCGCTCGTGATCGTCGTAACAATTCAATGATTGCGATTTATGGCGCTTACGGGGGCAAGGGCGTAAACCCTTAAGAGCCATCTCGTCTGAGAATTACAAAAGGCATGCTTGCCGGATCGTTACGCCGGCAATGTTTAGTGAGTTATTTACCGAAATTGGGTTATTTCGCATCGCTGAACTATACTCGAAGACGTTTCTCGGGCTCATCACGGTGAGCACCCATACCCAGTAATACATGCAGCAAATCCGATCCAATTGACCGCATCATGCGGAGTTTTTGCCGATCGATTGCTGGACACGTGACTGCCGTGCGGCACTCGCCACGTATCTTTGCCTGGACTGAAAAGAACGTGGTTCGCAGTGGAGACACACATCATGGCAGAAGCAGATAACGTCCCCTATGGGCGCAAGACTCAGCACGCGCCGGCTCTCAAGGAAGTGCACATCATCTGGATTACCGCGGGCCTCGGCTGCGACGGTGATTCGGTATCGATTACCGCGGCGGCTCAGCCCAGCATCGAGGACGTTATTCTCGGTGCGATTCCCGGTCTGCCGAAAGTGCACTTGCATAACCCCGTACTAGCGTATGAAAACGGCGACGAGTTTCTCAAGCCGTTTCATCAGGCCGCGCGTGGCGAGCTCGAGAACTTCGTGCTGGTCATGGAAGGCTCTATTCCAAACGAGCGTATTAATCGCGAGGGATATTGGGCCGCGTTGGGCACCGACCCCGATACGCACGAACCGATCACGATTCCGCAATGGCTCGACCGTCTTGCGCCACGCGCACTGGCGGTGGTGGGCGCGGGCACCTGCGCGACTTATGGTGGTATCCATGCAATGGAAGGCAATCCGACCGGCTGCATGGGCCTCGCCGATTATCTCGGCTGGGACTGGAAGTCGAAAGCGGGACTGCCGATCGTCAATGTGCCTGGCTGTCCGGTGCAGCCGGATAACTTCATGGAGACGTTGCTCTACTTGCTCTATCAGTTGGCGGGTCTTGCGCCGATGATTCCGCTGGACGACGCGTTGCGGCCGAGGTGGCTGTTTACGCGCACGGTCCACGACGGTTGCGACCGCGCGGGCTCCTACGAACAGGCGATCTTCGCCACTGAATACGGCAGCCCGAACTGCATCGTCAAGCTGGGTTGCTGGGGGCCGGTCGTGCAGTGCAATGTGCCCAAGCGCGGCTGGATGGCGGGCATTGGCGGCTGTCCGAATGTGGGCGGCATCTGCATCGGCTGCACGATGCCGGGCTTTCCGGACAAGTTCATGCCGTTCATGGATCAGCCACCGGGATCGGTGCTGTCGTCGAATCTCATCAAGAGCTATGGGCCGCTGATTCGCAGCTTGCGAAAGCTGACCAAAAACACGCTCAACGACGAGCCGAAATGGCGTCACAACCGTTCGGAACTCACCACCGGTTACCGTCGCTGATCTGGCGGCGTAGTGAGTGGAATTCGACTTGTCAGCAGGGAGAAGGTCATGGCCGTTAGTACCGCACCTGAAGCGACTGCAAGCACCCAGGCAACGCCGGGCAAGCTGATCGAAATGAATTGGGATCCGATTACGCGGATCGTCGGCAGTCTGGGCATTTACACCAAGATTGATTTTGCGAACCGCCGCGTGGCGGAGTGCTATAGCACATCGTCGATCTTTCGTGGCTACAGCATTTTCATGAAGGGCAAGGATCCACGCGACGCGCACTTCATCACAAGCCGCATCTGCGGCATCTGCGGCGACAATCACGCGACCTGTTCCGTCTACGCGCAGAACATGGCGTACGGCGTGAAACCGCCGGCGATTGCCGAGTGGATCGTCAATTTGGGCGAAGCGGCCGAGTATATGTTCGACCACAACATCTTCCAGGACAACCTGGTGGGCGTGGATTTCTGCGAGCAGATGGTCAAGGAGACCAACCCTGGCGTATGGGCCAAGGCACAGAAAGCACCCGCACCGCACGCGGACAAGCACGGGTATAAAACGATCGCCGACATCATGACGGCGCTCAATCCGTTTACCGGCGAGTTCTATCGCGAGACCTTGATGGTCAGCCGCTACACGCGCGAAATGTTCTGTCTGATGGAAGGGCGCCACGTGCATCCATCGACGCTTTATCCCGGCGGCGTGGGCACCGTGCCGACTATCCAGTTGTTCACGGATTACATCACGCGTCTGATGAAGTACGTCGAGTTCATGAAGAAGGTCGTGCCGCTGCATGACGATCTGTTCGACTTCTTCTACGAAGCATTGCCCGGTTATGAAGAGGTCGGCCGGCGCCGCGTTCTGCTGGGCTGTTGGGGTTCGTTCCAGGACCCGAACGTGTGCGACTACAGCTACAACTCCATGACGCAATGGGGCCGTGGCATGTTCGTCACGCCGGGCGTGGTGGTCGACGGCGAACTGGTGACGACCGATCTGGTCGACATCAACCTGAACATTCGCATTCTGCTGGGCAGCTCCTATTACGACGACTGGGATCATGAAGAGACTTTCGTCAAGAACGATCCGCTCGGCAATCCCGTCGACCGCAAGCATCCGTGGAATCAGACCACGCTGCCGCATCCGCAAAAGCGCAAATTCGACGGTAACTACACGTGGGTAATGTCGCCGCGCTGGCTCGACAAGCGCACGGGCGACCACCTTGCTCTCGACACGGGCGGCGGCCCGATTGCACGGCTGTGGGCGACTGCGCTGGCAGGTCTCGTCGATATCGGCTACATCAAGGCGACCGGTCACAGTGTGAAGATCTATTTGCCGAAGACCGCGCTGAAGCCCGAAGTCGAATTCGAATGGAAGATTCCGAAATGGAGCAATGCGATTGAACGCGATCGCGCCCGCACCTATTTTCAGGCCTATTCGGCGGCGGCTGCCCTGTACTTCGCGGAACAGGCGCTGGCTGAATTGCATGCGGGCCGCACCCACACGTTCAGCGCATTCACGGTGCCGGAAGAGGCGATCGGTTGCGGCTTCCATGAAGCGGTGCGCGGCGTGCTCTCGCATCATCTGGTGATTCGTGAGGGCAAGATCGCCAACTATCACCCGTATCCGCCAACCCCGTGGAATGCCAATCCACGCGATATTTACGGCACGCCTGGACCGTATGAAGACGCGGTACAGAACACACCGATCTTCGAAGAGAACGGCCCGGACAAATTCAAGGGCATCGACATCATGCGCGCGGTGCGCAGTTTCGATCCGTGTCTGCCGTGCGGTGTGCATATGTACGTCGGCAATGGCAAGACGATCGATACATCGCACTCGCCGACCTTCGGCGTGATGCAGGGAGCGCACACGTGAGCAACGAGAGTGCGGTCGCCGCCCAGCAACACCGCATCGAGGAACTGATTGCCGCGCTGGAAGCGCTCGACGACCCGCGCGCGCGTGAGCCTGCCAAAGAACTACTTCAGGTCGTGCTCGATCTGCATACGAACGGACTCGCGCGTCTGATGGAAATCGTTTCGGCGGCGGGCGTGCTGGACGACGCCATGGTCGAGGCATTCGAGCGCGACGCCGGAGTATCGGCGTTGCTGCTTCTGCATGGTCTGCATCCACGCGATCTGTCGGCACGCGTGTCGCGCGCGGTCGAGAAAATGCGGCCGCTGCTCGGTGCGCAGGGCATTCAGATCGAACTGCTGGATGCGGCGCAAGACGCTGTGCGCGTGCAAGTGACCGGCCGCTTGCAGGGCAAGCACAACTCGGTCGGCGAATTGCAGCGGGAAATAGAGCGCGCGATTTTCGACGCGGCGCCCGAAGCGATGCGCGTCGAGATCGCTGGCCTGCCGGAAGTCAACGTGCATGAACTGCGCTTTGTGCCGAACCACACCGAGGTGACGAGCCGGACCGAGGCCGGCGCGCGATGACTGCCGCCGCCACCACGACACGCGGTTGGGTCGCGCGCGTGCGCCATTTCGTCCGCAAAGCCGACGATGTGCAATGCGAGTTGTGCGGCGCGCCGCTTCTATCCGATCATCCGCATCTGTTCGAAACCACCAAACGCCGGTTGTACTGCTGTTGCCGCGCCTGCGCGCTGCTCTTCGGCAATCAGCAGAATGCGCGTTACCGTCCTGTGCCGCGCGACGCGCATTATCTCGACGGCTTCCGCATGAGCGACGCGCAGTGGGACGCGTTGGCGATTCCCATCGATATCGCTTTCTTCTTTCACGACAGTCAGGCACAGCGCGTCGTCGCGCTCTATCCCGGGCCGGCCGGCGGCACCCAATCGCTACTGGAATTGTCCGCGTGGGACGAACTGGTTGCCGACAATCCGTTGCTCGCGCAACTGGAGCCCGACGTCGAAGCGCTGCTGGTCAACCGCAGCGAAGGCGTGCGCGATTACTACCGCGTGCCGATCGACCAATGCTACGCGCTGACCGGCGTGATCCGCGCGCGTTGGCGCGGCCTCTCGGGCGGCAGGGAGGCGTGGGACGCGATTCATCGTTTCTTTGCCGCGCTCAAGACCGACGGCCGTGTGCCGGAGGGCCTCCTCCGTGCCTGACCTCGCGTTCACTGTCGAGTCGGCCGAAGTCGTCCCATTCGCGACGGCGCCGCTCCTGACGTTCAGGCTGCGGGTCGTGAGCACGCCGCCGCAGGAAGACATCGCCAGCATTACCTTGCAATGCCAGATCCAGATCGAGGCAACCAGGCGCCGCTACACGCCCGTCGAGCAGTACGGGCTCAAGGACCTATTCGGCGTGCCGCCGCGTTGGGGCGAGACGCTGCGCACGCTGCTTTGGACGCATACGACGGTGATAGCACCGCCCTTCACCGGCGAGTGCACGCTCGATTTGCCGGTGCCATGCAGCTACGACTTCAACGTCGCCGCAACGAAATATTTTCATGGTCTGGAAAACGGCGAAATTCCGCTGATGCTGCAATTCAGCGGCACCGTGTTCTATCGCGAAGACAATGGCGCCCTGCAAGCCGCACCGATTCCGTGGCACAAGGAAGCGGCGTTCCGTCTGCCGGTCTCGCTATGGCGCGACATGATGAGCCGCTACTACCCGAACGGCGCCTGGCTGTGCCTGCACCGGGATGTGTTCGATCGCCTTTCGCGCTACAAGAGCCGGCGTGGTCTCACGAGTTGGGAGCAGGCCGTAGCGGGCCTGCTCGACGGTCTCGAGGAGGACATATCGTGAACGCGGTCGAGAGCGTGGTGCAGGCGGTGCTGTACGAAGGCTACATGCTGTATCCGTACCGGCCGACCTCGGTGAAGAACCGGCAACGCTGGACGTTCGGCGGCGTGTATCCCCGTGCCTACGCCGAGGCGTCCGGCAGCGATCCATGGGTGACGCAGACCGAGTGCCTGCTGCGCGGCGATGAGCGCACCCGGGTCGCGGTGCGGCCCGGCTTTCTGCAAGTGATCGAGAGGGTGGTGCTGGATGTGGATGACGCGCCGAACGCGCGGCCGGCGCAGGACCGGCCGGCCTGGCGCATGGTGCAGCGGCTCGATATCGACGAACGGCGCTACTCCCCCTGGCAGGAAGCGGCCGAGCGGCATATTGCCGTGCCGGCTCTCATGCTTGGGGAACTGCTGCACGAAGGGCGCGAGATCCCGTTTTTATTCGAAGCGGCCTGCGATCTCGAACCGCTTGCCGACCGGCACGGCACGCTGCGCGGGGCGCTGCGCCGCACGCGCGCATCGCTGGAAGGCCGCGTCGAAGTGAGTGCGGCGAGCGTGGCGGCCGACGCTTTTCGTTTGAGAGTGCGCATCATCAACGAGACGCCCCTTGCGGATGCCGGCACGTTGAAACGTGACGCGGCGTCGCTGTACGCACTGGTGTCGTGTCATACGGTGCTGACTATCATGGGCGGCGAATGGGTCTCGTCAATCGATCCGCCCACCGAGCTTGCCGCGGCGGCCGCCGCATGCCGCAATATCGGCGTGTGGCCGGTGCTGGTCGGCAATGAACAACAGCCCGACACGATGCTCGCATCGCCGATCATTCTCTACGATTTCCCGCAGATTGCGCCCGAAAGCACCGGCGATCTGTTCGACGCCACCGAGATCGACGAGATCCTCACGCTGCGCATTCTCACGATGACGGACGACGAAAAGCGCGAAATGATCGCCACTGACGAGCGCGCGCGTGAATTGCTCGCACGCACCGAGAGTCTTGGCGCCGAGCAGATGCAAAAGCTGCACGGCACCTTGCGACAACTGCGTACGATCGATGCGGCGAGCGTGGGTGCGGTCACTCCGCCGGAAGAACCTCACGTGCCGGTCTCGCCGTGGGCCGAGCTGGATGCGCGGCCGCATCTCGCTTGCGTGCGCGTGGCGGGCGTCGAGATCAGGGTGAGCGACCAGGTCCGGTTGCGTCCACACGGCCGTGCAGACATCTTCGATATTGCATTGAGCGGCATGGTGGCGACGATCGAATCGATCGAACGCGATTTCGACGGTCACGTGCACGTTGCCGTGACGATCGACGACGACCCCGGTAAAGATTTCGGCATGCAGCGCATGCCGGGTCATCGCTTCTTTTTCGCCCCGGACGAAATCGAGCCGCTCGTGGGGCGATCCGGCCGTGATGGGAACGGAAGCGGGAATGAACGCGGAAACGGGAGCCACGCATGAGCGCCATTCTGGTCGCCGGCATCGGCAACGTGTTTTTCGGCGACGACGGCTTCGGCGTCGAAGTGGCGCGCCGTCTTCAGGAAAAGCTTGCGGCGGGTGAACTGCCGGCGTTCGGTGCTGGTGTGAGCGTCGCCGACTTCGGCATTCGCGGCATCGACCTTTGCTATGCGCTGCTGGACGGCGTGGACAGTGCGATTTTGATCGACGCCACCCAGCGCGGTGGCGTGCCGGGCACGCTGTATGTGATTGAACCATCGCATGAGGAGGCGAGCGCTGAGGACAGCGATCCCTATGCGGTGCCGATGCTGATGTCGCCGCACGAAATGGATCCGGCCAAGGTGCTGCAATCGGTGAGGATGCTCGGCGGTGGCTGCGAGGACATCGTCGTGCTCGGCTGCGAGCCGAATGACTTCGGTTTCGAGCAGGGTGAAGAAGGACGGATGGGTTTGAGCACGGCGGTGGCGGCAGCGGTCGGGCAGGCGGTAGAACTGGTCGTGAAGCTGGTGACGGCAAGGATGGAACGGCTGTCCGCGCGCGCGGCTTGAGCGGCGGTCGGGCAGCGATACGGCGTGAAATATCCCTGAGGTGGGAGGGCGTGATGAAAGGATTCTTGAAGTACCTCGTATTACCGGCGCTGGTGGCCGGTCTGCTGGCGAATATGAAAGACATCAAGCGTTATTTGCGGATCCGCAACATGTAAGCGGCATCGGTCCGTGGAGTGGGCGATGAGCACTCAAGCGCAACCTTCTGGACACCGTCCGACCGTCACGCAGCCGGTCGGCGAGGAAATCCGTGTGCGCGGATTGGTGCAAGGCGTCGGCTTCAGACCGACGGTATGGCGGCTTGCGCATGCTTGCGGCGTTGTCGGCGACGTGCGCAACGATAGCGACGGCGTGCTGATTCATGCGTGGGGCGATGCATGGACGATCGAGCGATTTATCAGGAGCCTGAGCGCAGAATGCCCGCCGCTTGCGCGGATCGACGCGATCGAGCGGCATGAATTGACTGAGACGGCGGACGTCAGTGATTTCCGTATCGTCGCGAGCGTAGCCGGCCATGTGCAGACCGCCGTCACACCCGACGCGGTGATCTGCGCCGCATGCGCCGCGGAGATCGCCGACCCTGCGAACCGACGTTATCGCTATCCGTTTACGAATTGCACGCATTGCGGACCGCGTCTGTCGATCGTCGAGGCGATTCCCTACGATCGCGCCAACACGACGATGGCCGCCTTCGCGATGTGCGACGCCTGCCGCGCTGAGTACGACGATCCGGGTGACCGTCGTTTTCATGCGCAGCCGGTTGCCTGTCCGGTATGCGGGCCGCGCGTCTGGCTGGAAAGCAGGGACGGCGAGCGCGCCGATGCCGACGATCCCTGTCGCGCGGCTAGTCTGCTGTTGCGGCACGGCTCGATCGTCGCGATCACGGGGCTGGGTGGTTTCCAGCTCGCCTGCGACGCCTGCGATGAAACGGCGGTTGCGCGTTTGCGCCGGCTCAAACGGCGCGAGCGCAAGCCGTTCGCGCTGATGGCGCGCGATCTGCAAGCGGTGCGCCGCTACGGCACGGCCGGCGAGACGGAGTGCGCGTTGCTGCATAGCGCGGGCGGTCCCATCGTGATTCTGCGTGCGGACGGCGCCGAGCGTGTTGCGGCGAGCGTCGCGCCCGGTGTCGGCACGCTCGGTTTCATGCTGCCGTCCACGCCGTTGCATCGGTTGCTGATGGAGTCGATCGATACCGCCCTCGTGATGACGAGCGGCAACACCAGCGAAGAGCCGCCGTGCATCGACAACGCGGATGCGCGCGCGCGCCTCGGCCGCATCGCCGATGTTTTCCTGATGCACGATCGCGACATCGCGCGCCGCGTCGACGATTCGGTGACGCGCGTGGTGCTGGGCGAAACGCGCATGCTGCGGCGCGCGCGGGGCTACGCGCCGGCGCCGCTGCTGTTGCCCGACGGTTTCGCCGCTACGCCTGCGGTGCTGGCGATGGGCGGCGAGCTCAAGAACACCTTTTGTCTGACGCGCAACGCCCAGGCGATCGTTTCGCACCATATCGGCGATCTGGAAGACGCGCTGACTTACGCGGACTATCGCCGCTCCGTTATGCAATACCTGCGGCTCTTCGAACACGAACCGCATGCCATTGCGGTCGACTTTCATCCCGAGTATCTGTCGCGCAAAATCGGCTGCAACCTCGCGCAAGCGTGGCAAATACCGGTTGTCGAGGTGCAGCATCATCACGCGCATCTTGCCGCGTGCATGGCCGAAAACGGAGTCGCGCTCGATGCGCCGCCCATGCTCGGTGTTGCGCTCGACGGTCTTGGTCTGGGCGACGACGGCACGCTATGGGGCGGCGAATTCATGCTGGCGGACTACCGCGGCTTCACTCGGCTAGGTCTGTTCAAACCGGTGGCCATGCCCGGCGGAACGCGCGCCATCGACGAGCCATGGCGCAATGCTTACGCGCATCTGCACGCGGCATTCGATTGGGCCGGCTTTACGCGGCAATACGCCGGGCTCGACATCGAGCGGTTTCTGAGCAGTCGTCCGCGCGCCGTCCTCGATACGATGATTGCGCAGCGCGTCAACAGCCCGCTCGCGAGTTCCGCGGGCCGTTTGTTCGATGCGGTGGCCGCGACCCTCGGCGTGTGTCGCGAGCGCGTGCTTTACGAAGGACAGGCGGCCGTTGAACTGGAGGCGCTGGTCGATATGGGCGCGCTGCGCGACGAGCGCGACGCTTGCGCCTATCAGTTCGAAATCACCAGCACCGTACCGCACGGTTTGCGTTGCATCGAACCGTGGCCGATGTGGGAAGCCTTGCTCGACGACCTGCGCAGCGGCACGCCCGTGCCGGTCATCGCCGCGCGTTTTCATAAGGGGCTGGCGATCGCGATCGTGCGGATGGTCGAGGGCCTGGCCGACTTGTTGGCAGAACCGGTCGACGCCCGCAGTGTCGCGCTGTCGGGCGGCGTTTTCCAGAATCGCGTCCTGTTCGAACAGGTGGCCGGGCGATTGGGCGTGGCGGGTTTTCGCGTGCTGACGCATCGGCAGGTGCCCGCCAACGACGGCGGCCTGGCGCTCGGACAGGCGGTAGTGGCAGGAGCACAGCGGCGTCTGGCGTAGCCGTGCAGAAGCAGGTTAGCGGAGAGCGACATGTGTTTGGGCATCCCGGGGCAGATTGTTGAAGTGACCGATGCGGCGAACGACCTTGCGCTCGTCAATGTGGGCGGCGTGCGGCGCGTGATCAATATCGCCTTTGTCATCGACGAAGCGCGACCGGCAAGCGCCTGCGTCGGCGACTGGGTGTTGGTGCACGTCGGCTTCGCGATGAGCCGGCTCGACGAGCAGGAAGCGGCGCGCACGCTTGCTTTGCTGCACGAACTGGGCGTCGCGCAGGCCGAATTCGACGAGCTGCGCGGCGCGGCCTGAGCGCGACCGGAAGCAACGGAGACCCAGCATGCCCGAACATGAAACTTTGCAGACGCTTTATCCCTTCCTGCACGGCACCCGTCAGGATGCGGACAAGCTCGACGCGGCGCTGCTCGAGTCGGTGCGTCAGAAAGCGTGGGACAGCGTCGATACCAAACGGCGCTTTTTCGATGAAAACGGCCCGGCAGTGGTTCAGGTCGCCCATGCGATTGCCGAGATGTACCGGCGTGACGGCCGGCTCTTCGCGATGGGTAACGGTGGTTCGAGCTGCGATGCCGCCCATATTGCCGTCGAATTCCTGCATCCGATTACCACGGGCCGTCCGGCGCTGACCGCGATCAATCTGGTGGCGGACACGGCCATGATGACGGCGGTTGGTAACGACGTTGGCTTTAGCCATATTTTCGTGCGGCAACTGGTTGCGCAGGCCCGGCGCGGCGACGCGCTGATCGGCGTGTCGACCAGCGGCAATTCGGAGAACCTGCTCGCCGCATTTGCGAAAGCGAAAGAGATGGGGCTCCTGACCATCGGCCTGTCGGGGCACGACGGCGGACGGATGGCCACGAGTGCCGCCGTCGATCATTGCCTCGTGGTGCCAAGCGACAGCATTCATCGCGTGCAGGAGACCCACGTCGCGATTTATCACATTCTGTGGGACCTGGTGCATACGCTGCTCGCCGACGATCGCGGCGGCATGGCCGGCGTGGCGGAGGGAGGCGTGCGATGAAATACGTCGACGAGTTTCGCGATCCGCTCAAGGCGCGCGCGCTGGAGAAGGAAATCCGCGCGCTGCTGCCGCGCATCGAGCGTGCGAAGCAGCGGCCGCTGCAGATCATGGAAGTGTGCGGAGGTCATACCCATACCATTTTCCGCTACGGCATCCAGCAGTTGCTGCCCGATGCGGTGGAGTTCGTTCACGGCCCAGGTTGCCCGGTGTGCGTGCTGCCTATGGGCCGCGTCGACGATTGCGTCGCGCTGGCCGAGCGTCCGGAAGTGATTTTCACGACCTTTGGCGATGCGATGCGCGTGCCCGGCTCGAAGAAGAGTTTGCTGAAAGCGAAAGCTGATGGCGCCGACGTACGGATGGTTTACTCCCCGCTCGACGCGCTGAAGATCGCGCGGCTCAATCCCGACCGGGAAGTGATCTTCTTCGGCCTCGGCTTCGAAACGACCATGCCGAGCACCGCGATGACGGTCTTGCAAGCGCATGCGCAAAAGGTCAAGAATTTTTCGCTGTTCTGCAATCACATCACGATCATCCCGACCATCAAGGCGATTCTCGATTCGCCGGATCTGCATCTCGACGGCTTCCTCGGCCCGGGACACGTCAGCATGGTGATCGGCACGCGGCCCTATGAATTCATTGCGCGGCACTACGGCAAGCCGATTACGGTGGCGGGCTTCGAACCGCTCGACGTGCTGCAATCGATGTGGATGGTGCTGCGGCAGATCGCCGATGGCCGCTGCGAGGTCGAGAACCAGTACGGCCGGGTCGTGCCGGAGGACGGCAATGCGCAGGCCTTGTCGGCGCTTGCGCGGGTGTTCGAACCGCGCGAGTTCTTCGAATGGCGCGGACTCGGCTCAATCGATCATTCCGGCGTCAGGGTGCGTGAGGCGTTTGCAGGATTCGACGCGGAGCGCAAGTTCGCCGTGCCGAACCTGAAAATCGCCGACCCGAAGGCATGCCAATGCGGCGAGGTGCTGAAGGGCGTGATCAAGCCGCATCAATGCAAGGTATTCGGCACCGCCTGCACACCGGAGTCGCCACTAGGGTCGCTGATGGTGTCGAGCGAAGGCGCGTGCGCGGCGTACTACAACTACGGGCGCATCGATACGTCGCGGCTCGAACAGCGGCGCGGCGCACGGCAAGCGGTGCATTCAGGTGATACGGGCGATGCGGGCGCGTCTGGTGGTCTGGGAGCAAGCGGCGTTGCCGGCGAGACTCTGCTTTCACCGGCATTCACGGGCAGCGCCACCTCCGATACCGTTTCCAGGCCCGTCACGCCCGCCACGCGAGTTCCGTCATGAACGACCGTGCGTCCGCTCCAATTGATCCCGGGCCACCGCGCCGCGTCGCCAGTGTTCGCGACGTATCGGTCAATTTGGCGCATGGAAGCGGCGGCCGCGCGATGCGCGACCTGATCGAGGATGTGTTCGTCTCGACCTTCGACAATCCCACCTTGTCGGCGCTCGAAGACCAGGCCGTGTTCGCACTCGCCGGTCTCGCCACGCACGGCGACCGGCTCGCCTTTACGACCGATAGCTACGTGGTCGATCCGCTGTTCTTTCCCGGCGGCGACATCGGCACATTGGCCGTGTCCGGCACGGTTAACGATCTGGCGGTGTGCGGCGCGACGCCCCTGTATCTGTCGTGCGCGGTAGTGATCGAGGAGGGGCTCGCCGTCGACATCTTGCGGCGCGTCGCGGCCAGCATGCAGCGTGTCGCGCTTGAAGCGGGCGTCGCTATCGTGACGGGCGATACCAAGGTGGTCGAACGCGGTTGTGCGGACAAGCTCTTTATCAACACCGCGGGCATTGGCGTGGTACGCGGGGATGTGTCGATTTCGGCGCGCAACGCGCGTCCTGGCGACGTCGTGATCGTCAATGGCTATCTCGGCGACCACGGCGCGGCGATTCTGGTGGCGCGTCAGCAACTGGCGCTGGAAGCCGATGTGCAAAGCGATTGCTGTCCGCTCAACGGGCTGATTGCGGTAATGCTCGATATATGTCCGCAGATTCACTGCTTGCGCGACGCGACACGCGGTGGAGCGGCGACCGTGCTCAACGAGTTTGCGCAGAGTTCGAACGTGACGATACGGATTCGCGAAACCGATGTTCCGGTGCGCGAACCGGTGCAGGGCGCTTGCGAAATCCTCGGTCTCGATCCGCTGTATCTGGCCAACGAAGGAAAACTCGTAGCGGTCGTTCCAGCCGACGCGGCCGAACGGGTGCTTGCGGCCATGCGAGCGCATCCGGCAGGGCGTGAGGCGGCGGCGATCGGCGAGGTCGAGGCGGGCGAGGGTGGTCTCGTCGTCATGCAGACGACGTTCGGCGGACAGCGCATCGTCGATATGCTGGTGGGCGAGCAGTTGCCGCGCATCTGCTAACGCGCTGTCGAGGAACGCGCCATGCATGAGTTGAGTATTGCAAACAGCGTCGTCGAGATTTGCGTGGAGCAGGCCAACGGCGCGCGCGTGACGCGTGTGACGCTGGAGATCGGGCAATTGTCGGCGGTGATGCCGGACGCGATCCGTTTCTGCTTCGACGTCTGCGCGAAGGACACAGCGGCGGAAGGCGCGACGCTGGAAATCGTCGAGATGCCCGGGCAGGCGCGCTGCCTCGCGTGCGGAGCGACGCTCGCCATCGCGGTGCCGTACGGGCAGTGTGACTGCGGGAGTGAGAATCTCGAACTGATTTCCGGCCAGCAGTTGAAGATCAGGCAGATGGAGGTGGTGTGATGTGCACGACATGCGGCTGTTCGAATAAGCAGAGCGCGGCGGTGACCGATCTGGATGCGCAGGAAGCGGCGCAAGCACAGCCGCGGGAGGAGAGCGGTTCGCCACAACAGCCGCAAAGTGCTGCGGTTGCCGCGCACGAGCATCTCTATCGGCGCGTCGATGGGCATGGACATACGCATCCGCACCCGCATCCGCATCCGCATCCGCACGATCAAGCTCGTCCGCACAGTCACGAACACGAACACGAACATGAAAATGAACATGAGCACGATCAGGTACATGTTCACGCGCATGAGCATGGCACGTCGATCACGCTGGAACAGGAGATTCTGGCTAAGAACCAGTTGTTGGCCGAGCGTAATCGCGGCTGGCTGGCCGGACGTTCGATCCTCGCGGTGAATCTGATGAGTTCGCCGGGCGCGGGCAAGACGACGCTGCTCGAACGCACTATTCGCGAGACGGGAGGCACGATGCCGCTGACGGTGATCGAGGGGGATCAGGCGACACTGAACGATGCCGAGAGGATTCGAGCGACCGGTTGCCGCGTCGTCCAGATCAATACCGGTACCGGGTGTCACCTTGACGCGGAGATGATCTTCCGTGGTCTGAAGCAACTCGAGCCACCGCTGCGTTCGGTCGTAATGATCGAGAATGTCGGCAATCTGGTATGTCCGGCGTTATTCGATCTGGGTGAGCTGGCAAAGGTGCTGATACTGTCGGTAACGGAGGGAGAAGACAAGCCGATCAAGTATCCACATATGTTTCGGGCCAGTTCGCTGATGCTGTTGAACAAGATCGATTTGCTGCCGTATTTGCGTTTCGATGTGGCGCGCTGCATCGACTACGCGCGGCGCGTCAATCCCGCGATCGACATTCTGCAGATTTCCGCGGAGACCGGTGCAGGCATGGAGGCATGGTATGCGTGGTTGAGGGATCATCGGGACACTTTGTTACGGTAACGATGGATAGGGAAAGCGCTTAATCCAAAGACCTGCACATCGGCTCAGCCTTGGCGGCCTGTGGCGCGGTCACTCCTGGTCGCAGTGCACCTCGAAGTGGGTTAGTACGGCGGGCCCGAAAGCGTTGCTGATCGCGACATCGGCGGCGTCGCGACCGTACGCCATCAGTACGCGCCCGATGCGCGGCCGTACCGAGTGTCCTGTCAAAGGAACAATCGAAGAAGGCGCAATGGAAGCACGCGGCTCAAGCCAGATATCGCGCATAGAACGCTCACTCGTCCTTCTGAATGTGCGTGGCGAGGTAGTCGATCAGGAGCCGCACGGCCGGCAGCAGGCCTCTGCGTGAGGGAAAGACGGCATGAGCCAGTCCGCCCTTGGGCGCCCAGCCCGGCACCACATCAACCAGAGTGCCTTTTTTGAGCTCGTTTTCGACGACCATGTAGGGCAGCTGCACGACACCCACGCCTTTCAGGGCGGCCTGGCGAAGTACGGTCATGTCGTCGGTGATGTAGCGCGGCGCGTGAGGCAAGCGCGCCTCGGCTCCGTCTGGGCCCACCAAAGCCCAGGCGTGATCGCGCTGCGGTCCCCAATCGAGGCTGGGCATGCCGGCGAGATCCGCCGGATGCGCGATCTTGGTGTGCTGTTTCAGCAGCGCCGGAGCGGCAACGAGGCGCTGCGGACTTCCGGAGAGCACACGCATGACGAGCCCGCTGTCTTCGAGCGGGGGAAAGCGCACGCGCAGCGCAAGATCGAGCCCTTCGCTGAGGACATCGACCCGGCGATTGGTTGCATCGAGAAGGATCCGCACCTTCGGATATTGCATCATGAAGTCAGCCATGAGACCTCCGATGCGGTATTCGAGCAGCGTCGTAGGGCAACTCATGCGCACGACGCCCTGGGGTTCCGAAACCCTGCGCTCCATGACCTCGCGGGCCGCATCGGCTTCCACGAGCACCGCGACGCAGCGCTCGTAGAACTCTTGTCCTGTCTCCGTTACCGAGAAATGCCGCGTGGAGCGATTGAGCAGGCGAACGCCGTATTTGGCTTCGAGTTCGGCGACGCGGCGGCTCAGCTTGGACTTGGGCATGTTGAGCGCCCGGCCTGCCTGCGTGAAACCGTGGTTTTCGACCACTTTCACGAAGTAGAAGAGGTCGTTCAGGTCGTCCATTACTGTTCCTCTGGCAGAACAATCAAGACATCTTAAGGCACGATGCCAGCGATCGTCATTGTTCCTCCCATAGAACACAGTCGGCATTATTCGGGCCTTTAAGCCGGTGTGTCGCCGACATAGGATTGATGGTGCATGCAGATCCGATGCGCCACGCCTCGATCCTCAGGATCCCACTTCCCCTTCCTGCACTGTTTCTGGAGACAACCATGGCAAGCGAACCCATTCGCGACCCCGCGAACGATCATCTGCTCACCCCGCAGAACTCGGCATTCATCGTCATCGATTACCAGCCGGTCCAGGTGAATTCCATCGCGTCGATGGACCGCCAACTGCTGGTCAACAACATTGTGGGCGCCGCCAAGGCCGCAGTCGCCTACAAGCTGCCGATCATCCATTCGACGGTCAACGTGAAGACGGGACTGAACAAGCCGCCTATCCCGCAACTGCGCGCCGCGCTTGGCGACTATCCGACGTACGACCGCACCAGCATCAACTCGTGGGAAGACGTCGAATTCCGCAAGGCCGTCGAGGCAACCGGCCGCAAGAAGCTGATCATGACGGCGCTCTGGACGGAAGCCTGCCTGACGTTCCCGGCGCTCGACGCGCTGAAGGCCGGCTACGAGGTCTATGTGGTCGTCGATGCGGTCGGCGGCACGTCCGTCGCGGCGCACGAAGCCGCGTTGCGCCGTATCGAACAGGCAGGCGGCAAGATGATCAGTGTTGCCCAGCTGTTCTGCGAGTTGCAACGCGACTGGGCGCGCAGCGACACCGTCCCGGCATTCATCAGCCTGTTCATCGAAACCGGCGGCACGGCCGGCATCCAGTTCTCGTACGACAAAAACTGATGTTTCATGCGCGCGGCCGGTTGCGGCACCCGTCCGCGCGCATACGCGATGTCCGACGAATGTCGAGGCATCGCTTTGCAGACGAAATTCTGACCGGCGCGGTGTGGACGAGTGTGCCGGCTGTCAGTTCGTCACGCATCAACACAACCGTGAACGCGACCCATTGTTCTATCAATGAGACACAGAGGACCGCTCCCATCTCTACCGCCGTCATCGTCGCGCGACTACCCTGTATTCACACAACCACGGCCGCGGGCCGTTGAACAGGAACATACGATGATGAAAAAGATTCTCGGCGCATACAGTAACGCTAACGCGCATTGGGTCGGCGACGGTTTTCCCGTGCGCACGCTGTTCTCGCATCACACCATGGGCCGCCACTTGAGCCCGTTTCTGATGCTCGACTACGCTGGACCGAAAAGCTTCTCGCCGACAGGCCGCCGACTGGGCGTTGGGCAGCATCCGCATCGTGGCTTCGAAACCGTGACCATCGTGTACGAGGGTGAACTGGAGCACCTCGACTCAACGGGTAGCGGTGGCCAGATCGGCCCCGGCGACGTGCAGTGGATGACGGCGGGCGCCGGCATTCTGCATGAGGAGTTCCACTCGCGAGCGTTTGCGAAAACAGGCGGGACGCTCGAGATGGTCCAACTCTGGGTGAATCTTCCAGCGCGGCACAAGATGGCGGCCCCCGGTTATCAGAGCATCGTGGCCAGCCAGATTCCGTCGGTCGACTTGCCGGCAGGCGCAGGACATGTGCGGGTGATCGCAGGCAACTTCGCAGGCAAGGCGGGGCCAGCGCACACCTTCACGCCGATGGACGTCTGGGATGTGCGGCTCAACGCAGGACGCGGTGCAACGCTGACGCTGCCGGGGGGCCGGACGCTCGCGCTCGTTGTGCTGCGCGGTCAGGTCCGTGTCAACGGCGACGAGCGAGTCATCAGTGATGCGCAACTTGTTTTGCTTGCGCAAGAGGGCAACGACGTTCAGCTTGACGCCATCAGCGATGCAGTCGTCCTGGTGTTGAGTGGCGAGCCCATCGACGAACCCGTTGCGGCGCATGGCCCGTTTGTCATGAACACGTTCGAAGAAATTCGCGAGGCGGTAGAGGATTTCAACAGTGGGTGTTTTGGAAGTATGGCGGCGACGGAACAGCACACCATGGCGCAGTAAGCGTCGCCGAAGCATCGGAAGTGCTCCCATTTCCGACGCCGAACGGCGCATGAAGAAATTGGGCGGGCGGTGCAGTGTCGAGAGGCTGCCCGTTGTGAAAAACATACTTTTTTCGAGCGCCGAACCGTCAATTGCAATGATATGAGTCGCCCGGATGTCGGCCGAAGCGGGCTCCATCACGGAGCCCGCGTACTTCATAAATTGAGGAACCGGCTCAAGTCTGGTTACCCCACAGATCGTCAATCGCGCGGATCGCTAGCAGATATCCGTTTGCTCCTGCCCCGCAGATCACCGCCGTAGCCGCTACCGAGATCGTCGAGTGACGATATTCTTCCGAGCGCGCGTGTATGTTGGTGATATGCAATTCCACTACCGGCCGACGGACGAGCTTGACTGCGTCGAGCACCGGAATCCGACCAAACGAAAAGCCGGCCGGATTGATGATCAGCGCGGCGTCCTGCAGGAACGCTTCCTGGATCCAGTCGATCAGCTCGCTTTCGCTGTTGGTCTGACGGAATGCGCAGTCGAACTTGAGCGCATCGGCGAGTATCAGGCAATTCTGTTCGATGTCCTTCAGGGTGGTGCTGCCGTAAATGTGAGGCTCCCTTACGCCTAGCATGTTCAGGTTGGAGCCATTGAGGATGTAGAGTTTGCGAGTCATGGTTTCAATGTGTAGAGGAGCGTTCGAGGGCGGTGCCTCTGGTTTCCCGGGATACAGCAATCATGAGAAAGGAAAGCAGATTCAGCGAGGCGCACACAGCGACGATGGCCCAGGGGGAACCGTGAAAGACATTCAGCAGCGCCACAGCGACAATCGGCATCGGACCGCCGGTGAGCAGGTTGGCGCCCGAGTACGACAGTGCGGACCCCGTGTATCGTGCCTCGGTCGGAAAGGACTCGGCGAACCATACCGGCTGGATGCCACTCTGGAACTGTGTGAAGCCGAGGAAGGCGCCCATCACGGCCATTGTCATGGCGATCGAGTTCTGGTTGAGAATCGGAAAATAGATCAGGCAGCAGATTAGTGTGCAGAACGAGCCGATCATCAGTGCGCGTTTGCGTCCAATCCGATCGCTGAGATAGCCGCCTGCCAGCGCGCCCACGATGGCGCAGACATTTGCAATCATCAACAGCATGAAACCTGTCTGCTTGGGCACACCGAGGTGCTTTGTCAGATAGCTGAGAGAGAAAACCACGATTAGATAAAACAGCGCAGCCGGCCCGCAAAAGAACAGCGTCAGGCGAAGCGCGGTGCGCCAGTGGTACTTGAACACGATGCCGAGCGGATTGACGGCGCGTGTGGGAGCGCTGGCCTTCTTGAGCGCCTCGAAGGCGGGTGTCTCGCTAACCTTCCTGCGGATATAGATGCCCAGCAACACCAGGACAAAGCTTGCGAGGAACGGGACTCGCCATCCCCAGGAATCGAAGTCGTCCGATGAAAGCAGGGCGGCCAGCGTAAACAGCGAGAAGTTGGCGAGAATCTGGCTGAGTGGCGAGCAGATGCCAAGCAGGCCCGAATACCAACCGCGTCGGTTAGCAGACGCATGCTCCACCGCCATCAGTTGCGCGCCCGTCGATTCCCCGCCAAGCGCGAAGCCCTGGATGATCCGCAGCGAGACCAGCAACGTAGGCGCGAGAATGCCGACCTGGTGGTAAGTCGGCAGCAATCCCATCAGGAACGACGACGCGCCCATCACCGAGACAGTGACCAGCATCAGTTTGCGGCGTCCCCAACGGTCGCCGAGCATCCCACAGATCACTGCGCCCAGTGGGCGTGCGGCGAGCCCGGCCCAGAAACTCGCTAGCGACGCGAGCAGCGAGGCGGTCGGGTCGAGGGACGGGAAAAACAGCTTCGGAAAGATCGTGGCCGCGACCACGCCATACAACGCGAAGTCGAACCATTCGAGCGCTGTACCGACGGTTGCGCCGGCCACCGCGCGACGCGCCATCAAGTGGGCCTGCGCGGACTGTTCTTCCGCGGCGAGGTCTGAGTCCGCAAAAAATGACATGTTGTCTCCTGAATTCTCGGTACATGAAACGTTCGTTTCTGGCGACGAACAAGTGCTATTGTTTGCGCTGCAAAGGCGGGGCGTTCCGCACCGGAACTGTATTTCACATCGTGGTAAATGGCGAGAAATGTCGCTCAAGAACGGCCTAAGAATTCTCGATTTGCTGGCGTCGCAAGGCGAAGGCGCAGGCCTCGTGGCCATTGCCGACGCCTTGTCTCTGCCACGCAGCACGTGCCACCGCGTGCTCACCGAACTCGTTGAAGGCGGGTATGTCAGGCAACTGGTCGACCACAGCCGCTACATTCTGACAATGCGCATGACGTCGAACGGGCTCGAATTCCTCAGCCTGACGGGCATCGCAGATATCGCACAGCCAATCATCGAACGCGTCGCCGCGCAGACCGGCGAACTGGCGCGGCTGTCGCTGGTGGACGGCGAGGCAATTATTTGGGTGGGTAAGGCAGACGGACAGCGCATCGGCTTTCGCTACGATCCCGACATGGGGCAGGCAGCACGACTTTCATGCACGTCGACGGGACACGCATGGCTTATGACGATGACCGACGAACAGGCGATGGCACTCGTTTTGAAGCAGGGCTTCGGACAGCCTAATGAGTTCGGACCCAATGCGCCGACGACGCTCAAAGCACTGTTGGGTTACCTGCACGCTGCGCGCGTGCGCGGTTACGCGATGATCGACGAGGTGTTTGCTCCGCGCATGTCAGCGGTAGCCGTACCCGTGGTAAGCGGCTCGCGCTGCGTCGGCGTTATCAGTTTGGCCGGTCCGCGGGTGCGGCTGACCGCCGAGAAGATTCACGAGTACTCCGTACTGCTGCGCGAGGCGGCGAATGAGCTTGCCCAGTTGAGCAATATGGCGGGATTCCCCAGTCGGCCGCCACTCGGCAAGGGATGAGGAGGAACGGGACTAACGTCCTGCGGTCGGCGAACTTGGTCCACTTCGGCCGAACTGCTGCCGCCGATACTTTGGTGTGGATGACCGAACGTCTCTGTTAGCGGCCCCTGATTGGCCGACTGTGCGGCTGGCGCCAACGGGTCGTGAGTGTGAGTTCGCTAGTGCGGGACGCCGCCGCTCAACTTCAAGCGGCGCAGCGGTCAGCAATCCGCCGCATTGGTGACGTAGACCCGAGATCGTCCTAACGTCTGCAATGGCCGACGACTCGTCGTTGAGTTCCTCGCCGATCACTGGCTCTTGATCGGCCATTGATGACATTGAGCCGGGATGCGTCCTATGTCCGCAATGGGACGGACTGCCGACGGTGACGGCGTCGAGCAGCCGGGCTACAGCTTTCTGCGTCGCGAATTCACACTCCCGACCCTCCGCCTTCTTTCGAGCGAGCACGACCTCAACGACCGCTCTCCAGGGGGCAATAGTCATTTCCGCTCGCGAATCATCAAGTCGGTCACTAAGCACTTGGGGACGCCGACTTTCATGCCTTAGAGGCCGCTTCGTCCATTACTGACGGTCACAGGTCGAGTTTCCGCGTGGCCCGAAAGGGCTAGACGGCGCATCCCGGCTTGCCGGTTCGAGACAGGTCCCCGTCCCTGACTTCGCGACCAAATAACAACGGTTCGATATTGATGTTGCCAGCCGTCTCGCCGAGCGGGCAGACTTCGCTCACGGGGCAACCGTTGTTCGGCATCGGTACGCAGAGCAATAATGGCTTGGGCAACGCGCAGGTGATCGGGCTCAGTCCGTCCAGCGGCACGTTCACGACGGCACTAAATGGAACGAACTACTCGAGGAGTATCGTGGACAGTGGGTCGAATGGACTATTCTTTCAAACTAGAGTGCTCCCTGTCTGCGCGAGCAGAAACAACCTGTATTACTGCCCCGCATCAACTCAGCAGTTGAGCGCCATGATTGAGGGTGTGAACGGTACGAACAGTGCCGTCTCGATTGACGTCGGCAATGGCGCGGAACCCGAGCAGAACCGCGGCGGCAATTCAGTGGTGCCGCTGCTAGCCGGTCCGGCTTGCGTCTCCTCGGCGATCTTCGTCTGGGGCATGCCGTTCTTCTATGGGCGTAACGTCTATGCCGCCGTCGAGCAGCAATCGACGCCTGGCGGAGCCGGGCCCTATATTGCGTACTGAGGTACGTTGCATTAATCCGCCATCTTTGCGGCGGATGCTTTATCGAATACGGAAACTCGGCTGGCCTAATGAAATGGTGCTAGAGCTACAGAACCGTCCGCTAGCATGCTACCGTTCATCTGGAAAGATTGCCATGACGCACAAAAAGCATGAATGTGCGCAAGCGACTGCGCGCTGCCGAGTGGCTTCTGGAGGCAGATGTTCGCGCCGCCCTTCAGTCCTGCGGCAACCACTTGCTGCGACGTTCGCGACGTTACGCACAAGACAACGGGAATCACGGATCCATGACTGCACAGGCCGCGCAGCGTATCGTAGCGGAGTGGATCCGGCGCCACCCAATCGAGTAACACCAGATCGACGACCACCTGGTTGACCAGCGTGCGTAATGTTTGGTCGCAGAGTGCGCCAAAGCAGAGATGCCCAGCGGATGACAGGGTTTCGAGCGCGCGGTCAAGTGCCACGGCATCGGACTCAAGGATGGCGATTCTCATGTGAACAGTTGCGCTTGCGGAGTGCCGCGACGTGAGTGATCGGTGGCGAGCAGGTCGACGAATTGGTAGGCAACACCTGTATGGGTGCATGCACTTCGACGCGCGAGTCTACGCGAAAGTACACGAGAAAATTGTCAAGAAATGTCAACTGCGGGAAAGAGACTACGATGTGTCGTGCCGGTCGGGCGGTCGTCAATCGACATTATTCGGATTCTTTAAGTTTTCACTCGACCGTATTATCGACACACATCGCGCGCACTCCGCAGTCCTAGTCTGCAACACCCATGTCACGTAGCGCCCGGCCTGTTGGGGAAGTCTAGCTGACCAGGGAGATTCGCCGCGCAGATGACGAAGATCTCGACCACTGCCGAAGACCGTAAGTCGAGGCGCAAGCTGCCGAAAAACATGGGTACCACGGTTCTCGCGTCGTACTTTCTTTGGGAGGACCGTGCTATTTTCTCCGCCAGAGATTGCGCACGGCAGGCCAGCGTCGTGCGCTGCAGCCAGTCAGCCTGGTGACCGTTTAAACGCAGCCAGAGATGTGTGCACTCGACGAGGTGCTCGACCTTGAGCCATCGCCCGGTCCTCTGACGCATGACCAATTGTGAAACAACGAGATAGGTCAACAGTTCCGTGCGCGCAAGCAGGTCGAAATCTAGCAGCCGAGTCATGATGGATGGGCTGTGCAGGTGGAGGCAAGCAGCAATTGGTTATGGACGCGGCTTTGCCTAGCATGAGCGCAAAAGAAGGGTAGCCATCCTTATCGTGCAGGCGGCTGCATCCAGGTGACGCCACACGAGGCTAAGAACCCAAGACCGATAGTCTCCGGTCGGATCTAACCTGGTCCGCCGAAACATTGACAGATTCCGCCGAAACTCACTGGGCGGCGCTCCGTGCGTTGCGCGGTTCAGCGCCCACACCCCAAACCTATGTATTTGAATAGCATACCGTCAGAGTTTTCCTCTTATTTGGTCCCGTACAGCCAACGTTTTGGCATCTTCAGTCATTCTTGCCGGCAAAGCCTTAAATTGGCCTACTCTTTGCGTTGGCACTTCGAGGGGGGACCGAGCTGGTCCTCGCACCCTTCGGAGTTTCGGCCTGCCGCTCCCCGTGCGAGCAGGCTTTTTTTTGCGTGCCTTCGACACTCGCGCGAAGACCGGTGTCGCCAGTTTCATTCCGTCAACGCGGGCATTCATCGCTACATGGATCGGGACACGATAGAGCGCTGATTTATTTAGCACGAGGCGTTCTTCGATATCTGATCGAGATTATCCGGAAGCGCTTCAAATACCACTGGCAACGCTTCGTCACGTCGACCAGGGAAACCATTGATGCTGAACTCGCTGAACTGTTCGGCGGAGAGGCACAAGATTTCGCGTTGATTTCCCACGAACAGTTAAGTGTAGTAATCCGCCAACATGTTAGCTTTTTCCGTCAGCCGCCATTTTCGATGCGGTGGACTATGTATGATGCACCGCAACGAGAAGGTATTTATATACTCGGCTGTTGTTGAGAGCGCTCTTTAGCATGACTTGGTGTGCGGTTATTTCTGTTCATATATATAGGATATCTACTCAATTTTATATTTAAGGCCTCTCTATAGGTCGACTTACTTGAATGTCGCATTGCAGCCGTGAGTTGTGATGGTGATTGACAAGGGCTCCATTCAACGCCGTGCCTTTTTATACCTAAAACTATAGACATGAGCGGAAACTCGTTTGGACTGGAACCGATAGGAAGCCGTAGGACCTTGGCGTTGGCCGCTATCCTGACGTTTTCGACTTCGGCGCATGCCGTCGATCCGGCGTTGAACGCACTAGGCCAGGCTGGCGGTCTGGTTATTCCGTATGGATTTGCATTGCCTGAAGGTGTCGGTGAGGTGCAATACAACGATTTCATCGATCCTCGGTATGCGAAGACAGCGACTGGATCCCAGGTCTACTGGGGCGCTGTTGGCTTGTTTCCGTATGTTGAGCTGGCAGGTGGACTGGCAAATTATCCGGCGAACGTATCGGTCCCGCTTGCACATGAAGAGCATTTCGTCGTTCGTCACCTGATGGCGGATATCAAGCTCGAAGTGCCGAAGTTCTTCAAGTATCAGCCGGACATCGCCTTTGGTGTGACTGACATTGGCGGGCAGACGCATTTCTTCCGCTCGAAATACGGCGTTGTGTCGCAAGCATTTGGACCGGTGACGTTGACTGCTGGTTATGGACAAGGCGATCGCCTTGATGGTTTATTCGGCGGTGCGCAACTCTCGCTATGGAACACGGGGCTGTCGCTGCTCGCAGAAGACGATTCGAAAACACCTTATGCCGGCGTGCGCTATCAGTCCCCGCGGATAAGCTGGCTAGCCGATGCGAACGTGATTGGTACGTTCATGCGGTCGATCGGGTCGACGAACGGCGCTTCACCGCGCACCTCGTTCTCGGTGGGGATTCAGATTCCGCTGGGCAAACGCTTCAGCAGTGCGCGTTGTGCAAGCGGCTTGTGCGAGGGTCCACAGGTGCCGGTCGCCCACGCCGCCGATGCCGACAATGACGGTCCAATCCGTCTCGCCAGCCTGCAACCGGTGGACACGCACGCGACCACCAGTACCAACAACGCGCTGACCGCGGCGCCGATTACGTTTGTGCCACCGCTGCAGTCATATGCGTCCGTGATGCTGAGTGACGTGACGGCTGACAAATTGACAGATGCGCAGTCTCCCGCCATTCCGGAAGCGCTGGATACCTCCTCGCTCGATGAAATCGCTGCGCAACTTTTTGCCGCCGGCCTTGAGCGTGTGCGCGTCGGGATGAGCGGTCGCGATCTGGTGGTCGAGTACGAGAACCATCGTTACAACCAGAACGAAGCGGATGCGCTCGGCATCGTGCTCGGCGTGGCGAGCGTGAATGCGCCGCGCGGCACGGACAAGATTCACGTGGTCATCAAGAAGGCCAACGAGCCGTTGGGCGAGGTCATTGTCGATCGAGACGCATTTGCGCAGTTTGTTGAGGGTGGTGCGCCGACGGCTGCTGGCGCATCGATGACGATGCGCACGCGTCCGACTTACGACGCGGATTCGATCGCGTGGCATGGCAACGAGCACACGCATGGGCTCACGCGCATCCAGATCGAGCCGGTCCTCAGTTACCTGTACGGCACTGAGTACGGCAACTTCGACGTCTCCGTTGGCGCCAACATTGAAGGGTTCGTACCGCTGTGGCGGGGTGCGGAGTTGTATGCGAGCTATATCGCACCGCTCTACAACACGAAGAACATGGATGACGGCCGCGTATTCAGCAACTACCGCCTGCGTGGCGGCCTGAATTCGGTCGCGTTGGCGCAAAGCTTCTGGATCGTGCCGCAGGTGTTCAACGTGGCATCGGTCGGCAAGTTCGATTACTCGTATGTCGGCGTGCAAAACGAAACAACGGTGTTCGTGCCGGGGCGCCCCGACCTGATTCGCCTGCGACTTGCCTATTTGCACCATGAACCGGGCCATGACCAATTGCCGAGTGAGAAGAATGCCGAGTTGACTTACCGCTGGGTGCAGCCGTCCTGGAAGCTGTGGATTGAAGCGGGCGTAGCGCGCTTTGTCGGTGGAGACAAGGGACCGGTCGCAACGCTGACGCGCTGGTTCGACGACGTTTCGGTGAGCGTGCATGGCGAGCATAGCGGGCAGGGCACGTTCGTGGGCGCCGCAATCAGCTTCCCGCTGACGTTGCGCCAGGGCATGAAGCCCGGGATCAGTCAGGTATACGGATCGGAACAGTTCGGGCTCGACTTCCGCACCAAGGTTGGTTCGACGAATTACCTGACGACCAGTGCGGCAGAGAACATGACCTTTCCGTATAGCACGCAGCAGTTCCTGCTGAATCAGGGGCGCTTTAGCGGCGAGTACTTCTCGACCCAGCTTTACCGGATGCGTGATGCGTACCTGCGTTACGGGCGACCCGATAGCAACGAAACGAAGCCGAAGCCGCAGGCGAGTGTGCCTGCTATATCAACGGGTGCCGCACTTTCACATGGCGTCTGCGGAAAAGATTTGCAGGGCGTAAGCGACGGACAGGCGCTGGTGCCGGTCAATTGTTAATGACTTTCTTGGGAGATAGGCGATGAAGCTTCTAAACGGCGCCACGCTGCGCACGCTGCAGTTCGGATCGATAGTGCTGGCGACAAGTGCGCTGGTCGCATGCGGTGGCAGCGGCGATTCGCCGGGCGCGACGGTGAGCGGGACGGCCGCTGTGGGCGCGGCAATGGCAAACGCAAGCATTGTACTGACTTGCAAGAACGGTGCGGGGAGTGCGACGGCTAATGCAAACGGCGCGTATTCAGCAACCTTTAAGTTCGACGGACCGTGTTCGATCACTGCGTCGAGCGGCGCCACCGCGCTCCATTCGTTCGCTGCCGGCGCGGGCACTTACAACGTGACGCCGCTGACGGAATTGTTGCTGGACTATATCGCGGCGCAATTGGGCACGACCGTTAGCGGATTGCTCGCTGGCATCACTTCTAACGTGTCGTACCAGAACGCACTGTCGAATAGCACGGTGATTGCGAATGCCGAGGCGGCGGTGGCGGCGCTCATCAAGAAGACGTATGGGATCACGCTTTCTTCGTCGTCGTTCCTGACAGTTTCGTTTACCCCGGGGCAGCCCGGCGCGGATGCGGATCTGGACACTCTGCTGGCTGCTGGCGCGATTACCTCGAATGGTCAACCAGTCGCGTCGTTAACAGCCGCTGCCACTGCGGCCGGGGCGGCGGCGCCCAGCTCCTCCGGGGGAACCGGCGGTGGAGCAACCGGCGGAACGGGCGGCACTGGTGGCACAGGAACTACAGCGAAATAGCTTTCGCTTACGGAAGTAGGAAGTCGGGCCGCCGGACCAGGTTCAAATTCCCAACGGAGCTTGACTGGTGGCCCATTGAAGAATCGCTGTCCGATAGGAAATCACTCAAATGGGTTAAGAAGTATTTGAGCGTTGGCGTGGCAATGATCGGGATTTGGCGACAATGGTCTTCGCGATTTATTCGCGAGATCTACGAGCGGAACAACAACGGCTTGAGACGCTAAGCGCAACTATTCGTAGCCGAGCTTATGACTGAGAATAGGTGCCAAGAAGAGTGCAATCGCAGACCCCGCCGCCTTGCCCTCGAGTTCCGCGGCGGCAGCTGCGGCTCGCATTCCATACAAATGCACGAGCAGATCGAAAAGCTGGGGCAGGCAGTACAGTCCCGCTGTCGCTATGCAACAAGCTTGCGTGACGGATATGCGCCAGCCCTTCTCGAAGGCAACGGCAGCAGCGACAACGCGCAGAATGGCGAACAACACGAGCGCACCCACGGCTGCCTGTTCTCGAATCAGATACTCCGGAATAAACTCGCCCATAACTCCTTGCACACCCGCTACGTTAAATCGCCGGAAATTGAATGCGGTTTGATATTACCGAAGCCGTACTGGAGTAATGAAAGGGTGGCTGAATGAACCACAATCTTGGCTGATTTGGTTAAGCGAATCAGACCGTGATGCGTTCGACGCCCCTCAATCGTCTGTTGTCCATATCTACGACGACCAGACAGTCAGCCCCCGAGTACTGGCGAGCGTGTAAGTAGGTACTCTCCAAAGTTGGCAGCCACCTCGGGGTGACGTAGCGCGAACTCGACCGTCGCCTTCAGGTATCCCAGCTTGCTGCCGCAGTCGAATCGCGTGCCGTGGTACTTGTACGCCAGCACCTGCTCGTCTGCGAGCAGCGACTGAATCGCGTCGGTGAGTTGCAATTCGCCGCCGGCACCTGGCTTCAGTGCTCGAAGATGTTCGAAAATCCGGGGCTTCAACACATAGCGGCCCACCACGCCGAGATTCGACGGGGCGACATCCGGCTCAGGCTTTTCGATGATGGCGGACATCTTGATGATCGCGTCTTCCCACTTCTTGCCGTCCACAATGCCGTACGACTTGGTGTCCTGCGGCGGAATCTCTTCGACCCCGATTACCGAGCTGTGATAGTGATCGAATACCTCGATCATCTGCGTCATGACGGGCGGCGTGCCGTACAGCAAGTCGTCCGCGAGAATCACAGCGAATGGCTTGTCGCCCACCAGCTTCTCAGCGCACAGCACCGCGTGGCCGAGACCGAGCGCTTCCGGCTGACGTACGTAGAAGCAGTCCACATGGCTCGGCTTGATGCTGCGCACCAGCTCCAGCAGCTTGTCCTTGCCGCGCGCTTCGAGTTCGACCTCGACTTCATAGGACTTGTCGAAATGATCCTCGATGGCGCGCTTGCTGCGGCCCGTGACAAAAATCATTTCCGTGATTCCCGCCGCCATTGCCTCTTCAACCGCGTATTGAATCAACGGCTTGTCGACGATCGGCAGCATCTCCTTCGGGCTGGCCTTCGTGGCCGGGAGGAACCGGGTACCAAGACCCGCAACCGGAAATACTGCCTTGGTAACTTTAAGCATGAGTTGTTCGGCTGTATGTGATGGCTAGACAAAAAAGAGCCTGCGCTCTGGAAGAGGCAGGCTTAATTCCGAGGCGGCAGGCCACGCTCGCGCGAGCCTGTCAGATCATCTTGCGGATGACCCGGGTTAAGCATAGGTGTGGCGAATCGTGCGAGGAACGCGCTGGCGGAAGAAGCCCCAATTTTGGCTAATGCGAGTAAAAGCTGACTCATCGTAGGCGATGAGGCGTGTAAGGTCCCCCGCTCGTTATAAGTGCAGCCTCCCTCGACGCAGAGGCTATAGTGGTTCGGAGGGCAGACTTTGCGATATACGGAAATTATGTTGGCGAAATCCGCCAGATAAATCAACCCAGCGAATGGTTCGTGAAGAATGGGTGCCGATCGAGTATTAACCATCGTGGCGCATACAGCCGTACTTGTCGATGCCATGCCGCCTATTCTCACTCCTGCTACCCGGATCAATGAAAGTCACCATTATCGGAACCGGATACGTCGGCCTCGTTACGGGCGCGTGTCTGGCAGAACTGGGCAATGACGTGCTCTGCCTTGACGTCGATGAAGCAAAAATTGCAATGCTTAACAATGGTCGGATCCCGATTTACGAGCCGGGGTTGGCGAACGTGATCGACCGCAATCGCGAAGCAGGGCGCCTTGCGTTCTCGACCGATGTGGCGCAAGCAGCCACGCACGGCGATATACAGTTCATCGCCGTGGGTACACCGCCGGACGAGGACGGATCTGCCGATCTGCAATATGTGATCGCTGCCGCGAAGAACATCGGCAAATACATGAACGGGTTCAAGATCATCGTCGACAAATCGACGGTGCCCGTCGGTACCGCCGGCAAGGTGCAAGCGGCAATTGCAGAAGAGCTGGCGTTGCGCAAGGTGGACTTGCCGTTTGCGGTCGTATCGAACCCCGAGTTCCTCAAGGAAGGGGCAGCGATCGAGGATTTTATGCGGCCTGATCGCATCGTGATCGGATGCGACGATGACGTGTCGGGACTTCGCGCCCGAAGTTTGCTCGAGCAGCTCTACGCACCGTTCAATCGCAACCACCAGCGCACGCTGTTCATGGATGTGCGTTCGGCCGAATTCACCAAGTATGCCGCGAACGCCATGCTGGCCACGCGCATCTCGTTCATGAACGAGATGGCCAACCTGGCCGACTGCGTCGGGGCCGACATCGAGAATGTTCGCCGCGGCATTGGCTCCGATCCGCGCATCGGCTACAGCTTCCTGTATGCGGGCTGCGGGTACGGTGGCTCGTGTTTTCCAAAGGACGTACAGGCGCTAATGCGAACCGCTGGAGAATACGACATGGAGTTGAACATCCTCGCCTCTGCCGAATTCGTCAATGAGCGCCAGAAGACCGTGCTGTTCAACAAAATCCGCAGGCATTTCGGCGACGCACTGCGCGGCGCACGCCTCGCCGTGTGGGGGTTGTCGTTCAAACCAAACACGGACGATATGCGGGAGGCGACAAGCCGCCGTCTGATCGCGGATCTGCTGCGCCACGGCGCCACGTTGTGCGTCTACGACCCTGTTGCCCTCGAGGAGGCTAGGCGTTGCCTGAGGGATGACCTCGACGCTAACAGTTTCGCGCGCATCGAATTCTCGCAAGACCGCGATCAGGCGCTTCTCGGCGCGGACGCTCTCGTCATCCTCACGGAATGGAAGGAATTCCGCAGCCCCGACTTCGAACAGATGAAGGTGGCGCTCAAAGACACATTGATTTTCGATGGACGCAATCTGTATGACCCGCACGCTATGAAATCGGCAGGCTGGGTCTATTACACGATCGGCCGCGATGCTGCTCGTGCCGCGGCCTGAGCACGAAGAGCAAGGTGTCTAACGTGCGCGCTGGTCACTTCAGGTTGCCGGCGCGCAATTTTGTATGGCGACGCGATGTTGAAAGAGATTGTCAACCGGGTACTGATGCGTGTTCGGCCCGGTAAGCAGATCGCCGGTGAAGTGGGCGGCCTTGATCTGATGCTCTATCTCGCGGAACAGAGTTGGAATGGGCTGCGAGGCACGGTGCTGTCGTTACGCTCCAAACGCACCGAGCTGTGCTTTGTGGGGCGGAATGTGCGGATGCGTTTCGCGAGGAATATCGAACTCGGACGCTACACCACTATTGGCGACGGTGCAATTCTTAGCGGCCTGGGTCTAAACGGCTTGCGGCTCGGTACACGGGTCAACGTCGGTGCGTATTCGAGGCTTATCGTCGGCACGGACGTCGCCCGTCCCGGCAGCCACATTCATATCGGTGACGGTTGTGGCATTGGCGAGTACTCGAGTATAGGTGGCTCGGGGGGTGTTTCTATCGGAAGGAACACGATCATTGGTCAGTACTTCAGCGCGCATCCGGAGAATCACAACTTCAAGGATCTGTCACGGCCGATTCGGGAGCAGGGCACAACACGCATGGCGATCTACATTGAAGAAGACTGCTGGCTGGGCGCGCGCGTCACGGTACTCGGCGGCGTGAGGATCGGTAAGGGCAGTGTGATCGCCGCGGGTTCAGTGGTCACCCGCGATGTGCCGCCGTACTCCATTGTCGCTGGCGTTCCAGGACGTGTCGTGGGTAGCCGGCGCGGAGGCGACGATGGCGGAGCTTGATATCTTCGTTGTACTGTACCGGCGCGATCCCGAAGCGGCCGAAACGCTCGTGACGTTGAGCCGTATAGATTTCGCGGCGCTCGGCATCGATGTCGAGGTGCACATCTGGGACAACGGGCGAGCGATCCCCACACCACCGAATCCGCATTTTTTGCCGTTCCGTTGGCGCTATCTGGCCTCTCCGGAAAATGAACCACTCTCCAAGGTGTACAACGTGCTGGTGAACGAATCGACGCGCCAGCACGTGATCATCTTCGATCAGGACTCGAGCGTCGATGCGGCGTTCTTTGAAAAGCTGGCGGACAGTCTCGGCAAGGCCGAACTCGGGGCCGATGTATTCGTCCCCGTCATCCGCCACGACGGGCATCTGATTAGTCCCGGACGCCTGCGATGGATCAAGGGCCAGGCACTGCGCAGTGTCACCACGAATGCCATGTTGCCGACTGACTTTACCGCGATGATGAGCGGGATGTGCATCAGCCGGAGCCTCCTCTCGCAACTGGCACCACAGCCATTCGACGAGCGGCTGCGCTTCTACGGCGTCGACACCCGCTTCTGCCGCGATCTTGGGCGGCATGGCGCGCGGGCTTATCTCCATGGGGCGGTGCTCGGCCACGATTCGGCGCTGCGCAGCACGATCGACCCGCGAGCGGCACTGCAGCGCCAGATATGGCTTTGGCAGTCGTGGTTGCGCGTATTCGACCGCAATCTGTTCGAGGCCTTGGCAATCCGCTGCTATGTGTTGTGGAAAGCCTTGAGCGTGTCAATCGGCGCGCGCGCGCGGGGAAATTTCTTTGACGTGCTTGCGGAGGTGTTTCGTTGAGTACATCGCTTGCAATCGTGATGGTCCATCAGGGCGCGGAACTCTATGGGTCCGATCGCAGCTTCGTGTCAGCACTGTGTGCTTTGCGCGAGCGACATCCGCACGCGACGATCGACGTTGTGTTGCCGGAGCCGGGTCCAATTGTCGATCACGTCGCGCGCTACGCGAGCCGAATTCTTTACAACGGCTATGGTGTGCTGCGCAAGAAGGAACTAAAGGCACGGCCCTGGCAAACATGCCGGCGCATGATCGCGGCGTGGCTGGACTATCGGCGCATGTTTCGCTCGTACCAGATCTGCTATGTGAATACGGTTGTGTGCGTGGCCGCGATAGCGGCGCTGCGCGGACAGCGTGCGGGCACCTACGTGCATGTGCGGGAGATTCCGTCCTCGTTCGCCCTTGGATGTTTCAGGACCTTGCTGAAGGTCTCGCGTGCCTCGCTAATCTATAACTCGCGTGCGACGGCGGAGGCATTCGCGTTGCCGGGTGTCGTGATCCACAACGGGGTCGACGTCGCCGGCCCTGTTGCCCGTATCGACGCGATGCAGAACCGTACGCTGAGGCTCGCGATCATCGGCCGTATCAATCCATGGAAAGGACAGCAATTCGTACTCGATGCGCTGTCCACGCTTGGGCGACGGTTGCCGGTGCAGGTGCGCATTGTGGGGGATGTCTTCCCGGGGTACGAGGCCTTGCTGGATACGCTTCATGAGACCGCGAAAAAGTGCGCGCAGACAGTGGAAATCGAAGGCTTTACGAGCGATCCCGCTGCGCATTTCGCTTGGGCCGACTTCGTCGTGGTGCCTTCGGTTCTGCCCGAACCTTTCGGACGGGTGGCGATCGAAAGTTTCGCGTCGGGGCGGCCGGTGATCGCCGCGGCCGCTGGCGGCTTGCAGGAGATCGTGACCGACGGTGTCGACGGTTTTCTGTTCGTACCTGGCGATATGACGGATTTTATAAGAGTGGTGGAACGGGCGCTGGCGACAACGCATGAGGCGTTTGCCGAGATGGCGGAAGCCGCGCAGCAGAAGTATCTCGGCGCATTCACTGTCCAGACATACATGCGCTCGGTTGCCGACACGGTGCAGCCATTGCCCGATAACGCAAGGCGGTCGGGCCTGGCTGCTGTATTTCAGCGCAGAACACGCTAAAGACGATAGTCGTAAATCGATGAAAATTACGTTTATTCTTCCGAAGCTCACACGGCATCCGACTGGTGGCGGCAAGATCGTGTATCAGTATGCAAATGCCATGGCGAATGCTGGTCATTCGGTTGAAGTCCTGCATCCTGAGACGCTCTTTCTCTGGAACCTGCGCAAGAACCCGTTCCTCATGTTGCTCTCGCTTGCGGCCGACTGTGCGAGGCTGCTGAGAGGGTGGATGGGGCGGAGCGCATCGATCGTATCGTGGATGACTATTGATCCAGCGGTGAAGATCCGCGTCGTGCCCGCGCTGTTCCCCCGATACATCCCACACGCGGATGTGGTCGTTGCTTCGCTCTGGCGTACCGCAGAGTATGTCGAGAACTACCCTGCAAGCAAGGGCGCCAAGTTCTATTTCATTCAGCACCATGAGACGTGGTCGGGGCCCGAGCGGCGGGTCAACCAGACGCTCATGTCGAGCATGAACAAGATCGTCATTTCCGGGTGGCTCAGGGACGTCGTGAAAGATCTGTCCGGCGACGACGCTTATCAGGTTCCCAATCCCGTCGACCATGACGAGTTCTTTCCGACTGCGCCGATCGCGAATCGACGCCACTTGGTCAGCATGCTGTACTCGCCGCATATCTGGAAAGGGGCTGCCGACGGCCTTGCGGCACTTGCTCTCGCGAAGCGCAAGTTTCCCGACATGGAAGCGATTTTGTTTGGTATTTCGCCCCGACCGGACGCGTTGCCCAGCTGGATAAAGTACGTCCAGAATCCGGCAAAGCGCGTGCTGCGCGAGGAGATTTATAACGCGTCGTCGATTTATATGTGTCCAAGCTGGACGGAAGGATGGGGGCTTCCGGTGCTGGAGGCAATGGCATGCGGTTGTGCAATCGTCACATCGGACAACGGCGGCACGCGAGATTTCGTCGTGAATGAGGAGAACGGCCTCGTGGTCGCGCCTAAGTCACCAGACGCGTTGGGTCAGGCGCTGATGTCCTTGCTCGCCGACGCTGAGCGGTGCACGATCTTTGCCGTGCGCTCGGTCGAGATGGCGAAGGAGTTTACCTTGCAGGCGTCGGTCTCGAAGCTCGTCGCTGCTTTAGAAGACAGGCCCGTTGCGGAAATGCGATGCTGAGCCGCGTCTCGCGGAGTCCTCGCCTGCACAAAGTCTGGTCAACCTATGTGCCCTACGCGCTTGGCATTGCCAGCAACGCGGGACTTAACATCGTGTTGATTTCGCTGTTGACGCATCGACTTGCGCCGTCCGAGTACGGGACATACTCGGTGGCGGTCACGGTGATCGTTCTGGCGAGCTCGATTGTGGGACAGTGGCTGCAGCAGGCAACCGGGCGCTATCTGGCCGGCTCGTCGGCGGTCGCGTCGAACTACACCAAGGCCGCGGTATTGCTGGGTGCGGGTGGTATCACATTGGTGCTTCTAGTTCTCTATGCGTTGGTCGCGCTATTCCTTCTGTTCGATAGCAGGCAAGGCGTCGGCCTCTGGCTTGCCTGTCTGTTCGGCATTGCGGCGCAAACCCTCTTCACGTTGGTGGGAACCTCGCTGCAGTCTGAACAGCGAGCCTGGCCTTATTCGGTCCAGCAGTCTTGCTCAGGCGGTCTGAAAATCGGCTTTTCCGTGTTGGTGTGCCGCGCATCGCAGCAGAACGTCGACGGATTACTGTATGCCGGAGCTACGGCGCAACTGATCGGCATTGCATTTGGCGCATGGCGAGCCCGCTTTTTCGACGCTAGCGTGCTAAGCAAGCTCGGATCACCGCGTACGCGACTCATCTTGCACAAGCTGCGTGTCTATGGCGGCGCGATGACACTCTGGTTCATCTTCATGAATCTGGCCATGTATTGCGACCGGTTGCTGGTACGCGCATTGGTGGGCCCGGCGCAAGCCGGTCTCTACGGTGCGGCGTCTACGCTGGTGGTCGGTTCGGTCAGCCTGGTGATGGCGCCGATCCTCGCGGCAACGTGGCCACAGCTCATGGCGACCTGGAACATGAAGAACGAGCGCGCGGCTTCGCGTCTGCTGGGCGATCTCTTGACCTATCTGTTGTGCGCGGGCGTTGCGCTGGTCGCGGTTGTCAATGCGGTTGCGGAGCCGGCTACGCGACTGTTCCTGGGCGCGAAATTTAGCGGCGCATCCACGCTGCTTCCTCTATTGACGGCGTCCGCCTTCAGTTTTTCGCTTGGACCGTTTTTCCACAAGCCGCTCGAGTTCAAGGAGATGAAGGTCACGATGTGTGTCTTTGCCGCGATCGTGCTGCTGGTGAACGGTCTTCTTAGCGCGGTGCTTACCCCGCGTCTGGGCGGTATCGGAGCAGGCGCGGCGGCGTTGGCTTCGGGCGCGCTCTATTGCCTGTTAAGCACTGTGCGCGGCCGGAAGATCGTGAAGTGGCGGATCCGCCTCGACCGGCTGGCTACGGTGTCGGTACTCGCCATCGCTGCGTCTATTTTGTCCAGACGCGTTTCTTCCTCGTGGCATTTCGACGGCAATTTTTGGGGGTTTATGGCGGCGAGCGCCACGTTCTCCGTGTTGTTCGGAGTGGCAATCGGTGGGGCCTGGGTCATGAGTTCGACCTGTCGGCGGTTGAAGATAATGGGTGGTTAGGTGAACATGAAGAATCAGACGAAGAAAGAACTTAGCGCGACAGGGGAGAAGGTTTATCTGTTCGACAAGATCCTGTTCTGTATCTGGCTGCTTGTGCCTGCCTATCAGTACTCCGATCTCCATGTGGAGAATTCCCGCATCGGATTCTGGGGTATAGCGGCAGTGCTGATTTTTCGTATGTTCATGCGAGATCTTCAGCGCAGGAGATTCGTCATCCCGTCGAGAGGCTTGATGGGACCGTTCTTGCTCGTGTTCGGTTGGAAATTTGTCGAATTGATGAGAGCGCCAGGTCAGATCGGTACAGCCACGCTCTTCTTTGTGGATTTTTTGATCACTTACACCTGTTGCCTCGCCATTGCGCCGCGCATTTTCTCCGTGCGATCGTGGCTCATCGACTTTCGCCGCGTTATGGTATTTGCGCTCGCACTTTCTATGGTCGCTCACCCATTCATTCCCCCCCGAACGGACATGGCTGGCTGGGATAAAGGAGCCAGTTGGGCGTTCGCGCATCCGAACATTGCTGCGATGTACCCGCTTGCGATCTATATGCTTACTATTGTCATGTTCGGCACAGGGGTGAAGCGTGGCTTCAGGTGGTTCGATGTGTTCTGCGTCGTGTTCAGCCTCGTCGCGCTCGCTATGACCAACTCTCGCACTACGTTGGCCGTGGCGGTTGTCACGACTGTACTCGCGCTGTCCAATGTCTTTGCGCTGACCTATTTGAAAGACGACGTTAACCGCGAATCAGGTGCCGTCAAGGGTGCCCTCAAGCTTTGCACAATAATTGCCGTTTGCGGGTGTACCTACGCCATCTATTCCGATCTGGGTCGTCAAGCGGTCGATGCATTGTTTAGCGGTCGCCTCTCTTTCGCCGCGGACGTTCTGTTCTCGGCGAAAGATCTGATCCTGGGAGTCGGCTTGATGCCGCCAGGCGCCAATCTCCTTGCCGATACCACCACGCGGGGCGCCGGAATTGATGGTCTCTACATCAACCTGATATATGGCGAAGGCTATGTCGGGTTTCTGATCTTCGTCATCGCTATGCTCGGCATGCGGCGCATGGCCAGCGTTAATCAACGTTGCCGCGGATTCTTCAGCGTGACGCTGATCAGCTGCCTTTTATTTGGTGTGACGGAAACGCATTTCTGGCTGTTGGCCAGTCCTTTGACCGCATTGGTAGCGGTACTGGCTGCTACACTCGGCACGCAGGCAGGGAGCTATATGACGATTTACATCACGAAGCCGTTGCCACAACTCGTGAGCCGGTAATTGGCTACGGTTTAAGGGCGTAAGGAAAGGCCGGCACTTTCTGACATAGCGCCGGTCGCTGTCGTGGTGTTGCGCGCAACGTGTACGTTGTCCCCCGGTGTGGTCGATCATCGGCCGCGTCGGTAATCACGCACATCTCCATTCGAAAGGACTACCGCTCTAACGTGATCTCGTAGTTTGCTGCCCAAGGCTGTCCTTCGCGATTGATGTCGAAAGTGATGCGCTGACCATCGGTTTTGGACGTGACAGGCTGAACCCTGCGTCCCTGGATGTCAAGAGCGAATACGGAAGCTCGGGCGGTCGAAAGCTGAAGGGCGACGGTGGCAGGAATGCGTTCCATCTGTGCGGGCCCTGCGACCTTGTAAAGACTGGCGGAAGGCTGATCGCCTTCTCTGGGCAGTATTGTTCGCCATTGTCCCCGCAAGTCGGCTGCTGCGAGTTGCTGCGTTTCACGGTTGTCAGTCCCCATGGTGAACCCGGGTATTGAAAGCAGCAGGCGGTGCGAGGTGGAGAGCGGCTTGCCATCCAGACTAGTGAGGAATGCCGTTGCAAATCCACGGCTTCCCGGAGCTAGCGTCAATTCGAGCAATGAGGAGGCCACGCGATGACCGACCGGAATAAAGCCAGAGATTCCGGCAGCGTACGCGGATCCGAATATGAATTGACGCGCTGCCTTGTCATAGGAGAAATAAGACGACGTCTCCATGGTAGCGGCCGAGCGCACACCGAAGTTGGGTGCATTTTCGAGCGCAATCTGGCGCGTCATTGCGACACTTGGAGGAATGCCGAAGTGCTTCGAGAGATAAGATGCGAGGTTGCCCGTTATGCCCTTACCATCGGCCACCGCACGATCGTCGGGTGAGAGGGCAATAAATGACTGCGCTAACGCAGTGCCGGGATACAGGGCACGAAAGTAAGCCGCGCATTGCGCGAATTGAGCGAGTTTTGTGAGATCCCCACGCAAGCTGAAATCGGAAGGCGTAAAGGCGTTCCATTCGCGATCGTGCGCGTAATCGTAAAGGATCAGTCCATCCCAATCTTGCGCGACGGCAAACTGCGTCACAACCGGAAGCAGGTCGGAGGCCTGCTGGTTTGGCCACGCCTGATTGAACTCGCTGATCACAAATGGGCGACCAGCAGCGCGCGCAAAGGCGGTGTTGAGCAAGGTCTGTTCAGGGGCGTCACCTAACCAGCCATTCGAAATGCGCCAGTCAGTCCAGTCCCATTGCCGATGCGGGAAAAGATAGTGGTCGACGTAGAAATGTGCGTCCGTGAAGCTCGCGGCGCTATTTACGTCGAAGTTCGCAAAGCCTCCATGATTCCAGCGCCCGGAATGAATGATTTGAGTGCCGGATATCGGTACGTCGTCGCCAAGCTCGTCCCTGACTGTGCCAACCATTCGCCTGATGTAGCTTGCGTCCAGGTCAATGAAGAAGCTGGCGGCAACGCGCGCATCGTCAGTAGATAACCCCGAGCGCTCAAGCGGTAGAGGCGTGGCATTCAACTGCCGATTTTTGCGATAGACAAGCCATTTCTCACGCAATGCATCGAGGAACCCGCCAGTAACAAGTGAAGCCAGGTTCCCTTCCTGCCATGTATCAACAAGACTGGCTTCATTGTTGATCTCGACCATCGCAAGGTTTGGGCGGTCGCGCAGTTGAAGTGCCGAAAGCAGGTTCTTTGTATAAGTTGCCTGCCAGACCATCATATCCGCGTCGATAATGGACAAGGGCTTGCTTTGCGGAGGAATGCGATCGCCGGTCTGTTTGACCGGAAAGGTGTGATTCGCGTGAAGATTCAGATCAACGTAGATGCCATGGCGTCCCAGCTGGGTAATGAATCTCGATAGCACGGCGACGGCTTGCGGATCGAGTTGCGGACTCGCAGCATCTCGTAACATGCCGACGGGGCCGTCGGCAGAATTTTGTGCGGGTTGATCGATTGCATGGAGCCTGACGATATTGACGCCGAGCGCTGCGAGACGTTGTGCGAGTACTTCGCCGTCATTTTCAGAAGGAAAATTCGCCGCGAGCGCTAGCGATACACCGAAAAATCGCACGCGCCTGCTACTGCCTGGCGTGCCCGGTGTGCCGACTGTGAAGAAATGACCGTTGCGTATGACAACGCGATCTGCACTTCCGAGCGGCGCGCGCTGCTGTTTCGCATCAAGCACGAGACCCGGTGATGTCCCCGCGATGCTGACCGGCTCGTATCGCAAGACGTCGGAACCTTGAGATTCGCAGCAGCAGAGAATCGACGCGATTGCCGTAACAGAGATTTTCTTGCCGGCACTGGTAAGAAAACGTCGAGACATGAAGAGCGATGAGCCTTGGTTTGATGGGACATTAAGTATAGACAAAGCATTCAAAGAGCGATGCTGCCGAGTGCGTACTCTCAGGTCTTTCGAGAGTGAATGACGCCACACGTCTATTCCACCTCGCTCCCAAGATGCTCCACACGTACCGCATTCGCGACTCCCGAACCTGCATTGGGAATTCGAGCGAGCGTGTCGATTGCTGGTTTGCGATCCGGGACACGATGTGCCGGACGTGAAGCGGGCACCACATTGCGTTTGCCCCCGCCCGTATGACGATGCAGCAACGCCTCATACTGCGCTAGCACGCTGTCCCAGCGAAACGCGCTCTCGAAGCGTTGAAGGCTCGCATCGCCCATGGCTCGCGCGGTAGCAGGATCGCCGAGCAGCGCCGAGATGTGCATATCGCAGTCGACTTCCGTCGCGAAGAATCGCGCCTCCGGTCCCGCTACCCATCGATTGAACACATTGTCGTGCGCGATCACTGCGCTGCCAGCACCGAGTGCTTCGACGAGTGACGGGTTGGTGCCACCCACTCGATGACCATGCAGATAGAAATGTGCATGGCGTCGTAGTGCACGCACGGCCGATTGATCGTAGATGGCGCCGGGAAAAACGACTTCGTCGCTTGCCGCCTCGATCACTTCGCGGTGGTATGTGTGAGCCTCGGCGTCGTATTTGCCCAGCACGACGAGCTTCGCGCCGCGCGGCCGGCGCGAGAATGCGGTCACAATCTCCAGCACCGAATTCTCCGGCTCCGGGCGTGCGATCACGAGCCCATAGAACGTGTCCTCGATTCCAAGCTCCTTGAGCGGCTCGAGGCTTGCGGCGCCGACGGGGTCCGCCCCGTAAGGAATCGTTGTGATCTTGCGGCGATTGACGCGTGTGGCGAGGTGTGATGCGATCTCCGGGTGATCGGCGATCAGGTGATTGCCCGTCCAGCAACCAACTCGCTCGTTGAGCCAGAGCCACACGCGCTCATGGAACTTCCACTTCTCGCGACGCCACTCGAGTCCGTCCATGTTGATCAGATTCGTAATGCCGTGCCAGCGCAAATACGTGCAGAAAACAGCCGTGTTGTAGCCGAGCGTCAGGACCAGCGCAGGCTTGCGCGCAACCGTGTCGCGCACCGACTTCCAGTCGAACTCCATCGTACCCAGAGCACCGTCGCGCGCGACGGGAATGGTGATCCGGTGTACGCCACGCCACGTGTCTTCGACGGTCTCCGTTTCACCGGTCTCGCCCTGGCAATACACCGTGACTTTCCAGTCGCGTTGGGTGAGATAAAGCGCAAGTCTCTCCGCAAACGTCTCGAAACCACCGTGGCGCGCAGGGATCCCTCGCGTGCCCAAAATGAAAAGTTGACCGACTGGCATATCGCTTGATTCCGTCGTTGATTCGCGCACCGATGTTGCGCTGAACAAAAGCTACCCAGACGTTAGGGTAGGGCAAAGAGCGTGGCGAATTCGGTCACTGTTGTTATCGATTCCGCCAAACTAACCGGTGGACCCGCATCGCCCGCAGATTTCGCACCGACGTTATTAAGGCATGCAGACTCGTTTGCCGACGATGTCGGAATGCGCCAACGAATTGGCCGAATCGGCTACTTCGCCACTCCTAACATAGCCATCCTCCAGCCGTGAAATTCGTGCGGTGCGTCACGGTTGCATTTGATTCAATGAGCGTGGCGGATTAGGACCAGGTGGTCGAGATATTTCCAACAATATAACGAGGGCTCAACATGATCCTTGTGACTGGCGGGGCCGGTTTCATCGGAGCGAATTTCGTCATCGACTGGCTGGCCTGCAATGCCGAACCCGTCCTCAACGTCGATAAGCTCACTTACGCGGGTAACTACACGACATTGCATGAGTTGCAAGGTGACGCCCGGCACACATTTGCGCACGTGGATATCGTCGACCGCGAATCGCTGGACACGCTTTTCAGGCGCTACCAGCCGCGTGCCGTCGTGCATTTTGCTGCGGAGAGCCACGTAGACCGCTCGATCGATCAGCCGCACGAGTTCATCGAAACCAACGTGGTCGGCACGGCGACGTTGCTGGATGCTGCGCGCGCCTATTGGGGCACGTTGCCGCTGCCGCAGCAGAGCGCATTCCGGTTTCTGCACGTGTCCACCGATGAAGTGTACGGCTCCCTCGAGCCAGACGATCATCCGTTTTCAGAAATGACGCCTTATGCGCCGAATAGCCCGTACGCAGCTTCGAAGGCCTCCTCCGATCATCTGGTGCGTGCCTATCACCACACCTACGGTCTGCCAACGCTGACAACGAACTGTTCGAACAACTACGGTCCTTACCAGTTTCCCGAGAAGCTCATTCCACTGATGATCCAGCGCGCGCTGCATGGTCAGCCGATGCCGGTATACGGCGACGGGCGCAATGTGCGCGACTGGCTCTACGCTGGCGACCACTGCGATGCGATCCGCACAGTACTGGCAAAGGGGCGGCCCGGCGAGACGTACAACATCGGCGGGCGCAACGAACACACCAACGTCGATGTGGTGAACCGCATCTGCTCCCTGCTCGATGAAGTGCGTCCGCGCCGAAACGGCAGCTATCGCGATCAGATCGCTTACGTGGCTGATCGCAAAGGTCACGACCGTCGGTACGCAATCGACGCGAGCAAGATCGAGAGGGAACTCGACTGGAAGCCGAGCCAGACTTTCGACAGCGGTCTTGCACGGACCGTGCAATGGTACGTCGACAACGAGGCGTGGACGGACGCCATTCACTCCGGCGCTTATCGCCGGGCATTCCTTTCCAATGAACTGACAGGAACCTGAGCGATGAGATCGACACGGAAGGGCATCATTCTGGCGGGCGGGTCCGGCACCCGTCTTTACCCGATCACGCGCGTGATCTCGAAGCAGCTCCTGCCGGTGTACGACAAGCCGATGATCTACTACGCGCTATCGACCTTGATGATGGCGGGCATCAGCGAGATCCTCCTTATCTCGACACCTGACGACACGCCGCGCTTCACTTCTATGCTGGGTGACGGAAGCCAGTGGGGCATGAGTATCAGCTACGCGGTCCAGCCTTCGCCGGACGGCCTTGCACAAGCGTTCCTGCTCGGCCGCGATTTCATCGGCAACAAGCCTTCTGCCCTGGTTCTCGGAGACAACATCTTCTATGGCGCGGATCTTGGCACGCACCTGCGCGAAGCGGATGCTCGTACAGTGGGCGCGACGGTGTTCGGGTATCACGTGCATGATCCGCAGCGCTACGGCGTAGTGGAGTTCGACGCTCAGGGCAAGGTTGTCTCGATCGAGGAGAAACCGATCAAACCGCGCTCGAACTATGCGGTGACCGGCCTGTACTTCTATGACAACGACGTGTGCGATATCGCCGCCGATATCGCTCCGTCCGTGCGCGGCGAACTTGAGATCACCGACGTCAATCGTCGCTATCTCGAGCGTGACGACCTGCATCTGGAAAAGCTCGGCCGCGGGTTTGCCTGGTTCGATACAGGCACGCATCAATCGCTGATCGAGGCCGCAACCTTCATTTCAACCGTGCAGCAGCGGCAAGCGCTACTCGTTTCGAGTCCGGAAGAGGTGGCGTTCCGCAACCGCTGGATCAATGCGGAGCAACTCGACATATTGGCCGAACCGCTTCGCAAGACTGACTACGGCCGTTACCTGTCTTCCCTTCTGCATGCTGTCGCGCCATGACTATTAATGTAAAACATACGGCCATTCACGACGTGAAGCTGATTGAGCCAAAAATTTTCAGCGACGCCCGCGGCGCGTTCTTCGAGAGCTTCAACCAGAACGAGTTCGAAGAGAAGGTTGCGCGTGGCTTCCGGTTCGTGCAGGACAACCACTCGGTGTCGACACGTCATGTGCTGCGCGGACTGCACTACCAGATCGAACGTCCGCAAGGCAAGCTGGTGCGTGTCGTGGTGGGCGAGGTGTTCGATGTCGCCGTCGATCTGCGCCGCTGGTCGCCTACGTTCGGCCGCTGGGTCGGTGCACGTCTGTCGGCTGCGAATGGCCATCAGCTATGGATTCCGCCGGGTTTCGCGCATGGCTTCGTGGTGTTGTCCGATGTTGCCGAGTTTCTCTATAAGGCAACCGACTTCTGGTTCCCCGAGCACGAACGCACGCTGCTGTGGAACGACCCGGATATCGGCATCGACTGGGGCATCGACGGGTTGCCGTTGATCGCAGCGAAGGACGCCGCGGGTGCCAGTTTCAGCTCAGCGGAAATTTATTGACGCACGCCGATGCCGGACGGGCGCGCGCCTGGCATCGGGACTCGTGGTGCGCTCACCGGCCGTCATTGCAACGGCTCAAGCAGTCAAGGATCGACAATTGATTAAAGACCTCTTCATTCACGGACCCTTCAGAGTTCGCCTGCCGCAACAGGCCATGGTCGTGCGCGGTTTGTCACTGGCGTTACTGACTGCGCTCAGCGGGTGTGTGTTGGCCCCTGGTCCCTATATGGGGGTGCCGCCCTCGCAGGACACGCGCGCGCAGACCGGCGGTGAACCGCAGCCGACGGAACTGGTCCAGGACGGCATTACGTTTCGTCTGCATCCGGTAAACGGCGACCTGGTCGCGCACCTGTCGTCGCGGCCGGGTTCTGCCGAACAGGTATCGTCACGCCTGCCTCCGAGCGTTGCTTCGGCCTACCGGGTGCGCAATGGCGATACGCTGCGTGTGATCGTATGGGATCGGCCAGAACTGAATAATCCTGGGTTCTCCGCATTGACCACGTCGATCGTTTCGATCGGCGGGACGGAGAGCAGCAGCGTGCCTTCGGCTACTGCGGGCGGCAACCTGGACCCCGTGGGACGCGTCGTGCAGCCCGATGGTTCGATCTACTTTCCATATGTCGGCAAGGTGAAGGTGGCCGGCCAGACGACGGACGCGATTCGCATCGATCTCACGAATCGCCTCAACAAGTTCGTGAAGGATCCGCAACTCGACGTCACGATCTCGTCCTATCGCAGCCAGAAGGTCTACGTGTCGGGCGCGGTCAAGGCGCCGGGCTCGCTTGCCGTGACCGATACGCCGGAAACGGTGGCGGATGTCATTTCCGGGGCGGGTGGCTATAGCGAAGGTGCGGACCTGGCGGCGGCGACGCTCAATCGGGGTGGTCAAGTGTTCCCGCTCGACCTGTACGCGTTTTTCTATAACGGCGACCTCTCGCAGAATGTGCTGCTCAAGGACGGCGACGTGATCAACGTGCCGGAGCGCCGTCTGAAGAAAGTGTTTGTACTCGGGGAAGTGACCAAGCCCGTATCGCAGGTGATGCCGGTGGGTCCGTTCAGCCTGTCAGAAGCGATAGCCGATGCAGGTGGCCTCAATCCGTTGTCGGCGAATGCATCGCAGGTCTACGTATTCCGCCAGGGGCCTAATCGCACTGTCGACGTGTTTCAACTCGATGCGACTTCGCCGGGCATGCTGGTGCTGGCGGATCAGTTTCCGTTGCAACCCCGTGATGTGGTCTTCGTCGACGCGGCGCACGTGACCCGTTTCTATCGCGTGGTCTCGCAGATCTTACCGTTCGCTAGCTCCCTGTACCTCGGCGCCTCGGCATTCAAATAAGGCGCGCGATGACTTTTATCGACACACGGAGCTAACTTTGAATTTGCTGCTGATCTGCCGTGCGAACGTGTTTCGCAGCCGTATCGCCGAATGCGTGTTTCGGCATGTCCTGTCCGACGCGGCGAACGTCTCCGTGTTGTCAGCGGGTCTCGAGGCGTTGAGCGGGGTGCCGGTTCCGCCGATCGTGCACAACCTGCTCGTCGCGAAGGGCTATGCGGTCCCAGCCGACTCGTCGGCGATGCGCCTGACGATGCCGATGTTGCATTGGGCGGACCTTGTCCTCGTCATGGAGATGGCCCAACGCGGGGAAGTGCTCAGACGCTATCCGTTCGCAACCGGCAAGGTATGGACGCTGGGGCACTGGCTTGGAAGGGAAATCGACGACCCGGTTGGCGGTGACCAGGCCCTGTTCGAGGCGTCGCTGGCGCTGATCGAGCGCAGCGCAGACAGCTGGTTGCCCACACTCAATATGCATCCTGCCCTATGAAGGCGACACTCAACATGAAGTCAGAATCGACGTTGCATAAGATGCCGATCCCTAACCTGGCGTCAGCCGGTGCCGAAGAAGACATTAGTCTTCTGACTCTCTGGCACAACGTTCAGAGCCATGCCCGTCTGTTTGCAGGCGTAGCCGCAGGAATTGCCACCTTGGCGCTGCTCTATGTGCTGGTCGCATCGCCTGTGTACAAGGCCGAGGCGCTGATCCAGGTGGACGAGCAGCAAGGCTCCGCGCTCGGGGCATTGTCGGACGTAGCCAGTGCGCTTAGCCTCAACAAGCCGATCGATGGCGAGCTCGACATCGTTGCTTCACGCGCTGTACTCGAGCAGGCTATCAACGCCACCCAGGCGCGCACGGCGATATCCGTGGCGAACCGTATTCCTGTATTGGGGCGGCTCTATGGCCGCTACGCCACGCCGCCGGGCGGCCTCGCCGACCCGCCGCTTGGACTCTCGGGATTCGCCTGGGGCGGTGAGCGGCTTGAGTTGGCTGCCTTCGACGTACCCAGAGCACTCTTTGGCGAGAAATTCCGACTGCACGTGCAGCCCGGCAATCGCTGGACACTCGTCGATCGCGACGACATGACGGTGGCGTCGGGAGGCGTTGGCCAGCGCGTGGACTTTACTGTGCAGACGGACTACGGCCCGGGCAAAGGTTCGATTGAGGTGCGTATGCTGCGCGGACGTCCGGGCACATCGTTCAAGCTCGTCGAAGCGTCGTTGCAAGACACGATTGAGGGGATCAGCAAGCGCCTGAAAGTCGAGGAGACGACAAAGGATTCGTCGATGATCGCACTGTCTTTTAAAAATACGGACCCGGAACTGGCCGCCAGCTTTACCAACGAGGTTGCACGCGCCTATGTGGCGCTGAACATTCGCCATCGCGCCGAACAATCGCGCCTGAGCCTGCAATTCCTCAGTCGCAAGCTGCCCGCGTTTCGCCAGGAGCTCGAGCAGTCCGAAGACCGCTTGAACGCGTATCGCATCCGCACGAAAACGATCGATGTGGAAGCACAAACAGAGGCGCTGCTCACGCGCGCCGTGGATCTGACGAAACAGAAGACGCTAGTCGATCTGAATCTGCAGGCGACGCGCGAGCAGTTCCGAGCCGGGCACCCGGCCGTGCAGACCCTGCAGGCGCAGGATGCGGCGCTCGACCAGGCGCTGCACGGGATCGACAAGGAGGTACAGGCACTCCCTTCGACACAGCAGGACTACCTGCGCCTTGCGCGTGACGTAGCGGTGGACACTCAGCTCTATACGGCGCTGGTGGCCAATGCGCAGCAACTCGAGGTCGCTGAGGCGGGGACGACGGGTAACGTATCCATCATCGATTTCGCGGTCCCGCCGGAGTCGGCTGACTGGCCAAAGGTCCCGATCGTGATCGCCGGCGGCGTGCTTGGCGGATTGTTGATCGCATTCGTCGTGGTGCAGGCGTTGGCAGCGATGAAAGATGCACTGAGTGATCCTCTGGAGGTGGAGCGCGTGGCGCAGGTGCCGATCTATGCGGTCGTGCCGTCCAGCCCTGCCGAGCTGGAGATCGCGAGAGACAGGAGCAAGACTGGCAAACGTGTGATGGCGCTTTTGGCCGGTACGGATGCGTCCGACCCTAGCGTCGAAGCCTTACGCTCGTTGAGAACCACACTCAAATTCGCTTTGCTTGGCAAGGAAGGCGGCTCGATCCTGTTCACTGGTCCGACGCAGGGTGTCGGCAAGACCTTCGTCGCCGCGAACTTCGCTTATCTCCTCGCGATGAAAGGGCTGCGCGTGCTCCTGATCGACGCCGACATGCGGCGTTCGGGACTCAAACGGTATTTCTCGCTGGCACCGGCACATCTCGGGCTCGCGAACGTCCTTGCTGATAACACGGCACTCGACAAGGCAGTCATCAAGACTGGATTCGACGGGCTTGAATTTTTACCTGCCGGTGGCAATTTGCCGCCGAATCCAGGTGAGTTGCTGGAGAGGCCTGCGTTCGCAGCGTTGCTAAAGGACGCGGAAGCCCACTACGACTATGTGATTGTCGACTCGCCTCCGGTTCTGCCGGTTAGCGACGCGGTGACTGTCTCGCAGGTCTGCAGCGCCGTCTTCGTGGTCTCGCGAGCCGAAGTGACGAGCCGGCACCAGTTGATTGAAACCATGAATCGTTTCAATCAATTTGGCATCAAGGTCGCGGGGCAGGTGTTCAACGGCTTCCACGCGACGCGCTATGACTACGGCTATGGCTACCGGTACGCCCGTCAAGGCTGATTGAATATGGCACCGTGACAGGATGTGGGGCCGCGGGGTGTTCTCTTTAAAGCACCCCGGGCATTGACGGTGAGGACGGAGCACACGGACCTTGGTCTGAGCGACGTTCATGGTAGCTGCTAAAAGTCAAGAAACCCGCAAGTCTTATCAAGCCTTACTTGCATTGAATATGTATCGGATACCTAATTTAAGATCCATGTCCGCGAACGGTCAAGATGTGGCCTGATTCGGCCAGCCCGGTCGTTTCGAACGGAGTGTTTCGTAACATGGGCTCGTTTGAAGGACGGCGTGGTTGGCGAGCATCGCGGTGTTCGTGCCTCTAAATTGCCGCAGCGGATATGGCCGGCGCACCTTACACAGCAATGACACAGTGAAAACAATAGGCATCGCATTATTCGATGGCTTTGCGCTTCCTGAGATCGCTTGCATTATGGAAGCTTTCCAATGCGCGAACGAAATCACCAGGTCGGGTGAGAGCAGTTCGGCACGCTTTAACGTTTGTCTGCTATCGACAATCGGCGGCCGTATCGCAAGTTCGTCATCGGTCTTCGTCTGGACGGAAAGCATCGAGACACGACGGCATCCGGACCGTTTTCATGCGCTCTTTATCGCGGGAGGGGCGGATGTCAATCATGCATTGCGGGACGAAGAACTGCTCGCGTGGCTGCGCCGCACGTGCCCCATGACCGAGAACGTATATCCGGTTGGTGAAGGACGGTTGCTGCTTGAAGCCGCGGGCTACCGGCGTTATTTCGAGGCCGAGTCGGCAGGCGAAAAAACAACCTATCGCGCCGCTGGAGAGCGGGACGCGTGGGATATGACTCGCGGCAGCGTGTCAAGTCCGCTGCGTTCGGCTCTGACGTTGATCCACGATGAGCTGGGGCCGCAGGCAGTCCGCCATATCACGGATGTCGTGTCGCCTCCCGCCGCGACCCAGTTCACCGATATCGTGCGCCGGAATGCGACGCACGGCGTTAGCGAAAAAATCCGGGCATCGGCACGTTGGCTCGAGGAGAACGGCCATCGTCAGGTGGGTATTGACGAAGCAGCGGTGGTCGCCGCGATGAGCGAGCGCAATTTTCTGCGGCGCTTCAAGGCAGAGCTCGGCGTGACGCCTTCCGACTACCTGCTTTATGTCCGGCTCGACATGTCTTGCCGGTTATTGGCGGAGACCACGTTGCCGGTCGATAAGATCGCGCGACGCTGCGGCATCGGGAGCGGTGGTCGGCTCGCGAAGCTGTTCCGCAAGCATCTAGGCAAGACACCGACCGACTATCGTGCCAACCTTCGGCAGGTCTTTCGATCCAGTTAGGACAATGTTTTTGGGGGCTTATTCATGTTCTCCGCTATGCTCAACCTGACCTATCTCGTGCTCGCTGTGATCGGAGCGTCGCTGGTGGCCAAGGCCGCACTCAGTCAAGTGGCCAGGTTCGGCGGACGTGCGCCGCGCGATAGTTCGCCGGTCGCGATCGCGATTGGCCCGGCGTCGGGTGCCTTGCTCGACCACGTCCTCGCTTCTACCTCCGGACCGTTCTCACCGGAGCTCGTGTTCGATGAGCATGCGCAGGAAGCGGGCAACGTCGCGGGCCTGCCGCTTGTCAACTCGCTGGAAACACTGGGTGCCTTGGTGCGCCTGCGTGGAATCAGGGAGCTCTGGCTTCTCGGCTATCCCATGCGCCAACCATCGATCGAGCATTACGTTCGCGAGTTCCGGCACGACTTCGTCAATATCCGGCTGATACCGGATTTACGCGACTTTGCACTTGCGAAGCCGGCTTTCGTCAATGTGCATGGATTGCCCGCAATCAATCTTGTGGCCTCGCCGTTGACGCCGAACGTCGAGTGGCCCAAGCGCCTTTTCGATTGTCTGTTCGCAGCGTTCGTGCTGTTGTCGATCTCGCCGCTTCTCGTGATGATTGCGATTGCCGTGCGGTTCTCCTCGCCAGGGCCGATTCTGTTCAGGCAGATGCGCAAAGGCGTCGACGGACGAGAGTTTGCGATCTACAAGTTTCGCACGATGCACCAGCATGTCGAGGAGGCGGGCCGGTTGACCCAGGCCCGTCGCGGCGACAAGCGCATTACCCGAGTCGGTGCATTCCTGCGCAAGTCGAGTCTCGACGAATTGCCGCAGTTCTTCAATGTGCTCAAAGGGCAGATGTCAGTGGTTGGGCCTCGCCCCCACGCAGTCGAACATGATGAGTTGTACAAGGACCTGGTCGACGACTATATGTACCGGTATCGCATCAAGCCAGGTATCACGGGTTGGGCGCAGATCAACGGATTGCGTGGTGAAACGGACCGCGTCGAGAAGATGGCGGCTCGCGTGATGTTCGATCTCTACTACATTCAGAACTGGAGTTTCTGGTTGGATATCAAGATTATCGGGATGACGTTTTTCAAAGGCTTCATCGCCAAAGCCGCGTATTGATCCCACGGTTGCGCATACCGTTTGCCGTTTCTATTCCAGGTTCACATGAAATCTTTCGCGAAGTATCTTGCCCACGGTCTGGTTGCCTCCGCAATGATTTCTGCGCTCGGTTTTCCAGTCGCACAGGCACAGATGGTAGGCGACTCCGGCCTGCGATCAGCGTTGACTTCGTCGCTTCTGCAAACGACTCAGCAAAAGCATCGTCGGCGGATATCGAACGATCCGTATATGGCGCTCATTGCACAGAGCGATCCGGACCGGCGTTTGCGGGAACTCACGTCCAACACCGATCCGCTGTCGCCGACAGCGCAGATCACAACGTCCCGGACCTTGCTGGCGGGCCAGATGGCTCTTGCGAGTGGCATGGGTGGTGCGGGTGCGCTGGCCGGCGCGATGTCGATGAAGAACAGTGCGTTGCTGAGTCTGCCTGGCATGCGCAAAGCGGGCGGCGGGGTGGTCCTGCCATCGATGGTGCCAGGAATGAATGCGGCTTCGTTACCGCCCGCATCGATGTTGAACATGTCTGGCATTGCCTGTTCGATGCCGCTATCAGGCATGACGACCGAGCTCCATGGAGCGAGCTCGTGCCGTTGAACTGGAGCCTGTTCGAGCCGTCTACGGTGCTACCTGGTTGCGCACGCGATAGTCCGTCGGTGTCGTCGCCAGATATTTTCTGAACAGCTTCGACAACTGCCCGCCACTGCCGATACCGCAGCGGCGCGCGATCTTGTCGACCGGCAGACGTGAATCAACGAGCATCCGGCAACTCATCTTTAGACGCGCACGGAGCAGATAGTCAGAAGGCGTCATGCCGATCTCGCTCTTGAAGCGGCGCAGGAAGTTGCGCTCGCTCATTGCCGCGACCTGAGCGGCATCGTCGATCGAGATGGGGCGATCGACGTTCGCTTCCAGCCACCGTGCCGACGCCAAGATTTTCTCGCTGACCTGCGGCGTGATGCCAATCGTAACCGATGAGCAGAACGAAGGCGTGGGTTGCGGCGCGATCGACTCAGCAACCTGTTGCGCCAGATCGGCCCCGAGATCCTCTTCGACGATGCGCAGCGCCGTCATTACGGCGCCTGGCGCTTCTGTCAGCGAGCGCGCCGGTTGCAGGCCGTTTGCTTCGTTGCCTCCTGAAACAAGCGGGTAATAGCGACTAGGTAGCCCGGCTGCCTAGAGCAGCAGTTGGCCTTCCGCGATAGGGTGCACGATCTCGCTGAACGGATGCCTGCGTCGAATCCAGGTGCTCAACCGCTCGTCGCGGCATGCTTGCTGTACGCCCGCACCACCGGCAATAAACAAGAGGTGTGTCTCGTTCGTGCCTCGATGCGACTGCACGTCATCCGTCCAGACAAATACTGACGACGAACTGGCAATGCGTCCACCCGCAGCCGAAAGCAATGAGACATCGTAGCGGGCACGGCCCGGTCGCTGCGCCGCGACAAGCGAGTTTGCCTTCTGAAATATCTCGATGATTGCTGCGACTGTAGGTAGTGCGAATCCGTTAAACAGCGCAATATCAACGCGAGTCAACGCGTTCATTTGTATCGGCGCGGCACTTTGCCGCGAGCTGCGCGGCAGAGTTTCTACCAAGTCCATTTATTTTTCCCCGGAATGTTTGGTCTGCAAAGTCTTCTCTCCAAGACCCTGTATTTTTCTTATTTGAGCATGCTATACGTTTGATTCCCTTAGCAATATTTCATGTCGGAATTAGCCAACACATTGGCCGTTGACGACACTGGGTCGCGAGGTCGCCAACAGCCCTGCTGGGCTTGTGATTCGGCCTCTGCATCCGGTATCCCGGCGTCAAGAGAACGTAAGATTAGCAAAATTCAAATGAATTTACGAGCCCACTTAGTGCATATCGCATACAAAAATGAGACAGAATGTCTAGTGCATATATTTATTACTTATATAGGGAATCGAATTATTGTTGCCCAATATTGGTGATTTAAGCAACGCAGGGAAATATATCGTAAGGCATTCATTTTGCGTTACGTTGACTTACTTTGATGCGTTCGCTAAGCAGCGTGGTACGTTGTCACGAATGTCGCGCGCTGGCGCCGGGAAAGCGGGTGCCTCGGGTGATTCGGAAGGCGGTGTTCACGAGTTTGGTCTTCTAAGACAGAAGCTTTCCGAAAACCGCCGCAAAGTGGTGCGGCGCACCGCAACAGTTAGAATTACGTTCGGTTACTCAGGATGGGCGCTTGCAGACACATACCACGCGTATCGTTGCCCGCCTATGCCGTAATCCGGTGGCCTCGACTCTATTTCGAGGACTCGGCAACGAGATAGGTCTGCGGACACGGCTCTTCCACATTCATTCACTGTGACACTTCGTACGTCGACTCTCCTTTCATAGCGGAATCGGGCGATCACGCTTCGGAGACCCGGAGTCGTTCCGGGCGGCAAGCTTTAAACGTGTCGAGCACCCTCCGGATTATCCAGTGCTATGGAGCCGCGCCAGCCGCTGAATGGTGGCTTTTCCGGCGTGTGCCCGCTGCTGTGATCTACAGGTGTTTGCGTGCGACTCGCCCCGGGTTTTCAAGTAAGGAGTTTACTGCGTGCTTGCGCACAGCGCAGGCTTGTATCATAGGAAGCGCTATGTTCAGCTCGTCCACCGCACAGCCGGGGGAGAGGTGGATAAAAATTTTGGCAAACGATTGCGCGTGGGGCTAAAAAAGTTTCGCGCGCGACCGTTAACGGGTTCATGCACAAACAAGACATTCAGACAATTGTTTCCGCAGCTCGCGAAACGGCCGATTCTATCGTCGGTGCGCGCGAGTGGAAGACGACCGAAGATGCATGCGCGATGCACGCTGTGATCTTCTGGGACATGCTTGCCAAGCGGCTGCCTAACACGGACATTGCCGATTTGCTCTCAATGTTCGAATAGCTGGCGCCGCATGGTTCACGTGCGGCGTGGGCCTGAACTTGCAAGCATCACGTGACTTCCCTGTGCGCCGGTATCTCTGGAATTGCGCGAAGCTCCATGCAAGTAGTCTGCGGCGTCATCCATACCGCTTGGTATTAAATAGATCGACGAAAAAGAACCTGCCGCCCGAGGGAGCGGCAGGCTAAAAATCGAGGGGTGGGGTTTGCTTGAGAGAAGCTCCCCTCGAAAGACCGGAGCTGAGTTTAGTCGTTCAAAGCAGGCAAGCGAGTCAAGCGGCGGATGGGGTCCCGTTCTTGACCGAACACGACATGAAAAAGGACTCCCCAAGCTGGTTTGCCACTGCTGACCTGACCTTGCGAGTCAATCGCGGTGCTGGGTTTCAGGTCATTGCATCGACACGTGAATGTCTCGAGCGCGGTGTCGTGGGGATTGATGAAGGCCACGCAGGCGTAGCCTTCTTTCTTCGTTTGACCTTCTTCAGTCAAAACATTGGCGCAAATCGCCGCTAGCACTCGCCGCGAAAATTGCAGGACTACACTGCGCGCTGGTCGTTCGAGGTAGTCGGCTAGACGAACTCCACCCCTCGAATTTTCAGACTGCCATATCAAGACTGCATGCTTATCTTTGATACATTGCAGACGCTCAGCAGCTTGAGTGGGGAGCCCCTTGTCCGAAATATGAACACTACATTGCCCACTCCCGTTGCATGCTTTGAGGAGACGCTTGACCGCGAGCTTGGTCGAGAGAGCTCGAGCGTGCAAAGCAAGCCGCTTACCTTTCTGCCACGGCATGGTGAAACGAAACACCATCATGCTCTGATGGGCACGCCAGACACAAAGGTAACGCGGAAGGTACCCCGCATCCTCGTAACGGGCAAGGACGGTCAGCTCGGCTTCGAACTGTCGCGCAGTTTGCAAACGGTGGGGCAGGTCATCGCCGTCGGCCGCGATGCGCTCGATATGACGGACGGTCAGAAAATCCGCAACCTGATCGCGCAGGAGTGCCCGGACTTCATCGTTAACGCAGCAGCATATACCGCTGTGGACAAGGCTGAGTCGGACAGAGAGACCTGCCGGCTCGTGAACGCTGTCGCACCGCAGATGATGGCCGAAGCGGCGCTTGCATGCGGTGCGACGCTGCTCCATTACTCCACCGACTATGTCTTCGATGGCAGATCGCTCGCGCCGTACAAGGAAACCGACGCTTGCGCGCCAGAGTCCGTTTACGGTGCGACGAAGTACGCCGGCGAAGAAGGGATCGCCGCAAGTGGCGCTGCCCACTTCATCTTCCGTACCAGTTGGGTAGTCGGCGCATATGGCAGCAACTTCGCGAAGACGGTGCTTCGATTGGCACGCGAACGCGAGGAGATCCGCATCGTGGCCGATCAGAAAGGTGCCCCCACACCGGCTTGGCTGCTCGCGGACCTTGCGGCTTTCATGATCCGCTCGGCACAATTCGACCGCGATTTTGTCGACCGTCACGCGGGGGTGTATCACGTCAGCCCGCAGGGCGAGACTACGTGGCACGGCTATGCGCAGCACGTGGTACGCCGGCTCACCGCGCTCGGCGTGAAGCTGCGTGCCGATGAGCTGCGCGTCGTGCCGATCTCGACTTCCGAGTACCCTGTTTTGGCTAAGCGTCCTGCCAACTCGATGCTCGACACGACGAAGCTGCGTGCGATTCCAGGTGTCGTGCTACCCGACTGGCAGTCGACGTTAGAGCCTGTGCTGCGGCTGATTGCGCAAGATGCACGGTTGGTTTCGTGAATGGGGTTTGTACGCGAGAAGGCCGGACTCGGTACGGGCGGTACCGGCCAACATATTCGCAAGCGTCGGGCGTGACATTCTTGATGTTGAAACACTCGTCTTTCGCAGTGACCTCGGACACGCATATGAGCTGGATCGCGCAATGCTCGCTCGTCCTGCTGAATGTCTGAAGCGTCGACGGACTTTGGCATCGACACGGGTTTCGGGTAAAAGTCGTTCGCCTCACGGTACATGTCAGCTTTCGGGCGACGAACGTTGACATGACATACATGCATGATTTCAGTATGTGTGCCGTGTCGCTAAATCGCGGCTGGAGAAATTCAGCTTCACCTTCTCGGTTCCGTGTCGAGAGGTCATCCAGAGATAGAAGGATCGTTATACAGTGGCGCGTATGTAGCCGCACTTACTGCACCCGAGCGGTCCGTGGATCAGCGTTGCGGGCGATATCATCGGGGCTCGATTTGGCCAAGCCGCTCCGTCAGCGATTGCGGGTGGCCATCAAACAGCGCCGCGTAGTAAACCGTGTTCGACAATACATTCTTGACGTAGTCGCGGGTTTCGTTAAACGGAATTGTCTCCGCGAAAATCGCGCCTTCCACCGGTCGCGGCAGGTTGGCCTGCCACTTACGCGGGCGCCCAGGGCCGGCGTTGTAGCCGGCGGTCGCGAGCACAGCAGAACGGTCAAGCTGGTTGTAAATCATCGATAGATAGTACGTGCCAAGCAGGATGTTCGTGTCAATGTCGTTCATCTTAGCCCGCGAGATCGTACCGAGCCCGATCTTCCTCGCGACCATCTCAGCGGTGTTCGGCATCACCTGCATCAGGCCGCCCGCGCCAACCTCCGAGCGCGCATTGATTATGAAGCGCGACTCCTGGCGAATGAGGCCATACGCCCACCCGACGTCGAACCCGGTGGACCGCGTATCGCGCTCGACAATCGTGCGGAATGGCGCCAGGTAGCGCAGCGAAAAATCATGTTCCGTTTGCGTCCTGTCGGCAGTGCTCACAGCCCGGTCATAAAGCTCGATGCGACGCGCGTACTCGGCGACTGCGAGCAGTTGTCGGTCAGTCATGCCGCGCAGCTGCCAGTTCCACTCACGGTTGCCTTCCGTGCGCAGGTGCAGCGCATAAAAACGTTTTGCCAGCTCGAAGCCCGGTGTCTGGCCGGCCCTCTCAACTTCCTCGTCGGTCACTTTTGTCTGTGGCGGAATTACGATCTGCTGCCCGAGCGCTTCGGAGGCCAACTGGCCATAGAAGGTGTAGGTTCCCGCGATCTTTCCGAATTCCTGGTCGGCTGCCGCCACCTCGCCGCTCTGCTTCAAGGCGCGCGCGTACCAGTAGACCCATGCTGGCTGTGCGCGCAGCGCGGCCGGCATCTGCTCGATCGACCAGCGCACCATTGTCCAATCCCCGGTCAGCAGCGCGCTGCGCGTGCGCCACTCGTAGGCCTGACTCGACAGGGGCGCGTTCGCCGACAGCCGGTACCAGTTCACCGCGCCCGGTAGCTGCCTGATCACCGCCTGATAGGCTATTGTGCCCCAACCGATAGCCCGTTCTGCCAGGGTGAGCGACGGTGCGATTACGGTGAAGGTGGCCTGGGCGGCCTCCGGATCGCCGACCGCCAACTGTGTGATGGCGAGCAGCGCGAGTTGATGGGACGCCGCATCCATCTGGACGCCTTTCGAGAGCAGCAGACGCGGCTGGTTCGTCGCCTGATCGAGGAGCAGCGGATCCGGGCGCGCCGCGCCCAGCGCATCGACCAGTCTGCCGCCCGTCGTCGTCGCACCCTGTTCGTAGGCCTGGCGAATCTGCTGCCAGACATCCTCCGAAGTGAACTGCTGGTTACGGTCGAGCGCGGTGATCAGATCGACGCAGCCGTCGCCGTACCACTTCGGCTCGACGAGCAGCGCGCGCGCCGCGTCGGCCACGTTCTCACCCCGCGCGGCGCGCGACTCGAGCGCATAGCACTTCACCTGCGTGTCGTCGTCCAGGACGAACTGTGAATATTGCAAATCGAAATCGTGCCAGTCGTGGCGCGCCCCCAGCACGCGCAGGTAGTCGTTGCGTAGACGGTCGGCAATCGCCTGTCCGTCATAGCGTTGCAGAAACGACAGCACCGGTGCGTCCGGCGCGTCGAGATTCGCATGCCCCGCGCCGTTGAACAGACGCGGCTTGATCTGGAAATAGCTGAGATAAGCCGGCGCCGGATAATTCGGGATCAGGCTCGCCAGTTGCGCGGCACGCGCGGGATCGTTGTCGCGGGCAGCGTCATGCAACTTGATGAAAATTTGATCGTCGGCGGATAACGAGGTGAGCGGGGTGGGATGTCTGGCTAGCACCGTGCCAGGCATGACCAATGTCACGGCGGCAAGGGCAAGGCCGACCGTGCGACACACCCGGTGAAGTCGTGTGGACATCGCTGTTTTCTCGTTGTTTCGGTGCAGAACGTTGAACCAAAGCTTAGGCCTCTACCCGGCGAAGCGAAGCTTCGAAAAACACAGGACTCACCCCGCAATTCAGCTCTTTGCGAGCCGGATGCCTGGGCCACATCGACACTTGCGTGTCCGCTGTTTCGTGGCGTGGGCCGGGGGCTGGATTCGGCAATGCGATCCAGAAGGTCTTGAACGCGGTGTTGGTCGTTCTGGCCGGGATGCTGCCTTCTGGGTGGTTTGGGAGCGGAGGGTCGTCAAAGTGCAGCGAGGACTAACAGGCAGTGAGCGCGGGGTGCGCTGCCGAGACCTTGGCTAGTCGGATGGAAGTCGAGATCGACGAACGCAGCCTAGTTTGTGATCTACATCGTCAAAGGTCGTGACGTTCGAAGCAAGTCTTTATACGACCGCTTTGCGCGCTGCATCAGTATTTAACGGAACACGGTAGTCTGCGACGATAGACGGCCAAGTGCAGCAGTTCGTAATCGTCGGCGCGTGGTCATTCGACGGGCGTTTGAGCTTTGGTAAGAGACATTGAGACGGCCGAGCGTCGAGCGGCAGAGAAGGGTCGACGTCGGAAGTTGACGGCTAGCGCAGTGACGGCCGCTCATCTGCGAGCGTCGAATTTCCGAGGTCGGCCACTTTCCGTCATTCGTCACATGTGTCAAGATCATCGACAATCGTCGCTTCGACCAACAGTTGCAAGCTCGAAAAGAAAATGAAAACGGCTCTTTGCCTCTGAGCCGTCGGACCTGCTCTACGGTGAAGCCGACGGATCGATCCGGGTGACAAAAAGGGGTAAGAATTGGATCTCGCGGACTTCAATCGAATCTGGTCTCCGGTATACGGACATCCCGCCTGGTCTGTGAAGAAGGGGTGGGGGAGCTTTCTTACGCTGGAGTTTGGACAGCCCGCGCTTCGGATAAGGGAGCCGCGACTCGCTTCGCCCGATGCGTCCGAACAGGTCCGGGAACTTCATGGCCGCAGACAGGTGACGGTGACTGGTAGCTGGCACTTGTGGATCTATTGCTGCAATTGGTCGATTGTGCTGAGCGGCAAAGAGGTCGCCCACAGCGAATCACCGGCCGACGATATTACGTTTGCAACGCAGCGACTCGACGGCCAAAAGATACTGTCTGTCGTGCGGGACACGACGCCCGGTTCATGGGTGTTCGCTTTCGACTTGGACGGTGAGTTGAAAACGTGGCCGTATGGCGATGATCCGTCAGATGAGCAATGGCTTCTCTATGAACGGGATTCGGGCAACGTTCTTACTGTGCGAGCGGATGGCCTGATTTCATATGGTTCGGCTAGCCGAACCTTGGAAGACGAAGAGTGGAATCCGATGTAGAAGTGCGGAGCCGGAAGCAATTCATCAAGGAAATTCAAGCCATAAGTGGCTGCTTTCGGAAACCGTGTCCGTCCGGTTAGGGTCGGCAACTGTCTCTCGTGGAGCTACCGGATCGGCGTTCACAATCACCGGTCTCTTTGATCACGTTGCCGAACCGGCTGATCACATTGACCGAGATCCGCGCCCGTTGGGTGCGAGCGCGAGTCCAGGACCTTCAACATCGACTGGTGCTCAAGGCGAGCGTAGTGTCGACGTGAGGCGAGGCCTCAGTAGGCTTTTGCTGCACACAAACGCCAGGCCCCCGGTGTCGTGTGCGGCCAACCGGGGGGCGGGACTTGCTGCATGGGGATTGTGGCGCCTGGTGCGGAGCGCCGAAGTGGACTTACGCGGCGGCGGCGATCACCTCGCGTGCGCTCGCGAGCGCGGTGCTCACTGCATCCGGGCCCATGTTCAGGCCTTCGGCGTAGATGAAGCTCACGTCGGTCATGCCGAGGAAGCCGAGGAACGACCTCAGGTACGGCGTCTGAGTGTCATTCGGGGTGCCTTGATACATGCCGCCGCGCGCCGAGACCACGAACACCTTCTTGCCCTTCACGAGGCCTTCGGGGCCGTTCTCGGTGTACTGGAAGGTGACGCCCGCACGCGCGATCCAGTCGAAGTAGGTCTTGAGTTGCGACGAGACACCGAAGTTGTACATCGGTGCGCCGATCACGATAACGTCCGCGGCCTGCAGTTCTGCGATCAGGGCTTCGCTGCGTGCTGCGATGGCCTGCTGTTCCGACGTGCGCTGCTCGGCCGGCGTGAAGAACGCGCCGAGCACGGCGTCGTCGAGGTGCGGCAGCGGCTCGGCCTGGAGGTTGCGCGTGACAACCTTCGCGTTGGGCTTCGATCGGCGCAGCTTGTCGGTCAATTCGTTGGCGAGCAGCGTCGACTGGGCGCCTTGCGAGCGGGCTGCGGAATTGATTTGCAGGATCGTGGTCACTGCGGTTTTTTCGGGTCTTGGGCGCACAATGTCGCGCAAGAGTTGCAGGATATTGGTCATGGCGGCTTCGGGTCTCAGGCGCGCAATATTGCGCAGGTGGAAGCATTGTGTTTTTTTACCGCGCCGCGAAAAAGTCATCCGCCGACAACGAATCGTTGCTGCAATAGGACAATAGATGGCGCTAAAAAAAGTGGTGAGTCGCGCCGCTTTCATCTGAGCATTGGTCTGACGCTCGGGCTCAGGCTGCCAGCCAGCGCTCGCGCAGGCCATTGTCGGCCAGGAAGGGACACCCAACCCTGACACAAGGATCGCTGACGATTTGCCTGTCTGCTGCCGATTAGCCGAGCCGAATTGGAGGTCGGAGGCTTCGTTAAACTACACTATCCGCGTCTCCCATGCGCGCAGGGGATAAATTCTGTGGCAACAGACGAAGCGGTGACCCTTTACGGAGCGGCATGGAGCGTCTATGTGCGCATCGTGCGGCTTGCGCTGGCAGAGAAACAGGTCAAATATGGGTTGGTCGAGGTTGATGTATTCGCGGACACAGGCGTTCCGCATGAGCGTCTGACTCGTCACCCATTTGGCCGAATTCCGACTTTCGAGCATGGCGATTTCCATCGTTACGAGACAGGCGCGATTGTTCGCTACATTGACGACGCTTTCCCCAGATGCATGCTGCAGCCAACAGATCCGAAAGCTCGCGCCAAGGTAAATCAGATCATTCGAATACTGGACGCCTATGCATACCAAACGCTTGTTTGGGGCATATACGTTGAGCGCGTGGTATCAGCTCGCGAAGGCCGGCTAGCAAATGGGCAGAAGATCGCCGCCGCGTCGCCGCGTGCCGCTGTATGTTTGTCTGAGTTAGCCCGCCTTATCGCTCACCCTTCCCTGATAATCGACGCGTTCGTGTTCGTGGTGATAAAAGACGTGCTGCCCTTCGTGTTGATTTATCTTTTTTCGCAAAAAACGAACGGCTGGTTCACGCCCACTGATGAACGTCTGGCAGATTATGCAAACGCTGCTTAAGAAGAGATTCGCTAATGGAATCAAAAACTGATTATTCGTTCATCGATTTTGCCAAGTTGGGCCGGACCGATTGGCGGGCTACTGCATTGACGATCCTGATTCTCGTATGTGTCAACATTGTAAGTACGTTTGGCGTGCTGCTTTTTGCGGGATGGTCGGCTTACATCGATCATTTCAACGCTGCTTCGGCGGCGGGCTTGATTACCGGATTGGGTAGTCCCCTTTGCGTGGTTGGTTTTTGGATCGCATGCAAGACGGCGTTGCGACGTCCTTTCCGTTCGCTGATTTCTGCCGACTTGACGTTCAGTGTTCGGCGCTGTCTGTTCGGCGCGGCGCTATTTCTGCCCGTCAACGTACTCGCAATCATTGCCATGACGCTGTACGCGTCGATGCGATATGACGAGTGGATGAATCCCTTTGGGCAATTTCGAGTGCCCAATGGTGGGGAGATTTTCGCCGCGGCTTCTGCGATCCTCGCCATTCCGTTCCTCGCGTTTGCAGAAGAACTGTTCTTCCGTGGATGGTTGACGCAGACGCTTCGGCAATACGTACGCATCCGCTTCGTCATCGTGGCAATTGTTGCCCTTGCGTTTGCTGCCTACCACACACAATATAGTTTTCACATGAAAGCGCTGCTATTCGCTTCCTCGTTTTGGTTCTCGGCCTTGAGCCTTCGCGATCAACGGTTGGAACTAGCGGTCGGCGCGCACTCGATGCTGAATATCTGTGTGGCGTTGGAATTGCTGTTCTTCACCGGGGTACCACATGCGCAGTCCTCGGCAGCGGTAACGACGTTCGACTGGATGTTCCTCGTCGCGCTGAAAGGCATGCTGCCCTTCGCGTTGATGTACTGGCTCCTGCAAAAAACGAACGGCTGGTTCACGCCGAACCGGGTAGCGAGAGTTTCCGACATTCAACGCGTGTGAATAGCCGCGGCTACCGAGAGAAAATAACCCATGGTGGCGCGCAGAGCGGAAGGCTGCAAGGAAGGGCTTGTCGGGTTCATCGGAGGCGTGAAGTTCGAATGTGACTGCGATGATAGATCGAACGTCCGTTATGCGGAAAGCTCGATGGCCGTTGTGCCTCGCAAGCGGATATCGCAATTGCAGGGAGACTATCCGCTGGAACGGGTCAACCCCGGTCCTCGTCCTAATCCCCCTTATCCGTTCGGCCAAATCAAACATTTTTGACCTATACGGTTGAAGGCAACCGGGTTCGCCTGATTTATAATTACCGGGTCGTCGGGGAACATCCAGCGACCAGGTTTGACAGCCTGATTGTTCTAACCGCACACCCGCCCAGGCGGGTGTGCGTCTACCTCTGCACGTCTATATTCCAATGGGCGGGCCGTGGTGGGGGAGCCGCAAGGCTCGCCGGCTCGTTAGAACACCGGTCTGTCAACCCTACTTCGTGCCCGCTCACCCCCTTCCCAAGCGAGTGTCGGGCGATCCATGTAAGCAACAGGGAGATCGCACCATGAGCAAGTCCATCAAAAACCAGCCTGCATCACGTCCGCCAGTCGACGCGCTTCAGTACGAAAAGCTTGCCCTGTCGGCATTCGATTTATGCGACCGGCAGGTGGGGCAACTGGATACTTTGATCACATTTGCGTCCTCAATATGTAGGAATCCTCCCATAACAAGCGACGAAAGACGGCGTCGACAGACACTTCTTGAATTGCTGGTGGACACGATGGAACAGTATCAGCGGGACCTCGAATGCGATCGTGAGCTATACCAGGTTATCGCACTCGATGCGAAGGGGGTATCGCAAAGCCGCATCACGGCACGCCATGCGGCGACCCTGCTGGCGGAGGCATCGCAGCGAGCGAAAGCATCAGAAGCCACCGCAAACGCTCCCCAGCGCAAAAGCCCGCAATCGGAAAGTACCGCCGCGTTGGTACTCGACACCGCGCAACAATCGGCCACCGCGCCGCACTAAGTAACCAGCACAAGGGCGAGTGGCAAGGACGAGCGCCCAAACCCCTCGCGGCCTCACATAGCATTAAATAATATGGCTCGGAACTTAATAGACATTCCCCGGCGACGCGCGATCTACGTGCGCCGCCGAGGGAAGGAGCTGGCGAACTGGCGGGACACCCAAATCACCCCTTCAGCGGCAACCAGATCTCAAGCCCACCCATCCCGCTAACAGGATCAAACTTCTCGTCATACCGCTCGAAATTCGGCGCGTCTGCGGGAGCATGGCCCGACGTCGGCAACCATTGATTCCAGATCGCATTCCACGTGTGCCGCACCGTCGACACATGCTCGCGATGGCTAAACACCGCATACCGCTGCGGAGAAATCCGCAACCGGCTCAACTCAGCAGGCAAAGCAGAAAAGTCGCTAACCTCGACACCGCACATATAGTCGACATTGCCGGCGTCGTCGGCGTTATAGCAAATGCCATACGCCAGATTGCCGACCTGACCCGGCACATTGCCGAAGTAAGGCCCAAAGCGCTGCCATTGCGAGGGAATCGCGGCGGAAGTTTCGCTCGTATAGCGCTCGCTGAGTCCCGCGACAAGAAACGGCTTGCCGTCCTCAAAACGAGGCGGTTCAAGATGGATGAGAGGGGTGTCGTTCATTCTGATTGGCTCCACGATGGCAAGGTTGTCGAGATGACCACGCGCGCGCAGCGCTTCGGGCGTCACGCCGAACTGCTCGCGAAACGCGCGCGTGAATGCCTCATGAGAGCCGTAACCAGCGTCGAGGGCGACCGCCAGAATGTCAGGTGCGCCGCCCGCAAGGTGTCGTGCGGCTTCGCTCAACCGTCGCGCGCGAACATAGCGCATGACCGAAAATCCGGTGGCGGCTTCAAACGCACGCGCCAGGTGAAAGCGCGACACGCATCCGCCGTTGGCGATGTCGTCGAGCGTCAGCTCGCCGGCAAAGTGGCTTTCGATAAACCAGAGGGCTTTTCCAACCGGGTTCATATCGGCTCTCATGTCAGCATGGAACCAGCATAGCCAGTGGCGATCCGCTGCATTTGATCGTGCTTGCGGTTTTGCAAGTACGCTCGCCAAGCAACCGTACGCGGCGAACCCTCCGCCGTCTCTCGCTCAATAATTCTCCGTCGCAGCCCCACCACCGGGAGCGCGAGAACGCTCCGCCGCCACAGCCTCGCCATGAGCTTGCTCACCCGCACCACCCGGTTGCCCCGGTCGCAACAACAACCCACCCAGCACACCCGCAGCCGCCGCGAAAACCGCCCCAAACAGAAACGCGACGTGATACCCGCTATTGAGCGCCACCAGGGCATTCCCAGACGCCTGCATCGCCTCAGTACGCGCGGCAGCCAGACTCGCCAGCACGGCAAGCCCAAGCGCGCCTCCCATCATGAACGACGTATTGACGATACCCGACGCGAGTCCCGAATCGCTCGGATCGACATCGCTCATGGCAGCCAGCAGCAGGGGATTGAACGCAATACCTGCACCGAAGCCCAGCAGAATCATCCCTGGCATCACGTCGACGACAAAGCTGCCGCCCACCGGAGCACGCGCGAACAACGCGAGCCCACACGCCGCGAACAGCAGCCCAGCAGCGAGCGGAACACGCAGGCCAAAGCGCATCACCACGCGCGCCGACAGACCCAGAGAAAAGAACCCCATGATCAGATTGGCGGGCAGGAACGCAAGCCCGACCTGCAACGGCCGGTAGCCGAGCACACGCTGCAGATACAGCGCGGAGATAAAGAACCACGCGAACATGGCCGCCGCCCACAGCACGCCGACTACGTTCGCCGTCGCAACATTGCGCAAGCGGAACAAGCCGAGCGGCATCAACGGATGCTGCACGCGCGATTCGATCATCAGGAACGCGGCCAACAGCACCAGAGCCGCGAAAATCAGGCCAAGCGTTTGCACGGAGGTCCAGCCCGCTTCGTTGCCGTTCACCACCGCATAGACGGCCAACATCAGCGAGGCGGTGACGGATACCGCACCCGCCACATCGAGCCGCTCGCCATGCGCATGACCGCGCGCGGAAGGCAACAACGCGACGCAGAGTGCGTACACGGCAATGCCAATAGGCAGATTGACGAGAAAGATCCAATGCCAGCTAAGCAGATTGGTCAGCAGGCCGCCGAGCAACACGCCGATGCTGCCGCCGCCCGCGCACACAAACCCATACACACCCATGGCTTTCGCACGCTCGCCGGGTTCGGTGAACAGATTCATGATGAGCGACAGCGACACCGCGGAAACAATGGCCCCTCCCAACCCTTGCACGGCGCGCGCGCAGATCAGCAGGATTTGCGTGTTCGCCATGCCGCACGCAAGCGATGCCAGTGTGAACAGGGTGATACCGAAGAGAAACAACTTGCGGTGCCCGTACAGGTCGCCGAGCCGGCCGCCGAGCAGCAGGCAGCCGCCGAACGTGAGCATGTACGCGTTGACCACCCAGACCAGCGACGTCTCGCTAAAGCCGAGATCCGCAGCGATAGACGGCAGCGCCACGTTCACGATCGTGGTATCGAGCACGATCATGAGCACACCGAGGCATAGCACGATCAGCGCCAGCCAGCGTTGCTTGCCGTGAATGGAATGGGTCATGCGGGACTCCTTTGCCGCGATTGACCCGATTCGACCGGGTTCAATCGCTCTCAAGCGTGATCAAGCGGATGCCGCACGTGCAGCCGCCCGGCGCGACGTGAAGGTCGGCAGCGCGTTGATGGCAATGGAATATCGAGTCTAGCACCCGCGACTTTTGGGTCACAACTACGAGATCCTGGGCGGGCGCGCGTCAATGTTCGCCGATGATCTCGTACTTGCCGCCGCGCTCCAGCGCACGCTGATAAGCCGGCCGCGCGTGAATGCGCTTCAGAAAGGCGGTGATGGCGGGAATCTGGCCTTCCATGCCGCCGCGCGCGGTGGCGGCTTCGAGCGGGAAGCTCATTTGCACGTCGGCGGCGGTAAAGTCGTTGCCGACGAACCAGCCGGTCGCGCTCAGTTCCTTGTCGATATAGCCGAGATGCAATTTCAGCTGCGGGTCGATAAAACTCGATTGCAGCGTACCCGCGATTTTGCGCGCGATCGGTTTGGCGAAGAACGGCATGGGCGCGCCGGCAATGCGCAGCGCCACCAGTTTGAGCAGCAGCGGTGGCATGGCCGAGCCTTCCGCATAGTGCAGCCAGTAGGTGTAGCGCAGCCGCTCAGGCGTGCCTGGCGCCGGAGCAAACCGGCCCTGTCCGTATTTGTCGATCAGATACTCGATGATGGCCCCCGACTCGGCGATAGTCTGGCCGTCATCGGTAATGACGGGCGACTTGCCGAGCGGATGCACTGCGCGGAGTTCGGGCGGCGCCAGCATCGTTTTCGGATCGCGCTGGTAACGCTTGATCTCGTACGGCACACCGAGTTCTTCGAGCAGCCACAACACGCGCTGCGAGCGGGAATTGTTCAGATGATGGACAGTCAGCATGGGTCGAGGGACGGTGGCCAGTGAAGTGTCACATCATAAGGTTGTTGTGCCGAGGCGGGACTCTAAGCCAGGTTGCGCAACTCGAAGCGTTTGAGCTTGCCGGTTTCGGTTCGCGGCAGGGCATCGACGAAAACGATCACGCGCGGATATTTGTACGGCGCGACACTGTTCTTCACGTAGTCCTGCAGTTGCGCGACCAGGTTGTCGTCCCGTTTGAAACCGGCATTGACCACCACGAACGCCTTGACGATCTGCCCGCGGGTTTCATCCGGCACGCCGATCACGCCGCATTCGGACACCGCTTCGTGCTGCAGCAGCACGCTCTCCACTTCGGGTCCGGAGATGTTGTAGCCGGCGGAAACGATCATGTCGTCGGCGCGCGCCTGATAGAACACGTAGCCGTCCTCGTCGAGATAGACGGAGTCGCCCGGCAGATTCCAGCCGTCGCGCACGAACTTCTTTTGCCGGTCGTCGGCGAGATAGCGGCAGCCGGTCGGGCCGCGCACCGCGAGCTTGCCGATCGTGCCGGGCGGGACCGGCTGCATGTCGTCATCCACGGCTTGCACGATATAACCTGGCACCGCGCGGCCAATTGCGTGCGGGCGAATCTCATCGCCTTGTGCGGCCACGAAAATGTGAATCAGCTCGGTGCCGCCAATGCCGTCGATCATGTCGATGCCGGTCGCGTCGTGCCAGAGGCGGCGCGTGGAATCCGGCAACGCTTCACCGGCCGACACTGTTTTCTTCAGGCTCGAAACGTCGTGGTGCGCAACGAGGGGCGCCATTTGCCGGTAGAACGTCGGCGCGGTGAACATAACGGTCGCATGAAAACGCTCTACGGTCTGCAGCAACGTCTCCGGCGTGAGCTTCTCGATCAGCACCGTGGACGCGCCCACCCGCAGCGGAAAACACAATAGGCCGCCCAGCCCGAATGTGAACGCGAGCGGCGGCGTGCCGCAGAAAATATCGCTCGACGTGGGTTTGAGCACATGACGCGGGAACAGATCGCACATGGCTACGACGTCGCGATGGAAATGCATGCAGCCTTTCGGCGCGCCGGTCGTGCCGCCGGTGAAGGCGATCAGGCAGACGTCGTCGGCGGCAGTGTCGCAGGCGGTGAAATGACCGGGTTTGTTGATGGCGAGCGTATCGAGTGAATCCGCCGCGTCGTCGTGGAAGAAGCGCGTTTGCTTCAGACCCGCGCAGTGGAACTCGTCTTGCGGATCGGTGCAGCGCGCCAGTTCTTCGGCGAGGCGCGCGTCGCATAACGCCGCGCTAACCTGCGCCTTCTGGATGATCTGCTTCAGTTCCTTGGCGCGCAGCAGCGGCATGGTCGGCACCACGACGAGCCCGGCCTTCAACGCGGCGAGGGCGGTGACGGCCATCTGCAGCGTGTTGGGTCCGCGCAGCAGCACTCGGTTGCCGGGCTGCAGTCCCATTTCGTCGACCAGCACGTGCGCGCTGCGATTCACGAGCGCCAGCAGTTCGCCGTAAGTGGTGGCACGCGGCGTGCCGTCCACATCGGACCAGATCGCTGGATGATCGCGATGGCCCGCTTCGATGGTTCGGTCGAGCAGCTCCGTCGCGCAGTTCATCCGCGCCGGGTAGGCAACGTCGGGGTTATCGAGCAGAAAGACGGGCCATTGATCCTGCGGCGGAAGATTGTCGCGCGCGAAGGTATCGACGTGGGCTGACGGTTCCATCATGGTCTCCCGGAGTTTTGTGCCGGCTGATTGCGCTTCGGTTGGCTTTGTGTGCGGGTTGCTTTCTTCGGCTGACTTACTGCGGGACGACGGCGGTCGCCTCGATTTCGACCTTCGCTTCGTCTTCCATCAGCGCGACGACCTGCACCGCGCTCATCGCGATGTCGTAGTCGCCGATCAACTCGCGAAACGCGCGACCGATATCCTTCAACGAAGCCAGGTATTCGCGTTTGTCGGTGACATACCACGTCATCCGCACCAGATGCTCGGGCTTGCCGCCAGCTTCGTGCAGCACGGCGACGATGTTCTTGAGTGCCTGGACGGCCTGTTCGGCGAAGTCGGTGGTCTGGAAACGCGCCTGCTCGTCCCAGCCGATCTGGCCGGCAATGAACACCTGCGTACCGGTCGCCGCGACACCGTTCGCATAGCCACGCGGCTTGACCCAGCCGGCGGGAAGAAGAGCTGTTTTCATGAGCGTTGTGCCTCAATGATGTCGGGCTGTGGGGCGTACATCGCGAGCGCGCTTGCGATGTCGGCGGGAATATCGATGGAGGTTCCGCTTTCAATCGAGATCGTCACGAGCACCTGTTTCGAGCGGAAACGGGTCTCGCCGTTGCAATGGCCGACAATCTCGATGCTGATCGAACGCCGCCCGATCGCTGTCACGTTGAGCGTCAGCGTAATCGTTTCGCCCATCTGGCTCGGCCGCGAAAAGTCACAGTCGAGTTTGACGATCGGCAACCCGATGCGGCGTTGCCCAATCATGTGCGCGTAGTCGACGTTCAGGCCTTCGTTGAACCAGTCTTCGACCAGCGCGTTGGTCATCACCAGATATTGCGGGAAGTACACGATGCCGGCCGGATCGCAGTGCGAGAAGCGGATCCGCACTGGCCGTTCGAAGGTCGCGTTCATTTGGCGCTGCCTTCAGCCGATGCGGCAGCATGTGCCTTCAGCAAATCGCGCCCGACGATCAATTGCTGCACCTCGGTCGCGCCTTCGTAAATGCGCAGGGCGCGAATTTCGCGGTACAGCATTTCGACGGCCGTACCGCTTTGCACGCCCATCCCGCCATACAGTTGCACCGCGGCGTCGATCACCTGTTGCGCGCCTTCGCTCGCGTGCCACTTCGCCATGGCGGCTTCACGTGTCACGCTTTCGCCCTGATCGCGCAACCAGGCGGCGCGATAGACCAGCAGGGCGCTACTGTCGATGGTCAATGCCATCTGTGCGAGTTTGGCCTGCGTCAGCTGAAAATCGCCGAGCGTCTGCCCGAACATCTTGCGCGATGCGGCGCGCGAGAGACCCTCGGCCATTGCGTGACGCGCGAAACCGAGCGACGCGGCGGCCACCGACGTGCGGAAAATATCCAGCGTGCGCATGGCGATCTTGAATCCCTCGCCGGGTGCGCCGAGCATCTGGCTGCGCGGCACGCGTGCGCCCGCAAAATGCAGGCGCGCGAGCGGATGCGGCGCGATCACGTCGATGCGCTCCGCGATCTCGAGTCCCGGCGTGTTGGCGTCGACGATGAAGGCGCTGATGCCGCGTGCACCAGGCGCTTCGCCGGTTCGAGCGAACACCACGTAGAAATCGGCGATGCCGCCGTTGGAGATCCACGTCTTGTCGCCGTCGAGCACGTAGGCGTCGCCGTCTTCGCGGGCGGTAAGCGCCATGGCGGCTACGTCCGATCCCGCATCCGGCTCCGACAGTGCGAACGCGGCGAGGGCCGTGCCGTTCGCCACGCGCGGCAGATAGCGCGTCTTTTGCTCATGCGTGCCGGCGAGAGAGATCGCGCCCGAGCCCAGTCCTTGCATCGCCAGCGCGAAGTCCGCGAGGCCTGAGTGCTTGGCCAGCGTTTCGCGCAGCAGGCAGACGGCGCGCGTGTCGATGGTGTCGCCGTGGCCGCCGTATGCCTCGCCGCCCACGCCGTATTTCAGCCAGCCTGCGGCGCCGAGTTCGCGCACCAGATGCTTGCAGGTTGCGTCGACGTCTTGATGGTCTTCGTGCGAGAGGTTCGCCTGGCACCAGGCTTCGATACCAGCGGCCAGTTCACGATGACGCGGCTCAAAAAACGGCCAGGCCAGCGCGCTATGCAAATCCAGTTGGGAATTGGCGCTCACCTCAGTCTCCCTCGAACACCGGACGCGACTTCGCGGCAAACGCGTTGTACGCGCGTTCGAAGTCGCGTGTGCTCATGCAGATCGCCTGAGCTTGCGCTTCGGATTCGATCGCTTCGTCGATGCTCATGCTCCATTCCTGATGCAGCATCTTCTTGGTGATGCCGTGCGCGAACGTCGGACCGGCGACGAGATCGGCGGCGAGCTTTTGCGCGTCTTCGAGCAGCGCGGAGGGTTCGCACAAGCGGTTATAGAAACCCCATGCGTAGCCTTCGTCACCGCTTGCCGAACGCCCGGTGAAGAGCAACTCGGCGGCGCGCCCCTGGCCGATGATGCGCGGCAGGATCGCGCACGCGCCCATATCGCAGCCTGCCAGGCCGACACGCGAGAACAGGAACGCGAGCTTGCTGCGCGCCGTGGCGAGGCGCATGTCGGAGGACATGGCGAGAATCGCGCCGGCTCCGGCGCACACGCCGTCGACGGCTGCGATGATCGGCTGCGGGCAATGGCGCATGGCTTTGACGAGATCGCCGGTCATGCGCGTGAACATCAGCAGTTCCGGCATGGGCAGATCGATCAGCGGCGCGATGATGTCGTGCACGTCGCCGCCGGAACAGAAGTTTTCGCCAGCGCCGTGGATCACGACGGCTTTGACGTCGGTGGCATAGGTCAACTGCCGGAACAGATCGCGCAACTCCGCGTACGATTCGAAGGTCAGCGGGTTTTTGCGCTCGGGGCGGTTCAGCGTGATCGTCGCGACCTTGTCGGCGACCGACCAGCCGAAGTGCCGCGCTTCGTAATTGGCGAGCGTCAGGCGGTTGCCGGCCAGCAGCGCGTCGGCGTTGGATCGTGTCATGTTTTGTGTCCTCAGTCTTTCAAACTGTCGAGCAGGTGCTGCTTGAGCTTGCCGAGCCGCTGATGGGTGCGCGATTTCTCATCGAGACTCAATCCACCGAACATCTCGACCACCCATTGCTCGTGCGCGATCGCCATCTTGTCGAACGCCTTGCGCCCGGCAGGCGTCAGGCACACGCTGATCGAACGGCGATCGTTCGGATCGTTGTCGCGTGACACCAATCCTTCTTTTTCGAGCTGATCCGTAATGCCGGTGACGTTGCCGCCCGTCACCATCATGCGGCGCGACAACTCGGTCATCTTCAGACCTTCCGGGTAGCGCTCCAGCTGCGCCATCAGATCGAAACGCGGCAACGTAGTGTCGAATTCGTTGCGCAGGCGCTTGCGCAGTTCGGCTTGCACGAGGTTGGTCGTGGTCAGCATGCGCAGCCACAGACGCAAGCCCATATGACTATCCGCGCCGGTGCTCATTTCGAGGTCCACGACGTTCTCCGCGGGTTTGGCGACGCCCTTGCGCGCCGGCTTCGTGTCAGCCGCCGCCGCGGGCTTCTTGATGTTCAAGGTCTTGGTCACATCACTTCTCCACCAGAGATGGAAATGGATTGCCCCGTGATCGCGTCCGAGCCGGGTTGGCAGAGCCAGAGCACTGCGTTGGCGACTTGCTCCGGACTCACGAAGCGATGTTGCGGATTCGAGCGAAGCAAAGTTTCGCGCGCCTGCTGTTCGGTACGCGAGGTCTTGCTGGTGATCTGTTCAAGCGATGCGTGCAGCAGTTCCGTTTCCGTGTAGCCGGGGCACACGGCGTTGACCGTCACGCCTTTCGTCGCGACTTCCAGGGCGAGAGAACGGGTCAGACCGATCACGCCGTGTTTCGCCGCGCAGTAAGCGGCGACGTACGCATAGCCGATCTGGCCTGCCGTGCTCGCCACATTGACGATGCGGCCGTGGCCGCGTTGGAGCATGCCGGGCAATACCGCGCGCGTGCCGAGAAACACGCCGGTGAGGTTCACGTCCAGCATGCGCTGCCAGAGCGCCATGTCGGTATGCGTGAACGGCGCGGCTTGCGCCTGGCCCGCGTTGTTGATGAGGATGTCGACCGCACCGGCCTGGCTGAACGCATTCGCGACGGCGCTTTCCTGCGTGACGTCGACGGCGATGCAGGCCACGTCGCCGAGAGAACGGCATTTTTCCCGCTGCGCGTCGAGCCGCTCCGCATTGCGGCCCATCAGCGTAACGCGTGCGCCGGCACGCAGAAGCGCCTCCGCGACCGCCGCGCGGATGCCGCTGCCGCCGCCGGTGACCACCGCGTGCTGTCCCGCGAGTGTCGAGTTGTGCGTATTCACGAGGTTCCCTCAGCGCGTTGCGCGCGTTCTTGCGGCGACAGGCCTGCGTTCGCGGCGGCTTGGGCGCGCTCGCGTTCCAGGTTGCGCTCGAGTTGAGACTTTGCGGCGGTGTAGGGCTTGGGCCAATTCACATCGAAATAGCCGATCTTGGCCGCTTCGTTCAAGGTCCACGCCGGATTCGCCAGATGCGGCCGCGCAATCGCGCACAGGTCCGCGCGGCCCGCCGCGATGATGCTGTTGACGTGATCCGCTTCCGAGATCGCACCGACCGCGATGGTCGCGATGCCGGCTTCGTTGCGCACGCGGTCCGCGAACGGTGTCTGGAACATCCGCCCGAACACCGGCTTTTCTTCCTTGCTGACCTGACCCGACGACACGTCGATCATGTCGGCGCCCGCTGCCTTGAAAGCTTGCGCGATCTTGACGGCATCATCCGGCGTCGTGCCGCCTTCGACCCAATCGTTCGCGGAAATGCGCACGGAAATCGGCTTGTCTTGCGGCCAGACCGCGCGGATGGCGTTGAACACCTGCAGCGGATAACGCAGACGGTTTTCGAGCGCGCCGCCGTATTCGTCCGTACGATGATTGGTCAACGGCGACAGGAAGCTCGAGAGAAAGTAGCCGTGCGCGCAGTGCAATTCAAGCCAGTCGAAACCGGCCTCGGCGGACATTTCCACCGCGCGCACGAATTGCGCTTCGATTTCGCGCAGTTCGTCATGGGTCGCTTCGCGTGAATGCTGGCTGATACCGCGCAAATACTGTTGCGGCGACGCCGAGACCAGCGGCCAGTTGCCTTCGTCGAGCGGCTGATCGATGCCTTCCCATGCGACGCGCGTGGACCCTTTCGCGCCGGAATGCCCGAGCTGAATGCCGATCTTCGCATCCGACTGACGATGCACGAGATCGACGATGCGCTTCCACGCGGTGAGATGCTCAGGGGCGTACATGCCAGGACACGCGGGCGTGATGCGGGCCTCGGGCGAGACGCACGTCATTTCCGTCATGACCAGCCCGGCGCCGCCCATTGCGCGGGCGCCGAGATGCATCAGGTGATAGTCGCCCGCGATGCCGTCGACGGCCGAGTATTGCGCCATCGGCGAGACCACCACGCGGTTTTTCAGCGTGACGCCGCGCAGTGTGAAGGGAGTAAACATGGGCGGCACGGAATGCTTATCCGGCGCGCGGGTTACACCTGAACGTTGCGCGAGCCAGTCTTCGAAACCGGACAGGTAGCGCGCGTCGCGCTCGCGCAGGTTTTCGTGCGAGATGCGCTGCGAGCGCGTGAGCAGCGAATACGCGAACTGTTCCGGCTCGAACGACGTGTAGCGGTCGACATGCTCGAACCATTCCGTCGAATTGCGCGCGGCGTTCTGAATACGCAATACGTCGATGCTGCGCACCTGGGTGTAATGCTGCAACGCGGCGGCCAGGTCGCCGGGATGTGCGGCCATGCTGTTGGCGAGTTCGATCGAATCTTCGAGCGCGAGCTTGGTGCCCGAGCCAATCGAGAAGTGGGCGGTATGGGCGGCGTCGCCCATCAGAACGATCGGCGTTTGCGTGCCGTCGGCGTTGTGGCGCCAATGCACCCATTCCTCATTGACGACACGCGGAAAGCGAATCCACTGCGACGACCCGCGCAGATGCGCGGCGTTCGACATCAATGGATTGCCGTCCAGATACTTTGCGAACAGTTTTTCGCAGAAGGCTATGCTGTCTTCCTTGCTCATTTCGTCGAGGCCGGCGGCGCGCCACACGCGCTCCGGTGTTTCGACGATGAACGTGGACGTCTGATCGTCGAAACGATAAGCGTGTGCCTGGAACCAGCCGAATTCGGTTTCTTCGAAAGCGAAGGTGAAGGCGTCGAACAGCTTTTTGGTGCCGAGCCAGACAAAGCGGCAATCGCGCATGTCGACGGCGGGCTGATAGGTGGCCGCGTACTTTTGACGGATCGCGCTGTTGGCGCCGTCGCACGCGATGATCAGATCGGCTTCGTAGACGCTGTCGTCCGTGACCTGGGTTTCGAAAACCAGTTTGACGCCGAGCTCCTCGCAGCGCGCTTGCAGGATATTCAGCAGACGTTTGCGGCCGATGCCGCAAAAGCCGTGGCCCGACGAGCGGACTTGCCGGCCGCGGAAATTGATCTCGATGTCGTCCCAGTGGTTGAAGGCGTCGAGGATCGACTCGGCGCTGGGCGCGTCTGCCGTGCGCAGATTGCCGAGCGTCTGGTCGGAGAACACGACGCCCCAGCCGAAGGTGTCGTAAGGGCGGTTGCGCTCGACGACCGTGACGTCGTAGGCCGGGTTCCGGCGCTTCATCAACAGGCCAAAGTACAACCCCGCAGGGCCGCCACCAATACAGACGATGCGCATGTTTGTTCCCCAAATACCTACACTGCCGTTGGGGATAATTTAGGTTTATATAGTTTAGATGTCAAGTAAATATCGATGGGCGGTCCATCTATCTATTCCCCAGTGATCGGAAGAAATATAGTCGGTCGGAGAAAAATATAGACGGTCGGGAGGATCTGACAGTCTGTAAAGTCAACTTTTCCTTCTTGAGACGTTGATCCGAGACAATGAAGTCAGTCACCCGCTTCTCTGCCTGACATACCCGAAAGGGACGGAGCAACGTTGAGAAATGCCGGATTCTGGCGGAGTTGGTGACGGTGGGGGCGGATAGGAAGATCGGCGCCGGTGTGTGTGAGTCTCAAATAGAAAGGTTTCGCAAGTGGGGGTGGAAAGCGTTCTGGGGAGGGGGTTCCCCTTCCCGGAAAGCCTTGTCAAGTAAGGCGGAACGGCTTCTAGAACACCCAGCAGAGAATGCGGGTTTTTTCACTTCAAGTTACCCGCCGATGGTGCCGTCCATTTTGGTACCAGACTGTCCGAGAAGTGAGTGAGTCCACCGGGCTCGACTTCACCTAAATTTGCATTTTCTACGAAGCTTTATCACCGTTGCTTCACCAACTGCCACTCCACCGCCCCGGCCGGATAGTCCCCCGGCCACCCCTTTGCCTGCAACTCCACGGCAGCTCGCACCCGCAGCGCTGTCTCTTCGTCGCTCGCGCCGTCGCTTCCGACTTTCACTGTTTCCAGTAGCCTTTGCGCGCAACCAACCCGGTCCATCGCTCGGCGCAAGCGCACGATACTGGCGTCAGAAATCTGCAGGTCTCGTGCTGCTGCCTCGATGTCAGTGAGCGCCAACTTTCGGCCGAATTCATCCTCGTTAGTATTGAATGTTTCCATAGCCATGACAGCGATGCCTTCTATGCGAACTCGCTAAACGACTGCAGTGGTTGGCTTGATGGGGCACATGCTGTACCCGGCTGCTGCTGTTCTGGGCCGTCGTTGTACGCGCAATCAAATTCTGGTATCAATACGGCAGTTCTTCTGTGCCTCGTGCTGAGTGGTCCGGCCTCCGGAACCGCAAATTCGCACGGAGCGCCCGGCGTGCAGCAATGTCTCGCCGGACGGGTCAGCCATAGCATCGGCGCGCCCGCAGGAAACAGCCCAAGCCTCGCAGTCAGCCGGAACACCGTAGCTTCAGCCGTTTTGCGGTCGCATTGGACGGTCGGTAGACTTTATTTTCAGGCTTGGGCGGCCTTGACGCTTCGCGGCGCTTGCCAGCTCGGGCAAAAACCCTAGAATTGGAGGCAAAGGTGACGTTTCAGGCCGAAAGCAAAAACGTGCCAGCGGTTGGCGCGTCGGCGGCGGCGTGTCCGCTTGCGCTTTGTTCTTGTGCCTCGTGCTGAGCGGTCCGGCCTCCGGAACCGCAAATTCGCACGGAGCGCCCGGCGTGCAGCAATGTCTCGCCGGACGGGTCAGCCATAGCATCGGCGCGCCCGCAGGAAACTGACTCCTCGGGCTTGGGGCAAGCTTACCAATGCGGCCCCGTACCCAACATAAGAAGCAAAAAGAATGGGTATCCTGTACAGGAAGGTTTGCCGCAAACCGAACCTCCGCAAAGCAGCGCGTTTAGTGCTCGCCAACGCCCTGATTTCCACTTCCGAAAGCACCCGGGACGAAGCGAAGCAATTTCAGCTGCGGCTCGAGCAGAATATCAGCGACCTTCGCAAACAACTGGTAGCCGGGACCTTCGAGTTTCCGCCGGCTCGCGGCGTCGCCGCCCGGAAGCCCGGCAAGACGGCTAGGCGGCCCATTGTGATTGCGCCGATTGCGTCCCGTGTCGTACAGCGAGCGATTCTTGATGTGCTGACTAACTTGCCTTTCGTTCAGAGTATCCAGAAAAAGGCGTGGAATCACGGTGGCGTAAAGGACGGCGGGGTCGCGAAGGCTATTGCCCAAACCTACGAAGGCACCATTCGATACCAGTACTACGTCAGAACCGACATCAAGGATTTTTTTACGCAAGCTCCAAAAGAGGACCTGCTGGCAATCGTCACGAAGCACACGGACGAGCCGGAGTTCGACGCGCTGCTGACGCGGGCAGTCAATGTTGAACTCGATAACCTTGCCGAGCTGCGCGAGCACAAGGATATTTTTCCGCTGGCGTCTCGCGGCGTCGCACAAGGTTCTTGTCTGTCGCCGCTTCTGTGCAACTTGCTTCTCCACGACATAGACGAGCAGCTAAATACGGGCGGCATGATGTCGGTACGCTACATCGACGACCTGATAATTTTTGCGCCCAATCGGAGTCGTGCGTTGAAAGGTTTGAAGCAGCTCAAACATGAACTCAAGCGATTTGGGCTTGATGCTTACGACCCGCCGACAAAGGGTAGTCCTGCAGCCTCGGCAAAGGCTGCGGCGGGGGAAACCAAGAAGGGATTCTCTTTTCTTGGCTGCGACATATCTCCAGAGGCCATCTCGCCGGGGAAGCGTGCCCGCGGCTCGTTGCTAGCAAAGGTGGACGCTCTCTGCAACAAAGCGCTCACGAGTCAGCGACATCTGAAGACCGGCACGTCGGAGCCGATGACGTTAGCCTCCGACCCGACGCTGCTCAGCACGCTCTGGCGCGTTTCCAACACGGTCCGCGCCTGGGGTGCAGCGTTCTCTTTCTGTACGGACCACCGCATCTTCCGACAGCTGGATGCAGATGTTGCGGAGAAAGTGGGCGATTTCCGGCGTTTATGGCGAGCAAAGACGAGTTTGCTCAGCGCAGCGGACCGTCAGCGTCTAATGGGAATGAGTCTGCTGGACGACACGAACTTCGATATGTTATTTGCGAAATTAGTGGCTTCGCGGGCCGGAACCCGAAGGACTTAGGACCGGTTTGCTGCCCACGCTTTTCATCGACACCGTGCGAGCAGACAGCCGGCGCGAGCTCACGAAAGCTATCTACCGCCCGCGTCATACACGCTTGTGACGCCGTCTAACGACGTTGTCAAACAACCTCGATGCTGGCGCTAGGCGCTGTGTTAGGAGTCGCGATGCGCGTAACGTGCCCTTGGTTCACGAGAGGGACTCGATTTGTCTAAAGAATATCCCAGTTCCAGCCGTTTACTCATTTAGCCAGCAATTCGGCGGAACACATCTGCACGCGTGTTTCAACGCGCAGGTCTTGCGCACGCTGAACTCTTCACACTGCTTCGAGAGCGCTAAAAAAGGAACATGGAACCGTACGAGAACATCGTTATAGGAAATTTCCTGTACAGCCTCGGGCTTACCGTTGGGCAGGAAAGCCAAGGGTCAGTCCGGCCAATGTGCGTGAACTTAATGCAGCAGACGCCGCTGGACGAACGTCTGGGTGACGTGATGGTTGCAAACACAGGTGTAACGCGACTGATTGAGTTCAAACGCAAGAAAAACGACTCAATCAAAGAAGAAACAAAGCGTGAAGTCCTATCCCGCGCTTTGGGCACAGACAAGCACATGCTAGCCATTTCTCGCGAGATCCATTGGTACATCGAGACATCGGAAGCCGAAGGTGCCTTTGTTTCCACAGTGGTGCCGTATATCGACTTCGTGGACGAGACGGTTCCCGCCACGACAATAGAGCGCTTCACGTCGTCAGTCGCCAAGGATGCTGTATCGAAAGTGATTGACGAAGCCACGCGCGCCTCATATGAGGCCTATCTGGCGCTGGTATCGGTTTCGCACGGTGGCCTCCAGGGGGCATCTGGCGGACTGCTCATAAATCTCAGTCAAGAGCACGGACTCCGCTACGTGCTCGTTCCGGACATAAGAGACCTGCTCTTGGACCATAGTTTGGTTCGCGAGGCGTACTTCGAGAGAGTGCAACAGCAAGCTATGGAGTTAAAGCGTGAGCACGCGGTAAGAAGCCGCCAACTGTCTTTAAAAAAAAGCATAGACCACGATTATGAACATGAATGGTGAAGTCGGCGGTATGAAATACGCATATGACGCGCTGGGAACATTGCTAGAGGCGGCAATCCGTGACCAGAAGTTGACGGCCGATGCTGTAAAAGCGATGAACTCCTTGACTACGGCCATAGAGCAGCAGAGTCGGTCCATGCCCAAAGCAATTGTCGCCGATGTTAACAGCCAGCTGGCCACAACCATCGATGCTGCAGCAACGACGCTCACTTCGCGCGTCGAGTCGGCGAATCTCGCAGCCGATAAGGCAACGAAAGCGCTTGAGCGTGCGGCTACGTTCTCGATACTACGCATTTGTGCCCCCGCACTATTGGCGAGTCTAGCCGCGATGGCTTTGTGGTACGGGGTGACCGCGTGGTCTGTACACCGCCTTGAGCAGCAGAAGACGGACCTCAAACAGCAGAAGACGGACCTCGAACAGCAGAAGACGGACCTCGAACAGCAGAAGACGGACCTCGAACAGCAGAAGACGGACCTCGAACAGCAGAAGACGGACCTCGAACAGCAGAAGACGGAACTTGAACAGCGGGTCGCATACCTTGATAGTAGGGGCGGACGCCTCGACATCACATCGTGCCGGTTCGACGACGGGCGCTCTGTGCCGTGCATCCGCGTGGATGAAACCGCACCATTCAACGGTGGATATCGGATACCGATTCGGGTGAAATAGCCCGTGTCTTGGCTGACGGGCACAGCAGCGTAGTTCGGCGATGGTGGCATCTCGCCGCAATCCGAGCGCGTCAGCTCCTACTTCAATCGTTCCGCCGCCTGAGCCGGAAAGTCCTGCGACGGTTTTTGTTGCCAGCTGTTCGACGGGTTTCCATTTGTTCCCTCCGGTTCGGTCATTTGAGAAGCTAGCGCAGCGATTGGCGGCATCGCGCATCTGCCCTCACCGGACGCAATCGATGCAACGGGCATTGATTTACCAATTCGGCGCTGCTGCATTTCCGCTGCCGCAAGCAGTTCTACAGGTGTTGTCGAAAAGATACCGGCAACCTGTTGATCTTTAGCGCATTACGACCCAAAATCAGCGACGCATAGGACTTGGCGCCGAACAAGAGCTGCCCTGTCTCATTCGAGCAGCAGAGGGGAGAATGAAACATCTAAAATACCGCGCCGTCGCTTTTCTTTCCACCGAGAATCAGGCGAAATTGGGGGCGAGCCCTAGCGCACTTAATGCGGCCGAAACCACCGCATGGTGAACGTCTACGACAGCGTTCCCGCGCGACTCCTTCTTCAGTTGAACTCTGAAGACTCGCCATGGCAGCACGACAGCTACTGCGCGGGCTTTGAGATAAGTCAATGGCGATGCTCAGCGCTCGCCGAGCACATCATCGAATGGCTACCCGACTACGCTCTGAAAGAGGAAGAGCTGAACGTCAATCATGGCAACATCTATGTTCGGCTAAAAGAAGCTGCCGCTCGTGTGTACTCCACAAAGGAGTACAACAAACGCGGGGAGCTCGGTGAAATTACGCTGCATGCAATTTGCCGCGACTACTTCAAGACGATTCCACTTGCCCCACGTGTCTTCTACAAGACGGCCTCAAACGATGTCGTCAAGTCGTTCGACATGGCGCACATCAGATACGTTAACGACTCCACGTTTGAAATCTGGCTCGGTGAATCAAAGTTCTACAAGAGCGGTGTCGCGGCCATTTCGGCTGCAATCAAGTCAGTGAAGGAGCACATTGACGCGGGATTCTTAAAGCGAGAGAAATTCATACTGGGTCCACAAGTTTCACAGACGCTCCCACACGCCGAGAAGATTCGGAGGTTGTTGGCTAGCCAGACCTCAATTGATGCGCTATTTCAGAACGCGGTGTTTCCTGTTTGTATCGCATGCGATAGCGATGCAGTGAAAACACACAAAAGCCATACTGCCGAATATATCGAAAGGGTGTATTCTGAGTTGGCAGAATTGCGCGACAAGATAGACCAATCCGGCTTACCCAGCAAAATCAAGATGCATCTCATCTATGTTCCGTTGGAGTCGAAGGACAAAGTCGCGAAGGCGTTCGACAAACGACTCAAAGCCTTGAACATCGAGGATTAGTCATGCAAATCTCGGGCGAACAATGGAATCAGATTTCTTCGCTCCGCGGCAGCGATTTGAAAGGTGTAGTTTTCGAAATTCTGCGAGGTGCGGCTAGCGCAATTCAACGCGAAGAAAGCGACGACGCGAGCACTCTGGACATTGTTCCAAGGCTCGCGAAGCTCATCGAGGACCGACAGGAACTGGCATCGTACCGGGAGCCGTTCAGTGCGCTCGCTAGAGCAACAGGGTTGTGGAACTACATCGACAAGGCGGTGGCGTCGGAGCCTGACCTCTTGCTGGCGGAGTCAGTGACAGTGCCAGAGCTTGACGGCATCACTCTCCACCGCGAACAGGTTGATGCGTTGAATGAACTGCTCGCAGGTCGGAATTTAATCCTGAGTGCGCCCACGAGCTTCGGGAAAAGCCTACTAATTGACGCACTCCTCGCTTCCGGGCGATACACCCGCGTCGCGATCGTACTGCCCACTATCGCGTTGCTCGATGAGTTTCGTCGGCGCTTACGTAGTAGATTCGACAGTCGCTTTACCGTCGTCATGCATCCTTCCGAAGAGGCATCTGGCGATGCGCCGACAATCTTTCTGGGGACTCAAGAGCGTTTGATTCATCGGACTGACCTCGGCAAGTTAGACCTTACCGTCGTAGACGAGTTCTACAAACTCGACCCGAGTCGCAGGGACGACCGGTGCATCACACTGAATGCGGCCGTGTACAAGCTTTTGAAATGCTCTCGACAGTTCTTCTTTCTCGGCCCGAACATTGACAACGTGCGGTTCGCGGAGGGGGCAAAATGGAAATTTGAGTTCTTGAGGACCAAATTCTCGACGGTTGCGGTGGATACCTACGACCTCCGCCAAATTGACGGCAAAGAGGAGCGATTGCTCGAGGAAATTGGCGAAGATGGCAATTGGCCAGCGCTGGTGTTCGTCTCGTCACCAGACCGTGCAAACAAGATTGCGGGAAAAGCCGCCGAGGGGATGGCGGTCTCGGACTACGCTGACGCTTTTGCGAAGTGGCTTTCGGATAACGTTGGGGCCAACTGGTCGCTCATCCAAACGGTGCGCTTCGGCTTCGGCGTTCATCATGGCCGGCTACCCCGAGCGATTGCGTCGCAAATGGTCCGGCTGTTCAACGAAGGTACGTTGCCGGTTTTGTTCTGTACCTCAACTCTCATTGAGGGCGTCAACACCGCCGCGAAGACGGTCCTGATTTACGACAAGAAAATCAACAAAGCACCGTATGATTTCTTTACGTACTCGAACATAAGAGGTCGTGCTGGACGTCTAGGCCAACACCATGTTGGGAAGGTCTTCTTGTTTAACGAAGCACCGGTGCACGAAGACATGGAGGTGTCTCCAACGTTATTTGCTGACGAAGAGGATGCCCCTCTAGATTACGTCGTGCAACTGGATGAACCTCTCACTCAGCCCACTGCCGATAACCGAATTGCAGCCGTACGCCACTCCCTTGCTCTGGACTGGCCCGATTTGCGTCTTGCAGCCTCGCTGGGCCTTGAGGTAGCGCAACGACTGAAGACGAAGGTGCAGAGCGCCCTCGATAGCGGCGCCGCCTTGGTATGGACTGGCGTGCCCCGCTACCCGGAGATTCAAGCTGTTGTCGAGGTGATCAGCGCCGTTCGCCCAGCCAGTGAATTCGGGGCTTATACGGCGAAATCGCTGACGTATTTCGTCAGTGAATTGCGGAAAGCCAAAGGGATGAAGACCTTCTTGAATTTATACGATGCGAAATACACAGGGTCTGCGGAGAGCTACGACAATGTTTTTCGCTTCCTCCGCGCATGCGAATACGGTTTGCCCCAATGGTTTTCGCTCGTCGAGGCTTTCGTAAAATCAGCAGGATTTCACGCGAACTACAGTCTTTTTGTACAGGCATTGAGTCGGTGGTTTCTTGCGGAAGAACTGAAAAACCTTGATGAGGAAGGGATTCCCATTCAGATATCGGAGCGATTCCACGGCGGAGAGAGTAAGGCAGCGCTTACAGACCGGCTTGCTGAACTCGCAATGTCGGGTTCTGCTGAACTCACTCCGTTTGAACGCGACTGGATTATTTCAGCGCTAGAGCTTAAGGTGCCTAACCAATAGCCAGATGCCGACGTGCCCCTGCGGTTGCTAGTGAAGCAAAGGGGGCTCAGCAGCCGAAACTGCCCAGGCGAGCAAACGCTTGTTTCGTAGGTCAGTGTTTCAGTACGATGCCAGGGTACATGTCGGAAACGCGCTTTCCGGCGATGTCATCCCCGACAGCGCAAAGACGGCACACGCCTACAAGCGTGGTGGTTTGCACGCAAAATGCGCCGCCCGTCTGGACGCATTGCGGACCCGTTCGCGGTAAATCACGCCAATCGACCGTGGAGACCCAGCAAGAAGCGAGCGTTGTGTGCTCCCCTACACGGTCGATTAAGCAGCGGCGGCTTGCGGCGCGGTCGCGACGTTCGTCGTTGCGCGCACCTTTGCGGCGCCAACCAATTTCTTTGCCGGTGCCTTCTTCGCTACTGCCGTCTTTGTCGCGGGGTTCTTCGCGACGGCTTACCGGTTACGCGGCACGGACCAACTGGTGGGTCCTTGACTAGCGAAGCGATTTGGCGCCTGCACGCGCGAAGCCCAACGGACTGTCGCGGACTTCAGCTTCCGACTGATTCCTTTGCTTGCAGGCTAAGACAACAGGCCAGCCTGCTGTCGGGCCCTGCAGTCAAAAATGTCGCCTGTGTGCGACGAAACTTCGGGACGTAATGCCGTGTTACCAATCTCGCACCACCGTTTCACATGTGTCCCACACCCCCTCCTACACTCCGAACCGTAGTCACTGACATCGCACTCGAATGTGCGGGGAGTAGGGAAAATGAATACCAAAATCGTTGGAGTTGCATTCGGTCTTGCCGCGTTGGCAGCGTCCACCGCCGCGTCGGCGCACGTCGACATTGGCGTAGGCATCGGTATCCCGGTCGGAGTCTATGCGCCGACAGAGCCAGTATACGCACCGCCGCCCCCTGTGGTCTATGCTCCGCCGCCTCCCGCCGTATACGCTCCGCCGCCAGTCGCCGTCGCGTACGGCGGTGACGACGACTGGCAGGCCCGCGAATGGCGCGAACGTCGCGAGTGGCGTGAACGTGAATGGCGCCGGCAGGAATGGCGTGAACACCAGTGGCGCGAGCATCGTGATTGGCGCGGGTATTGAAACGACGCCGGAAAGCGCCACATCCGAAAAATCCAACCCCAGAGTGCCTTCGAATGAAAGCTAGCCCAATAAGAATCGCCTTGATTGCAACGACGCTGGCCTTTGCAACGGCAGGCACGGCAAACGCCGCAGGCTGCCTCAAGGGCGCGTTGGTAGGCGGGGTCGCTGGGCATTACGCGGGGCATCACGCTGTCGTTGGCGCGGTCGGTGGCTGCATGGTCGGCAGGCACCTTGCGAAGCAACACGCTCAACAGGAAGCTCAACAGCAGGCCGCGCGACGTCAGGCAGCACAGGCGCAATAAAACGTCGTCGGCTTGGGGTACCCGGTGGAACCAGAAAATCGCTGGTCCACCGGGTACCTCACAACTACATTTGAGTTGTCAATTCGGCGCCAGACTCGACTGCGGCCACCGGAGCGGGCACGGCCATGCTCTGGCGCGGCGTCTTTTTCGCCGGCGCCTTCGCGCTCACGGCCTTCTCGGCAACCACTTTCTTCACCGCGACCTTCTTGACGACGGCTTTCTTGGTCACTGCCTTTTTGGCCGAAGGCTTCGTCTTGGTCGAAGCACTCACATCGGCCGCCGCGCCGGTGCCATCAATCAGAAACTTGCTGCGGTCTTTCGCACCAGACAGCCACGCCGGAGCCGGACCGCGTCCGCTCCAAGTCGCGCCGGACTTCGGGTCGCGATACTTAGCCGGCTGCGGACCTTTCGGCTGACCCTTGGTAGAAGTCGCACCAACTGCCTTCGAGGCCTTCTTCATCGCAGTCTTCGCCTTCTTCACGGCACCCGCGGGCGTCGCAACAGTCGCTTCAGCGCCACTTGCAATCAAAAACTTATTCCGGTCCTTGGCTTCGACAAGCCACGCTGGCGCGCGCCCACGTCCACTCCACGTCGCTCCCGTTTTGGGGTGCTGATACTTCGCCGGCTGCGGCCCGCGGACATAGTTGCCAGCAGCCTTCGCTTTACTCGTAGGAGCGGCCTTCGCGGTTGCCGTACTTCCGTCAACCAGGAATCTGTCTCGGTTCTTTGCGGCTGCAATCCAGCTCGGCGCACGACCGTGCCCCGACCAAGTCGCGCCACTCTTTGGGTCGCGGTACTTCACCGCAGCAGCACTTGCCTTGACGACGGTCTTTGCGCCAACCTTCTTCCCGCTCCGCTTGCCGCCAGCGTGCACGTCAATGTCGGCGGTGGTTAAGCCGTGTTTCGCCATCATCTCGCGAATCTTTTCGATGACGCCCGACGATTGCTTTGCAATCAACGCATCCGCTTGGGCCTTCAGTTTATCCATCTTCGTTTGGATTGCTTCCAAAGTCGTTGCCATCGGGTGACCTCCATATGATTGTGGCCGCAATATGCCACGGCCGAGTGGGAGAAGGCTAGTGCATTGACTGGAGCGGTGTGTCACTGAAAATCTCAACACTGTGTCGCTGCGCTCCATGCCCTTCAATGTGACTCGCTCAAGGCTTGTCCTTTCCGCGAACATTACTTGGTGGTTCCCCGGTGCTTCCACCGTTTCTCCTTCGGCGTTGGAAGAGAACGCCGAATCCAACCGCGGCAAGCAAGGCCGTCATCGGGCCGGTGCTCAATCCGGTCGCGCTAGGAGATTCACTCGCGCTGGAAGCAGCGGAAGCGACCGTAGACGAAGTGGCGTGCGTCTCCACAGGCTGCGGAAGCGCCACGCCGGCGGCGCTCCCTTGACGCACAAGAGATGCTTCCGATGTCGCCAAGGCGTGGGATTCGGGAAGAACGATTGCTTCCGAAGTAGGTCCGACAGGGGTCATTGCTGTACCCGAGGCCATAGCCGGAGCCCCTGCGACGCGAGACGTGGTTTCGACAGACCTGGCCATCGCCTTTCACCGAGCGAATACGATGTCTATGCAGTGGACGTCGGTGCAGGCGTTCCGCGATTGCCTCCACTGGGCGAGTTGTTGCGGTGAGAGCTTTCCACTGCTCAGCAGAGCCTGTTGCTGCGCGGCGATATCGTCGTACTCATTGTCCAGAACGGCGTGGTCGCATATGACGCGCTCAGCCGGTTGTCGCGTGGTCGCACATTGAATATCTCTCGCCCATGCTCCTGTTGAGCCTAAAGCTGTCAGTGACAGCAGCAATGCCAGATATCGTTTCAGATGCACGAGTTCTCCTGGAACGTGATTGCCGTGATTGAACTGCGGTCGCTTCTGCACGAACTCAAAATTTGTGCCCTTCTTACTCACGCGACACTTGGCGGCTCTTCCGCATCAGGCGCGCCAATACAATCGCGAGAAAGGTCTGGCTTGACTTCTTCTATCTTGACCGCAGGAAGCGTGGGACCACGATGAATCCCCCTGGCTCATCGCCGTACGCATCGACTTTGCCGTCAAGTAGATAATTTGCCGTCAACGCACACAGCGCTGCATCAACGTCGTCGATAGACCGCAGTGACGTTGCTTCAACCCCCTCACGTTGGAGGATTTCCCGGCGCTGAGTTCCCTTTATCTTCGCAGATGCGACTTCCTTCCCAAAGAATGCACAAGTAATTGCGTGGGGAAACGTCTCAAAGCACAGCCGGCCCCCAATTTCTCCACCGTTCCTGAAAACAGGAAAGTGTGGGCTGAACGTGTCATATACCCGCTCGCCGTTGAACATCCATCCATAGAATCCGCATTTGCTCGCCATGGCCAGTTCACGAGTCGGGGTGGCAAACGAAAAGATTCGTTGCCGCGCAAGCGCGCTCTCAGCTTGCCTTCCGGCCTCGCCAATCCGCCACCGACAGGGTGCATCAGTTCCTACTGCGGCTACCTCAAATTTGAGGCACTGTTCGAGCATGGACTCCGGCGCCTCCTTGCGGAGGTTGCACACAATCTGGGTGCCGCGCAGGATAACCAGATGATTTCCCTTCCGGCCGCCGCCAATATCGATTCCAGCTACAGCTGGTCCGGAGCTCATAGTGCGAATGCCCCCTTAAATAGGTCCTAGCGTCCGCGCGGGACGAACCCAGAATAGACTGATGCGTCGCCGTCGTTGAACAGCATGGGCACCGTCAGGCGATTTTCCCCACGCTACATCCATCGCAGCATCCTTCCGATTTGGTGAAATCCAGGCGTGAGGGCACCGCGCTGGAATCAGTCTAAACTCCAAAACAACATTCTCAGGGCTCCACACTGGGATTACGAGCGGGGCTGGGAGCGCCCCGGGGCGCTCCGAATTCTGAGCCTCGCCCGGAGGCGAGATCAGCCCATCCTCGACAATTTTCCATCGTTCATGGTGCTCGTACGATTCCTGAATATTTCGGCCGAAGCTTCGCCGGCGCACGACGAACACGGTGTAGCATGCAGTTGCACGCCGAGCCGACCTCGCCGGCGTCACGACATTTTTGGGGTGCGATTGCCGTATAACATCGACTCCCGTCGCCCCCAATCGCGCAAACTATGTGGGGACGTGCAGTGGCTTCCCCAAAGCGTTGGATCATTGAGATTCAAGACTCCGCTGATGGGGCGGAGATGACATTCTGCAGCTCCTCGATGAGATCTGGAACGAATTGACGGCTCAGTGATGGCAAGTTGGAGACGTACTCGAAATTGACCTAGGTGCTGAACCAGGCTCGGCGATGATTCGGAATCGTTATGGGGAGTGCCGTCGAATTTCCGCGCCAAGTGGTTAGTCGTAACACGACAGCCGCGTAATGTGCTCGCCAGCGCAACGCGCATAATTCGATTCATACACGTTGCCAGCCAGGTGCTTCATGCGCATCGAAATCGACGACAAATTGATGGCCGACGCACTTGCCGCGACCGGCATCAAGACCGAGCGAGAAGTGGTGGAACTAGGCTTGAAGATGATTATCCGACTCAAGCAGCAAGAGCAAATTCGCTTGCTCCGCGGCAAGGTCCATTGGGAAGGCGACCTTGATGAGATGAGGACGGCTCGATGATTTCCTGGATGAAATTGCGCCGCAAACCGATTGGCGGATGGCGATAAGAGAACTTCGCTAGGAGCATACCCCTTCATCATGCGGGTTCAGCTGCACGGCAGAAAATCTCACGCGATGCTTCCCCAAATCTCATCTGATGCGTCCCGCAATCCGCAGAGCTTTGTCTTGATGGGCTAAAAATCTCAGATTTTGACTCTCGCTACATCTTCTATGACCGCATTTTCAAAACGTCGTCCATTCCTGGCAAGCTAGCAATGGCTTGAGCTTACCGATTCGTTTCTCTTCGGTGATCCGGGCGTGGGCGCGCACTCCCGTTGCGGCACGGGCATCGCGTTGCTCAGCGTCACGACCGGCACGAATGCCGATGGCGCCGGCTTTCCGGCTACCGTCACCGCGGCAGCGTTCGCGCGCTCGCACAGCTGAATCCATTTATGCAGCTGGTTCGCGTTGACGCCGGCCTTTAGCGCAAGTCCGGCAATTGACGCGCCCGGCTGCATACAGGCCTCGATCAGCTTGCGCTTACCCTCCGGATCAAAACGCCGCTTGCCGGCCGCGGTCACACCTGTCACCCGCAGCGGAGAGAAATCAACTTCGTTCTCTGTCATCGGTTGCGGACGCAAGCCTGCGCCCATTCAGCCCGGAATTCTAGGTGCGCTTAAATTCGCGCTTACGATGGTCGCACACTCGGGGTGCCGCTGGCCTAGTTCCCTCGCTTGTTGCACGCCACACCAGAGCAGCGAGCCGCGTGCGATATTTGCCGCTATGGCCTGCACTGGGAAGCCATCGACGAGGACATTTCCATTGAAGGGCTGTTGGCCGGTAGCAGCGACATGACTTGTCGGTCGCACCTCCCGGCATAGTGCACTAACACCTTCTTAATGCAGCGAGGTTCAGGGCAATTGCACGGTTTGCCAGCTAGGCATTTCTAGGTGTTCAAGCCGGATTTCCACAGTTTTCGCACGATTGCTCAGATGCGATTGTTCACAAGGTTGCGCGTTGCGCTCTTGCCTCATATAGAAATCAGTGTTGGGCTGCCGGAACCGAAAAGTGTTTATGGTGTGGGCTCAGCCGGGGCGCTGCGATCCAACGAAGAATGCATTCCGTCGTGGGTTGTTGCACAGTGCGTTTCGCGGGCAAGCTCATTCTTTAAGCCGACAAGGATTTCATTCTGTATCTGCGGAGGTTTCCTGGCAAGGGACGGCAGCTCGACCCTGCGAAATCTCTTTGAAACAGCCATCACGCTTACTCCAAAAGCTTTCGCTATTTCAGAATAAACGCCTCGGTGCTCAAGGTACGGCGCTAAAAGAGCGTGCCTGTCGGCGGCGATGCGCGCACGTTTTCGATTCTCGTTATGTGCGCGTTTCTTTCGTTGTTGTGAACTTCGATTTTCACGTTGGACATGTCGTAGAGACTCGAGGAAGCTTTGACTTACCGGCGAAAAAAACTCGTCCAGCGTAGCGGTCGAACAATCCGAGGTGGCTGCAAGTATCATCGCGTGCACCATACCGGCGGTGTGCTGAGCCGATCGGCAAGCAGCATCGATTGCCGCGCACGATTTATCATTTCCCATGTTTAGTAGCGAAGGGAAGTGCTCTTCGAGCCACAAGTTCGGAAAATTCCGTGCCACAAATGAGGAAAGATTTGGCCGATTGCCTCTTAGCCCCACCCTAAGGTCGTGGCGAGCCGCATGCATTCGGTGATGAACGGCGGCGGAGTGGCGCCACACCCGCTGTCCCCCCGTGAGGAACCTCTTTGCAACTGATAAATAGCGGCCGATAATGGGCAGAGAGTGGAGGCTGGCGAGGTCGGGTGAGACTGGCTGGGCCGAGAATTGCCAGGCTTCGGGAGGATATTCAAATGCTCGTGCATCGCCGATCCACATAAGGGGCTGGCGGTGCTCTTGGCACACATCAACCCCTGGCAATTGATGCTCTCGCCGCCAGTAAGAGAAGTGTTGCGTTTCACGGTCAAATTGTATGCAATCGATGCAGAAATAGGCATTCGGTCTCGCTAGACAGGTGGCTATTCCTTTCTTTGCTCCAGGCGTCTCAAAATCACTAGTTGACAATTCATCCGGTGCTGCAAGTTGTAGAAACGGGATGAGTGAATGACGCCGCAAATATGTCGAAGTATCCATCCCAATTGCGGACGCGACCAATTGATGAGGAAGCTGGCGATTTTCCCCTTTCACTTCGATTTTGCTAAGGAAGCGCAGTGATGCACAGCGTTGTGTAGTTCTAAACTTATTCAACTGGCGGAGTCGACCGTAGTGGCCGCGAATGAATTCGTCCGGAAGAGGGAGTGCAATAACCATATCAGATCCTCTTGATTCATGAAGGCAGGATTGAATTTCGTACGGGTAGGACGTCTTTGGTAGAAAAAACCACTTGATGACGAAAATTTGATTTGACATCTATATGGCGAATCAAAAGAGCCGTCTTGTAAATGGTTTCCGATTTCGCAGAGCGCGTCAACTTGACGTCGACATCTACAGAAACCCAGCCGCGATGCTTGGCATGCACTACCGGGTCGGACACAGTGAATATGATTTTGTAAGATCGGAAGATCGCATTTCCAACTAACCTGTTCGAAAACTCGGTTCCAGTTACTTTCTAGTGCCGTTCAGTCAAATTCTTCGTGATAAGCCTTCCTTATATTTTGAAGTTTCTTGTCTCCGGATACGCTAGACGACTCTAGATCCGATTGATTGACTTTGGAAGTTTCAAGCCAGTATGCGGCAAAGAATTTCTGCCACGTTTCGAACAGCCAGACGATTGCGAACAGATGCAGGATCGGATGCAAGTTGCCGGCGGGCAACCAGCAAAGCCGGGAAACGTATGCGCGTGCCGTATCCGCTGAAGAGGGGAGCGGAACCAATTCGTATATTTCTCGAAGCGGAGCTGCCATATCAAGGATTGAGGCGGCGCATCTCCCTAAATCAAGTTTGCCGAACGCATCTTTCAGCCCAAGATCAGAGAGCCTTTTCCTATAAATCTGTGTCATTCGTTGCCGGTCAAGGCATACAGTTGTTGCGAGCTCTGCCAGTCCGATAGCGGCGAAAGTGAGTCGTGCAAGTAAGCCACGATCACTCGTCATCAGAGCGGACGAGGAGGTGACCGGAGGCTTAAGCAAACTTCTTTGCGGGAGATGCCAGTCATAGTGGTGAGGTCCTGGTTGTCTGGCAGTTGATTCAAGGAGAACGGTTCCGTGTCGCGGACAGACCCAGACTAGGGGGTATTGATGTGTGCGATGCCAGTAGGCCACATGAAAGCCGTTGACGTCTTCGTCCATACATGTCGTGCATGCCCTTAGTGGATGATGTGCTTCGAAGTGATTTGCCAACATTCCCAACTGGTACTTCAATGCCCCGACTCGATTTCCGCGCATAGCGCTTAGCGCCACGTCCAGATGTTCCGGTGACTTCAAAGGTAGATAGAAAGGAAGTAGCGTATGCCCAAGAATCACCTGTCGCGCGTTGCCAAATACACCTCGAGTATTTTCAACGAATACATCAATGCGAGACGGGAGATCGTGGTGGGATCTGAATCTTGGATGTCCGAACAACTGGAGAAACGTTTGTGACGCATGGTAATTCCCGGACAGGATGTGATGTCGACCTGCAACACTGAAGAGCGTTTCATCTGGTAGCCACGAGGTAATGGGTAAATCCGATTCAAAATTAAACGAACCCTGACGCGGCGAGATATCGTGCATTGCGGTGGCTTGAGGGTGGGTTGGCGGAGAACTCCCGATACTGCTTCATGAATTCCTGACTGCTCCTTCTCCAACATAGTACATCGCTGCGAGAATATCCAGAAAGTCACGTGGTATTCATTCTGGTCGTAGGCAAATGGAAAAATCTCAAAAATTCATCAGGAGATATTCGTACATGTGATGTTCTATTTTCAATACTCACGATGTACGCGTTAATGTTAAGGACTGGAAAACTTTATATTAAAGGGAAACTGTGCTAGCCTGAATTCGATCGAATCCACAGCGTTCCGATGGAACCCGAACGAATGCGCTCCAAGACTTTACGATGCGACCGAAAATGACCAAACATACCCGGACAAGAGAGGAGGTCCTGGCTGCCTTCGAGGCGCAGGGGCTATCAGTGAGCGAATGGGCGGCAGCTCATGGATTTCGGCGCGAAGACGTCTATGCGGTGCTTGGAGGGCGAACGCGTGGTCGAAGGGGCGAGGCACATCGTATCTCCGTGGCCCTTGGTATCAAACCGTCCGTCGAATGCTCGCTCATGGATAGCCAGGCGGCTCCTGAAAATACGAGACTAAGCGGAGAGCGCTAACGTGAAGGCGCTTATGGAAAAGTGTCCGGATGAAAGGAGGATGTCTATGCCGTAGATCGGCACGTGGGAAAGTGGGGTGCGAAAAGCACAAGGCCAGCTATCTCGTGGAAAAGATAGCTGGCCTTTTGAGGTGTGCCTGTCGGTTTGCTGCCTGACGAGTCCATCTTGCAACGGTATGGCAGTGCTGTCAAGCACTTCCAACGGCGCACTATTCCGTATCGTTGGCGTGAATTCCCCCCAATTCGCTGTTTAGGCCTCGAGCGAACGCTTTAGGAGCGCGGCGCTTGGGTCTGGATAACTAACTGATGGTTATCTTGGGAGAATTCGATGTCGAGCATGTCGGAATTGGCGTCGCAACAGGCCCGCACGTCATGTGACCGAAGCGAGCGACTCTTCTATCGCCTGCTATCGCGCCAACCTCGGGGCTGGACTACGGAATACGAACCGGGAATTCGTGCAAATCCAAAAGAAGCGCCTCGAAGGTCGCGACCGTCGCTTGTGTATGCTGCCTTCCTTGGACGCGATATTCATCTTCTTTCCGTGCCGGAACGAAAGGCTGCGCTGCTGGCTTTGTACAACCCCTGGCTATTCTCGATCCAGGAGCAACTGGTCCTCTCAACCGACCCTTGGCCGCATCCGCTTTATGGCTACCCTGGAGTGAGCGGGCTGCCATGGTTCCGAGGCACCGTTGATGTCGCAGTTCGGCTGGGGTGCTTTTCCTCGCATCCGAGGGTAACGATCCGGGACCCGAGCGGTGGATCAGAGATGCGACGGGCGCCGATGCCTTATGTGGGCGATCTCCTTCTGTTTTTAAAGGGGCCAGATAATTCTCCTTACTGCGTGAATTGGACCGTGAAAAAGGATGCGAACGGATTCCGGCGAGGACTGGGGTTGAAGCAAACGCTTGCCGGACAGGCACGTGAAGAGGCGAGATCTCAGCACCGCCATGAAATAGAGAATGTCTACTATCAGGATGTCGGAATTCCCACCATTCGCGTGACAGAGGCGGATATTGACACGGACGTCGCGGCGAATTTGCAGGTGTCGTACACATACCTCAACAGGACAACGAAACTGGACGCCGGATCGCAGGAAATTCTGATTCAAAGGTACGGCGAGATTATCGGTTCAAAGATATCGGTTCTGGAGTGCGCGAGATCACTGTGTGCCGTGCTTGACTGCACGCTTGAGGATTGCAAGGTCGTGCTTCACCAGGCGATCTGGAAACGCAAGCTCCGTGTTGATCTTTTCCGGCCAGTCCTGTTTGACCGACCTCTGAAAATTGAAACGTGCGACGTTCTTGGGCGATACGCCCACTGGTTTGCGAGGTGGGCATCATCATGATGATCGGAACTCAAATTGCCGCAGCTAACGGATTCGGGGGACTCGATAAAGATGCTACCTACTATTTTCTCAAAAGTGACGCTGCTCACTCGAAGGTATGGCTCGTTCGTTTCATACTAAAACCAAGGGCTCGTCCAAACAGCATTCTGATAGGAATGCAAAGGTCCGAATTCGAGAGTGGCCTTGATGCTAACAAATTGACTGTTATAGAGGAGCAGCAAACCCTCCCTCCCTGGCTAAGCAACATGAGCGAGGAGAAGATCTGGAAAGCTGATCTGGTTCGCCTCGGCAGGGAACTGACGTTAAAGGGGCGAGCTGAGAAACGGCTCGAACACATTGAACCTCTGCTTGCGCGGGAAGCGGAAATCCTGTCGGCTGAGAATCCGACACTTGAGATCAACCGGTGTGCAAGAGCATTTGGGAAGAACGAGACGCGGCTGAGAACGTGGTTTTTCAGTTACCTGCTTTTCGGACGGAATGTCTTTGCTTTGTGCCCCGATTACTTTGAAAAAATCGGCCACTGGGATCGGGCCAGCCCCGAGCGTGCGTACGGCCCGAAATATGGCCGTCGTTCTATAAAGCGCGGTGCCGCAGGCGGCTACCGGGTTGACAAGAAGATGAAGGAAAACATCGTTAACTCCTACGTTCGACATCGTGGTCTCGGCAAGCCGCTTCTAAGAATTTATAGCAAGGCTATGGTTGCCGATTTTGGCTGCAAGGTGCTGACCGATGAGAAAGGCCGAAAACGCTTCTATCATCCAGATTCCCGACCGTTTCCCACGTATGGACAATATCGTTATCACATACTGGATTATTTCACCCCAGAGGAGGTCCGACGTGCGTTGTATGGGGACGATCGCGTGCGCAATCGCTCGTCCGCATCGGCAGGAAGATTCTCATCAGCTGTGGCCAATCTGATGGAACGGGTTGAGAGCGATGGCTATTATACCAGCGACTATCCGAGTAGCCCGGTCGGTGGGGAGATACTCCCACCACTTTGTGTAGTACGGACTATTGATGTTGGATCGTCGTACTCAGTTGGGATCGGCTTTTCACTCACAAAGGAGCGTAGCGATGCATATCGGATGGCGCAATTTTGTGCAGCAGTTCCCAAAGTGGAATTCGCCAGACTATTTGGCATTCACCTGAACGCCGGCGAGTGGGAGAGCGTCGGTCTTTCACCGTTCTGGGTCGCCGACCGAGGGCCCGGATCAAAGGCTGACCTACGCGAGCAATGCGGAGATCTGATTCCGTTTCGCGAGTTACCCCCGTCCCATTCGGGACGATCAAAGGCCACCGTCGAAACTGCGAACCCAAGGTCTGTGACGATTGAAGGGCAGCCAACCTATGTTAAAAGTGATCTCAATCCGGTGCAGATGGCGGTTCGGGAGATTTATCGCCTTATCGAGAGAAACCACTCCAGCGACGTTTCACATAAGCTAACACCGGAGATGATTGATGCGGAAACCATGCCCACCCCCGCGGGAATATGGGCTTATCTTGACAGGAAAGGGAGAACCGATGCGTTAGCGATCTCGTTCCAGGATGCTGTTAGGAGATTTCTCACTAAGGTGCCCTTCACGGTGGAGAGTGATGGTGTCTATCTTCATGGGCAGAGGTTTGACTCTTCAGAATTGCGTGCCACAGGTGTTATAGATCGGGTGGCGAGAGGGCAACGTCTGGAATGGACGGGTTATGTACTTGACCTGTGCGTGCGGTATGCATGGATTGAAATTGATGGTCGAATCATTGAGGTTGCTGCTGTGCTGCCCATTCGCGACGACGAAAGCCAGCTCTCCGTGACAATCCATGAGTTGGAGCAGCGAGCGGCGCAGAAGTCAATCCTGAAAGCTGAGCTTCGGGAGCATCAACAGGCGGTTAAGTCTGAGATAGAAACCAGATTTGAAGAGTCGACCGGCATGGCATGGGATGCTGGAAGTAGGAAGGCAGGAAGGCCAAAAACCGGTTGTAGAAAGTCAAAGGCGGCTCAAGCTGCCTTTGTGAAAGTGGCATCGCCAGCAAACGCGACATGAGAGTCACTCAAAACCCGTGGGTCGAAAGATTTGTTCAATTGCTGGATGAGGAGGTGATCAAGAACAAGGTACGATGTAGACCGCCGGCACTACACAATCTGGACAGTTTGGCGCCGCTCGCAGCTGAGGATCGTATTTGCACGGCACTGAAGAAGATATATGAGCCGACCCAACAGGATTACATCATCCTTCGCGGACTCCTTGAGCGAGCAATCGGTTTTTGCATTGATCGGTACCAGGATGGCAGATCATTCACTGAGGCGATTTACGACAAGACGAAAATCCCAAGACGACTGGATGCCCGAGCCATCTGTCTGACGGGGCTTGGTGGCATTGGCAAGTCTGAATTGATTAAGGCGTTGGGACGGTTGCTGGCTAGCGAGACTTATGTCGATATTGGTAGCGGGCACAAACCGATTCTCCTTGATCCGTACTGGACCCACAATTTCCGACGCCAACCGAGTCTTCTCAAGACGCTTCGTGAACTTGCATACGGGACTGACTTGCCGCGTGGGCGGATAGATGTTTCGGATCTCAAAGATCAGGCAAGGTGGCGTGCCTTCAGAGACGGTACGGCACTGATGGCTGCTGATGAATGCCAGTTCATCAGCTTTGGGGCGAGTGCGAACACCAAGGTAACAAATACACTTATTTCATTGCTGTATTTGGACCTTCCATTTGTGTATGTCAGCAATTACAACCTCATCCATCTGCTGAAGAAACGCTGGCAACAAGAACGGGATCGCTTGTTGTGCGATCCGATCGTGATGCTTCCCGAATTGGCCGACACCGATGACTGGCGTAACTTCATTGACGAGTGTAAACGCGTCGCAGGAAGTTGGCTGGAGATTGATGCTACGAAAGATGCTGGGCAACTTCACGGCTATACCTTCGGAGTCAGGCGCATGCTGGTGGATCTGTTCTGTGTCGGCTACCGCTTGATGCGACAGCGCAAGCTGAAAGCAGTAGATATATCTTTGATCAAAGATGCCTATGGCTCGGTTATGTACAGTGAACATCGTCGAGACGTAGAGCAACTCCTAAGTCATCCTCCTGCGAGCGACTCACTTCCCGACGATCTTCGATGCCCATTTGACTTGCAATTGGATCATGTGAAGCAGGGTCAAGGTGGGATCAGACGGCAGGAGCAGGGCAATTCTCGTGGGATACTGGAAGCGGCGTTGACTACATCGGAAAAAAAGGAACTCGATGAGATCCGTGCTAGCAGCGGCGTTAAGATGTCTGAAGAGCGACAGGGAAAACGTCCGCGACGGGAGCGGGCGAACGCGGGGGAATTAATGGAGTCTATGGGTCAGGCGAGGAGCGCTCTGAACCGAAAAACGATTCGCAGCTAGATCGATAAGCCGGATCGGGTGTAACACGCGATGGAAGTCGAGGCCCGTTTGGGAGCTGTTGTGTTTCGTCGAGCAGCATTTTGGAGCGCATTCGGAGTCTACCGCATCGGACAACGCCAACGTGACTCTCTGAGGCGTCATGTTTGGTACGGTTCCGATGATAGTACTGTGGTTGTACATAGTTTGCGAGCGCCCGCGGTAACACGATTGTCAAGGAGTTTCATTCACTCTATAGCTTCCGGATGCCATCACTCGTCAACACCTGTCTGGTGAGACAGATCTTGTGGCTCCGATTTGAGCCGGAGTGAATCGACTTCTATGCTTGACGCTGCTTACCAATTGGCCATGCACGAAATCCTTATTCTTCGAGGCGGAGCTGGTCACGCACAGACTCAATCGCGTCTTCCGCGATTGCACTGAAGTGTTGGTCCAGTTGCTCGCGCGAACCGAGGGTCTGTATTCTTCCTGCCTTCACATCCGCGATGCCAATGTGCGCGACATCGCGGAGAGCTTCAATCCACACGTGAACCTTGTGTTCGGTCATTCGGAAGCCTTCATGTTGCATCTCAATTCCGTTGCGGAAGCGGTCTATTCAAAATTGGCAGATGATGCCATTGTAGGGCACATATCCCGAAACACGATTGACCGCGACCGCCGTGTTTCAATATGTCCCACATGCCTTCGATAGCATGGTCGAATACGACGGGCGATAGCACCAGCGACAAGGTGTGTGCTGAGTGCGTGCGAATGTGAGACCTGCGTAAAAATATGTGTTCACTGCGCTCGTGCAGTCAAAGCGTGTACTTGATGCGGAAATCTGTCGAGCGCACATTATCGTCTCCGCTGCACTGATTCGTCGCGCGATTACAGATTTGCCGCAGGATGCTGGGTGCGTCTGAACCGGCAAATTCGCAGCGCACCGCTATGTTATCCGTACGGGTGGTATTACGCGCGACAGTTATAGGGTTAAGGGCTCTCGCTATACATCAGGGTTTAGAATGAGTTTTTTGAAAGACTGCTGAATTCTAGGGCACCGGGATCCGTGATTTTGCTGTTCGCATCACTTGGGTTCCGTTGCGAACAGCAAAATCTGTGTCGAGCGCGAAGTTCATCGATGAACCCATTTTGCGAGTCGTTCCAGACATCGATCAACTTTCGCGATGAGCTTCTGGAAAAGGGTTGGCCGGACGACCATCGCGTCGCGAAACTTGTCGGGGTGTCGCGAGACGCAGACCCAAGCGAACATGTGGCACGAGCGCGCGTTGAGGGGAGGCTGCTAGGTGTCTGGTCCAAGCGAGACCGCAGGTTTGTTTACCCGGTGTTCCAGTTTGATCAGCACGGCAAGCTCCGTCCGGAAGTTGCCGAACTGCTTTCAATCTTACCCGACGATGATGATCGCGGGGGATGGAGGCGAGCGTTCTGGTTATATTCGCCGCACTCGCTTCTAGACGGTCTGTTGCCGGCAGAGTGTTTCACAAGCGAACCGGCACGGGTGCTCGAAGCGGCGCGACAAGAATTTGCGGCTGATCGGGACGCTTGGTGGTGAGCACGGAGTCGTAGTTCGGTAAACGATAGCGCTGGATTCATACCGAACCTAGGGGCGAGGGTCCCGGCGATATCTCATTGCACGATGCCATTGCCGTAGGGAGCGCTCTCGCGAATTGCTCGGCGTTCAAGGCGCATCTTATCACCGTGCCGTGGGATATTCTTATATGCTCGTGCGTGTTGTAGAGGGGCACGATGAGGGGGCGTTTCGTCTGTGTGACCTTACTCCGCATCCCTTGTCTCCGTGATCGACTCAGGTCGCACGAAGTGAAGTTCTCTGCAGCCTAGTTCAGCCGAGCGAGTTCCCGGCGTACTGCCTTCACAACACCAAATATAGGTGCGAAAAAGAGTCGGGGCTTCGTCGTGAAGCCATCACGAACTCTGGTATAAACGCATTCATCTACAGACCTCCGACGATTGGACGAGGCGACTCAAGAATAGTACCGTTTAGGATGCAGCCGTGGAGCTTGTGATAGTACTGTCAGGTGCCTCACAGCACGATGCCGATGCCAACTGCTTCCATTCCTGAGAGCACGTCCGGGGCTCACCAGAGCCGTCTGGCCAGGATGGTCATGGCGCTGTTTGACCACTGGAAGCTGTCCAGTGAAGATCAGGCACTTCTGTTGGGCCTTGCGCCCGGAAACCGCTCGGCCCTAGGCCGCTACCGGGAGGGGGCGCGGATTGGTACGACGCCGGACCAGTACGAGCGCGTCGGTCATCTGCTCGGCATTCACGCACGTCTTCGCCTTCTGTTCCCGCACAACCGGGACGTGGCGTACGGCTGGATGAAGCTGCGCAACCGCGCTTTTGATGGCATGACACCTGTGGAAGCGATCAGGGAGTACGGGTTCGCCGGGCTGCTAATGGTACGAGCGTATCTGGAGCGTGCTCAGCCGTAGAGAAACTCCCAACACGAATTCACGGATAGCGAAAACATTCGTGCGGTCCGGTACTCGGCTGCGACGATCTTGCACGGCAGATTGTCGAGTGCGTAGTGTGCCCGGCCGCACCCTTGGCCCGCATGTGAGCCATTAACGAACGCGCTGTTGCCGGATGCTGTTCGCTTCTATGCGTATTTGCTTCCTCTGCGCTTTCATAGATGTATGTAGCGAGGCTTCGCTTTTGCAGGCCATCTCCCAACTTCAGTCGCAGAGAGCGTAACCGTCCGACCACGACCGTTCTTGACAGCATGTTGATATCGGACAGTTGAACGCCGTGGGTTGAGTTCAGGCGACGTCGTGGTGAAGCTGATCGGCGACGACCCATGGCAAAAGCTCGTCGACGCGATTGACTGGATGCATCGGCGATGCGAGCGATGACGTAGCGCCGGTAGGCCTCGGGATCAAGGTCATTCAGTTTGGCGATTCATACCGAATCCTGCGCTATGCCGAACCAGTTTGTATCATTCACTCCTGGTCATGCGATGCGGTTTGCGCATTCGGCATAGTCTGAGGCTCTCTCCTGTCATTCTGGCGGGAAGGAGTAGGCATGACCATCGAAGCGTATTACGACAGTCCCAAGATGCTGAAACGGTTTCACGAAGGGTCGTTGGGAGTTCATATCGATCTGTTCGCAGCACGGCTGCTGCGAGAGGGACATTGTCGGCAAGGAGCATGGCGCGATCTTCGCGTGGCTTGCGACTTCAGTCATTGGCTCGCACGCAAACGGCTTGAGCTTGACGACATCAACGAGCAATCGATAGACGAGTATCAGGAGTTCTGTCGCCGATATCGATGTCGATTTCTCAGTGATCGTCCTGCATTGATCAGACTGCTCGGTCTGCTTCGAGAGATCGATGCAATGCCTGCCAAGCCATCTCTCGCACTGGACGAGCTCGAACAGATTGTGCAGGATTTTGAACGATATCTGATCCAGGAGCGCGGGTTGGCGCGCGTGTTTGCCGTTCGCCATGCCCCTTTCGCTCGGCAGTGTCTGCGGGAGCATTGCCTGTCTGGGTATCCGCAAATCACCAGCCTGACTGGTTCGGACGTCATGGCATTCGTCGAACGTCATGCAAGAGACCATAGTCCGCAATCCGCGAAGCATATGTGCTCGGCCATTCGCGCGTTCATGCGCTTTTTGCAATGCCGAGGTTACATTGCCGTCGATCTTGCGAGCTGCGTACCAGGTGTGAGAGCGTGGCAGCTCACAGGCGGTCCGATATCCTGGCCAGCACCGCGGGTATTGCCTTGTCGTCGAGCGCATCCCGGCCCCGGCCCATCACTTCGCCATATTCGGTCAACAGTCCGCGAAGGCTGTTGATCTGCATCGTACGGAACTTGACGAGCTGCTGACGCGTCCGGTGCAGCGCCAGCAGCGTTTGCTGCGCTTCGGTCTTTATCGCTACCGCCTTGCTGGGCTGCTGCACGGCCAGCCAGACTGCCCGGGCGTCGGCCGCATCGTTCTTGTTGCGGATGTTGAACGTCTTGGCGAACTCTCCAGGCATCAGCTTCACCTGATGCCCCATTTTTGTTAGCTCCCGTGCCCAGTGCTGCGCATCGCCGCACGCCTCCATCCCGATCAGGCAGGGCGCCCGGTTCGCAAAGTGTTCGAGAAAGTTGGCTCGCTTGATTGGCCTGTTCACGATTTCACCTGTTTCAGCGTCCACGTGGTGAAGCTGAAAGGCGCTCTTTGCAATATCGATTCCTACTGGCGTAAGGTTCATTTCGGACACCTCTGGTTTTGCCTCCGAAGACCTGTATGATCCTCCAGCCCGGGCACTCTGATGCCCGTCGGCCCGTGAGGGTCCACCTTCATTGCTGAAACCCATTGCTCACGGACGGGAGGCGTTCATGTCATTGATCTCGATACTACCCAGAATTATGCGTGCACAACGAAAATTCTTGAAGCCGAGCATCGGCCGGGTGCGATGCTTGATGGCACGGTGGTCCTGCTCGATTCAAAGATGTCGAACCGTTTTCCCGGAGGATGCAAGGAGCGAATTGGTACGGCGAAGCGCCGCTAGGGGCGCTTCATTCTTCAGTTGTGTGAAGCACACAACTGTGCGATTGCGTTGTCCTTGACTCGCACGCGAATTGTGGTTCCATTGCCAGGCCGGCTTTCGATTTGCAGTTGCGCATCGATTAATCTGGCACGTTCGGCCATTCCCAATAAACCAAAAGAATGCACGCGACGGGTCGTATCCACATTGAAACCACGCCCGTTATCCGTCACGACGAGTTGTATCACGGAATTCAAGTTGGTCAGCGTTATTCTCACGTGCGACGCGCACGCATGGCGAGCCACGTTAGTCAGCGACTCCTGCGCAATACGAAAGATCGCTGTCGCACGCGCGTCAGACAGACATGGCTCCGGTCCCACAGAGAGGAAGTGACAGGCAATCCCGGATCTTGGGCCAAAATCCTCAGCTAGCCATTCAAGTGCCGGTAGCAGGCCGTAATTCAATGCTGCGGGTCGCAGTTCATTGACGAGGCTTCGGAGCATGTGGATGGACTTCTCGACAATTTCTCCCATCTCGTCGACCTTATGCGCGGCCGCCGACTCCGGCATCAGGTGTCTCTTTAGCAACGACACATCAATTTTCAAAACTGTGAGCAGTTGCCCAAGCTCGTCATGAATCTCCATGGCAATGCGCTTTCGTTCGTCCTCGCGCACGGCTTCAAGATGTGCGGCAAGCTTCGTTAACTGGTCGCCTGACGCCCGCAATTCCGGTCTGCTGCATTGACGCATTCGTCTGACCTTCGCTAGAGTTGCTTGAGAGACTATCGTTGTCAAATGCCGCTATTACAGGCCAACGCAGAACGTTGACATCTACATGTAGTTGACAGCTGGAAACGTGCCGGGCAGCGAGGTCGATGGAAGCGACGACACTTCAAAGCTCGCACGAGAGCCATAGGGTGCGTTGCGGCCATTCGCATTGCGGCTCCAGTCATCAGATCTGATATTGGAGAGTTCGACGCGGCCGTCTGCGTGCCGCGCCAAACCGATGTATCAGAAACGATGCCGGATACCGAGAATAACCATCTCTTGCGACGATGTGCCCGGTCCAACGACCGTATCCGCGATGACTGCTTGCGCAGGGCCAAGTCCGTTCGACCCAGACGCGTGGCCATATGCGGTGATCGCATAGAGGTCGGTGCGTTTGCTAAGCAGATAGTCTGCAGCGAGGTTGACCTGATGGTACGTCGCCGACGAATTTCCACCGGACTTCATGTAGTCGTAGCCCAGTTCGAGTTGAACCGGTACGCTGACCTTCCAGAGGACGAAGACCGAGCCGTTGTTGTAGTGTTCGCTGCCGGTGAACTTGGACGCACCGTCCGGATTGTATTGAGAAAAGCTATAGTAGCCGCCGAGTGTGACGGGTCCGAGCGAGTAGTTGGTCGCTGCCCGGACAATGTTTATCGATCTTGCCGACGAATACGCCGAATTTACGACCGAGCCGAAGAGACTGCCCGAGGTTGTCGTGCCGCGCGCGGAAGTGGCGGCATCACCGTTGTCGATGTGCAGGTAACCAGCAGCAGCCTGCAGCGGACCGTTTGCGTATGACACGCCTCCGCTCCATGTCTGTCCCGAACCCGGCGAACCTGCAACCCCGCCAAATGAATACGTAGCGACAAACTTGAAGCCACTAAGCGTTGGGCTGGTCCATTTAACGACGTTATCCATCCGGATTGTCCCGTCGCCACTGTCTACGTCGCCGGGCGCGGTGAAGTACTCGAGGAAGTTGTTCCCCTGAACCGGAAGCACCAGATCGCGAAGTGCGTCATATTGCCGACCGGCTGTGAATGTACCATACTTATCACTTGCCAGCCCGACGTAGGCCTGCCGTCCAAACAGGCGGCCGCCTTGCCCAGCTGCGCCTGTGTTGACGTTAAATCCATTTTCCAGCCGGAACACAGCCTTCAGTCCCCCGCCTAGATCTTCTGATCCCAGCAGCCCCCAGCGACTGCCTGCCAATTGGCCCGAAACCATACTGATTTGAGTGCTCTTCCCACTCGAATTGTGAGCATATTGGATCGAATTATCGATAATCCCGTACAAGGTTACCGAGCTTTGCGCTTGAGCATGCATCGACGCAAACCCAAGGGCTAAGGTTGATAGAACGCGTTTTTTCATGGTCTTCTCGTCGAAGTCAGTCGAACTCGATGCGAACTCAAACGGAGCAGCATCGAAGTTAGTGCATTGATTAGTACAACTAATAGGCGAGACTGCGCGTAATAATTTTCTTGGAGCGGGGTCGCCGCAATCCGGCGGTGCAGCAGTAACTAATTCGCTTGGGATGGCCAAACGAATGTTTCAAGTCTTCAGAAGCCGCCGGAGGCAAAGGTACAAGTACGTTAATTTTGTGTCAACAATTTAATCACATGCAAATGCAGGTAATTATGAAGTAATAAACTGCTTAATGGAATACACATGGAAGCTCGGTCCCGAGAGATCTCATATCAAGCCTGTGGCCCGGTTCGCGGCTGACGCCGACGGCATGAAACGGAACTCGTTGGACCCCGCCATAGGCAAAGGTGCCGGGCGCGTGCGGCAAAACGGGAGTGCTCGTTTTTGACCCATATCGCGCGTCGATTGGCCTCGACGGACGAGAAGTACGGGCAAGGATCATTGTTTACCCTTAGCGATGAAGTTGCACCAAATTAAAAGATTGACATCAGATTAACGGTTGACTACCTTTGATCTCAGGCGCCGGATGAACCGCGCCGTAAACGTCAGAGAGCGAAAACCATGTCTTTCAGCCTGTTTAAACGTCTCCAAACGCTGCTCGGGTGCAGCCTCGCCGTGGCGACACTTCTTATGTCGGCACCGGCCTTTTCAGCCAGCGACACCTTGCGTGTCGCGACAGAAGGAACCTATCCCCCGTGGAGCTTTAAAGACTCCAGCGGCAACCTGCAAGGCTTCGATGTGGACATCGCAAATGCGCTTTGCGAGCAGATGAAGGTCAAGTGTCAGATCATTGCGCAGGCATGGGACGGCATCATTCCTGGGCTTCAGGCGAATCGGTACGACGCGATCGTCGCCTCGATGTCTACGACTCCGGCTCGTCGTAAGCAGGTGCTCTTTACTAACAAGTACAAGGAAACCACGTCGAGCTTCATTGTCGCGAAAGATAGTGGGATCACTGACGTCACCCCAGCTGGTCTGAAAGGCAAACGCATTGGTGTCCAACGGGGTTCGTCGCAGCATCAGTGGCTTACTGCAAACGGCTATGAAAAATCGTCAACGCTGGTCTTGTATGACGACACGCGACAGCCGGAGCTTGACCTCGTAGCCGGTCGGGTAGATGCAATCATCGGCAACAAGGCGACGGCTTATTCCGCCTTCTTCAAGCGCGCTGAATCAAAGGACTTCATGTTCGTGGGTCCGGAGCTGAAAGGTGGCGTGCTCGGCGATGGGAACGCGATTGCCGTTCGACTTGACGACACTGAGTTGTGCAACCGCCTCAACACGGCACTCGAGGTCATCATTAAAAACGGTACTTACGACCAGATTCGCAAGAAGTACTTCCCATTCCCCCTGATGTAAGTGGATGCCAGCATGTCTAGTTTCACTCTCAACGGATATGGCGGTCTGATTATGCTCGGGGCCGCCACTACCTTGCTCGTGGCATTGGCGGCCACCGCGATCGGCTCGGTTATCGGCGTACTGATGGCCGCCGCCAAGCTGTCCCCATCAAGCGTGCTCAGCCACATTGCCGGGGCCTACACAACGTCGATACGAGGTGTGCCGGACTTGCTGGTGATTTTCCTTGTGTACTACGGCGGTAGTTCTACCCTCTCGCATGTGTTGGGCAGCCCCATCGAGATCAACGCTTTTACGGCTGGGGCGGTATCTCTAGGTCTGGTTTTCGGTGCTTACGCAACGGAAATCTTTCGTGGCGCCATCCTTGAGGTGCCCCGTGGTCAGATTGAGGCGGCGTCGGCGCTCGGGCTTTCGGCATCAGGTACGTTTGTGCACGTTGTTGCGCCTCAAGCCTGGAGGTTAGCGCTGCCCGCATTCGGAAATCAGTTGACCGTCCTGTTGAAAGAAACTGCGCTTGTTTCGATCGTCGGTCTGGAGGACCTGATGCGACGGACCGGATTTGCAGTAGAAGGAACAAATCGACCGTTCTTCTTTTATCTCGTGGCTGGCGTCCTTTACTTCGTGCTGAGCTACGCTATGACGAATGCTTTTGGAATGGCAGGGCGAAAGACTGCTACAACGTTGGCAAGGTGAGACATGTTTGATTTTTCACTGCTTCTATCGAGTCTCCCGCAGCTGCTCTCTTCGCTACCTGTAACTCTGGAGCTTTTCGCGTCTATTGTCGTCACAGGGATAGTTATCGGTATCCCGATGACGCTGCTTGGTCTGAGCAACTCCAAAGTTCTGAATGGTTTCGTCAAATTTTATATCGGTGCGTTCCGCGGTACGCCGGCATTGGTCCAGCTGTTCTTTTTGTACTATGGCTTTGGGCAATTTTCCTTTGTTCGCCACTCGATGTTGTGGCCAATCCTGCGCGACCCGTTTATGTGTGCTGTCATCGCGCTCGGAATGAATTCGGGCGCTTATACCGCCCGCATTCTGATGGGTGCACTGAGCGCGGTTCCGAAGGGGATCGTCGAAGCAGCCCAAGCGCTTGGGCTTGGCAACACGTCGATCCTCACGAAGATTAAAGCACCCATTGCCGTGCGTATTGCGCTGCCTGCATATGCCAACGAGACAATCTTGAATCTCAAGGCAACCTCCCTGGCGTCCACTGTGACAATCATGGAGCTTACGGGTACGTCAAAACTGCTTGTGAGCGAGACGTACGCCCCGTATGAGATTTTCGTAGGTGCGGGTCTTGTCTATTTGTTGATGACATTCGTTCTCGCTCAGTTCTTCAAGTACCTCGAGTTCGTCGTCGGTCGGAAGACCGGGAAAATTGACGCCGCGAAGAATGGAAAGAAGCGGGGTGGTGATTCTATTACTAGGGCTCAGAATTCGAGCGATGCCCAGACGGCGTCGCATTGAGCAACTAGTCAGACATTGAAAGTTGGAGAACCTGAAAAGTGCTTCGGTTTATGACCCTCGGTCCGAGCGGCAGTAACCATGAGTTTGTCGCGACCCGTTATCTGAAATTTCATGGCCTTGACGACAAGGCGACTATTCAGCTTGTCCTTGACTTTGATTCTGCCGCCCGTGCAGTGATAAACGGCGACGCGGATTATCTGATTCAGGTTGCAGTTCATCCTGAAACGACGGAGATCGTCGCAAGGTATCGGAAGCATCTATTCGTCGTAGATGCGTTTGTATCAGGCAGCAAGGATATGGCAATCGTTACGCGCGTCGACGTCGAACGTCCGACGTCACTGGCCCTTCAGCCGGCGACTCGCGAGTATGTTGATACGACAGATCTGCAATTGATCCCTGAGACATCGACGGCGTCTGTCGCCGAAGGTCTTCTTTCAGGGAAGTACGAGAGCGGTCTCACATACTCGTCGCTCGCGTTGGACAACCCCTCGCGCTTCCGTCTTGATGAGGTGATTGGAACCGTCGACGACCCTTGGATTGTGTATGGTCGCGAACGGCTTTCGAAAGGGCAGGTCGTGACCTGGAAGGACAGCCCGGCCGGCCGGGCGTATCAACGTGAACTGCAACAAACTGCTAACTGAGAAGCTAGCAATAGAGGATTAGTCATGGCTACCGAATTGAACACGGAACACGTGATTACTATCAACGGTCTGCGCAAGAACTACGGCGACGTTAATGTCCTGAAGTCTGTTTCACTCAACGTACGCAAAGGCGAAAAGATTGTGCTGTGTGGTCCATCTGGGTCAGGCAAATCAACGCTAATCCGCTGTGTCAACCGATTGGAGAAGCACGATGGAGGGGAGATCATCGTGGACGGAATAAAGCTGACCGACGATGTGAGAAACGTGCGAACGGTCAGGGCAGATGTCGGCATGGTATTTCAGCATTTCAACCTGTTCCCGCACATGACGGTCCTCGAAAACTGTACGTTGGCTCCGATGCGGGTCCGTGGAGCGAGCCGCAAGGAAGCAGAAGTAAGAGCGATGGAGGTGCTGGAGCGGGTTCGCGTGTCAGGTCATGCATCGAAGTATCCATCACAGTTGTCCGGGGGGCAGCAGCAACGCGTGGCGATCGCGCGTGCGCTGTGTATGTCCCCGACGATTATGCTGCTGGACGAACCGACGTCGGCCTTGGACCCCGAGATGGTACGCGAGGTCCTCGACACGCTGACGCTTCTTGCTGAAGATGGCATGACGATGCTTTGCGTGACGCACGAGATGGGATTCGCGAAGGCTGTTGCAGATCGGGTTCTGTTTCTTGACCAAGGCGAGATCATCGAAGACACGACACCCGCCGAGTTTTTTGCGGCACCGAAAACGGAGCGCGCCAAGCGTTTCCTCAGCCAGATGATTCATCAGTAGACGTAGTTCGTGTTCAATCCCATGACCATTGCGTGCGAAGCGCAGTGGTCGTGGAAATTGGAGAAGTATCGTGCAGGCAGCAGTGCAACGTAGCGATTTCGGTGAGCTCATTGCCCCAACATATTCACCGGCGAATCTTATTCCGCAGATAGGTGAGGGTTCGTATGTCTGGGATACGAACGGTAGGCTGTATATCGACCTCGCAGGAGGCGTCGCTGTTACGGGACTGGGTCATGCTCATCCGGAACTGATCGCAGAACTTCGCGCGCAGAGCGAGCTTGTCTGGCACGTTGGGAATGTATTTACCAATGAGCCTGTTCTACGACTTGCGAGTCAACTGACAGAGTCGACGTTTGCCAGCAGAGTGTTCTTCGCCAATTCGGGCGCGGAAGCAAATGAGGCGGCGTTGAAGCTCGCACGCAAAGTCGCCTTTGACAAGGGAGCTGCAGCGTCCGGGAAGACAGAAATCGTCGCGTTTCAGAACTCTTTTCACGGACGAACGCTTTTCACGGTCGGTGTCGGCGGGCAGCCTAAATACAGCACGCCATTTGCTCCGCTGCCATCAAGCATCAAGCATCTCCCGTTTAATGACTGCGAGGCCGCGCTCGCCGGCATTAGCGAGAAGACATGTGCTGTGATTTTCGAACTGGTTCAGGGAGAAAGCGGTGTCCGGCCAGCGACTGAAGCGTTTGTGAACGCTCTTCGTACGCGGTGTGATGAGGTGGATGCACTGCTGATCTTCGACGAGGTCCAGACGGGGGTAGGAAGGACGGGCGATCTGTTTGCCTACATGGGCTATCACGTCATCCCGGACATCCTTACCACCGCAAAGGCGTTGGGCAACGGCTTTCCGATCGGCGCAATGCTGACAAGGTCCGATCTCGCCGAATATTTCACGGCGGGGTCGCACGGAAGCACTTTCGGTGGGAATCCGCTTGCCGCTGCTGTGGCCGCAAAAGTGATGGAAATTGTGCGCCGTCCAGAGACGTTGGAGGGTGTAAAGGTGCGTCACGCCTTTTGCATGCAGCGACTTGAAGACATTGCTGCCAGGACTGGGGTTTTTTCGGAGGTTCGAGGCCGCGGAATGCTGATCGGGGCCGAGCTGAGCGAACGTTATCGAGGCCAGTCATCCAGGCTTGTCGACTGCGGTTATGCGGCGGGAGTTTTTACGTTGATGGCGGGGCCGGACGTTCTCCGCCTGACGCCTTCGCTCATTATTCCGCTGGATGTACTGGCCGAAGCAATGGATGCCTTGAGTGAGGCGGTAACCCAGTTTCTGACATGACTGCCCGCTGCGCTACAGATTGAATGCAGCGATGCGACAAGCGGATGGGCCGCCGGGCGGCTGCGATGTCGCCTCTCTGCCGGGTGCAAGTGCATTGTTGCCCACCCGCTTGCCGAATGCTGTTGACTAGCTGTATTCCCTAATGTTGAAAAAGACAGCGAGAAACCGGACTGGGACGCTGTTGATTTCTTCCGGACCGTGGGCGGCATTTGGATCGAACAGGAGGCTGTCGCCAGGCTTCACGTCGTAGAGGCGATTCGCGTAGCGATACTTCATCCTGCCTTCAAGAACGTGCAGGAACTGCAGACCGGTAGTTTGATGAGTTGACCATGGCTCCGAGTTCTCGTCGAGTGTCACGATGTACGGTTCAACCGACAAATTCCCCGAGAGAACGTGGCCAATCAAAGTATAGATATGGCCAAAAGACGAGCCCTCTCGGTCGACCGTCACGCCGCCGCCTGCTGGCACGAACGAGCAGTCATGCCGTTCGCTCTGGTCGACGAAGAATCGGGACACGGGCTTGCCTAATGCGTTCGCGATTCGCGTGAGCGTCTCGATCGATGGGGTGGCCGTTCCTTTCTCGATTCTCGAGAGCATCGAATGAGAGATGCCAGCCATTTTAGCCAAGGTCCCCGACGCGATGCCGGCCGAAGTGCGGAAGGCGTGGATCTGGGCAGCGAGTGCCCTCGAGACCTTTTCTACATCAGGGTCGCGCTGCTTTTCGGTTTCGATTTCCGGAGCGTTCTGAGGGGCTGAGTTTGCAGGCGTTCGTGGCATTTAAGTTCGACCTTGACCCGGCCGGAGAGCAACCTTGGAACCTCATTATATTCGGCGATGCCGGTCAGCCGTAGTCTTTCAGAAAAGGAGGTCAAATCATGACGAGTGACCATTGCAGTTTGGAGACTGTGACAGTTCGCCGGGTGACCACCGATGATGCGCCTATTGTGGCCAATCTGGTGAAGGCGCTCTTCAATGAACTCCGTGACGGAGCGATGGTGCCGCAGTACCGCTCCGAGTCGATAAGCGATGTATTGGCAGAAACTGAGCGAAGCTTCGGACTGCTGGCGCTCGACGGGAGTCGGGCCATAGGTGTTCTGATGCTCACGGAAGCCGTCGCCATATTCGCTGGCGGCATCTTTGGCCAGATAACCGAGCTGTACGTGATGCCCGACTTCAGATCACAGGGTGTGGCCGCGATGCTTGTGAAGAGCGCTGCCGAGCTCGGGCGTGCGCGGGGGTGGAAGCGGATGGACGTTGGCGCTCCTCACCAGCCGCGTTGGAGTCGATCACTAAACTTCTATCGCTCTGAGGGTTTCGTTGAAGTAGGACCGCGCCTTCGGCTGGATTTGTGACTTCAGCTGGCTGCGGGGTACGACGCAGCGCGAACGCTACGATGGACACTAGGAGAAGGAGGAAGACGAGAATTGAATGTGAGTAAAAACGTGACACTATATTAAATTCGAGATACCTTACTTTTTGATGCAGCGTTGCCGGTTCGCCCTTCGTTCACGATCACCAGCGAAGATTTCGGGGCGTCGAGGATACCCGGACTCAGAGATCAAAGAATCCCAGGCGACGCGCTGCCGTTGAAAAATCCATAACCTCGCAATCTGGGGTTTGACAGCCATCCGACGTAGGGAACGACACATGGATATCAGGTCTTCGACAGCGAGCGACGAGGAGCGCATTACGAGAGATAGCATTGGATATCTCGGTCCAGCCGGCTCATGGACACATCAGGCTAGTCTCGACCTGTTCGGGCCGAGAAGGCTCGTTCCGCTTGAGAACGCAAAGCTGTTTGAAGCATTTGCGAATGGGACCATTGAGCGGGCTTGCGTACCTGTGACGACGTCGGTCGTGGGAACCACTCCTTATCTTGATCCCGTGCTTGATCTGCCGTCTGTCGTTGTGGTGGCAGAGTATCCCAAGATGCTCGGATATAGTCTTCTGGCCTGCCCCGGCGCAAAGATTGAAGATATCAGACAGGTTGTCGCACACCCCGTAGCGCTTGAGGAAGTCAAGCCGTGGTTGGACAGGGAAATGCCCTCGGTACGCCGCACGACGGCACTTGGAGGTGGTGCTGCCGCTCAAAGTGTGTCGGAGAGCAAGTCGCTCGAGATGGCGTCAATGGGCCCAAAGATCGGTGGTTCGATTTATGGCCTCGTTTCGCTTGCTGATGACATCGAGGCTGGTCCTCATAACGTCACCCGGTGGTGGGTTCTCGGGAGAGAGATGCCCTTACCCACAGGAGTCGACAAGACATCGTTGCTGGCAGAGGTTTCCGACAAAGACTTCTCGGCTTTGCTTGAAAGCATGGTGTGGGCGCGACTTCGAATCCTCAACATCTATGAGAGACCAAGCAAAAGGACGCTTGACACTCATCGCTATCTTTTCGAGATCGAGGGGCATGCCCGGGTTGGTGCTGTCGCGGAATTCCTGAAAGACAACCTCCAGATTCGATTGCTGGGTTCTTATCCTAGGATGTGCTGATAACCTGCAATTGAGAATGACGCGGGTCTTCCGGTGGGGTGAATGCGAGCATCAACCAAGTTTTTGGATGGAACTGCTTCGCCTCGAGGATCACCGAAACTGTCGCAGATCGCGCTGGCTCCGGGACGGAATCGCCGCGTTATTGCGACTCAATTCGACACTTTCCCGATCTCGTTCTGCCGTCTAGATACTATGGAAGGGCCGCGAAAGTAAGTCTCCCGGAGTAAAACGGTAAGCGTCCGATCGTGACCCTCTAGTATTTTCCTTATGTATTGCCGGCGGGTTGACAGGCTGTGCGATGACCCAAGAGGAATTGTCCGGAGTGCAGCACAACGCTCAATTCGTCGCAGTCGATGCAAAACTTCTGTATCTACTGAATCTGGCTTTTAGCTTCCTGATGGCGCTGTTTCTTCTACAAAATCTGGTTGTCACCTTACTCTCGACGTTCAACTTAAAACACACACCGCTCAGGAGCCTCCTTATGAAGTTCATCGCCATCTTAACGTTGCTGTTCGCGCCCTGCGTCGCTTTCGCGCAAACCTCGCCATCCACGCTGGCGCGAGTCACACAGAGTGGTGTGCTACGCGTATGTACGCCAGGCGACTACAAGCCATTCAGTTTCCAGCGTGCACCGGGGGAATTTGAAGGACTGGATGTCGATATGATGGGGTCGCTTGCGGGTACGCTCAACGCTCGGCCGGAACTCGTCAAGACGACATGGGCAAACCTGCTGCCCGATTTCGTCGCCGGTAAATGCGATATTGCAGCAGGCGGCATCTCGGTCTCGCTCGAACGCCAGAAGCAGGCATACTTCAGCGCACCGTATATGGTCAACGGCAAGACGCCGATCACACGCTGCGAAGACGTCGCGAAGTACCAGACGATAGCAGCCATTGACCAGCCCAATGTGCGAGTAATTGCCAATCCCGGTGGCAGTAACGAGCGATTCGCGAGAGCAAAACTAAGCCACGCCCAACTGACGATACACAGCGACAATCTGACGATATTCGACGAGCTCACCAAGGGTAGGGCCGATGTTTTCGTCACCGAGGCGGCAGAAGCGATCGTGCAAAGCAAGGCTCACCCCGAGCTGTGCGCAGTAAATCCCGACAAGCCGCTGCAGTACGCGGAGATGGGTTATCTTTTGCCGAATGGCGATGACGTGTTCAGGAATTTCGTCGATCAGTGGCTGCATCTGAGCAAGGCCAACGGCGACTATGCGCAACTGAGCGCGAAGTGGCTAGGCAAATAGAGGATTGAAACCACTGCCCCGGTGCTGTACCTCGCCTCTATCGGCCAAGACATGTCGAACGGCGGTATGGCGAAGTCCGTCGCCAGCGGCCGTCGTTCTCGTCGCCAGGTTTCCCGGAACGGCGGAGTACCGCATTCAGTGCGTCCAGCGCAGCCAGCCCGCCACCGATGCATGCGTCCAGATCGTCCGCCGCTCGACACACGCTCCCGTGGGGCAAAATCAAGTTTCGAAGGTCGGGCATACAGCACCTCGTCGCGTGGCTCTGTCGCGATGAGGACGGAGGGGCGAGCGCAGTGTACCGGGCGCGATTGTTTAGGAGGCTTGGGAATAGAATTGCTGTGCGGCGGACGCTCCCGTCCATTTGGCGCATTTCATTTGCCCCTTGCGGATCATATGCATCACCTCAATGCCGCCCAGAATGATGTGCACAACGAAAATCGTTGAAGCCGAGCACGGGTCGGGTTCGGCGTTTGATGGTCCGGTGGTCCTGCTCGATGCGGTTGTTCAGATACTTGACCTGACGGACGCGGATAGGTGTTTCGCGTGCGGCGTTGATCGCCTGGATGGCGGCCAGATTTGCACCGCTCTTATCCATGTTGACTGTCTGCGGGGCGCCGTTCTGGCCAATCGCTTTCTCACAGAAGCGGAGTGCTGCAGGCTTGTCGCGATAGGTGCGCAACAGAAAGTCGATGGTGTTGCCGGCCTTGTCCACAGCGCGGTAGAGATACTTCCACTGTCCCCTGATCTTGAGTGGAGTAAGAAACAGGGCGTAGTCGAACTATTTCCCTGTTTCTCCTCCCCGAACCGGACATGCACCTCCCAGCGCATCCGGCTCTCCAGTGAGGTGTCGCCCATAGCAAAGGCAACATCAGCGTAGCCCGACTCGATGGTGCGGCGTGTCTCATCGCGCAATATTTACGGATTTTCCATGGGGGTTCGCCAGGTGAATCGACCCTTGCGGCTGGTGACGAGGCGTCGAAGCGTCACTTCACCGTACCGACCCCGACTATTCCGGCCTTGCAGCACCCATGTCGTGGCCCTTCCTGGTTCAGGGGCCCGGATATGATCGCGCATTAGCGACCGGAAGCCACGCCGGTACTTGTGCACAAGCCAATATCCCCGCTTCCAGAAGACGGTTCGGTCCAGCTTGCTAAACAGGGTCGCCGCGTGGTCGGTGTACTGGTAGAGGGTTGTCCATCCCGTCAGTTGCCGATTCAGGCTTTCCACCATATCCATCCGGTTCATGCTGTAATTGCCTGACAGTTGTCTGACCAGTTGCTCGGCAAAGCCCTGATACTTCTCCCACGGAATTGTCGTCACTGGTCGCACGCTGCCGCGTGGTCCGCGCTTGCGAATGATGCCGTGGCCGAGGAAGACGAAACCGTCATTAAAATGCGTGATATGGGTCTTCTCCATATTCAGCGTGAGCTTCAGCTTGCCTTCGAGGAATTCCCGACACGCTTCGCGTACTACTTCGGCGTGCGCTCGGGTTTCGGGATATACACGCGGCGCGCCGGTAGCGGACTGTACGAGCCCGCCAACAGTTCGTTGCGTATCGGCGTCAATTTATGCTGGAGATTCTCTTCCATCATGCGCTTGCTGACACCGTCCACGCCTGGCGTGCGAGCCCTGCTGGAGGCCAGCGTAATACGAGCCGCTTCGCTCAGCCAAACCCTCTCAGCAATCAGTCTCAGAAGGTGGTCAAACTTGCGTCTGGGTCAGGTTTCAGTCGGCGTTGACACGGACGCTTGCACTGATCTCACATCACCACCTTCAACAAAACCACGCACAGTACCCTGCATCAAACTCATGCATGGAGGGTCTACAAATCCGTTGTCCTCCTAAATTGGCAGACATAACCTCGGCCGTTATCGATAAACACATATTGAACGCGAACGTAGAACTCGAGGAGCCTCGAAATTGAGTCAGGAGAATCCTGCTAGAGGTCGATTCGCCACGCGTATCACTTTTGTAAGTTGATGTCCCGACGAGAGCGCGAGCGATATTCACAGGATCGCTCTCATGTCTAAATACTGGAGTCGCTGATGAATGAAACGTATGAAAGTTTGCGCTCGAATGACCGTCCGGAAGCTGGATTTCGCACGCGTGCTTGGATGATGTTAGTAGTTGCAACGATAGGAACAGCGATCTGCAGTACTCCAATCGTGATGATGACAAGTGGGGTATTTATTCGCGCGCTTGGCAAGGCCATGGGATGGAATCGCGAACAGGTAACTGTGTCGCTTTTAATCTGTGCAATCGCGTTGGCAGTCGCTACTCCGCTGGTCGGTCGTCTTATTGACCGAACACGGCTTAGGCAGGTTTTGACACTGTCGTCGCTCGCGTACGGCTTGACGGTCATGGCATTGCCGGCGCTGATTCATTCACACGGGCTGTTAGGATTTTATGTCGGTTTTCTTCTTATCGGGATTCTAGGTGCCGGATCAAATACGATTGTCTATATACGTGTTCTTTCGGGTTGGTTTGACGAACGCCGTGGACTTGCGCTGGGTATTGCGATGGCTGGCATTGGGATTGGTGGGGCCATCTCTGCGCCATTTTCCGCAATTCTCGTTCAACGCTTCGGATGGGAGGCCGGCTACTATGGGTTGGGTATGATCCCGATCATTCTTGGCGTCCCGATCGGCTTATTCCTCCTCAAAGAGGCACCTGCGCAACAGGTCGTGCGAGCCGATTCAGTTGGACAGAGTGATGCTCTGCCAAGCATGCTTCTGAGTGAGGCGTTGCGCACAAAGGCGCTCTGGCTAATTCTAGGCGCCGCTTTTCTCATGGCGATCTCAATCAATGGAGCGCAAATTCATCTGATTCCAATGCTGATGGATCGCGGTATTACACTGCCCGCAGCGTCTTTGGCGACTAGCATTCTTGCAATTTTTGCGGTGCTGGGCAGGGTCGCAGCGGGCTATTTGTTCGACAAGGTGTTCGCGCCGCGTGCCGCTGTCGGCATTTTCCTGCTCTCTTGCATGGGGTGTCTGGGGATACTCGCTTTCCCTTCTTCCTCGGCTGTGTATTATTGCGCGGCCCTTCTCGGTATGGGTGCTGGTGCGGAATCGGATTTACTTGGGTATCTGATCGGCCGCTACTTTGGTCTGAAGAACTTTGGCCAGATTTATGGATGGGTATTTGCGTCATTCATGATCGGAACTGCGGCAGGCCCAGTTGCATTCGGGCTTGGTTACGATATCAATAGAAGTTATCAGTGGCCTTTGTGTGGGGCAGCTGTCGCATTGATGTTGGTGTGCGTTGCGTGTGCGCTGCTTCCCAGATTTCCATCTTCTCCGAAAAGGGGGACGTGAACCGATTCAGTTCACCGTCAACCGATTTATGGGTTGGAAGCGCGCTTGAATTCTATCTTCAAATATTGTTGAAGATAGACAGCGCTATGCGGATGTGATTTTGAGAATGGAATGCGGGAGATTTCAAATGAATGAATCGGAAAATATCTTTGACTTGAGTGGGCGGGTTGCCCTGATTACTGGGGCAGGCGGTGTACAGGGGCGTATGCATGCACGCACGTTGGCAGAGTTCGGTGCGACGGTAATTCTTGCGGACATTGATGCCGAAGCAGCGGCTCGGGTTTGCGCTGAAATTGCAGATGTCGGGTGTGACGCTTGGAGCGAGGTGGTGGACATTTCGCAAAGCGAGAGTGTAGAGGCACTTGCGCGGCGAATCTCGGAGCGCGTAGATCACGTAGATATACTTTTCAATAACGCTGGGATCGTTACCCCGGGCCGGATGACGCACGATGTGTTGCCCGATGAATGGGCGCGCGTGCTAACGGTGAATCTTACGGGTGCATTTCTGATGATTCGCAGTTTCATTCCACTTCTCCGGCAAAGCAATGGAGCATCGATCATCAACAACGGTTCGATGCTTGGGCTTGTTGGTTTGCATCCTGGTTTTGCGATGGTCAATGCGCCGTACGCTGCAGCGAAAGCAGGGTTGTTTGGCTTAACGCGCCAAGTCGCAGCCGAGTATGCGTCCGAGAATATCCGTTGCAATGCCATTGCGCCAGGCTGGCATGGTGGATCTGGAGTACAACGTTCGCTTGGTTTAGGTGACGAAAAACTGGAGCGCTTCGAGCAGGTAGTGGTCGCAGGCACACCAATGCGACGCCGTGGACGAATGGATGAGCTACGAGGTTTAGTGGTCTGGCTTGCTTCGAATGCGTCGTCGTATGTCACCGGCCAGGTGATTACGCAGGACGGCGGCTGGACTATCGCCTGACCAGCTGAGGTGAGCGCGTTCGTTCGGACAATAGTTCCGCGATTTAAAGTGGAAAGCGTGGGTCGGTCGCCAGCGGGATTTTTGAGAACCGGATCATAGCCGTCGGGAGCCATGCGCCGGGCAAACTTCGTCGATGGCCTTGTTCATTCTTGCCAAGACGCGGAAGCGGTCGAAAATGTTGAAGGCGTTCGGGCAATGATGTGCAATCATTTCAAGAAAGGACTGCCACATGTCCGAGCGCACGAATTCGACCTTCTCGCACTGCGGCTTTCCGAGCATGCCAAATATTTCGCGAAGCTTTATTTCGTGCGCTCCTGTCCGACCCAGATGGAATGGACACCGCCCTCCCTCCGGGGACATGCCTCATTGAGGGCCCCCCAGAACCGAACGGCATCAATGTGCCAAAGTGGAGTTGCGACGCAACCACTTGAGGAGCGGAGGCCCCAAATGAATGTTACGACCTATGGACTGGATGTTGCAAAGCGGGTGTTCCAGATGTACTGGGTTGATGCACAAACCGGTGAGGTTACCAATCGCCGGTTCGGACGTGGCGACCTGATCACGTTTCTCGCACAGCGCCCTGCTGGTCGAGTGGCGCTTGAGGCCTGCGGAAGCGCTCATTGGTGGGCACGTAAGATTCAGGCGCTTGGGCACGAGGTAGTGCTCTTGCATGCCCAGTTCATTCGGCCGTTCGTGCAAACGAACAAGACTGACGCAGCGGACGCCAAAGCAATATGGACAGCCGTGCAGCAACCTGGAATGCGTACGGTTGCAGCCAAGACGGAGGATCAACAAGCGATGCTTAGCCTGCACCGAATGCGCTCGCTGCTAGTTAAGTTCCGGACGATGCAGATCAATCAACTCCGTGGGTTTCTGTACGAATTCGGCGTTACCCTTCGAGCCGGACGTCTGGCAGGAATGTCCGAGATCCGGGACCGCATGGCAGAACTGGAAGACACACTGCCACGACCAATGGTACTCAATCTCCAGGAACAGCTTCGACGTATCAACGCGTTTGAGGACGATATCGATCAACTCGAGAAGCGTATTGGGGCTTGGCAGAAGCAGGAATCGGCGTGTCGTGCGATCTCCGAGGTACCGGGCATCGGCAGGCTCACCGCCACCGCTCTCGTTGCAACGATCGGAGACGCGAAGACATTCAAATCGGGCCGTGAATTCGCTGCGTTCCTCGGGCTTGTTCCCCGGCAAAACGGTACGGGCGGCAAGGTTCGACTAGGCTCGATCTCGAAGCGAGGGGATCCGTACCTGCGCACACTGCTGATTCACGGGGCGCGCTCCGTCCTGTGTCACGCAAAGGTGCCAACTTCCTGGCAGAAGGGAATGCAGGAGCGGCGACCTGGCAACGTAGTGGCGGTGGCTCTGGCGAACAAGATAGCGCGAACTGCGTGGGCAATACTGGCCCACCAGAGCACTTACGAAACGAGTCACGTCAGTGTAAGACCGAATTAGCAGTATCATGCATTGAAACGTTTGGGGACCGGTAGGTTGCTAAGGTTGAATCCATGTGATGGCGAGACAGGTCGGACCGCAAGAACGTAAACCTGAACACACTCTTGTGCCTGAAGCACGCGGCCCAGATGAGGACGTTCTTGGCGAATTCCATTAGGGCCTGCGGCTTCGGCTTGCAAAAGGCCGCATATAAGACTGCAGCCGATACCTCGTCGAGACGTCACATCAAGAACAACCTGGCAAACCGGGCGGTGTCCATATAAGTGTGTGAAAACCCATCGATCGCCTAAACTGAACCAACGCACTGAGACCGGGTGACTCATGAAGCGATTCGTTGAAGGCGATGACCGCAAGCAGGTCGCACTACTTCCCGAATGCGTGGATGACTACATTGGACAGGACAATCCGATCAGGGTCATAGACGCCTTCGTCGACGAGTTGGACCTAGGGGATCTGGGATTCAACGGTACCACGCCGGCGATCACGGGGCGCCCTTCCTATCACCGAGGCGTGATGCTCAAGATCTATATCTACGGCTACCTGAACCGGATACCCTCCAGCCGGCGGCTCGAGCGTGAGTGTCAGTGTCGCGCGCAGTTGTAAATTGATACAGCAACGCAGTTAGGAATTGATACACCTCGTTGTAGGGTTGCTCATTTTGGGCGGCCCGTGATCAGCTACGAGGAGTACATGGAAATCGAGATTCTGCGT
>NZ_LXKA01000120.1 GCF_001645125.1 Paraburkholderia ginsengiterrae | reverse complement strand
GGAGGGCGTGGGGGGTGGCATGCGAGAGGTGACGCTAAGAGGGGGCGACGTTGGGGAGGCGGCAGGCCGGGCAGGTGGGAGCGCCCAGGGAGGGAGAGAGGGGGCACGGGGGGGGGTGAGCGAGCAGATGGTCGCTGGGGGGGGCGAGGGGCTGCGCGCGGGCGGCGGCATGCGCCGGACGGGGCGGGGCGGGGGCGGTAAGGGTGCGGTGGCCGAGGACCGGGGCGCGGTGGGTGGGCGTGGCGGGAGTCAGAGAGGAGGGGGAGGGCGGATGCAGGAGGTGGTGTGGGGCGGGGGGTGTGGGGGGGAAGGAGAAAGGCGACATGCGGTGCAGGATCGGAAGGAGAGGCGGGTTGGGGATGCGGCGGTGGGGGGTGAGTGAGGGGGGGGAGGTGGGGGGGGGGGGTGGGGGGCGGATGGGGGGGGGAGAGGAAGGTTTGGCGGGGGAAGTGGGGGTGAGGGTGGGGGGGGAGGGGAGAGAGGGGGGGGGGGGGGTGGGGGGGATGAGG
>NZ_LXKA01000119.1 GCF_001645125.1 Paraburkholderia ginsengiterrae | reverse complement strand
CTCTCCCTCCCAGCTCCCCACCTCTTAACCATGCCCCCGCCCACCCGCGTCCCGCGCCCACTCCGCTTATGCCCCCCCCGCCCGCCTCTCTATCCCCGCACCCCCCCCCCCCCCTTTCACCCCACCCAGCTCCTCCAAGCCCCCCGCGCACCCTCCCTCCCCTCCCCCCCCCTCGTCCCTGCTCCCGTCTACCCCTCCCTACGCCTCACGTTCGCTCCCCGCTTTCGCTCCCACCTTTCCCCCCCCGCCCGCTTCTTCGCCTGCACCATCGCCGCCTCGCCCCGCCACTCCCCGCCTACCTGCCGTCGCTCCGCCACACGGTCCTGCAACCCCCCCCTATCCTCCCCCCCCCCCTGTCCCGCCCGCCCCCGTCCACCCGCCTTCTTCGCCTCCCCGCCGCCCCCGACGCACCCCACCTCTCACTGCTTTACGCGCATCCACTCAGTCTGCCCCTGCCCGTCGCGCCCACGTTCGCCTCTCCACCGCCGCCCCTCCCCCCGCTCTCCACC
>NZ_LXKA01000118.1 GCF_001645125.1 Paraburkholderia ginsengiterrae | reverse complement strand
AGCGCGGCCGGGTCGCCGATCTCGCGGATGGTCTGCAACGCCGCGCCGAGATCGGCCCCGTCGTTTGCCAGCACCGGCGTGTGCGTCCCGATCTGCCGCCGACGCGCGGCCGCTTCCGCGTCGGCGCGCAACTGGCCGTAGCCGCGCCACTAGCCTATCTGCTCGCCCACTGCGACCACCCTCGCTGCGGCGCGCCTGTCGCCTGACCCCCCCACCCTTCGCTACCCTCTGCCCAACGCCTGCTCCGCCTCCCGCCCGCTCCCGCCCCCCTCGCCCGTGCCCACGCCCCGCCCGCCCACGTCTTGCCCCACCACCACAGCAATACCCCCGCCGTCCTACACCGCCCGCACTTCTCCGCTCCCCTCCACCCCGTCCATTGGTACACCCCCGAGTCTCAGCTCCGCACCCACACCATGGTCCCGCTCGTCGTACATCCCAACACGCAGAACCCACACGACGCGCCGCTGCCCCGCGGTCCGTCGTTTCAACGGCGTCCTGGCGCTCCCCCAC
>NZ_LXKA01000117.1 GCF_001645125.1 Paraburkholderia ginsengiterrae | reverse complement strand
GTGGCACGGAAGAGGAGCACGAGGCAGGAACGGGGTGTTGCAAGAGGATAGTGTGGGGATGGCGGGCCGATACGATGGGGAGTGGGACAAAAAGGAAGGGCGGGAGGCGGGCAGAGCTGCGGGCAGTACTGGCGGTGCGGGGACGGAAACGTTGGGGTAGCGGGTGCGAGAGGGCCGGTGCGTTCGGCAGCGAGGGGGGTGAGGCAGGAGGTGGCCGCAGCGTGTCTAGAGCTGGAGCGGGGGGACGAGGAAGGGCGCGGCGGCGAGCGCGCGCGGCGGCGAGAGAGGGCGCGAGCGGGGCTGAAAGGTGCCGGAAAGCGCCCGGGAAACGGAAAAATATTGACAGAAGCGCGGATAAGACGGCGGGCGGGCATCGACTGCCGGCTGGCCGGTCAGATGGTTTGCTAAAATATTCGGCTGTTTGGACGCAGCCGGGGTGCCAGCGGCCTGAAAGCCCGGGGAGCAGGGGCCAAGTCGATGCAAGGCGCGATGCAAGGCGATAACGTAAAG
>NZ_LXKA01000116.1 GCF_001645125.1 Paraburkholderia ginsengiterrae | reverse complement strand
GGCCGACCGCCGTACGCCGTGCTGGGGGCGGGCGTGGGCGGGAAGGCGGTCGGGCAGGTCGGCGCGTGGATGAGCATGGCAGGCGCGCTGGAAGGCAAGCGCGCGTCCGTGCTCGACTGCATGGGGTTCGCGCGGAAGGGCGGCTCGGTGCTGTCGTTCGGGCGCTTCGCCGCGCGCGACGCGTGGCTCAATCAGGTGCGTATCGACACGCAACAGGCCGACGTGCTGCTCGCCTGCGACATGGTAGTCGGCGCATGCGCCGACTACCATGTCGCAGGCGAGCAGCACGTCGGCCTGTTGCGTGTCGATACGCACCTGATTGAGCCACGCGTCGCGCGCGGCGAAGCGCCCGAACGACAGCACCGAGCCGCCCTTCCGCGCGAACCCCATGCAGTCGAGCACGGACGCGCGCTTGCCTTCCAGCGCGCCTGCCATGCTCATCCACGCGCCGACCTGCCCGACCGCCTTCCCGCCCACGCCCGCCCCCAGCACGGCGTACGGCGGTCGGCC
>NZ_LXKA01000115.1 GCF_001645125.1 Paraburkholderia ginsengiterrae | reverse complement strand
CTACCCAGCAAATCTGCATGCCCCGCAGCCCCTGGCCGACCACTGCCCCGAAACGCACCGCCACCCCTCCCGAACTCCCCCAGGTGCCCCCCCCACCCCCGCCCTCCCGCCCTCCTCCCCCCCCCCCACGCCCCCTCCCACAGCCCCCCCCCCGCCCACCCTCCCTTGCTCTCCTTCCCCCTCTCTCCCCCCCTGCCCCGCCCCCCACCCACTCTCCGCCCCCTCCCCCCCCCACCCCTCTTCTTCACCCCCCCCCCACGCTCACCTCGCCCCCCCCTTTCCCCCAACGCCACCACCACCCCCCCTCTACCCTTTCCTCCTCCCGCCCCCCACCTCTTCCCTCCTGTCACCCCCCCCTCGCCCCCCCTGCCGCCTTCGCCCGCCCGCCAGCGCGCACCTCCCCGCGGTCATCGCGCTTCACCCCAGCCGCCCCCCGCACCTCCTCGCCCCACGCTCCTCATCGTCCACTCGCACTCGTCGCCGCCGCACTCTCCCACTTACCCACTCCACT
>NZ_LXKA01000114.1 GCF_001645125.1 Paraburkholderia ginsengiterrae | reverse complement strand
GCGGAAGAGTCGAAGCGTATGGCGGTGGAAGGAGTGGGGGGTGGGGTGAGGAAGAGATGGCCGGGGGGAGTGGCGAGGCGGAGGTAGGGCGGGTGAGGGGTGGCGTGGGCGTAGGCGGGGGGGCGGGTGGGGGAGTCGGAGGAGGGGCTAGGCGGGAGGGAGTGGGGGGTGGGGTGCGGGGATAGGCGGGTCGTGTGGGGTGGGGGTGGGGGGCGGGCGGATCGCGCACCGGCGGCGAGGAGCGCGCGGGGTGCGGGTGGGGCGGGCGGAGGGGAGGCGGCGGGGCGGGGGCGGCGAGGGGGGGTGGGAGAGGGTCGGAGGTCGACACGGGCGGATGCGGGGGAGTGCGAGGTGGGAGGGTCGGCGGGTCGGTCGTCGGGAGGTGGTCGAGGCACTTCGGCTCGGACTCGGAGACGAGTGGCTTGGGCGCGGTGGGGCCGGCCGGCTGCAGCAGGCCGAGCAGGGCCAGACGGCGCGCCGGGCTGCCGGCGCCGCTTTCGGCCAGATGGGG
>NZ_LXKA01000113.1 GCF_001645125.1 Paraburkholderia ginsengiterrae | reverse complement strand
CTCCCAGCCTCCGCGACTTCCCCGATCCCGCAGTCGCGTCACCGTCCTGCCTCCCGCCTCCTGCCTATCCGCTCTACCCGATCTTCCCGCCCTTCACATGCTCGCCCACCTTTACGCCTCTCCCGCCGCCTCCTGCCCCCCCATCCCACACCCCACCCCGCCGCCCCCCCCCCCCCCCCCGTCCCCCCCACCTCCCCCCCCCCGCCCCCCTCCCCCCCCCGCCCTACTCCCCACCCCCCCCCCCCCCCCCCCTCCCCCCCCCCGCCCGCCCCCCCCACCCCCCCCTCCTCACACCCTACGCCCCCTCCCACCTCTCTTCCGCCCCGACCCGCCACTCCCACCCCCTGTCTGCACCCGCCTCCGCGTCCGCATCCGCGTCTCCTAACCCCTCCTGACTCTCCCCCTACCACCCTCACCTCGCGGCACCCACCACCCCCTTACGCGCCCCCCACCCCACTATCTTCCCTATCCCCACTACCCCCCTCGTGCTCATCTTGCTGCCCTCGCCCTC
>NZ_LXKA01000112.1 GCF_001645125.1 Paraburkholderia ginsengiterrae | reverse complement strand
GCGCGGCTGGCTCGATCGTTTGCTGGACGTCACGCGCAGCGCGTCCCCCCCCCCCCCCCCCCGCACCCCCCCCCCGCCCCCCCCCCCCCCCCCCCCCGCCCCGCACCCGCCCCGCCCACCCGCCCCCCCTCACCCGCGCCCCCCGCCTCCCCCCTCCGCCCCCCCCCGCCGCCGCCCCCTCTCCCCATACCCGCTCACCTGCCAACGACACCCAGCCGCCCCCACGTCACTCATCTCCCCTCACCCGTTCTTCTCCTCTACCCTCCTCCCCAGCCCTTCCTACTCCCCCCCCTCCGTACCACCTCTCCCCCCGCCCCCCCTCCTCGTTTGCCGTCTCGCCCTCTCCATCACACCATCTCCCCCCCCCTCACTCCCTCCTCACTCGCGTCCACCTCCGCTTCCTCCACCGGCCCCGACATCCTCGCCGCCACACCCCCCTGATCCACCCACCCGTCGTCCGCCCCCTTCGCTGAGTCCGCACTGCCGGTCAGTACGCAGTCGGACAAGCCCCC
>NZ_LXKA01000111.1 GCF_001645125.1 Paraburkholderia ginsengiterrae | reverse complement strand
TTGCGCACCCCGAGGCGCGACGCGGTCTGCATGAACTCCTCCACCCCGCCCAGATCTTTGGCCCGCAAGGTCGGTCCCCCACTGACGCTGCCGACGATCGACTCGTCCAGACTAACCCGCTGTACGAGCTCCATCCCGCCGTACCGCCGGATCAGATGTACGTCCCCCCCCTCGCCGTCGAGATGCTCACTGTCGCTCCCACCGTGCTCTGCCAGCAGTCCGGAGCGGGCGCTCTGCTGCACCCCCGTCCGGGTCGCGCCCCCATCGGCGGCCGCCGCCCACACGCCGCTGCCGACGCGCCAGATCGTGCCGCCCGTTTGGCGGCAACTGTACATCGATCCCGTGCCTCACGGTCTCGTCGACCAGACGTTGCATCCGCCTCTCACCCTGCGCGGGGCATCGGAGCTTCTGGCCCTCTCGCCTGAAGTGCTGGGCGTGGCCCACGCTCCACTACCCTTACCCGCCATGACACTACTCCTGCTCTAACGCTCGCTGGTATCCCCAACCTAATC
>NZ_LXKA01000121.1 GCF_001645125.1 Paraburkholderia ginsengiterrae | reverse complement strand
CCACCGATGGCCCCCATACGCGCCCCGCCACCGTCAGCGCGGCCAGAAAAGCCGGCACCAGGGCAAGCTTGAGTGTGAGCAGCATGACTAGGCTTCCAGCACGTGCTCGATGCGCCGGTCCGGCACCAGCCACCACGCGGCGCCAAGCGTATAGAGCGCCACCGAGCCCCACGGCACAACGAAAGCGAGCGCAATACCCGCCAGATAGATCACGACCGAGACTTTGCCTTTGAAATCGTTGCCGACCGCCTTGGCGATGGTGGAGTCCCGCCCATGCTCGCGGATCAGCGCACGGGTCAGGATGAAATACGCGATCGCCGACATGAACAGCACGACGCCGTACATGGCCATCGGCCACGAAGCCAGATGGTTCCGCCCGGCCCAATGCGTGACGGCCGGCAGCAGAGACAGCCAGAAGAGCAGATGAAGGTTGGCCCACAGCACCGCGCCGTTGACCTTCTGCACCGCATGGAACAGGTGATGATGATTGTTCCAGTAGATGCCGACATAGATGAAGCTCAGCACGTACGCGCAGAACACCGGGAAGACCGGACGCAGCGCGGCGAAATCGAAGCCGTCCGGCACCTTCAGTTCGAGCACCATGATCGTGATGATGATGGCGATCACGCCATCGCTGAAGGCTTCGAGCCGTCCCTTGCCCATCGGTTGGGTTCCTGATGATGAATGCGGTTGCGCGCACAACCCGCCCGCGTCCCGCAGGCGACCCGCGCCGCTGCCGATTATCCGCGATGCCGCGACGCTTTGTCGATGCGCGACGCCGCCGGGCCGGCCATCATCCCTGCGCATCTCCGGGGTAGTAGACGGCGAGCCACACGCTTGGCTCCTTGTCGCTCGTCCATGCCACCCGATGCCGGCAATGCGCTTCGATCAGCACGTGATCACCGGGCTTCAGCTGATGCAGCGTGGCGTCGCCTTCGAATTCGAGCGCTGCCGCGCCGCTCAGCAGCACGACCCACTCGGCGCGGGGACTGTCGTACCAGAAGCCCGGCGGGCTGGCGTGCCCCATCGAGACGATTCGCTCGATAGTCACGCCACCCTGCTCCACTAGTGCGTCGATCTGCTCGTCGGGGCCCTTTGGCGCGTCAGCCAAGTCGGGGTCGAACAGATTTCCGCTTCTGATTGCACGCTTCATCGTCGATGCTCCACGCGTACCGCGCTGCGCACCCCCCTCACTTCATGGGCTTGAGCCCGTCAAGCAAGGTCGGCACCAGTTCGCTGATGGTCGGATGGACATGCATCGCGTACTGCAAGGTCGGATACGGCGCGCCCGCCGCCATGATGTCGATGAACGTATGAATCGCCTCATCGCCTTCGATGCCGTGAATCCCCGCCCCAAGAATCTGCCTGCTCTGTGCGTCGACCAGCACCTTCATGAAGCCGTCGGTCTCGCCGCGCTCGCCCGCGCGGCCCACGCGCGACATCGGCATGGTGGCGATCAGCGCCGCGCGCCCGGACTTGCGCACTTCGGTCTCCGAGAGCCCGACGCGCGCGAGCGGCGGATCGACGAACACGGCATACGCCATGATTCGCGTATCGGCCGTGCGCGCGCCGCCGCCGAGGAGATTGGCCGTGACGATCTGAAAATCGTCGTAAGAGGTATGGGTGAACGCGCCGCGTCCGTTGACGTCGCCAATGGCCCAGACGCCTGGCACGTTGGTGCGCAACTGGCCGTCGACGGGAATCGTGCCGTGCTTGTCCGTCGCGATGCCCGCCGCAGTGAGCCCGAGGTCGTCCGTATTCGGCACCCGGCCGGTCGCGAACAGCAGATGCGACGCTTCAAGCGCCGGCACGTTCTGCTCGAAACCGATACACACTTCATGCTCATGATGCGGATGCGGTTCGACGCGCGAAGGTTGCACGCCGAAGTGAAATTCCACGCCCTCGCGGGCGAGCACCTTCTGCACCGATTCGGCGAAGTCGGCGTCCTCGCGAGTGAGCACGCGTTCGCCGCGCACGAGCACGCTCACCTTGCTGCCGAAGCGGCGAAAGATCTGCGCGAATTCGAGCGCGATATAGCTGCTGCCGACAATCACCAGATGACTAGGCAATTCGGTCAGTTCGAGAAGATTGGAGTTGGTGTAGTAGCGAATCCGCTCGAGGCCCTCGAGCGGCGGCACGACGGCGCGCGTGCCGGTGTTGATGAAAATTTCGTCGGCGCTGATTTCTTCGAGTACGCTGCCGTCCGGCCCAAGGACAGAAAGCGCATGGGCGCCGGTAAAGCGCGCGTGGCCTTTGAACACGGTGACATTCTTCGCACCGCGCAGCCATTTTTCGACGCCGTCGCGCGACTGCCCGATGATTCTGTCCTTACGCGCCTTGACCGCCGCCAGATCGACGCTGACCGCGCCGCCCACCTGCACGCCGAGGTCGGCGGCATGGCGCACCACATGCGCGGCGCGGGCACTAGCTACATAGGATTTGGTCGGCGTGCAGCCGACATTCACGCAGGTGCCGCCGAAAGCGCCGCGTTCTATCACCGCGGTTTTTCGGCCGCTTTCGCCAAGCCGTACCGCCAGCGGCGCGCCGCCTTGTCCCGTACCGATTACGACTGCGTCGAAGTGCTGTGGCATGGCGACTCTCCCGAGGCTGGGGTGCAGGTCGTAGCATCTTACCCTCAGTGCCTCGTGACGCCATGCCGTGATACTTGTTGTTGGCGGCTGTTGCCGATGTATTGCTGATGACCTCCGGTTGCGCTCAGGCGTGGCAATGCGCGGCGCAGATCAATTCGCGCGAGCGTTGCAGCGCGGCCTGTGCGCCGCGGGCCGCCATCACCCAGCCGACCTGGCCGAGGTTGAAGTCCTGCGACACCATCACTTGCATGAGGGCCACCATCGGCAGAACCACCGACGGCCGGTAAAGCTGATCTCTGATTACGTCTGGCATGACGGCTCCCGTCGCACGGTGCCGCGACGGCCACGCGCTCAAACTTCATTTCGATGGAAGCATTTTAGGGAGACCGGGGTCGCGGATAAATACCACTAACGCGAAGGCAGTTGTTCGCCAATTTGAACAATCGCGCCCACGGGCCGACGCGCGGCAGGCGCCGTAGGCCCGGATTCGCAAGCCTGACAAGGGTTCCACGCCAAACGGCCGGAGCCGCCCGCGCGGCCGGGACGGTGCGCCAAGGGCGCCGTCGCTAAGGCGACACCGTCAGGATGCCGCAGTTAAGCCGAGCCGCGCGTCGCTCAAACCACGCGCATAGGCACTCGCGCCGACCGGCCGGCTGTACAGATAGCCCTGCTGCTTGTCGCAGTCGATCGTCCGCAAAAACGCCGCCTGCTCGGCGGTTTCCACGCCTTCGGCGGTCACGTTCATGCCGAGCGAGTGCGCCATGGCCACCACCGCCTGCGTAATCGCAATCGAATCGCGGTGATCCGGCAAGCCCGCGACAAACGACCGGTCGATCTTCAGGTTATGCAGCGGGAAGCGTTTCAGATACGTCAGCGACGAATAACCGGTGCCGAAGTCGTCGACGGAAATGCGCACGCCCATGGCGCTCAATGCGCTCAGCATGGGCAAGACCGTTTCGCTGTCGCTCATGAGCAGCCGCTCGGTGATCTCCAGTTCCAGCGCCGCCGGCTCGAGCCCCGACTGCGCGAGATAGCGCCCGATCCGCTCCACCATGCCGTCGTTGAACTGCCGCGGCGACAGATTCACCGCGACGATCAGGTCCGGCGCGAGGGTGCGCCGCCATTGCGCCACCTGCGCGCAAGCCCGCGCCAGCACGAAGTCGCCGATTTCGACGATCAGGCCCGCGTCTTCCGCCACCGGGATGAATTCCGCCGGCGACACATTGCCCAGTTCGCTGTTGTACCAGCGCAGCAGCGCTTCCGCGCCAATCGTACGGCCCGTGTGGCTCTCGACGATCGGCTGGTATACGAGGCTCAGTTCGTTCGCGGCGAGCGCGCGCCGCAGCGATTGTTCGATCGTGAAGCGGCGCTGCAGATGCCGGTTCAGCTCGGCGGTGAAGAACTGGAAGTTGTTGCGGCCGCGCTGCTTGGCGTGATACATCGCCGAATCGGCGTTGCGCATTAACGTGGCAACGTCCTGGCCGTCTTCGGGAAAGAGGCTGATACCGATCGACGCGCCCAGGTAGTACTCGTTGTCCGCCACCGCGAACGGCACCGCGATCATGTCGAGAATGCGGCGCGCGAGGCCGATCAGGTGCCCGGTGTTTTCATAAGCACTCACCACGATCACGAACTCGTCGCCACCCACGCGCGCGAGCGTGTCGCCGGGCGCGATACACGTTGAAAGCCGCTCCGCCACGCTGCGCAGCAAGGAATCGCCGGCCTCGTGACCGGCGGTGTCGTTGACCTTCTTGAAGCCGTCCAGATCGACGAACAGCACGCCGATGTTGGCCAGTTCGCCCATGCCGCCACCTTCGCCCGCCATGAACAGATCGTGCATCCGCTCGGTCAGATAAGCGCGGTTGTAGAGGCCGGTGAGCGAATCGCGGGTGGCGAGGAATTTGAGCTGCCGTTGCGCTTCGCGCACCGGTCCGATGTCGGTAAACGAGATCAGCACCGAATCCGGTTCGCTCTCGCCCGGCTTGATGATCGGCACGACGTTCTCGGTGATCCAGACAATGTCGCCGCCAATCAGCTCCACGCCGATCGTGACACCCTGCACGGGTTTGCCGGTGGCCAGCACCTGAGCTGTCGGATGTTCGTCATCGGGCACGAGCGAGCCGTCTTCGTGATAGGCGCGCATCATCACAGTATGAATATGGCGCCCGACAATTTGCGGGGGCGCGCGCAGGATACGCTGCGCGCTGGGATTGCAGGCCAGCACCACGCCCGCGCGCGACTGCACGACGATACCCTCGATCAGGTGATCGACCACCATCCGGTGATGTTCCTCGCTGTGCACGAGGCGTTGCGCCATCGCATCCTGATGAACCGCAAGGCCTACACTGCGGCCGATGTCGCGCATCATGGTCTCTTCCTCTGCACTCGGCCGGCGCGCGGTGCTGTAATAGACGCCGAACGCGCCGAGCACGGCGCCGGAATCGTTTTCAAAGGGCACCGACCAGCAGGCCCGCAGGCCAAGCGGCAAGGCAAGATGCCAGTAGTCCGCCCACAGCGGATCCGTTTCGATATCTTCGACGACCACGAGGCGCCGCTCATACATCGCGGTGCCGCACGACCCCGCTCGCGGACCAATTGCGAGGCCGCCGATCGCCGCGCTGTAATCAGCCGGCAACGATGGCGCGCCACCCACCTTGATATGCACGCCGTCCGGCTCGAGCAGCAGGATCGAACACAGCGCGCCGCCCCCAAGCAGCGCTTCCGCGCGGCGGCAAACCTCGTCCAGCAGTTCCGGCAGCGGCGTGTTGCGGGTGATCAGCCGCAGCACCGTCCGCTCCGACGCCCGCACGCCCTCGGCCAGATTCGGCCCGTAGCGGGCGCCCTCGGACGCCGCTCCCATCGTCTTATCTGATGTCGCTTTGCTAGTCATATATGCGCCCCCTAACTCGACATCGGCCAATTAGTGTACGCGGCACACCGGGGTTTACGCGAGGTGTCCGCGCTATATTCGCAACACTTGGCAAGTGCTGGAGCCGCTTGCCATATTTCCTCTCAAATTGATCGTGTACGCTAACCGCGCTCCGCATATGCAGCGGCTGAACCCGAAGGCCGGTCAGGCGTGCGGAGGCGGCCTGTGGCGATTGCCGGCGTTATTGCCCTCCGCCGCGCTGGTCTGGCGGGCGCCCGCCGCCACCGCCGCCATTTCCACCGCCCGGTGGACGGCCGCCTCCGCCTGGCGGCGGACCGCCCGGTGGCCTTCCTCCCGCATTACCCGGCGGCGAGCCACCCGGTGGACGGCCGCCTGCATTCCCCGGTGGCGGACCACCTGGCGGACGTCCTCCTGCATTCCCCGGCGGCGAACCACCCGGCGGGCGTCCTCCCCCGTGCCCCGGTGGCGAACCACCCGGCGGACGTCCTCCCCCGTGCCCCGGCGGCGGACCGCCCGGTGGCCGGCCGCCCGGTGGCCGTCCGGCCCCGGGTCGCGGCGGAGGCGGCGGAGGGTGATGCGCCCAACGCGAGCGCTGGCCGTACCAGGGCCGGCCGCGATAATAGCGGTCCCAGTACGTGCCGACGGAGAATGTCACGATCGGCAGGCCGATCACTACACCGTAGTTCATCACCGGCACATTGCCGCCCTGATAGGGATAACTGAGCCGCGCGGCATATACCCAGCCGCGCAGGTTCGGCGCGGCGACGTCGCACCATTGATAGTTGCTGATGCAACCCATAACGCTGACCGGGACACCGCCCGGCAACTGCGTGACGATCGGGTAGTCCGGCGCGGGGCCCGCGCGCACGTTGACCGTGCCATTGGTATAGGCCTGCGACTGCGCGTCAGCCACGGCCGGCAACGCCAGCACGCCGGCCACCGCGCAAAGACATCGAACGAGATGTTGTTTCATTCTTCCTCCCGCTTTCTCTCGCGCTTTCTCTCATTTTCGCCGCGCAACATCTGGTAACCACCCACCCGAAGTCACGCGTTGTTCGGACGTCCGTGCCCGGGCAACTCGCCCGATCATCAATGGCACGAAAAACCATGCTCTGCCGGGACCGCCATGAAAATCCACCGACCGCTTCTGATCGCCGCCCTGCTGCTCGCGCATTCCCCCGCTCACGCCACCAGCTTCGACTGCCACCGGGGACGCTCGCTGACCGAAAAGATGATCTGCCACGACCCCGCGCTGTCGAAACTCGACGACACGCTAGGACAACTGTACTGGAAAGCACGGCGGCGGGTCACAAACCGGCGAGCCTTTCTCAACGACAGCGATACGAAGTGGATGTGGCGGGAAGCCAATTGCCGCGATCTGGCGTGTCTGGAGACGTGGTATGCGACGCGCATCGGGGAATTGCAGAGGTTGATCGACAGCATGCAGGCGGGAACGCCGCCTGGTCCCGCGACGCCAGTCGAGCTGGATACGCAGCTCGCGCCACTCGCGCCGCCGACACCGCAGACCGCTGTGGCGATGCGCCAATGCACAGCTGCCAATCCCGGCATCGTGGTGGCTGAGCAGTGTTCCACGGTGCTCAAGGGCACCAGCAGCCGATGGCGCTATGCGCCGCCCGACGGCGGCTGGTTCTGCGGCGTCGCCATGCTGGCCCCGGCACAGACTCAGGAGGACGCTGCTCGATAGGAAACATGTTCGATATCTTCGAACGAGTACATCGTGAAAGTGGTACGGCAAGCCGGTGGTATCGGCGCAATATCCGTTACACCAACCCGCAATACTCTTTCGGAGAAACAAAATGACTCGCTTCCAAGATAAAACCGTTCTCGTCACCGGCGGCAGCAGCGGCATCGGATTCGCAGCAGCCAAGGCCTTCGCCAACGAAGGCGCCCGTGTCGTCATCACCGGGCGCGACGCCGCCGCGCTCGACACCGCCCGGGCCGCGCTCGGTGCCCAAGCCGTCGCCGTACGCAACGACGCCGGCTCGATCGGGTCGGCGCGCGAACTGGCGGCCGAGATCAGCGCCGCCGGTCTGCGTCTGGACGCGGTATTCGTCAATGCCGGCACGGCGAAATTCGCACCGTTCCCGGACGTCGACGAAGCCCTGTGGGATGCGACATTCAACACCAACGTCAAAGGCCCCTACTTCCAGATTCAGGCCCTGTTGCCGTTGCTCAATCGCGGCGCCTCGATCGTCATCAACGGTTCGATCAACGCGCGTATCGGCATGCCGGCCTCATCCGTGTATGCGGCGAGCAAGGCCGCGGTGATTTCGCTCGCGAAGACGCTGTCGGCGGAATTGCTGCCGCAAGGCGTGCGGGTGAACGTGGTGAGCCCCGGCCCGGTCGAGACGCCGCTGTACGGCAAGCTCGGCCTCGACGCCGCCACTCTCGAAGCCACCGCGGCGCAGATCGTCGGTCAGATTCCGCTCGGCCGCTTCGGCACGTCGGAAGAAATCGCCTCGACCGTACTGCATCTGAGCGCGCCGGAATCGGCCTTTATTGTCGGCACGGAAATCATCGCCGACGGCGGCATGAGCCAACTCTAACAACACGCTCAGGTACGCACTCGCGCGGCGGGCCGTTTGTCCGCGGCCCGCTGCACCCGCCACCGCATCACCCGGCATTGCCGCACTCCCGCAACACCAGGCCGTCCAGCGAGGACTGCCTGGCGGGTGCTGCTTTTCTCCGAGAATCATCATGCGTTTCAAACTACTCTGCGCCGGGCTGGCTGCGGCGCTTTCACTTGCGATGGCCGTACCGGCCGCGCATAGTGCCGAACCCAGCCCGGACGCCGCCGGCGCATCGCTCGCGCTCGCGCCGAATGCCCCTGCATTGGCCACCGCCGCCGCGAACATCCACGACGGCAAGATCGACGTGAACGGCGTGCGCTACCACTATCTGCTGGCCATGGGGCACGGCACGCCCGTGGTGCTGCTGCACGGCTGGGGCTCGACCTCGTTCATGTGGCGCTTCGTGATGCCGCAGCTGGTCACGCGCGGCTATACCGTGCTCGCACCGGATCTGCGCGGTCTCGGCGACACCGCGAAACCGGCCACCGGTTACGAGAAAGCCAATATCGCCGAAGACATTCACGCGCTGGTCGCGCAATTGAATCTCGGCCCTCAGGTCAACGTGATTGGCCACGACATGGGCGGCATGGTCGCTTACGCGTACGCCGCGCAGCATCCGGACGACGTGCGCTCGGTGGCGATTCTCGACGTGCCCCTGCCCGGCATCGCCCCCTGGGATCAGATCGTTCAGATACCGCGGACGTGGCACTTCCGCTTTTACGCGGTGCAGGATTTGCCGGAGATGTTGATCGCGGGCCGCGAGCTGGAATACCTCAAGTGGTTTCACAATTCGGAAGCGGTCAACTCGCGCGCCTTCACGACCGACGTCGAGGAGACCTACGCTCGCGAATATGCGATGCCGGGTGCACTGCGCGCGGGCTTCGAGTACTACCGCGCGTTTCCCGCCGATGCCAGGCAAAACCAGGTATTCGCGCAACGCAAGCTCACCATGCCCGTGCTTGGCATTGGCGGAGCAGGCAGTCTCGGGCCAATCGTCGGTGAAGAATTGCGCCATGTCGCGACTAACGTTCAGTCCGTGCAGATCGAAGGCGCCGGACATTGGGTCGCCGAAGAACAGCCGCTGGCCGTGACCGATGCCTTGCTGAAGTTCCTGCCGCCGCCTCGGTAACGCGCGGCGTGCGTCAGCGAAGCTGATTGAAGTTCAATGAAGCTGCGGCGGCGGGTCAGCCTGACTCTCATCAGACACCTCGCCGTCTCCACCGCCGAACAGCTCCGCGCACAGCTGTTCGCCGAGTTCACTCAACCGCGCCGTCCCCGCGCCCTCTTCGCTGAAGGTCGTCTCCACCAGGCCGCCATCGACGAGCGCCGTCAAATGCCGGCGCAAACCGCTCATTGGCACACCCGCCTGCTTCGACAGCCTGGCAAGCGACCATGCGCCGCCAGGCTTTTCCCGATGCGCGCGCCAGAGTTGCGTCAATACGGCGACCAGCACCGGATCGAGTTCATCGTCTTCCATAGTGAATGTCTCCTCGCACTCTCACGCCATGTGCGTGACCAGGTCGCCCAGCGTCTTCAATGCGGCTTCGGTCTGCGGCGTCCACGGATAGCTGTAGTTCAGGCGGATAAAGTGACGGTAATCGTTGCGCGTCGAGAACATCATGCCGGGACCTACCGTGATGCCGCGCGCGAGCGCCGCCTGATACAGCCGCATCGAATCGACCCGCTCGGGCAACTCCACCCATAGCACGTAGCCGCCGCGCGGTGCCGACATGCGCGTGCCGGCTGGAAAGAACCGCTGCACCATCGCCGTCATGATGCTCGCCTGCTGCCGGTAGATCTTGCGCAGATGCCGCAGATGCCGGTCGTAGCTGTCCTGGCGCAAATAGTCGGCGACCGCGACCTGCGGCACCGAGGGCGTGGTCAGCGTGTTGAGAAACTTCAGCTTCTCGACCTGCGCGCGATAGCGTCCGGGCAGCGCCCAGCCGATCCGGTACGACGCGCTCAGGCTTTTGGAAAACGACGCGCAATGCAGCACCAGCCCTTGCGTATCGAAGCTCTTCAGAGTCGAAGGCCGCGACTCGCCGAAATACAACTCCTGATACACATCGTTCTCGATCACCGGAATCTCGTGCGCCGCGAGCAGCTCGACCAGTTGCCGCTTGCGCGCGTCGCTCATCTGGAAACCGAGCGGATTCTGGAAGTTCGGCATCACCATGCACGCGGCGATCTTCTGCTCGGCGATTACCCGGGCGAGCGCGTCGATGTCGATGCCGTCAACCGGATGCGTCGCCACCTCGATCGCACGCATGCCCAGGCGCTCGATGGCGTGCAGCATCGCGTAATAGGTCGGCGATTCGACGGCCACCGTGTCGCCCGGCCGCGCGACCGCCTGCAGGCTGAGATTGATCGCCTCGGTCGCGCCGAGCGTGATGACGATTTCGCCGGGATCGACCGGCACGCCGTGCTCGGCATATCTGCGCGCGATCTGCCGGATCAGCTCCGGGTTGCCGGGCGGCAGGTCGTCGATCAGGTTCCAGCTCGCGTGGCGGCGGGCAATCGCGTTCGCGTACTGGTTGATGCGCCGCCACGGAAACAACGACGGGTCGGGATACGGCGAACCGAATGGCACGGCGTCGTGCGCCCGGATACTGCGCAGCGTCGACAGCACGAGGCGGCTCACGTCCACGGTGGCGGCGACCGGCGGTGTGGCGGGCGCGGGCGAGTGAGCGAGACGCGGCTCGCCGGGCGCTGCTGCCCTCGCCGACGCGTCGCGCACGAAATAGCCGGACTGTGGACGGGTCTCGACAATTCCCCGGCTTTCCAGCAACGCGTATGCGTGCAGCACCGTCTTGATGCTCACGCCGTGCTGCTGGCTCGCCTGCCGCACCGATAGAATCCGCTCGCCGGCCGCGAACACGCCGCGGTGCACGGCTTCCGAGATTTCATCGGCGAGCTTTTCGTACAGTTTCAAGGGGCTGGGTCGAACAAAAGCGTGGGCTGGAGCGCCAGTCTAAGACAAAAATCCGGCAACTGTATCCCTCGGCTTTGTGTTTTTCTGTATGCAGCGGCCCTTTTGGAACACAGTAGGCTTGCGGGTATCGGCTAAACCGCCCTTTACCGCCTTATCCGGGCCTGATCCAGCGGCACCATCATGAAGAAGACTGAAGCTCGCATCGAACCCTACACCCATCCCGCCGCCGGCTGGGGGGCGCTCAAGTACGTCGCCATCAACCTCATCAAGGAAAAGGTGACGGGCGGCAACTACCGCACCCTGCTCAAACAGAATCAGCCTGACGGTTTCGACTGCCCTGGCTGCGCGTGGCCGGATCGCGAGCACGCATCCACCTTCGAATTCTGCGAAAACGGCGTCAAGGCGGTGGCCGCCGAAGCCACCAGCAAGCGCGTGACGCCGGCGTTCTTCGAGGAACACAGCGTCACCGACCTGATGTCGCAGTCGGACTTCGAACTCGAACAGCATGGCCGCCTGACCGACCCGCTCGTCTACGACGCGCTGCGCGACCGTTACGTGCCGATCGGCTGGGACGCCGCGTTCGACCTGATCGCCGCTCACCTGAAGCGGCTCGACGACCCTGACCGCGCCGCGTTCTACACGTCGGGCCGAGCCAGCAACGAAGCCGCGTTCCTGTACCAGCTGTTCGTGCGCATGTACGGCACCAACAACTTTCCCGACTGTTCAAACATGTGCCACGAAGCGACCAGCCGCGGCTTGCCGCACACGGTCGGCATCGGCAAAGGCACGGTGACGCTGGACGACTTCGAACACGTCGACACGCTGCTGATCTTCGGCCAGAATCCGGCCACCAACCATCCGCGCATGCTCGGCGAGCTGCGCGAGTGCGCGAAGCGCGGCGCCACCATCGTGTCGATCAATCCGCTGAAGGAGCGTGGCCTGGAACGCTTCGCGAGCCCGCAGCATCCGGTGGAAATGCTGACGATGGGCAGCACGAAGATCAGCTCCGTGTTCATCCGGCCGAAAGTCGGCGGCGACTTCGCGCTGATCAAGGGGGTGGCCAAACGCGTGATCGAACTCGACGACGAAGCGCAAGTCTCCGGTCTCGAGCGCGTGCTGGACGTCGCGTTTATCGCCGAACACACGGTGGGTTTCGAAGCGTTCGCCGACGATCTGCGCGCCGAAAGCTGGGACACCATCGTCGCCGAATCAGGCGTGCCGTTCGACGACGTGCTCAAGCTCGCCGACATCTACGTGAAGGGGCGCGCCGTGATTTCGACATGGGGCATGGGCCTCACGCAGCACAAGAATTCGGTGCCGACGGTGCAGATCCTGTCGAACCTGATGATGATGCGCGGCAATATCGGCCGGCGCGGCGCGGGTCTGTGCCCGGTGCGCGGACACTCGAACGTGCAGGGCGACCGCACGGTCGGCATCGAGGAAAGGCCGACGCAGGCGTTTCTCGACCGGCTCGGCGAAGTCTACGATTTCGATCCGCCGCGCGAGCACGGACTCGACGTCGTCAATACCATTCAGGCGATGCTCGACGGCCACGTGAAGGTGTTCATTGGTCTGGGCGGCAATTTTTCGATTGCGACGCCCGATACGCCGCGCACGTGGGAAGCGATGCGCTCGTGCGATTTGACCGTGCACATCACCACCAAGCTGAACCGCAGTCACCTCGTGCATGGCCGCGACGCGCTGATTCTGCCGACCCTCGGCCGCACCGAAATCGACCTGCAGAACGGCGTGGCGCAGGGCGTGAGCGTCGAAGATTCGATGAGCATGGTGCACATCTCGTACGGCATGAACAAACCCGCTTCGGAAAATCTGCTCTCGGAAATTGCGATTGTCGCGCGCATGGCGCACGCAACGCTCGGCAGCGCGAAAGTGGACTGGCTCGCGCACGCCGCCGACTATGCGCTGATACGCGACGGTATTGCGCAAGTGATCGAAGGATTCACGGATTACAACGAGCGCCTGAAGAACCCCGGCGGCTTCCACCTGGGCGTGGCATCACGCGAGCGGATCTGGAAAACGCCGAGCGGCAAGGCGCAGTTCCTCGTGCATGCGATCGCCATGGATACGCCGATTCACCGCGCGCGCAAGGTCTATGGCGAGCGCCTGATGACCCTGATGACGACGCGTTCGCATGATCAGTACAACACGACGATTTACGGCCTCGATGACCGCTATCGTGGCGTGTACGGGCAACGCCGCGTGCTGTTCGCCAACAAGGACGATCTGGCGATGCTCGGTTTCGCCGCGGGACAGCGTGTGGATATCACGAGCGTGTGGGACGATGGCATCGAGCGTCACGCGGAAGGTTTCCTGCTCGTGGAGTACGACATTCCGCGCGGATGTCTCGGCGCTTATTATCCGGAGACGAATCCGCTGGTGCCGCTCTCTTCTGTTGCGGATGGCGCGGGAACGCCAACGTCGAAGTCGATTCCGGTGTTGCTGAAGCTTTCCGAGGTCGAGGCGGCGGCCTGATGCTGGGTCGTCAGGCCTGCTTCTTTGCCAGGTCTCGATGGGTCAGATAAAGGCGCAGGTCGAATTCGATCTGGTGGTAGCCCGGCTGCATGAACTCGCACAAGCGGTAGAAGGCCTTGTTGTGGTCGCTTTCCTTCAGGTGAGCGAGTTCGTGCACCACGATCATCTTCAGGAATTCCGGCGCCGCCGATTTGAATAGCGACGCGATGCGGATTTCTTTCTTCGCCTTCAGCTTGCCGCCTTGCACGCGGGAGATGCTGGTATGCAAGCCTAGCGCGTGGCGCACGACGTCGAGTTTGCTGTCGTAGGTGACTTTGTCGATCTGCTCGGCGCTGCGCAGGTGCTCGCGTTTCAGGTCGGCGCAGTAGGTGTACAGCGCTCTGTCTGTTTGGACTTCGTGCGTGTTCGGGTAGCGCTCGGCGAGATAGGCGCCGAGCTGGTCGCCGGCTATCAGCTTCTTGACCTTCTCTTGCAGCGGTGGCGGGTAGCCGGTCAGGTATTTCAGGTGGTGCATGGTACTTCTTCAGGGGAACGCCAAAGATCACATATTACGCGCCGCGGACGCACCGCCACGGGCGGCAAGCTTTAGCCGCCCCGCGGCACATCGGCAGAAATACTTCTACGCCGTGCTCAGCTTTCGTCGAGCGCGGTGCCGGCGATGGCTTCAGCATGCCGTTCCGCGGCGATTTTGGCTTCCTTGAGCGTCGTCTCGTAAGAGCGATGCGGACGGTCGCGGCTCTCGGTGCGATGCTCACCGTCGATGGTGTAGGACCAGTTCCAGTTGCCGTGATCGTCGTCGGCCATTTCGATTTTGACCTGGCGGCCGTTGTAGCGGAATGATTCGGTGGGCATGGCGGTCTCCCAAGAATACGTGATGGGAATCCTAGCATGATTGCCTGGGAACTCATTCGACCCCTCGGGGTGTCACGGCGCGGCGCACAATGACCACCAGCAATCCAATCAGGATCACCGGCGTTACCTGAACAGGAGCGTCGAATCTGAAGGCGAAATACGCTGCTGCTGGCGTGAGCCACGCCACGGCAAGGACGAGCCAATCGGCGCGGTTCAACGCGACCCTTTCGGCATCCCGCAACACAAACGCGATCGGCAACGCCAGCCATGCGAGATCGTAGTACATGAAATACGGCTGCACGAGCAACGTCGCAACGACCAGCGCCGCTGCGCGAAGCTCGAACCGGACGTCCCTGACCCACAGCCAGGCCATGGCAATCGCCGCCGGCAACGCCACCATTGCATACACGACGTAGGCTGCGCGAACCGGCAAACCGGCCAGCCTCGCGGCGGCGAACATGGTCGGCATGCCAACCCATAATTCGCGTCCGTGTTCGACAGCAACCCTGTTGAATTCCGGTAGAAACGTCGCAAACGCGACCCACGTCTCACGGCCAAACGCGACAGCGCTAACTCCAGCAATCGCAAAGCTGCACAGGGCGGCAGACAGCAGCGCCCTCCATTGGCGTGCGCAAATCAATGCGACGGGAACCAGAACGCCGAACTGCGGTTTGATGGCAAGCACCGCAATGCACGCACCGGCAAGTAACGGGCTAGATGGAAGCAGCACAAGCGCGCCTCCCGCGGCCGCAGCAGTGAGCAGCGAATTCTGGCCGGTGACGATGGCAATTGCTGCACCTGGAAAAGCGACCATCAACAGGAATGCCCCACTACCTGCCTCTCGCACGATTCTTGACAGCATCGCCCCATAGGCCGCGATGCCGATGCCGAGAAACGCTAGCAATGCGCCGCCGAACGAGAGCAGTCCGAACGGGATTACAGCTAAAAGGAAAGTGGGCGGATAAGGCCACGGGGCAAACGAATCGTGCCGCCAAAGCGCCGATTCAATCGGGCCCATCCAGTGTGCCGAGAACACGGCCGGCGCGCCGTGCTCAAGCGCGACCCTTGCCGCTGACCAGAATATGACGAAGTCCGCGCCGACCATGGGTGCGGCTCGGTCTGCGAATCCGTAGTAGCGGATCGCCGATATCGCAAGATAGATGCATTGGATCGTCAGAAAGACAACAGCGTAGAAGCGAACGCGTGGCGCACTAAGGCGCGCGACTGCTGTCGTTGCCATGGCCTCCCCCTTTCAGTCCTCTTTTCGCGGGAGTCTATACCAATTATGGATCGCTGGGCGTGACGCCCGGCTGTCGCACAACAGGGCGCTCAGTCTTGATCATTCCCAAAACACATCATCTGCCGCCGAAAAAATCGTGCGCGACGCCCGTCATATATCGGGTTGGATCAAGCTAAGCTGACGTCCGATTCCTATCTCCAAGCTCAATCGGAGCGAGACATGTTCAATCTTTCGGGAAAAATCGCCGTTGTCACGGGCGGTGCGAGCGGCATTGGGCTAGGCATTGCCCAGGGCATGGTCGCGGCCGGCGCGCGTGTCGCACTAATCGGTCGCGACGCTGACAAGGGACACGCTGCGCTTGCGTCATTGCCGGGCGGCAGCGGCAACGGCATGTTTATCCAGGCCGACATCACAAAGCACGGCGAGTGTGTCGAGGCGATCGAACAGGCTGAACATCATTTCGGCAGCCTAAGCATCCTCGTGAACAACGCCGGGATGAATATCCGGAAACCGGGGCATGAGCTGAACGCCGAAGAGTGGCATCGCATCGTCGATACGAACCTGAGCGGTGCGCACTTCTGCGCCCAGGCGATCCATGCTGCGTTTGTGCGCGCCGGCGGCGGCAAGATCATCAATATCGGCTCGATGCTCTCGCTGTTCGGCACGACCTATGGATCGGCCTATGCGGCGAGCAAAGGCGGGATCGTGCAACTCGGCAAAGCGTGGGCCGTAGAGTGGGCACCCGAGAACATTCAGGTCAACACGCTGCTGCCGGGCTGGATCGAAACCGAACTGACGGCCGAAGCCAAGCGGCTCTTTCCCGATCTCGAGGCAAGCGTTCTGAGCCGCACACCTCAGCGCCGCTGGGGCAAGCCGCAGGATCTGGCCGGCATTGCCGTGGCGCTGTGCTCGAGTGAATGCGATTTCGTGACCGGCGCAGTCATTCCGGTCGACGGCGGCTATTCCGTTCAGGGCTAGCCGGGATACGCACAAGGAGGCGACCACTCAGCCCCATGCGGCGGCTTGTGGCGATTGCAGGGCCGCGTCGAGAACGAACTCGGTGCGTGTCCGTTTATGCGTGCCCGGTTACGAACTTCTTCGTTGCGTGGTAACCGTGCTTGGTTGTATCCGCAACGGCATGGCCGGCGGCTTTCGCACCGTGGCCGACCGCCACCGCGGCATTGTGCACGGCGTGCCCGGTGTTCTTTCCTGCCGTCTTGACGTCGCTCTTGAACTTGTGAGCACCACTGGAGAAGCTCGCATGGGCCAGCGGGCTAAGCGCGGCTAGCACAAACACAATGATCGTCTTCTTCATGACTTATTCTCGAATAAAAGATTGGCGCGCGTGAAATGCGGCATGTGCGGCAGTTGCAGCAGGTCGGTCAGCCAGGCGCGCGCATCCTGTCATTACCCTTCTCAATCAGGGCACCGAGTAATACCACATCACCTGAAGCGATACGGCGCCATTTACGAGCTTTTACTTTTTAGACGTAATGGTTACGTTTTTGCTTACATTCGCCCTAGCTATTCGATTACAAATGGACGCCGCGCGCGTGGCGAGGTGGTCGTCGTCCCCAACGGCAAGATCATCGGCGGCAACATTATCAATTACACGCGCCATCCGCACCGCCGCATCGAGATCATCGTCGGCGTGGCCTACGACTCCGAAGTCAGCCATGTGAAGGCCGTTCTGTCCCGTGTCGTGGAGAGCGACTCGCGCATTCTGCATCACCTGGGCAACACGATCCGGTTGAACGAAATGGCCGCATCTTCCCTCAACTACGTGGTGCGCGTGTGGGCGAACAATGCGGATTACTGGGACGTCTATTACGACATGATGGAAGGTATCAAAACCGCACTGGATAAGCACAAGATCGGGATTCCCTACCCGCAGCTCGATGTTCATTTTCATCGCGCGGCCGTGCGGGCTGAATGCACGGCCGATTGATCAGGATTTCGAACTGCCGATGGCGCGGTCTGTTTAAACAGGTTTCAGTGTCGCCGACGGCGTTAGCCGACGCAGCATCGGTTTGACGAGCTTCCCATGGAAGCCAAACTCGAGTGCGCCGAAACAGAATCCGGCGGCCAGTGCCGTGGCGATCGTTACAGCGACAAACATGAACGTCGACGCGGAGGGGAAAAACCGCGCCATGCAATATGCGCCGACTTGACAGAATATCGACTGGACCAGATACAGGCCGTACGAGTAATCGCCCGCGCGTTCCAGGAAACGGGGAGCGCGCATGCCTTGCACCAGATTCAGCAAGAGCATGAAGGACATTCCCCACAAAGCGTAACGCACGTAGTAAGGCATCGGCGCCAGCGTCTGCGCGATGATGAACAGAGTGAGCGACTGGATCGCAATCGTCAGCGGATTAGCGGTCTTCAACGCTTCGCGCCCCACCAGACCATACAACGCGCCCGCGATAAATTCGAAGTTGGCAGGCGATACGAAGATCCACTTGCCGGCCACCATCGCGCTCACGTCATCGGGAAACGGATGGATTCCCGCCTGGCAAACAATGGCAATGACCACGGCCCACAGTCCGAGCGCCATGGCAACATGACGACGCGACAGGCGGCACATAATCAACGCGTACATGATGGCGTAGAACACCATTTCGTAGACCAGCGTCCAGTACGGCACGGCGTAGTATTCGTTGAACGCGGAAGCCGGCAGCAGTGTGATCGAGTAAAAATCGAAGTGCCATTCATGGCCGATCAGCGGAATGGCAAGACCGCTCAGGGCGACGGCAGCCCAGAACGCAGGGTAGATACGGGCGATCCGTTGAGGCATGAACATCGCGCCCTGAGGCAGGCACATAGTCATGACATACCCGGAAATCACAAAGAAAATGCCGGTGCCAACCTGACCGAATCCAATCGGCAGATATTGCATAAAGCCGACGCCCTTGGCCGAACATCCGAAATAGATCGCATGCTGAAGCACGACCAGGCAGGCGGCAAACGCCCGCAGCCCTTGGATTCCGCTGTTTTTATTGCCCATCCCGGACCCTGCCGCTCAAAAAGTTTCCGAATCTTACCGGAAATTTCGAGCTAGCTTGATCGCTTAAGAATCGGCAATAGCGCCCCTACTCAGGTCGAGGTCTTCCGCCGGCGGCACGGCATCCTGCCAAGTCCCGCTGTGCAACTGCTCGAATAGTTGCGCACGCTGACAGCAGTGGCGCGGTAGCTTTGATTACGGCACGCGCCTACGCCGCGCCTGCCCCCTGCCTCGCATGTGCCAACGCCAGCGCCAGCCTCGCCCCCACCTCGGCGTTGTGTTTCACGAGCGCGATATTCGTCGCGAGGCTCCGTCCACCCGTCAGTGCCTTGATGCGAGCCAGCAGGAACGGAGTCACCGCCTTACCGGTGATGCCCTGCTCCGTGGCCTCGGTGAGCGCCTGCCGAGTCAGCGCGTCGATCTCTTCGACTCGCATCGCGGCCGCTTCCGGCACCGGCGTGCTCAACACCACGCCGCCCGCGAGGCTGAGGTCCCACTTGGTACGGATGAAGCGCGCCTGCTGCGCCGCGTCGTCCAGCCTGAAGTCCGCGCGAAAGCCGCTGTCGCGCGTGTAAAACGCCGCGAAATTGTCCTGCTCGCAACTGAGCACCGGCACGCCGTGCGTTTCCAGGTATTCCAGCGTGAGCCCGATGTCCAGGATCGACTTCGCACCGGCACACACCACCGCCACCGAGGTCCTCGCCAGCTCTTGCAGGTCGGCCGAAATGTCGAAGGTTTCCGGCGCACCCCGATGCACGCCGCCAATGCCGCCGGTCACGAACACCTCGATGCCGGCGAGAGCGGCACAGATCATCGTGCCCGCCACTGTGGTGGCGCCAAGCCCGCCGCCGGCCAGCACCGCCGGCAAGTCGCGGCGGCTGACTTTGTGTACCTGGTCGGAGCGGCCGAGCAGTTCCAGTTCGTCGTCAGAAAGTCCGATGCGGATTCGCCCGCCGATCAGCGCGATAGTCGCGGGCTCGGCGCCCAGGTCACGGATCAGGGCTTCCACTTCTCGCGCGGTGCGAACGTTCTCCGGATAAGGCATGCCGTGAGCGATGATGGTCGATTCCAGCGCAACCAGCGGGCGGCCGGCAGCGTGTGCGGCGGCCACCGGTGCGCTGTAGGTCAACCACGAGTGTGCGAGGTCCGCGGCCATGTCGAGGTATCCGGTGATGTGATTCGCACAAGTATGCAACACAAGGCGGGTTCACGGGTCGCGCGCCACAGCAATGGCGCCTATCATTCAGATACTGCCGAGGTGACGTTGAGTGCCCTATGTCCACCGCGCATACGGCGCTCATGATGGCGAGGAGCGACATCCGCGCACCGAGCGCACTGGATGGTCGACGTCGGGTCGGGAGGTCTCATGCCACCGCTACGCGCAATCAATCTGCTCCAGTCGAAGGAAGGTGCCCGTCTCCATGGCCCGGACCTCGACCGCTGGCGCCGCTGGGGACCGTATCTGAGCGAACGCCAGTGGGGCACGGTTCGCGAAGACTACAGCGAATACGGCACCGCCTGGGACTACTTTCCACACGATCACGCGCGCAGCCGCATGTACCGCTGGGGTGAGGACGGCATTGCGGGATTCGGCAACGATCCGCTCGACTGGTGTATCTCGCTCGCTCTCTGGAACGGGCACGATCCGATCATCAAGGAACGGCTCTTCGGCCTGACGAATGAACAAGGCAATCACGGCGAGGACGTGAAGGAGCTTTACTTCTATCTCGACGGCACGCCGACGCATTCGTACATGAAGATGCTGTACAAATATCCCCATGACGCGTACCCGTATCAGGATCTGATCGACGAGAACCGGCGGCGCGGCGCTGAACAACCCGAATATGAAATCCTCGATACGGGCGTGTTCGACGACAACCGCTACTTCGACGTGTGCGTCGAGTATGCGAAGCACACCCCAGACGATATCGTCATGCGCGTCACCGTCGAGAATCGCGCGGATCAGTGCGCGGCGCTCCATGTGTTGCCGCAATTCTGGGCGCGCAACCGATGGGCGTGGTCGGGCAAGCCCGGCAAGCCGTCGCTCACGCTGGCGTCGAATCCGGAGGAAGGCGCGTGCGTCGTCGCGCACAATCCCGCGCTCGGCACGATGATCGTGACCGCGTCGGCGCAAGCGCCGATCGAGTGGCTCTTCTGCGAAAACGAAACGAATGTGCGCCGCATCTTCGGCGTGGATGGAGCCGGGCCGTTCAAGGACGGCTTCAATGACTACCTCGTCGACGGCGACGAGCAGGCAATCCGGCGCGACAAAGGCACCCGCGCCGCCGCGCATGTGGTTCTTCAACTCGCGCCTCACGAGTGCTCGGTGCTGTATCTGCGCTGGCGTCCCGAAGCGTCTTCAGGTGACGCGCCGCTCGACATGGAAGACCTCTTCGCGCGCCGGCTAGCGGAAGCCGACGAATTCTATGCGGCGCTTCAGCACGACATCCCCGACGCCGATGCGCGGCTCGTGCAGCGTCAGGCGCTCGCCGGCATGCTGTGGTCGAAGCAGTACTACCAGTTCGATGTGACGCGCTGGCACGACGGCGACCCCGGCCAACCGCAGCCGCCGAAAGGGCGCAGGCACGGCCGCAACGCGGACTGGCGGCACATGTGCAACGGCGACATCGTGTCGATGCCGGACAAGTGGGAGTACCCGTGGTACGCGTCGTGGGATCTCGCGTTTCATGCGGTCGCGTTCGCCATGATCGATCCCGACTTCGCGAAGAAGCAATTGCTGCTGCTCGTGAAGGAGCGCTATATGCATCCCAACGGGCAATTGCCCGCCTACGAGTGGGCGTTCGGCGATGCGAATCCCCCCGTTCATGCGTGGGCAACCTGGCGTGTATATGAACTCGACCGCGAGGTAACGGGCGTCGGCGATCACGAGTTTCTCGAAGTCATGTTCCACAAGCTGCTGCTCAATTTCTCGTGGTGGGTCAACCGCAAGGACGCGGACGACCGCAACATCTTTCAGGGCGGTTTTCTTGGGCTCGACAACGTCGGCATCTTCGACCGCTCTTCGCCGCTGCCGACCGGCGGCCGCATCGATCAGGCCGACGGCACCGCGTGGATGGCCTCCTACGCGCTCGACCTGATGCAGATCGGCCTCGAAGTGGCGATGACGAACAACGCCTACGTCGAAATCGCGGTGAAGTTCTTCGAGCACTTTCTGTATATCGCGGAAGCGGTCGGTTGCAGCGAAGGCTGCAGCACAGGGCTATGGGACAGAAGCGACGAGTTTTTCTACGACGTGCTGCACCTGCCCGACGGCACGCGTGTGCCGATGCGCATCCGTTCGATCGTCGGGCTGATTCCGTTGATCGCCGTTCATGTGCTGGAGGAACGGGTGTACGGCCATCTGCCGGGATTGCGTGAGCGGCTGGCGTGGTTTCTCGATCATCGGCCGAATCTGGCCAAGCTGGTGTCACGCTGGACCGAACCCGGCAAGGGCAACACCACCCTGCTCTCGCTGTTGCGCGGACACCGGATGAAATCGCTGTTGCGCCGCGCACTCTGTGAAAACGAGTTTCTTTCCGACTACGGCGTGCGGGCCCTGTCCCGTGTGCATCGCGATGCGCCGTACGTGTTCGACCATGACGGCGTGAGCGTTCGCGTTGAGTATCAGCCGGCCGAATCGGACTCGCGTGTGTTCGGCGGCAATTCGAACTGGCGCGGGCCGGTCTGGATACCGGTCAACTACCTGCTGATCGAATCGCTGTATGAGTTCTATCGCTATTACGGCGATGAGTTTCGTGTCGACTATCCGACCGGATCGGGCAACAGTCTGTCGCTGAGCGAGATTGCCGACGACCTTGCGCGGCGCGTCACCAGGCTCTTTCTGAAAGATGCACAAGGCGTGCGGCCCGTGATGACGGCCTATCCGATGCTGCAAGCCGACCCGCGTTCGCGGGATCTCATCCTGTTTCACGAGTACTTTCACGGCGACAACGGGCGCGGCGTCGGCGCTTCGCATCAGACCGGCTGGAGCGGGCTCGTCGCGCTGCTGCTCCAGCCGCGCCTGATGAAGTTATCCCATGTAGCGCCTGAGGATGCGGCTGAGGATGCGTTAGAGTTTGAGTCCGAGGCAACGCCCGAAGTTACGCCGGTAGCCAAACACGCCGCAGCAGCCATGGCCCGGTAGCGATTTCTCGCGGCACCCCTGCTGCCCGCGCCGGGATGCTCATCTAGGTTTGACGGAAACAAAGCTGCGCGCGTTGTCGCGCTGTATGAGCACCGCGATCTCCTTGCCGGCCTTTGCTTCCAGCGCTGCCACGTCCGCCTGCGTTTCGACCAGCGTGCCATTGAGCGAAAGAACGATGTCGCCGGGCTGAATGCCTGCGCTTGCGGCGGGCCCATCGACCTTGTCCACCATCAAGCCAACGGGAAGGTCGCGGGCGCGCCGCTCGTCCTCGCTCAACGGATGCAGGGTCAAGCCGAGGCGTTCCGTTGCGCCGCCTTCGCCGGGCCGGGCCTGCGGGTTTTCCGCGGACGCGCCGATCATGACCGTCGCCGTCATCGGTTTTCGATTCCGGACCAGCCGGAGTGTGGTTTTCGTCCCGGGCGGCAGTTCAGCGGCAGCCGCGCCGAGTTCGGCCGAGTGATCAATCGTTTTGTCGCCGATCTGCAGGATGACGTCGCCTGGCTTGAGGCCGCTCGAGGCCGCCGGTGTGCCTGGCGCGACGGAATTGATCAGCGCGCCCGCCGGTCGCGGCAGGCCAAAGGCCACCGCCAAGCCGGGGCCGACGTCCTGAACCTCCACACCAAGTCCGCCCGGCGGTGGCGCGCGCGAGGCTAGCACCTGCGATCGCACCTTGGCCGTCAGGTTGATCGGGATGGCGAAGGTCAGGCTGGGAAACCGCTCCGAGTCTGCATAAATCTGCACGTCGATGCCTACCACCTCGCCTGCACGGTTGAACAGCGGGCCACCGGAATTGTCCGGATTGTTCGAAACATCGGTTTGAAAAAACGGAAAACTGCTCCCGTCCGGCAACGTGCGAGAGGTGGCGCTGACAATGCCGGCGCTCACCGTATTCTCGAAGCTGTCGGGCGAGCCGATCGTCAGAACCGATTCGCCGACGCGCACCCGCGACGAGTCCCCAAGTTTGACGGTAGGAAGCTTCGTGGCATCGACCTGAATGACCGCGACGTCGCTCTGCGTGTCGACGGCCAGCACCCTCGCTTTGAACTCGCGTCGATCGGTCAGTCTGACCGTCAATTCGGTGGCTTGATCCACCACATGAGCGGTAGTCAGAATGAGGCCATCGGGGCTGACAATGAAACCGGACCCGGTACCTGTGATGGCGCGTGGCGAACTGTCCTGGGATGCCGTCGATCGCGGCACCATACGCGTGACGAACGCCAGAAGCGGGTCGTCGGCGTCGATTGGCACGGGGGCCGTCTGCGGCGATTGCTGCTGCGGGGTAGTCGTGCTGATATTCACGACGGCGGGCCCGTATCGCTCGACGATGGTCGGGAAGTCGACCGGCGCTGAAGCGTTAGCCGCTGAAACCCGCTTTTCCTTCGCCGACAGCGGGGCCGCGCCCACGGCGTTCGCCGTCGGCGGCAGACAGGCATAGCACGTGATAAGCACCGCTGTCACGGCAGCGTGGAACAGGGTGCGAGCAAGCGTCCGATCGAACACAGTGCGCCTCCGTAGCAGGTGTTTTGCCCGCGCCGGGTGCGTAGCGCGCCGGTGCGAAAAAGCGTGACTCTCGCCTACTCTGATTTATAGCGGAGCTGGCGGGAAAAGACAGGTAGCGCTATTCCTGGGTAGGGTCGCGGTTGAGGCCGCCTTGGTGAAGCGCTGGTCGCCAATGTGTTCGCGTGAGTGGTGCGCTTCGCCTGCGAGGCGATCCGTGCGCATGTAGACGGCGCCGCTATGCCCCGCCACTGGCAACATGTGTCATTGCGGTTTGACAGCTATCAACGGACGGGGGCGGACGATGACACGAACGGCTAGTTTTCTGATCCTGATGATTCTTGCCGTGCCCGTCGCGTCGGCGCAAAAGAAAGTCGATCCGATCGAGGCTCAGGCCGAGGCCTGTCTCGGCACGCCGGCCGGGCAGACTACGGAGGGCATGACCGACTGTTCGCACCAGGCCTACCTTGCGTACGACAAACGCATGAACGACGTGTATCAACGGATCATGCGCAACGCCGATCCGCAAACGCGCACGCTGATCCGCAACGCCCAACGTCAGTGGCTGGCCTATCGCGAGGCGCAGCGTCAAGCCGATAATGGTCCATGGCGAGCCGACCGGGGATCGATGGCGAGCGCCGATATCGAGGCGCTCAACGTGGACGCGATCCGCGCAAGGATCGATGAATTGAATTACTACGGTCCGTGATGCGCAGGCCAGGTTCGGTCTGGCCGATTATCCATCATTGATCGCCGGCTGCACGTCGACATTCCCGCGGCACGCACGCACAAAGAAAACGCAGAGCCTTGTGGCGCGGCGACTTCGGATATTTCAGCGGAACTGGTTGGAATACTTCCTGGTGCCGGGGACCGGACTCGAACCGGCAAGCCGTGAAGCGGCGGATTTTAAGTCCGCTATGTTTACCAATTTCATCACCCCGGCGGGGGTCGAACTGCGTGTGGAGGCGAATTCTACCATTGCCTGGCGAGCGCTCCAAACGGCGGCAGCGCCGCCCCGCCCGCCCCCTCCCGGACACCGCCACAGCAAAATTCGAAGTCATCCGCCAGGCACAAACGTTCCCGATAATCCGCTCCCGTAAACGGTTTCACACGGAGCGGAATTTAATGACCCCGACGATCAAGGATGTGGCCGCCCACGCGGGCTTCTCCATCGCCACCGTGTCGCGCGCGATCAACGCGCCGCACACCGTCAATCCGGTCACGCTTGAGAAAGTGCGTCAATCCATCGACGCCCTGAACTTCCGCCCCAGCCCGCTTGGCCGGCAACTGCGCGGTGAGCGCACGCGCCTAATCGGCGTGATTCTGCCGACGCTCGCCAATCCCGTGTTCGCCGAATGCCTGCAAGGCATCGACGAGCTCGCCTCGGCGCAAGGCTACCGGCTCATGCTGATGACCACGCAGTACGACGCTGACCGCGAACGCCACGCGATCGAAACGCTGCGCGAACAGCGCGTCGAAGGCCTGATCCTGACCGTCGCCGATGCCGACACGCATCCGCTGCTCGACGAACTCGACCGCGCCGGCCTGCTCTACGTGCTGATGCATAACGACACCGTGCGCCGCCCATCGGTCTCGGTCGACAACCGTCTCGCCGCCTACGACGGCGTGCGCATGCTGATCGCCCGCGGCCATCGCCGCATCCTGATGCTGGCCGGTTCGCTCGCCGCCTCGGATCGCGCCCGCCAGCGTCATCTCGGCTATGCGCAGGCCATGCAGCAGGCCGGTCTGACACCGGCGCCGGCGCTCGAAGTCGACTTCAACGCGGAGGAACTCTCCCCCTCCGTGCTCGCCCATCTGACCAGCGGCCCGAATCGACCAAGTGCCCTCTTCTGCAGCAACGACCTGCTCGCGATGGTGGTCATGCGCGGCCTGCGCCGCGCGCGTCTGCGGATTCCGCACGACATGTCCATTCTCGGTTTCGACGGCCTCGCGATGGGCGAGCTGCTGTCGCCGCCGCTCGCCAGCATTTGCGCGCCGAATCGCGAGATCGGCTGCGCGGCCTGGCGCAGTTTGCTGGCGCGCGTCACCCGCAACTACGAATCCCTGAATCAGACGTCGCTCGCGCTGACCTTGCCGCACAGCCTGCGTGAAGGCGCCACCATCGCGGCGTTTCCCAACCGCGACGAAGCGGCGCCGGCGCATGATCTGGCGGCCGCCGAGCGGCCGTTTGCCTGAAGCGTCCGTCACATGAGCCAGTCGTCAGCCCGCGCCATGCATTCGCACGTGCCCGTATGAAAACGTTAACACGCTGCCCGGCAAGACAGACACCGCAGCACGACTTTGCCGCACCCACGCCTCACTCCAAACCACCCGCTCTCTTCCTGACCAGGAGACCTGAAGTGATCCGCTTAGCCACACGTTTCGCCTCACCGGCCCAACCGCTCTGGCGCCGCCTTGCGCGCTCCACCGCTGCCGCGCTGTCGGCCGGCATGATCGTCACCGCCGCGCTGACCTCGCTCAGTGCGCAAACGGCGCACGCCGACGAAACCGCAATCTGCTACAACTGCCCGCCTGAATGGGCCGACTGGGCAAGCCAGATCAAGGCGATCCAGCAGAAGACCGGCATTCGCGTGCCGTTCGACAACAAGAACTCCGGACAATCCATCGCACAACTGATGGCCGAGCAGAAGAGCCCGGTCGCCGACGTGGTGTATCTCGGCGTATCGTCGGCCTTCCAGGCGAAAGACAAAGGCGTGATTCAGACGTACAAGCCCGCGCACTGGGACGACATTCCCGCCAATCTGAAGGATCCGCAAGGCTACTGGTTTGCGATTCATTCGGGCACGCTGGGCTTTTTCGTCAACAAGGATGCACTCGAAGGCAAGCCGGTGCCACGTTCCTGGGCCGACCTGCTCAAGCCTGAATACAAAGGCATGATCGGCTATCTCGATCCGTCGAGCGCGTTTGTCGGCTATGCGGGCGCGGTGGCGGTGAATCAGGCGCTCGGCGGCACGCTCGACAACTTCGAGCCGGGCCTCGACTGGTTCCGCAAGCTCAAGGCGAACGCGCCGATCGTGCCGAAGCAGACGGCCTATGCCCGCGTAATGTCCGGTGAAATTCCCATCCTGCTGGACTACGATTTCGACGCCTACCGCGCGAAGTACAAGGATCACGCCAACGTCGAGTTCGTGATTCCGAAGGAAGGCACGATCTCGGTGCCGTACGTGATGAGCCTCGTGAAGGGCGCGCCGCATGAAGCGAACGGCAAGAAGGTGCTCGATTTCGTGCTCTCCGACGAAGGCCAGAAGCTCTGGGCCGACGCCTATCTGCGCCCGGTGCGCGCGAATGCGATGAGCCCTGACACCGCCGCGAAATTCCTGCCGGCGAGCGACTACGCTCGCGCCAAACCGGTCGACTTCGGCAAGATGGCGGAGAAGCAGGCGAGCTTCGGCGAGCGTTATCTGCAGGTGATGCATTGAACGACATCACGTTCCCGCTGCGCTGGCGCATCGCGTTGATCGCGCCGGCGCTGGCGGTGTTCATCGCCTTCTGGCTCTTGCCGATGGTCGCGCTCGCGCAGCTGAGCGGCGATGGCCACGCGTTCGCCACCTATCGCGCCATGCTCACGAACCCGCGCTATATGACGAGCCTCGGCGCGACCGTGCTGTTGTCCGCGGCGGTCACCGCCACCACGCTGGTGCTGTCGGTGATCGCGGGGTTGCTGCTGGCGCGCCGCGAGTTTGCGCTCAAGCGCACGCTGCTCGCGCTGCTCACCTTCCCGCTGGCGTTTCCCGGCGTGGTGGTCGGCTTCATGGTCATCATGCTGGCGGGACGCCAGGGGCTGATCGGCGCGCTCTCGCTGAAACTCACGGGCGACCGCTGGGTGTTCGCGTATTCGATGAGCGGCCTCTTTCTCGGCTACCTGTACTTCTCGATTCCGCGCGTGATCGTCACCGTGATGGCCTCGGCGACCAAGCTCGACGCCTCGCTCGAAGAAGCGGCGCGGTCGCTCGGCGCGTCGCCGTGGCGCATCATGCGCGACATCGTGCTGCCCGCGCTCTCGCCGGGTCTGATCGCAGCGGGCGCAGTGTGCTTCGCCACCGCGATGGGCGCGTTCGGCACGGCGTTCACGCTCGCCACCGACATCGACGTCTTGCCGATGACCATCTACACCGAGTTCACGCTCAACGCAAACATGGTGACGGCCGCGGGTCTGTCGATCGTGCTCGGCATCGTCACGTGGGCCGTTCTGGCGTTGGCGCGCAGTGTAAGCGGCTCAGCCGTGGCGGCCAGCGCATGAGCGGCCTCTCCAAACCCGGCGCTTCTCAAGCGGACGACAGGACTTCCATGCATTCCCCGACCGCCCCTTTACGGCCGGCCGCGGCGCAGCGCGCTCGGTTCCGGTGGCCGGCTTCACGAAGCTGGCTCGCCGCCGGTCAGTGGGCCGTCACGCTGCTGCTCTGCGCCTTTCTCATCGTGCCCGTGATCATGTCGATCATGGCCGGGCTTACGGTCAACTACTTCAAGGGCGTCTCGAGTGGACTCACGCTGCGCTGGCTCGGCGAGGTGTGGACGCAGTATCACGGCTCGGTTTTTCTTTCGCTCGAAGTCGCGGCGGCCACTCTCTTCATCACGCTCGTAACCGGCGTGCCCGCGGGCTATGTGCTCGCGCGCAGCAAGACGCGGCTCTCGCGCATCATCGAGGAATTCCTGGTGCTGCCGATCGCCCTGCCCGGTCTCGCCTCCGCGCTCGCGCTGCTGGTGGTGTACGGCGGCTTCACGATGTTCCGCATGAGCGTGGCGTTCATTGTCGTGGGACACGTGGTGTTCACCCTGCCCTTCATGGTGCGCGCGGTGGCCGCGGTGTGCGCGAGCAGCGATCTGCGCACGCTCGAAGAAGGCGCGGCGAGTCTCGGCGCGAGCTTCGTTCAGCGCTTCGTGACGATCGTGCTGCCGAACGCGCGGCCAGGCATCGTTGCGGGCGCGCTGGCGGTGCTGACGCTCTCCATCGGCGAATTCAATCTCACGTGGATGCTGCACACGCCCGATACGAAGACGCTGCCGGTCGGTCTCGCCGACACCTACGCGTCGTTGCGCACCGCGATCGGCAGCGCCTACACGATCCTGTTTTTCATCATGACGATGCCTTTGCTCGTCGCCATGCAGTGGCTGGGCGTCGATGCAACCGGCCAGCGCAGCGCGGCGAAAAACCGCAGTTCCGTCTCTCCCTCGAAGTCCGTCAAGACGCCATGAAACTCGCTTCCGTTCCCATTACGCTGACGCAATGCGCGAAAACGTTTCGCGGCACCCGCGTGCTCGAACCGCTCGATCTGCGTATCGAAGCCGGTGAGACCCTCGTGCTGCTCGGCCCGTCCGGTTGCGGCAAGACCACCACCTTGCGGATGATCGCCGGGCTCGAGACACCGGACGCCGGCGGCACCATCGCCTTCGGCGACGACGACGTCACCGCCCTGCCCATCGAGAAGCGCCAGGTCGGCATGGTGTTCCAGAGCTACGCGCTGTTTCCGAACCTGACGGTGCGCGGCAACATCGGCTATGGCCTGAAGATCAAACGCGTGCCGGCCGACACCGCGCGGCAACGCATCGACGAATTGCTCGGCATGATGCGGCTCACCGCGCATGCCGACAAACCCATCGACCAGCTCTCCGGCGGCCAGCGGCAACGGGTGGCGCTGGCGCGCGCGCTCGCGGTGCAGCCGCGCGTGCTGCTGCTCGACGAACCGCTCACGGCGCTCGACGCGCGTTTGCGCGACGCATTGCGCAGCGAGATGAACACGCTGTTGCGCGAACTGGGCATCACGACCGTTTACGTGACGCACGATCAGGCTGAAGCGATGGAACTGGGCGACCGCATCGTCGTGATGAGCGCCGGGCGTATCGAGCAGATCGGTTCGCCGCGCGACATCTATTACCGCCCTGCCAACCGGACGGTCGCGCAGTTCGTCGGCACCATCAACCGGCTGGCGGGCGAGCGGCGCGGCGGCATGCTGACGACCACCGGCGGCGCCGTGCCGCTGCCCGAGGGCGCCGCTCATGCGGCCTCGGCGCAAGAAATTTTCTTCCGTCCCGAAGATGCCTGGCTGGCCGATCCGGCTCAGGCGCAACTGCGTGGCCGTATCGAAAGCAGTGCGTTTCTCGGTGAACGCACGCGTCTGACGATTGCGGGCGCCGCGCCGGACGCCTTGCTGATCGACGTGGCGGGCCGCGTCGAACTGGCACGCGGCACACCCGTGGGCATTTCAATCGCGCAGGACGCGCTGATTGCGCTATCGTAATTAATGCAGCGCTGTCTTTTAGCGCGCTATAGAAAAGGACTTCCCCATGCTGCTGGCTCAAATTAGCGACCTGCATATCAAACGGCCCGGCGCGCTGGCTTACCGCCGGGTCGACACCGGCGCCTATCTGGCCCGCTGCGTCGCCGCGCTCAATGCGCTCGACCCGCGTCCGGACGCCGTGATCATGACCGGCGACCTCGTCGATCAAGGCGATCCCGCTCAGTATGAGCACCTCAAGACGCTGCTCGCGCCGCTCGAGATTCCTTACTTCCTGATGGTCGGCAATCACGATGAACGCACCGCGTTGCGCGCGGCGTTTCCCGAGCGCGCGGAATTGCGCAGCGGCGGCGAGTTCGTGCAATACGCCGTGGATGTCGGCCCCCTGCGCATAATCGCGCTCGATTCGATGGTGCCGGGCGAGAGTGCCGGCAATCTGTGCGACTCGCGGCTCGCCTGGCTGGAACAGCAACTCGATGCGGCCAAAGACAAGCCGACGGTGGTCGCGTTGCATCATCCGCCGTTCGTCTGCGGCATCGCCCATATGGATGAACTGCGCCTCGACCCCGCCGCCGCCGACAAACTCGCGGCCCTGATCGCGCGCTATCCGAATGTGGAACGGGTGATCTGCGGGCATGTGCACCGGCCCATGTTCGTGCGCTTTGGCGGCACGATCGCCTCCGCGGTGCCGGCGCCCGCACACCAGGTCGGACTCGATCTGACCGAGGATGGGCCGTCCGCGTTCGTGATGGAGCCGCCTGCGTATGCGCTGCATCGCTACGATCCGGCCACCGGCATCGTCACGCATCATGCGTATGTGGATGCCGCCGACGGGCCGTATCCGTTCTACGAGCCCGAGGGAGATCTGATCGATTGAGGCAGCAGGCGGCCATTGGCGTGGCCGCCTGCGTGAGCGCCTGCATTGCGCCTGCCCTCACGCCAGCAGCATCCGCCCTGCTCCGGTATGATCGGCACGCTTGAGGACCGCGCATGGGCCGGTCCGCCGATCGCCCCCTCTCATGTCCACCTCCGACGCGTCCACTCCCGCTACCGCCGACCGGTCGTTGCGCGGCCTGCTGCTTCTGCTCGCCACCATCGCCGGCGTCTCGGTCGCCAACATCTACTACAACCAGCCGTTGCTCGACGGTTTCCGCCAATCGTTTCCGGGCAGCGCGTCGTGGGTCGGCGTGGTGCCGGCGATCACGCAGCTCGGCTACGCGGCCGGCATGCTGTTGCTGGCGCCGCTTGGCGACCGCTTCGACCGGCGCCGTCTGATCCTGCTCCAGATCGCGGCCATCTGCGTCGCACTGGTGGTGGCCGCCGCGGCGCCGACGCTGCCGGTGCTGATCGGCGCGAGCCTGGCGATCGGTGTGCTCGCCACCATCGCGCAACAAGCGGTGCCGTTCGCGGCGGAACTCGCGCCGCCCTCGGCGCGCGGCCATGCGGTCGGCACGGTGATGAGCGGCTTGCTGCTCGGCATTCTGCTGGCGCGCACCGCGGCGGGCGCGGTGGGCGAATATTTCGGCTGGCGCGCGGTGTTCGGCGCATCCGTGGTCGCGTTGCTGGTGCTGGCCGTCGTCATCATTCTGCGGCTGCCCAGGAGCCAGCCGACCTCCACGTTGCCCTACGGCAAGCTGATGGTGTCGATGTGGCATCTGGTGGTAGAGCATCGCGCGCTGCGTGAGGCGTCGCTCACCGGCGCGGCGATGTTCGCGGCGTTCAGCATCTTCTGGTCGGTGCTCGCATTGCTGCTGGCGGGCGCGCCGTTTCATCTCGGGCCGCAGGCGGCCGGGCTATTCGGCATCGTCGGCGCGGCGGGCGCCATGGCCGCGCCGCTGGCCGGCAAGTTCGCCGACCGGCGCGGACCGGCCGCGATCATCACCGTCTCGATCGTGCTGGTGGCCATTTCCTTTGTCGTGTTCGGCGCGTCGGCGCGGAGTATTGCGGGCCTCGTGGTGGGCGTGATCATTCTCGATATCGGCGTGCAAGCGGCGCAGATTTCCAATCAGTCGCGCATCTACGCGCTCAAGCCGGAGGCGCGCAGCCGCGTGAATACGGTGTATATGGTGGCGTATTTCATCGGCGGCGCGACCGGCTCCGGCGTCGGCGCGATAGTCTGGCCCGCGTTCGGATGGCTCGGCGTGAGCATCGCCGGACTCGTATTCGCGGGGCTGGCGGCGTGGAATCATCTGAGCCTTCCCGCGCGCGCCAGGCCCTAGCGCCTTGCCGTTGCGTGTACGTTCGGCGCATCTACCGCATCTACGTTCGGATCACGCCGAGCAGCAGCGTCACCACGAAGACGACAAGGAAGATGTAGAACAGGATCTTCGCGATCTCGGCGGCCCCCGCCGCGATGCCGGTAAAACCGAACACGGCCGCGATGATCGCAATCACGAAAAATACAATGGCGTAATGAAGCATGGCGAATGTCCCTCCAGGTGGTATCTGCGTGGGCCGCTGTCTCGGCGAGCTTTTGACCCGTCTGCGTATTCGCCTGCTCGACACCCGGCGTTTGCGTATTGCCGTTCTGCACGATCAGCACGAATGGCTTGCATCCAGCAATGCGTGTGCCGCGGGCTTCGCCATGGTTGATCGCGGCTAAAGGGGGCTGACGGAGCAACCCGCGGCGAGGATTAGAATTTTTCCTCGGAGGATTGGCGCGGCGCGCGGTGTATCTTTCGTGCGCACCCCATACTTACACGGACTCCCGCATGCCCTACCAACACTTGCTGGCCGAACTCGACCTCGGCTTCACCCGCCTGCGCAACCGCGTGGTGATGGGTTCGATGCATACGGGCATGGAAGACCGCTTCTGGAATTACCCGAAGCTGGCCGCGTATTTCCGCGAACGCGCCAAGGGCGGTGTCGGGCTGATCGTTACGGGCGGCATCTCGCCGAATCGCGAAGGATGGCTCCTGCCGTTCGGCGGCACGCTGAATTCCGTGTTCGATCTGCGCAATCATCGGCGCCTGACCGAGGCCGTGCACGCCGAAGGCGGCAAGATCGCGCTGCAGATCCTGCATGCGGGCCGCTACGGCTATCAGCCGTTCGTGGTGTCCGCCTCCGCGATCAAATCGCCGATCTCGAAGTTCAAGCCACGCGCGCTGAGCATCGCAGGAATTGAGAAGACCGTGCGCGACTACGCGCGCTGCGCGCGTCTCGCGCAACGCGCGGGTTATGACGGCATCGAGATCATGGGCAGCGAGGGCTATCTGCTCAACCAGTTCCTGTGCCCGCGCACCAACCGGCGCACCGACGCGTACGGCGGCAGCATCGAGAACCGCATGCGGCTCGCGCGCGAGATCGTCGAACGGGTGCGCGCGGTGTGCGGCGAACGCTTTATCGTCGTGTACCGGCTCTCCCTGATCGATCTGGTGGAAGGCGGCAACACGTGGGACGAGACTGTGCAGGTCGCCAAGGCGCTCGAAGCGGCCGGCGTGACCATGTTCAACACCGGGATCGGCTGGCACGAGGCGCGGGTGCCGACCATCGTCACCTCTGTGCCGCGCGCGGCCTTCGCCGAGTTGAGCGCGCGCCTGAAGGCCGCCGTCAAGGTGCCGGTGATCGTGTCGAACCGGATCAATACCCCCGACGTCGCCGAAGCACTGCTCGCGCAAGGCGCGGGCGATCTGGTTTCCATGGCGCGGCCGCTGCTGGCCGACCCCGAGTTCGTCCTGAAGACGGCCGAGGGACGCACGGACGAAATCAACACCTGCATCGCCTGCAATCAGGCCTGTCTCGATCACACGTTCAAGAACCAGCGCGCCAGCTGCCTCGTGAATCCGCGCGCGGGCCGTGAGACCGAACTGCTGTACCGGCCGGTGTCGGGAACCCCGGCGGTGCGTTCGGTGGCGGTGGTCGGCGCGGGTCCGGCGGGCTTGTCGGCGGCGACCGTCGCGGCCGCGCGCGGGCATCGCGTGACGTTGTTCGATGCGAGCGCAACGATTGGTGGTCAGTTCAACCTGGCGATGCGCGTGCCGGGCAAGGAAGAGTTCAGCGAAACGATCCGCTACTTCCAGAGCCAGTTGCAGCGCCATCGCGTCGATGTCCGGCTCGGCACGCGGGTCGAGCCCGCCCTGCTCGCCGCCGGAGCTTACGACGATGTGATCATCGCCACCGGCATCGTCCCGCGCAAGCCGGCGATCGCCGGCATCGACGGGCCAAATGTGCTCTCTTATGTCGACGTGCTGCGCGGCGCGCCGGTGGGGCAGCGCGTCGCCGTGATCGGCGCGGGCGGGATCGGCTTCGACGTCAGCGAGTTTCTGCTGCACCGCGCCGGAGAGCCGCTGCCAGCGCCGCGCGATGCATGGCTCGACGAATGGGGTGTCGATCTGACCGTGCGGGAACGCGGCGGCCTGAAACCGCCGGCGCCGGCACAACCGCCACGGCAGATCTGGCTGCTGCAGCGCAAGGCCGGCAAGCTCGGCATGGGACTCGGCAAGACCTCCGGCTGGGTGCATCGCGCCACGCTGGCGAGAAACGGCGTGAAGATGCTGGGCGGCGTGTCGTATCGGGAAATCAGCGCGCGCGGATTGAAGATCGAGCGTGAAGGCGCCGAGGAATGGCTCGAGGTGGACACGATCGTCGTCTGCGCGGGGCAGGAATCGCTGCGCGATCTGCTACCGCAGGCGGCGGCAAACCAGGCAAACCAGGCGACTCAGACCAGCGGTCCGCGGTATCACCTGATCGGCGGCGCCAAGGTCGCAACCGAGCTGGATGCGAAACGTGCGATACGCGAAGGCGCGGAAGTGGCGGCGGCGCTGTGAAGACGGCAGACCGCTGCGAGGCACGCAGCAAAACCTGAGCGGAGCCTGAGGCAACTCGCAAACGGCCTCAGGTGAGCCCCTTCTTCCTGTAATCGAACCAGAAAGACAATCCCACGCTCGCCAGAATCACAATGGTCGCAATCACGGTGGAGCGCGTGACCGGCTCGCCAAGCAGCAGCGCGCCGAGCGCCACCGCCACCACCGGATTGACGTACATGCAACTGCTGGCAATGATCGGGCTGGTATGGCGGATCAGAAAACCGTACGCGACGTAGGCGGTCATCGTGCCGACCAGCATCAGGTAAATAAAGGCCAGCACCGGCAGAAAATGCACCTCGAGCATGCGTTCGCCCGAGACCAGCGCGACCATGGTCGACATGGCGCCGCCCAGCCCAATTTGCAGCGACGTCGACAGAAACAGGTCCGAAGGCAGCTTCAGGCGCCCGGCCAGATGCGCGCCGCCCGCCCAGAAAAGCGCCCCGCACAAGATCGCAAGGCTGCCGCCCGCTGAACCCGCGGTGTTGTCGCCGTGGCTCAGAATCGCAATGCCCACCAGGCCAAGGCCGACCGCGAACCACTCGCCCCGGCCGATCTTGCGCCCCGCCACCGCCGCGATCACGGTCGCGAAGAGCGGCACGGTCGCCACCATGACCGCCGCCGTGCCGGTGCCGACGGTGCGCATGCCAAAGGCCAGCATGCCGCTCGACAAGCCGACCAGCATGGTGCCCACCAGTCCCGCATTGCGGATTTCGGCAAAGCTCGGCCAGACCGGCTTGCGGCGCGCCGCGAAAAAGAACAGCCCTACCCCGGCAAACAGGTTGCGCATGCCCGAGAGCAGCAGCGGCGGAAACGATCCGAGGGCGACGTGCACGGCGAGATACGTCGAACCCCACACGAGATAGACGACGCCGAGCGCGAGCGCGATCTGGCCGTTGCGCGACTGCGGCAAACGGAGCGGAAAACCACGGGAAAAACGGCTTGAGAGTGGTGACGGCATGCGTTCACCCCGCCCATGCCGTTCGAGGCGCCGCGCCCCCGCTATTGCCCCGTTGGCGGGGTGGCGGACACCGCATCGGCGATGCGGTCGGACTGGCGAGGCTGGCGGACATGGTGGTGGAACGGGAGACGGGAGATGGCCAAAGGGGCCACAACGCCGCAGCGCTCGAAAACGAACCATCCGCGGCGAACACGCGCCGAGATGCTCGGCGCGCATCGCATTATGCAGTAAGCGCCCACCGCATCGGTTGAAAGAATCGTAACTTTTTGGCGAACTTGCAACAAAAAGCCGGGGCCCCGCCCCGGCTCGCCGACGCGCGCCAAACCGGCGCGTTCGAGTTATGCGAAGTGCATTAGCACAGCGGCTCAGTTGGCCATCGCGCCCGAGGCTTCGTGCTTCATCGCGTCGCCCTTTTTCATCTTGTCGTGCTTCATCGTGTCCTTTTTCATGCTGTCCTTCGACATGCTGTCTTTGGACATGGAATCCTTCGACATCGTGTCTTTCGACATGGCGTCGTTGGACATCGCGCCGCTTGCCTGGGCGAACGCGGCGCCGCCGCTGGTGAGGAGAGCGACGGCCACTGCTGCGATTGCGAACTTTTTCATGGGATGACTCCGAGTGTTGTTGATAAATCAGGACCGGCTCTAGCCGGCGTACTTCCGAAGCTTCTGCCGCCTGGGGTCGCGCATCCGATGCAATTGCGGCGACCCACGCGCGTCAGGAGCCTCCGAACCAGTTGTAGCCCTGGTCGACCCAATAGCCGCCCGGGAACGTGTTGGTGACGAACATCTCGACGATGTGCTTCGGGTTCTTGTAGCCGAGCTTGGTCGGCATGCGCAGCTTCATCGGGAACCCGTATTTCGCGGGCAGCTGCTCGCCGTCGTAGGAGAACGTGAGCAGCGTTTGCGGATGCAACGCCGTCGGCATGTCGATGCTTTCGTAGTAGTCGTCGGCGCAGCGGAAACCGACGTACTTCGCGGTGGTGTCCGCGCCGATGCGTCGCAGAAAGTCGCTGAACGGCGTGCCGCCCCAGCGGCCAATCGCACTCCACCCTTCCACGCAGATATGCCGCGTGATCTGCTCGGCATGCGGCAGCGCGTACAACTCGGGCAGGGTCCACACACGCTGGCCGGTCACGAGTCCGCTGATCTTCAGGCGGTAGTCGGAGCCGTCCACCTCGGGCACGTCGTCGATGCCGTAGAACGCGTTGAACGGGAACGGCCGCGTGATTTGCGCTTCGGTGTAGGTAGGCGCCAGCTGCTTCGGATCGAACAGCGCGGCCTGCGCGCGGTCGTTCAGGCGCGACACGGCGGTCAGAAACTTGTTGACCGAGTCGTTATCGGTGAGCGAGCAGCCGGTCAGCATCGAGAGGCCTCCTAGCGTCAGAAGCCGTTTGCCGAACAGGCGCCGCGACGGCATGGCGAGTTCGCGCCGGGCGTCGATCAGAATCGACTCACGGTCGAGCGTCTGACCGGTTTGCGAGGCAGATTTTCCAATGAGCTTGGTCATGATTCGGTATCCAGAACGTTCGCGTAGAGTTGGCTCAGCGTCCGCGCAACATGGCGAGGAGCGAGCGTGGCACGAGCGCCACCATCACGAGGTGCACGGCGATGAACGCGGCCATCAGCGACATCGCGCAGAAGTGCACGATGCGTGCGTTGTCGTAGCCGCCCATCAGTTCGCGCAGCAGCGGAAACTGCACCGACTTCCAGATCGCAAGACCCGACAGCACCAGCACGATCAGATCGCAGATGACGAACAGGTAGGCGAATTTCTGCACCGCGTTGTAGACCCGCAGATCGGCGTGCGAGAGCTTGCCCGTCAACGCGGCGATAAAGTCATGCAGCACGGCGCGCGGCGACACCGGCAAAAACTTGCGCACGAAGCGACCGCTCGCAAGATTCAGCGCGAGGTACACGAGCCCGTTGAAAACCAGCAGCCACATCGCGGCGAAATGCCATTGCAGCGCGCCGCCGAGCCAGCCGCCGAGCGTGATGGACGGCGGAAAAGTGAACGACTTGAAGATCGGCGAGGCATCGTAGATGCGCCAGCCTGAGAGCATCATCACGATGGCCGCGAGCGCGTTGAGCCAATGCGTGACACGCACCCACACCGGATGGATCACACCGGTTTGCGGCTTGGCGGGCGGTGCGCTGTCGCGTATTGCATGAGGGGTTGCCATGAGAATCTCCTGTGAATGAAGCCGCGGCGTAATCAATGGCAAGCGGCCAGTTCGGCTACTTGCAGGACGTCGCCGGTTGCATCGTTCTCGACGAAGGCGACCACACCGAACCGGTCGGCGGGCGCATTGGCCATGACATCGGCGCCCGTATCCTGAATGCGGATCTCGCGGCGGATTTGCGCGTTGCCGGCCACGAGCGGCACGGGGCCGATCCACTGCCGTACAACTCTTTCGTGATGCAAAGTAACGCCGCTGTTTTCACCGGCGCCGACCTGCGAGCTCAGCGTGTTTTCATAAACGGCAAGGTACGCATTCAACGCGCCCGCTGCCCCCGCCGTACCAGCAGCCTGGCTGGTGAATTGCGCGGCGACGCTGAACGCGCCCAGCGACTGCGGCGTCAGTTCCAGCGCGACGTTCGCCTGCGCCGGTTCGGCAACGACCTTGCCGATGCGGCTCTGGAAACTGTCGCGTTGCGACCAGCTGCGCAGCTCACGTCCCGACACGAAGATTTCCGGCGTGTAGATGGTGTGGCCGCCGGCCAGATCAGTGAGCGCCTGCTGACGTTCGGTGAAGCGATGTTGCGAGAAGCGGTCGGTCCAGCCGAGGCTGTTCCAGTAGTCGACATGCAACGCCAACGGCACGATGCTTTGCGCCGCGCCGCTGTTTTTCCATTGGCTGAGCCACTGGTCAGCGGGCGGACAGCTATTGCAGCCTTCGCTGCTGTAAAGCTCCACCAGCGCCACGCGATGCGCCGGGCTATGCGCGCTGCACACGGCGCTTGCCGCGGAGGCTAAGCCGCTCGCCGCGAGCATCGTCACTGCAAGCGAGAGCGCGATGACTCGGGTGAAGGGCCGGCAGCTTTGGCGATTAAGAGGGCTATGCATGACGTGCTCCCATCAGGTTCTGCACGTTTGTCGAACCGCACGGCGGGTTATGACAGACCTTTCTGATTTTTTTTGATCAAACTCCGGATCGCGCCCCGTCGATTCAATCGTAGGTCACCGCGGCGCTTCCATGGTCGTGCGATCCGGGCCGACGTCGCCGCACTGGACGACGCACGTCGCCGTGCTAACATTCCCCTTTCAATGACGCCGGTTCACGTTGCTCGCGGCGCCCAATTCACCTCCTTACGCTTACTGCCGGCTGCTCCGATGCGCTATCCGAATTTCCCCGCCCTCACCCGCTTGCGCCCCCGCCGCGCAACCGGTTGCGCGCGCGCGGAATTCGCAGCATGCCTTGCCGGCCAGCTGTCCCGAACGCTCCCGCTCCACGCCGCCCGGCGTCCGATCTAACGCTGCCTGCTCCAATGCCCCGGCCGCGTCATCGGGCTCCGGGCTGATCTCATCCGCACAGCGTTCCCTCGCCGTTTCCCTATACGCAGATCGAATTGGAGTACCCGTCATGAAAAAAGCCAAAACCTGTTATCTCACCGAACTCGACGTCGCCCGCCTCGAAAAGCACGCCAGTGCACCCGGCGCCGACGCCCACCGCCAGGACATGCTCGACGACCTGCTCGAGCGCGCCGTGATCGTCGATTCGCGCGAGATTCCCGCCAACGTCGTCACGATGAATTCGCAGGCCACCCTGGTCGACGAAAGCAGCGGTGAGCACCTGACGTGGACCGTCGTCTATCCGCCGAACGCCGACTTCGCGCACGGCCGCCTGAACGTGTTTTCGCCGGCCGGCATCGCCTTGCTGGGCGCCAAACGCGGCGAGCGTGTCCGCTTCACGCCGCCGAGTGGCGCCGAGAAAGTGCTGAAGCTCGAAAAGATCCTGTTTCAGCCCGAAGCCGCCGACGATTTCACGCTGTAAGCGCGGCACGGCGGCGTCGCGGCATGTTGCGCCGCATGACGCCTTGCAACGCCGCCCGAATGGGAATAGCGCAGGAATAGCCCTTGCCGGCAGGTGCTATATCCATCATCTGACTTATCGAGATGGGTTGCCAAGCAGCGGCCGCCCGGTGTATCGTGTGCGCTGCTAACGCGGGGGTCCTGCGTCGCACGGAGGTTGGAGGTCCGTGTTGCGTGGGTGAGAAATACCCTTTGAACCTGATCTGGATAATGCCAGCGCAGGGAAGCGTGCGGAATTCGCACTCCAGCTCCATTGCCTCACTTCTTGCGATTTCCGACTACTTCCGTCTCGTCTCCTGCTTAGCCGCCCCACAACGCTTGGCACGGGACCAGAGTCCGTGCTCTGCACCCGCTCTGGCCGACACAGGAGATACGCATGAACGCCAACCCGAAGTTTCTTTCCGCCGACGCTCACGTCGATGAAGCCGCTGTCGCGCCGCTGCCGAATTCCCGCAAGGTCTACGTGACCGGATCGCGCCCCGACATCCGCGTGCCGATGCGCGAAATCTCGCAGGCCGACACGCCTGACAGCTTCGGCGGCGAGAAGAATCCGCCGGTCTATGTCTACGACACGTCGGGCCCCTACTCGGATCCGGAAGCCAAAATCGACATCCGCGCCGGTCTGCCGGCACTGCGTCAGCAGTGGATCGAAGAACGCGGCGACACCGAAGCGCTGACGGGCCTTTCTAGCAACTTCAGCCGCGAACGCGCCGCCGACACGGCCACCGCCGAGCTGCGCTTCCAGGGCCTGCACCGCACGCCGCGCCGCGCGATCGCCGGCAAGAACGTCTCGCAGATGCACTACGCGAAGCAAGGCATCATCACGCCGGAAATGGAGTACATCGCGATCCGCGAGAACCAGCGCCGCGCGGAGTATCTCGAGAGCCTGAAGACGAGCGGTCCGAACGGCGAAAAACTCGCCGCGATGATGGGCCGCCAGCATCCGGGCCAGGCATTCGGCGCGAGCGCGTTCGGCCCGAACGGCCTCACGGAGATCACGGCGGAATTCGTGCGCGAGGAAGTGGCGCGCGGCCGCGCGATCATCCCGAACAACATCAATCACCCGGAAAGCGAGCCGATGATCATCGGCCGCAACTTCCTCGTGAAGGTGAATGCGAACATCGGCAACTCGGCGGTGACCTCCTCGATCGGCGAGGAAGTCGACAAGATGACGTGGGCGATCCGCTGGGGCGGCGACACGGTGATGGACCTGTCCACCGGCAAGCACATTCACGAAACACGCGAGTGGATCATCCGCAATTCGCCGGTGCCGATCGGCACGGTGCCGATCTATCAGGCGCTCGAAAAGGTCAACGGCAAGGCCGAAGATCTGACGTGGGAAATCTTCCGCGACACGCTGATCGAACAGGCCGAGCAAGGCGTCGACTACTTCACGATTCACGCGGGCGTGCGTCTGCAATACGTGCCGCTCACGGCCAAGCGCATGACCGGCATCGTCTCGCGCGGCGGCTCGATCATGGCGAAATGGTGTCTCGCGCATCACAAGGAAAGCTTCCTGTACGAGCATTTCGAAGACATCTGCGAAATCATGAAGGCGTATGACGTGGCCTTCTCGCTCGGCGACGGCCTGCGTCCCGGCTCGATCTACGATGCCAACGACGAAGCGCAGCTCGGCGAGCTGAAGACGCTCGGCGAACTCACGCAGATCGCGTGGAAGCACGACGTGCAGACCATGATCGAAGGTCCGGGCCACGTGCCGATGCAGCTCATCAAGGAGAACATGGACCTGCAACTGGAATGGTGCGACGAAGCGCCGTTCTACACGCTCGGACCGCTCACCACCGACATCGCACCGGGTTACGACCACATCACCTCGGGCATCGGCGCGGCGATGATCGGCTGGTTCGGCACGGCCATGCTCTGCTACGTCACGCCGAAGGAACACCTCGGCTTGCCGAACAAGGACGACGTCAAGACCGGCATCATCACCTACAAGCTCGCCGCGCACGCCGCCGATCTGGCGAAGGGCCATCCCGGCGCGCAGGTGCGTGACAACGCGCTCTCCAAGGCACGCTTCGAATTCCGTTGGGAAGACCAGTTCAACCTTGGTCTCGATCCGGACAAGGCACGCGAATTCCACGACGAAACGCTGCCCAAGGATTCGGCCAAGGTCGCGCATTTCTGCTCGATGTGCGGCCCGCACTTCTGCTCGATGAAGATCACGCAGGACGTGCGCGAGTTCGCGGCGCAACAAGGCGTCACCGACGACGAAGCGCTGAAGAAAGGCATGGAAGTGAAGTCGATCGAGTTCATGAAGCAAGGCGCCGAAATTTATCAGCGGCAGTAACGCGAGGATCGCGGAGCGGGTGTGATGCGGTGAGCGGCGCAGCAGCGCTCACGCAGCACGGGCCGATCCGCTATCAACCCGCCTTGCAGCATCACAGCCCGCCATTGGCGGGCTTTTTCATTTGTTCGACCTTTTACCTTTGCAGACACCGGGCACACGGCGTGCTGAGCCTCCAGTAACAACTATTGGAGGCAGCATCATGAACTCGATTCGTCAGATAGGTAAGCTCGCCGCCCTCCTTGCCGTGGTTGCGAGTCTGTGCGCGTGCGACAACATGACCACGCGGCAACGCGATACGGCAATCGGCGCGGGTGTGGGCGGCGTGGCAGGCGCGGCGCTCGGCGGCAATGCGCTGTCGACGCTGGGTGGCGCGGCGGCTGGCGGCATCATCGGCAACCAGGTGGGCAAGTAAATCGCGCGGGGAGTCGACGTGACATACCGGCCTGCATGGCATTCGCTCTGGTTACTGCAATGACGTGAAATAAGCCGTTACGGTTTTGCAATCCTTCTCGCGCGGCGGCGGCGTAAGCTCAAAGAATGACGCCCTAAATAGCGGCGTTCGAATCAACGAGGAGCGCGTCATGCAGTCCCGCATCATCAACACGATCCGCGCGATCGGCCAGCGTTTGCCGCTGCGCCGCCTATCGGGATTTCCGCGTCTTTCGCGAGCCGGCGTCGCGCTGGGTGGCGCGGCCTGCGTTCTGACGCTCTCCGGCTGCTACTACCCGTACGGCTATTATCCGGCAGGCTATTACCCTTACTACGCCACGGTCCCTGCCGGCGCTACCCAGCAGGCCGTGCCCGTCGGGCAGGCCGATGCGTCGGTCGGCCAGCCGCAGACGCAAGGCGCGCCGGCCAGCCCGCCCCCCACCTATGCGGTTGCCGCCCCGCCCGTATACGTGGCGCCGGCCTATCCGGCGTACTACCCGCCGGTCTACCCCGCTTACTACGGATATCCCGGCTGGTATGGCCCGTCGGTCTCCATCGGCTTTGGCTTTGGCGGCTACTGGGGCGGCCGTGGCTACTGGGGCGGCCGTGGCTACTGGGGAGGCCGTGGCCACTGGCACTGAGCCAGGCACGCCGCTTCACACCGTTCGGCCCTCACATCACGCAGGCGCGCATCCCAACTCTTGCCGCGCGGCGCCTGCTCCCCGCCTCCACCTCGCTGGCACCTCATCACATGCGCCGGGCTGACCCTCACCAGATGCGCGTCCGGCTCGCGCCTGCTTTGTCCCCGCTTTGCCCGTAGTTTCCCTTCTTGACGCGCCACCGCCGGGCCCTATGCTTGGGTAAGCCACACGCAGTACCTGTTTAAATAAGCGACCCGGCGTGCCTCCACACGCCGCCGACGCCCATCCGTCCTGCCAGAGCGACGCGCCCCGTTGTGCGTAGCTGCACGTCGCGTCCTAACAACAACGAAGGAGACGTGATGTTTCACCAACTACTCACCCCCGTCGGCAATTCGCTGCTGCCGTCGTTCCTCGTCGCCGCCTTGCCGATCATCGTCGTGCTGCTTCTGCTCGGCTGGGCGCGCCGGCCGGCCTGGCAGGCGTCGCTCGCGGGCCTGATCGTCGGCCTGATCGTGGCAATCTTCGTCTGGCAATTTCCGATACGGCTCGCCGCCGCGTCGGTAGCCAACGGCGTGGTGTTCGCCTGCTGGCCGGTCATGTGGATCGTGTTCGCGGCGATCCTGCTCTACAACATCGCGTTGCGCTCGGGCCGCTTCGCGGCCTTTCGCATGTGGATGATCGACAACCTGCCCAACGACCGCCGCATCGTGCTGGTGGTGGTCGGGTTTTCGTTCGGCGCGCTGCTCGAAGGCATTTCCGGGTTCGGCACGCCGGTCGCCATCACCAGTTCGCTGTTGATCCTGTTCGGGTTTCCCACGCTCGAAGCGCTGACCTTCACGCTGATCTTCAACACCGCACCGGTGGCCTTCGGCGCCCTCGGCGTGCCGATCACCGTGCTTGGCGCGGTGACGCACCTGCCGGCCGATTCGCTCGCCAAGATGGTCGGCCGCCAGTTGCCGTTCTTCGCGCTCTTGCTGCCGTTCTATGTGATCGGCGTCTATGCGGGCTTTCGCAACATGCTGAAGGTGTGGCCGGTGCTGCTGGTATCGGGCGCGAGCTTCGCGCTCACGCAGTTCGTCTCGTCGAACTTTGTGAACTACAGCCTGACCGATGTGCTGTCGTCGATGGTGTCGCTCATCGTGACGATTGCATTCCTGCGCGTCTGGCAACCCGCCGCCGATCCCCGCTTCGCGATCAACATCGACCGGGTCGGCGAGGAGCGCGGCAAGATTGGCGGCGGCAAGGGCTGGTACCCGTGGATCATCGTCTCGGTGGTGGTGATTATCTGGACCATCGCGAAGATCTTCCTGATCGGCGACGTCAAGGTGCCGTGGCCGGGGCTCGACAAGGCCGTGTTCATCACGCTGTACAACACGCCGTATGGCGCGGTGTGGGACTTCCAGCCGCTCGCCACCGGCACGGCGATTCTGTTCGCCGCGCTGATCACCACCGCCGTGGTCGGACTGGGCGCAAGGGAATTCGGTGCGGCGGTCGTCGATACCTGGATCCAGACGCGCATCGCCATTCTGACCGTGGCGACCATCGTCGGGCTCGCGTATCTGATGAACTACTCCGGGCTCACGTACACGCTCGGCCTCGGCGTCGCCTCGGTCGGGCCGTTCTTTCCGCTGGTGTCGGCGTTCCTCGGCTGGGTCGCGGTGTTCCTGTCCGGCAGCGACACGTCGGGCAACGCGCTGTTCGGCAACCTGCAGGTGGTGGCGGCCCATCAATTGAATCTCAACCCGGTGCTGATGGCGGCGACCAACTCGTCGGGCGGCGTGATGGGCAAGATGATCTCGCCGCAAAACATCTCGACGGGCGTGGCGACCACCGAACTCAAAGGCAAGGAAGGCGTGGTGTTCGCCAAGACCTTCAAGCACTCGATTCTGCTGACGGTGCTGCTCGGCGTGCTGGTGTGGCTGCAACAAAATGTCCTGCAGGGGATGATTCCGCACTGAGTGCGGCGGCGCTTTTCGGGCGTGTCGAGCGCGGCGTGCCGGTTCGCGGGCGCCGCGGCCGGCTCATCTCACTCTTCCGACTCGGCGGGCTGGCGGACTGCTGCGTTGCCGCAATATAATTCACGCTCTTTACGCGCGCGGGCTGTCGCGTCTGCCCGACTTCGATTCCATCCACTGCTTTCATCGCAATTTTTCTCACATCAGCGTGAGAATTGCTCGTTATGCGCGCGGCGCCGCCGCGCTTACGATCGCTACTATCCGGCGCGGTCCATTTCCCGAATCTTGCCGTTTCATTCCAGCCTGAAACGTTTCGCATGATTGCGCTGCTACGATGATCATGCGTCCCGACTCAACCGCGCGTGGCGCGACTCCCATGAACACAAAAAACCTGCTGCAGCTGCTGATACTCGCCGCCCTATGGGGCGCCTCGTTCCTGTTTATCCGCGTCGGCGTCACCGATTTCGGCGTGGCCCCGCTGATGGCGCTGCGCGTCGGCATCGGCGCGGCCTTCCTCGCGATCGTGCTGATCGCGCGGCGGCCGCTGCGCGAGTCAGCGGCGATCCTGCGCACGCGAGCCTTCCCGCTGCTGGTGGTCGGCATTCTGAATTCGGCCGCGCCGTTCTGCCTGTTTGCCTATGCCGAGCTGACGCTGTCCGCAGGCGTAACATCCGTGATCAACGCGAGCACGCCGCTGTGGGGCGCGCTTGTCGCCTTTCTCTGGTTGCGCGATCGGCTGAGCGCCATGCGCACGCTCGGTCTGGTGATCGGCTTTCTCGGCGTGCTGATGCTGGTGTGGGATCAGATCGCCACCCCCAACGGCACGGCGGCGACGCCGCTGACCACCGCGCTCGCAGCCGGCGCGCCGCTCGGCGCCACGCTGCTGTACGGCATCGCGGCCAACTACACCAAGCGCCACCTGACCGGCGTCGACGCGCTGACCGTCGCGACCGGCACGATGACGGGCGCCACCATCGTGCTGCTGCCGCTCGCCGTGATCTACTGGCCGGCGGCGCCGATCTCGCTGCACGCATGGAGCGCGGTGATCGCGCTGGGTGTCGCCTGTACCGGTGTGGCCTATATGCTGTTCTTCCATCTGATCGCGGTGGCCGGGCCGGCGCGTGCGATCACGGTGACCTTCGTGATTCCGATCTTCGGCATCCTGTGGGGCGCGCTATTTCTCGGCGAAGGCGTATCGCCAGGCATGCTGGGAGGCTGCGGCGTGATACTCGTCGGCACCGCGCTGGCTACCGGCGTGGTCAAGCGCATGCCGTGGATCGGCACGCGCCGCGCGGATACCTGAGAAGGCCCCGTTTCGCGCGACGCTTCCTGGCGTCGCCGGCGCTTATACGTCTCTCCCCCCGTCAGCTGTCACGAATCCCGCAGGCAAAAAAATAGCCCGCACTCCGTCGGAGTGCGGGCAAAACCGTCGCCCTACGAGGATAGGCGACGGGGCCACCGAGGCCGCGCGCCATGCGCAGGCCGTCATTGGGTTCAGCACCGGTTCATGCGCCGGTGCCGGAATGGTCTGGAATCGTGGATCGAACCCGCACTACAGACTCGCGCCGGGCAATCCATCCGTCCCCATGAGTCTATAAAAGCAGCTTGCGTGCCAGCTTCGACAATCCATTTGAAATTGAGCACAACCGATTGATTCTTATTGAATTTTTCCCGGTCGCAGGAAGCTGGGGAGGGGCGGAGAGCAATATCTGGAAAGTTACGTCACCGGGGTAACGTCACGTTACATGCGGCCGCATGGGCGGCCGCCTTCGGACAGTCGGCACACGCGAACGCGTGCCCGCGTTCAACGCGTCAGCCACCTCGCGCGCGGCGCCGCCGCACGCCGGACCGGCGGGACACTAGGCCAGCGCGATTCCCGCCGGCCCAAGGCCGCGCCGCACACAATTGCCAGGGCGAGCAAGCTCGCCGCCCACATCCAGTAAGGAATCACATCGAACATGGCCAACCCCCGTTGATTTCCGGTTGATACCGGTAGATCCGGGGTAAAGCAAAACACATGCGCGTTGACGGGACGCGCGGGCATAAAAAAACCCGCCCGGGGTTCATTCCGGGCGGGTTTGCGGACTGCGTTGCAGCCGGCTGCGGCGTCAGTGCAGCTGGTCGACCATCAGACTCATGATCTGCTTGGCCTGCTGGCTTTCGTCGATCGCGCCCTTGTCGTCGACAACGGCCACGCGCGTCTGGTTAGGCGTCACCGCGCGCACGTTCACGAGGTACTGCTTGGCGACCTTTTCCTTCTTGCCGTGGAACACCTGGCTCCAGAAGCCCTGTTCCGCCGACGTCAGATCCTTCGGATCGACGTAGCGCACGAAGTACAGGCCACGGCTCTGATCGCGGTCGTCGACGGTGAAGTTGCTGCGGTCGAGCGCGAGGCCCACGCGCAGCCACGCGCGGTCGTACGACTCGCCGAGCGTGAGCTCCGTGGAAGAGAACTGCGCCGCGGTGTTGCTGGACGCGTCGTCCGGCATGGGCTGCTGGGCGGACAGCGCGACGTTTTGCGCCGCGGTGGCAGCGGCCGCCGACTTGGCGCCTGCCGTTGCCGCGTTCGGCGCGGTTTGCGTACCAGCCGGCGACAGCGCGGCGTTTTGCGTATCAGCCGGCTTGGCGCGCGAATCGGCCAGCGCCAGCGTCGCCATCAGCCGCTTCAGATATTCCTGCTCGAGGCCCGGATCGTTCGGCTTCGCCACCCAGGTGCTCGAATCGTTGTTGGTGCCGGTGAGCGCCTCGCGCATGCCCTTCTGGCTGATGAACACGTAGGTGCCGCCATTCGGCGCGGTTTCGAGGCGCGTGCGGTACTTGTTGCGCTCCGAGGTCACATAGCTGTTGCCCATGGCCTTGGAAATCGTGTTGCGGATCAGGCCGTCGCTGATCTGCGCGTGCGTTTCGTTCCAGTCCGTTTCCATCACGCCCTTGTCGCGCTGGTCGACCACCAGTAGGAAGCCCTGTTCCTGCCAGAAGCGGCGAATCTGCGCCCATGCCTGATCGGGCGACTTGTTGTCGATCACGAGCCAGCTTTCCGTGCCGTCGCGCTGGATATGCATACCGGTGACCTGCGGCACCACGACCACGGAATTGGCCGACGGCGCTTGCGCCTGGACCCGCTGGAGCGTGGACAACGAGGTTTCGCCGCCCTGCGGGGGCAACGAACGCTGATCGGCCGTCTCATCGATCATGTTCGGCGGTACAGCGAGTGAAACCTGCTTCGATTTCGAGTCGCTCTTGTAGTCGATTTTGGTCGGCGACGAGGTGCCGCAGCCGGCGACCAGACCGCCTGCCATCAGCATTACTGCAAACCGCTTGGTAAGACGAAGATCAGTCATGTTCGGGGAATCCTTCCGCTACGCCACGGCAAGTTTCCGTGGATCAACCCAACATTTTACCGATCCCGGCGGGCCGTGTGCAAAAACCCGGGTTTGCCTATGTATTGAGCAGCGTGAGAGGCCCGTCACGGGCCCGCACTGGGCCCGTGCGAGCACTGCGAAATCGGTCCTGCATCGTGACGTTCCGGGTCAAGCGCCAGCCCCCGCCCCCAGTTGCGGACATGGCCTGCCGCGGAGCCAGATTTAACAATCGCACACACTTCCCAACTGCCTGTCGGGGGCATCCACGAGTCTGTCAGATCATTGATTCAACACGACTTTCCGGCTCGGTCCCGCCGCAATTTTGATATTTCAAAATCCGCCGGAAAGCGCCTGCGATAACGGTCAAAAAAGACGGGTGCTATCTTGAAATCGACATTTCAAGACGACTTCAACCGCCCAGCCACGAGACCGAGCGCCATGCCGATGCACGCCTTCCCCGCCGCCCTTGCAGCCTCCACGACCGCGCTTGCGATGCTCTGCGCCAGCGCCGCCGCCCACGCCGAACTGGGCGGCGCCATGCCGGATCAGCCCGATTCCACCGCGAGCGCACCGCGCCGCACCCTGCTCAACGGCGCGCTGCGCGTGCGCACGCTAACCGACGCGGGCACTACGACCATCAACGAGTACGCGACCAGCACCGGCCAGATCATCGCCTACGCGTGGCAAGGCCCGACCATGCCGGACCTGCGCACGCTGCTCGGCAAGCACGCGGACTCCTACCAGGCGGGCGTCGCTGCGGCGCCGTCGGACGGCAATCTGCACGTCTCGCGGGTGGCACGGCCGGACGTGATCGTGGAATCGGGCGGCCCGATGCGCGGCTATGCGGGACGCGCCTGGCTGCCCGCGGCGTTGCCGGCCGGCATCTCGGCCGACGATTTCCAGTAACGCGATTCCGCATCGCGCCCCTGCTTCGACGAGTGCCCGCCACGCCATGAGAACTTCGCTCCACCTTCACGCCCTGCTCCTCGTTTGCGCCGCCCTGACGGGTTGCGGCGGTGGCGGCAGCGCACCGGCCGCCACCGGCCAAAACGGCGGCGCCGCCCCGGCCAGCAGTCCGGCGGCTGCCAGCGCACCGGTCGCCGCCACCCCGCCGGCCGCCTCGAGCCCCACGCCGAGCGCCGCCGTGCCGCAGTCGACCATACCGAACGTCCAGCCGATCGTCGTCACGACCGCGCCGGGCCTGACACGCAATATGCTGACGACGAGCGTCACCGTGTGCCAGCCCGGCACCAGCAACTGCGCGACGATCGACAATATTCAGGTCGACACCGGCTCACACGGTTTGCGGATTCTCGCCTCCGCGCTGCCGGCCGGCCTGCCGCTCGCGGCCCAAGCCTCCGGCAGCGGAGTCGCGGGCGAGTGCGCCGTGTTCGGCGGCGGCTACACGTGGGGCGCGGTGCGCAGCGCGGACGTGCGCATGGCCGGCCAGCTTGCCGCGTCGATCCCGATCCAGACCATCGCCGACCCGGCGGTGCCGACCGTGCCCGCCGACTGCGCGGGCTCCGGCCGCGCGATGCAGACGGTGGCCGGCCTGCGCGCCAACGGCATTCTCGGCGTCGGTCTGTTCGACGCCGACTGCGGCGCCGTCTGCGTCAGCGCCGCGCTGCCGCGCTGGTACTACAGTTGCGATTCCAGCGGCGCCTGCGTCGCAAGTTCCCAGGCGCTCGCCCAGCAGGTGACCAATCCGGTCAGCCGCTTCGCGCTCGACAACAACGGCGTGGTGATCGACCTGCCGGCGATCGCCGATGCCGGTGCGCCGAGCGTGTCGGGGTCGATGATCTTCGGCATCGGCACCCAGGCCAACAACACGCTCGGCAATGCCAGCGTCCTCAGGGCCAACCCGGTCACGGGCTACGTGAGCACCGCCAGCGGCGGCCAGAGTTATGCGCAAAGCTATCTCGACAGCGGCTCGAACGGACTCTTCTTCAGCAGTGCCCAGCTGCCGGAATGCGGCTTCTGGTACTGCCCAACATCGACCCAGGCCGCGAGCGCCGCGATCACCGGCACGGACGGCACGTCGAGCATGGTGTCGTTTGCGATCGGCAATGCGAACGTGCTGTTCGCGTCGGCCAATAACGCCTTCGACAACCTCGCCGGCGTGGCCAGCAGCGGTTTCGGCTGGGGCTTGCCGTTCTTCTTCGGACGACGCGTCTACACAGCGATTGCAGCGCGCGAGACATCGGCGGGACCGGGCCCGTATTACGCGTTCTGAGCGCGCAGCTTATTTGCGCGCAGAAAATTCATCAATCCACCCGAACGGCAAATTTGGTATCTCCAGGCTGACATAATCCGCGCCTCCGGCTAACGCGCTTGCAACTCTGCATATCCAATTCGTTAGTCCTGCGTATCTTGGAATTATCGGCTGATGGAAGAACCCACTTTTTCGCTCGATCACTTCGAGCAGCTCGTTTATACGCGGCAGCATGTGAAGGCGGCTATCCAGTTCATTGCCGCGCTGGCGCTGCTGCAGCAAAAGCGCGGCGCGCTGGACGACAGCTTCCGCGCCTCAGGCATCGCCGACCTGCCGCCCGCCGAGCAACGCAAGCGCTTCTGCACACGCCTCGCGAGCGCGGCCTCGACCTTGTTCGCCGACCCGGAATTCAATCTGCCGCGTGAATGCTTCCGGTTGCTTCTGACCTTGCACGAATGGGTCGGACTGGTGTTCGCCTCCACCCCCTTCGGCAATGCGGACCATGTCACTCATCATCTGAATCCGCGCGGCAGGAACGACGCGCAGTTTCTGCCTGGCGACAGCTTTATCGAAAAACTCTGCGTGCTCTATTCGACCGAGTCCGAACTGGAGCTCGACTTCGCCGCGTTATGGGCGTACGACAAGACGCTCGCCGCGTGCCTCGCCCTCGTTCTGCTGGCGCCCGTGTTCAAGGGTTCGGCGAGCGCGCACCTGAAACGCGAAGCGCTGATCGAATGGCTGCCCGGCAAACTGCGGCAGATCGACGACCTCGACGACTTGCCGACTGCGCTGCTGCATAACGCGTATATGTTCTGCAGCTACGCGGACACGCCTCGTCGGCACGAGATCAAGCGGGATATCAACGCATTGGTGCGCCGCAAACTGCATCAATTGGGGCTGACCGACCTGCCCGTGACGGCGGGGCCACGCAAGCGGCATGGCGGGAAGCCGCTGATGGTGGTGGTGCTCGAATGGTTCGGCGGCGCCCATTCGATCTACCGCACGCACTCGCGCACGGTCGAAGCCGCGCGCGAGCATTTCGAGGTGGTGGCCTTCAGCTTCGGTTACGCCATCGACAATATCGGGCGCGCGGTATTCGACCGTTGCATCGAACTGGAAGCGCCGGACTACCTTGGCGAATGCCTGAAAACGATCCGCGACTTTGCCGCTGCCGAACAGCCGGACGTGCTGTATATGCCGAGCGTCGGCATGTTCGCGCTGACCGTGTTCATGTCGAACCTGCGCATCGCGCCTCTGCAGATTGCCGGTCTCGGCCACCCCGCCACCACGCACTCCGACAAGATCGATTACGTGAGCGTGGAGGAAGACTACGTCGGCGATCCGGCCTGCTTCAGCGAACGCCTGATGATGCTGCCGAAAGACGGTCAGCCGTACCGGCCGTCGGTGGCGCTGCCGGACATCGTTGCCGAGATTCCGCTGTCACGCGAAACACTGGAGGTGGTTGTAACGGCGAGCGCGATGAAGCTCAATCCGGGCTTCCTGCAAGCGTGCCGCGAGATCGGCGAGCGCGCCACGACGCCGGTGGAGTTTCACTTCATGAGCGGCGTGCACGCCGGCTTGCCGCTCGAACGGATGCGCGAGGTGATCGGCCGTGCACTGCCGCACGCGATCGTGCACGGCTTTCACGACTATGCGAGCTATCTGGCGCGCGTCAATCGAGCCAATCTGTTTCTGAGTCCGTTTCCGTTCGGCAATACCAACGGCATTGTCGATGCGCTCACGCTCGGTCTGCCGGGTGTCTGCAAGCGCGGACCGGAAGTGTTCGAGCGGATCGACGGCGCGCTGTTCGAGCGCGTGGGCATGCCGTCATGGACCACGGCGGACAGCGTCGAGGACTACATCTCCGCCGCCGTACGGATGATCGACGCGCACGCCGAACGCACGGCCTTGCGGCAGCGTCTGATCGGCACGCGGGCGGTGGAACGTTGCTTCGAAGGACGGCCGCAGGCATTCGGCGAATGCGTGCTGAAGCTGATGCGGGAAAAGCGGGGAAACGGCATGTGAGCGTTTGAGGCTCGCAGGGTGTGCGAGTCAGACGCACGCGGACCCAATCAGGCCCCGCGCAGCCGTGGGGTTTGAGGCTCGCCGGGTGTGCAGCCCGGCGCGGGCGCACTCCGCCAGGCCCCAGGCAACCGCGGGGCTCCCCGGCCCGCACGGTTATTCGGTGGCGGTGTCGGCCGGGGGCAAGAATTTTTCCGGCGCCAGCCAGTTGAAGGCGCTTAGCGTCTGGCCGTGGAACGTGCACTCGGCGGCCGCCGGGATGTTCACCTTCTGCGGTTTGGCGGATTTGAGCGCGAGCGCAGCGGCGCCCGAGGAGGCGGAAGCGGCTGACGCAACCGCTGCGGCGGAAGCACCGGAAGCGGCAACCGCGCCCGAAGCACTCGCGGCATTCGCGAACACACCCGAGGCCGCCGAAGCCGACGACGCAACCTGCGCACCGGAAGCCGGCGCAGCCGGCGGCACAATACGCACGATCGATCCTTCGACCACCACCCGCGAGCCGTCGATACCGGCGCCCGTATGGGTAATCTTTAGCGTGTCCGTCGGCGAATCCGTCGACTTCTGCGCCAGTTGGCTTCGCATCATCTGCTCGCATGCGTCCGAGTTCTTGTAGACGGTCGTGCAGGCCGCCAGCAGTGCAGCGGCGGCCGTGACGCAGGCGATAGAGAGAATCCGAATCTTCATTGATATTCCGTTTTTCAAGCCGTCGGCAATTGTAGCTTACGGGCCGCGCGGCCGGCGCGGGAGCCGTTCGCGCCGGCGCTCAATTCGACGGCATGGACGGCTGCACGTAGGTCCGCACACCGGCGAGCGGTGCGCCATAGCCGCCGGCCGTCGCGTTGTTCGGCAAACCGTTGACCAGTTGCGCGCGCGGGTCGGTCGGATTCAGATTCATTTCCCCGGCTTGCTGATTGCCGTGTGTCGGATATTCGCTGCCGCGGGCCGAGTTCGGCATCAGACTCGTGCTGTTTTGCGGCGCGTTCATGTCGTCCTGCGGACTCAGGCCCTGCGCGCCCGCCTGCGTGACGACGCCGCACGCGGCGACGCACAGCGCGATTGTCGCGCCCCACCACTTCTTCGGTGCTCGTTTCATACCTGCCTCCGGCAAAATGAACATGAAGGGGATCAGGTCCGCGCGCATCCGCAAACGCTGACTCCCTACGTTATACGCGCCGCCGTGCGCTGCGGATTCAGTCATCGCGACAACCGCGGCCCTACATGGCGAAACCGGCCGCGGCAGTGCTTTATTCCACGGCATGCCTGCAACGCAAATACGGCAAACGTCTATCCTTATGCCGATTGACGATTTCCTTCCGGCCCGATCGAACCCGATAATGGACGCCATGAACACGCCCTCGAATCGCCACGCCCGCGCGCTTCGCGCCACACTCACGGCATGGAGCGCGGCGCTGTTGCTGGCCGCCTGCGCCGGTCCATCGGCATCGGTAACGGCATCCGCCGATCCGGCGCTGCTCGAGGCCGCCGTTTCCGGGCCTCAGCGCGGCGACAAGGCCCGCGTGCGCGATGTCTACCGCCATCCCGAAGAGACGCTGCAATTCTTCGAACTCGCGCCGTCGCAAAGCGTGCTGGAGATCGAGCCGGGCGGCGGCTGGTACACGGACATTCTCGCGCCCTACCTGCACGACCACGGCAAGCTCTACGAGGCGCAATACGACGGCCCGCAGGGAGCGCCATCGGCCGAGGAGCAATCCAGCCGCGCGGCATTCGCGCGCAAGCTGGCCGCCACGCCCGCCATCTACGGCAATGTCGTGGTCGGCACGTTGCACGCGGGCCAGTTCAGCGGCTTTCCGGCCGATGCCAGCGTCGACCGGGTGCTGACCTTCCGCAATATCCACAACTGGATCAAGGACGGCCAGATCGACGCGAACCTGCGCGCGTTTTATGCCGCGCTCAAACCGGGCGGCATGCTCGGCGTGGAGGAACATCGCGCGGCGCCTGGCACTTCGCTGCAACAGACCATCGACTCCGGCTACGTGACCGAAGCGTACGTAATCGAACACGCGCGGGCGGCCGGCTTCGAACTGGCCGGCCAGAGCGAGGTGAACAGCAACCCGCGCGACACGAAGAACTACCCTAACGGCGTATGGTCGCTGCCGCCCACCTACCGGGGCGGCGAGGTCGACCGGGCGAAATATGCGGCCATCGGCGAATCCGATCGCATGACCTTGCGCTTCGTGAAACCGGCGCACTGATCTCGCGCCGCACCGGGACGGCGCTTGACGCCGTCTCGATAATGTGTTCCTATGGCGCACTATGTACCGCGCCCAGACCACCCTATCGCTACTACTAGCCCGCTCTACCGGGCTAGGTCTGCTGCTGCGCGCTTCCGTCTGATTCTCCCGAAGCATCGCTTGATTCCCCAGTAACTGACCCAGCCCCGGTTTCCGACCGGCGGCCCAGTTATGTCTTTTCGTCGTCCGGTCGACGCCCAGGTTTCTGGTCTCACCCTCGGATGATGAAAATGTTGAAAAACCCTGCTACCAAATACCGCTCGTTCAAGCCCATCAACTTGACGGACCGCCAATGGCCGTCGCGCACCATCACGCATGCGCCGATCTGGATGAGCACCGACCTGCGCGACGGCAACCAGGCCCTGTTCGAGCCGATGGACGCGCAGCGCAAGATGCGCATGTTCAAGACGCTGGTGCAGATCGGTTTCAAGGAAATCGAAGTGGCGTTTCCGTCCGCCTCGCAAACCGACTTCAATTTCGTGCGCGAGTTGATCGAAGGCGGCCATATCCCCGACGACGTCACCATCGAAGTGTTGACGCAAGCGCGCGACGACCTGATCGAACGCACTTTCGAATCGTTGCGTGGCGTGCCGCGCGCCATCGTCCACCTGTACAACGCGACCGCGCCGGAATTCCGCAAGATCGTGTTCGGGCTGGAAAAGAGCGGCGTGAAAGAGCTCGCGCAGAACGCCGCGCGCACCATGAAGCGTCTCGCCGACGCCGCGCCGGAAACGCACTTCACGCTGCAATACAGCCCGGAAGTGTTCAGCGGCACCGAACTCGAATTCGCCAAGGAAGTGTGCGACGCCGTGTTCGACATCTGGCAGCCGACGCCGGAGCACAAAGCGATCGTCAACTTGCCGGCCACCGTCGAAATGGCCACGCCGAACGTCTACGCGGACCAGATCGAATGGATGCACCGCAACCTCGCGCGCCGCGATTCGCTGATCGTGTCCGTGCATCCGCATAACGACCGCGGCACCGCGGTGGCGGCGGCCGAGCTCGCGGTGATGGCCGGCGCTGATCGTATCGAAGGGTGTCTGTTCGGCAACGGCGAGCGCACCGGCAACGTGGATCTCGTCACGCTCGCGTTGAATCTGTACACGCAGGGCATCGATCCGGGGCTCGACTTCTCGAACATCAATGAAGTCGCGCGCACGGCCGAGGAATGTACGCAGTTGCCGGTGCATCCGCGTCATCCGTATGTCGGTGACCTGGTGTTCACTGCCTTCTCGGGCTCGCATCAGGACGCGATCAAGAAGGGTTTTGCCGTGCAGAAACCGGACGCGATCTGGGAAGTGCCGTACATGCCGAACGATCCGGCCGATCTCGGCCGCACCTACGACTCGGTGATTCGCGTGAACAGCCAGTCGGGCAAAGGCGGCATTGCCTATCTGCTTGAGCAGGGCTATGGCGTCGTGTTGCCGCGCCGCCTGCAGGTGGACTTCAGCTCGGCCGTGCAGCGCTTTACCGACGACAGCGGCCAGGAAGTGACCTCCTCGCAGATCTGGACATTGTTCCAGCAGGAATACGTGCAGAACACCGCGCCGATCCATTACGTCGGCCACAGCCTGGCCGAGCGCGACGGACGCGAGCACATCAAGCTCACGGTCGACATCAACGGCACGCGGCGCGTGCTGAGCGGCGAAGGCAATGGCCCGCTCGACGCGTTGATGCACGCAATCGGCGCGCCGGTGCGCATTCAACATTACGAAGAGCGCGCGTTGACGCAAGGTGCGGATGCCCGCGCGGTGGCGATCGCTGAAATGGCCGGTGTGGATGTGACGGGCAGCGCGTTCGGCGTCGGCATCGACGCCGATCTGGTGACGGCGTCCATTCGCGCGGTGATCAGCGGCGTGAATCGCGCTTATGCCCGTGTCAATGCTGAGGCAAAGGAGCGCTTCTTCGATACGGCAATGAACGACGCGACGGAAAGTGTGGGCGTTTGAGGCTTTGATGAAGCTGATGACGGCTTCGTAGCAGCTTGATTCGAGGGGGGCGTTTCGACGCCCCCTTTTTGCGCCCGCTACGTTGGCGGACCTCTATCGTTCTGGCCCGCCCGCCTACGGTTTTTTGGCGCCGCCCGATTCGGTCCACGCTTCCGGCAGGCTGTGCGTCAGCGTCGACACGAAACGCTCCGTTTCCGGCTCGCGCGGCTCCATGAACACATTGCGCGACGGCCCCGCCTCCACCACCACGCCGTTATTCAGAAACACCACGTCACGCGCGATCGTCGCGGCGAGCCGCAAATCGTGCGTCGCCATCAGCATCGTCATGCCTTCCGTGGCGAGTTGCTTGAGCACATCCACCACTTCCGCGGCAAGACCCGGGTCGAGCGCCGAGGTGGGCTCGTCGCACAACAGCACCTCCGGCGACGGCGCCAACGCCCGCGCAATCGCCACGCGCTGCTGTTGACCACCGGACAGCGTCGAGGGCCACGCGTCCGCCTTGTGCGCGATGCCGACCTTGTCCAGCAGCTCGTCCGCGCGCACCCGCGCACGGTCCTTGTCCCACTTCTGCACGGTCAGCAAGCCTTCCATCACGTTCTGCCGCACCGTCAGATGCGGAAACAGCTGGAAGTTCTGAAACACCATGCCGGTGCGGCGGCGTATCGTCAGCACCTCGTCGCGCGAGGGCTTGTGGTCGGGGCTGAATTTCATCCGCTGGTCGCCGAGTTCGAGCGAACCCGACTCGGGAATTTCCAGCAGATTTACGCAACGCAGCAACGTGCTCTTGCCGCTGCCTGACGGACCGATCAGGGCAGTCACGTTGCCCTGGGCGAGCTGCAGATCGACCGAGTTGAGCACCCGTTGACCGCCGAAGTACTTGTCGATTTTTTCCAGTCGGATCATCAGTTGCCTGCCTGGAAAAGTGCGTGACGGCCGAACTTACGCTCGAGCCTGACTTGCGCGGATGACAACACCGAACTGAAGATCAGATAGACCAGTGCCGCCTCGGTGTACAGGATGAGCGGCTCGTAAGTCACCGACGCGATGCGCTGCGCCGCCTGAAACACTTCCGGCACCGTCAGCACCGCCGCCAGCGAGGTGTCCTTCACCAGCGCAATAAACGAGTTCGACAGCGGCGGCAGCGCCACGCGCGCCGCCTGCGGCAGGATTGCGCGGCGCAAGGCCTGCTCGCGCGTCATCCCCATTGAATACGCGGCCTCCCACTGACCTTTCGGAATCGACTCGATCACCCCGCGTATCACCTCGGAGTTGTACGCGCCCACGTTCAGCGAAAAGCCGATGATCGCCGCCGTCAACGGATCGAGCACGATACCCACGTTCGGGAGTCCGTAGAAGATCACGAACAGTTGCACGAGCAACGGCGAACCGCGAAACAGCCACACGTAGAATCGCACGACCACGACTGCCCACTTCGGCCCGAACAGCCTGACCAGCGCCACGATAAACGCGAGCGCGAGGCCGATCGCAAACGAGGCCAGTGTCAGCGGCACAGTGAACAGCAGCCCCGCATACAGCAGGGGCCACAGCGACTGCGCCATCAGATGCAACCATGCAGGCATGAGTCAGACTCGCGGAAGGCTTTTTATTGGGAGACGTCTTTGCCAAAATACTTCTGCGAGATCTTCTCATAGGTGCCGTCTTTCTTCATATCGGCGAGCGCCTTGTTGATCGCCGCCTGCAACTCCGGGCTGCCCTTGCGGATCAGCACAGCGGACTTGTCGCTGCTGTCCGCGGCGGTATCGATCGCCGCGATCTTCACCTTCGCGTCCGGCTTGTGCTTCTTGAAGTCGAGGAACGACAGCGAATCGTTGACGGTGGCATCGACGCGGCCGGAGGTCAGCAGATCGATCGATTCATTGAAGCCCTGCACGGGGATCACTTCCGCGCCGTGCGCCGCCGCGATCTTGCCGAAGTTGCTGGTCAGCGTATTGGCCGACTTCTTGCCCTTCAGGTCGTCGAAGGTCTTGATCGCGGTGTTGTTCGACTGCACGATCAGCGCGGCATGCGACGTGATGTACGGGTCCGAGAAATCATATTTGACCTTGCGCGCGTCGGTCACGGCCACCTCGTTGATCACCGCGTCGTAGCGGTTCACATCGAGGCCCGCGATCAGACCATCCCATTTGCCTTCCACGAATTGCGGCTTGACGCCGAGGCGCTGCGCAATCGCCGTGCCGATCTCCACGTCGAAGCCGGTCAGCTTGCCGGACTCGTCGTGGAACGTGAACGGTGCATAAGTGCCTTCGGTGCCGATCCTGAACACGCCGGCGGATTTGATTGCCGCGAGCTCGTCGGCGGCGAAGGCGGTGCTCACGGTCACCGCCTGGAACAACGCGATCAGCAGAATGGAACGAATCGATTTCATGAGTGGGCTCCGTCAAATGTGCTACGTCGGTGACTGGGTCTTGTGTTGGGCAGTTCCCGCCGGCCTGTGCGCCCGGCAGAGTGGGCGGACTGTAGCAAACGGACTGCGTTTTTACAAAGGATCAGGTTTCCGATCGATATGCGCTTGCGTGCTAAGGGAACAGCCACCGCCTCCGATCAGACGTGGATTGTGACGCTACAGCAGATAGGACAGACGCGGCATGCATCGCAACACGGAACCTATGCCTAACGCCATCGGGGAAAACGCGAGAGGGGTGCTGCCGCGGCGGCCGCGCGGCATGAAAAACGGGCGGCGCCGCGTTGGCCCGCGGCGCCGCCCGTGAGATTGCGATTCGCTTACCGTTCGACGGGATGCGGCTCCTTGCGCTTGTTGGCGACCCGGATCGCGTCGAAGTAAGCGCCGTTGGGCGGGCGCTTCAGATACCGGCCGGCGCCGCGAACCGCACGCAGCTCGCCGTTGGTCCAGGCCAGCGCGCCGCGCGTGAGCGTATGCATCGCCACGCCTTGCACGGTCATGCCTTCGAACACGTTGAAGTCGACCTTCTGATGATGCGTGTTCACTGAAATCGTCTTGCTGGCGTTCGGATCCCACACCACGATGTCGGCGTCGGCACCGACCCGGATCGCGCCCTTGCGCGGATAGAGGTTGAAGATCTGCGCGGCGTTCGTCGACGTGATGCGCACGAACTCGTTCGGCGTGAGACGCCCCGAATTCACGCCGTGATGCCAGAGCACCGCCATGCGGTCCTCCACCCCGCCGCAACCGTTCGGAATCTTCGTGAAGTCCTCGCGGCCCATGGCCTTCTGCGACGCGCAGAACACGCAGTGATCGGTCGCCGTGGTGTGCAGCTGGCCGGCCTGCAAACCGCGCCACAATGCCTCGCGATGCTCCGCCGAGCGGAACGGCGGGCTCATCACGTGCGCCGCCGCGCGGGTCCAGTCGGGATCGCGATACACCGCTTCGTCGATCACCAGATGGCCCGGCAACACCTCGCCGAACACCCGCAGGCCTTCGCTGCGCGCGCGCGCAATTGCATCGACCGCGTCTTTGGAGGACACGTGCACGATATACACCGGCACGCCCAGCACCTGGGCAATGCGAATGGCGCGATTGGCCGCCTCGCCTTCGACTTCAGGCGGCCGTGACAACGGGTGCGCCTCCGGTCCGGTAAAGCCCTTGGCCAGCAACTGACGCTGCAACTGGAACACCAGTTCGCCGTTTTCCGCGTGCACCGTGGGCAGCGCGCCGAGTTCGAGGGAACGCGAGAAACTGTTCACCAGCACTTCGTCGTCGGCCATGATGGCGTTCTTGTAGGCCATGAAGTGCTTGAAGCTCGACACGCCGTGCTCGTGCACCAGCGTGCCCATGTCCCGATAGACCGAATCGTCCCACCACGTGACCGCGACGTGAAAGCCGTAGTCCGCCGACGCCTTCTCGGCCCAGCCGCGCCATTCCTTGAAGGCGTCCATCAACGGCTGCTTCGGACTCGGAATCACGAAGTCGATGATGCTGGTCGTGCCGCCCGACAGGCCCGCCGCCGTGCCGGTGTAGAAATCGTCGCTGGCCGTGGTGCCCATGAACGGCAATTCCATATGCGTGTGCGGATCGATGCCGCCGGGCATCACGTACTGTCCGCCCGCGTCGACGATCGTCGCGCCCGCCGGCGCCTCCAGGTCCGCGCCGATCTGCAGGATCGTGCCGCCGTCCTGCGGGTCCGCGCAGAGTACGTCCGCACGATACGTGTTCTCCGCGTCGATAATCGTGCCGCCGCGAATCAGGGTCGTCATGTTGCCGCCTCCTTTTGAACTGCCGGTTTCAGTGCTGCTGCTTCATTCATGCGCATTGTTGCGTCTTGTAGGTTTGTTTCAGGCACTCGCCACGCGCGCGCTCGGCCCCTTGCTCAGCTTCATCCACGCGCTGTATACGATCGACGCCAACGCGAGTCCGACGAACCACGCATACGTATAGAGCGTATTGAAGAACGCCGGCACGTTCGGGAACGACGCCGGAAACGCGGTATGCAAAAAGCCCGGCAGATTCGGCAGCACGCCGACTACGAGCGCGACCACCGCACCGATATTCCAGCCGCCGGTGTAGCTGTACTCGCCGCGTTCGTCGAACAGTTCGCGCGTATTGAGCCGCGTGCCGCGGATCAGGAAATAGTCGACCATCAGAATGCCCGCCACCGGACCGAGCAAGGCCGAGTAGCCGACAAGCCACGTGAAGATGTAGCCCTGCGTGGTGGCGAGAATCTTCCACGGCATCATCACGATCGCGATGGTCGCGGTCATCATGCCGCCCGCGCGATACGAAATGCCCTTGGGCCACAGGCTCGAAAAATCGTAGGCCGGTCCGACGAGATTCGCCGCGAGATTGCAGCACATGGTGTCGAGCGTCAGGATGATCAGCGCGACGCCCACGCCGATGCCGGTCATGCGGCTCGTCAGGTCGATCGGATCCCAGATCGCCTTGCCGTAGATCACCACGGTGGCCGACGTCACCACCACCGAGATCACCGACAGCAAAGCCATCGGCACCGGCAAACCGATCGACTGGCCGATGATCTGATCGCGCTGCGTGCGCGCAAAACGCGTGAAATCGGGGATATTCAGCGCGAGCGTCGCCCAGAAGCCGACCATCGCGGTGAGGCCCGGCCAGAACGTGACCCAGAACAGGCCTTCCTTCTTGCCGCCCGGCACGAATTGCGACGGCGCCGACAGCATCGAGCCCAGTCCACCCGCCTTCGATGTCGCCCACCACACCAGCGCGATACACATCACGATCTTGATCGGTGCGGACCAGCTTTCGAGCCAGCGGATCGAATCGGTGCCGTGCACGATAAAGTAAATCTGCAGCGCCCAGAACACCAGGAAGCACGCCAGTTGCGCGGCTGATATGTCGAGAAACGGCAAGGCCGCGCCATGCAGCGCGTTGCCGGTAAGAATGTTCAACAGCGTGTAGATCGCACTGCCGCCGAGCCAAGTCTGAATCCCGTACCAGCCACATGCGACGATGGCCCGCAGCATGGCCGGCAGTTTTGCTCCCTGCGTGCCGAACGAGGAACGCACGAGCACTGCATACGGAATGCCGTGTTTCGCGCCTGCATGGCCGATCAGCAGCATCGGCACCAGCACGATCAGGTTGCCGAGCAGCACCGTTACCACCGCTTGCCACGGCGACATGCCCTCTTCCGTCAAACCGGCCGCGAGCATGTACGACGCGATGTTCATCACCATCCCAACCCAGAGCGCGGCGAAGTGATACCACTTCCACGTGCGCTGCGCGGTGCCGGTCGGCGCAAGGTCGTCGTTGTAAAGACTGCTGCCTTGCGCACCGGCCGCGAAATGCGGCTCGGCGGGTTGCGCTGTCTGCTTCATCGAAAGCTCTCCACTGTGTCGTTGAGGCCCGCGCGGCTTCTGGCGGCGCGTCGGGCCGTTGGGGAATGACAGGTTCGGTTCAAGCGCTGCGTGTTCTCCTGCTACATCGTGTTTCAGGCGGCTTTGGCGGCGTGCGCGGCATCGGCCGTTTCAGACGCGGCCGCCGTTGCGCTGCTGCTTTCGCCCACCCGTGCCGGGTTGTTCGGATGCGTGGTCCAGTTGGCGTATTCGCCGTTGTCCACGCGTTCCATCGTGATGCACTGCTCGACCGGACACACGTGCATGCACAGATTGCAGCCGACACATTCGGAGTCCACCACTTCAAAATGCCGGACGCCATCTTTTTCTTTCATGATCGCCTGGTGCGCCGTGTCTTCGCAGGCGATATGGCACAGACCGCACTGAATGCACTTGTCCTGATCGATGCGCGCCTTGATGTCGTATTTGAGGTTCAGGTACTTCCAGTCGGTGACGTTCGGCACGGCGCGGCCGCGAATATCGTCGAGCGTCGCGTAGCCTTTTTCGTCCATCCAGTTCGACAGGCCGTCGGCGAGATCAGAAACGATCCGGAATCCGTAGTGCATCGCCGCCGTGCATACCTGTACGCTGCCCGCGCCGAGCACCATGAACTCCGCCGCATCGCGCCATGTGGAAATGCCGCCGATGCCGGAGATGGGCAGGCCCGGCGTTTCCACGTCGCGCGCGATTTCCGCGACCATGTTCAGCGCAATCGGCTTCACCGCCGGACCGCAGTAGCCGCCGTGCGTGCCTTTGCCGTCGACCATCGGCAACGGCGACATCGCGTCGAGATCGACTGCGACGATCGAGTTGATCGTGTTGATCAGCGACACGCCGTCCGCGCCGCCCTTATAGGCCGCGCGCGAACCAAGGCGAATGTCGGTGATGTTCGGCGTAAGCTTGACGAGGCACGGCAGCTTGCTGCCTTCCTTGACCCAGCGCGTCACCATCTCGATGTACTCGGGCACCTGGCCGACCGCCGCGCCCATGCCGCGCTCGCTCATGCCGTGCGGGCAGCCGAAATTCAGCTCCACGGCATCCGCGCCGGTGTCTTCGACGAGCGGCAGGATCCACTTCCAGTCGCGCTCGTTGCACGGCACCATCAGCGAGACGATCATCGCGCGGTCCGGCCAGTCGCGTTTGACCTGAGCGATTTCGCGCAGATTGACGTCGAGCGGACGGTCGGTGATCAACTCGATGTTGTTCAGGCCCGCGATGCGCTGGCCGTTCCATTGCACCGCGCCGTAGCGCGAGCTGACGTTCACCACATGCGGGTCGAGGCCCAGTGTCTTCCACACCACGCCGCCCCAGCCCGCTTCGAACGCGCGGTTCACGTTATAGGCTTTGTCTGTCGGCGGCGCGGAAGCGAGCCAGAAAGGGTTCGGCGAGGTAATGCCGGCAATCGTACAGCGCAGATCGGCCATGTTCGGCTCCTTGGGGACTGCTGATTTTTGTCGGGTTCGTTGACGGGTTCGATGGATGACCTGTCCGGCGCTATGCGGCCTTCACTGCCGTGCGGGCGAACGTTGCGTCGATCGCGGCGGCCGCGATCTTGCCGTCCTGCACCGCCTGCACCGTGAGGTCGATGCCGCCGGTCGCCGCGCAATCGCCGCCGGCCCATACGCCGGCTAGCGAGGTCTGGCCATTCGCATCCACCGCGATGCGGCTGCCGTCCACCGTCAACAACTCACGCTCCATGCCGACCGGCACCAACGTTTGGCCGATTGCCTTGAGCACCATGTCGGCTTCGACCACAAAGCGCTCCTGACTGCCGTCGCCCAACGTGCGCTCGAATTCGACACCCGTGACTACGCCGCCCTCACCGATCAAACGATGCGGCTTCGCATGCGTGACAAGCGTGACGCCGTTGGTCTGCGCGAACTCGCGTTCCGCCCAGGTGGCGCTCATCGACTCGACGCCACGGCGGTACACCATCGTCACCGACGTCGAGCCGAGCTTGCGGCTTTGCACCGCGGCGTCCACCGCCGTATTGCCGCCGCCGATCACCACCACCCGGCGGCCCACCGCTACCGTGCCCAGATCGCGCGCGCTGCGGACCTCTTCGATGAAGTCCACCGCGTTCATCACGCCGCTCAGGTCCTCGCCTTCCATGGCGAGCGCACGCACGCCCGTCAGGCCGATCGCTAGGAATACGGCGTCGTATTGCTTGCGCAGCGTGTCGAGGTCGACATCGCTCCCAAGCGCGACACCGTGCTTGATCTCGATCCCGCCGACCGAGCACAGCCATTCCACCTCGCGCTGCGCAAAATCGTCGACGGTCTTATAGGCGGCAATGCCGTATTCATTCAGGCCGCCCGCTTTTTCATGCGCGTCGTAAATCGTGACGTCGTGACCGGCCAGCGCCAGCCGGTGCGCGCAGGCGAGTCCCGCCGGACCCGCGCCGACGACGGCGACGCGCCGTCCGGTCGGAGCCGCGCGCGTGAACAGCACCTCGCCGCGCGCCATCGCCCAATCGGTCGCATGACGTTGCAGCGCGCCGATCGCCACCGGCTTCGCATCCTGATGGTTACGCACGCAAGCACCTTCGCAAAGAATCTCGGTTGGGCACACGCGCGCACACATGCCGCCCATCGGGTTGGCCGACAGAATATCCACGGCCGCGCCTTTGAGATTGCCGTTGCTGATCTTGCGGATAAAGCTCGGAATGTCGATCTGCGTCGGGCAAGCGTTCACGCACGGCGCGTCGTAACAGTAGTGACAGCGGCTCGCCGCCGCGGCCGCGGCGCTCGCGTCGAGCAACGGCGCGATATCGGAGAACTCGCAGGAAAGCTGCTCGGGCGACAGGCGCTGGGCGGCAATGTCGCCGGTTTGCTTGATGGCCATACACGTTCCTTCTTCAATGTGAGGACGTAGCCGGTCCCGCCGGCTGCGCAGGAGCGCAGCCGGGACGGCTTGTTTTATGGGCACGACGGTAAGGCGGGTGAAACGACCGCAACCGCTAAACTGTGCTGAGCCGCGCTATGAAGCCGGCTCGCACGCACGCTCCAGCATGGCGTGCAGCAACACGTTGGCGCCGGCTTCGATCCATTCGAAGGTGGCGTCCTCAATCTCGTTGTGACTGATCCCGTCGACGCACGGCACGAACACCATCGAGGTCGGCGCGACCTGCGCCAGATAACAGGCATCGTGCCCCGCACCGGAGACCATGTTGCGATGCGAATAACCGAAGCGTTCGGCCGCGGCACGCACGGACTGCACGCAGGCCTCGTTGAACGCCACCGGCTCGTAGTAAAAAATCTGCTCGAGCTCGGTCGCGAGTCCAATACCGTCCGCGATCTCCGCTACGCCCTTGCGCAACGCGGCATCCATTTTTGCGAGCACCGCGTTGTCGGGGTGGCGGAAATCAACGGTGAAGAACACCCGCCCCGGAATCACGTTGCGCGAGTTCGGATAGACCTGCATCATGCCGACCGTCGCGCAGCCGAACGGCGCGTTGTCGAGGCCGATCCGGTTGACCAGATCCACCACGCGCGCGGCGCCGAGCAGCGCGTCGCGGCGGCGTGGCATCGGCGTCGGACCCGCATGCGCCTCCTGCCCTGTCAGCGTGATCTCGTACCAGCGCTGACCTTGCGCGTCGGTCACGACACCGATGGTTTTCTGTTCGGCTTCGAGAATCGGCCCCTGTTCGATGTGCAATTCGAACGCCGCGTGCACCGGCCGCCCGCCGCACGGAATATCGCCCGCATAGCCAATGCGCTTCAGTTCCTCGCCGATGGTCTTGCCGTCCACGTCCTTGCGCGACAGGCCATAGTCGAGCGTGAACACGCCGGCAAACACACCCGAGGCGACCATGGCCGGCGCGAAGCGCGAGCCTTCCTCGTTGGTCCAGATCACCACTTCGACCGGGTGCTCGGTTTCGATGCCGTGATCGTTCAGACTGCGAATTACTTCAAGACCGCCCAGCACACCGTAGATGCCGTCAAAACGGCCGCCGGTCGGCTGCGAGTCCGCATGCGAGCCGGTCATGACCGGCAGCGCATTGGGATTGCGTCCGGCTCGGCGCATGAACACATTGCCCATCTGGTCGACACTGACCGTGCAGCCGGCTTCCTTCGCCCAACTGACGATCAGGTCGCGCCCCTGCTTGTCGAGGTCGGTGAGCGCCAGGCGGCAGACACCGCCTTTGGGCGTCGCGCCGATCTTCGCCATCGTCATCAGGCTGTCCCACAGGCGCTTGCCGTCGACCTTGATCGAGGTCGAGAGGCCTTCTTTCGGGACCTGCTTCAGCGCTTCGGATACCACGTTCATTCGTCTCGCTCCTTTCGGTGAACCGCAATGAAACTGGTGCATTGATGGCGGCTTCTGGGGCGCGCCCGCACGACGGCGGTGCACACTCGGGGCCTTCGATCGTCCCTTGAACAAAGGGCAAACCCTGGGGCCTCGCCCGCTCTTCAGATCCTGTCCAGTTGGACAGGTTGTAGCTGATTAAGCCCGCCAAATCAATGCTTTTCGTACGGTCGAATACATAGCGAGAAGCGTGCCATTGCAGCGCAGCATGAATCGGCCGCGTGTGGAGAATGCGCGTGTGAGTCGCGCGCCAAACGACTAGAATGAAGCGCGACGCGGCACACATGCCGACGAAGGCGAACATGAGAGACGACGACGTGGCGGCCGGCATCACGGAAAACGACGAAACACGCCCCCCTTTGCGGCGGCGCAAGGCGCACATTCGCGAGTCGAATGAAGCGCATCTGCTGGCGTGCGCGGAGGCGGTTTTCGCCGAACGGGGACTCGACGGCACCAGCACCGCGATGATCGCGGAGCGTGCAGGCTTACCAAAAGCCAACGTGCATTACTACTTCCCGACGAAGCTCGCGCTATACCGGCGCGTACTGGAAGACCTGTTCGAAGACTGGCATCGCGCGGCGGATACGTTCGAATGCAGCGACGACCCGGTCGAAGCGATCGGCGGATACGTGCGCGCGAAAATGGAGTTGTCGCGCCGCCGTCCGCTCGGCTCGAAAGTGTGGGCGAGCGAGATCATTCACGGCGCGGAGCACATGGAAGACATTCTCACGGGGCGTGTGAAACCGTGGCTGGACAGCCGCGTGAAAGTGATCGATGACTGGATTGCACGCGGCCTGCTCGCGCCGGTGAATGCGCAGACGCTGATGTACATGATCTGGGCGACGACCCAGCACTATGCCGACTTCGATGCGCAGATTCGCGCGCTTAAGGGCAAGCGCGCGTTGACGCAGAAGTCGTTCGAAGCGACGACGGAAGAAGTCGTGCAGTTGGTGATTCGTGCGTGTGGGGCGGTGTCGCCGGCGCAGCATGAAGACGGTGCGGACCCCGCGCGTTAGGTGCAAAACGAAAGCCCCGCCGCCGTTCATGAGCAGCAGGGCTTTTATTATCGAAGTGCGGGCCGCTCAATACGTCTCCAGATGCAAGCGCCCCTGCTTCTTCAACTTCGCCCACAGCGCTTCCCAATCCATCTGATGCTGCTCGGCAATCTCCTTGAGTGCCTGCAGCACGCCGTCTTCCATGCCCTTCAGGCCGCACACGTAAATGTACGTGCTGTCGTCCTTGAGCATTTGCGCCACGTCCACTGCGCGCTCGCGCATCGCGTCCTGTACGTAGCGTTTGGGTTGCCCGAGCGTGCGCGAAAACGCCAGATTCGTATCGATGAAGTCCTTCGGCAGATTGGTCAGCGGTCCGAAGTACGGCAACTCCTCCTTGGTGCGCGCGCCGAAGAACAGCATCAGCTTGCCGGTCGCGCCTTTCAAACGCCGCCGCCTGCGATACTCGGTCATCGCGCGCATCGGCGCTGAACCCGTACCGGTGCAGATCATCAGCAGGTGCGAGTTCGGATGGTTCGGCATCAGGAACGTGCCGCCGAATGGACCGATCACGTTGACCACGTCGCCCTTCTTCAGGTCGCACAGGTAATTCGAGCACACTCCGTCGGTCGAGTCGCCGTGCTGCTGCGAGACGCGCTTGACCGTCAGCGAGACGTTGTTATAGCCCGGCCGTTCACCGTCACGCGGACTCGCAATCGAGTACTGGCGCGCGTGATGCGTGCGGCCATCGGCGCTCGCGCCTGGCGGAAGAATGCCGATCGACTGGCCTTCCAGCACCGGAAACGGCATCGCGCCAAAATCGAGCACGATGTGATGAATGTCGCTCTCGGTCGAGGCGTCGGTCAGCCGGTAGTTGCCGACCACCGTCGCGGTGGTCGGGTCCTTGTGCGTATAGAGATTGACGTACGGCTTCGCCGCCGACCACGGCGGCACGACCGAGCCGCGCACCGTATCGACTTCAATGCCGCTCGCTTCCACCGCTGCATCGCCCGCGGCGCCCGCGGCGCCCGAAGCGCCCGTCGCCTCGTCCGCGGCCGGCACCGCCATCGTGTTCTGCTCCGGCAACACGTCCCACGTGAACTGCTCTTCGATCGGATACGCGTCGGCCTTCAGCACCGTGCGCCAGTTGTCGATCGCGCCAGTCGGGCACGGCGGCACGCACGCCATGCAGCCGTTGCAGATATCCGCCTTGACCACGTAGTTGTTATCGTCGTGCGTGATCGCATCGACCGGGCAAGTCTCTTCGCAGGTATTGCAGCGAATGCAGATTTCCGGATCGATCAGATGCTGCCTGAGAACTTCGATCGACACTGGGCCGTTCATGACTTCCTCCACCAGATGTTGCTGCGCAAGCGTGCCACGTGCCGCCCGTGCGATCAGTTAAAGCGCACGTATTCGAAATCGACCGGCTGGCGGTTCACGCCCATTGCCGGCGGCGAAATCCAGTTGGCGAACTTGCCGGCTTCCGTGACACGGCCCATCAGCGAGGCCACATACGCGCGATCTTCCGGCGTGGCGAGCCACTTCGCTTCGTTGGCAGCCCATTCGGTTTCGCTGACCACGCGGCCGTCAGGCGACACGCGGGTACCCGCAAACGTGCCGATCTGGCGGTTGAACGCCTTGTGCGGCACCGTCATGCGGAAATCGATGCCGGCCTTTTCGAGCACCTTGTTCCAGCGCCCCACGCCCGCCACGGAATCCTTGATGTAGTCATCGCGCAGCACTTCGTTCATCGCGTTGAGCATCGGCACTTCGCGCTCGACCAGTTTGCCGTCCTGCACGTCGAGCAGCTTGTAGCTCTGGCCGTTCAGCTGATGGTCGTCGTCGCGCTTGCCTTCTTCATAGCGGCCCTTCAGACCCGAGCTGTAGAACGTGGCCGCGTTGGACGAATGATCCGCGCCGAACAGGTCGATCGTGACCGAGTAATGGAAGTTCAGATAACGCTGGATGGTCGGCAGGTCGATCACGCCGGCCGCGCGGAGCTTCGCGACGTCGTCCGTGCCCAGTTCGTTCATGACCTGCGCGGTGCGCTGGATCACCCGCGAGACACCCGATTCGCCGACGAACATATGATGCGCTTCTTCCGTCAGCATGAACTTCGTCGTGCGCGCGAGCGGATCGAAACCCGACTCGGCAAGTGCCGACAACTGGAATTTTCCGTCGCGATCCGTGAAGTACGTGAACATGAAGAACGCGAGCCAGTCCGGTGTCTTCTCGTTGAACGCGCCGAGAATGCGGGGGTTGTCTTCGTCGCCCGAACGGCGGCCGAGCAATGCTTCGGCTTCCTCACGTCCGTCGCGGCCAAAGTAGCGATGCAGCAGATAGACCATCGCCCACAGGTGGCGGCCTTCTTCCACATTGACCTGGAACAGGTTGCGCAGATCGTACATGGAAGGCGCCGTTAAACCGAGGTGGCGCTGCTGCTCGACCGAGGCCGGCTCCGTGTCGCCTTGTGTCACGATAATGCGGCGCAGATTCGCGCGATGCTCGCCGGGCACGTCCTGCCATGCCGCCTCGCCCTTGTGTTCGCCGAAGTGGATCTTGCGGTCCTGCTCACCAGGCGTGAGGAAAATGCCCCAGCGGTAGTCCGGCATCTTCACGTGATCGAAGTGCGCCCACCCGCCCGCGTCGACGCTCACTGCCGTACGCAGATAGACGTCGTATCCGTGTGAGCCTTCCGGGCCCATGTCGCCCCACCACGACAGAAAATTCGGCTGCCATTGCTCGAGCGCGCGCTGCAGTGCCCGGTCGTCGGCGAGGTTGACGTTGTTCGGAATTTTTTCGCTGTAGTTGATCGTAGACATGGTCGGTTCCTTGTTCGGAAGCTGCAGTGCTGACGGTGAGAGGCGCGTATCGGACAGGTGGCGTCGCTTATTCCGCGCTCGTTGCGTGTATGGCGTTCAGACGCGCATCAAACGCGCATCGAGCACGCGTCAAACGCGCGAGACATCGAATTGCGCCTTGCTGCCCTTGCCGTACACCTTGAGCGCGCCCTTCTCGCCCACTGCGTTCGGCCGGTTGAAAATCCAGTTCTGCCATGCGGTGAGACGGCCGAAGATGCGCGTCTCCATCGTTTCAGGACCGTTGAAGCGCAGATTCGCTTCGAGTCCGGTCAAGGCATCGGGCGACATCGCCGCACGCTCTTCGAGCGCGATGCGGATTTCGTCGGCCCAATCGATATCGTCGGGCGACGCGGTCACGAGACCGAGGCGTTCGGCTTCGACCGGCTTGACCGGCTGACCGATCAGCGCGCGCACGGCGTCGAGCGGTTCGGTTTCCTCATAAAAACGGCGAGCGAGGCGCGACTGATGCGTGACCATCGGATACAAGCCGAAGTTGACTTCGGAAAGCGTGATGGCCGGTTCCTCTTCCTCATTGCTCGGCAGCGCGGCCATATACGTACGGTCCGCCGCGAACGCGAATTCCGCGAATGTGCCGGCGAAACACGAACCCGGCTCGATCAGCGCGAAGATCGACCGCGACGAGACGTCGATACGCGCCAGCGTGCGGCGCAGCAGACCGATGGTCTCGCGCACGAACCAGTGGTCGCGATGCTGCATCAACGTGGCATCCGCGGCGAGCAGCTTGCGGGCGTCGCCTTCGGTGCGGAACACCCACGTGCCGACGGCGAGTTCGTTGGTACGCATGCACAGGATCGCGTCGTCGAGTTCGCGGGCGAATTGCAGCGGCCACCACTTCGCACCGGCGGCGACGATCGCATCGATCTCGGTGGGCTGATCGGTTTGCGGGGCTTTGGCGGTGAACGTGGCGATACGTTTGGCGCGATCGATCGTAACGTCGAGTGTGGCGTAAGTCAGGCCGTCTTCGCGGTCCGTGCGTTCGATACGCGTGAGCATGACGCCTTGGGCGTCCGCAGGGCGATCGCTCTGCGCGGCCAGTTCGAGCGCGCGCGCCTGGATGGTCTGATTAAACTGATTCGGCTTCACGACCTCATCCACGAGGCGCCATGCTTTCGCGCGCTCGCCACGCACGCCTTCCACGATCGTGCAGAAAATGTCGGCGCGATCGTGGCGCACCTTGCGCTTGTCCGTCACGCGTGTCAGTCCGCCCGTGCCAGGCAGCACGCCCAGCAGCGGCACTTCCGGCAGCGAGACCGACGACGAGCGGTCGTCCACCAGATAGATCTCGTCGCAAGCGAGCGCGAGCTCGTAGCCGCCACCCGCACAGGCGCCATTCACGGCGGCGAGAAACTTCAGGCCCGAATGGCGCGAGGAGTCTTCCAGGCCGTTGCGGGTTTCGTTGGTGAACTTGCAGAAGTTGACTTTCCACGCGTGGGTCGACAGACCCAGCATGAAAATATTGGCGCCCGAGCAGAACACGCGATCTTTCAGGCTGGTCAGCACCACGGTCTTGACTTCCGGATGCTCGAAGCGGATGCGCTGTATCGCGTCGTGCAGTTCGATATCGACGCCGAGGTCGTATGAATTCAGCTTCAGCTTGTAGCCGTCGCGAATGCCGGCGTCTTCGGCGATATCAATGCCGAGCGTCGCAACGGGGCCGTTGAAGCTCAGTTTCCAGTGCTTGTACTGCGAAGGATCGGTGCGGTAGTCGACCGGCGCGACGGCGGTTTCTGCTGTGGACATGGGGCGTCTCCTGTGTCGATCGGAGTTGGCGCTTTGCCCTTACTCCGATCCAAAGCAAAGAAATTGCGAATGGACGGTGCAAATCTGTTTTTTGAACAATAGTGCATCGTCAAACCCATGTAAAGCACTTTAGTGCATGTTTGCGTGTAAACCCTCACCTCGCAACGCCGGTCAGTTCACCTGCGTGTCTTCCGGCGATTCGGCTGCCAGCCTTGCGGCAAGGCGGTCGCGCAGTTGCAGGTAGGCGTCGGCGAGCGTTTTTTCGCTGGTGTCGAAGGTCATATCCGCGCGGCCGTACAGCTCGCCGCGCCCCGCGAGGATGCGCTTCAGGTCGTCCATTGCTTCCTTGTTGCCCGACATTGGCCGCAAGTCGCCTTGCGCGATCACGCGACGCATGTGTTCCTCGGGCGTGGCCTGCAACCACACCGTATAGCAGTGCGACAGCAGCGCGTTGAACGTGCCCGACTCCGATACCAGCCCGCCCGGCGACGCGATCACGGCGCGCTCATGCTCCTGAATCACCGCTTCAAGCGCGCGGTGCTCATAGCGGCGGTACGCGGCCGCGCCATACAGCGAATGAATCTCGGACGGCGGACAGCCGGCCAATTGCTCGATCACGCGCGTCAATTCGACGAACGGCACCTTGCGCTCCTGCGCCAGCATGCGCCCGAGGGTCGACTTGCCGGCGCCGCGCAGGCCGATCAGCGCGATCCGATCCTTGCGATGCGGATCGCGCGGCGCCTGCGCGAACATCTCGGCAAGCGTCATGCGGGCACGCTGCAAGGCCGCCTGATCGCGGCCTTGCAGCAGTTCGCGGATCAGCAGCCATTCGGCGGACGCCGTAGTTTCGTCGCCGATCACCTCGGCCAGCGAACAGTTCAAGGTGGTCGCGATCTGCCGCAGCACCAGCACCGACGCATTGCCCACGCCGGATTCCAGATTCGCCAGATGCCGCTCCGACAGGCCGGTTTCGGTCGCCAGCGTCTTGCGGGTCTTGCCGCGGCGCGCGCGCAGCAGCCGCACGCGCTCGCCCATGGCCGTCAGAAACGGATCGCGCTCGGTCCGCTCGGCGCGGCTTGGGTCTTCGTCGGCGGAATCGTCCAGCGGCGCGGGAGAGTAATTTTGGTTCATGTTTTACCGCCTCATGAGTGCGATAGATGTACTATAGTGCTTGACACAAGCTTGGTGAACAGTTAATTTTCGCCAAATATTGATCCAATAACAAACGCTGTCGAGATTTTCCGGCGGCGTCACGGAGATGGCGCGACAACGCGCATGCACTAAGGTGCCTGTGGCCTGCCAACGCGCCGATCTGGAGGTTTGCATGTCCCCACATGAATTCCAGCGTCTGATTGCCGGTGTCACCGCCCAACTCGCCGGCCGGCCGCTCGACGGCACGCTCGCGTCCTGGCTGAACGACACGTATCCGGCCGGCGGCGACACTTTCCGCGATCTCGCCGACGCATGCCGGACCGGCGTGGCCGAAGGGTGGCTGTGCAACCGCGAAGGCGGCGGCATTCGCTACGGCCGGATCTTCAAGGCCTTGCCCGAGACCCACGGCTTTTCCGTCGACGTGGTCGATATGAAAGATATTGCGGGCCCGCATCACGTTCATCCGCACGGCGAGATCGATCTGATCATGCCGCTCACCGAAGGCGCCACGTTCGACGGCCACCCGGCCGGTTGGTGCGTGTACGGCCCCGGCTCCGCGCATCGTCCGACAGTGGCGAACGGCCAAGCCCTGGTCCTTTATCTGCTGCCGCAAGGCGCAATCGAATTCACCCCTGCCTGAGATCCGCCATGACCGAACTATTGAAGAACTATGTGGGCGGCCAGTGGATCGCCGGCACCGGTGCGGGTGTGACGCTCACCGACCCGGTGACGGGCGAGGCGCTCGTACGCGTGTCGAGCGAGGGCCTCGATCTTCCGCAGGCGTTCAGTTTTGCCCGCGAACAGGGCGCCGCTTCGTGGCGCGCGTTGACCTATGCGCCGCGCGCCGCCCGCCTCGCCGACGTCGTCAAGCTGCTGCAAGCGAAACGCGAGGACTACTACGCGATCGCCACCGCGAACTCGGGCACCACCCGCAACGATTCCGCGGTCGATATCGACGGCGGCATTTTCACGCTGTCGTACTACGCGAAGCTCGGTACGTCGCTGGGTGACGTGCACGCGCTGCGTGACGGAAACGCCGTGTCGTTGAGCAAGGACCAAACGTTCAACGTGCAGCACGTGCTCACCCCGACACGCGGCGTCGCGCTCTTCATCAATGCGTTCAATTTCCCGTCGTGGGGCTTGTGGGAAAAGGCCGCGCCCGCCCTGCTTTCAGGCGTGCCGGTGATCGTCAAGCCCGCCACGGCGACCGCCTGGCTCACCCAGCGCATGGTCGCCGATGTAGTCGATGCCGGCATTCTGCCGGTCGGCGCGCTGTCGGTGATGTGCGGCAGCTCCGCGGGCCTGCTCGATCAGATTCAGGCCTACGACGTGGTGTCGTTCACGGGCTCCGCCGACACCGCCGCCACTTTGCGCGCGCACCCCGCCTTCGTGCAGCGCGGCGCGCGCCTGAATGTCGAAGCCGACAGTCTGAACAGCGCGATCCTCTGCGCCGACGCGGCACCCGACACACCCGCCTTCGATCTGTTCATCAAGGAGGTGGTGCGGGAAATGACCGTGAAATCCGGCCAGAAGTGCACGGCGATCCGCCGCGCGTTCGTGCCGGAGGCCATGCTCGAAGCCGTGCTCGACGCGCTCAAGGCAAAGCTCGCGAAGGTCCCCGTCGGCAATCCGCGCAACGACACCGTGCGCATGGGTTCGCTCGTGAGCCGCGAGCAATACGACAACGTGCTGGCCGGTATTGCCACGTTGCGCGAGGAAGCGGTGCTCGCGTACGACGGCTCGTCGGTACCGCTCGTCGATGCGGACTCGAACATCGCGGCTTGCGTCGCGCCACATCTGTTTGTGGTCAACGATCCGGATAACGCGACGCTCCTGCACGATGTCGAAGTGTTCGGTCCGGTAGCGAGCGTGGCGCCCTATCGCGTCGCCACCGCTGCCGATGCATTGCCCGAAGCACACGCAGTCGCCCTTGCGCGGCGCGGCCAGGGATCGCTCGTCGCCTCGATCTATTCGAACGATGAAGCGCATCTCGGCCGGCTTGCGCTGGAACTCGCCGATACGCACGGCCGCGTGCACGCCATCTCGCCTTCGGTCCAGCAGAGTCAAACCGGCCACGGCAACGTGATGCCGATGTCCCTGCATGGCGGACCGGGCCGCGCCGGCGGCGGCGAAGAACTCGGCGGCCTGCGCGCGCTGGGTTTCTATCATCGACGCTCGGCCATTCAGGCGGCGGGCGCCGCTATCGAGGCGCTGATACCCGCGACCCATTTGCCCACTGCCTAGCAAACGCCACACGAGCAACGAAAACATAAGCAAGCACCCGAGCATCGAGCGGATCACGAGCGCAAAACAGCCGGCCCGCGCACACCCGATGGAGGAGACACATGGAAGCCACGCTGGAAACGGCTGCGAGCCAGCCCGCGGTGACAGCCGAAGCGCCACCCGCGCAGTTCAATTTCGCGGCACACCTGTTCCGACTGAACGCAACGCGCGCCGGCAAGACCGCCTATATCGACGACAACGGCGCCACGACCTATGGCGAACTCGAAGAACGCGCGCGGCGCTTCGCGAGCGCGCTGCGCACGCTCGGCGTGCATCCCGAGGAGCGCATCCTGCTCGTGATGCTCGACAGCATCGCGCTGCCAGTCGCCTTTCTCGGCGCGCTGTATGCGGGTGTGGTGCCGGTGGTCGCGAACACGCTGCTCACCTCCGCAGACTACGTGTACATGCTCACCCACAGTCACGCGCGTGCGGTAATCGCTTCGGGCGCGCTGCTGCCGAACGTGACGCAAGCGTTGGATTCCGCCGAACATGACGGTTGCCAGTTGATCGTCTCGCAGCCGTGCGAAGGCGACCCGCGCACTGTGCCCGTGTTCGAAGCACTGATCGAGGCCGCCGCACCCGCCGTCAAATCCGCCTCGACCGGATGCGACGATATCGCCTTCTGGCTGTATTCGTCCGGCTCGACCGGCAAGCCGAAGGGCACGGTCCACACGCACGCTAACCTGTACTGGACCGCGGAGTTGTACGCGAAGCCGATACTCGGGATCGTCGAGAGCGATGTGGTGTTCTCGGCCGCGAAGCTGTTCTTTGCCTACGGTCTCGGCAACGGTCTGACGTTCCCGCTCTCGGTCGGCGCAACCGCGATTCTGATGGCCGAGCGCCCTACCGCCGACGCGATTTTTGCGCGCCTCGTGAAGCATCGGCCGACGGTGTTCTACGGCGTGCCGACGCTCTATGCGAACATGCTGGTGTCGCCCAATCTGCCCGCGCGCGCCGATGTCGCGATGCGCGTGTGCACGTCGGCCGGCGAAGCATTGCCACGTGAAATCGGCGAGCGGTTCACCGCGCACTTCGGCTGCGAGATTCTTGACGGCATAGGTTCGACTGAAATGCTGCACATCTTTCTGTCCAATCGCGTGGGCGCCGTCGAATACGGCACCACGGGCCGGCCGGTGCCGGGCTACGAAGTCGAATTGCGTGACGACGCCGGCCACGCGGTGCCCGATGGCGACGTCGGCGATCTGTATATCAAGGGGCCAAGCGCGGCCGTGATGTACTGGAACAATCGGGAGAAGTCGCGCGCCACCTTCCTGGGCGAATGGATTCGCAGCGGCGACAAGTACTGCCGGTTGCCGAACGGCTGCTATGTGTATGCCGGACGCAGCGACGACATGCTGAAAGTGAGCGGCCAGTATGTCTCGCCCGTCGAAGTGGAAATGGTCCTGGTGCAGCACAACGCGGTGCTCGAAGCGGCGGTGGTCGGCGTCGATCACGGCGGCCTCGTCAAAACGCGCGCATTCGTCGTGTTGAAGCAGGAATTCGCCGCGTCTGAGATACTCGCTGAAGAGTTGAAAGCCTTCGTCAAGGACCGGCTCGCGCCGCACAAGTATCCACGCGATATCGTGTTCGTCGACGATCTGCCGAAAACCGCTACCGGTAAGATCCAACGCTTCAAATTGCGCGAACAGTCATAAGGTGATTCATGCAGAACCCCGCCGCCGCCACTTCCGCCAGCGAGTTCGCTGAACTGCCCGCTACGGCGTCCCACGGGCCGTTGCGCATCGAATATCGTTGGGTGAACGAAACGGCCTGCGACGCACCAATCGCCGTCTTCCTGCATGAAGGGCTCGGCTCGATTTCGATGTGGCGCGACTGGCCGCAAGCGTTATGCGAGCGGCTCGGCATGCGCGGACTCGTCTATTCGCGGCCCGGCTATGGGCTTTCGACACCGCGCCCGCATGATGTGAAATGGCCTGTCGATTTCATGACGGCCCAGGCGCGCGATATTCTGCCCGCCTTGCTCGACGCGCTCGACATCGACCTGCCCGAACGCCGGAGCATGTGGCTGATCGGCCATAGCGACGGCGGCTCGATCACGTTGCTCTACGCCGCGCTCCATCCCGATGCATTGGCCGGCGCGGTGGCGATTGCCCCGCATGTGTTCGTCGAAGATATTTCGGTGGAAAGCATCGCGCAGACCAAACAACTTTACGAAACCACTGATCTGCGCGCCAAGCTCGGCCGCTATCACGCCGATGTCGATTCCGCGTTTTACGGCTGGAACGACATCTGGCTGAATCCCGCATTCCGGGATTGGACCATTACCTCGGAACTGGCGCCCATTCGCGTGCCGTTGCTCGCGGTGCAAGGCCATGACGATAACTACGGAACGATGGCGCAGATCGACACGATTGCCGACTGTGTGCCGCATGCGGAGCTGGTCAAGCTTGATGGCTGCGGACACTCGCCGCATCGTGATGCGCCGCAGGCGCTGAATGAGGCGATTGCCGCCTTCGTTTCGAAACAGAAATAGCCACACCGTTCAGGCCGAAACACCCAACGACTGCGCCACTCCGGCGCAGTTTTTGTTTGTGCCTGCGCCGCCGAATGTTAAATCCCAGCCGCGAAAGCGTCACGCCGCCGTCACATTGTTGGTGGCCGCCAAGCTCGTCATGCGGCCAAATTGGCGTCGCCAGTGAATTCCTCAAAAATCCACAACTCACCATTTGTTCACAAAAGTTACACAGGTAAGCGTTTATCCTTCGGCATCGCTGACCTGGGCACACGGATGCCCTGGCGCCCCTTCCCCGTGCCGGAGACGTTGCCATGTCCGTTGTGTCGAAGCCAACTTTCGCATTGCGCTGCAAACGTTTGGCAGGCGTGCTGGCTGCTGTGTCGCTCTGTGCGCTGACCGGTGCGTGCAGCGACGACGACAAGGCGCAGGACTCGAATACGATTAGCTCTACAAAAAATCAAGCCGGCAGCGGCAACGGCGCTGCGCTTCTGCCGACGAATCCGTCGTCTGCTTCAGCCACACCCGCCGCACTCACGATTCAAACCCCAGCACGACCCGCATCAAGCGCCGATCCGGCTTTGTCCGCGGCCGCGTCGAGGCCGCTCGCCACACCCGTCATCCACACCGTGGACTGAGTTCCCCGTCTCACGCGACGCGCGGGCGAGGCTCGCGCGCTGCGTGCAGGGTTCCTCTACTGAAGATCGAAAGCCGATACCATGACCTCAAAAAACCGCCGTGATTTTCTACGCTCCGCCGCGCATGCCGCCGGTTCCGCCACCGCGTTGAGCATGCTGCCGCTGGGCATTCGCAACGCGCTGGCTATTCCCGCCAACAACAAGACTGGCACGATCCGCGACGTAGAACACATCGTCGTGCTGATGCAGGAAAACCGCTCGTTCGACCACTACTTCGGCACGCTCAAGGGCGTGCGCGGTTTTGGCGACACCCGCGCGATCAATCTGCCGAACGGCAAGCCGGTGTGGTATCAGCCGCTCGCGGCGGATCTCGGCTACGTGCTGCCGTTCCATCCCACCGCGCCGAACCTGGGCCTGCAATTCCTGCAGGATCTCGCGCACGACTGGACCAGCACGCACGCGGCATGGAACGGCGGCCGCTACGATCAATGGGTGCCCGCCAAGGGCACGACGACGATGGCCTATCTCACGCGCGAGGACATCCCGTTTCACTATCAGCTCGCCGATGCTTTCACGATCTGCGACGCGTATCACTGCTCGCTGATGGGACCGACGGACCCGAACCGCTATTACATGTGGAGCGGCTGGGTGGGTAACGACGGTAACGGTGGCGGTCCGGTGATCAACAATGCCGAGGTGGGCTACGGCTGGTCGACGTATCCGGAAGTGCTGCAGAACGCCGGCATCTCGTGGAAGATCTATCAGGATATCGGTACCGGCCTGGACGCGAATGGGTCGTGGGGATGGACGCAGAACCCGTATATCGGCAACTACGGCGATAACTCGCTGCTCTACTTCAACCAGTATCGGAATGCGCAGCCGGGTAATCCGCTGTATGACAATGCGCGTACTGGGACGAATGCGGCGAAAGGTGATGGTTACTTCGATATTCTGAAGCGGGATGTGCAGAATAACGCGTTGCCGCAAGTGTCGTGGATCGTTGCGCCGGAAGCTTATTCGGAACATCCGAACTGGCCGTCGAATTATGGTGCGTGGTATATCGATCAGGTCTTGCAGATTCTGACGTCGAATCCAGAGGTGTGGAGCAAGACGGTGCTGCTGATCAACTATGACGAGAACGACGGATTCTTCGATCATATGGCGCCGCCGTTTGCGTCGGCGTCGAGCGCGAATGGTTTGTCTACCGTTGATACGGCGAACGAGATCTATCCGGGCGATTCGTCCAACCCTGCTGCTCCGTATGGGCTCGGTCCGCGTGTGCCGATGCTGGTGGTCTCGCCGTGGTCGAAAGGCGGTTATGTGTGCTCGGAACTGTTTGATCACACTTCGGTGATTCGTTTTATCGAAAAGCGCTTTGGGCATGATCACAATCTTGGCGAGTCGAATATCACGCCTTGGCGCCGTGCGGTGTGCGGTGATCTGATGTCGGCGTTTAACTTCAGCAATCCGAATGATGCTTTCCCGACGCTGCCGAGTACGAGCGGGTATGTACCGCCCGATCAGAACCGGCATACGGATTATGTGCCGCTGCCGCCGGTTTTGCAGGCTGTGCCGAAGCAGGAAGCTGGTGTGCGCCCTGCTCGGGCGCTGCCGTATGAGTTGTTTGTGCGTGTGCACGGTGAGGGAGCGGCTAACAAGCTCAGCATGCGTTTCGTCAATACGGGGCGCGCGGGTGCGGTGTTCCTCGTCTACGCCGCTCATAGTCTCGATGCGCCGCGTACTTATACGGTTGAAGCGGGTAAGCGTTTGCAGGATCAATTGCCGCTGAATGTGGATGGCAGCTACGACTTCACTGTGTATGGGCCGAATGGTTACCTACGCCGTTTTGCGGGGCGGCCGGTGGCGCGTAGCTGGTGGAATGGGTCGGATATTGCGCGGCCGGAAGTGGCTGAAGGCTACGATGTGTCGAATGGGAATTTGCAGCTACGGCTGGAGAACGTCGGTAGCGCGCATTGTGAGTTCACTATCGTCAATGCGTATGACCCGAGCAATGTGATCCGGCATTCAGTGCGCGGCGGTGATACTGAACAGCTTTATCTCGATCTTCGGAACGCGCATGGGTGGTATGACCTGGCTATTACGGTCGATACGGATCCGCTGTTCGCGCGGCGTTTGGCTGGGCATGTGGAGACTGGGAAGAGCAGTATGAGTGATCCGGCGCTGGGGGGGTAAGTTAGCTGGGTGTTTTGGGGTTAATAGGACGGCCGCTGCGGTGATACGCAGCGGCTGTTCTTTTTTGGTATTCGTATGCTGCGGCTGGTTCTTCATTGTGCGGCGCAGACCTGACATTTCATTGAATCAAGGCTTTGACCATCCGCCACGATGCCTGCCTTGTCATTCAAACAGCTGCTCCGAAAAACCCCGGACGCTCGCAGCGCTTCGATTCGCCGCGGACGTCTTGATCATCCAGCCAGAGAAGCATACAGTCAGCCAAATCCGTATCGTAAAGACGGCAACGAGACGAAGCCAATGTTCGAATAGGGGCCCGATGTTCGCTCCTATCGCTCTGACGAATACGGTCGAGACGATCCATCCTTGTATTGACTGACGCGTTCCAGATTACAAGAGGCCTTCGCGGAGTGGGTATGTGGACGGGCTGAATGAACTGTTGATCACACTGTATCGCAGCGTGCGCGAAGTTCCTCTCGAGGAGTTTCAGGAGCAGGCCGTCGTCCTCCTCAAAGCACTATTGCCTTTCGACGCTGCAAGGTGGGGTTCAGGCATCCGTGACGCGCAGGGCGTGGTGTTCCACTCGCCGTATCTTTACAACGACTCGCCTGACAGTTTGCAGGAATACGCGCCCGTTCGCGACCAGGACAGAGTGGCTTTCTACTGCCTTTCGAATCCTGGCGTCACAGTGAATTGCTACTTGCCAGAACAATCGCGACACTCAAAGGCTTTGGAAGCCTACGCGCTTCGCTATGGCCATGAGCAAGGCCTCATCACGGGATTCCACAACCCGCAGACCGGTACGCTGGCCTCGGTTTCGCTGTACCGGGCGTCGAAAGCCAGAGCCTTCTCCGAAGCCCAGCGTCAACTGATGCAAGCGGTCTTTCCGCATCTCCAGGAAGCGCTCAAGATTAGCCAGACGCTACAGGCCGAACGCTATCGCGAAGCCGGCGACGGACGGTGGAGCGTCGCCGTCGCCGATACAGGTGGTGTGCTGTGCTTTGCGGAACCACGATTTATTGCGGACCTGCAAACGGAATGGCCTGGCGCATCCGAACACGCGGTGCCACGAGCGCTCTTCCAACATCTACTCGCCGCTCCCCACCGGTCCTTCGTTGGACGGCGCATCCTCGTCACTCCGTTTTTTACGAAGCATTTGATATTTTTGAAAGCGCGGGCGCGCGAGGCACTCGACAATCTGACTCATCGGGAACGCGAAATCGCGGAGCTTGTGGCTGCCGGCCTCACGCACAAAGAGGTGGCAAAAACCCTGAAGATCTCCCCCGCGACCGTGAACAACCACTTGCGAGCGATTCATGAACGGGTGGGCGTGCACAACAATGCGGAACTGGCCGCACAGCTGCGGCACGCCAGGCCCTAGCTTCCCGACAGCTACGCTGACTGTGGTGGGGAGCGAATGCCAGCAGTCAATCGCTGTTCATCTTCTGGAGCGTATCCCGGATATTTTTGGCATTAAGTTCCTTGATGTACACGTTCCCCTTAGTGGGATCGTCGTCGCAGGATGCATCCAGTTGCACCCATTCCTTTGACGGTGGCTTGGTACTTTCGCATCTCACGATCTTCCCGCCCTGGCAGAAATTCTCACCGAAGGTGTGCGTTCCATTCGGTACTTCAGCCTGGTAAAAGACAAAACCGCAGTTGGGCGGAAGTCCTTTCGGCTCCTCCTTTTGCGAGGATGCCGACGAAATGGATGCTTGCGGGGCTTTCCCGGCCGAGCGCTGCGTTCCCGACGCCGCAGGCGCTGGCTTTGCAGATGCCGTCGCGCTGCGCTTGCTGTCGCGACATTGGGCAGAGAGCTTCTGAAACTCGTCCGGGCTATCAATAGCCATGTTCGCGGCATCACCCGAAGACAGAATAGCGCAGGAATCCGCCGCTTTGACCGTTGTGGCGCCGCCCGACGCCAGCACTCCTGCCACTACGAGGACCAGGCGATATTCGATTTTCATTTCACCACATCCCGTTGCGTGCGAAGCACTGCATCTCCGCAGCCAGCGCGTGATTGGCAACCGCCCCCATCAGCCCGACCGCCGCAGCACAGGCGCTGCTGCCGGCCACTCCATCGCATTCGAGATTCGGGTCGACATGCGGGCCGTTAAGTTCGCGAAGTACTTCGTCAGCCGAACTATCCGATATGGACACCGATACAAAGGTGTTCGACGCCTCTTTGGCAGACTGCAGATCCTGGTTGGCCTGCTCCATTTCGGCTGACACCGCGTCCTCGGGAGAACTCCCTTTGGACTTGGCTTCCGCTATCGCGTCGGATACTCTCGTCGAGTAGATGGCCTGCTCGACTTGCTGCAACGATGGGTCAGTAAAACTTGGAAAGCGTGCCCGCAGGTACGATAGATTTTCGTGGCAACCGCCCGCGAGCACTTGGCCAGACACGGCCATCAAACAAACGAAGCAGATCCGGATACCGGTTATCCGCGCGGGACGGCATTCGGAGCCTGAGAGGTGAGGCGAGTCCATGGTGATTCTCCGTTACGAGGCACAAAGCGTTACTCTGGTTGGCAACCGCCTCGATGAAGACGCGCAGTTGTCGAAGTCAGAGTAGGTTTCGGCGATCGAAACGGGAATGATCAAAATTGACTAGGCGTCGGGTGAATCAACGGGGCGGAGAACAACCGGGAGGTCTTCTATCCACGCCCGCGCGCGCGAGCCCATAGCATCTGGAAAGCGGTCGCCAAGGCCGCGAAGGTCACCACGAACCAGCAGTCCGCTTCGGGTCGAAACACATCCGCCGAACCACCGCTATCGTCATACAAATGCAGGGCGCCGCGCAGCGCTCGCCGCCGCAAAACGAACCACTATTTCCGCCTCCACTGAAAAACCAGCACCATCCCAAGAAATCACGCCACCGCCCAGCGCCCCGTCCCACACGGTACTCGCGACGCTGCTTAGCCACGCGAAGGCTTCCTCCCTCAAGTCTGCACCGCACAAGCCGTATACCTCCTGTGAGGCCCCCGCCGCATCAACTCCATCCGTTCCACCGCTCACCCCAAGAAACCCCCGCCATGTTCACCTCAATCCGCGCGCGCATCGTCGCCCTGTGCGTAGCTATCGTCGTAGTCGCGCTCGCCGTCAACGCCACGCTCAACTACGTCGTCGCCAACTCGTACAACGCCGATGCCATCGAAAGCAGCCTGAACGCAGTGGAAAGCGGTCACGTGGACGGCATCAGCGACTGGATCGCCACCCACAGCCAGATGATCGACTCGTTGCAGGACGCGGTGCTGCAACCCGAACCGCTCACCGCGTTGAAGCAGGTCGCCGCCGCCGGGAAGTTCATCAACGTGTACGTCGGCTATGCGGACAAGACCTGGAAGTTCACCGACCCGACCGGCATTCCGCCCGACTATGATCCGACCGGCCGCCCGTGGTACAAGCAGGCCGTCGCCGCCGGCAAGCCGGTCGTGACGCCGCCGTATGTGGACATGGGCACGGGCAAGCTGGTGGTCTCGTTCGCCGTCCCGGTGGTGCGCGATGGCGCGGTGAAGGCCGTCGTCTCAAGCGACGTGACCATGGACACCGTCATCGCCAACGTCAAGGCGATTCACCCCACCCCCGCGAGCTTCGGCATGCTGATCGACGCGAGCGGCCACATCGTCGCGCACCCGGATGCGAAACTGACCTTGAAACCGGTCTCGGAGCTGGTGCCCGCCCTAACCAGCGACAAGCTCGCCGCCCTCCTCACCGCCGACCATCCCGTCGAAGCGGACATAAACAGCAGCACAAAACTCCTGCGCGCGCAGGCGATTCCCGGCACCGACTGGTACGCGGTCGTCGCCCTCGACAAAGCCGAAGCCACCGCCGGCATGCGTTCGCTGCTGACCTCCTCGGTGATCGCGCTGATCGTGATTGCCGGCATCGCCGCCGCGATCGTCGCAGCCGTCACTGCCGTGTCGTTCAAGCGTCTGTCGGCAGTGCGCGACGCCATGGACGCCATCGGCTCCGGCGAAGGCGATCTGACACAACGCCTGCCCGCGGTCGGTCAAGACGAAGTCGCGCAGATCGCGCGCTCGTTCAATACCTTCATCGACAAACTCAGCCACGTGATGCGCCAGATTCGCGACGCCAGCGACTCCGTGCGCGTGGCCGCGAATGAAATCGCCGCCGGCAACGTCGATCTGTCGGGCCGCACGGAATCGGCGGCGGCGAGCTTGCAGCAAACCGCTGCGTCGATGGAAGAAATCACCTCGACGGTCACGCAATCGGCAAGCTCGGCACGCCAGGCCGACGATACCGCCGTGTCCGCCTCGCAGGTCGCCTCGCGCGGCGGCGTCGTGATCTCCGAAGTGATCACGACGATGGGCGAGATCCAGCACGCGTCGGTGAAAATCTCCGACATTATCGGCGTGATCGACGGCATTGCGTTCCAGACCAACATCCTCGCGTTGAACGCCGCGGTGGAAGCCGCGCGCGCGGGCGAACAGGGCCGCGGTTTCGCGGTGGTGGCCGGCGAAGTGCGCAGCCTCGCGCAACGCAGCGCGCAGGCGGCGAAGGAAATCAAGGCGCTGATCGAAGCGACCGTGGCGAGCGTGACGTCGGGTTCGGGCCAGGTGCGCCAGGCCGGCGAGACGATGACGGAGATCGTCAGCAACGTCGCCAACGTGACCACCATCATTTCCGAAATCACGCAGGCAGCCAACGAGCAGACGCGCGGCATTCAGGAAGTCAACCGCGCGGTCAGCCAGCTCGACGAGATGGTTCAGCAGAACGCGGCGCTGGTCGAGGAATCCACAGCGGCCGCGGCAGCGTTGCAAAATCAGGCGATGAGCCTCGCAGGCGCGGTCGCGCAATTCAAGCTGGACTAATAAGCGCAATAGCCGGGGCAACACCGTGACGTTCTATAGAAATCTGAAGATCGCCGTTAAGTTGGCGCTGCTCGGCGCGGTGCTGCTCGCTGCGACGATGATCGTGGGCCTGGAAGGCTGGCGCGCGTTGTCGAATACGCATGCGCTGCAAATCGAGTCCGCGCAGACGCTCAGCCAGTATGCGCAAGCCGCCGACACGGCGCGCGTCGCTCAGGTCGAGTTCAAGAAACAGGTGCAGGAATGGAAGGACCTGCTGCTGCGCGGCGCCGATCCGGCTGCATTTGCCAAGTACCGTGGCGCCTTCGGCAAGGAAAGCGACACGACGCACGCCGCCCTGCTGCGCCTGAAGGATCAGTTGAGCGCACTGGGTGCCAACGTCGACGGTGTCGATAACGCAATCGCCACCCACGCCTCGCTGCAAGACAGCTACCTCGACGCGCTCAAAAACTACGACGCCGCCGATCCGAACACCGCGCACGTGGTGGACGGTCTCGTCAAAGGCATCGACCGCGCCCCCACCACCGCGATCGACGGCATCGTCGCCGCCGTCATGCAGCAGGCGCAGGAGTCCAACGAACGCACGCGCGAAGCCGCCGAGCGTGCGTACACGATTGCCTCGGTGCTGCTGCTGACGGTCGTGACCGCGTCGCTTGGCGTCGGCGCGTTTGCGGTCTGGTTTCTCAGCCGCAGCATCACAGTGCCGGTCAGGCAGGCGGTCGGCGTCGCGCAAGCGGTCGCGGCTGGCGATCTGCGTGCCGACGTGGAAGTCGTGAGCCAGGACGAAACCGGCCAGTTGCTCCTCGCGTTGAACGACATGAATCATCGCTTGCGGCATATCGTCAGCGAGATTCGTGAAGGCGCGCATACGATTTCGACGGCCACGCAGGAAATCGCCGCGGGCAATCTCGACCTGTCCGCGCGCACGGAACAGCAGGCGGCGTCGCTCGAAGAAACCGCTGCCTCGATGCAGCATTTCACGGATTCGGTTCAGCGCAACGCCGCCAACGCGCGCGAAGCCACCGCGCTCGCGCAAACGGCGGCGCAAGCCGCGCGCGAAGGCGGCACCGTCATGAGCGATGCCGTGCGCACGATGGGTCAGATCAACGAGTCTTCCAGGCGCATCGTCGACATCATCGCGGTGGTGGAAGCGATCGCGGCGCAGACCAATATTCTTGCGCTCAACGCGGCGGTCGAGGCCGCACGCGCCGGCACGCAAGGGCGCGGTTTCGCCGTGGTGGCAAGCGAAGTGCGCAGTCTCGCGCAACGTTCCGCCGACGCCGCACACGAGATCAAGACGCTGATTCGCGAGTCGGCCGCCACCATCGACGCCGGCACGCAACTGATTCATCACGCGAGCCACACCATGAACGGCGTGGTGGAAAGCGCCGGCAGCGTGACGCGCATCGTCGAATCGATCGCGACGGCGAGCGTCGATCAGGCAACGGGGATTGCGGAAGTGAACGATGCCGTCACGCAGATGGATCAGGTGACGCAAAGCAACGCGGCGCTTGTCGAGCAGGCGGCCGCGGCGGCGGATGCGGTGCAGAGCAAGGCGTCGGGACTCGTGCAGAGCGTGAGTTTCTTCCGGCTGGGCGCCGCGGCCTGAAGAACCGGCGCCGTGCTTCTGTGCACGGCGCTTCGATCAGGCTGCGTGCGCGCGGCGTGCAATGCGCCGCTTAACGCTTAGCGCTTAACACTTAACTCTCGAAGTCGAGCCCGCCGATCAAAGCCACAGGATCGGCCTGGGTGTGCGCCACAAAATCCAGTTCGCGCGCACGCGTCCATGCCGCGAGCTTGCGCGGCAGCGCGGCGAGATAGCCGGCGAAACGCGCCGGCCCCTCCGCCCCCATCAGTCTTTCGATCTCGTCGCTGTCCCAGGTCAGGTACAGATTCAGCGGATGCGGATACTGCCCCAAGCCTTCAACGGGCGACGCATGAATCCGCACGCGCGTGGGATGCCCGTGGCCGCCGTACGGCAGCACGTCGGTATGCACGGTGGTAGCGAAGCACGCGGCAATCGCCTCGGCGATACGAGGCGCAAACTGCTCATCAAAACGAGTGGCACTCTCAGGACGCATCCATGTCTCCGGCGTTATGCGCGATCAGCGAAGCATCGTAGCATGCGCTAATCCGGCTGTTTCGCTCGATGCCCGGCACGCCGGCGCAGCACAAAACCGACGAGCGCGGCAAACGCGGCGGTCGCCGCATAGCCGGCAAAGCGAATCGCCGTTTCGGACGGTAAGCGTGAGATCAGAACAACCACTATGGCGAGTGCCAGCACGGCAAGCAGTCCGATGATCCCTTTCATCTCATGTCTCCCCGACCCCTTTTGTGAAACAGCCCCTGCCTTATTGTCAAAGCATATTCAAGCGAGGCGCAATTAGCGTTTATCGCAAGCGAGTCAGGGTCAGGGTCAAGGTCGGGGTCAGGCAGCGTCCCCTCGCCCGCTGCCGTGTGCCTGCTGAAGAATGAATTCGATGAACGTCGCAGCCGCACGCGTGTGATGCCGGTTCGGCATGTACACCATATACATGTGCGTGCCGTAGATGCTGAGCCGCCATTCGTCGAGCGTGGTCACCACCTCGCCGCGGCGCAGATCGTCCTGCACCACGTAGTCCGGCACGAGCCCCACGCCGAGACCCGCGAGCACCGCCTGGCGAAGGAACAGAAAATTCTCGGAGATGATGGCCGGCTCCAGCAGCACCTCGTGCCGCTCGTCGCGCAAGTAGGCGGCAAGGCGCAACTGCTTGCCGACCACTGTCGCCGTAATCAGCGGCGCCGTGCGCAGGTCGTCCAGCTGGAGCGGCATGCCGTGCTGCTCGGCAAAGGCCTGCGACGCGCACGCCACGTACCGCACCGGCCCCATGTCGCGCGCGACCAGATTTTCCGGCGGCTCGGACATCACGCGCACCGCGATATCGACCTCGTCGCGCACGAGATCCTCGACGCGGTTCTCGAACACCACGTCCAGCACGATTTCCGGATAAAGCCGCTTGAACGCGATCAGCCAATCCGACATGACCAGCTGCCCGTAGCCGCTCGGCACACTCAGGCGGACGCGCCCTCGCAGACTCTGGCCGAGCGCCGTGACGGATTCGCGCGCCGCGAGCAGCGCATTCTGGATCGTGCGGCCGTGCTCGTAGAGCTCGAGTCCGATTTCGGTCGGCTCGACGCGGCGCGTGGTGCGCCTGACCAGTTGCAGCCCGATCGACCGTTCCAGCTGGTTCAGGTGGTAGCTCACGTTCGCGCGGCTCATCTTCAGGCGGCGTGCGGCTTCGCTGAGGTTGCCCGCGTCCAGGATGTCCACCAGCAAGGTCAGGGAATTGACGTCCATGGCGCCGCCTTTGTCAAAGAAACTTTGACAGTCTGTCAACGGTTCATGTGATTGTCAATAAACCTTGACCGAACCACAATCGCAGAATCCGCCAGACCCGGCATGCCTCGCATGCGCCCCATCACACCCCGATCGCAGTCAGGAGACGACCTCATGAGCCCCACCCCTTCGGCCGACGCCGCCGTCGACGTTGTAACGCGCGAGTTGCGCGGCAAGGTACTGCTGGTGACCATCGATCACGCCCCCGTGAACGCCTTGTCCGCCGACGTGCGGCGCGGTCTGCTCGCCGCCGTCGAGGCCGCGGATGCGGACCCGGCCGTGGCAGCCGTGCTGATCCTCGGCGCGGGGCGCAACTTTATCGCCGGCGCGGATATCCGCGAGTTCGGCAAGCCGCCGGTGCCGCCTTCGCTGCCGGACGTCTGCAACCGCATCGAAGCGTGCACGAAGCCGGTGGTGGCGGCGATTCACGGCGCCGCGCTCGGCGGCGGTCTGGAAGTGGCACTCGCTGCTCATTACCGGATTGCCGTCGAAGGCGCGAAGCTCGGCTTGCCCGAGGTGCAACTCGGCCTGCTGCCAGGCGCCGGCGGCACGCAGCGCGCGCCGCGTCTGATCGGCGCGCAGGCCGCGCTCGACCTGATTCTCAGCGGCCGCCACGCCAGTGCGAAGGAAGCGCTTGCGCTCGGTCTCGTCGACCGTGTGGGCGGCAGCGACGATATCCTCGCCGAGGGCCTCGCGTACGCGCACGAACTGCTGGCCGCTCATGCGCCGGTGCGCCGCACACGCGAAGCCAAGGCGCTCGGCGACCGCGCCGCGAGCCTCGCGGCCGTTGCCGCGGCACGCGCCGACACCGCGAAAAAATCACGCGGCCTGTTCTCGCCGCTGAAAATCGTCGAGGCCGTCGAAGCCGCCATCGAACAGCCTTTCGACGACGGTCTGCGGCTCGAACGCAAACTGTTCCTCGAGTGTCTCGACAGTCCGCAGCGCGCCGGTTTGATTCACGCATTCTTCGCCGAACGCGAAGTGCTCAAGGCGCCCGAAACGCGCGCTGCCAAACCGCGCGCGCTGAACAGCATCGGCGTGGTGGGCGGCGGCACGATGGGCGCGGGCATTGCCGTCGCGGTGCTCGACGCCGGCTTGCCGGTGACGATGATCGAACGCGACGACGCCTCGCTCGCGCGCGGCCGCGCCCACATCGAAAAGGTCTACGACGGCCTGATCGCCAAAGGCCGCCTGAGCGAAGAGAAGAAAGCCGCCGTGATGGCGCGCTGGAGCGGCAGCACCTCCTACGACGCGCTTGCCGGCGCCGATCTCGTGATCGAGGCCGTGTTCGAAGACATCGCGGTAAAACAGGCCGTGTTCGCCGAACTCGACCGCGTCTGCAAAGCTGGCGCCGTGCTCGCGACCAACACGTCGTACCTCGACATCGACGCGATTGCCGCGAGCATCTCGCGCCCGGCGGATGTGATCGGCCTGCACTTCTTCTCGCCCGCCAACATCATGAAACTGCTGGAAGTGGTGGTTCCGAAGCAGGTCAGCGCCGACGTGGTGGCCACCGCCTTCGAACTCGCGAAGAAGCTGCGCAAGACGCCGGTACGCGCGGGCGTGTGCGACGGCTTCATCGGCAACCGCGTGCTGGCCGTGTACCGCACCGCCGCGGACGCGATGATGGAAGACGGCGCGTCGCCCTATCAGATCGATGCGGCCGTGCGCGCCTTCGGCTTTCCGATGGGACCGTTCCAGGTGGTCGACCTGGCGGGCGGCGACATCGGCTGGGCCACGCGCAAGCGCCGCGCGGCCACGCGCAATCCCGCCGCGCGCTACGTGCAGATCGCCGACCGCCTGTGCGAGCGCGGCTGGTTCGGCCAGAAAACCGGCCGCGGATTTTATCTGTACCCCGAAGGTTCGCGCAGCGGCGCGCCCGATCCGGAGGTCGAAGCGATTATCGAGGCCGAACGCACGCGCGCCGGCATCACGCCGCGCAGCTTCACCGACGAAGAAATCATGCGCCGCTACATGGCTGCGATGATCAACGAAGGCGCCAACGTCGTGCATGAACGCATCGCGCTGCGGCCGTTGGATGTCGACGTGACTTTCCTGTACGGCTACGGCTTTCCGCGCTATCGCGGCGGTCCGATGAAGTACGCGGACAGCGTCGGCCTGCCGAAGATTCTCGCGGACATTCGCGAGTTCGCGAAGGAAGACCCGATCTTCTGGAAAGCGTCGCCGCTGCTCGTCGAACTGGTGGAACGCGGCGCGGATTTCGCGAGCCTGAACGAAACGACCTGAGACAGTCTGAAATCAAGCACATCGCGACCGGCCGCGTATCACCCGCACCGGTCCATTCACTCTCTACGGAAGAACCAGCCATGGATCTGAACTTCACTCCTGAAGAAGAAGCCTTCCGCGCCGAAGTACTGGCGTTTTTGCGCGACAAGTTGCCCTCGCGTCTGTCCGACAAGGTGCACGGCGGCCGCCGTCTCACCCGCGCCGATATGGCCGAGTGGCACGCGATTCTCAACGAGAAGGGCTGGCTCGCCAATCACTGGCCCGAAGCGTACGGCGGCCCGGGCTGGAACGCCGTGCAGAAATTCATTTTCGAAAACGAATGCGCACTGGCCGGCGCGCCGCGTATTGTGCCGTTCGGCGTCAACATGCTCGGACCGGTGCTGATCAAGTACGGCAGCGAGGCGCAAAAGCGCTATTGGCTGCCGCGCATCCTCGATGGTTCGGACTGGTGGTGCCAGGGCTATTCGGAACCGGGCGCCGGCTCCGATCTCGCCTCGGTAAAGACTACCGCCGTGCGCGGCACAGATGCGCAAGGCGAGCACTACATCGTCAACGGCCAGAAGACGTGGACCACGCTCGGCCACTTCGCGAACATGATCTTCTGCCTCGTGCGCAGCGCAACCGACACGCGCAAGCAGGAAGGCATCAGCTTTCTGCTGATCGACATGAATACGCCGGGCATCGAAGTGCGGCCGATCATCACGCTCGACGGCGAGCACGAAGTCAACGAAGTGTTTTTCACCGACGTGCGCGTGCCGGTCGAGAACCTCGTCGGCGAAGAGAACAAGGGCTGGACTTACGCAAAGTATCTGCTCACGTATGAGCGCACCAATATCGCGGGCGTCGGCTTCTCGGTGGCAGCCTTTAAGCGGCTGCAAAAGGTCGCCGCGAAACAGCGCCGCAATGGCCGGCCGCTCGCCGACGATCCGGCGTTCGCAGCACGCATGGCGCGCGTCGAAATCGATCTCGAGAACATGAAGACCACCAATCTGCGTGTGATCGCGGCGGTGGCCGGCGGCGGCGTGCCGGGTGCCGAAAGTTCGATGCTGAAGATTCGCGGCACCGAGATCCGTCAGGAAATCTCGTCGCTCATGCGCCGCGCGATGGGTCCGTACGCACAGCCGTTTATCGAAGAAGCCATGCATGACGGCTACGAGGGTGAGCAAATCGGCCCCGACGGAGCCGCGAGCGCCGCGTCGATTTACTTCAACAACCGCAAGCTGTCGATCTTCGGCGGCTCGAACGAAATCCAGAAGAACATCATTTCCAAAATGATCCTGGGACTGTAAGGGGCGCACCTCATGAATTTCCAGCACACCGAAGACCGCCGCATGCTGGCGGATACGCTCAACCGGTTCATCGGCGAGCAATACGACTTCAACGCGCGCGACCGCATTGCGTGCTCGGCGGAAGGTTTCAGCAAGGATCTCTGGAGCCGTTTCGCGGAGCTCGGCGTTATCGGCGCGTTGTTCGACGAAGCGGACGGCGGTTTTGGCGGCGCCGGCTTCGACATTGCCGTGGTGTTCGAGAGCCTAGGCCGCGGTCTCGTGGTCGAGCCGTTTCTCGATACGCTGATCGTCGGCCGCGCCGTGGCGCGCAGTGGCAATGACGCGCAGAAGGCCGTGCTCGGCGAATTGATGGAAGGCTCGCGCATCGTCGCGCTCGCGCATGGTGAACCCGAATCTCACTACGAGCTGGCCCGTGTGACCACGCGTGCCGAGCGCAGCGGCAACACATGGCAGCTGAACGGCGCGAAAGCGGTAGTTCAGCATGGCGAGCACGCGTCACTCTTTCTGGTCTCGGCGCGCACGAGCGGCGATGCCGATGCGCAAGATGGCGTCACGCTCTTTCTCGTGCCGCGTGATGCGGCGGGCGTCAGTGTGCGCGGCTATCGCAAGATCGACGGCGGCCGTGCCGCCGAGGTGACGTTCGAGAACGTCACGCTCAACGACGACGCATTGCTCGGCAGCGCAGGCGAAGGTTTTGCCACGCTCGAGTACGCAACGGGCTGCGGCGTGCTGGCACTGTGCGCCGAAGCGGTTGGCGCGATGGATGTAGCGAAAGACCACACGCTCGAATATCTGCGCACGCGCAAGCAGTTCGGCGTGCCGATCGGCAGCTTCCAGGCGTTGCAGCATCGCATGGCCGATCTGCTGCTCGAAATCGAGCAGGCACGCTCGGCGGTCATCAACGCGGCCGCGGCGCTGGGCGCCGAGCGCAAGGTGCGGGAGCGCGCGGTGTCGGCGGCGAAATACAGTATTGGGCGAATCGGCACGCTCGTGGCGGAGGAGTGCATTCAATTGCACGGCGGGATCGGCATGACGTGGGAGCTGCCGCTCGCTCACTACGCGAAGCGCCTCGTGATGATCGATCATCAGCTTGGCGATGAGGATCATCATCTCGAACGGTTTGCCGCGCTGGGACGCGAGTAAGCCACACGAGTCAATCACGCGCAAGGCGTCCGGGCGGCGTGAGTCTTCCTCATGCCGCCCGACGGCAGCAACAGTCCAACCGCCTTAGGCATGAGCCCAGCGCCTCACAACGTCGACACCTCACCGCCACACACCCTAGGGACCCAACGTTCCCCAAGCGTTTCCGGGTCCTAAGTTGACGCCGGTAAGGGTTCATGGATAATGGCCTGAAATACGGTGTTTTTCGCTACGTCCGCCTTTATGGCCGCGCACTGAATCGAAGCACAACCGCCACGACCCACTTGAAAGCCACTTCGTCCAGTCAGACCTACCGGCTCGCCACGGGCTATGCATTCGGCCTGTCCGACATTGGACTCGTGCGCCGCAACAACGAAGACGGTTTCCTGATCGACGAAGCGCTTGGCCTCGCCATCGTCTGCGACGGCATGGGCGGTCACGATGCCGGCGAAGTCGCCAGTGCCGAGGCGCTGGTGCTGATGCATCAATGCATCGCGGAACTCGACCCGCACGCGTTTGCGTCCGGCCCGCGCGAGGACCCGGACGCCACCCTGCCCGGCCGCTATTCGGTCAAGTCCGACGGCACCGCGCCGCAGGCACCGCACCCGGTGGTCACCGCCACAACGCGCGCGGTCGAACACGTCAACGACCATCTGTATGCAATGAACCTCAGCGACAGGCGCGCGGACGGGCGCGGCATGGGCACGACCATGACCGGCCTCTGGCGCCAGCCGAACACGGCGACGATGGTGGCGTTTCATGTCGGAGACAGCCGCCTGTACCGCTGGCGCGAGGGCCGCATGCTGCAGATCACACGCGATCAGACGCTCTATCAGCAGGCGCTCGAAGCGGGCATCACCATCAATCTGCCGGCACGCAACGAGTTGCTGCAGGCCATCGGTCCGTCGCCGCTGGTGGAGCCGGAGGTGCACCGTCTCACCGCGAGGCCTGGCGATCTTTATCTGCTGTGCTCGGACGGTCTGCACGGCATGCTCGCCGACAACCAGATCGCCGACGTGTTGCGCCAAACCGCGCCGGAGTCGCTCGCCGCGTGCAGCGCGCAACTCGTGGAGCTTGCCAAGCAGCACGGCGGCAAGGACAACGTCACCGTCGTGCTGGTGTGGTTCGACGCGTAGCGCCGGGACGCTGACACCTTGCCAGTTCACCAGGCCGGCGGCAACGCCCTCTCTTCGCTCAACACACGCCAACCGGACTCCTGCCATCCCGCGTCGATGAGCGCGCAGAAGCGCTGCTCATCGGGCAGTCCGGGACACGACAGCAGCACACATCCGGCCGACTCGGCGCCCTCGCTCCACCAGCAACTGCGTCGACGCAAGCCTGAAGCGGCCTGATCCAGCGTCAGCTTGCGAGCGGCTTCGGTGAGCATGTCGTTCGAAATCGATCCGAGCGGGTAGCACAACGCGGCGTAGACGTCGCTTGCCATCAGCACGGCAGGCGCGATCAACTCTTCAAGCGACGCGTCGAGCGCATCGACCTGAAATCGTTCGTCGAGCGTCGAACGTGCAAGTTCTTCGAGACGGTCGTACCACGCACCGCTCACACCGAGCCAGTCCGCAAGATCGAATTCCGCGTCGCAGCCCGCGGCTATAGTCAACGGAAAATAGCGCCCGACGCGGTCCATGCCAGGCATCATCACGCCTGCCCACGCCCGTTCGCCACACACATGCCGTCCCACCGCGAAACGCCATACAGGACTGGTCAGATACGCAGCCAGCCAGGTTTCACGCAGACGTTGACGGCTCGCGTGCAGCCCGCGCTGTAGCCACTCGTCCCAGGCGTCGAGAAAATCGGCGGGCAAGCGGCGCGACAGAAAGTCCCCATGCGTGACCGCCTTGCCGAAGAAACCGGGTGTATCGAACGTGGCGTTCATAGCTTTGCCGGACAGCGGAACTGGGTCAGCGCGTCGAGGTTGAACGGATTCACTACGCTGCTCGCGCGCAGCTCGAGCGTGACCTTCCGGCCGTCCAGATCCAGCGTCAGGTTATAGCGGTCGCGCTGCGCGGTCGGCTCCAGCACGCCCTTGTCGATCATCCTGAACCATGCCCACGGGCCGTCCGTCGAGTAGCCGCTCGTGCCCGCCGCGCCCGGCGGCGCAAAGTCGACGCGCACCGTGCTCGACACCTTGCCGCCCGGCCACTGGAACGCCGTCGAACGCGTCGGGCCGTGGCCGTAAGTGAGCGTCTGCCCGTCGAGATCCAGCGTAAATTGCGTGACGGCGGGGTCCATCGTGACAGGCTTCAGCTCGAAGCGCGCCGAGGCCATCTTGCCGCCGCCCGCGAAGAACGCATCGCGGATCTTCGCGGCACGCTGGAACTGCGCGAGTACATCGTCCGGAATGCCGAGCGACACGTTGCCGAACGGACGCCATGTCCAGCGCGTTCTCGACGTGTCGACGTACGGCAGCAGATTGTGCTGGAAGAAGTCGTCGATCAACCCGCCCGGCGCGAACACGCGGCCGAAGTCTTCCTGGGTCACGGCATCCGCCGCGTTGCGCACGAGCGGATAACGGCCGTCGATGGCCTGATGGCAGAACGACGCTACATTCGCGATCCATAGCGAACTCAACCTGCCGCGTTCGCTGCCGAGCGTCAGCGACGAACCCGAATCCGCCACCCCCGTCAGCATGGCGGCGAGCGGCGCGGGTTTGCCTTCGGCGCCCTGCTTCAGCTTCGTCAGCGCATCCGACGCCGGCGCGGGCGCGCCCTGACGCCTCGCGGTGTTGGCGGCATCGAGGTAGACGAATACTTCGTTAAGCGAAGCAAGTTGTGCATCCAGCGGTGACACGCCGCCCGCGCCCGCCGCCGCCATTTGATGCAGGGCCTCGAAATGCAGATCGACCGGATTCTGCACCGGCGCGGCCGCGGTGGCCGGCGCGGCGTCGTCGGCGGAAGCGAGCGCGCTCTCGAGTTTCTGCTTGACGCTGTCGAGCTTGCTTTTCGCCGAGTCGACGAGGCTCCCCTGCTTCACGCCGGAGAGCGTGGTTTCGTTGGTAGCCGTGACGAGGAATTTTTTCAGCGGCGAGGTGGGCTGCGCGAGCAGGTTCACCACCCGCGCCGCCTGATCGAGATCGCGGAACGGCACAATGCCGACATCGGACAGAAACGCGTCCCAGCGCCGGATATAGTCGTCGTAATACAGTTCGAGAACCTGAGCATTCAATTGCTCGATCGCCGCGGGATCGGTGACTGCCTCGTCCTTGCCGAGAATCCAGTTGTCCTTGACGACACCGGCCACCGCGAGATCGCGATGCGCGAGGAACTGCCGGTAGCCATCGCGGGTATAGAGCCCCGGCACACCGCGCGTCAACGGTTCGCCGCTCTTGCGCACGAACACGAGCGCCGCGTCCCGTCCGGCCGCGCTCGCCAGCGACACGTCCGGCAAACCCGTGCGTTGCAGACCGCGCAGCAGCGACGCATAGACCCGCTGTTGCAGCGGAACCCGCGCGAGCGCCGCGCGCGTCGAGGCAACCAGATCGCCGTCGAGGGTCACCGGGCCGTCGTCCTCGACATGCTCGAGCAGCGCGGCCATGTGCGCGGACAAATCCTTGCGCTGGTCGTCGGTCAGACGGCCGGCGAGATTGCGGCTCCAGTCGTAATCGGCCCAGCCCGCCACCGAGTCGGCGTCGAAATGGCGCGGATCGCCCAGCATCAGGTAGACCCGCAACGTCTCGTACAGGTACTGCGGATTGTTGGCATCGCCACGCCGCAGTTGGTCCTCGAGACGGCCGACGAGGCGCGGCAGCAGCGTCTGACGCAACAGCCGCTGATACAGCGCTTGCGCGGCCGAGCCGAGCTTGTCGCCTTGATACAGGCCCATGGTCATCAGAAACGGCGCACCGCCCATACGGTCCGCGTAACCGCCGGGTATCGCACGGGCCGCATCGAGCAGCGGCAGCACGCTCGCCACGCCCGCGTCGGGTACGAGGTTGCGCGCCTGCGCATCGATCGACGCGACCTGCAACGACACCTCGTTCACATAAGCCTTGTTCCTCACATAACTCGTGATGAGACCGGCCGCAACCAACAAGATCAGCACCGCGGCCAGCACCCAAGCACCTCGCTGCAGCCATGCGCGACGGCGCTCGACGCGCAGGTCCGCGCCCGCGAGGCCCGACTCCTGGAACAGCACGTCGCGCAACAGCCGCGTGATGAAATAGCTCCGGCCGCTCGCGGTATTCGCGACCAGCACCTGACGGTCGACGCCGAAGCTCGCCGCGAGCGCGCCCATCACGCGATCGATCGGGCTGCCTTCCTGCGTGCCGCTCGTGAAATACACGCCGCGCAACAACGCGTTTTCCTCGTAGCGGCTCGACTGGAACACGTCGCCCAGAAAGCCGCCCAGCAGATCGCGCAACGACGCCAGTTGCTGCGGAAAACCATAGATCAACGCGCGCCGCCGAACGTCCCGCTCTGCTTGCAGACGATCGAGCACACGCGTCTGCAAACGCGCTTCCAGCGCATCGAATTCGGCGGGGAACGCACTCAGCAGCTGATCCACGCTGGCCGCCTCGGCCACCGGAAACGTCATGCCCAGCACGCTCGCGCGTTCATCGCGGCCAAGGTCGTCGAAGAACTCGACGAAACCCGCCAGCAGATCGCACTTGGTGACCAGCACATAAATGGGGAAGCGGATGCCGAGGCGCTCGTGCAACTCCTTGATCCGCTCGCGAATGGACTGCGCCTGCTGCTTGCGATCGGCCTCGGTCTGCCGCAACAGATCGGCCACCGACACGGCGACGATCACGCCGTTGATCGGCCGGCGCCGACGGTACTTCTTCAGCAGTTGCAGGAAGCCGGTCCACGCCGCCTTGTCGGCTTCGCTATCGCTGTCTTGCGTGGTGTAGCGGCCTGCCGTGTCGAGCAGCACGGCTTCGTCGGTGAACCACCAGTCGCAGTTGCGCGTGCCGCCGATGCCGCGAATCGCCTCCCTGCCCAACTTGTCGGCGAGCGGAAATTTCAGGCCCGAATGGACCAGCGCGGTCGTTTTGCCGGCACCCGGCGCGCCGACGAACATGTACCACGGCGTCTGATACAGATATTGGCCGCCGAAGCGGCGCCCGCCGCGCGCCTGGCGCAACACGGCGAGCGCTTCCTGGAAGCGCTGGTTGAGTGCCGCCACTTCGGCACTCGTGCGTGTGTTGCCGGGCGTCGAAGCGCCCGCCGCACCCGCCGCGTTTGCGGCATCGGCATCGGCAGCCGCAGCAGGCTGAGCCGCCACGCTCTGCATGAGCTTCAGATTGGCCAGCCTTCCAATCAGCCATTTGACGATAAAGAACCCGGCCCACAGCACGAAAATAATCGCGATCAAGGTCAAACGGCTCGACGCGGATTCGAGCGGCGCATGCCCGTTGAACGCCACGAGCGGCCCATCTATCCAGACTATCAGCGACAGCGCGAGCGCGCCGAAGAACGCGAGCACCCAAGCCCGGGTCAGCCAGCTAAAGAGTCGTTTCATGACAGATGACCCGGCGAAAGGTGGAACGAAAAAGACACTGCGCATGCCGCGTTCACGGCGCCCCCGATGCAAAGACCGTCACATCCACACGCCGGTTGCGCGCGCGGTTCGCGGCGCTGTCGTTCGGCACGAGCGGCTCGGTGTCGCCGCGCCCTTCTGCTACGAAGCGATCGGGCGTACCTGTGCGGGCGGCGAGCACCTGCTTGACCGCCTCGGCCCGCGCTTGCGACAGATGCCAGTTCGACGGAAAGCGCGCCGACACGATGCGCTGATCGTCCGTATGCCCTGCGACCACCACGCGCCCGGGCACCGTCTTCAACGCATCGCCGATCCGGTTGAGCAGCGGATAGAAACCGCTCGATACATCCGCGCTGCCGGAACTGAACATGCCGTCGCCATGCAACGTGATGACCGACTTGCCGGGCGAATCGGCCACGCTAACCAACCCTTGGGCGATCTCCGGTGCGAGGAACGCCGCAAGACGCGGCTTGGCGGGCTCGATGGACGGCACCGCCTTGCGCAGAGCCGCGGGTTCGGCAACCGCGGTCTTGACGCCGTGCAAGGCGGCGAACACCGGGTCGGACGCGCGGTTCAGGCTGATCGAGAACGCCAGTTGCAGCGCCATCAGGATCACGCCGGTCAGTGCGGCGAGCACCCACAGCGGCAGCAGGCGCATCAGCGGATTGCGCTTGTCGACGACGCCTTGCCAATGCGGCGACAGGTCCCGCTCGACCGGTCCGCGTCGTTCGCGAATCATTGCCAGCAGCCGTTCGCGCAGGACGTCGAGTTGCGCGCGGCCGCCTTCGATCAGGCGGTAGCGCCCTTCCATGCCGAGCGCGAGACAGACGTACATCAGTTCGAGCACGTCGAGGTTCGCGCGCGGGTCCTGTGCAAGCCGTTGCAGGATCAGAAAGAACTTCTCGCCGCCCGACGCCTCGTTATGAAACAGGATCAGCAGGCTGCGCCCCGACCACGCGCCGCCACCGCCCCACGGTGTGCTCGACACGGTCTCGTCGAGGAACGTGCACAGCGCGTAACGCGCGGCCGACAACGCTTCGAGACCTGGATTGGCCTCGCGCGCCTCGCTCTCGAACCGGCGCACGCCGTCCACCAGGCGCTGGCGCAGGTCTTCCAGATCGGAGTGCGTCGACATATGGCGCAGCGGCACGATCAGATCGAGCAACGGGTTGGCCGCGCGCAGCAGCGGATTGATCCCGCTGGTGTGGATCGCGCCGGACATGGGCACTTCAGCCGGCGCATGCCGCGAGGTCGGCGCAGGCGGCGCTTCCGGCGCCGGGTTGGGGGTGTTGGCGTTGGGCGCGGCGCCCTTGCCGCCGGGACGCGGCACCAGAAAGGTGGCGGCCTGCTCCGCGGCCATGTCGTCTCGACTCATGATCGGCTACCTCCTGATGGCCCAGAGCGCCAGCTGCAGGCCTGGAAAATCCCCGGCCACGTGCATCGCGAAGCCTGCCGAGGTCGGCAGCAGCTTCCACAGATCGTTGCCGCGGTCGAGCTCGTAGTACGTGAAGCCGGCATGAAACGGCAACTGCCGGGGCGCGACCGGCAGCGCGCGCAGCGCGATGCCGGGAAGCTGCAGATTGACGAGGTCGCGGATCCTTTCGACCGGCCCGATCTTGACCTGCTGCATGAAGCTGTTGCGCACCGTTTCCGCGGGCATCTGTGCGTTGACGGCCAGCACGAAAGTGGCGGATCGGAGCAGCTCCGTGTCGGCCACGACCGCGACATGCACGCCGAACTTGCGGGCTTCGAGCGGAATCGGCACGACGGCCGAATCCATCACCATGCTGAGCGACTGCCGAAGATCGGCGATCACCGGCATGAAGGTGTCTGCCAGCCGGTCATGGCGGTACACGGGATACTGCGCGGTCCGTTTGCCCGCTTGCGAGAAGGTGGACAATTCGCCCGCCAGCGCCACGGCCACGCGATACAGTTCCTCGGGATGCAGGCCCGTCATCGTCGCGAGATGGCTCACCAGCGGCTCGGCGCGATTGATGAGTTGCAACAGCAGGAAGTCCTGAATCTCCGCCGCGCCGCCAGTGCCCGGCGCCGTGAGCCGGCTCGCGAGCGCTTCGCCGCGCTGGCGCAGGAGGCCCGTGAATTCATCGGCGAAAGCGGCGAGCCGTGGCGCCACGCGGAAGTCCAGACAAGGTGGTGCGTAGTCGGCATCGAGCACGATCTGGTTATCGGCGCGCCGCTCGATCACGCGCGCGACGCCGAGGCACGCGTGCGCGTTCACCACTTCGGATTCGAACGCGAGCCTCAGGCGCAGCTTGCCGATCTGCAGGAGCGCGGCACCGGTGCCGTCGGCGTTGCTGTCGGTCACTTCGTATTCGACCGTGCCGTAGCGCGCGAAGCTGTCAGCCGCGGGCGCGGCGGCGGCGCGCGGTATGCCCGCGCGGCGCACCGGCAATGCCAGCACGACCAGCGCGTTGCGGGCGTCGTCGGGAATGTCGATGCCGGGCGGCGGCGCATCGTCGGCGGACAACGCGAACGGCGTGCCGTCGGGCAGCACGCCCGCGCACTCGCGAATCGCCAGCTTGCCGAGCGCGAGCTGCGCGTCGTCGAGCCTGAGCGTCGTAAAGCCCCAGCCGTAGGGCCTGAGCCCCGCCGCGCGCGACTCGACCAGCGCGTGCAGATAGCGGTCGTGCTGCTGGAGATGCTGCGGTTGCAGAAACATCCCCTCGGACCAGATGACTTTGTTGTTCCAGGACATCGCGTGTGGTGACTCCAGTTAGGCGTCGATTAGCGAATACGTTCGGTTTCCTGATTATCTGGCACAACCGATGCGTGCTACGAAGGCTTCGGCTGCGACGCCGCGTGGTCGACTGGCGCGGCGGCGGCCGGCGTGACCGCGACGCCCAGCGCATCGAGCCGCACGTCGAAACGCTTGACGTTCGCCGGCCACACGTCGACGACCGCGCGCCAGTGCGCCGAGTCGACATCGCGATAGGCCGCGAGCACGGCGAACTGCCGCGCGTCTTTGGCGCGCTCCAGCACGACGGTTCGATTCGCCGCCGGCGCGATGTCGAGATCCTCGCGTGCCAGCAGGTCGGCGCCGAGCAAAGTGGCGTCGTGATCGAACAGCGCGAAGAAATCGGCGTTGGCAAACTTGCCGGCCGACTTCAGCTGATACAGGCGCACCACCACCGGCGACGGCCGCCCGCTCGTATCGGGGTTCAGTCCGGGCGCGGCCTCGAGGGCGACGTCGACGAGCTGCGGTGGCGGCGGGCTCGCGGGCGGTGGCGCCGCGGGCGCGGGCGGCGGTTTTTTGGCCGAGCCGATCAGCGGCAGCTTGTCGAGCATGCTGCAACCGGCCAGCAATGCGCTCGCCACGCCGAGACCAAGCACGCGCCGACGCACAACGAGCGTGGACCGCGCAGGCGGTGCGGGCAAGGCGCCCGCTGGCCCATCTCCCTGAGTGGCCGGGTCTGTCTTCAGGCTTGTCCGCACACGGCGAGCCGGGCGCGATCGTGAGGGCTTGTTCATTTGGTGCGCATGCGTCCGATCTGGTCTTCATAAGCACTGGCGAAGCGCTCGCCGAACAGACGCTGAAAATCGTCGTCGGCTTCGCGCACCATTTCGTCGTACATCTCGACCTGCCGATCCCACATGCGCGCCTTGCGGTTGCCGCCGAGCATCTTGTCCATCACGCTCGGCGCGGCGACGCGCTGTTCGATCGCGGCCGGATCGAAGCGCTTGAGCACGTCGAGGAGCGCCGCGCGCATGCCGGCCACCATCGCGAGTTCGTGCGCCTTGATATCGTCGAACGACGCCCAGATCGCCTTGAGCGGCGGCAGGTATCCCGCGCCACGGCCCGACAGCATCTGCGTAAGCGCGCTGTCCACGTCGGGGAAGAATTTCAGCGGGTTGTTGTCGCGCACGCCGATCACCGTCATGTCGATGCGGATTTCCTTCTTGGTCAGCGCGCGCGCCATCAGCACGTCGATCGTGCCGCCGAGCGCCTCGCGCAGCATCTGGCCGACGAGTTCGGCGAGATCGGTCGCGCTGCGCGAGCCGCGTGGCAGGTCGGGCACGCCGAGGCCTTTAAGGAGGGCATGGAAGACAGCGTCGTCGTTGGAGACTGGCTTGCCGGGTGCGGTGGCTTGTGGTTGGGGGGCCGGTTGCGCTTGTTGCGATGGCTGCGCCGTTTGCGCTTGCGGCGCGGACAGCACGGATTGGGTTTGCGAAGCCGGTGCTACTTGAGGCGCCGCTTGCACCTGGGGCGGCTCCTGCGCCTGCGGTATGCCTGAAGCCGGCTGTGTCTGTCGCACTTGCGGCGTATCCGGCACAGGGGAAGCCTGCGGCGCTTGCGATACCGGCGGCGTTTGGACGACCTGCTGCGCAACAGCTCCCGACACGGAACCCGAACCCGAACGCCCAAGAATCGTGAACTCGGGCAACATCACCCGCGCTGCAACCGGCGCCACAACCGGCGCTTCGCGCGTCGCGCTCATCTGCGCCGGTTTTTGCTCAACGGCAGCCGTTGCATGACCACCCCGCCCCAAATCCGCAAACGGATCGTAATCGGCAGGAATCCCGATCGGTGTGGTAGCAAACGGCAGCGACTCCGGCGCCGCAGCGGTGCCCATCGACCCCGTATAACCCGGCGTGGGTTGAATCGACGCTCCGCCGAACAACACGTCGGCCAGCGGCCCCGCGTTCGGGATGAGCGGCCCGTTCAAGCCAAGCGGATCGTCCGCCGGACCGCTTCCGATCTGCAGCTTGTCGAGCCCCGCCGGACGCGCCAGCGGATCAGGCAAAGGCGCCACGCCCGGCGCGCCGAGCAGATCGTCGAGCGTCGCCCCCACCGCAACGGGCGCGACCGGCGCGGCTGCCGGGACCGGGGTCTCTGCCTGCTCGATGACGCTCAGCACATACTCGCCGACCGCCAGGTCGTCGCCATGCGCGAGCCGGGCCTGGCGCGATCCTCCCAGCGGTTTGCCGTTCAGCACGCTCGGATTGCTGCCGACATCCTGAAGCAGGAAGTTGCCGTCGCGAAACTCAATGCGCGCATGCGCGCGCGAGATCAGCTTGTCCGGATCCTCCAGCACAAGGTCGTTGTCGCTCGAGCGGCCAATCGTGCCGCCGTCCACGCCAAACTTGCGTTCGAGCGGCGTGGCCACCGGCGCGTTGCGATAGGTTTCGACGCGCAGAATCAGGAACATGACGGGTTACCTCGTGCCATCGTCGGCCTCCTTGGGCGCATCGGGTGCTTCGGGCGAGGCCGCTTGCGCGGAAGCTCCGCCGCCCCCGCCGCCGCCGTTGATATTGACCATGGCCGAGCCGTCGATTGCGATCTGCACACCCGCGATCGAAATGCCGCTCGCCGACAGTACGATCGAGCTGCCGCCCACCTTGAGCGTCAGCGTCTGATCCGCCTCGAGCGTGATGGTCGCCGCCTTCAGGTCGATTTTTTCACCCGCTGTCAGCGCGAGATTAGTGGCCGACTTGTGCTGCGTATCGGCGCCGACATCGAGCGACAAGGTGCCGCCGATCTTGCCCTTGTGCGAACCCGTGACAGTGTCGTGCCGGTCGCCCGCCACCTTCGCATAGTGGTTGCCGGTCACCGACAGATGCCGGTCGTTGCCGACCGACTCGAGCGAATCGTTCTTGACGGTGTTGTCCTGATTGCGGCCCGCGAACAGGAACAGTTGCTCGCTGCCGGCCTTGTCGTCAAAGCGCAGTTCGCTGTAGGTGCCGCCGCCTTTTGACGAATTGGTCCGGATTGCAGAACGCGTCGCCTGCCCCGGCAGCGCATACGGCGGCATCATGCCCGCGTTGTAGACGGTGCCGGTGACGAGCGGCCGGTCGGGATCGCCCTCGAGAAACTCGACCACCACTTCCTGGCCGACGCGCGGCACGAACAGCGCGCCCCAGCGCTTGCCCGCGAACGACTGCGCCACGCGCACCCAGCACGAACTGTTTTCGTCGCTCACGCCCGAGCGGTCCCAGTGGAACTGCACCTTGACGCGGCCATACTGATCGGTCCAGATTTCCTCGCCGCTCGCGCCGGTCACGAACGCCGTCTGCGGACCGCGCACCACCGGCTTCGGCGTGACGCGCGGCAGACGGAACGCGTAGGTTTTGTCGAGTGCGTCGAAGGTGCAGAGAAACTGCAGACCGTCCGCGCCGCCACCCGGATCGTAGCCGCTGTACGTAATCTCATATCGCGCACCCACCGCGAGATAACCGGTGTTCTGATCGGCTCGCGGATGATCCGTCAGATTGAACAATCCGCCCGGCGCCATCCCGCACGCGTTGGTGCCGCCGCTGATCCGCAGCACCTGGGCCTGCAACGCTTCGAGACGCGTGCGCACCACCGTCTCCGCCGCCGCGCTCGTCGCGAAGCCGCCCGGATAATCGAAACCCACGGCGCTGCCGTTCTCGTAATCCGTCTGCATCGCGGCCTGCGCGAGCGGAATGCTGCTCGTGCGGTTGGTCGCCATCTCGAAATTGAAGTCGCTCGCGCTTTGCTCGTGCGTCTGCATCGTGCCGCGCACCGCCCACTCGCCGATGCACTCGCTGCCGCGCATGCCCCCGCCGCCCGCCACGAAACGAATCGAACGGTACCCGTCGAGCCAGTCGTGCGCGGCGTATGAATCGGCGAGCACGAGCGTGTGGCTCGACTCGTCCTGCCTGAAGAAGTAGTAGATGCCGGCGCTCTCCATCAAACGGCTCACGAACGCGAAATCCGTCTCGCGGTATTGCACGCAGTACGGCAGCGCGTCGTAAGTCGCCGAGAGCGATGCTTCGAAGGTCGCCGGATAGTCGGCGAACACCGCCTTGATGATCTCGACCACGGTCTTGTTCTGGAACACGCGGCAGTTGCTCGCCCGCGTGAGAAACCATAGCCAGTGGTGCAGCGTCGCCTGATACGTGGCGTAGCGGCCGCGCCAGCCGGTATGCGAAAACTGCGTGACGTGGCCGTGAAAATAGCGCTCGCCGCCGCCCGGCCTGCCGAGGCGCACACCGATCGGGTGCCCGAGAATGTCCGCGAGCGCAATCGAATCGTTCTCGCTCAGCAGATCGAGCCGGTACTCGCTGAGCTGGCCGAGTTCGTCACTGCCGGTCATGCCGGCGAACAGCAGCACGTCTTCGCCGAGCGGGCTCGACACGCCGCACGGGCGATATTTCTGAGTGGTCGCCAAGGTTGCCACGCGTCGCCTCTAGGGAATCATGGTTTTGGTGGTGGCGGGCATAACGATGCTCACCGCGCCGCCCCAGTTGCACAGGCATTTCGACGTGTTATCGAGCGCCGGCATATTCGCGATCGTCACGGTCGGCGCGCCGGGCGTCCACGGCGAAGCCGTGGCCGGCACACAGGGCATCGGTGTCAGCACGCCGAGCGCGGCCGTGGTCGCCGCTGCCACCGTCGGATTGGAAGGCGCGCTGCACATGCCGAAAGGCATGATGTTCACGAGCGGAATGTGATCCATGATGTTGGCGGCGGGCGGCCCCTCCGCAAGCACCTTGTTTTTGGGCAGCACCACCAGGCTCGACGGCGCCGCGCCGAACGAGCACTGAAGGGTCGCGCCCATCGAGACCTGGCTAGCCATGATTGCCTCGCTCCTTGGTCAAACTAATCGAACGCATAGCCGAACTCGCCGTTCACCACTGAGATATGCGCCCGCCGCACGGGCTTGCTGTCCATCAGGCGCGTGAGAAATTCGCCGCTGATGGCAGGCAGCACACTGTTGGTGAGAATCGCGTCGATCATCCGGCCGCCGCTTTCGAGCTCCGTGCAGCGGCTCGCGATCAGACGCACCACTTCGTCGTCGTAGGTGAACGGCACCTTGTGGCTTTGCGCCATGCGCCGTGCAATCCGCCCCAGCTGCAGGCGGATGATCGCGCCGATCATCTCGTCGTTGAGCGGGTAGTACGGGATCGTCACGAGCCGTCCGAGCAGCGCCGGTGGAAACACTTTCAGCAACGGCTCGCGCAAGGCCTTGGCGATGCCCTCGGCGTCTGGCATAAGTTCGGGATCCTTACATAGACTCGTGATGAGATCGGTGCCGGCGTTAGTAGTCAGCAGGATCAGCGTGTTCTTGAAGTCGATCACGCGACCCTCACCGTCTTCCATCCAGCCCTTGTCGAAGACCTGGAAGAAGATTTCGTGCACATCCGGGTGCGCCTTTTCGACTTCGTCGAGCAGCACGATGCTGTAGGGCCGGCGCCGAACCGCCTCGGTCAGCACCCCGCCCTCGCCGTAGCCCACATATCCCGGCGGCGCCCCCTTGAGCGACGAAACCGTATGCGCCTCCTGGTACTCGCTCATGTTGATCGTGATGACGTTCTGTTCGCCGCCATACAGTGCTTCGGCGAGCGCGAGCGCGGTCTCGGTCTTGCCGACGCCCGAGGTGCCGGCCAGCATGAACACGCCGATCGGCTTGCTCGGATTGTCGAGCCCCGCGCGCGAGGTCTGGATGCGGCGCGCGATCATGTCGAGCGCGTGGCGCTGGCCGATGATCCGCTGCGACAGCGTGTCCGCTAGCTTCAACACGTTCTCGATTTCGTTCTTCACCATGCGGCCGACCGGAATGCCGGTCCAGTCCTGCACGACCGACGCGACCGCCTCCTGATCGACGCTCGGCAGAATCAGCGGCGTCTCGCCCTGGTGCTCGGCGAGTTGCGCCTGCAAGTCTTTCAGTTGTGCGAGCCACGTTGCTGCTTCGCCGTTGTCCTGCGCGCCCTCGACCTTGCCGGTCGCGTCGCGCAGCTTGCCGCGCAATTCGAGGATGCGCTCGACCAGCGCCTTTTCGGTTTGCCAGCGCGCATCCAGTTCGGCGAGGCGCGCCTTTTCGGCCACCAGCTTCTGGGTGGCGAGCGTTTCGCGCTCCAGCGTATCGACGCCGACCGCCGTCTCGCGGCCGATGATCGCCAGTTCGGTTTCGAGCGCGGCAATGCGCTTGCGCGCGTCGTCGATCGTGGCGGGCGTGGCGTGCTGACTGACCGCCACGCGCGCGCAGGTCGTGTCTAGCAGGCTGACGGCCTTGTCCGGCAGTTGCCGTGCGGGGATATAGCGGTGCGACAGTTTGACGGCGGCCTCGAGCGCTTCATCGAGAATCTGCACACGGTGATGCGTTTCCAGCGACGAGGCAATGCCGCGCATCATCAGCAAGGCTTTCTCTTCCGACGGCTCCGGCACCTGCACGACCTGGAAGCGGCGCGTGAGCGCGGGGTCTTTCTCGATGTGCTTCTTGTACTCGGCCCAGGTGGTCGCCGCCACGGTGCGCAGCGTGCCGCGCGCGAGCGCCGGCTTGAGCAGGTTGGCAGCGTCGCCCGTGCCGGCTGCACCACCCGCGCCCACCAGCGTATGCGCCTCGTCGATGAAAAGAATCACCGGCTTTTCCGAGGCCTGTACCTCTTCGATCACCTGGCGCAGGCGGTTCTCGAACTCCCCTTTCATGCTCGCGCCCGCCTGCAGCAGACCGACGTCGAGTGTCAGCAGCCGCACGTCGCGCAATTGCGGCGGCACGTCGCCCGCCACGATGCGCTGTGCGAAGCCCTCGACCACCGCCGTCTTGCCGACACCCGCCTCGCCCGTAAGAATCGGGTTGTTCTGGCGGCGGCGCATCAGGATATCGATCACCTGGCGGATTTCCTCGTCGCGGCCGACGATCGGGTCGAGCTTGCCGCCGCGCGCCTGCTCGGTGAGGTCGAGCGTGAAACGCTTGAGCGCTTCGCCTTTGCCGAGTGCGGCGGGCGTGAGCGCGCCGCTTGCTTCGCCGGGCGCCGCGGTGCCCGCCTGAAAATTATCAGTCGCCCCAAGGTTCGCCTCGGGCGAGCCACCGGCGATTTCATCGAAGGCATCCGCGAGCGTTTCGCTTTTCACCTTCTCGAACTGCCGCGAGACCGCGTACAGCGCATGGCGCAAGCGCGGCGTCTTCAGCAGGCCGACCACGATATAGCCGGTACGCACCTGCGATTCGCCGAACATCAGCGTGCCGTACACCCACGCGCGCTCGACCGCCTCCTCGACCTGCGACGACAGATCGGTCACCGAGGTCGAGCCGCGCGGCAGGCGGTCGAGCGCCGCGGTCAGATCGCGCGCCAGCACGGCGGCGTCGATGTCGAAATGGCGGATGATGCGATGCAGGTCCGAGTCCTGCAATTGCAGGATCTGATGAATCCAGTGGGCAAGCTCCACATAGGGATTGCCCCGCAGCTTGCAGAACACCGTGCTGCTTTCTATCGCCCGATAGGCGAGCCCGTTCAGTTTTCCGAACAGCGCGACGCGACTGATTTCAGCCATGAGTTCCTCGTGAGCGTGGGGTTGCTCAGGTTGCGGGAAAGGTTCTGCATCGCTTCATGGAAGGCGGCGGCCTCAGGAGTGCGCAGCAACCGGATCGAACAACAACTGCTCTGCGTCGCGAGTGAGCAACTGGCCGGCGACCCAGGTCGTATAACCAAGCCGCGCGGTGCGGCCGAGCCGCAAACGCGGCACCTGCTCCTTTTTCAGCACGAGGCGCACATCCCACGCGAGGGTGTCGCCGACGTACTGGCGCACCCAGTCGATCAGGCGCCGCAGGTTCGCGCCGCCTGGCAGGAAGGCGCGGAATTGCTCGTAGTCGAGCGGCCCGATGCGCAAGCGGAACTTGTGCTGCACGTTCCACACGGCGCTCCCGAGCACCGTGCTGACGCCCAGCCGCTCGGCGGCGATGCCGGACTTCAGACGCGTGCGTTCATCGGCGGGCAGGCGCATCCAGTGCCCGACGAATGGCTCGACGCGCACCGCCACGCCGAAGAAGTCGGCCAGCAGCGCGGCGAGCCCTTCGGCGTTGCGGCGCTGATCGGCAAGACGGCCCGCGTAGTGCAGCTTGGCGACCTCGGGCAGCGCCGAACGATGCTGCAGCGAAGCCATGCCGGTGCCGATCAGCGAAGCGATGTAGCCCGCGAAGCGGTCCGCATCGGGCCGGTCGAGGCTGACCGACGGCTGCGCGCTCGCCCACGCGCGGTAGAACAGCGACAGCATGCGGTGATGGAACACGTCGAGAAAACGCGCCATGGTCGGGTCGGACGAATTGCGCACGCGATCGCGGATGTACTCGGTCAGATGCAAAGGCAGCGGGCCATTCGGACCGCTCAGGCCGAGAAAGTTGACCTCGAGGCGCGGCGCTGACCCGCCGCGCCATTCGAGCTTCTCGATCATGGCCGGCTCGAACGCGAGCGTGACGGCTTGCGCGAGACGCACGGGATCGTCGGCGACGCGCTGCGAGCGGCCCAGGCGCGGGCTGCCGGGATAGGCGGCTTCGATCAGCCGCAGCGCCGCATAGAACTCGAAGCCGCGCGGAGCTTCGTCGAGCGCGGCGAGGCGCGTGTGAGGCTCATGAGCCGCAGGCGGCGTGTGCGGTGCATCAGTCACGGCAGGCGCATCAGGTGAGCCGGCTGTGTCGGACGCTTGCGGTGCGGCGTACGCTAGAGGATCTCGCATCGTCCGCTCCTCGCCGGCCATTTCATGATGTCGCCGCGCGTGGTCGAGCGCACGACGGTCTCGGTGAACGTATTGAGCGATGCGTAGCGCGCAAAGAACTGCTCCAGCACGCTGCCGAACAGAAACACGCCGGCGCCTTCGAACGCGTTCTCGTCCATCGTCACGGCGATCTGCAAACCGCGCCCATAGGCGATGGGTCCCGGCCCGGGAATGCGCCGCACCACCGGCTGCGACGACATCGAGCGCACACCTTCTATCTGCCGCTGCCCAACGGTGTCGGCGGTGCCGACGTAGAGGCGCAGCAGATCGCGCAACGCCACCGCTCCCTCTTTCTCGTCCTGATCGAGCAGCGACAGATAGTTGAGCGACAGATGGCTCACGACGCGCCATGCGACCTCGCCTTCCGCGTACGACGGCGCCGGCGCGGTCGGACCCGCGACGCAGCGCACGGCCTGCACGGGCGCGCTCGCTTCGAGCGTGAAATCGGTCTTGCCGAGACCGAGCGGCATCGACAGCGGCAGATCGCGATTGGTGCACAGCAGCTCGGCGCCGAGCTGGCGCAGATCGCTGCGATACGGCGCCTCCAGCGGATCGACCAGCGACACGAACATCTCGCTGCCGATATAGCTCGAGCGCGGCCCCTGGCGCCGCTGCCGCTCGGACTGCACGCGGCGCGCGCGGCGCACCTGGTAGTACGCGCCCGCTTCGCGCTCGCTCATCAGGTCGTTGGCGGAGTAGAACGGGCGGAACGGCTGCACCTCGTCCTTGCCGCTGCCATATCCCGTCACGGACAGCACCTGATGAATCTCGAAGTCCATCGGCCGGGTGCGGTCGGGGATCACGTGAAACTCGGCCTGCTGGTTCGAGAGATGAATGCGATCCGCGCGCTTCGGAAACAGGTTGATCGCGGGCGCGCAGAAGAGGCCGAAGGTCTGGGTGCCGACGCCGCCTTCGAGCGAGGGCTGCAAACGGTCGAAGAGCACCAGCACATCCAGTTCGTTATCCCGGCAGCGCCGCACCGCCTGCGCGAGGCCGCCGAACTCGACGAACTGATAGCGCTGCGGGAACGCAAAATACTCCTGCAGCAGCCGGTAGCCGTGAAACGAACGCGGCCCATGCGGCAGCAGCGCTTCTTCGGCGGAGAAGCCGACGCGCCGCAGTTGCGCGCGGTCGATCACCTCATGCCATGACGCATTGGCTCGCGCGGGCATCGCGATCACGGCGAGCGCATTGCTGAAGATCTGCTCGTAGAGTTGCCCAGGCACGGCATCCGCGCCACGCAGGTGCACGGTCAATCGTTCAAGCGACAACTCGTTGAAGGCGAGCGCCGCGGTGGCGCGCAGCCGCAACCTGAGCACAGCGCGCACCTTGCCGAGGCGCGAGAAATCGACGCCGCCAATCTCCCCCGCATGCGCGAAATACTGGGCCTGCGCAATTTCCAGCGGCCACAGCGTGACGTCATGCGCGCTGCGGTATTCGCACGGGGTCTGATCGTTCTTGCCAAGAATGCTTTTGAGCGCCGTGCCGCGCGGCAGCGTGAAGCCTGCCGCGAGACTGCCCTCGGCGAGGTCGGGAGCGAACTGCACGACGGCCATCGACGGAGTCGGCGCCAGATAATGCGGATAAACCAGTTCCAGCAGATGTTCGGTAAAGCGCGGAAATTCCGCGTCGATCTTCATCTGCACGCGCGCGGCCAGAAAACTGAAGCCTTCGAGCAGGCGCTCCACATACGGGTCCGCGCACGCGAAGCTCTCCAGCCCGAGGCGCCCCGCCACTTTCGGGAATTCACGCGCGAACTCCCCGCCGGTTTCGCGCAAGTGTTGAAGTTCGCGCTCGTAATAGCGCAAGAGCCGCGTATCCATCAGGAGAACACCGCGTCGAAATCGGTCACGCGAATCTCGCCCATTTCCAGGTCGAGTTCGGTCTTCAGAAAGAGGCGCTCGGGCACAGGCTGGCCCCATAGCTCGCCTTCGAGTTCGAACACCAGCTGGTTGTGCGTGCTCTTATCGAACGCGATCGGACGCACCTGCACGGTGTTGCGCAGAATGCGTGGCTCGAAATCCCAGATCGCCTGGCGCATACGCCGCGCGACCATTTCAATATCGATCCCCGACGCCGTCTGCCCCGAGAAATCCGGCATGCCGTAATTCACGACCGATTGCGCCGCAAGTGGAAACGCTTCGAGGTCCTGCACGATGCCGATGCCGCTCGCGTTGAAGAGCCACGCGAGATCGCGCAACACCGCCTGGCGCAGCGTGCGCATCGACAGCACGCGGCGCTCGCGCGCTTCCTGCGTGTTGTGCGGCTCGTCGTCGGTCAGGCGGTCGAGCAGCGAAGGCTGCAAGCGCTCTTTGGCGGTCAGTTCGGCCATGGTCGCCTCACGCGAGCGGTGCCGCGGAGGCGGCATCGAGTTTAATCTGGCGCACGTCCATCAGCGCGTAGTCGCCGGCATCGGTCGACAGCACGCGCTGGCCCAATCCCGTGAAGACGCCCTCGTGCAGTTCGAGCCACTCCGTACGGCGCGCAAGTTTCAGCACGTCGCCGTCGCGGTGCGCGCCGAGCGTGCCGTCGTAGCGGGTCGGCACGAACGCGACGCTCTCGCCGCCCGTCGCGAAGGTCACATGCGCCGGCATCCACACGGTGTCGCGCAGGTCGGCGGGCGCTTCGAGCACGATCTCGCTCAGCCGATGAAACGGCACCCAGTAGTAGTGGCCGTTGACGATCAATTCAAGTAACGGACCGAGACGTGCATCCGCGTCGGCGATCCATTCGAATGGCGCGCCGTCGAGCGTGCCGCGCGTGGCCGGCGCGATTTCGAGCGCGTCCTGGCGAATCTTTGCCGCCTCGCCGAAGCGGCCTTCGGCATCGTGCTTCAGTGCTTCAAGCATCATTGCGATCCACGCTTCGGGCTCGCCGAAGATCACCGGCGCGCGCCGCCCCGCGAAGACCTCCGCGCGCAGTGCCTCGCAACGTAGAGCTTCGCGATAGCTTTGCACCATCGCGAGCGCGCCTGCATCGAGTTCGCCGCACACGGTGAGCTGCGTGTTGGCGCGTTCCCACTGTCCCAGCACGGCGAGCAACTGGAACAGGAAGATCCGGCTTTTCGCATCGGCCGGATTGGCGCGGACTTCCTGCGTCAAGGCGGCAAGCGCGTCGTCGAGCTGGGCGGTTCGCAACAGTTCCTGGGTGGTCATGGCAAGTTCCGTATGCGGCCCATGACGCGGCGCGGATGCCGCGCCATGGGCAACGGTGATAGCCGGCTGGCGATTAATACGACGACTTGTTTGCGGTCAGATCCCACTTCTTCGGCGTGCCCGTCTTTACGGTCGCACCGTCGAACTGGTCGTACTGGTACGAGATCTTGGCGAAGTTCAGGCAGAACGATTCCGACGGACGATCGCCGCCGCTCGACAGCGAGTAGCTGCTGATGATCGCCTCCTCCAGCTCGATCTTCAGGTACACCTGATCGTTCTTGTCGGTCCCGCCCGTCTGGATGAAGTGAATTTCCGCCTTGCCGAGCGACTTGCCGTAGATCGACTGGGCGAACAGGTCGGCCGATGAGATGTCGGTCGGCTTGCTGAACGTCACTTCCGAGAACGACGGATTGCTCGTGTCGCGGTCGGTCGCGCCGTCACTGCTGGTCGAGATGGCACGGCCCACGCCCAGTTGAAGCGAGTTGACGGCAATCCAATCGGTATGGCCTTCGACCTTGGAGGTGCCTTTGATCTGCGTTGCGAAGTTCAGGAGAATCATTTTTTTCCTCTTGATGAAAGTGCGGCCCGATAAATACCGGACTGCCGGTGCGGTTGAACCCGGTTACTTCTTGGCCGAGGGCAGCTTCGAGACAAGCCGCAGCGACACGGTCAGTCCTTCGAGCTGGTAATGCGGGCGCAGGAAGAACTTCGCGCCGTAATAGCCCGGATTGCCTTCGACTTCTTCCACCACGACTTCCGCCCCGGCAAGGGGCTTGCGCGCCTTGTCGGCCTCGGTGGCGGTGGCCGGGTTGTTCTCCACGTACTGGCCGATCCAGTTGTTCAGCCAGATCTCCATGTCGCGGCGTTCCTTGAACGAACCGATCTTGTCGCGCACGATGCACTTCAGGTAGTGCGCGAACCGGCACGTCGCGAACAGGTACGGCAGACGCGCGGCGAGGTTGGCGTTGGCGGTCGCATCGGGATCCTCGTATTCGGCCGGACGCTGCAGCGATTGCGCGCCGATGAAGGCCGCGAAATCGGTGTTCTTCTTGTGGATGAGCGGCATGAAACCGTTCTTCGCGAGTTCCGCTTCACGGCGGTCGCTGATCGCGATCTCTGTCGGACAGGTCATGTCGACGCCACCGTCATCGGACGGGAACGCATGCACCGGCAGGCCCTCGATCGCGCCACCCGACTCGATGCCGCGGATCTGTGAGCACCACCCATACATCTTGAACGAGCGGTTGATGTTCACGGCCATCGCATAAGCGGCGTTCGACCATGTGTAATTCTTCGGGTCGCCGCTGGTCTCTTCCTCGAAGTCGAACTCCTCGACCGGGTTCGTGTTCGCGCCATAGGGAGCACGCGCGAGAAAGCGCGGCATCGTCAGGCCGACATAGCGGGCGTCTTCCGAATCGCGGAACGAACGCCATGCCGCGTGCTCGGGCGTCTGGAAGATCTTGGTCAGATCGCGCGGATTGGCGAGTTCCTGCCACGAATCCATCAGCATCACGGTCGGATCGGCGGCGCTGATGAACGGCGCGTGCGCGGCCGCGGCGATTTTTGCCATCGAACTCAGCAATTCAACGTCCGGCGCCGTGTTGTCGAAGTAATAGTCGGCCACCAGCGCACCGAACGGCTCGCCGCCGAACTGGCCATATTCCTCTTCATAGATCTTCTTGAACACCGGGCTCTGGTCCCACGCGGTGCCCTTGTATTTCTTGAGCGTCTTGCCGAGTTCGTTTTTCGACACGTTGAAGACGCGAATCTTCAGCATCTCGTCGGTCTCGGTGTTGTTCACCAGATAATGCAGGCCACGCCACGCGCTTTCCAGCGCCTGGAATTCCTCGTTGTGCAGAATATGATGAATCTGCTCGGTGAGCTTTTTATCGATCTGCGCAATCAACGCGCCCACCGTGGCTAGCGCGTCGCTCGAAATCAGCGCCGTGCCGGCCAGCGCCTGTTCGGCCAGCGTGCGCACGGCGACTTCGACGGCTTCCTTCGCCTTGTCGGTCTTCGGTTTGAATTCTCTTTGCAGGAGGTTCGCGAACTCGCTCACCTCAACGGTCTCGCCTGCTGGCGAGGCTTGTGAGTCGGTACTGGTCTCGGCCATGTGACACTCCGTCGGTAGCGGTGGGATTTATTCCTGGGGCTTCGGCGCCGAGGTCAGCGCCTGCATCAGCGCCGGTTGCTCGAGCAGTTGCGCGATCAACGTTTCGGCGCCGGTCTTGCCATCCATATAGGTCAGCAGATTGGCGAGCTGCGAGCGCGCTTCGAGCAACTGATTGAGCGAGCCGACCTTGCGGGCGATCGCCGCGGGCGAGAAGTCCTCCATGTTCTCGAACGTCATGTCGACCGAGAGATTGCCCTCGCCGGTGAGCGTATTCGGCACCTGGATCGCCACGCGCGGGCGGGTCGCCTTCATGCGCTCGTCGAAGTTGTCGACGTCGATCTCGAGGAACTTGCGATCCGCAACCGGCGCGAGCGGATCGGCCGGCCGCCCCGACAGGGCCGCGAGCACGCCCATCACGAACGGAATCTGCACCTTCTTCTGCGAGCCGTACACCTCGACGTCATACTCGATCTGGACGCGCGGCGCCCGGTTTCGAGCGATGAATTTCTGACTGCTTTCCTTGGCCACGATGACTCTCCGCTTACGAGGGGTTGCTGGGATTACTCCGAGGGAATGCCGCCGGCATGGCGGACGGACGCGATGCTTTCCGGCGCGAGTTCGACGACGATTTCGAGGAAACTCATCGTCGCGAGGCGCCGCGCGCGCAGCAGCATCAGGGGCACGGGGCTCGACGGTTCATAGCGCTCGTAGTACGCGCACAGTTTGTCGAGCAGGCGCGTGACGTCTTCACGGCCGGTGATTTCGTCTTTGCGCGCGGCGGCGACGGCGCCGCCCTCGACTGCCGCGCCGGTCGCATCGCCGGTGTCGGCAGGCGTCTCTTCCGATGCCTGAGGCACGCGGCGCTGCAATCGCTGCGCCGCGAAATCGCGCGCGCGTTTGAGGAGTTTGGCGAGATCGCTGAGATCGATCGCTTTCGCGGCGCCGACACGCTGCGTCAATTGCGACTCGATATGGTCGATGCGCGTGCAGGCTTCTTCGAGCACGGCCGTGGACCGTTGCAGCACGTCGAGTTCGACGTTCATGAAGATGCCTTCAATCGCGGTCATGGTCGGCGCTTCTTCGCCCTGGGGCGCCGGTATTTCGCCGTTGGCGATTTCGATGTCGCGCAGGCTGACGCGTCCCGCCGGACCCGCATCGACGAGCGGCGCGGTCTTGAGCTTGAGCAGCACGGCGGAGGGATCGATCAGCGTCGAGAGCGCGTTGACGCGCATGGTCGGATCGTTGTCGTCGTCCGGATCGAGTGGCGGATGAAGATGGTCCCATTGTTCGTCGAGCAGACGGTCGACGACGACGAGGCCACCGGCGAAGCCGGCTATACCTTCGGTTTCGAGCAGCGCGCGAGTGAGGTGGATGGCGATACGCAGGTCACGCGTGCGCGTGAAGAGTTCCACGCACGCCTTGCGTATCGCTTTCCAGTCAGGCGGCTCGCCGGCGATCACGGTCGCGCCGAACTGCGCCTCTTCCTTGCCCTTCGCGAGTTCCTCCAAGGCGAGGAACGCGGGGTCGTATTCGAGGTTGCTGCCGCAAGGCGCGTCCGCGGACAACTCAGTGAGGATTGAATCGGCGTCGAACACGTTCACCCCTTGGTAGGATTGTGGGGTGAATTATTGAGAGGATGCGTTTCCCAAACGTTTCCGTGACGTACCTTGCAAAACGCCCTCTCGTAGGATTCAGCACCAGACTGAACGAATGCCACTCGTGGTGTCACCAAACACAGCGGCCTTACCTCGGTCGAGCAAAACACCCTTGATGCGTCACGCTCAAGCGAGCGGAAACGTCATGGCAACGTGCACTTTCTATCCTGCGAGTCGGGTACCCAGCGCGACGAAGCTTGACGCAGCGCAGATCGGCCATGCTTACCCTTTCCATACACCAAATTGGCCGACGCCACGACCCAAGGCCGGCGCCCCGACCGGGACGCTGAGGTTAAATCTCAGTCAGGAGGTACTCATGCCCACCGCAGTGGAACTTGATCCGGATCTTGCATGGAAAGACGGCCCCGATACCGGTCTTCGCAGCCGTTACACTGGCTATCCACTAAAACCCGGGGAAATGGTGATTACCATTGTTTCCCAAGGCACGTTTGTGTTGGGACACCAAGTTATCGTTTTCGAATGGGGACACGGGTTCGAATCCACTGCTAGCTATCGCAAACACAAGGCGTTCCATCTCTACCCCGTGCGCGGGCAATCTGCCGCTCCACATGAACTGGGTCTCACGGGATCCGCCTGGAATGTCGTGGACGGCAGGATCGAGAGACTAAGAGCAATGGTGCCGAAGCATTCAGACGGCACCAGTCGAGGACCCGAGTTTGCGGCATCCGAACTCGCTGCCACCGAATCAGACTTTATGAAAGGTGCACAGTATCGAAGCTGGAAGGTCGACTTCAGCGAGGGATGGAAGGCGTTTGAAGAAGCAAAAAAACAATGGAAGAACGCGGACCTCACTCCGAAGTTCAACCTGATCGGTAGCTTCGGCGGTCAGAGTTGTGGAACTTGGGTACAGGCGATTGCAAGCATCGCGGGCATCCCATCCACGTCGTGGGCTGCAAAACTCGGTTTCCCGATTCCGGCGTGGGAAGTGTACAACTGCCAGGAGGTGAAGAGTGAAACTGAAATGTGGGACTCCAGGAAGAAGCAGACGGCGTAGAACGGTCGCCCATTACGACAATGCCTGATCGATTTGAGAATCACACCTCACGCTAGGCAGGACGTGCCCGGACGCAAGCCGCAAGCCTCTACCGCTTGCTCACATCCGGCACGTCCACACCCGCCGTGCGCGCAACGTTGTACCAGCGGATCGACTCCGCGTAATCGCGCGGCACGTCGCCCGAGCCGTTTCCATAGATATCGCCCAGCTGTTTCGCAGCCTGGCCGCTGCCATTGCGAGCGGCACGTTTGTAGAGTCGAACCGCGTCGGTGAGCTTGCCCTCGTTCTGCAGCTTCGCGGCCTGCGCGAGCAGATCGGCCGGCGCCACTTTGGGTTCGGGTGGCGGAGAGGTGTCGGCGGGTTTGGCGGCGAGCGCCGGCGCGGATGTCGAAGGCGCTGCTGACGGCGTTGCCGCCTGGGTCGACGCCGGTGCTGAGGCTGCGTGTGGCGCCGCTGCATTGCTCACGGGTGCGGAGACGGGTGCGGCCGATTTCGCTACCGGCTGCGCTGGCTGCGATGGTGCGGGTTGTACCGCAGTTTGCGTCGCCGCACGCGTGTTCGACGCGGCGACGGACGCCACCGTTGACGCGGCGGTCGGTTTCGCCGATTTGCCCGTGTTGGCAACGGTATCGGCACCGCGATTTTTCGCCAGCGCCTCGCGCGCGCGGCGATCCACTTCGGCCGCGGACGCGGCTTTCTGACGAGCCGCTTCGCGTTGGGCGGCAGCGGTGGAACCTGGCGTGCTCGCCGGGTTCGCAGCGCTGGCCGCGTTCGCCACACTCGTCGCGCTGGCCGCATTCGCGCCGCTCGCCGCAGAGGTCTGCGTTCGCGCGATGGCTTCCTGCGGCAATGACGCGCTCTCTGGCCTGGCCGCAGCACCCGAAGCCGGATTCACCACGCCCTGCGGCGACACCTGCGCCACCGTCCCGCCACCGGCCGCCTGCCCGGACGTCCCCTGCCGAAGCATGAAATACGCCCCGCCGCCCACCGCCAGCACAACCGCCGACGCCGCCACGGCAATCAGGCCACCCCTGCCGGGCCTCTTCTCGACCGGCGCGCCCCCAGCGGAACCTGCCGCCGCACCCGTCCCTCCCGACGCGATCCGCGTACCCGCATCCCCCCCGGCATCGCGCCCAGTCCCCGTGCGCGATGCCGCCGAATCGTCGCCATTGAGCTTCGCCAGCTTGCGCCGCGCCAGATCCGCATAGGTCCCGTTTGGAAACTTCGCGATATACAGTTCGAATTCGTCGGGGTCGTTGCTGTCCTTGATCGTCTTCCAGAACTCGATCTCAACCGCGCTCGAATCGTTCGCGGTGCGTATGCCGCGTGCCGCTCCGGTTTCTCCAGGCGGCCGCGCGCGCGCCGCGGCGACCGCCAGCATGGTGGCTTCGTCTTCGTCGATGGCCTGGCCCGCGAGCGCGCGCTGCAGGTCTTCCTTGAAGGCGCGCGCATAGGGATACCGTTCCTCGGGATTCTTCGCGAGGGCGCGGAACACGATCGCATCGAACACCGGATCGAGCGCCGGATTCTGCACGGACGGCGGAACCGGATCGTCCTGAATGATCTGCCGCTGCACCGCCCAGTGACCATCGCCGACGAAGGGCCGCTTCATCGTCAGCAACTGATACAGCACGATACCCGCCGCGAAGATGTCCGAACGCGGGCCGACCGGGTTGCCCATCGCCTGCTCGGGCGACATATAGCTAGGTGTGCCGACCATCGTGCCGGCCTGCGTGCCATCGCTGCCGGTGTCCGACAGGCGCGCGACGCCGAAGTCCGGCAGCTTGACGCGCAATTGCGCATCGAGCATCACGTTGGCCGGCTTGACGTCGCGATGCACGATGCCCTGCTCGTGCGCATAGCCGAGCGCGTCGAGCAGCTCGCCGGTCATGCGCACGGCGTCCTTCACGGCGAATGCCGTGCCCTTGTCGAAATAGGCCTTCAGCTCTTCGCCGCGAATCAGCTCCATGACGATGTAGGCGACGTTGTTCTCTTCGCCGAAGTCGAACACCCCGACGATATGCGGATGATTCAGCCGCGCGACGGCCTGCGCTTCGCGCTCGAAACGCACCTGATATTCCGCGGCCATCTCCGGATCGGCGAGCTGGCTCTTGAGAATGGTCTTGATCGCGACCGGCCGGTTCAGCTTCGGATCGACGCCCTCGTACACGACGCCCATCGCGCCGCGTCCCAGCACGCGCCGGATCTGATATCTGCCGAGTTGTTGTAGCTCTTCCATTGCTGCTCCCGCTCAAGGCGGCGCGCTCCCCATGAAAACGTGCGGCAAATCGATCGATTCGCCCGACTCCCGCGCCCGGCGTTGCCAGTACACCGCGCGGGCGTAATCGCGCTCGACTTCGCCCTCTCCTCCATACAGATTGCCAAGACGCTTTTGCGCGGGACCATAGCCGTCTTCCGCGGCGACGCTGTACCAGCCGAGCGCTTCTTCGAGCCTGCCGGCGGCGTCGTAAAGCTGCGCGCAGTGATAGGCCGCCAGCCGGTCCAATCCCGCATTGGGTTGCGCCGCGCAGCGCGGATCGTCCAGGTGCGCGAGCGGCGCGCGCGGCGCGCTGGTCCTGTGCGCGTGCGGCGGCGGTGGCGGCATCTGATAATCGGGCAGACACGTTTGCTGCGCCCCGGCGGTGATGCAGACACCGGCCAGCACGGCGGCGGGCAACGCGCGTGGGTTTAATCGCTTCAAGGGCAAGCCTCCCGCGCCCGCAAACGGACGCTTTCGCCGTGGGCTTCGGCGACGGCGTGGTCGGCGAGCTGGCAAGTCTCGGGCTGGCGCACTTCCAGATCGCCCTCGTGCGGATAGGTCTGGACCTGCTGCAAGTCGCCGGCGAAACCGTATTTCACCTTGAGCGTGAACTCGTCTTCCTCGTGCATCTGATTGATGACGGTCTGCTGAATACCTGACTGCACCGACGAGACCGCCGAGACGAGCGCTTCGTTGCCGATGCATGGGCCCATGTTGACGCGCGCGCAGCCGACCTGTGTGCCGATCGTGAAACGCGTCTGCTGGCCGGCCGGAAGCAGGAAGAATGCATCGTGACCGGACAGCAGCGTCAGCTTGTCGACATTGGAAAGCGCAAATTCGCCGGGCCGTAGTGCGCCGATGTTACGGGTATCGGGCAGCGTCATCGTGATGGTGCGCGCGCTCACCGATGCACCGGACGATGTCGTGACCTGGTCGCCCGCGACGATCGTGAGCGCGTTGCCGACTTGCGTGCCGCCGAAGGTGGTCGCGCCGCCGCTGGTCGTAGACAGCGTACCGGCTGTGCCGGACAGGGTCAGCGCGCCGCCGGCCATGACGTTCATCGTCCCCGGCGTGGACAGTGTCACCGCGAGGTCTTGCGCGCTATTGAGCGAGCCGCCGGCGGCGCTAACGTTCACGAGGCTGCCGAAGGTATTGGCCAGACCGAGGCTGAGATTTCCATTCGGCGTACTGAAGTTGCTCGCCCCCGCCACGGCGAGCACCCCGGTCTGGGTGATGTCGCCGCCGGCGCTCACGTTCAGCGATGCGACACTGGATGTGCCGAACGTCAGCGCGCCGACGCTGTTGATGCTCGCCGGGCCGCCGCTCAGTTGCAGCGCGCCGCCGAACTGGTTGGCCGCATCGAGCGTAATCGGCGCATTGCCGGTCGTGGCGATGGAGGTGGTGCCGCTGATCGTGGCGGCCGCCGCCTGCGTGACGGCGCCATCCGACTGCAGGCTCAGGTTCGCGAGATTGGTGGCACCGAGCTGAATGCCACCCGAGTCCGCCCGCAGATTGAGCGAGCCGCCGCCCGTGAGTGTCGTCGTGCCGGTGAAATGGTTGAATGCGCTGCCGGCGTTGAGCGTCGATCCGGCGCCGATGTCGAAGGTGGCGCTGCGCACGTTGAGCGTGCCGGTCAGCGCGTTTACGCTGCCTGTCGTGGCGAGCGTGCTGCCATCCAGCAGGCTCAGGTTGGTGCTCAGCGTGGTGCCGTTCAGGCGCAGTGTCGCGCCGCCGTCGACTGTCGCCACGCCGCTGCCGAGCGAACTCGCGGCGCCGAGCGCGAGTGTGCCGGCCTGAACCGATGTGCCCCCCCGGTAACTGTTGGCGCCGTTGAACGTGACAAGGCCCGTGCCCTGCTTGCTCAGCGCCTGACCGGTGCCGTCGTCGCCGATCGCGCCGTTGACGGTAAGCGAGGCGTTGGCACCCGCGGAGAGCGATGCGCCACCGCCCGCGCCGACGGTAACGGGTCCATTCACCGCACCGGCGCCGCTGGTGGTTTCGAGCGTGCCGCCTGCCAGCGTGACCGCATTTGGAAGCGTGTTCTGCACATCCAGCGCCGCGCCGTTGCCGACGGTGATCGCACTTGTCGCGCCGCCCGCTGTGCCGCCGTTTGTCACGGTGAGTGTTCCGCCCGTGACGCGCGTGCCGCCGGTGTAAAGCTGCGCGGTGTTGAAGGTCAGTGCGCCCGTGTTCTGCTTGGTGACCGACCCTGTTCCGCTTATCGTGCCGCTGAACGCGCCGTTCGAGGCTTGATTGAATATCAGCGATGCACTGTTTGCGATAGCCCCCTGCAGACTATTCGTGTTGCCTTGCAGCGTGCCACCCGTAAGCGCCGTGCCGCCGCTGTAGGTGTTCACGCCGGTCAGCGTGACGAGGCCCGTGCCTGCGACCGTCAAGGCGCTGTGCGGCGTGCCGTCGGCGATCGCGCCGTTGACCGCCAGCGTCGCGCCGCTTCCGGTTGCGAAGGCGCCACTGCCGTATAACGTCACCGGACCATTGACGGTGCCGCTGCCGCTCGTGGTCTCCAGTGTGCCGCCCGCGAGATTCACCGCGTTGGGAAGCGTGGTCTGCACATTCAGGGCGGCGCCGCCGCCGACGTTCACCGCACCGCTCGATGTGCCCGCCGTGCCGGCGCCCGTTAAGGCCAGCGTTCCGCCCGTGATGTCCGTGCCGCCGCCATAGTTTTGCGCGGTGTTGAAAGTCAGCGTGCCTGTGTTCTGCTTGGTGACGGTGCCGGCGCCGCTGATCTGTCCATTGAATGTGCCGGCCGATGCCTGGTCGAACACCAGCCCCGTCGCGCCAGCGAGGTTGATGTTGCCTTGCAGGCTGCTGCTGTTACCCTGCAACACGCCGCCGGTGACAGATGTGCCGCCGGTGTAGCTCTGCGGCGTGCTCAGCGTGAGCGTGCCGAGGTTCTGCTTCACGACCGCGCCATTGCCGCTGATTGTGCCGCCGAAGGTGCCATTCGAGGCCTGATTGAAAACCAGCAATGCGCTGTTGGCGATAGCGCCATGCAGACTGCCGCTGTTGCCTTGCAACGTGCCGCTTGCAAGCGTCGTGCCGCCGCCATAGGTGTTCAGGCCCGTCAGCACCACCGTGCCCGTGCCGTTCACGTTCAGTCCGCTCGACGGCGTGCTGCCACTTACCACACCATTCACCGCCAGCACCGCGCCGCTGCCCGTCGAAAACGTGCTGCTGCCGTTCAGCGTCACGGCGCCGTTAACAGTGCCGCTGCCGCTCGTTGTCTCCAGTGTGCCGCCCGCGAGATTCACTGCGTTGGGGAGTATGGTCCGCACGTCCAGCGCGGCGCCGCTACCAACGTTGATCGAACCGCTCGCTGCGCCCGCCGAACCCGCGCCCGTGACCGCCAGCGTGCCGCCCGCGATAGCCGTGCCACCGCTATAGTTTTGCGCGGTGTCGAAGGTCAGCGTGCCGGTGTTCAGCTTTGTGACCGTACCCGCGCCGTTTATCGTGCCGTTGAACGTGCCGTTCGCGGCCTGATTGAATACCAGCGATGCGCCGTTCGAAATGACGCCCTGCAGGCTGTTCGTGTCGCCCTCCAGGGTGCCGCCCGCGAGTGCCGTGCCACCGCGATAGGTGTTCAATCCGGTCAGCACCACGATGCCGGTGCCGCTCACGTTCAGTCCGCTCGATGGCGTCACGCCGCTCACGTTGCCATTCACGGTCAGCACAGCACCGCTACCCGTCGCGAAAGTGCCGCCGCCGTTCAGCGCGACTGCACCGTTGACGACACCGTTCCCGGTGGTGGTCGCGAGCGTGCCGCCCGCCAGGTTCACGGCGTTGGGGAGCGTGGTCTGCACGTCCAGCGTGCTGCCACCGCCGACGTTGATCGCGCCGGTCGATTTGCCCGCGGTGCCCGCACCTGTGACGGCCAGGGTGCCGCCTGTGATATCCGTGCCGCCGCCATAGCTTTGCCCGGTGTCGAAGGTCAGCGTGCCGGTGTTCACTTTCGTGACCGTGCCGTTGCCGCTGATCGTGCCGCTGAATGTGCCGTTAGCCGCCTGATTGAATATCAGCGACCCGCTGTTCGCGATGCCGCCGTGCAGACTGGCGGTGTTGCCTTGCAGCGTGCCGCCGCTTGCGAGTGTCGTGCCGCCGGCATAGGTGTTCAGTCCGTTCAGCACCACAGTGCCGGCACCACTCACGTTCAGTCCGCTCGATGGCGTCGCACCGCTTACCACGCCGTTCACAGCCAGCACGGCGCCACTGCTCGCTGAGAACGTGCCGCTGCCGTTCAATGTCACGGATCCATTGACCACTCCGGTGCCGGTCGTGGTTTCCAATGTGCCGCCCGACAGCGTCATCGCGTTCGCCAGTGTGGTCTGCACGTCCAGCGCACCGCCGCTGCCGACGCTGATCGAACCGCTCGCTGTGCCCGCCGTGCCCGCGCCCGTGACCGCCAGCGTGCCGCCAGTGATGGCGGTGCCGCCGCTGTAGTTCTGCGCGCTGTTGAAAGTCAGGGTCCCCGCGTTCTGCTTCGTGACCGTACCGCTGCCGCTGATCGCGCCACTGAAGGTACCGTTCGTCGCCTGATCGAAAACCAGCGACGCGTTGTTCGTGATGATGCCCTGCAGACTGTTCGTGTTGCCTTGCAATGTGCCGCCTGCAAGCGTCGTGCCGCCGCCATAGGCGTTCAGGCCAGTCAGCACTACCGTGCCGGTACCAGTCACGTTCAATCCGCTCGACGGCGTGCTGCCGCTAACGATGCCGTTCACCGTCAACACCGCGCCGCTGCCCGTCGAGAACGTGCTGCTGCCGTTCAGCGTCACAGCGCCATTCACTACGCCGCTGCCGGTGGTTGTCTCCAGTGTGCCGCCCGCGAGATTCACTGCGTTGGCGAGAGTGGTCTGCACGTCCAAGGTGCTGCTGCCGCCAACGTTGATCGATCCGCCTGCAGCGCCCGCCGTGCCCGCGCCCGTGACCGCCAGCGTGCCGCCGGTGATGGTTGTGCCGCCGCTGTAATTCTGCGCGGTGTCGAAAGTCAGGGTGCCCGCATTCTGTTTCGTGACCGTACCGCTGCCGCCAATCGCTCCGATGAACGTGCCATTCGAGGCCTGATCGAATACCAGCGACGCGTTGTTCGTAATGACGCCCTGCAGGCTGTTCGTGTTGCCTTGCAGCGTGCCGCCCGCGAGTGTCGTGCCACCGCTATAGGTGTTCAACCCGGTCAGCACCACCGTGCCGGTACCGCTCACGTTCAGACCACTCGACGGCGTGCTGCCGCTCACGTTGCCGTTCACCGTCAGCACAGCACCGCTGCCCGTTGCGAACGCGCTGCTGCCGTTCAACGTCACCGCGCCATTCACGACGCCGCTGCCGGTCGTTGTCTCCAGCGTGCCGCCTGCGAGCGTCACGGCGTTGGGGAGCGTGTTCTGCACATCTAGCGCTGCGCCACTGCCGACGTTAATCGAACCGCCCGCTGTACCCGCAGTCCCCGCGCCCGTGACAGCCAGCGTGCCGCCTGTGATCGCCGTGCCGCCGCTATAGCCCTGCGCGGTGTTGAAGGTCAGTGTGCCAGCGTTCTGCTTCGTGACCGCACCGGTGCCGCTGATCGTGCCGTTGAACGTGTCGTTCGATGCCTGATTGAAAACCAGCGTGCCGTTGTTCGTAACGGTACCGCTCAGGCTGCCCGTATTGCCTTGGAGCGTGCTGCCGCTCGCGAGCGTTGTGTCACCGGTATAGGTGTTCAAGCCGTTCAGCACCACCTTGCCGGTACCACTCACGTTCAGTCCGCTCGATGGCGTGCTGCCGCTCACGACGCCATTCACCGTCAACACCGCGCCGTTGCCCGCCGCGAACGTGCTGCTGCCGTTCAATGCAACCGCTCCGTTGACTACGCCGTTGCCGGTCGTTGTCTCCAGGGTGCCGCCAGACAACGTCACCGCATTGGCCAGCGTGTTCTGCACATCCAGCGCCGCGCCGCTAGCCACCGCAACCGCCCCGCCCGGCGCACCCGCCGTGCCGTTGCCGCTTAACGCCAGTGTCCCGCCGTTGACGTTCGTGCCGGCGCTATAGGAGTTGAGACCGGTTAGCGCCACCGTACCCACGCCGACGACTGTTAGCGCACCTGCTGTCGTGCCATCGCTGACGATGCCGTTGACTGTCAACGTTGCGTTGTTCGCCACCGAGAACGTATTGCCGCCATTCAGCGTCACCGCTCCATTCACGACGCCGCTGCCTGTCGTCGTCTCCAGCGTCCCACCCGACAGCGTCACCGCATTGGCCAGCGTGTTCTGCACGTCCAGCGCCGCGCCGATGCCAACCGTGATGGCGCCACTCGATGCTCCCGCTGTGCCGCTGCCGGTCAGCGCCAATGTGCCGCCATTGACGTTCGTGCCGCCGCTGTATGTGTTAGGGCCGGTGAGCGCCACCGTACCCGTGCCGTTCACAGCCAGCACCCCCGCCGTCGTGCCGTCGCCGACGACACCATTCACGGTCAGCGTCGCGTTGTTCGCCACCGAGAACGTATTGCCGCCATTCAACGTCACCGTGCCATTCACGAAGCCGTGGCCTGTCGTTGTCTCCAGCGTGCCGCCCGCGAGCGTCACCGCATTGGGAAGCGTGTTCCGCACATCCAGCGCCGCGCCACTGCCGACGCTAATCGCGCTCGCCGCGGTACCGGCTGTTCCGCTGCTGGTCAGCGCGAGCGTTCCGCCTGTCACGTTCGTGGCGCCCGTGTAAATCTGCGCGGTGTCTAAGGTCAGTGTGCCGGTGTTCTGTTTCGTGACGGTGCCGGCGCCGCCAATCGCGCCGCTGAACGTGCCGTTCGAGGCCTGATCGAACACCAGTCCCGTTGCGCCAGTGAGCGTGATGTTGCCTTGCAGGCTGCTGCTGTCGCCCTGCAATACGCCGCCGACGACGTTCGTGCCACCGGTATAGCTCTGTGCCGCGCTCAGCGTGAGCGTGCCGGTGTTCTGCTTCACGACCGAGCCGGTGCCGGTGATCGTGCCGCTGTATCCGCCGTTCGAGGACTGATTGAAAACCAGCGTGCCGTTGTTCGTGAAGTTGCCGATCAGGCTGTTCGTATTGCCGCTCAGCGTGCTGCCGCTTGCGAGCGTCGTGCCGCCGGTATAGGAATTCGTCCCGGTCAGCACCACCGTGCCCGTGCCGCCCACATTCAATCCGCCCGATCCCGCACTGCCGCCCACAACGCCGTTCACCGTCAGCACGCCGGTGCTGCCCGCCGCGAGCGTGCTGCTGCCATTCAACGTCACCGTGCCATTCACGACGCCGTTGCCCGTCGTTGTCTCCAGCGTGCCGCCCGACAGCGTCACCGCATTTGGAAGCGTGTTCTGCACATCCAGCGCCGCGCCACTGCCGATGCTGATCGCGCTCGCCGCGGTACCGGCTGTTCCGCTGCTGGTCAAGGCTAGCGTTCCGCCTGTCACGTTCGTGGCGCCGGTGTAAATCTGCGCGGTGTCGAAAGTCAGTGTGCCGGTGTTCTGTTTCGTGACGGCGCCGGTGCCACCAATCGCGCCGCTGAACGTGCCGTTTGAGGACTGATCGAACACCAGTCCCGTTGCGCCCGTGAGCGTGATGTTGCCTTGCAGGCTGCTGCTGTCACCTTGCAATACGCCGCCTACGACGTTCGTGCCACCGGTATAGCTCTGTGCCGCGCTCAGCGTGAGCGTGCCGGTGTTCTGTTTCACGACCGAGCCTGTGCCGGTGATCGTGCCGCTGTAGCCGCCGTTCGAGGACTGATTGAAAACCAGCGTACCGTTGTTCGTGAAGTTGCCGATCAGGCTGTCCGTATTGCCGCTCAGCGTGCTGCCGCTTGCGAGCGTCGTGCCGCCGGTATAGGAATTCGTCCCGGTCAGCACCACCGTGCCCGTGCCGCCCACATTCAATCCGCCCGATCCCGCGCTGCCGCCCACATCGCCGTTTACCGTCAGCACGCCAGTGCTGCCCGCCGCGAGTGTGCTGCTGCCATTCAACGTCACCGCGCCATTCACGAAGCCGTTGCCTGTAGTTGTCTCCAGCGTGCCGCCTGCGAGCGTCACCGCATTGGGAAGCGTGTTCTGCACATCGAGCGCCCCACCGGCATCGACCGTGATCGCGCCACCCGCCGCGCCCGCGGTGCCGCTGCCGCTCAAAGCCAGCGTTCCGCCCTGCACCGTCGTCCCGCCGCTATAACTGTTCGCCTGGCTCAACTGCAACGTCCCACCGTTGAACACCAGCGTGCTTGCCCCCGAAATCGACGTGCCGGCCGTCTGCGTAATAACCCCGTTCGCATCCGTCAGGCCCATCGTGATCGTCCCCGAACCGGCCGTCAGATTGCCCAGCGTCATGCCGCCCGAGCCGGCCGTCATCAGGATATTGCCGCCGCTGGTAGAGAGCGAATTGCCGTTCATCTGAATCGCGTTGCCCGCCGTGATCTGGATCGATCCGTTCGACGCCGAAGTCGACGCCGCGAGCGACAGGTTCGTCTTGAAGATGATGTCGTGGGTGGCTTGCAGCACCAGATTGGCCGTTGTCGAAAGCGTCGCCAGTGTCGACGACAGCACGTAGGAGCCGCCTGCGCTGTTGAAGGTCGCGCCGCCCGTGCCGGTGCCCGTCGCCGCAGCACCGCAAGTGGCGTCGGCCGCCGAGACGATGCACAGATCGTCCGGGTCGAGCAGCAGCGTGCCGCGCCGGCCATCAGACGCGCTTAGATCCGCCGTGCCCTCGAAGATCAGCGCGCCCTTGCTCGATACTTCCGCGTTACCGCCATTGCCGCCGTCCGCGCCGCCGCGCGCGACGATCTGTCCGGCAAAGCGCGTGCTGTCATTGGACCAGACCACGACCTGCCCGCCGTTGCCCTGGCCGGTGGCGCTGGCATCGAGCACCGCCCCTTGCGCGATGGTGGTGGTCGACGCATTCTGCAACGGCCCCGCGCCGTGCGCCGCCCCGCCGACGAGAATCGTGCCCCCGCCGGCCGCGCCCGACGCATCGAGCCGCGCCGTGCCGGCGAGCGTCAACTGATCGCCGCTCACCGCGATGCTGCCGCCATGGCCGTGCGCACCCGAGCCACTCGCATCGAGCGTGCCGCTCAACGACACGATGCCTTGCGCGCCGCCGTTGAGCTGAATATCTTCGCCATCCGAACTGATCGATGCCGCGCGTATCACGCCGCTGCTGTTGATCACGGTGTCGAGTGCGCTGTCGCGCGCCTGAGCGCTCAGCATCACCGGGCCGCCGGAGAAGATGGTCCCGCTATTGACGATGCTTGCCTTGAGCGCACTCGCATCGACGCTCAGGAGGAGCGGACTGTCGGCGTCGAGCGTCATGCTGACGCGGTCGCCCGCCGCGAGCGCCACGCCCGAGGTCGCGCGGATGCTGCCCGCGTTGACGATCTGCGGAGCGATGAACACCACGGCGCCGTCACGCGCGTTCACGCTGCCCTGATTGACGATGCCGCCCGCCGCGCCGCCGTTCTGGAATGTGTAGCGGCCGGCCAGAAAATTGCTGTCGGAAATGCCGAGCGTGGACGCCACGAAACTGCCCGTGTTGACCGATGCCCCCGGCGCGAACAGCACGCCCGCGGGATTCACCAGAAAGACTTTGCCGTTTGCGCTCAGGCTGCCGTAGATCGCCGACGGCGACGCGCCAATCACGCGATTGAGCGCCACGGAATTCGCCCCCGGTTGCACGAACGTGACGCTATTGCCGTGACCGATCGAAAAGCTCGTCCAGTTGATGATCGCGTTGTTGCTGCCCTGGTTGATCAGCAGTTGCTGGCCGTTGGGCTGCGTTACCGTCGCGCTGCCCGAGACGACTTTTCCGCCCGTGGGCAAGCTCTGTGCGAAGCCGGCCGAAGCGACCAGCAACTGCACGCACGCAAGCAGCAGCAGCGCCGTCGAGGCGGTCCTCGCGCGGTGGCGGCTTGCTCCACAGAAGCGGTCGGAACGGCGCACCGGTCCGTTATCACCCAGCATCCGGTTTCCCCCAGCTACAGGCCCATTGGGCCTGCATCAAAAGAACTGCACGTACTGCACCCAGACTCTCGGCACGTTGTCATGCGTGTCGGAGGTCGGTTTCCTGCCGCCGCGCCAGGCGATGCTGGTGCGGAACAAGTACTTGTTCGGCTCGCCGAAGTTCAGGCCGACGCCGTAACTGAGCAGGCGCTCGCTGTTCGGCTGCCCTGCATCGAGTTGCGGCGCATCGCCCGGCTTCGCGTTCGCGAGGATGTAGCCGAAGTCGAAGAAGCCCGTCAGCACCAGACCGCCCCCGGCGAAATGCACACCCGGCACCGTGTAGCGCAACTCAAGCGTGCTGGCGAAGCCGTCGTCGCCGAGCGCCTCGACTTCGGGATAGCCACGCACCCGATTGGCACCACCTAGCGAAAACTTCTCCGCGGCGGTCAGGTTCTTCGTCGCGGCCTGGCCTGATAGGGAGAAAAACAGCGCGACATTCGGCGCAAGCTGCTGAAGCCGCTCGTAGTCGCCGTAGAACTTCGTGAAGAAGCCCTGCGTGTGGTAGCCGTTCACGCTGGAGTCGTCGGCCTTTTCGGCGTCGCTGCCGAAACTGAGCGTGCCGAACATCACACCCGCGGTGAAGACGTTGACGAAGCCTGTACCGCGCGAATCGCCGTTCACCTGCGCCTTGATGCCGGCAATGTTCTTCTGCTGCACCGGTGCGTTGCTCTGCACGTCGTCGAGCTTTTCGTAGGTCAGCCCGACCTGGGCGAACAGGTTGACGTCCTTGCTGCGCTCGATCGGGTGAAGCACGAACAGGTTGACCACGTCCGCCGTGCCGCGCGCGTTCAGATCGGCGAACTCCTTGCCGAGTGAATAATTGAGCCGCCCGTAGTCGACGCCGACCCGCGTGCCGAGATGCCCCACCGGCACGAGATAGCTAACGTCGCCGAAGTCCGTCAGGTTCTGGTTGGTAATGAAGCCCTGCACCGACAGCAGGTCGCCAATGCCGAGCGGACTCACCAGACTGCTCTTTACGCCCAGCCGGTACGCACCCGCATAGCGATTGCCGTAGTTGTCCACCTCGACGTCGCCGGTGATCCGCTTCGGCCTCTCGGGCAACACTTCCACTTCGAGATCGGCCGTGCCCACCTGTGCGCCGCGATTGAGCGTGGAACGGATCACCGCGCCGGGCAGATCGCGAATCAGCAGCAGCGGTGTTTCAACCGACTGCTCCGTGATGATGTCGCCTTCTTTCAGGCGCGCGTGCAGCATGCCCAGCACCTGATCCTCGGTGACGAGCGCGTTCGCCGGATACGGATGCTTGACCGTGATCTTGCCCAGCCTTCCCTCGAGAATGCCGATGGTTACTACGCCATCCGAAATATTCTGCTTCGGCAGAAAGGCCACCGCGAGAAAGTAGCCGCGCTGGCGATAGAAGGCCTTTACCTTGTCGACGATCTCATTCAGGCCGTCGAGGTCGACTTCGTGAAACGCATACGGCGCGAGCAAGGCGGTCAGCTCTTCGCTGGAGATCACCGTGTTGCCGGTAAAGCGGAAGCCTTGCGGCGTGAAGCGCAAATCGGGGGCTTCCACCTTCGGCGCGGGCGGCGCCTCCGGCGGCTTCACGATCACGTTGGGATCGGCCGGCGGCACCTGGGGCTGCGGCTTGGTCGCCTCCATCAGCTGACCGGAAGTGGGCGGCGTCTGCGCGAATCCCGTGGATGCGGCGCACAGGCCAGCCGTCAGCAAGGCTGTGCGATGCAACACGTGAAAGCGTGTCGTCGTCCTGCACAGGAAAAGTGGCATTGGATGGAAACCCGGACGGTCCTTGTTGTGTCTTTTGCGTGCGATGCGCAACGCCCCCATGCTTGCGACTCGCTGAGCGAGGCGCCTTGGCGCCGCATTTCAGCGAGTTGCCATCATCATGGGAAGACCGCGTTTCCGAAACGTTCCCGTGCTTGCCGGCAACGGATTTCAGGCTGTTTTACCTTCCAGTGCGAGCCGCGCGCCGGCGACGCGCTGATGCACCCATTGCCGCCGCTCGCGCGAGAGCGACTGATACGCCGCTTCGCGCAGCATCGGATGACGGAACGCATAACAGCCGGCGCCCGTCGCGACGATCAGCCGTGCCTGCAGCAACGTGGTGAGAAGCGGCTCGATCTCGGCGGCGCTGCAGCCCGCCACCTCGGCGAGCAACGGCACGGTGAAGTCGCGGCCGCTGGCCGCCGCGAACTGAGCGAGCGGTTTGGCGACGCCCACGGCGTCGATGCGTCCCATCAGCAATTCATGCAGGCATGGCGGAACCACATGGGCCGATTCGCGCTCCACGTCGGCTGCCGCTTCGGCGAGCGCCATCAGATAGAGCGGCACGCCGTCCGCGCGTTGCGCGATGAGCGCCTCCGTATCCGTTTCGAGCGCGGCGCCCTGTGTCAGCACGGCGAGCAACTCCAGGCTGGCCTCGGGCGACAGCGGCTTCACCTGGATTCGCGCGACGGCGGTCGTGGCCATCCACGGCGCGGCGAAATCGTCGCGCCCGACGATCACGGGCAAACGATGATGCAAAGGCGCTTCCATCAGGCGTGCGATCACTTGCGCGGTGCCCGGATCGGCCCATTGCGCGTCGTCGAGACAGATGAGGCCGCCTTCCGGCACAGTGTCGTCGAGCAGGATGAGTAGCTGATTCACCAGCGCTTCGATCTGCGGTGAATCGGGTTCGAGCAGCGTCAGCAGCTCGTTGGCGAGCGTGTCGAGGCTCTCGCTGAGCGTCTCGCGGGCGGCCACGGCGCGAGCGGTTTGCGGCCTGGCGAGACGGCGGACCCAATGACGGAACGGATGAAACGGCGTCGCGGCGAATTCCGGGCGGCAGCGCAGTTCGACGGCGTCGAGGCCCCGGCTCTTCACGAAATGCCGGACGAGCGACGACTTGCCCATCCCCGCGTCGCCGGTTATGACGAGCGCGCGCATCGACAGCTCGGCGCATTGGCGCAGCGCCTGGTCCAGTTGCGTCAGTTGCGCGTCGCGTCCGATCAGCGGGTTGCGCTCGTCACCGGGCGGCATGGCGTCGAGCGGCATCGCCAGCAGCGCTTCCACGCGTTCCCCCGTGGACGCATCGCTCACGAATACCTGCCGCACGGCCCGAAAATCGCATTCCGGCAGCAACCGCGCGGTGGCGTCGCTGATCAGCACTTCACCGGCGCGCGCGCTGTTGGCCAGCAAGCCGACGATGCGCGTCAGCCTGCAACCGAGATCCGGCTGGTTCTCATGCACCGCGCTGAGCGTCAATCCGGTATGGATACCGAACGAAATCGCGACGCCGGTCCGCTCGCGTAAGCCACCTTCTGCGCCTACGGACGCGCAGCACGTGAGCGCGGCGGTCACTGCCTGGCGAACCGCGCCTTCATGCGTGACGGGGAAACCGAAGTAGGCGAACAGGCCACCGGCCGGCGCATGCACGACAAAGGCGCCGGCTGCCTGCAGGATCCCTTCGCAGCGCTTGCGCGGCGCAACGAGCGCGGCGGCCCAGCCGTCTGGATCGTCGCAGCGCGGCACCGTGAGCTGGCAATAGGCAACGGTGATCAGGCGGCGCTCCGCCGTCTGCGCGAACATGGGCGCGACCGCGCGGGCCGGCATTTCGACGAGCGCAAGCGTGTCGCGATGCGGCGGTGCGTCGAGCGCGGCGCGGCAGTGTTCGAGTTCGGCGCGCGCTTCGGCCCGGCGGCCGTCGCGCATCAGTATGCTGATCAGCAGTTGCCAGCCGGATTCGTCCCAAGGCTCGTCGGCCGTCAAGCGGCGTGCATGCGTCGCCGCGCGCACGAACTCGCCGTGCTGCGCGAGCCCTGCGGCGAGGAAGCGGCGCAGGCGCGCAATTGCGTAACGGTAGGCGACGCGGCGCGCTTCCATCCAGCGCTCGAATTCGCCCGCGTCGTCGATCTGGATATCGGCGAGGAATTCGCCGCGATAGAGTTCGGCCGTTTGCGACAGCGCTTCGAGTTGCGCGAGCGGAGCAAGCGCCGCGGCCCCGGCGAGCCGGTCGTCGGGCGGAAGCTCGCCGACTGCCGCCGACAGCGCGTGCACATCCACCCACGTCAACGCATCGGGTCTCAGGCTCAGCAGGTCGCGATGAATCTCGAAGCAAGCTTCACCGAGCGCCGCCTTCACGTCGAACAGCACACGTTTGAGCTTGCGCCTGCCACTGCCCGGCTCCTCGCCCGGCCATAGCAATTCGGCGAGCCAGTCGCGCGAATGCGCGGCCCCCGGTTGCGAGACCAGCCATGCGAGCAGCGCGCGCGACTTGTGATACTTCAGCGCAACGACGCTATCGCCGCGCTCAATACGCATAGGTCCGAGCAACGCGATGCGGCTCGCAGGCGGCACGACAATCGGGTTGTCGTCCGCGCGGCAATGCTGGGTCAGTGGCAGTACTGCGGCCTGCCCCGCCGGATGTGTGTCGATCACGAGCATGTCGTGTCCGCCCCCGCCATACGGCGCAGGCTACGCGCCGCTGGACTGGATGCTTGCTCCAGTTATTGATTGTGAATAAGTCAATAGAATGTGCCGCGTTTGGCGCCGTGATCGCCGACCGGTCCACGCCAGCGAAGTGAATCAATCATATTCATCGTATAAATACAAAGTTACCCATTGATTTGTAGGTGGCGGTTGACCTAAGAGACGTTGCCGCCTGTACGGTCCGGCATCGCGCTCCCCACCAGCACGCCCAGATTGCGCGCGGCAGCCGCCGCGTCGCTGATGTGGCGCACCCGTAGTTTCTGCACGAGCTCCGGATAAATCCTTCGGTGTACCTGGTTCGCGGACAGCGCCAGAGCCTCCGCGATAGGCGCGGCCGCCATGCCGCGATTGAGCATACGCAGCACCTCGAGATCGCGCGGTGTGAGCCGGTACTCGTCGGTGGCCGAGCGCGCCCGCGCCTCGGCGCGCCACTCCACCAGTTCGGCCGCGAGCACCCTGAACGCGTGGCGCTTCTTCATCAACTGAAGCCGGCCGTCGGCATCGCCCGTGCCCGCCACCAGCAAGTAGGCAACGAAAGACTCACCCGCGGTTCGGGCCGGCCACACCACCCCCGCCGCGAACCCTGCCGCGGCAAAAGCCTCGAACGCCTGGCGCTGGCCGGCACTGCGAATCTCGATCTGGTCGCTGAACGAAGGCGCGCTGTGCGCGCGCGCATACTCAAGAAAGACATCGTTCATGTACCAGCGCCGCTGCACGAATTGCTGCAGCAGCGAAAAACATCCCTCGGACATGAAGTAGCACCAGCTAATCCCCTGCTCGCGGCCGGACAACTGGTACGACGCGAAGATGTACTTCACCGGCGCGAGCTTGCGCCGCGACAGCACCGCAGTTGCGAGGCACGCGAGAGTCGGCTCGCTGCGGGTCGCGCGAATCGCGTCGAGCCCATTCAGACCGGCAGGCGGTGGCACGTCGCGCGTTCCAGAATCATCGCGCTGCAAGCGGTCGTGGCATTCCTGCGCGCGCTGATAAGCCACGCGCAAGGCGTTGCGTTGCGGATCGCTCCCGAACGCCTCAGACAGGTCAGCCTCGGAGCGGATCCGCGTGGCGATCGTGATGCACATGCCGTCGGGCTGCACGAGTTGCCGCTCGATCACCTCCGCGCTGGCATTCGCCATCAGCGCGAGACGTAATCGCTCCTTGCCTGCCCAGGCTGTTTCGTCGAGCTTGATATCCACGGTATCGGAAACCCTTTCACCTCGTCGGACGACGCACGAGGTGCAACCTGGCCGGAGTCGTCACGCGCCGGCGCCGCGCCGGGCGTGAACGGGTTCTTCATCAGACGACGCGTCGCGCGGCTCAGGTCGGCTCAACAGCCAGCACGCATAGCGTGAGCGTTGCCGCGCGTGGAATTCGGGCCGTCTGGTGGAGGGTGGACATCGCAGGAAATGGCATTCACGTTGGTCCCCCGGTGTAGTCAATATGTACAGCGCAAAATGCGCGGCGAGCAAAGGGCGGCGTCAGACCATGCCGCGGCTGGGAATGGGCAGCCGTTTTCTATTTCTTGCCGAGTACTCAGGCGGATGGCGCCGCCTGGACCGCCACGGTTTGCGGCAGTCTTCGAACAACGTCGTTTGACGGGCCGTTCGTGCCATGTGGGAACACCATCAGAGCGGCCAATGTGCGGTGCGGTTCCAAACATACGCCAGGCACGCCGCTGACATTGACACCCTGTCTCAAGTTGGTCAGTAAATAATACGAATATTTATGACAATTAGCATCGGGCTGGCGCCACAATTCCGGAAATTATTTCTGTGGAAGTTTGGTGGTCGAGGTGATATGGGGTGCGCTTTAAGCGTATTGGCTATTTGGTGCGTGATTAGACCGTTGGATATTCTTCGTTGCCGGAATGGTGACGCTCGGCGCGGGCGCGATCTATGCCGATTGCATTCAACTGCGATTGCGATACGCGTTCAAGAATGTTGGCGTGCTACCCGAACAGATACATACAGAACAGAATTTTCAAGAAAAAATCGGATTTATGAGAATATTTAAATTTCGAATTTTTATAGAAATGCAATATAAGCGCAATATCACATTCACACTTGCCTTGTTGTGCTGGACAACGGAAATTCAGAAGATCTCGGAATCGGACTGGCCTACGCGCTCCCCAAGAATCCCAAGGCAGTGCTAAAGGCCATCGACCCTGATAACGGGCCCGTACTAGGCGTTAGCCGCGTTTGCTCCGCGCCCTTCGTCGAAGACACCGTTAAAGATATTCCGGCGTATATCAAGCGCGCTCGAGCGGCACTGACCAAGGTCCGCGACCCCGCGTTGCAGGACATCAAAAAGGCGTGTCTGGCTGAATTGGCGAAGCCGTAGGCAGAAACGTCAGGTACTTTTCCCGCGTCCCTATGGTAAGCACGAGGAAAGCGATCAGGCTTGCAGCCTTTCACCAAGAAACTTGCCGACAGCGTCCAGCGTTTGGTCCGCTGCCTTCAATCGCCCGACGATGCCGGCAAACCCATGCGGCATCCCCATCCAGATATCCAGTTGGGCATCCACACCAGCGGCAATCGCACGCTCGACGAATCGGCGTGAATCGTCCAGCAGCACTTCGTCGTGGCCAACGTGAACGCGCACGGGAGGCAAGCCGGACAGTTCCGCATAGAGCGGCGACGCCAGCGGATCTTCAGGATCAGCGCTGCCCAGATAGGCTCGCACCAGTTCCGCCGCCTGTGGGCGGGTGAAAAGCGGATCAGCGTCCGCCCGTGTCTCGTACGTTGCGCCCGAGAGCGTCAGATCGGTCACTGGCGACAGCGCGGCCACGCCCACCAGCGTCAATCTGGCGGAGACCGCTTTGTCGTTCGCAACGCGCGCGGCGAGCCCCAGCGCGAGATCGCCTCCGGCAGAGTCGCCCGTCACGGCGATCCGGCGAATCCCCCGTTCAGCGAGTCCCAGATAACACGCCAGCACATCATCGACGGCGGCAGGAAAAAGATGTTCGGGAGCGAGCCGATAGTCTGGAATAAATGCCTTCGCTCCAGTCCTCGCGGCGATATGCCCGACAAAATGGCGGAACGCTCCGGCCGAACCGAAGTTGAACCAACCGGCATGCAGATGAAGAATCGCCGTGTCAGATTGATGACCCGCGGGATAAACCCAAAACCCCGGCACACCACCCACCGTGTCGGCTTCGAACGTGACGTTGTCGGGCGGCGCAACGCTCGCCATCATCGCATCGAAGCCCGCGCGTGTTTCGATACCCAGGCGCACACCCTTTGTGGCACGCATCCCGGCTTTCATCGCCGCGATGATCGGCGCGTCTTCAGGATCGAGAGCATGCCTGACGAATAAATCCTGCGCTGCGTTCCCGGTAGGCAAACTTGTCATCGCCAGTTCTTTTAAATCAGGTAATCACGAATCGCACCGACGCTCGGAGCGGCCAGGCGCAATAGCGCCTCGCCGCTCCGTTGGACCGCCGACGGTGCGGGTAATAGATGACGCTCAGACGAACAGCTTGTTGGCCGTCTTCGCAATCAGTTCGCCCTGATGGCGCGCGCCAGTGAGTTCGATGGCGCTCGGCTGACGCTGGCCTTGCGCGCCGGCGATCGTCGTGGCGCCATAGGGCGCACCGCCGACAATCTCATCCAGCGTCATCTGCCCCTGGTGGCTGTACGGCAGGCCGACGATCGTCATGCCGAAGTGCAGCAGATTGGTAATGACCGAAAACAACGTGGTTTCCTGGCCGCCGTGCTGGCTGGCCGTCGAGGTAAAGGCGCCGCCGACCTTGCCGTTCAACGCACCGCTCATCCACAGCCCGCCCGCCTGGTCCAGGAACGTCGCCATCTGCGAAGAGATGCGCCCGAAGCGGGTCGGCGTGCCGACAATGATCGCGTCGTAGTTGGCGAGCTCGGCGACCGTCGCAACCGGCGCTTTCTGATCGAGCTTGAAGTAAGCGGCCTTGGCCACCTCCTGCGGTGCGGTTTCCGGCACCCGTTTGACGTCGACCGTCGCACCCGCCGCGCGCGCGCCTTCGGCGACGGCATCCGCCAGGGTCTCGACGTGACCGTATGAGGAGTAGTACAGGACCAGGACTTTCGACATTGCGAGCTCCTTTAGTGATCTGCGGCGACGCCGCGGTGAGAATCCGCTATGCACAACATCCGTGCAATGTCGCACGCGTCAGTCGCATCTGAACAGGCCTCATTTTTCGATGCGTCCTATCGGCATTACAGATGGACCGACGAATCGCGCTTATGGCGCCTGCTCCATCATGAGCAACTGCGCGCCTCGCCTGATTCGCGCGCTTATTTCACGTCCAATACGAGCAGCTGAGCGCCGTCGGCAACCTGATCGCCGACCGCATACAGCACCTCCGACACCGTGCCGGCCGCCGGTGCGCCAATGGTGTGCTCCATCTTCATTGCTTCCATCACGATCAGCGGCGTGCCCTTCTCCACCACGGCGCCCGGTTCGACCAGCACCGCGATCACCTTGCCCGGCATCGGCGCGGTCAGACGGCCCTCGCCGTGCTCGGCATCCGCCGCATGCGCCAGCAGGTTCTGCCATTCGAACGCCAGCGCCTCGCCGAGACAGAACACGTGGAACGTGTCGCCGTCCACGAACACGCGGCCCGACACACGTGTTTCGCCGATCGTCGCGCGGAATTCATGCTCGC
>NZ_LXKA01000221.1 GCF_001645125.1 Paraburkholderia ginsengiterrae | reverse complement strand
ACTCGAACCCGCCCTTCCGGCGGTCTACTTCGCCACCGGCAGCGCTCACATTGACGAGGATGGTCGCGCCGCGATTCAACGCGCCAGGGATGAACTGCTCGCGCACCCTCGAAGTTCACTGCTTCTGATGGCCTACACCGACACCGTCGGCTCGTCGAAAATAAACAATAGCCTGGCACAGCGGCGCGCCAACGCCGTGAAGAAAATGCTGACCGGGCCTGGGGGTATCGCCGGATCGCGGGTCTTCACGGCCGAGCTGCCGAAGAGCCATCTGCCGGAGGTGACGGACGACAATCAGGAAAAGATGAACAACCGTTCGGTGTTCCTGTACCTCGTGGAGTTCCCTCGCTGACCGGGTGCCACGCCTCACGCGCCTTGAGCGACACCCCTTCTCACGTCTTTATCGAAGTCGCCAGAAAGATCGGCGACGCGGCAAAGCTCAGTGCACTGCGAACCGCGTGACGTCTGCCCCATTGCTCAAGCAAGGTTCGCGTTTCAGCCGACGCGAGATCGCGCCCTTGCGTCAACAGCTGCGCGATGACGGGCTTGCCCGGACTGATACAGTCCGGCATGGTGTAACGACACCACAGCCAAATTGACGCATATTCAAGGTAGAGTTTCGTGCGTCGTGTACAGACACTTCCAAGGTTAAGCGATGAATTCATCACTTATTTCCGCACTCGCCGCTCTGGTCGGCGCCGGCATTGGCGGCCTGACTTCCGTGCTCGCGTCGTGGCTCACGCAGCACACTCAGGTCAAGGCCGAATGGCTTGCACACGACCGCGCCCGCCGGCAGGAGGTCTATCGGGAGTTCATTGAAGACGCGTCGAAGTGCTATGTGCACGCACTCCAGCACAACGAGCCGGACCTGGCGACGCTCGGCAGCGTGTTCGCCAAGATAGCCCGGATACGCGTCCAATCTTCCGCCGACGTCGTGACAGAAGCCGATCGGATCGGGCGGAGAATCGTCGATACTTACCTCGCCCCGGACAAGCGCTTCGAAGAACTGCGCGACATGCTGGCCAATAACTCGATCGACATCCTCGGGCCATTCAGCGACGCCTGCCGCGCCGAGTTCGAAAAGCTCAGGGCCCAGCAGTTCTGAACTGCGGGCGTGTGGGCGGTGTATTCGTGGGGCACCGCCGGCATTATCAGAACCGGTATCCGATCCCGACAAAGGTAATCCACGGATTGGCCGTGATGTGCGTCCTGTTGGTCAGCACGGTTTGCCCATTGCCGGCAATCGCGTTCACCGTTGCATTCGTCTTCAGCGGCAGATACGTCACCGACGCCGTCGCGTACCAGTTCCTGGTGATGTTATAGGAGACCCCTGCATTGAACGCGGGATTCCATGACGAGCTGAGCGACGCGGTGACCTTGCTGCCCGGCCCCGCAAACTGCTGCAACGCGCCGCTAAAGTTCGAATTGAGTTCGGTGTGCGAAAACCACGTGTAATTGACACCCGCGCCAACGAAGGGGCGCAGCTTGCTCTGCGCGCCGCCGAAGTAATATTTCAGGAACAGAATCGGCGGCCAGGATCGTGTCGTGGCAAGCGGTTGCAGATTGCCGAGACCGAGCGTCGGGCCGCCCGGGCCGAGCGGTGCCGCCGTCCCCTGAGCGAAGAGACTGAGCTTGGGCGGCACGCCGCTCGCCAGATCGACGGCAAGGTTGTCCGTGATGAAATAGGTCAGCGCAAGCTCGGCGGTGAACGTGTTGTGAATCTGGCCACCTGTTCCCGGCGAGTTGAAAGTGCCCGCCGCCGAGGTGCTCTGCAACGCCGTCGAGGACGACTGGCCAAAGTCGAGCCACGTCCCACCCACGCTGCTGATGAGGCTGCCCGCACTCTGTGCCGATGCACTGCCACATATCACCCCAGGTATGAGGGCGAGATAGGCGATCTTTTTCATCACGTTTTCCTTATTACTTCGGACTGCGAATATAAGTTCATATAGATACGGCATCACTTTGTCATGCCGCGAGAAAAAATCAGTCCGGCGGCAGCTTGTCCAGTTCTGCGGAGAGTTCCGGCAACACCTTGAAGAGGTCACCTACGATCCAGTAGTCGGCCACCTGGAAAATCGGCGCCTCCTCGTCCTTGTTGATGGCGACGATCACCTTCGAGTCCTTCATGCCGGCCAGGTGCTGAATCGCACCGGAGATGCCCACCGCAATGTAAAGCTGCGGGGCAATGACCTTGCCGGTCTGGCCCACCTGATAGTCGTTGGGGACGTAGCCGGCATCCACCGCGGCGCGCGATGCGCCGACGGCCGCGCCGAGCATGTTGGCGAGGTCCTCGAGCAGCGCGAAGTTTTCGCCTGAACCCATGCCCCGGCCACCGGAGATCACCCGCCGCGCCGAGGTCAGTTCCGGACGCTCGGAACGGGTGAGCTGCTGGTCGACGAAGCGTGCGCCCGGCTGTTCCGGCGCGGGCTCCAGCGCCTCGATCGCGCCGGCGCCGCCTTCCGCGGGCGCCGCCGCGAACGCGGTATGACGTACGGTCACGACCTTGATGGGATCGGCGCTGCGGACCGTGGCCAGCACGTTGCCCGCGTAGATGGGGCGCACGAACGTATCGGCGGATTCGACGGCGACGATCTCCGAGACCTGCGCGACGTCGAGCAGCGCGGCCACGCGCGGCATCACGTTCTTGGCGGTCGTGGTGGCGGGCGCGATCACGTGGCTGTACTCCGCCGCGATCTTTACCACCAGCGCCGCCAGGTTCTCAGCCAATGCGTGGCCGTAATGAGGCGCGTCGGCAACGCGCACGCGGGTGACACCCGCAACGCGCGTGGCCTGTTCGGCGACGGACGCGCACTGCGCGCCGGCCACGAGGACATGAATGTCGTCGGAGAGGTGTGCGGCGGCGGTCACGGCGTTCAGCGTCGCCGTCTTGAGCATCTGATTGTCGTGCTCGGCAATAACGAGTACAGGCATGATTCTTCCCTTGCGAATTAGAGGACGTGGGCGACGTTCTTCAGCTTGTCGACGAGTTCAGCGGCATCGGCCACACGAATTCCGGCCTGGCGTTTGGCGGGCTCGGCAAGCTTGAGTGTCGTGAGCCGCGGCGCGACCTCCACGCCGAGCGTGTCGGGCGTCACGGTGTCGAGCGGCTTTTTCTTCGCCTTCATGATGTTGGGCAGCGTCGCGTAGCGCGGCGTGTTCAGCCGGAGATCGGCAGTGATCACGGCCGGCAGATCGACTTCGATGGTCTCGAGGCCGCCGTCGATCTCGCGTGTGACCGTGGCCTTGCCTGCGCCAACCACGACTTTCGAAGCGAACGTCGCCTGCGGCCAGCCGAGCAGCGCGCCGAGCATCTGGCCGACCTGATTCGAGTCGTCGTCGATCGCCTGCTTGCCGAGCAGCACCAGTTGCGGTTGCTCCTTGTCCACCAGCGCCTTCAGCAGCTTGGCGACGGCAAGCGGTTGCAGTTCCGTTTCGGTTTCGACGAGGACGGCGCGATCCGCGCCGGTCGCCAGCGCGGTGCGCAGCGTTTCCTGGCAGGCCGGCACGCCGCACGACACCGCGACCACCTCGCTCGCCGCCCCGGCTTCCTTCAGACGCACGGCTTCTTCCACGCTGATTTCGTCGAAGGGATTCATCGACAGCTTGACGTTGGCAATGTCGACGGCGCTGCCGTCTGCCTTGACACGGACCCTCACATTCGCATCCACGACGCGCTTGACAGGTACAAGTACTTTCATTGACTGCTCCATGTTGATAAAACGCATGCCGCGCGGCGCGCCGTGATGGCCGCCCGGCGGAATTAGAGTTCGCGCAGCCCGGTTTGTGCGCTGCAACGTAGGCCGATCTGTCTGACAAGCCCCTGCTTCGAGGTGGTTGGGCGTATGATTTCGAGAGCAACGCACCGCTGTCCGGCTGACTGAACTTCGATCTCCGCGATGGAATCCATGGTGTCTCAGCGCGAGGCCGCGCCGTATCCCCCAGACAGGGGAGCGCGGCCGCAGGAACGGGGGAGAGCAGCCAGGGTCAACCCGAACACCCGGAGTTGCCGATGCTCATGACTGAAGTGACGCCTGCGAAGCACCCTCCCCTCGTTCTCGCAACGAAGGTGCTCCCGCCGCGGCTGCCGAGCGGCCTGATCGATCGCCCACGGCTGATCCGCCTGGCCGAGCAGGCTGAAAGCAAACGGCTCACCGTGATCAAGGCGCCCGCGGGCTTCGGCAAGACCTCGCTCGCGCTCATGTGGGTCAACCGGCTGCGGGCCAACGGCACACAGGTCGCATGGCTGTCGCTCGATACTGAGGATGACGAACCGGCTCGCCTGCTCCATCATCTGGCGCAGGCGCTGCAGCATGCGTGCGGCAACGTCGGCGCCGCCGCCATCGGTCTGACGACCGCGGCCTCGCTGGTGCCGGCACAGGCAGTTGCGGCCACGCTGATCAACGAGCTCGTCGACGTCGAGGATGAAGTCTTTCTGTTCCTCGACGACTATCACCTGATCAGCCTCGCGCCGATTCACGAGGCGATGTCGTTCTTCATCGAAAACGCACCGTCGCACGTGCACGTGGTGCTCTGCACCCGCACCGATCCCCCGCTGCCGCTCGCCCGGCTGCGCGCCGGCAATGAGCTGCTGGAAGTCGACGCGGCCACGCTGCGTTTTAACCTCGATGAAACCCGCAGCTTTGTCGAGCGCGAATGCCCGGGCAAAGTGCGCGCCGCCAGCGTCAAGTCGATCTTTGCCAGCACCGAAGGCTGGGCCGCGGCGCTGCGCATCTCCGCGTCGATGCTGCCGCGCGACGAAGGCGAGCGCACGCGGGAGCTGACCGCCCCGTCAGGCACGCTGCGCCCGTTTGCCGCCTATCTGGAGGACATGCTCATACGCCTGCCGCCCGACATGGTCGACTTCATGCTGCGCACCTCGATCCTGGACCGGCTGAGCGCGCCGCTGTGCGAAGCGGTCACCGGCGTTGCGGCGAGCCAGGCCATGCTGGAAGCGATCGCCGCGCGCCACCTGCTGCTCGACCCAGTGGATCTGGAAGGCACCTGGTTCCGCTATCACCATCTGATGGGCGAGTATCTGCGGCTGCGGCTCGAAACGCACTTGCGCGACCAGGTGCCGGACCTGCATCGCCGCGCGTGCAAGTGGTACGCGGCTCAGGAGCGTTGGACCGACGCCGTCAAACATGCGATTGCCGCCGGCGCCACGGACGAAGCCGTCTCGCTGATGGGCCATTGCGCGATGGCGCTCGTCACGAAAGGCGATCTGCTCACCCTGCTCGGCTGGCAGCGCCAGTTCCCCGCGCACCTGATGCGCGCCCAGCTCAAGGTGACGCTGGCGATCGCCTGGGGCATGGCTCTCGCCATGCGCTTCGCCGATGCGCTCGCGATGCTGGATGTCATCGAGCGCGAGGCCGATACGAGCGCCAACCCGTCGCCCGATGATATCCGTTGGGAATGCCAGGCAATCCGTTCCGTGGTGGCCGCGCTGCAAGACGACGCCCCACGGGCGATGGCCATCGCCCAACCCTGCCTCATGCGGCCCTCGACGGATATCTGGACCACCAACGTAGTCACCAATGTCGTGCGCTACGGGCACTGGAAAGCGGGCAATCTCGAAGCCCTTTACGCGACGCCCTGGATCCCCTACTCAATGGAGGAAGACCAGCGCAACGTGTTCGCGTCGACCTACCGGCTCTGTCTGCTGGGCCACGCGGAAATGCAGCAGATGCACTTCGGGCTGGCCGAGCGCTACTTTTCCGAGTCGATGCGGCTCGCCGAACACTACTCCGGCCCGCAGTCCATCGCCGTCGCGCTATGCGCGCCGATGCTCGGACAGATCCGCTACGAGCAGGGCCGGCTCGACGAAGCCGAGGCCCTGCTCACCGACCTGATGCCGGTCATCGACGCCGCAGTCCTGCTCGACAGCATGTTGATCGCCTACCGGCTGCTGGCGCGGATCGCCGTCGCTCGTGCGAACACGGCTCACGCCTACACGCTGCTCGACCACGCCCAGGCGGTGGGTTATGGGCGCCGCTGGGACAGGCTCACCGCGGCCGCGCTCGTCGAACGTACGCGGCTCTGTCTGGCCGAAGGCAGGCTCACCGAAGCCAGTGCCTGCGTCGTGCAGCTCGATCAGCTGGCGGCGTCGATGGGCACTGTCTCGCCTGAAATCGAAACCTACCGCGCCCTGGCGTCGGCCTGCCTGGCGCTGGCGCAAAACCGGACCGCGGACGCCGTCGAGTTGCTGACCGGCGCGCTGCGCGGCCTCGAAATCCGCCATGGCGACTACCTGGCGCTGCGCTTGCGCACCGTGCTCGCGCTAGTCTGGCTGAGCGCGCATGAGCGCGAACGCGCCGTCGAAACCTTTCGCGAGGTGCTGGGTGTCGCGATGCGCATGGGCATCTACCAGTCCATTCTCGACCACGGGCCGGAGATCGGCGCGTTGCTGCAGGCCGTGCGCGACGAAACACGCAGCACGGCGCAGACGAAGGACAGCTTGGCGTACCTCGACCGCCTGCTCGCCGGCTGGCGGGCGCTCTATCAGCGCGACAGCAAATCCGAGCGCGACGCCGAACGTGAAGCGCTGAGCGTGCGGGAGCGCGACATCGTCGAGTTGATCGCGCAAGGGCAGTCGAACAAGGAAATCGCGCGCACGCTCGGGATCGCGCCTGAGACGGTCAAGTCGCATGTGAAGAGCATCTTCGTGAAGCTCGCCGTCGACAAGCGCGCGCAAGCGGTGGCGCGCGCCCAGGCGCTGGGGCTGGTCGGCCAGCTTTAGGCCAGGTTCGGGCCCGGTTCAGACCTGTGCAGCCACCACCGTGGCGATATGGAGCAGCACGCCCACGAGGCCGCCCACGAACGTGCCGTTGATGCGGATGTATTGCAGATCGCGGCCGATCTCGGTTTCGATCTTGCGGCTGACGTCCTCGGCGTTCCAGCTTTTCACGACCTCGGTAATCAGCATCGAGAGCTGCGACCGGAAGCGCACCACGAGCGACCGCGCGAGCGCCAGCCACCACGCATTCAGCCTGTGCTGCATCGAGGGATCGCTGCCGAGGCCCTTGCCGAGCGCGACCAGCATCGCTGCCGTCACGCTGCCCAGCACCGGCTGCGCGCGCTCGAGATCGGCGCTCACGCACGCCCGCACATGATCGAGCAGCACCCGCTCGTAACCGCCCTCACGCAGATAGCGCAGGCAATCGCGCATGAGCGAGCGGCCGAAACGCCGGTGCACGGGCGAACTCTGCAACTGCACGATCAGATCGCGCATGGCCTCGTCGAACTGACGGCGCAACGCATGCTCAGGGTTCGCCGCGACCTCGTGCAACAGCGCGATGATGCCTTCGACGAATTTATTGACGATGTAGTTGTCGATCGGCGCGGGCGTGAATCGCGAGGCCGCGCTGAACTTCGCCTTGATCATCTCCACGTTGACGGTGAGCCACGTCTCCAGCGTCGCGAGACCGCGATCGAGCAGCGGCTGATGCCGGTCGCGATCGGTCAGGACCGCCAGGATGCCACCGGCCGCGCGCGACACGTCGAGCGTGCGCAGTTGCGGCAGCACCAGCGAATCGAACCATCGTGCGGCCTGCGTCTCGTCGATTCCGTTCAGCAGTTCCGGCAGCGCGGCGGTCACCACATCGGCGATAGCCTGGCTGTTCGGCGGCTCGGCGAGCCATCCGGCCAGCGCTTGCGCGGCGTTATAGCCGCCGAGCCGGCCGACGATGAGTTCCGGCGTCAGGAAATGCTCTTCGACGAAGTTGCCGAGACTCTCGGCAATGCGCTGCTGGTTGCGCGGAATGATCGCCGTATGCGGGATCGGCAGTCCGAACGGACGCCGGAACAACGCGACCACCGCATACCAGTCCGCGATCGCGCCGATCGTGCCGGCCTCCGCGAAAGCGCGCGCGAGCGCGAGCGATGGATACCGGCCCTGCCACACGACGCACACCCCTAGCAGCGCGATCATGAGCACGAGCAGACACGTCGCCGTGCGGCGCATGCGCTGCAGGCGCACGGCCTTCTGTGTGTTGCGGGGCTGCGGCGCCGCGTCCGGCGCACGCGCCGCTGCATCGCCGCCCGGCAAACTCACACCGCCTCCTGGCGTAGAAAGCGGCGCACGATGGGCGCGACTTCTTTCGCGCGCGTAATCAAAAACAGGTGTCCGTCGTCGATCACATGAAGCGTGGCGTCGCGGATGCGGGCGGCGAGAATCTTCGCGTTGGTCAGCGGCACGATCGGATCGTCGTTGCCGTGCAGCACGAGGGTGCGCTGACGCAGGCCGCCGAGCCACGGCAGGCTGCTCCAGCCCGACGCCGCCAACAGCTGATAAAGATAGCCACGGCCGCGCGGCGGCTGAATGTGGCGGCTATGCTCCCGCAGCAGCGAAGGATCGCGCCGGTATGCACCACCGTATATGTCGGCGCCGACCTGCTGCATATAGGCCGGATCGGTATAGCGGCGCGGGCCGATCAGCTTCGAGAGCACCGAGAGCCGCGCCGGCACCATGATGACGCCGGGCGACGTCGCGGCAAGAATCAGCCGGCGGCAGCGCACCGGATACAGATGGGCGAATTGCTGCGCGAGCGCGCCGCCCCACGATACGCCGAGCACGTCGACGGGGCTGTCATAGCCGAGCCGCGTCAGCAGCTTGTCGGCGAGCACGGACAGCGTCGAGAAGCGGTACGGCACAAGCGGCGCGGGCGAGCCGCCCACACCCGGGACGTCGAAGATGATGACGCTCACGTCCTCGAGCGCCTCGACGAACGGTTCCACGAGTTCCAGATTCGCGCCAATACCGTTGAAGATGAGCAGCGGCGGCGAGGCGTCGCTGCCCTGCCGGACCGCGACGCGCAGAAGCTGGCCGTCCAGATCGACTGTCTGGATTTGCATGCTGGTAACAGACTCGGGGCTCATAGCCATTTCGTTCATCCGGAAAACCTCATGACACGACAGAATAGGCAGGATGCTGCATTCGCAGCATCGTGGTTTCGCATTGCCGTGCAGCTTTACTTCTTCGGTTGCAGCAGCGACTTCAGCTCCTCGACGTGTTCCGCCACGCGCTTGGTGACCACCGCGAAGCTGTCGGTCTGGGCACGGTAAGCCGTATCCGCGAGTTCCTGCATATCCGCCAGCGCCTTGTGCAACGCCTGTTGCACCACTTCACCGGTGTTCGCGGCCGTCTGCCCGCCCGCCGGGGTCAGACGCGTCACCAGCGTCTGCAGCTCGGCCATCGTCGTGCGCAGAATCTCCGCCTGCTTGCTGGCGAGCGACTGCACGCCCGCGAGCGCCGTGGTGTTGGCCTCTGCCAGGGCTTCGATATCCTTGCGGCGCGTTGCCAGTAATGCGGCGACATCGACGCCCGGCAGCTTGAACTGCCCGAGCACCTTCGTGTATTCAGCGAACAGGCTGTTAGGGTTGGTTGATTCCATGTTTCATACTCCAGAAAAACGACATTAAGAGAAACGCCGGCCATGCCGTGACGACACGGCCAACGGGGTACATCAAGCTTCCATGACGTAGGTGCCGGGCGCGGGCGTGATCGACGGATACCGTTCATTGCCGAGCGACGCCGGCGCAGCGCGCCGCTCACCCGAGCGCTCTGTCAGCCAGTCGCGCCAGTTGCTCCACCAGGAGTCTTTTTCGGTCTGCGCGGCGGCGAGCCATGCATCGGAATCGGCCGGCAGTTCGGGATTGGAGAAGTATTTCGCCTTCGGATTGCCCGGCGGGTTGATCAGGCTCTGAATATGGCCGCTCGAGCTCAGCACGAAACGCGTCTTGCCTCCAAAGGTTCGCGCCGAGTTGTAGACGCCGTTCCACGGCGTGATGTGATCGGTCATGCCGGCCACCACGTACTTGTCGCACGTCACCTCGGACAGATCGATCGGCGTGCCCAGCACCGTCAGCGCGCGCGGCTTGCTGAACAGATTGCCCGTGAAGATATCGAGCAGCTGTCCATGCATTTTGGCCGGCAGCCGCGTCGTATCGTTGTTCCAGTAGAGGATGTCGAAAGCCGGCGGCGTCTTGCCCAACAGGTAGTTGTTGACCCAGTAGCTCCACACCAGGTCGTTAGGCCGCAGCCATGCGAACACACGGCCCATCTCCTCGCCCGCCAGCACTCCTCGCGAGGTGCTGCCCTGCTTGGCGGCCGCGATCGCTTCCGGCGTCGCGAAGAGGCCGAGCTGTGAATCCGTGGTGTTGTCCAGCACGGCGACCATCAGCGTGGCGGCATTGACGGTCTTCTCGCCGCGGCTCGCGAGGTGCCCAAGCAGCGCCGAGATCGTCATCGCGCCAGAACACGCGCCGTGCAGATTCACGTCGTCGCTGCCGGTGATGTCGCGTACCGCCGCGATGGCCTCGATTAGTGCGGAAACGTAGGTGTCCATGTCCCAATCACGCTGTGCCGCCGTGGGATTGCGCCAGCTGACGACGAACACCTGGAACTCGTTGCTCACCAGATAGTTGACGATGCTCTTGCCCTCGGAAAGGTCGAACACGTAGAACTTGTTGATCTGCGGCGGCACGATCAGTTGCGGACGGCCGTACACCTGGCCGGTTGACGGCGCGTACTGGATCAGTTCGAGCACTTCGTTGCGAAACACCACCGCGCCCGGCGACGTGCCGAGATTCTTGCCGACCTGGAACGCCGTCCGGTCGACCTGCTCCGGCATGCCCTGGTTCTTCAGGAGGTCCGTCACATAGTTCTTGAATCCGCCCAGCAGGCTCGCGCCGCCCGACTCGACGATCTTCTTGAGCGCCGCCGGATTGCCGAGCAGCGTGTTGGTCGGCGACAGCGCGTCCGTGAACAGCGACATCACGAACTGTGCGCGCTCCTTCGTCTTCGCATCGAGCGACGAGCGCTCGATGAATCCGCTGAGCGCATTGCGCCACGCGACATAGCCCTGCATCGTCATCCGGTACCACGCGTTGTCCTGCCAGGCCGGATCGGTAAAGCGCTTGTCGCCCGGCGGCGGCGTGAACGGCGCGCTGCCGCCCAGCACCGCGATCAGATCGCGTACGAGCGCCGCTTCCTGTTCGACCACCAGCGCGGGTTGCCGCAATGCCTGGGTGCTGATCTGCTGCGCCGTGGCGAGAATATCGGCCGGACGCAATCCGACGAACGGGTTGGGGCCAAGCATGCCTTCCGCGGCGGACGCTGCAAGTTCGTCCGGCGAGGTGTTGCGCGGCTGGTTTTCAGTAGGGGCTGCCATTCTGGTACTCCTCAAACAACTGCTTTGTCTTCGTCACGCGATCCGGCTCACGCCACCAGCATCGCCAGGGATTCGGCGATCAGCGCCGGCTTGTCCTCACCCTCGATCTGCAGCTCGTTCATCGTCTTGACGATGACGCGGCCGCCGCCCTTTTTCTCGACCGACACCAGCGTCACGCGGTTGCGCACACGCGCTCCGGCCTTCACGGGTGTCATGAAGCGCACCTTGTCGAGCCCGTAGTTCAGGCCCGCCGACGCGTCCTCGGGAATCAGGCCGATCTCGATCGCGAGTGCCGCGAGCAGAGACAGCGTCAGATAACCGTGCGCGATCGTGCCGCCGAACGGGCTCTCGCGACGGGCGCGCTCCACGTCCACATGAATCCACTGCTGGTCGCCCGTGCATTGCGCGAATGCGTCGATGCGTGCCTGGTCGACGACGACCCAATCCGACAGACCCAATTCGCGGCCAACGAAGTCGTCAATTTTTGCGAGGCTGTATTCCTTGATGCTCATCGTGTGCTCCTTGTGTCCGGTCAGGCGAACTGTTCGCGCAACCACTTCTTGTTCATCTTGCCGACGCTGGTCTTTTCGAGCGCGTCGACAAACTTGACGATCTGCGGCACCGCGTACTTCGAAATCTGCCCAGTCGCGCTAAACGTCATCACGTGTGCCCTGATCTCTTCCGCCGTGGCCGCCGCGTCGGCCTTGAGCACCACCAGCGCGACAGGACGCTCGCCCCACTTCTCGTCCTTGATGCCGATCACCGCCACTTCGGAAACGCCCGGATAGAGCGAAATCAGGTTTTCGATTTCAAGCGACGAGACCCACTCGCCGCCCGACTTGATCACGTCCTTGATGCGGTCCGTGATCTGCAGATTGCCGGTCGGGTCGATATTGGCGATGTCCTGCGTGTGCAGATAGCCGCCCGCCCACAGTTGTTCGGAGGCCTCAGGATTGTTCAGGTAGCCCTGGGTCAGCCACGGTGCTCGCGCGACGACCTCGCCATAGGCCTTGCCGTCGTGCTCCATGTCCTCCATCTCATCGTTGACGATGCGCAGATCGACGAGCGGAACCGGCAGGCCGGTCTTGCAGCGCAAACGCACCTCTTCCTCGAGGTCCAGCGTCTCGCTGCCGGGCGGAAGCTGCGCGAGGCTCAGCACCGGGCAGGTCTCGGACATGCCGTAGCCGGTGAAGATGTCGATGCCGCGCGCCAGCGCGGCACGCGCGAGACCCTGGGGCAGCGCGCCGCCGCCAATCACGACTTTCCATTTGCTGAAGTCGGTCGAGTTCGCTTCGGCACAGCCGAGCAGCATGTGCAGGATCGTGCTGACGCAATGCGAGAACGTCACGCCTTCGTCCCGCACGAGTTGCACCAGCTTTTCCGGCACATAGCGGCCGGGGTAGACCTGCTTCACGCCCAGCACCGTGGCGATGTACGGCATGCCCCACGCGTGCACGTGGAACATCGGCGTGAGCGGCATGTACACGTCGCCGCGGTGAAAGCGCTGACCCGACACCGGGCTCGCCAGCGCGCCCATCACGGTCAGCGTGTGCAGCACGAGCTGGCGGTGCGAAAAATAGACGCCCTTGGGCAGGCCCGTCGTGCCCGTCGTATAGAACGTCGTGGCGCGGGTGTTCTCGTCGAAATCGGGGAAGTCGTAGCTCGTCGGGCTCGCGGCCAGCATCGCTTCGTATTCGGTCGCGAACGGAATCGTGTGCGCGGAGGCTTCGCTGCCCGGTTCGTCGATATAAATGAACGTGCGCACCGTTTCCAGCTGGTCCTTGATCGCCTCGACCATCGGCAGAAAGTCGGTGTGCACCAGCAGGATTTCCGCGCGGGCATGGTTGATCGTGTACGCAATCTCCGCCTGCGAGAGCCGCACGTTGACCGTCTGCAGCACGGAGCCCATCATCGGGACCGCGAAATAGCACTCGAGATAGCGGTGGCTGTCCCAGTCCATCACCGCGACGGTGCTGCCGAACTTCGCACCGAGCCGGCTCAGGCCGTTGGCGAGCTGCGCAATGCGTTGTTGCAGCGTGGCATAGGTCATGCGCAGCTGGCCGCGATAGACGATTTCCTGGTCCGCGGCCTGCGCGAAGGGCGTATGCAGCAACTGCTTAATCAGCAGCGGGTACGCATAGGCGGTGGGCGTCGGGTTTTGCACGTCGTCCTGCATCGAAATCTCCTTGAGTCCAGAAATGGATCACGGGCTGACGCAGGTTCGTCGTCGCTTGGCGCGCTCACTGGCATCCCGAGTGAGGCAATCTTCGGTTCAATAAGGGTGCCGGACCATCCCCTGAACGGGGGAGCGGCATGGGTGAGTTCAGCGCGGTTTCAGTTCCACGGGCGTTTCGGCGCGATAGCCGCCGCCCAGCGCCTTGGCGAGCGCAATTTCCTGGCTGAGCCGCTGCCCGTCGAGGCTGACGAGCGCCACCTGCTCGGCAATCACCGGCTGGCGCGCCTCGAGCGCCGTGAGGCGGCTTTCGAGGCCGCGCCGGTAGTGCGCTTCGGCGCTGTCGCGCGCGAACGCGACGGCCTGCACTTTTTGCGTCTGCAGTTGCGTTTCGGCGTCCAGATCCTGCAGGCGGCTGCCGGTGGACGCGACATCGCGCACCGCGTTGAGCACCGCCTGGTTGTACTGCTCGATCAGTATGTTGCTCGCCGAGCGCGCGCCGCCGAGATTCGCATTGAGCCGTCCGCCGTCGAAGATCGGCAGGGTCAGACCGGGAATCAGATTGATCTGTTGGCTCGCATGCGTGAACAGGTCGCCCAGATGCAGCGCGTCAACGCCGAAGAACGCCTTAATGTCAAAGCTCGGGTAGAACGCGGCCTTGGCGGCGTCGATGCGGTCGAACGAAGACTCGACGAGCCAGCGAGACGCTTGCAGGTCGGGTCGCCGCGCCAGCAGATCGTAAGACAGCGTGGCCGGCAAGCTGGCCTGCGACTTCGGCAGCGGCACGGGCTCGATGTCGGGCAGATTGGCCGGCCCGGCGCCGAGCAGCGCCCGCAACGACTCGCGGAATTGCTTGATCTGCCCGCGTGCGGCAACGATCTGCCGCTGCACGGCCAGTTGCTGCGCGCGCGCTGCTTCGACCAGGGTGCGCGACTCCAGGCCGCGTGCCGCGCGCGCCGAGTGTGTTTCCACCGCGAACGCCGTGACCTGTTGCGACTGCTCCAGCAGATCGATGAGCTGGTAATTGGTCTGGATACCGTAATAAATCTGCGCGACGTCGGCGGAGATTTCGAGTTCGACCGCCGAGACCTCCGCGAGACGCGCGTTATGCACGCCCAGCGACGCCGCCACCTGGGCGCGCTGCTTGCCCCAGATGTCGATGTTAAGACTTGCGCCGAGCCCGACAATGCCCTCGGTGTACCACGGGCCGGTGAGACCTAGCGCCGGTTCGTTCCGCGCGAACGGTCCGATAAAGCCATTGGCCGACACATGCTCGCGATCGAGCAGCCCCAACGCGACCACTTGCAAGCCCGTACCCGCCTGTGCGAGTTCGACGTCCGATTTCGCCTGCGCCACCCGGGTTCGCGCGACCACCATGGTCGGCGCGTCGGCCAGCGCACGCTCGATCAGCGCGTCGAGCTGCGGATCGCCGTAAGCCGTCCACCAGCGCGCGGCGGGCCAGCCGTCGCGGGCGAGATGAATATCGCCGGCAAGCTGAATCTGCTCGGGCGGAATCGGCGCATAGGGCGTGCCGTTGTGGTGGATCAGCGCGCAACCGGCCAGCGCGCACGCCAGCACGGCGGCCAGCGCGCCGCCAAAGTGCCGCGAACGCACAGGAGCCCCTTTATGCCTCGTCATGTCCGTGCGCCTCGCGAAGAGTCGTCAAAGGCCGGGGCGCCACCCGCCAGTCCGGCAGCCCCCCCACCTGGCGCGCGAGATGGCGCGCACTGGCCACCAGCGGCCCGTCGAGCGGTTGCGCCGCAAGCGTGGCGAGCTCCACGCGCCGCGGCGCGTGCGCCACCGGCGGATTCGCTGCCAGGTCGTCCGCATAGCGCTCCGGCGCGGCGGCGGCCTGCGCCTGAAGCGCGCGCACCGCATTCAGCGCCGGCTCGCCAAGACGCGCCTCGTCCGCGCCCAGGGCGTTGTGAAGCGCATTGCCGGCGAGCATGATTTCACGCCCCTGAGCCAGAACCGTTTGCGCGCGCAGCGTCAATTGCGCCTGCTCGCCTTCCTGCCAGCCCGGCTCCAGCGCGACGCGCGCGAGCATGGCCTCGCAATCGGCCAGCACGCCCCAGGTTCGCAGCTCCTGCTGCGCGTAGGCCAACTGCTCCGGCGTCGCCGCGGCGGAGAGCGGCGTGCGCAGCAGCGCGGCGACGGGACGCAGCATGGAGGCCAGCTTCTGCCGCAGCGCATCGGCTTCGCCTTCCCGCCAGAACGACATCTGGATCACCGTCGACACGCCGACGCCCAACAGAATCCCGACCATCCGGTCGCGAATATCCGTGAGGTTCGTGGTCGGCCCGAACTGTTCGAGCAGCGCAAGCGAGAACGTGAAGACCAGCTGGATGCCCGCATAGGCGACACGCTCGGAGCCGCCCGCGATCCATGCGCCGAACGCGACGACCGGCAGCGCCATCAGCAGCAGGCCGATGATGTCGTCGAGATGGGGGATCACGAACACCACCATGAACAACGCGAGCGCGCTGCCGGCCACCGCGCCGCCGACGCGCAGCACCGCGCGCTGCGTCGATGCGCCCAGGCTCGGCAGCGCGACGATCACGCAGGTCAGCATGATCGTATGAATGCCCTGCCAGTCGGTGGAGTTGTAGAACACATAGCAGATCAGCACCCCGAGCAGCGTCTTGAGCGAAAACCGCGCGTAGGCGGGATTGGTGAACGCGTCCGGCGCGACCATCGGCTCCTTTTCGGCGGGTTTGCCGGCCGGCCTTGCTGCGGCGTCGAGATCACTGAACGCATGCAGCGCCCGGTACAGCTCCCCCGCGGCGGCCGGCAAGTCCGCGGCTTCGCGTTGCTCCGCCGTCACGGTAGTCACGAAGCGGTACGGCTGATCGGCGGCAATCGCCTCGTCCAGCGCACGGCAATTCGCGCGCAGTTCACGCATCATCGGCAGTTGCGCCGCGCCCGGCACGCGATGCTGCCCGGTCAGCTCGCTCGCGCCACGATACAGACGCGACACGGTCGCCACGCGGGCGAGTTGCGACGCCTGGTCCTGACGAACGCCGGCGTCGCGCATCGCGGCGAATCTGAGGAGCTTCTGCAGCGACAACGCACCCTGCTGAAGCGCCGTCGGCGTGAGCGGCGCGGGTGTGGGACCGCCTTCGAGCAGATAGGCAAGATGCGCATCCACCGTCATCAATTGCCGGTGCATGGCCTCTTTCAACTGGCGCTGCGGCTCGGAGGGAAGCAGCAAGGTGTTGACCAGCAACGTCAGCGCGATCGGGTAGTTCACCGCGACCCAGACCCACAGCACCGCGCGAATCAGCAGTTCCGCCTGATCGGTCTGATCGACGAAAGTCTGCACGTAGATGACGACGATCGCGACGATAAAAAACATCGGGCCGACTTTCAGCACGCGCATCAGGTACACGCTGCAGAAGAACAGCACGCTCGCCACCACGATGCGAATGAGCGGATAGTCGAACGTGAACTTCAGCAACAGGATCGAGATGCCGATCGCGAGCGTCGATCCGAGCATGAACATGATGCCCACCAGCCGCGTGATCACCACGTTCGACTGCGTGACGTAGAACACCACCAGCAGCGAGAGCGCGAGCGACGGCACCTCGAGTGCCATCGACGCGACGATCACGATGGCGCTCGTCAGCACACAGCGCAACATCACGTTCACGCGCCCCGGATAGTCCGCCAGTTCGGTGCGCAGAAACGCACCGGCATCGAGCAGCGGGTCCGGCAGATAGTCGGCGAGGCGCATGCCTGCTCCTCAGTTGCGTTGCGCGTCGCCGCCGTGCCCCGGATACAGCACGGCAACGGCGGAGGTTCCGATGCGAAACAGTTCCGGGTTCGGGTTGTCGACCCGGATCTTGACCGGAAAGCGCTGTGAAACATGCACCCAGTTGAGGCTGCGCTGAATGCGCGGCAAGCCGCCGGGCGGCGCGAAGCCGCCCTCGTCGGGCGACACGCCATAGCTCACCGAATCGACCTCGCCGCGAAAGCGCTGGCCGGTATCGCTCATCAGATAGACGGTGGCCGGCGTGCCGGTGCGGACTCCCTTGAGTTCGGTCTCGCGGAAATTCGCCACCACGTACCAGTGGCGCGTATCGATCAGCGTGAACACCGGCTTGAGCGCGGAAGCAAACTGTCCGGTCGACGTTTTCAGCGACACGACCCGCCCGTCGAACGGCGCGCGCACAGTCGAGAATTCGAGGTTCAGCTCGGCGATGGAGATTTCTGCCTCGATGACCGCGCGCTGCGCGACCAGCGCATCCACACCGCTGACCGCCGCCGCGGCCTGCTGCGCCTGCAGTTGCGCCGCGCTGAGCTGGGCCTGGGTGGCACGCTGCGTGGTTCGCAAGCGGTCGACGTCGTCGGCGGAGACATAGCCGTTCCGCAGGAGCGGCGCGGTGCGGTTCAATGTATCGGTGGCCTGCGCGGCGGCGGCCCGTGCGCTTTCGACGGCCGCGCGCACCGACTCGGCGTTGTACTGCTGCGCATTGACGGAGCGCTGCGTGAGCTCGATCTGCCGGTTGAGTGCGACGAGCGACGCCTTGCCGCGCGTGAGCGCATCCTGGTAGGGCCGCGGGTCGATCTGGAACAGCAGATCACCCTGCTTGACCGCCTGGTTATCGTGCACCGCAAGCTCGACAATGCGCCCGTTGACCTCCGGCACCACGTCGATGGTGTCCGCGTAAGCATAGGCATCGTCGGTACGCGGCGAACGGTCGATCAGTACGATGACGAAGACAAGCAGCGCCACGGTGATCAACACGATCACGATGGCCGGCCATGCTTTCTTCGGCGGTTTGCTGGCGGGTGTTGTCATGGCAGCCACCTGTCAGGAGGTCAATGTTGGAAGAAGATCAACCAGACAACGAGGGCAAAGAAGGTGACGAACGCGGGATAGAGCACGGCAGCCGGTCCGAGCCTGTCAGCGTATTGCAAGCGCTGAAGAACGATGTAGACGACGATCGCGAGCACCACGCCCGCGACGATGCAGAACAGCCAGTCTGGAAAGTACGCACCGAGCACGTTGATCGACGGCGACCGGCTACAGCCCGCCATCGGGATCGCGACAGAGACCCCGATCATCCGCCGCGCCCATCCCATGCTGAAACGCGGCATGTGACTGCTCCCATGTCTTATACATTGTTCGGAATGAGGTCACACCGGCACCGTGGTCGGTGCCAGGCGCTGCGATGACTGCGACCATTGTAGGCCGGCACATGCGGAAATCCCGGTGGATGTTCACATCCGCCAAAGTGGATCTCTATATCCCGCGTTGGGGCCGGATGGGCCATATCTTAGCCACTGAATCATGACGCTGGCAAATCCGTGCCGTAGTGGGGAGGTTTGGAATGGAGCGGGAACTAGCAGAGCAAGAAGAAGCGAAGCGAGAAGAAGCGGAACGGGGGCGCGCTCTGCTTCTGGTCCATGCTGGCACCCGCGCGTCACAAATGCGCGTAGTAGCCCGGCTGTTCGATGTCGGTCAGCAGGTCGGGCCCGGTAGGCTGCCAGCCCAACTGATTCTGCGTCCACTGGCTGGAGGACGGAACATCGACGCCCGCAAACATGGCGAACCAGCCGAAGTGCTCGCTCGCTTCAGCGGCGCTTTTGCTGACCACAGGGAGATTCAGGCGGCGGCCGATCACGCCAGCGATGTCCCTGAACGGCACGCCTTCGTCGGCGACCGCGTGATATCGCGCGCCGGCCTGCCCCTGTTCGAGGGCGAGCCGGTAGAGACGGGCCGCATCGAAACGGTGCACCCCAGGCCAGCGGTTTTGTCCGTCACCCACATAGGCCGACACGCCTTTCTCGCGCGCGATCGCGATGAGCCTAGGCACGAAGCCGTGGTCGCCATCACCGTGCACCGACGGGGCGAGGCGCAGCGTGGACGTGCGTACACCGCGCGCCAGCAGCGAGGCTGCCATCTCTTCCGGCATGCGGGGAAAGGCGTGGTCCGGAGCGCGGACATCGTCCTCGTTCGAGACACGGCCTGGCCTCAGAAGCGCAACGCCGGAGGTGACGATGAGCGGCCGGCCGGAGCCTTCGAGCGAGTCCCCGAGCGCCTCCAGCGCGCGCCGCTCCGTCTCGCAGTTTTCGGCGAACTTCGAGAAGTCGTGATTGAAAGCCAGATGAATGACTGCGTCTGCCGCGAGCGCCCCACGCCGCAGGCTGTCGAGTTCTTCGAGCGAACCGCGATGCACGCCGGCTCCCGCCGCTGAGAGCGACGCAGCCCCGGCATCCGAGCGCGCGAGACCGAGCACCTCGTGTCCCGCACCGAGCAATTCCTTGACGACCGCCGAGCCGACGAAACCGGTCGCGCCAGTGACAAAGACTTTCATAAACATTCTCCTGATCCGAAGTAGACAGGAGCAATTCTTGGCGCGTACCTTATCAGGGTAAAGTAGTGACGTTATACAGGTATAGCGCTTAACAGGGTAAGACAATGCCGGCCGCCGAAGACAACCTGCTTGGGAACTACCTGAAGGACCGTCGCACGAAACTCGATCCGGCGGCCTTCGGCATTGAATTGACCCGCCGCCGCACGCCGGGCCTGCGGCGCGAAGAAGTGGCCCAGCGCGCCAACGTCAGCGCGACCTGGTACACATGGCTCGAACAGGGCCGGGGCGGCGCACCGTCGGCCGAGGTGCTCGAGCGCATCGCCCGCGCGCTGCTGCTGACCGAGGTCGAGCGCGAGCACCTGTTTCTGCTTGGTCTCGGCCGTCCACCCGAGGTGCGATACCAGACCAGCGAAGGGGTGACACCGCGCCTGCAACGCGTACTCGACGCGCTGGAACCCAGCCCCGCCCTGATCAAGACGGCCACCTGGGACATCGCTGCGTGGAACCGTGCCGCCGCCGCGGCGCTGGTCGATTACGGCGCGCTCGCGCCGAAGCAACGCAACGTCTTGCGACTGATGTTTTGCGACCCGCGCGTGCGCGAGGCGCAGTTCGACTGGGACAGCGTCGCCCGATTCGTGGTGGGGGCGTTCCGGGCGGATGCCGCGCGCGCCGGCGCCACGGGCCAGGTGCGTGCTCTCGTCGATGAACTCTGCCAGTTGAGCCCCGAGTTCGCGGCGATGTGGCGCGACCATGACGTTCGCGGGCACGCCGAGGGCGTCAAGCGCCTGCGGCATCCGGTGGCCGGTACGATCGCGTTCGAGTTTTCAGCCTTCGCCGTGGACGGCCGGCCCGATCTGAGCCTGGTGGTCTACAACCCGGCCACGCCGGCCGATGCCGAGTTGGTCGGCGCGCTGATCGAAGCCCGCCGCGTGACATCTCGCTAGATTATCTATACGGATTGCTTACCAGTTTATTACTTGCGCGCAACAGCCTACATCCCGTGGATCATCTCGTGCGCCAATACGCGCAGTTCACTGAACTGCGTCGTCAACTCGAAACTCAGCACGAACGCGGCGCCGAAGAACACGCCGGGTGAGTACTGCGCGAACGCCAGGATCGGTGCGCAGAAGCGCGTGCGTATTGCCCTGATGTTCATCACGCAGACAATGCCGATGCCGAGCGCGATGCCGCCCAGCACGTCGGTCGGGTAGTGCAAGCCGAGATAGATGCGCGGCAGCCCGATCAGCACGATGGCGTGAAATAGCGCGTAGATGCCTGCGGGCCGCGAAGCGAAGAAGATGCCCATGGCGACCGCGCACCACAACATGCTGTGATCGCTCGGAAACGAGCTCCATGTTCGCAGCACCGGCTCGTCCACGTTGGCTTCCGGAAAATACGCGCGCAACTCAGGTACATACATGGGCCGCAGCCGGAATGGCAAATGGTGGGCCAGCAAACGGCCGGCCAACAGCGCGATGAAGCCGCTCGCAATGGCGATCACGACAATTTCGCGGTGATATTGCCGGACAGCCGCGCTGTCCTGACCCGATGATGTGACCGGCCTAAACCAGATCCACCAGAGCATGGCGATCAGGATCAGCCCCTTGAACAGGTTCATGTCGACAACCAGTTCGACAAGATGGACGAAGCCTCGAGAAGGAACCGCCGCGTTGTGAATGAGCGCAATGAGCCACGTATCGAAGACGTTCATTATTTTCGGCCCCCCCATGTGCAGCGATCGGCCTCGCTTTATCGCTGGCCGCCGCTGTTATCGTGACGCCGCATCGAAAGCATCGTAAGCTCCGCCGTTATGCGGGGAAGCGCTCAATGCCCGGCAACAGCGATCATCGTATTGACACAAACACATGGTATGTGCGCTGACGCCCGGTTCGCAAAATATTTATTGGAACCAGTTTCCAGGTGATATCGCCGCCGTGAGCGGCTCACTCCGCTGGCGGCACCCGCACCCAGCCTTCCATCAACACGCGCGCGCTGCGGCTCATGATGGCTTTGGTGACCGTCCACTCGCCGCCGTTCCCGCTCGCCTCGGCGCCGACCCGCAGCGTCCCCGATGGATGGCCAAACCGCACCGCTTCCCGTGGCCCGCCGCCGGCGGCGAGATTCACCAGCGTGCCGGGAATCGCCGCCGCCGTGCCGATCGCCACCGCGGCCGTGCCCATCATCGCGTGATGCAGCTTGCCCATCGACAGCGCCCGCACCAGCAGATCGACGTCGCCCGCGCCGACGCGCTTGCCGCTCGACGCCACGTACTCGGCCGGCTTCGCGACAAACGCGACCTTCGGCGTGTGCTGGCGCGTCGCGATCTCGTCGAGTTGCGAGATCAGCCCCATGCGCAGCGCGCCGTGCGCGCGAATGGTCTCGAACATCGTCAGCGCCTTGTCGTCGCTATTGATGGCGTCCTGCAACTCGGTGCCCTTGTAGCCGATCGCCTCGGCATCCACGAAGATGGTCGGAATGCCCGCGTTGATCATCGTCGCCTTGAGCGTGCCGACACCCGGCACTTCGAGGTCGTCGACCAGGTTGCCGGTGGGGAACATCGAGCCGCCTGCGCCCTCTTCTTCCGCGGCCGGGTCCATGAACTCGAGCTGGATTTCGGCCGCCGGAAACGTCACGCCGTCGAGTTCGAAGTCGCCGGTTTCCTGCACGGCGCCGTTCGTCATCGGCACGTGCCCAATGATCGTTTTGCCGATGTTGGCTTGCCAGATGCGCACGGTGGCCACGCCGTCGCGCGGAATGCGGCTCGGGTCGACGAGACCGGCGCTGATCGCGAACGGTCCCACGGCGGCGGACAGATTGCCGCAATTGCCGCTCCAGTCCACGAAGGTCTTGTCGATCGACACCTGCCCGAACAGATAATCCACGTCATGATCGGGCCGGCTGCTTTTGGCGATGATCACCGTCTTGCTGGTGCTCGAGGTCGCGCCGCCCATGCCGTCGATCTGCTTGCCGTACGGGTCGGGGCTGCCGATCACGCGCATCAGCAGTGCATCGCGCGCGGCGCCCGGCACCTGGGCGGCCTCGGGCAAATCCTGCAGACGGAAGAACACACCTTTGCTGGTGCCGCCACGCATGTAGGTGGCGGCAATCTTGATCTGAGGTTGATAGGCCATGAAAGTCGTGTCCTGTTGGATCAAGCCGCCGCCTTCGACGACTCGAGAAAGTCCTGCGCAAAGCGCTGCAACACGCCGCCGGCCTCGTAGATGGAAACTTCTTCAGCGGTATCGAGCCGGCACGTGACGGGCACCTCGACACGCTCGCCATTCCTGCGCTGGATCACCAGCGTGAGGTCGGCGCGCGGCTTGCGCTCGCCGGTCACGTCGAACGTCTCGGTGCCGTCGATGCCGAGCGTCAGACGGTTCACGCCGGGTTTGAATTCCAGCGGCAGCACGCCCATGCCCACCAGGTTCGTGCGGTGAATGCGCTCGAACCCTTCGGCGACGATCGCTTCCGCGCCGGCCAGACGCACACCCTTGGCCGCCCAGTCGCGCGACGAGCCCTGGCCATAGTCGGCCCCGGCAATCACGATCAGCGGCTGCTTGCGCTCCATGTAGGTTTCGATCGCTTCCCACATGCGCGTGACCTTGCCTTCGGGTTCGATGCGCGCCAGCGAACCGGCTTTCACCTTACCGTCTTCGACCACCATCTCGTTCTTCAACGTGGGGTTCGCGAAGGTGGCGCGCTGCGCGGTCAAGTGATCGCCGCGGTGGGTCGCATAGGAATTGAAGTCCTCTTCCGGCAAGCCCATTTTCGTGAGGTATTCGCCCGCTGCACTGTCCGCCATAATCGCGTTGGACGGCGACAGGTGATCGGTCGTGATGTTGTCGCCCAGCACGGCCAGCGCGCGCATGCCCTTGAGCGTGCGCTCACCGGCGAGCGCGCCTTCCCAATACGGTGGCCGGCGAATATATGTGCTCGCGGGACGCCAGTCGTACAGCGGATTGGCTTTCTCGCCGGTGTCGGCAGAGACCGCGAACATCGGTTCGTACACCTTGCGGAATTGCGCCGGCTTCACGCTTGAGGCGACGATTGCGTCGATCTCTGCGTCCGACGGCCAGATGTCCTTCAGCGTGACAGCATGGCCGTCGGCGTCGATACCGAGCACATCCTTCTCGATGTCGAAGCGGATCGTGCCCGCGATCGCATAGGCCACCACCAGCGGCGGCGACGCGAGAAACGCCTGCTTCGCGTACGGATGAATCCGGCCGTCGAAATTGCGGTTGCCGGACAGCACGGCAGTGGCGTACAGATCGCGCTCGACGATCTCCTTCTGGATCAACGGATCCAACGCGCCGGACATGCCGTTGCACGACGTGCACGCATACGCCACCACGCCAAAGCCCAGTTGCTCGAGTTCGGGCAAGAGGCCCGCCTCTTCCAGATACAACGTGACTGCTTTCGAGCCCGGCGCGAGCGAGGTCTTCGCCCACGGCTTGCGGGTCAGTCCGCGCTTGTTCGCGTTACGCGCGAGCAGGCCGGCCGCGATCATGTTGCGCGGGTTGTTGGTGTTCGTGCAGCTCGTAATCGCGGCAATGATCACGGCGCCGTCCGGCATCAGGCCCGGCTCGTTCTCCACCTTGCCGCTGATGCCGCGCGCCGCCAGCTCCGACACCGGCAAACGGCGATGCGGATTGGACGGGCCGGCCAGCGTGCGCACCACCGTGGACAGATCGAACTTCAGCACGCGCTCATACTCGGCGTTCGCGAGGCTGTCCGCCCACAGGCCGGTTTCCTTCGCATACGTCTCCACCAGCTTGACGAGCTCGTCGTCGCGGCCGGTGAGCTTGAGGTACTTGATGGTCTGCTCGTCGATGTAGAACATCGCGGCCGTCGCGCCGAATTCGGGCGCCATGTTGGCAATCGTCGCGCGGTCGCCGAGGGTCAGCTTCGCCGTGCCCTCGCCATAGAATTCGAGGTACGCGCCGACCACTTTCTCCTTGCGCAGGAATTCGGTCAGCGAAAGCACCACGTCGGTGGCGGTAATGCCTTCGCCCGGCTTGCCCGTGAGCTCCACGCCGACGATATCCGGCAGGCGCATATACGAAGCGCGGCCCAGCATCACGCTTTCCGCTTCGAGGCCGCCAACGCCGATGGCGATCACGCCGAGCGCGTCCACCATCGGCGTATGCGAGTCGGTGCCGACCAGCGTGTCGGGGAACGCCACGCCGTCTTTCACCTGCACCACCGGGCTCATGCGCTCCAGGTTGATCTGATGCAGGATGCCGTTGCCCGGCGGAATCACGTCGACGTTCCGGAACGCGCGCTTGGTCCAGTTGATGAAGTCGAAGCGGTCTTCATTGCGGCGATCTTCGATCGCGCGGTTCTTCGCGAACGCATCCGGATCGAAGCCGCCACACTCCACCGCAAGCGAATGGTCCACTACGAGCTGCGTAGGCACCACCGGATTGACCATGGCCGGGTCGCCGCCTTGCGCGGCGATCGCATCGCGCAGGCCGGCGAGGTCGACCAGCGCCGTTTGGCCAAGAATGTCATGACAGACCACACGCGCCGGGAACCACGGGAAATCCAGCTCGCGCTTGCGTTCGATGATCTGCTTGAGCGACGCGACGAGCGTTACCGGATCGCAGCGGCGCACGAGATTCTCGGCCAGCACGCGCGACGTGTACGGCAGCTTGTCGTAAGCGCCAGGCTGAATTGCGTCGATCGCGGCGCGCGTGTCGAAGAAATCGAGCTGGGTGCCGGGAAGGCGTTTGCGGTTTGCAGTATTCATGGCGTAGGGGACAAAACAGTAATGATCCGGGGACGATGGCGGCGGCCGATCGCAATCAGCTGCCCCTTTTTATGGCGTTTCCCTGGCGGGTCAGTCAGGCAGTACGTGTAGTTTAGCTTGCCGGTTCAGGGCCGGGACGATGAACGCGTGCCGGTCCGCTGCCGCAAAAAACAGCCTTGGCTCGGGGTTCCAGCGAGCCAAGGCCCAACTTCATCGCACCCGCTCTCAAAGGCGCAATGGAGGAGAAAACTTGCAGCGGCTACGCGCTAACGCGCTCAACCGCACATGAGGCCTCGCTAAACACGCTTACGCGCGTTTGGGGAGCGGCACGAACGGCAGATCGTCCGGCCCCGTGTAATTCGCGCTCGGACGGATGATCTTGTTGTCGATGCGCTGCTCGATGATGTGCGCGCTCCAGCCTGCAGTGCGCGAGATCACGAAGAGCGGCGTGAACATCGCTGTCGGCACGCCCATCATGTGATACGACACCGCGCTGAACCAGTCGAGGTTCGGGAACATCTTCTTCGCGTCCCACATCACCGACTCCAGCCGCTCGGCGATGTTGAACAGCTTGCTGTTGCCCGCTTCCTTCGAGAGCTTCTTCGCGACTTCCTTGATGACCTTGTTGCGCGGGTCCGAAATCGTGTACACCGGGTGGCCGAAACCGATCACCACCTCCTTGTTCTCCACGCGCCGGCGAATATCCGCCTCGGCTTCGTCCGGGTTCTGGTAGCGCGACTGGATCTCGAACGCGACCTCGTTGGCGCCACCGTGCTTCGGTCCGCGCAGCGCGCCGATCGCGCCGGTGATCGCCGAATAGATGTCCGATCCCGTGCCCGCGATCACGCGGCCGGTGAAAGTGGACGCGTTGAATTCATGCTCGGCGTACAGGTTCAGCGACACGTGCATCGCGTCGACCCACGCCTTCGACGGTTCCACGCCGTGCAGCAGATGCAGGAAATGGCCGCCGATCGAGTCGTCGTCGGTTTCGACTTCGATACGCTTGCCGTTGTGCGAGTAGTGGTACCAGTACAGCAGCATCGAGCCGAGCGAGGCCATCAGCTTGTCGGCGATGTCGCGCGCGCCCGGCAGGTTGTGGTCGTCCTTCTCCGGCAGCACGGTGCCGAGCACCGAGACGCCGGTGCGCATCACGTCCATCGGGTGGGCGGCGGCCGGAATCCACTCGAGCGCGGCCTTCACGTTCGCGGGCAAGCCGCGCAGCGCCTTGAGCTTGGTCTTGTAGGCGCTCAGTTCGGCCGGGGTCGGCAGCTTTTCGTGCACCAGCAGGTAGGCGATCTCTTCGAACTCGCACGCGCCCGCGAGGTCGAGAATGTCGTAGCCGCGGTAATGCAGGTCGTTGCCGGTCTTGCCGACCGTGCACAACGCCGTGTTGCCCGCCGTCACGCCGGACAGGGCGACCGATTTCTTCGGTTTGAATGCGCCTGCGTTCGGCGTGCTGTTATCTGCTTCACTCATGAGTTCGTCTCCAGATGCATGGGGGGATGCTTTTGACCGACACCCTAACAGCAAAGAACGGGCCAGCCACGCTAATGGCCGCTAAGTACCTGATTTAACGGCAAAGCGCCGCCTGGCCTGGCCCGCACCTCATTTCACAAATGAAATTTTCATTTCAGATCAGAAATGGATGCGCGCATAATAGACGGACCTCTCCCGCCCGTCACGAGCCCTCCTGCCTTGAGCACCCCTCCTTTCGAATCCGCCCAGCGCCCGCGTATCTGGGCGGTCAGTATCAGCCGCCTGCGCGATCTGTTTTTCGACATCGCCGGTGAGTACGTCGAGCGCGCCGACCTGCGCATCGTCTCGCACGGTTTCGAAGACGCCTTGCGCGAGATCGAGGACGCGGGCGCGGGCCGCCCGGACGTCGTGATTGCCGGCGGCTCGAACGGCGCGTATCTGAAAACGCGCGTGTCCGCTCCGGTCGTGCTGATCAGCCCGACCGGCTTCGACGTGATGCATGCGCTCGCGCGGGCGCGGCGCGACGGCGCGAAGGTCGCGCTCGTCACGCACGGCGACACGCCCGATGAAGTGCGGCGCTTCATCGCTGCGTACGGGATCGACGTGACCTTTGCCTCCTATCAGTCCGCGCAGGACGCGGAGAGCGTCGTGCTCGACCTGCGCGATCGCGGCATCGACGCGGTAGTGGGTCCGGGACTCGTCACCGATCTCGCCGCGAGCGCCGGCATGGGTGCGGTGTTTCTCTATTCGCGCGCTTCCGTGCGCGCTGCCTTCGACACCGCGCTCGAAGTCGCGCAGGCCACCCGCCGCGAAACGATCCGGCGCCAACGGCTCGACAATCTGCTGCAGCATCTGCGTGACGGCGTTGTCGCGCTCGACGCGCAAGGACGCGTGGAAGCGATGAATCAGCGCCTGGCCGGCGTGCTCGGCATCGACGCGGCGCATGCGGTGGGCCGCGATCTGCTCGAATTGACGCCGGACCTCGCGGGCAGCCTGCCGGACGCGGACGGCAACACCCTCTGCACCGTGCGGGGGGTGAGCTATGTCGTGCACCGCGGGCCGCTCGCGAGCACCGGCGCGGCAGCGGGCACCGTGCTGACGTTTCAGGAATCGCGCGCGGTCGAACGGCTCGACCGGACGTTGCGTTCGCGGCAGCGCGTGCAGCAGTTCAGCGCGCGCTACCGGCTCGACGATATTGTCGGCGCGTCCGATTCGATTGAACGGGTGCGCGCGCTCACACGGCGCTATGCCCGCTCGGACGCCACCGTCCTGATTCTCGGCGAGAGCGGCACCGGCAAGGAAATGGTTGCGCAGAGCATGCATCAGCTGAGCGCGCGGCGCGACTTCGCGTTCGTCGCGATCAATTGCGGTGCGTTTCCCGAAGCGCTGCTGGAAAGCGAGCTGTTCGGCTACGAGGAAGGCGCGTTCACCGGCGCGCGCAAGGGCGGCAAGGCGGGGCTGATCGAGGTTGCGCACCGCGGCACCCTGTTTCTCGATGAAATCGGCGAGATGCCGTTGTCGCTGCAAAGCCGGCTGTTGCGCGTGCTGCAGGAACGTGAAGTGGTGCGGCTCGGTTCGACGGAGCCGATGCGGGTCGACATCCGCGTGGTCGCGGCGACGCATCGCGCGTTGACCGAGGGCATCGAAGCGGGGCGTTTTCGCGCCGACCTCTACTACCGGCTCAACATTCTGAGCATCGCGCTGCCGCCGCTGCGCGAGCGCCCCGCCGACCTGCTGCCGCTCGCCGTCGAATTGCTGCTGCAAGCCGCTGCACGTGAACCGAGGCTCGCCGCGCGCCTGCCCGATGCCGCGGCGGCGGAGCCCGTGCTCGCTGTGCTCGCCGAACCGCTGAAGCGCTACACATGGCCGGGCAACGTGCGTGAATTGCAGAACGTAATAGAACGAATCGCGGTCGAGCTCGCCGAGGTGGACGCCGATGCCTTTGCGCAGGCCTCGACCGAACCGGTCCTGACACGCGACCTGCTGCAGACGATCGCGCCTGAACTCGCCGAGACCCGCACCCGCGCGAAACAAGCGGCGCTCACGTTGCGCGAGCGCAGCCGGCATGTGGAAGCCGACGAAATCCGCGCTGCGCTCGCCGCGCACGACGGCGATCGCGACGCGGTCTGCGCGGCGCTTGGCATCAGCAAGACGACGCTGTGGCGCAAGCTGAACGCGACCTGACTCACCCCGTCGCGGCGCACTTGCAGCAGAGTCGGGTAATCCCGCCTTGACCCTCCCTTGTCAGATTGCTTACAGTCCCGATTCGTTCGCATAAAGAATCACGGTTCTATATACGAACAATTCGACGCAGTACCAGCAGATCAACCTGTCCGGGTACTATGCCTTGTCGAAGCGCACCGTCGTCTTCACGCAGCCATGTTCGCGGCCGGCGCAGGCACCGTGCACCGCTTCCAGGCGGCGCACGATCGTATAAAAAGGAAAGGCTCGTCGTGACGGGCCTTTTTGCAATCAGGAGACCATCATGAGCCGCAGCACCGCCGTGAACGTTCAAACCTTCATCAACGAACATCCTTTTTCGCCGTTCCAGTGGCTCATTTTCTTCATGTGTTTCATCATCGTCCTGCTGGACGGTTTTGACACGGCCGCGATCGGCTTCATCGCGCCTTCGCTGATCGCCGAGTGGGGCATCACGAAACCGGCGCTCGCGCCGGTGCTGAGCGCCGCGCTGTTCGGCCTCGCTTGCGGCGCGCTCGCCTCGGGGCCGCTCTCGGACCGGCTCGGACGGCGCGTGCTGCTGCTCGCCTCGGTGCTGCTGTTCGGCGTGGCCTGCCTCGGTTCGGCCTTCTCGACCGGCATCGAGCAATTGACCACGCTGCGCTTCATCACCGGCGTCGGTCTCGGCGCGGCCATGCCGAACGCCGTGACGATGATGGGCGAATACTGCCCGGACCACCGCCGCGCGACTTTGATCAATCTGATGTTCTGCGGCTTTCCGCTCGGCGCCGCGTTCGGCGGTTTTCTGGCAGCGTGGATGATCCCGCATTTCGGCTGGCGCAGCGTGCTGATGCTCGGCGGCATCACCCCGCTTCTGCTGATGATCGTACTGCTCACCAACATGCCGGAGTCGGTGCGCTACATGGTCGCCAACGGCAAGCCGGTTGAGCGGATTCGCGCGGCGCTCTCGCGCATTTCAGGCGATGCCGGCGAGGCCAATGCCTTCGTCATGACCGAAACCGCGCCGCAAACCGGCGGCAAGGGCATGGGCGTGGTGCTCTCGCGCTCGTACATCGTCGGCTCGGTGATGCTGTGGGTCACCTATTTCATGGGCCTCGTGATTTTCTATGCGTCGATCAACTGGATGCCGATCCTGCTGAAGGACGCCGGACTCACGCCGCAGCGCGCGACGCTGATTTCCGCGCTGTTCCCGCTCGGCGGCGTGGGTGCGGTGGTATGCGGCGTGCTGATGGACCGCTTCAACGCGAACCGCATTATCGCGGCTTGCTATGCATTAACCGCGGTGAGCGTGTACTTCATCGGCCAGGCGGCCGGCAATGTGGGCGCGCTGGTGCTGATCGTGTTCGTCGCAGGTGTGTTGATGAATACGGCGCAATCGTCGATGCCGGCACTCGCAGCCGCGTTCTATCCGACCGAAGGCCGCGGCACGGGCGTGGCGTGGATGCTCGGCATCGGGCGCTTCGGCGGGATTGCGGGCTCGTTCCTCGTGGCCGAATTGACGCGCCGCCACTTCACGTTCTCCGGCATCTTCGCGACGATCGCGGTGGCGGGTTTGATTTCGTGCGTGGCTTTGCTGATCAAGCAGATGGCACGTCCGCATGCAGTGGAGGGTTCTGCTTCGAAGGCGGAGTCGTTTGGGCATTGAATACGTGACAGGGGCCGGCGCTATGCCGGCGCCGCCCGGCAACGGGCAGTCTAGCCGCCTTTCGGGGTGGCTTTTTGTTGTTGACGGCGGATCACTGCCTGAGCGCCACCGACTCGCACAGCACCGCTAATTCGGCTCCGCACGACGGCTCAAGAACAAACAAAAACCGGCGTCCAGCAGCGAAATCCCGCACGTACTCCTGGCCTTTCTCTTCGCCGATGACTGCCGCCTTCGAATCATCGCGACTATTTATCCACTGAATCCATCCGCGAACCTCAAGCAGCGTAAACGCATACCTATGCGAAATCAGAAGCCTTGACGCTACATTCTGCCCAGCGAAATCAACCATGCGCTGTGCAATTACGCCCGAAAATTTAAGCGCCTCAAGTTCGCCGCCCACTCGGCGAAAGCGAAGTTCAAGAGAACGTCCCTCGATGTCATGGTCGATGCCATATAGCTCAGCATCGTGAAAAGTCGGGAAATCCGCAATATTTCGAATGTCAGTGTATGTAGCTGTATTCATAGGGTCTCCAATAGGACTGACTACAACGGCGAAAAAGCAACTCCGGGGCCGCGCGCCCCATTGTCCCAATTGTGTGCGTGCGGGACGCCTTGTCCATGGTCGTGGTCAAAATCGAAATCAACAACCGGTTGGCCATCGTCACCGTACCTGCGCATCTGGCCGCTTCCGGGGTTGGTGTACCACGTCCCTGGGTCGCCTTCGTTAGGGGTTTTTGCAATGTCGAATGAATCGCCTTCCGGCATGTCTTCGCTGTATTCGAATGACTGCGCATCGCTGAGTGGTGTCGATTCGCCGCTATCGCTACTGAACGCGTCCTCCTCGAATGCGCAGTCGTCGGCATCATAGCCGCTGTCCGAACTATCGTCACCGCCGCCCAGCAAAGCGCCCGCCGCCGATTCCACAATGCCAAGCAGGTCAAAGTCATCGTCATCGACCCTGACCGGTGCGCCAAGATTGGGTAGCGGATTAAGCGTCGCAGGCCAGCGCTCCGGCGCGGGATCGGGCTGTGCCACTCGCGGCAGGCCGCTGTATTCGCGGTTCACCACTGGCACGAGTCGGCCGCACGCGACCGCATCGCACAGCAGCTTGCGGATCCCCGCGTTATCGGTCGGGAGGTTCCAGTGCGCCAGGTTCAGGAAGTTGCGGGCGTAGGTCTGGATAGTGCGCAGCGCGTTCTCACCCGTGATTGAGCGTAGGTCCAGATTTGGCCGGAAATATCCGGCGAAGATGCGCCGGTCTTCCGCAAGCTGCTGGTCGTCGTAGCCTCTTCGCATCATGGCGTCGTATTGTTTTGCCGGGATGAGCGTGCATTGCCATCCGGTCTCAAGCGGTACGTCGAGCGTGTTCCACGTTATAAGTTACCCGTCTTGTTTTCGGGTTTTTAGCGTACTCCGCATCCGCGAGCCAACTTGTAAAATGAGGTAAAGATTCCAACGGAGAGCAATATGACAAATGTTGGTGACCGCTTTAAGCCCGGTCACACCGGGCTCGAATCAGGTATCCACGAGCGTCCAAAATGCAATGCCTCTAATTCCTATAACGTAAATAATCCTAAATTCCTGCCGCTCCATTGTTCGGGCGCACAACAGTCACTCTCAAGGACAAGCAATCCATAGAGTGCCGATTGGTTTCAAATTGCCTAATACAAAAAATCCGACTTCGGAGGCGGCTTCCCCTTCTTCGACAGGTAAAACACGGAGGGTGTCACTTCCCGATAAACTACGCACTTGTTGACCCGTTGGGTCGCCGCGATGGCGCCTGCCCGCACTTTCGCACCATCGCTCATCTATCGTCAGGATTCCGGGAATGAAACGCGTAGTTGTCTCCACGATGCTTGCGGTGTGCCTCGCGCAACCGGCCGCTCAAGCCGTTGCGCAAACCGTCAGCGATCAGTGTTTTGCGCTCGGCGATATCGCCGGCCAGGTAGCCTCTTGGCGTTCGCACAAAAAGACCAAAGCGCAAGCTCTGGATCAGGCGGCCAAATACTACAAGGATCCGGCCGATCAAAAAGCGGTCAACGCCATCATCGAAAAAATCTACAGTCCGGACGCGCCGCGCATGACGCCGGATCAGGCCAGCATGGCGTTCACGTCGGAATGCGCACAGCAACGCAAGGCGCACGCACCTGCTCAGTAGTGCCTGCGGCGTTGTCACATTGACCCGGAAAGGTGTAGTTCGCTTCCTAAACGCCGTGCTGGTCGCACCACTGGATCGCCCAGCGCTGTGCCGCCTCGAACGCGTCAGCATCGGAGGGGTAGTCTCCGAGGTCACCCGAGTACTTCACCTCGACGGCTTCGCCACCCGCGGTGGAGCGCCGGTAAATCTTTGCGCGACCGTAGTAGCGGCCACCTTCATCAAGTGGCGACGCGTCGATGTGAAACTCCTTGTAGTCGAATTTCATGACCCTCTCCAGAAGAGCGCTCAATCCGTCGTATCAGTTGTCGTCGCTCCGGCTTGGAAGATGCTCATGAGGCACGGGCTCTGCCGCTTCGGCGTCGGGAACGTTGTCTTTCGCGGGTTTTGTCGACCCCTGTGAGCCGTTCTTGCGGGTCGTGCCGGATGGGGACTGCGCGGGGTCGAGAGGTTTGTCACCCGGCTCAGCGGACGGATCGAAGGGCATGATTTGCTCCTGCGCTGATGAATGCTATTCCTACCATGATAGACCGCATAGAGTTTAGTGGAGCGCGGAAACCGTGTCGGCCGGCGCGTATCGCTGCGATGGGCAAAACGGCAAAGCAACGGACGCAGGATACTGTTCGTTGATAGCCCAACGCCCGAGCTTCGGGGACACATCGGAGCAGGCGAACGATTATGGCCTACACTAGAAAACCGCCTTTCGCGTGCTCATGTCGTCCAGGGATGAGGGTCGAATCCGGCCCCGGTCCAACCCGCCGCGGCTATTTGTACTTCGGCGCCATCAAGACGCCCAACAACGCATCCGCTCGACACGCGGCCGTTTACTTTGCATGACTGCCGTGCCTGATTGCGGAGCAATTTTTTGCACGGAGGTATGTCATGGCAACGTATGTCATCCTCAGCCGCCTCGCTCCTGACGCGTTCAAGGATCCCGCGGACCTGAAGCAACTCGCCGCCATAGTGGCCGGCAAGATCAGCGCCGAATGCCCTGCAGTCACCTGGAAGGATAGCTATCTGACACTCGGGCGCTTCGACGTCGTGGACGTTGTTGAGTCGAACGATCTGAAACAGCTCGAACTGGCGGCGTTGATCATCCGAGGCTACGGACACGCCGCCACCGAGACGCTGCAAGCGACGCCGTGGCACGAGTTCATCGCGGCACTGTAACGGAGATTGATAGATCGGGCCCGATGCGATGAAATTCGCCGGGTCGATGCTGCGTCTCGCCGTCGCGTGTCTGACCGTGTTCGCAGGAGTCGCCATCTTGCAGGATCGTTTTATTTACTTCCCTGAGAAGGCCGCAATCGAGGACCTCGTGTCCGGCGGACTTCGCGCCTGGCCGACACCTGAGGCGTTTCGAGGCCTCGTGGCCGAGCCGGCCGGATCTGCGCGCGCCACTGTCATTGTCTTTCATGGCAATGCGGGGCATGCCGGGCACCGTTCGTTCTACGCCGCAGCGCTCACCCGGCTCGGGCTGCGCGTGATCCTCGCCGAATATCCAGGTTACGGGCCGCGCGACTGCACGCCGGGCGAAGAGAGTCTGGTCGCCGATGCCCAACAGACCATCGCTCTGGCGCAGCGCCTCTATGGCGCGCCGTTGCTGCTCATCGGCGAATCGCTCGGGGCCGGCGTGGTGGCCTCGGCCGGCTCGCGTGAACGCGACAAGACCGCGGGCTTGCTGCTCATCACGCCATGGGATCGACTCGAGCACGTCGCCGCTTACCACTATCCGTGGCTGCCCATGAAGTGGCTGCTGCGCGACCGATACGACAGCATGAGCCACCTGGCGTCGTTCGGCCGCCCTGTTCTCATCGTGATTGCGGAACGCGACAGCATAGTCCCCCCGCGGTTCGGCGAAGCGCTCTACAACTCGCTGGCCGCACCGAGACAACTGAGGGTGCTGAAGGCAGCTGAACATAACGACTGGATCGGCCGCGTCGACGATGCCTGGTGGCAGGAGGCGATTGGCTTCCTGCTCGCGCCTTCCCATTGAAATATGAAATCCCGCGCTATCCCGCCCAAGTGGGAACGATTTTACGTCCTCGATGAGAAGGACAAGCCTGTCGAGGTGTTCGACAGCAGCGAGTGGTTGCGCTGGATGTCTGAGAACGAACTGACTTTCCGCCGCACATTGCTGGAAGAATCCGGAGTGACGGTCACGACCCGCTTCCGCGGTGTCTGCGAAACGAGTACCGGGGAGGCCCTGTTGTTCGTGACGCGCATCGCCGGAATGAAAACGCCAGACAACAAGAGCTATGGAGCAGGTACACTCGAAGTGGCACTGGAGCAGCATGAGCGTATCCTAAAGAAAATCCTCCGGATGCTGACCGGGAGGCGATCGCCACAGCGCGACGATTCTCCCCGGCCGTAGCCACGCCGCGCGGATTTCAGCCTCGCCTTGTCCAGGAGTTGAAGGTTGTTCAGACTTCAGCCGATCATCGTGCTGATCTCATCGTCAACCTCACACAACTGCCCTCTAACGAACCGCCATGCTCCACGGCAGCAACAACCCGTTTGCAAAAATACTGTGCGGCGTCCGGTTCAACGCCATGGGAGACGCAAATGCCAACTGCTATCGTCACGCCGATCAATGACGGCCCATACCGCATCCAGGGTGAATTCAGGATCATCACTCAGGGCGGTAAGCCTATCGAGGTGAGCAAGGATGAAGTCTGGTTATGCCGATGCGGTCACTCAAACAACAAACCGTTCTGCGACGGTTCGCACAAAAAGGCCGGGTTCGCGAGCAACCTTGACGAGAACCCTCGGGAAGGCTGACCCCCAGGAAGCCGACGCTCGCGAACGGTGGTGCGTGACGCGGGCAGCATGTGGAAGTGTTATAGAAACGGCTCGATTTCAGGCAAATCGACGCGAAGGTCTTCCATCAGTACCGTTTCGATCAGTTCGCCGCGTCGGTCTGCGCGGATCACCTTGATCGGCAGACCGGTCATCACGTCGAGCCACAGCTGATAGCACGCACCGCCGGCCGCGTCGTGCTCCGGCGCGCCCGAGATAATCAGATGTACGGAGTGGCGCGAGCCAAGCGCCTCGTGGCCCACGATTTGGGTCTCGCCATGGCGTTGAAGTTCACGGATCTGCCCCAGCAGGGCACCGATATCGGAGCGATCGATACGGTGAGCGTTCGGGCCTTGAATCAATGGATTGTCGGGCGCGAGCGCAAGCCGCGGAAACGTATGAAAGCCGAATGGCCAGAGCGTCACCTTGTCCGTCTCCGGATTGTAGGCGAGGACGGCGCCGGCATGCGGGCGGATGAAATCCATCCGGATGAATCCCGGCTTGCGGTAGCAATAGCGGACTTCGACTGGAACGCCTGCGGACGGTGTCGAGCGGACTGTCGTCTGGTAATTCGTCAGCGCGTCGAATCTGGTTTGGGCATCCGCGATGAGATCGGGCGCCGCGAAGAGGCAATCTGTCATGGTGCGTGTCAATGAGTTGCCGACACGACCTGCCCGGTGATGTCTTCTTCCACGCACTTGCGAAACGCCTGCGCGACGACCCACGCGCGCACGCCGTCGTTCGGATTGCGCCCCATTGCCTCAAGCGTTTCGGCCACCCAGCCAGGACTCACGACATTCACGCGCAGCCTGTCTTTCAGTTCGAGCGCCGCCGCGTGGGCGAACGCTTCCACGCCGGCATTGACGATGCTCACCGCTGCGCTGCCCGCAATCGGATGATGCGCGAGCACACCGCTCGTCAACGTGATCGAGCCGCCCTGTTTGATGCCCGATACGCCGCAGCGAACCAGATTCACCTGGCCCATCAGCTTGTTCGCGAGGCTGAACGCGAAGTCATGGTCTGCGAGCGTGTCGAGCGCCGCAAATCTTGCGGTGCCGGCCACGCACACCACCGCATCCAGCGGCTGTGCCTGCCTGTACATCGCGACGATCGATTCCTTGCTCGAAATGTCGACGGCGATGGCCGACCCTTTGCGGCTCGCCCCGATCACGTCGTGATCGGACGACAGCAAACCGACGATTTCTTTACCGAGGAGCCCTGTTGCCCCGACCACCAGGATGCGCATACATCCTCCTGTATTCACAGGTGGAGAATGTCCATTATGCGCCGCTGCCGTATGGCCGCGTGATGATCTCGAGATTGTGGCCGCTCGGATCTTCGAAATACGTGCCTCGACCGCCATCGTTCGTATTGATCTCGCTCTGCCGACGGTGAAAGGGATCCGCCCAGTAGGGCAATCCGCGGCGCTGTATTCGCGCGAGAATGCAATCGAACTCGGTCTCGCTCACCAGAAACGCATAGTGGTCCGGCCGCGTTTGCCGATCATCGCTGTAAAAGTCCAGCGTGACGCCATTATCCAGTTGCACTGCAAGGAACGGCCCGAACGGCTTCGGCTCGGAAAGTCCAAGTATTTCCGCGAGAAATGCCGCCGATGCGTCCCTGTTCCGCGCGTACACGATAGTGTGATTAAGCGTGATGCTCATGTTCGCTGCGCTCCTTTCACCGCTTGCGTGACAGTGCCTGCTCACTGTGCCGGCCGGCATCATCTCCTGCCCCGCCCGCCGTCCCTCGCGCATCCGGTGAACATTGCGCCAATCAGTGCGGCTGACCGAGGCATGCATCCGCGACGTCGACGATCGGCTCGCTATCAGCGTGAGCTTGGGGAAAGCGATCGACACATCTGATCTGTAGCAGCGTCCACCATATACCTGGTGGATCGTGCCCGAGCCACATCACTGTCGCGGCCGCTTTGGTTCGAAGCCTCCATCGCTGCCAGTCGGCGCCAGTTGGTGAAAAATGGCCCTGACTATCGGCGTATTGCCCCGGATCCAGGTCGTAGCGTTTCAGGTAGGCCGGATTGAGGCGCTCACCGAGCGTAACCTGCCCACCGTGGGCGATGCGCGCCTTCTCCCGCGTCTCGTCCTGTCTGAAATCGCTCACCGCGCGACTGACGATCGTCAACTCGAACAGCAGCGCTGCGCCAGTTGCCAGACATGTCGCGGCAATGCAGAGTACGAGCATCCAGAGAATGCGCCGTTCGACCGTTCGTGTGCGTGCCATCAAATCCCCCTGGCCTCGCAACGTAATGAAAAGAACTCGCGCTATTCCAGCACGGAATTTCAGCAGAAAGTTCCTCTCCCCTCTTCAAACGATACAACTTCACGTCCCTCTGGTCCAGACCGCTACGACGCTCCTGCATCGACCCGGCCACGGCGCAGAGGGTGAGTGCGCGGGTCATTCGACGGGACATGCCGCCTCCGCTTTCGCCGATGCGGTTATCCTCTGCCTACCGGAGACCAGGAACACCGAAATGAATCTTAGAGCCCTGCAGTGCTTCGTGATTCTTGCGGAGGAACTCAATTTCAGCCGTGCCGCGGAGCGCCTGCATATCGCGCAGCCCGCGCTGAGCCAGCAGATCCGCTCACTCGAAGAACGCCTCGGCACCCAGCTCGTCGATCGCGCAAGGCGCCCGTTGAGCCTGACGGAAGCCGGCCACTATCTCTGCAGCGAGGCACGGCAAATTCTCGGCTCGCTGGAACAGGTGACGCTCGTCGCACAGGAAATCGGCGTCGGCCGGCGCGGCTGGCTTAGCATCGGCTTCACGCGTTCGTCGATGTACAGCATCCTGCCGCCCGCGCTCAAGGCATTCCACACCGCGTTTCCGCAGGTCGAACTCAAACTCTTCGAAATGCTCACCGAGGAACAGACCGATGCGCTGCGCGACATGCGCATACACATCGGCATTGGCCGGCAACCGTCGACGGTGGAAGGCTGCACGTCGCTCACGCTGCTGCGCGAACGCGTGATGGCCGCGCTCGATCCCAACCATCCGCTTGCGGCGCACAAGACCGTGCGCATCGCGGATCTCGCGGATACGCCATTGATTCTGTATCCGAAGCATCAGAACGCCCAGTTCAAACGCTCGGTGCAGTCGCTTTACCGCGACGCGGGTGTCACCCCGCTCATCGCGCACGAGGCGTACGAGATCCAGACCGCGATTGCGCTGGTGGCCGCGGGGCTGGGCGTGACGTTCATCGGCGAATCGGTGGCACGGCACGGGCGCACGGATGTCGCCTTCCGCCATCTCGAGGGTCCCGGTTCGTCATACCGTTCGACGCTCGCGGCCACTTTTCGCACCGACGACACCTCCCCCCACCTGCGCGCCTTTCTAGGCTGCCTTCCCGCGCCGCTGGCGGACGCCACACTATAAGAAAAAAATTATAGAAGCATAAGCAAACCGTCTTGGACTCCGCCTCCGCGCGTTCTTATCATTGACCCATACATGACTAGAACGCCGCCACGGCTATGGCCGTCGCCAACAGGCAGGAGACAGAATGAGTTCGATCGACGAAGCAGTAACGATGCGAAAAGTGTATGGGCGCCTGATGCCCCTGCTCTTCGCGATGATGTTCTTCAACTACCTCGACCGGATCAACATCGGTTTTGCCGCACTGGATATGAACAAGCAGCTGGGTTTCAGCCCGGCCGTGTTCGGCTTTGCGGGCAGCATCTTCTTTGTCGGCTACATGCTCCTTGAAGTGCCGAGCAACCTCCTGTTGCATCGCGTTGGCGCGCGCCGCTGGATCGCGCGCATTCTTCTGACGTGGGGCGCAGTCGCGGCGGCCACGGCGTTCGTCTTCAACGATTCGAGCTTCTACGTGCTGCGATTTCTGCTCGGCGTGATGGAAGCGGGTTTTCTGCCGGGCGTCGCGGTCTATCTGACGAAATGGTTTCCCGTGCGCTACCGGGCGCGTGCGGTGGGCGGCTACATCATTGCCGGCTCGTTTTCGGCCGTGCTGGGCGGGCCGATTTCGACCGCCTTGATGACCTACGCGAACGGCGTGCTTGGCTTACAGGGGTGGCAATGGATGTTCATCCTCGAAGGCGTGCCCGCCATGCTGCTCGGCCTGCTGACGCTGCGCATCATGACCGAGCGCCCGGTGGACGCCGCGTGGCTGTCCGCCGACGAAAAGCGCTGGCTCGAATCGACCCTCGCGGCGGAACGCGAGCAAGTGGGCGGTAACACGCATGTTCCGCTGCTGCGCGTGGCGGGCGATATCCGTGTATGGAGCCTCGCTTGCCTGTTCGGTTGCGCGCTGGTCGGTATATATGGCCTGTTCCTGTGGTTGCCGCAGATCGTCAAGAGTCTCGGACACCTGACCAATCTCGAAGTCGGCTTTCTGTCCGCCGCGCCGCCGCTGCTCGGCGTGCTGGGTACCTTCCTGATCAGCCGCAGTTCCGACCGCACGGGCGACCGCAAGAAGCACCTCGCATTCGTGTACGGCATGAGCGCGCTGGCGATTGCCGGCAGCGCGTACGCACCCAGCCCCATGATCGCCTATGGCCTGCTGTGCGTGACCGGCCTCTTCATCTATTCGGGCAATTCGCTGTTCTGGAGCCTGGCGTCGTCGTTCAGAACCGGTGCGGCAGGCGCCGCGACGATCGCGCTGATCAACACAATCGCGCAATTCGGCGGACTGGTCGGACCGTGGAGCATCGGCCTCGTGCGCAATGCGACCGGCAACTTCAAGCTGGCCTTGCTGACCATCGCGGCGTTTCTTGTGGTCGCGATGATCATCGCCCTCGTGATGCGAGTCACACCGGCCGAGGACGACGCTATCTCACTCCCCGCCGGCGACCCCGCGCCACGCGCCTGAAGCACGTACCGCACGCGCCGGGACACCACGCGCACTATTTAGGATCACCAATTGGATTTTCACCCATGATCATCGATTGCCACGGCCACTACACCACCTCGCCACGCCAGCACGAGGCCTGGCGCGCGCAGCAGGTCGCCGCGCTGAAAGACGGCGGCACACCGCCACCGCGCCCGGTTATCAGCGACGACGAGATTCGCGAGAGCATCGAATCCGGCCAGCTGAGAATTCAACGCGAACGCGGCACCGACCTGACGATTTTCTCGCCGCGCGCCGCCGGCATGGGCCATCACCTCGCGGGCGCGGAAGCCAACGCGGTGTGGTCGAGCGAATGCAACGACCTCGTGCACCGCGTATGCGAACTCTTCCCGCGCAACTTCGCCGGTGTGTGCCAGTTGCCGCAGGCGCCAGGCGTGCCGCCCGCGAATTGCATCGCTGAATTGCGGCGCTGTGTCGAAGAACTCGGCTTTATCGGCTGCAATCTGAATCCGGATCCGTCTGGCGGCCACTGGTCCGGTTTGCCGCTCACGGACCGCTCGTGGTATCCGCTCTATGAGGCGATGGTCGAACTCGGCGTGCCGGCCATGATTCATGTCTCGTCGTCATGCAATGCGAACTTCCATGCGACCGGCGCGCATTACATCAACGGCGATACGTCTGTCTTCATGCAATTGCTGCAAGGCGATCTGTTCGCCGATTTCCCCACGCTGCGCTTCATCATTCCGCACGGCGGCGGCGCGGTGCCGTACCACTGGGGTCGCTATCGCGGACTCGCACAAGACATGCAGCGCCCGCTGCTGAGCGAGTATCTGCTGAACAACGTGTTCTTCGACACCTGCGTCTACCACCAGCCCGGCGCTGAACTGCTCGCCAAGGTCATTCCGGTCGAGAACATCCTGTTCGCGTCGGAGACCATCGGCGCGGTGCAAGGCATCGATCCGGAAACCGGCCACCACTACGACGACACCCGCCGCTATATCGATGCCATCGACTGGCTCAGCGAGGTGGATCGCCAACGTATCTACGAAGACAACGCACGCGCCGTGTATGCGCGGCTGTCACGTCAACTCGATCAACAATTCGCCGCACAGGGAGCAACGGTATGAATCCAATCGGATGGCGCGAATACGAGTCCGCACCGCAGGCCAACCCGGCCACACTCGACGCATTGCGTGAACTGGCCGTGTCGCTCCTTAGCGACAACATGGCGCGCGCGAGCGGCATGGTCGGCTTGCGGCCGTATCATCGGCCGCGGCCCATGGCGGGCACCGCGGTCACCGTGCACACGCGCCCGGGCGATAACCTCGCGATTCATCGCGCGTTCGACTTTTGCCGCCCCGGCGACGTGCTGGTGATCGACGGCGCGGGCGAACTCACCCAGGCGCTGATGGGCGAGATCATGGCGAGCTTCGCGCGGAGTCTCGGCGTGCAGGGTCTTGTGATCGACGGCGCGATTCGGGACGTCGGGGCATTGCGCCAGCAAGATTTCCCGGTGTACGCGCGCGGCGTCACGCATCGCGGGCCCTACAAAAACGGGCCGGGCGAAATCAACGTGCCGGTCACGGTTGGAGGCACGGTGGTGCATCCCGGCGATATCATCGTCGGCGATGAAGACGGTTTGCTCGCGATCGCGCCTGCCGATGTGGAAGCGGTGATCCAGGGCGCGCGGCGGCAGCATGCCAAAGAAACCGCGGCGTTGCAGTCGATTGCCGACGGCAGATTCGACCGTTCGTGGGTCGTTCCGCACCGGGAACGGATGATGAACAACTGAGTAAACAGCAGAGCCCGCTAATGGCCCGGCTTCAAAGCCGCATACGTGCCCGGCGTGATCCCATAAGCGCGCTTGAACAGCCGGTTGAGATGGCTCTGATCGTAAAAGCCCACCGCCGCCGCGGCCGTCGCCGCGGTGTGTCCGGCCGCGAGCATGCGTTTGGCCGCCAGCAGCCTCACCTGGGTGGCGTACGCGTGCGGCGGCAAGCCAAACGCCTTGCTGAACGCGCGCGTGAGGTAGTAGCGGCTCAGCCCCACCAGTTCAGCCAATTCGTCGACCGGAATATCGCGCTCATAGTTGGCGGCGACGTACTCGCGCACCTGCTCCATCTTGCGCGCTTCGCGGCGCGGCTCGCCTGACTCATGGACCGATTGCCCATACCGCCCGACCAGCATCCCCATCGCGGCCCACCAGTTCGCCTGACGCTCCATCAGCGAAGCGCCGCCCTGCTCGTCGAGGCTCGCATGGGCCTTCACCAGCAGGCCCGCGAGGTGCGCGTCCTGATAGAGCCCTGGCGGGATCAGCAGTGGCTTGTCGGTGCGCGAGTCGGGCGAGAACACTGCCCCTAGCGCGCCGAGCCCTTCCATGTCGAGATAGATCGCGCGATAGATCCATTCGCGGCCTTCCCACACCTCGCCGCTGTGATATTCGCCTGGCCCGAACACCAGCACGCTGCCAGGTCCGGCGATGTCACTGCCCGCGCGCGTATGACATTGGCCCGCGCCGGCCTCCGTCATGACGATCACGAGTTCGTCATGCAAGTGCCGGTCGAACTTGTGGTTGCCATAACGGGCCGTGGCGAGGCACGCACCGTCGAGTGCGCCGTCGCGCCAGCAAACCACTTCGGGCCCGCCGTGTTCCGCGCCGTGTTCGGATATCTCCATGATCCGTATTCTCACCTGCCCCGTTAAACCAGCTCGATTCTGACACGGCGATTGCGGCGGCCCTTGTTTTCGATCTTCGCGATGCGGATCGGCCGCGACTGCGCGGTATTGGTGAGATGCGTGCCGCCGCACGCCTGCCGGTCCAGATCGCCGATCTCGACGATGCGCACCGTGCCGTCCGGCGTCGGCGGCGGCGCCACCGACAGGCTGCGGATCAGGCCCTCGGTTGATTTTGCTTCCGTGGCGCTGACGTAGTACGTGCGCACGTCCATCGCACTGCGGATCACCTCGTTGACGGGCTCCTCCAGCAAGCGCAGTGCGTCGTTATCCGCCTCAGGCAGATCGAAGTCCATGCGCGCGGTGCCGTCGGCGTTGATCTGCGCACCGGTCACGAGCGCGCCGGCAAAGCGCTGATACACCAGCGCGTTGAGAATATGCGTACCGGTGTGCAGCTGGGCCACCGTCGAGCGGCGCGCCGCGTCGATGGCCACGTGCACGTCGCCGCTCAGCTCGAGCGGTTCATCGAGCAGATGCCACAGCACGTCGCCTTCCGCCGCGATGCCGGTGATGCGCGCCGCACCATGCGCGTGCGTCAACGTGGCCGCGTCCGGCACCTGGCCTCCGCCGCCCGGATGCAAGGCGGAGCGGGCCAGCACGACCGCGCCGGGCCGCGAGGCAATGACGGTCGTTTCGAAGTCCAGTAAGTCCGGCTGCTCATGGCAAAGATAGTGCGGCACCTTGATGTCCTCGGATGAATTGACTGAGTACACCCAGCATACGCACTCCTTTAGGGAGCCGTCTTGGTAAAAAATGCCCTGCGCGGCGGAGGGTCGGACCACCTGATAGCCGTTTTGCTCGTTCTGCTGATTGTGCCAACGACGCGCCGTACCGGCGCGGAACGCCGTGTGACGGGCTTCGCGGCCTCGAACTGGCACGACAAATGCATAAGAATGAGCAGGCTTGGCGCTTGCAACGGGAACTCATGTCCCAATGCACTGCCAAATTATTTCTGCGCGGTCGATTATCATGGGTCGTTCGCATCACCTGAACGACTAGATATTGGATATGACGAATACAGGCAAGGCATTGATCGTTGGGCTGGTTCTGCTCGATTTGGGCTTCGTTTCTTACCTGATGATTCCCAAAGACGATGAGCAGTCCAAGAAAGCGCCGGAAGCGGAGCTGACCCAACCCGCCGTGAACACGGGGGTCGATTCCCGTTTCGATGACACGCATGTCACCGAAGGCAGCGTAATTCGCACGCCGCAGTCCACCACAGTCACAGGCAAGATCGCAGGCGCCGGCAAAACAGCGCAAGCACCGCAGCCGCCCAAACAGCCACAAGTGGTGCAACAGGCACCTGCAACCGCACAGCCCGAAGTGCGCGAGGCCATCGCTGCGAATGCGATTCAGGCCCCGCAGCAGCAAATCCAGCAGCAGCAGCAGCAACCCGCACCTGCAACCGCACCGGCGCACACGCGCGAGTCTGTCGCCGCGAATGTAATTCAGGCACCGCAGCCGCAGATACCGCCGCCGAAGCAGCAACAGCAGCAACCCGCTCCTGCAACAGCGCCGGCTCAAGCGCGCGCGTCCTTCGCTGCGAAGCCAATCCCCGCGCCGCAAACCGCGCGTGCACGTGACGATCTGAACCGGCACGGTTCGAACCCCGTCGCGGCAGCGCTGACGCAAGAACTGGTGAGCGAATCCGCCAAACCCGATCCGTCACTGCCGATGCCGTCCATGCCGCTCACGCCGCCGGTACGGACCGCACCCGACTATCAGGACCGCCACGGCGCGAACCCCGTTGCCGCCGCGATGACGCAACAACTGGTCAAGGAGTCGGCCAAGCCCGATCCGTCAATGCCGATGCCGCCGGCGGTCCAGAGTCCGCCCATCTATCAGGACAGCCACGGCTCGAACTCCGTCTCCGCCGCAATGACGCAGGAACTGGTGAGGAAATCCGCCGGAGTCAATCCAACCTCTCAGCCGGTTCCACGTAGCGGCACGCAGTAGGCCTGTCGCGCGCATTCGCGCGCCGCCGGCCCCCAAGGGGCCGGAAATCCGTCAACCTGCACCATGCGGTTTAACTTCGCCGCGCCCTCATTCAATTCGCATTGCGAACCATCTGGCGAGATCGGATCACTCTCGCAGGCGAGCATGTGCGGCCAAACGAACCCGGCGCCACCCTTTCGCTGTGTAGTTGCGACCCGGAAGCTCTATACTGATTCGGACTGCATGCGATCCTCCGCGCAATGGCGGCATCCGTTCACGTCACGCCCCAACTGGACCGAGCTTAATCTCCTTTGCCTGTCTGGACGCTGCCATGCTGACAATCGACGACATCCGCGCGGTACCCCTGTTTGCCACACTCACTGACGACGAACTGGACCATCTCGCGCACACGTCCGCGGACATTCGCCTATGCCCCGGGGAGTTCGCGGTCCATGAAGGCGGAGAGCGCGCGCTATATGTCGTTCTGACCGGCAAGATGGAAGTCATCAAAACGTTCGACGGTGTCGAGCGCACGCTGGGCTGGCGCCTGCCCGGCACGATCTTCGGCGAAGTGCCGCTCGCGCTGAGTTCGCCGTTTCCAGGCGCTTATCGGGCCGCTGAACCGTCGCGCGTCATGCGGGTGGATGCCCAGCGTTACTACGTGCTGGCGGCCGCCTCGCCGGACGTCGCGCTCAAGATGGGGGCGCTCGCCCGCGAGCGCATCGGCGGCCTGCAGGGCCTCTCCGCCGAGCCGCCCAAAGCCCGCGTCACGATGATCGGCAGCCGCTGGGACAACGCCTGCACCGCGCTGCGTCACTTCCTCGCCCGCAACCAGATCAGCTACGACTGGATGACGCCGGACGCGCCCGAGCTGCCGGCGCGTTGGCCCGGAACCTGTCCGTCGGAGGAGCAATGCCCGGCGCTGCGCCTCGTCGACGGCACGGTGCTCCACCGGCCCGAGACACGCGAGCTCGCCGGCTTGCTGGGTCTGCAGACACAGGCGCGCCTCGCTGAATACGACACGATGATTATCGGCGGCGGGCCGGCCGGTCTGGCCGCGGCGGTGTACGGCGCGTCGGAGGGACTGCGCACGATTGTGCTGGAGCGTGAAGCGCCAGGCGGGCAAGCCGGAACCTCTTCGCGCATCGAGAACTATCTCGGCTTTCCCAACGGTGTGTCTGGCGACGAACTCGCGAGCCGTGCGCTGCAGCAGGCGAGGCGGCTCGGCGCGGAGATTCTGGTGACACGCACGGTCGAGCGAATCGATGTTCAAGCGCGCGACGTTCACCTCGACGGCGGCGACGTCATCCGTGCGCGAACGCTCATTCTCGCCACCGGCGTCACGTGGCGGCGCCTGTCGATCGAAGGCTTCGACCGGCTTATCGGCAAGGGCATTTACTACGGCGCGTCACGCAGCGAAGCGAACGCGACTCACGGACTCGACGTGTACCTGATCGGCGGCGGCAACTCGGCTGGCCAGGCCGCGTTGTACTTCGCCAATCACGCTCGCATGGTCACGCTGCTGCTGCGCGGCGATTCGCTCGAGAAGAGCATGTCGCGCTATCTGATCGAACAGCTGCACGGGAAATCGAACGTCGCGGTGCAACTGCGCTCGGAAGTGGCCGGTGCGTACGGCGACACGCATCTGACGGCCATCGACGTGCGCAACGCGCAGAGCGGCGAAGTGCGCCGCCACGATTGCGGGGGATTGTTCGTGTTTATTGGCGCGGATGCGGAAACCGGCTGGCTGCCCGCCGAAATCGCCCGCGACGCGCGCGGCTACGTGCTGACCGGCGACGACGTCGTCAAGGCGGGCCGCTGGTCCCAGAGCCGCGATCCCTACCTGCTCGAATCGAGTGTGCCGGGCGTATTCGCTTGCGGCGACGTGCGGCTGAGCCCGGTGAAGCGTGTTGCCGCCGCCGTCGGCGAGGGCAGCATGGCGATCGCGTTTGCCCATAAATTTCTGCACCTGGACGCCGGCTAGTGCGCGACGCGGCGCTGGCGGCACGCGCTTGCCCGTCATCGTCCGCCTTGTGACCGGCGCAGCCCCGCCCAGCCTATTCTTCAGCGGAATACGCCGTTTTTTTCGTACCCCCGGATTGACTAAAAAACAAGCCTCTTTTCGGCGATTTGAAACTCGCCTTGGCGGCGCACACTGGGTTCGTGCCACTCGCGCAAGGAGCCTGCGATGTCTTCCCGCCACAATCACGATGACGAATTCGAATCCGGTCTGACGGGCGCCCTGGCGTCCGAATGGCGCAACCCGATGCCAGGCGCCGACGACGGTGCGATGCGCGGCTTGCACCTCGCTTCGCAAAACGTGTTGTGCCTCGCGACACAAACCTACGAAGCCGCGGCACGCGGCGACGCGGCGGGCATGCAGGCCGCGCGTGCGTCGCTCGCCCAGCAGCTGGCCCTGTCCACGCGCCTGATCGACGAGCTTTTGTTCGACGACAGCGACCCGCATACGGTACATTGACCGGCTTGCAGGCCAGGCAGTCCTCATTGCAGTCTTACTTTCTGTAAACCGACATGTCCGCTCTAACGGTAGTTCTCAGCATCTGGGCCATGGTGGCCATTTGCGCCGTTCTGTTCATTCGCGGCGCCAGCCCGCGCGTGGAGCGTCCGGCAACGCCGCCGCAACAACGGCCAGCACGCCCGGCGCGCTTTTCGATCGCGGAATAACGGCCGCGAGGCGACGCTTGTCCGGCGGCATGAAATCGCCGCCGGTCGCGCCGATACCGCCGGTGCCGCCCGTCATTTGAGGCCGAGCCGCTTGGCCAGCCGGTTCAGATTCGCGCGATCCAGCCCAAGCTCGCGGGCGGCCGCCGCCCAGTTCTGATTGTGGCGCGCGAGTGTATCGAGGACGGTCGTCCTCTCGAACTCCGTCACCGCGCTGCGAAAATCCTTCGCTTCAGTCACCACCGTCTCGGCGGACGCTTCACGTTGCTCGCCGCCCGGCGCGTCTGACAACGCGAAATCGTCCGCGGTCAAAGTCAGAATGCGACGGCGCTCGCGATTGGCGGCCAGCGCCTTCAACGCGCTGCGCCCGATCAGATGCTCCAGTTCGCGCACATTGCCCGGCCACGGATAACGCAGCAGCATGGCTTGCGCATCGGCGGCCAGGCGCAGACTCAGCAGACCAAGCCGCGAACGGTTCTCCTCCAGAAAAAAACCCGCCAGCAGCAGCACGTCGCGGCCCCGTTCGCGCAACGGCGGCACGCGCAACGGATAGACGCTGAGCCGATGATAGAAGTCCGCGCGAAACCGCCCGGCGCGCACCTCTTCCGCCAGGTCGCGATTCGTTGCCGCGATCAGCCGCACGTCGACCTTATGCTCCTGGTCAGAGCCGATTCGCTGCAACTGGCCGTTCTGCAGCACGCGCAGGAGCTTGGCTTGCACAAGAAGCGGCAATTCGCCGACCTCATCGAGAAAAATCGTGCCGCCGTCGGCCAGTTCGAATTTGCCGCGCCGATCCGACGACGCGCCGGAAAATGCGCCGCGCACATGTCCGAACAGTTCACTCTCGACGAGCGTATCCGGCAACGCGGCACAGTTCAGGCTGACCAGCGGCTTGTTCGCTCGCGACGACAAGGCATGAATCGCATTCGCCACAAGCTCCTTGCCGACACCGGTCTCGCCGGTGATTAGCACTGTTAGATCGCTGCCGGCGACGACCTCGATTTCCTTGATCAGATGGGCGTGCGCGTCGCTGCTGCCGATCATCTCGCGCCGGCTCTGGCTGCTCGCCTGGCGGTAGGCCTCGGCTCGGCGCCGCTCCTCCTCGCCGCTGCGCGCGAGCGTATCGATCCGCTCCACTACGCTCACGGTGGCCGCGGCGAGGCCGAGAAACGCCCGCAAGGATGCCATGTCGATGCTGTCGAAGCGCGCCGGGTCCAGGGCGTCGAGTGTCAGAAGACCCCAGGGACGGCCACGAACATACAGCGGACAGCCGAGGCAATCATGGACTTCGAGATGCCCGCCAACCCCTTGAACGAGACCGTCATACGGATCGGGCAAGTCGGAGTCGGCCGCAAAGCGCGTCGGCTCCGAGCGCGACAGCAGTTGCTCGAAACGCGGATGCTCGGCGACGCGAAAGCGCCGGCCCAGCGTGTCGCTGCTCAAACCGTCGATGGCAAGCGGCACCAGCGTATCGCCCTCCAGACGCAGCAACGCGGCCGCGTCGCCGGGAAACAGCGTGCGCAGGCTGCTGAGCAGGCGGCGATAGCGCTCGCGGTCGGAGAGGTCGCGAGAGAGATCGAGTATCGGCGGCGCCAGAGCGTCGAGCAGTGCCTCTGCGGTCAAATCGACTCCATCATGAGTCGTATTGACCAAGGTCGAATTGACCATGTTGAAATTAAGATCGTTGATTTCAAACAATTTTATACCTGGCACGAAACATGGATAGAAAACCCGCATCAGTCGAAGGCCGACTGCCTATCCACTCATCACCAGGACTACATCATGCTTTCCGCCGAACATCGCGCCATCGTCAAAGCCACCGTTCCTCTTCTCGAAAGCGGGGGCGAAGCGCTGACCACGCACTTCTACAACATGCTGATCAGTGAGTATCCCGAAGTGCGGCCCATGTTCAACCAGGCCAATCAGGCGAGCGGTGCGCAGCAACGCGCGCTGGCCAACGGCGTGCTGATGTACGCGCGCCACATCGATCAGCTCGAACAACTTGGCGGACTCGTCGGGCAGATCATCAACAAGCACGTCGCACTGAATATCCTGCCGGAGCATTATCCGATCGTCGGACAGTGCCTGCTCAGATCGATCCGCGAAGTGCTCGGCGCCGAGATCGCCACGGACGCGGTGATCGAAGCGTGGGCCGCCGCCTATCAGCAGCTTGCCGATCTGTTGATCGGACTCGAGGAAAAAATCTACGCGGAGCGCGAAGCAGCGCCGGGCGGATGGCGCGGCGCGCGCCTCTTCCGGGTTGCCCGCAAAGAGCGCGAAAGCGACGAGATCACCTCGTTCTACCTGCGTCCCGACGATAACGGCGAGTTGCTCGCGTTCCATCCGGGACAATATATCGGCGTGCGGTTGCACATTGATGGCGAAGAAGTGCGCCGTAACTATTCACTCTCGGCCATGTCGAACGGCCGCGAATACCGCATCAGCGTAAAACGCGAACCGAATGGGAAGGTGTCGAACCATCTGCACACCCACGTGAACGAGAACGACACGGTGGAGCTCTACGCGCCGGCCGGCGACTTCAAGCTTCAGGACAGCGACAAACCGCTGGTACTGATTAGCGGCGGCGTGGGCATCACCCCCACGCTGGCGATGCTGCAAGCCGCGCTGGTGACCGCTCGCCCCGTGCACTTCATTCACGCGGCGCGTCATGGCGGCGTTCACGCGTTCCGCGAAATGATCGACAAACTGGCCGCACGCCACCCGCAATTGAAGCGTTTCTATTGCTACGAGCAGCGCCGCGCGGAAGATGCCGACGCGCACGGGATCGGTTACCTCGACGAAACGCACCTGAATGAATGGCTGCCGAAGAACCGTGACGTCGACGTGTATTTTCTCGGGCCCATTGCGTTCATGAAGTCCGTCAAGAAGCACCTCAAGGCGATCGGCGTACCGGAGTCGCAAAGCCACTATGAGTTCTTCGGTCCGGCTGCTGCACTCGAATAACACATCGGAGCACCTCGAAAGCCTGCATCGTTAATCGATGGACGGCCTAGTGGCGACAGAGCGCGGGACGCATCATCCGACGCGTCCCGCGAATCCACTTGTTAAGGCATCTTGAGTAATTTGCTCAACCGTTTCAGCAGAATATCGGCATGATCCCGCTCCCCTTTGGATAGCTCGCGGTGGCTCAGTATCGTCTCGATACGCCGACGCCAATAACACGGTTCGTTCACAAGCGACGTGCACGCCATCGAATCGCCTTTCGAGGTGAGGCGCTCGAGTGCCGTCACGATCGTTTCAATGTGCAACAAATCGGTCTTGTAAGAGGCATAAGTTCCCATGACATTTCCGGATAACTTTTAAACGCCTTCGGATCGCCTTGTTAAAGAGTTGGCGGGCAAAGCGATACCCATGCCGTTTCCGAAACGGCTGATCCGTCCTGTTAGCAGGAAAGCGAAAGAACAGCCCTGACGCCTTTAGCCGGGCTGCGCGAATCCTGTCACCCGATCTGCTTCGACCTTAGCTCGACTTGGCCCGAGCCGATACGGATGCCGCCGGCTGGACTGCCTGTGCCATAGCAATGGCTTGCGCGGTCGCTTTGCGCATTGCGTCATAAGCCGAACCGGCATTGGCCATGGCCGCCTTGAACGCCGCGACGGCGACCTCTGAACCTGCCGGCGCATTCCGCGCGATCTCGTCGACCACCGTCTGCACGCGGGCGTTGGATTGCTCCAACCGGTCTTCGACGATTTTCAGAAATTCGGCTTGAGTATTTTTGGCGATGTCGAGAATGTGATTGTTGTACGACAGCATTTTCTCGGCGAGGGGTTGCGCGGAGTTGGCTTGAAGCACGAACAACTCGATCGGCGTTTTACCCGAGAACGCCGTCTGCCAGACCTGTTCGCTTTCCGCGAGCGTGGTCTTGACTGCCTGCAGGTTCAACTTGGCCAGCTCTTCAAAATACTGGAATGTTTGCTGCGCCAACGAATACGCGGCGGAAACATTGGCACTTTGCGTTGAGATGAATTGCTCTGGCGTTGAAAAATACACTCTGCACTCCTTCATTAAACATACGAATTGCTCAAGACGAGACACAAGAAACCTGCCGGCACACAAGCCGGAAACTGCTTCATCCGCTGCCGCGCAATGGCTCAACCACAGGGCAAATGATTCCGCGATGCAGCATTAGATGAATCATTCTAACTTTGTTAAACCGGCCGCTGGCGGACATTTTTTGTTAGTAGTTACCCTGGGTTTTGAGCGCCGTTTCGACTGAGCAATGACTGAGCAATAAGCAGGCGGATTCGTCTACAGGAATCGCCCGGGACGAAACGGCCGAGGATCGGCGAAGGGTTTTGCGCCCGTCATCATTTCCGCCAGCAACCGGCCTGTCACGGGGCCGAGCGTCAGGCCATGATGGTTGTGCCCGAATGAGAACCAGAGTCCGCGATGGCGAGGCGCCTCGCCAATGACCGGACGCATATCCGGCGTGCACGGCCGCAGACCCAGCCAGGGCGCGTCGTCGAGGCGGCGCCCCAGCGCGAAGATCGGGCGGGCGATGCTTTCGGCCCGCGCCAGTTGAATCCCCGTCGGCGGCGCCTCGCGCCGCGCGATTTCCACACCCGTGGTCAAACGCAAGCGTCCTTGCATGGGCGCGACGACGTAACCCAGCTCAGTGTCGACGAGCGGCACCGACAGCATGGCTCTGGTGGCCTCGTAGTGCATGTGATAGCCGCGCTTCGCGCGTAGCGGTATGCGGTAGCCGAGCGGCGCAAAAATCTTGTCGGACCACGGGCCGAGTGCGACGACGACCTCCGTGGCGCTGATGCTGCCTTGCGAGGTCTGCACGGTCCATGCGCCCGCTTGCTGGCGTAGCGTGGTTGCCTCGCCGGACAGAAACACGCCGCCGCCCTCCTCGAAGAGCCGCGCATAACCCTTGGTCAAGGCGCCCGGATTCGCGACGCTCTTCGGATCCTGCCAATGCAGCGCGCCGCAGAAACCCGGCCCGAGTCCGCTCTCCCGCCTCTGCAGCGCGGCGGCGTCGAGCGGCGCCACGCGCAGTCCATGGGTACGCGCCGTGGTTTCGGCCGCCACCGCTTGCCGTGCAAATTCTTCTGGTGTGCGAAATGCCTCGATCCAGCCGCCGTCGTGCACGAGATCGCCCACGCGTGCGCGTTCGATCAGCGCATCGTGTTCGGCGACGCTTTGCCGGATCAGCGGAAGCATGTCGCGGGCAGCGGCCGCGAGCCGCGCCGGAGACGACGCCCACCAGAAGCGCGCGAGCCACGTCGCGAAAGACGGCAGCGCCTTGTAGTCCCAGTAGAGGTCCGTCGATTGATTGCGCAAATAGCGCAGCAGCGTGGCGGGATCGCGCGGAAACGCATACGGGACCACGGACGAACTCTCGATCAGGCCGGCATTGCCGAAGCTCGTCTCCTCGCCCGGGCCACGCCGGTCGACGAGCGCCACGCGGCGTCCGCGGTCCTGCAGATGCAGCGCAGCCGACACGCCGACAATGCCCGCCCCCAACACGATCACATCGAAATCCATACACTCGCTCTCATTTCCATCTCGGGAAACGCGAGTGTGCATACAACGACGCGTCCCCGGCTCCGGCTAACCCGCTATCCATTCAGAACGCCCGGCGCGATGCTGCTGACGCCGGGTCGGCCACACCTTACTTCGCGATGATGTCGCGCTTGAAATACTTCTGCGACAGGCTGCTGAGCGTGCCGTCTTTCTTCAACGCTTCCAGCGCCGCGTTGACCTTGCCGGCCAGCGCCTTGTCGCCCTTGCGCATGCCGAAGCCCGTGCCCTCACCCAGCGTGGCCGGGTCCGAGAGCGGGTTGCCGACGATCGTGTAGTCATGTCCCGCGGGCTTGTTCAGGAAGCCGTCCTCGGCGGTCTGTGCCTCCTGGACGGCGGCGTCGAGGCGGCCGGCAACGAGGTCGGTATAGACCTGGTCCTGATCCTGATACGAGACGATCGACACGCCGGCCGGCGCCCAGTGCTGCTTCAGGAAATCCTCCTGCGACGAGCCCTGCAGCACACCGACACGCTTGCCCTGCAGGCTCTTCACGTCCGGCAGCAACGGCGAACCCCGCTTGACCACCATCACGATCGGCACGACGTAGATGGCCGGCGTGAAATTGATGGACTGCTTGCGCTTTTCGGTGATGTTCATGGCGGAATTGATCACGTCGAACTTGCGCGCCTGCAACGCGGGAATCAATCCGTCGAATGAATTCTCCACCCACTCGCACTTGACCGCCATCTTCGCGCAGACCGCGTTGCCGACGTCAACGTCGAAGCCCTGCAATTGCCCGCTGGGCGACTTGCTTTCGAACGGCGGATAGGCCGCCTCGATACCGAAGCGCAACGTGCTTTGCGTTTCGGCGCTGACGATGCTGGCTGAGCCCATCAACGCGGCCGCGACGACAAATGAGAGTGAAAGCTTCAGAGGCATGGTGGTTCCCTGGGTGGTTGCGGATCGATCGCTAACGTGGGGCGCGGACGGTGACGCACCCGCGCGAACTCGAGGTCAGGCATGAGGCGCCGGCCGGCCGGTCCTCACACTCGCTCTGGACACACAGTCTATTCTGGACACTCTAAATTGCAAGAAATTTTCAAAATAAAAGTCCAATCTGGACTTTTTGACTTTAGAATTGCCCTACCGCCGCAAGCCGGCAGCCATCTGGAGAGCAGGCCAATGAGCAGCACCGACAAGGGTTTCCCGCTGATCGTCCAGCATGACGAGGTGCGCAATGCGCTGCCTCACCTCGACGTACGCGGCGCGTTGACCCGCATGTTTCTCGCACTTGCCAACGACAACGCGGTGCAGCCGCCTCAGACCCTCACGGTGTTTCCGCACGGCGCCGGCGATTTCATCACATACCTTGGCGCGGTCGCGGACGCCAAAGTGTTCGGCGCGAAGCTGTCGCCGTACATCGTCACGGAATCGAAGCCGGTCATCACGGCGTGGACCGCGCTGATGTCGATGGAAACGGGCCAGCCGCTGATGTGGTGCGACGCGGGCCTGCTCACCATCGAGCGCACCGCCGGTGCCACGGCGCTGGCGGTGGACCGCCTCGCCACTGCGGGAGCTCGCCGGCTCGCCATCATCGGCACCGGCGCGGCGGGACAGGCGCATCTGCGTCACCTTGCGCCACTGCGGCAGTGGGAGTCGGTTAGCGTGTTTTCCCCTGGCCTCGCGCAGGACGAGACGAAACGCGCCCAGCTCGCCGCACTGGATCAACGCGTGCGGATCGCCACCCGTCTTGAAGACTGCGTACGCGATGCCGACGTGGTGGCGCTGTGCACGTCATCGGGCACGCCCGTGCTCGAGCAGGGCATGCTCACCCAACCCGCGCTCATCACGTCGATCAGCACGAACGTCGCCAACGCTCACGAAATTCCGCCTTCGTGGATTCCTGAAATGGACGTCTATTGCGACTACCGGAAGACCACCCCGGCCAGCGCCGGCGAAATGAAACTGGCGGCCCAACAGCACGACTGGTCCGCGCAGAGCGTGCGGGGCGATCTGGCCGAACTGGTGGCCGGAACGGCCGCTCAACCTTCGTATCGGCGTCATGCGTTTTTCCGTTCCATCGGACTCGGCCTGGAAGACGTGGCGATCGCGTATGAACTGTTCAGGCACGCGGCCGCGCAACGCGGCCACACCGCCGCCTGACGCCGCATCGCGCGCCGAAGCCGGGAACACCGTGACGCGTGACGCGCATCGCCCGTGGCAAAATAGGGCATCACATGACCACGGGTTGCGCGGCGGCGGCGGGCATCGCCGGATCTCGCCCAACCTGACATCTCACTCCCGCCAATGAGAAAGACCAAGACTGCGCCCGCGCGCCGGCTTCTGCTCGAACGATACAGCCGTGTCGCCGACGGTATCGCCCTGCTCTTCTTTCCGTACGTCGAAATCGTCATTCATGACCTGCACAGCCAGACGATTGCGTACATCGCCAACAACCTGTCCAAACGCGAACTCGGCGACGACTCCGCGCTGGAAGATATCGATCACACCGCGGGTGTGGGTACGATCGGCCCCTACGAAAAGATCAATTGGGACGGCAGGCGCATGCGCTGTGTGAGCACCGTTCTGTTCGACGACGCCGGGGTCGCGGCGGGCGTGATGTGCGTCAACTACAACATCGCCGTGTTCGAAGACATGAAGCATGTGATCGACCGCGTCATCTCGGGCGCAGGCCTCGTCAAACAACCTGAAGAACTGTTCAAGGACGACTGGCAGGAGCGCATCAACACCTTCCTGCACGCGTGGCTGCAGGAACGGCAATTGGCGCTGAACTCGCTGACGCGCGACCACCGGCGCGAACTGGTGGAAGCATTATGGGAGGAAGGCGCATTCAAGGGAAAGAGCGCCGCCAACTATGTCGCCAACGTGCTTGGCATGGGGCGCGCGACCGTCTACCAGCATATCCGGGATCTGCGGGGCGCCGCGGCCTAGCCGCGTAGCGGACTAGCTGGCGCGCGCCTCTCTCTCGAGGCCGCGCGCCACGCACTGCTTCAGTTCGTGGCGAAACTTTCCGTCAGCCAGTCCCGCATCATCGTATAAGAGCGGGCTGCGGCCTTGGCGTCGTAACGGCAACCGCCCGTCTTGGCCGTCGCCTCGGTTTCGGTGAAGCAATGAACCGCGTGCCCGATCTCGACAAACTGCCAATCGGCGCTGCTGCTGCGCATTTGCTCCGTGAATTTGGGGGCGTCCGGCATGGTGTAGGTATCGTCGGCGCCGTTCATGGCGAGCACGCGTGCCTTGATGTTTTTGGCGAGAGCGGGATCGTCGGTACTGAGATCGCCATGGAATGCGACCACGGCTTTCGCATCCGAGCCGCTGCGCGCGAGGTCGAGCACCACGCCGCCGCCGAAACAGAAGCCGATGGCCGCAAGACGCGACGGATCGATCGGGGCATTGGCGGCTTCGGCCTTGAACTGCTCGAACGCTCTGCCGATGCGTTTGCGCATCAGCCTGCGATCGGCGTAAAGCGGTGCGACTGCCGCCTTGGCCTGCGCGTCGCCTTTGGGACGCGTGCCTTCGCCATACATGTCGGTCAGCAGGATTACATAGTCCTGGCCGGCGATCATCTTGGCCTTCGCAACGGCCGTGTCGTTGATGCCAAACCAGTTGGGCACCATCACAAGACCAGGGCGCTTCGCGGTGGAGGCGTCGTCATAAACGAGCATGCTCCTGAACGTCGTGCCGTCCAGCGTCCAATCGACGGGTTTCGCGACCATCTTCGCGAACGCCGGCGAGGCGGCGAGGATGGCGAGCAGAGGTAGAACAAGGCGGGCAAGTCGCATGGGCATGATCTCTCGTCGGTTTGGAAGGAGCTGCGGAGCTGCGATTGGCACGTTGACCAAGCCATATGCTACCAACGATGAACGCGACACCGCAGATCTGCGGCAGGCTCAAGGCTTGATTCAGGAACACCCATCCCAGCAGCACCGCGGTCAAGGGACTGAGGAACAGGAGCGACGACACCACGGAGGACTCCAGCCGCGCAATACCCCGGAACCAGAGCGCATACGTCAAGGCCGCGCCGATCAGTCCGAGCCACGCGAGTCCAAGCAGGTTGGCCGCGGTCGGAACCGGAAAAGCCGGTTCGAAAACGAGGGCTACCGGAACCAGAAGAAGGCCACCTGCGCTCAGTTGCCAGGCCGTAAAAGTCAGCAGCGATACCGGCGGCTGCCACTTGCGGGTCAACACGTTGCCGACGGCCATCGAGACCGCGCCGGCGAGACCCGCCGCAACGCCCACCCCATCTAGCGCCGCGTGGGGAGTCATCACCAGCAGTGCAACACCGCCCATCCCGACCAGCGCGGCGACGATCGACAACGCGCGAACCGCGCTGCCGATCAGGAAAGCGGCTACGAACACCGCGATCAACGGCTGCACCGCGGCCACCGTCGCAGCAACCCCGCCTGGCAGCCGGTACGCTGCGACGAACAGCATGCTCAGAAAGAACGCGATGTTGAGCGCCCCAAGGACGAACACGCGCAGCCACCAGATGCCTGTCGGCAATTGCCGCACGATCAGGAGCAACAGTAACCCGGCGGGCAAGGCGCGCAGCATGGCGACCGTGACGGGGAAAAAACCCGGCAGCAACGTGGTGGTGACGATATAGGTGCTGCCCCAGATGGCGGGCGCGATTGCCGTGAGCAGCAGGTTGGCCGAAGCACGCTGCTCGATCCGCGCGATGGTGGGATGGGTCACGATTCCGCTCCGAACTGACAAGGTCTCAGTGCAGAATACGGAATTCACTGACGAATGATAATATCAATTAAAGAAGAACATCCTTTACCCACGGTGAATGATTAAATGGATCGCTATACCGCCTTGCAGGTGTTTCGCCACGTGGCGGAGCTGAACAGCTTTGCCGAGGCCGGACGGCGGCTGGCGCTGTCGCCGGCGGCGATCAGCAAGAACATCGCCGAGCTGGAAGCGGCGGTCGGCGCGCGGCTCATCAACCGGACGACGCGGCGCATGGCGCTCACCGAGGAAGGCCGGATTTATCTCGAACATGTCACGCGCGGGCTGGATGCGCTGACCGAGGCGGACGAAGCGCTGCACCCGATCAAGACAGCGCCTGGCGGCACGTTGCGGGTCACCGCGCCGATGACCTGGACGTTGACCCGGCTCTCGACCGCCATTCCCCGGTTTCTATCGCGCTATCCCGACCTGAAGCTCGATCTGCATCTCGACGACCGGCGCGTCGATCTCGTGCGCGAAGGGTTCGACCTTGCCATTCGCGGCAGCGACAATCTCGAGGACTCCAGCCTGATTGCCAGAAAGCTGACGGTCATGCGGCATGTGCTGTGTGCCGCGCCGTCGTATTTCGCGGAGCATGGCGAGCCCCGCACGCCGGCCGACCTGAAAGGGCTCAACTGCATTCGCTTCAGCCTGTCGGGACATGCGGATCTTTGGGAGTTCAGGAAAGCCGACCGTGTTGAGAGGATTGCCGTGAAGGCCCGCTATTCGGTGGCATCGAGTCTCGCTATACGTGACGCGCTGCGCGCGGGTTTCGGCGTTAGCCTGATCCCCTACCCCTACGTCGAAGACGACTTGAGAGAAGGACGGCTGCAAGCGGCACTGGAAGACTGGAGCACGGTGGAAACCACGCTCTATGCGATCTATCCGTCGCGGCAGCACGTCGCGCCGAAGATACGGGCGTTTCTGGGTTTCCTCATGGAGGAATTTGGGCAGTGCCCCAGGAAGGCATAGAGCGCGAAGGATCATCGAACCGTCGGGTCTCGTGCGGGCCAGCATGCCCGTCGCGATTACGGACATCGTGCTGGCCCGGTTGCTGCCCCGCTTCATGCTGCGCTACCCCAAGGTTCGTCTGGCCATCGAGGCCAGTCACCGGCAAGTCGATCTTGTCGAAGAATATGTCGATGTGGTGGTACGGCGGCTAGGTGTTGAAGTGGCGTCGTCCAGCCTGATCCAGGCTCCGCTGTGCACCGCGCGCTGGGGGCTGGTGGCGAGCCCCGCAGACCGGAACGATTGATGAGCCGGACGCGCTGCCACCGGGCGATCTGCTGATCTACGCGTCGCTCAATGAGCCGGCGACGGTGCTGCGCCTGCTCGGCGCCGATGGCGACGTTGCCCAGCGGACCATTCGACCCCGCCTGCACAGCGACAATATCGCGGCGCTGAAAGAGGCCGCGTTGGAAGGAATGGGGATCGCAAGCCTGCCTCTGTATGCATGTACGCGAGAGATCGAATTTGGGACTTTGTGCGTCGTATTGCCGGAGTGGCGCCCGAGGGAAGGACGCCTGGCAGTACTATTCCCGACCCGTCGCGGCATGATGCCGTCGGTACGCGCGCTGGCCGACTTCCTGAAGGAAGAACTGCCGCCGCTTATGGGCTAACGCGCCCGCGTCACCTGCCCTTGCGTGGAGCAACAGCCGACCCACTGACGGTCACACACTACCAAGCAGCGACTTCGGTTCGAGAAACGCTTCGAGTCCGAACGTACCGTATTCGCGGCCGATCCCCGACTGCTTGAACCCGCCGAAGGGCGCCGCCGGTTCGTGTGCAAGCGTGTTGACCAGCACACGTCCCGCTTCGATCTGCGACGCCACCGCGCTTGCTCGCGTGGCGTCGGACGAACAGACGTAAGCCTGCAGACCGTACGGCGTATCGTTGGCAATCCTGATTGCGTCTTCTGTATCTCGATAGGCGATGATCGACAGCACCGGTCCGAAGATTTCTTCGCGCGCGATGGTCATGTCGTTTCGCACATCGCTGAAGACCGTTGGACGCACGAACCAGCCTGCTTTCGCGCCATCTGGACGCCCTTCGCCTCCGGCAATCAGGCGTGCGCCTTCGTCGACACCGATGCGAATACAGCGCTGCACCCTCTCCCACTGCTTCTGATTCACCATTGGGCCAATACTCGTGTGCGGATCACGCGGGTCGCCAGACTGAATATCCGCCACGGCGTCTGCCATTTTCTGCTCGAATTCCGCGAGTCTTGCCTGCGGCACCAGAATCCGCGTGCCGGCAATGCATGCCTGCCCGCTGTTCATGAACCCTGCCTGAAGCGCAAGCGGGACGGCTTCGTCAAAGTTTGCGTCGTCGAGCACGATCATGGGTGACTTGCCGCCCAGTTCCAGGGTCACACGCTTGAGCGTGTCCGCGGCCGTGCGCAGAATCGTTTTGCCGACGGCCGTCGATCCCGTGAACGAGATCTTTGCGATGTCGGGGTGCGAACTGATCTCCGCGCCCACCGTTTCGCCCCGTCCCGTGACGATGTTGAACACGCCTGCCGGGAGCCCCGCTTCATGCAGTGCCTCGGTGATCACACGCGTCTGGATCGCGCTCATCTCGCTTGGCTTGATGACAGCCGTGCAACCAGCGGCAAGCGCCGCCGCCAGTTTGCCGCAGATAAAGCCTGCATTGCTGTTCCACGGCGTGATCAGCCCAGCAACGCCGAGCGGCTGCATCACCACTTCGGCCGATCCGGCGCGACGTACGAACGAATAGTTCTCCAGCGTGTTCGCCATTTGCAGCAGAACGTCGCTGGCGTGGCTGGCCATCCAGCGGCCGCGCGATACCGGAGCGCCGTATTCCTCGACGATGGCCTCGAAGAGTTCATCCTCTTTTGCGACCACAGCCGCGTGCATGCGCCTCAGCATCGCGACGCGCTCGGCCTTGCCAGTGCGCGAGAACGCCGGAAAGGCCCGCTTCGCCGCCGCGATGGCGGCGCGGGCGTCCTCGGCGTCGGCAAGACGCACGCGGCCAATGACCTGCTCGGTTGATGGATTGACAAGGTCGAAGAGCTCGTCGCCGTGCGGCGTCACGAATGCACCGTCGATATAGATTTTGTCGATGATCTGCATGGTTTGTCCGAAAAAAGGTTGCGTTGGACACAAGATAGGCTCTCGTGATTGAACTGACTAGCCGTACAATCGAGGATGACCTGTTGAGTGATTTAGGACAATGAAGACATCGGGCCTGAGCGAACTGGAAGCCGTTCTGGCCGTGGCGCGTCATCGCAGTTTTCGCGCCGCGGCAAACGAATTAAGCGTATCGACATCCGCGCTAAGCCATGCCGTGGCGGCACTTGAAGCGCGCATCGGTGTGCGGCTCTTCAATCGCACCACGCGAAGCGTGTCGCTCTCCGAAGCCGGAGCCCAATTCGTGAGCAGCGTCGCGCCGGCCCTCTCGACCATTCAGGCAGCGATCGAGCAGGCCGGCAGCTTCCGCGACACGCCGTCGGGCACGTTGCGCATCAATACCTCGTTGGGCGCGGCGAATCAGGTCATGCCGCTCTTCATCGCCTTTCTGAACCGCTACCCCGAAATGAAGATCGACCTCGTCACCGAGGGGCGTCTGATCGATATCGTGGTCGAAGGGTTCGACGCGGGCATCCGTCTGATGGATGTCGTGCCGCAAGACATGATCGCCGTGCCGTTCGGCGACAGGCAGCGGTTTGCCGTTGTCGGCAGTCCGGCGTATTTTGCGCGGCACAAGCCGCCGCGCACGCCGTCGGACCTCAATGCGCATCAGTGCATCCGCAGCCGGATGCCGAGCGGATCCATCTATCAGTGGGAATTCGAACGGCATGGCGAAACATTGCGCATCGACGGCAATGGTCCAATGACGCTGAACGATGCGGGCCTGATGCTGGAGGCGGCGCGCGCCGGCGTCGGTCTGACCTATCTGGCCGAATGGCACGTCAACGCTGATCTGGAGGCGGGCACGCTGGTCCGGGTGCTCGAAGACTGGACGCCGGCGTTGGACGGGCTATGCCTGTACTACCCGGGCCGGCGCCATGTTCCCGCGGGTCTGCGCGCCTTGATTGACATGATCCGCGACTACGCTGATGAAAACAGCAAGCGCGAGGCGGCGAAGCGGAAACGTCGCGCGCCGCCGGCGCGCGTCACACGGCGCTGACGGCGCCCGGTTCGTGTGCACGGCACGGGCGTTCGTATTGGCTGATGGGGAGCTGTCTGCAACCACCACGGGGCAGATCATATCCCCGCCGAACGGAGCGTCGACTTCGACATGCCGGACAGCTCGTCGTAGCGCGTCAAGCCGCATTCTGGTTCAGAAAAGGGCCGGAGCCATCACCTGGATGACCTACCTCTTTTGGCATAGATCTCTGCGCAGCGATCTAGGAGCCCGCACGTTTGCGCTCGCCGAGATGCATCGCCCCGAAGGTAACGGGCGCGGCAATGCGCAACACGCCGCGACGAATACTGCAATGCCAGTCAACCGGTCCATGCGCTCCTCGATCAGATAGCTGGATTATCGGGTACGTGAAGGTCAATCAACGCGCGGAACTTGCCGGCCGTGGGCGGCGCCGTTTGGGCTTTTCATCCTGGCGGATCTGCATGGCGTCATGTTCCAGCGCGGGCGGCAACTCCGCCTTCAATAGATCGATCCACGCGCGCGTCTTGGCTTCGAGGAATTTCCTCGACGGCATCAACACGTACACCCCCACGTCAGGCGAGCGCCACTGAGGCAACACCTGCACGAGTTCGCCGCTCCGTATCCTGTCCAGCACCGAAAACACCGGCAGCAATGCAATGCCCAACCCGCTGCATGCCGCATGCAATACCGCCTCGGGATGATCGCCGACCAAAGGACCCGCCGGCTGCATTGAGTGGGTCATCTTCCCGTCGGTCAACTCCCAATGAGGCGTGGTTGACGGATTGACGAGGCGCAGGCACGCATGGTCGGCCAGCTCTTGCCAGGTTTTGGGCGAACCATGCCGCTTGAGGTACGCCGGCGCGGCGCACAGCACCCCATGAACCGCGCCCAGCCGCTGCGCGACCACGCTCGAATCCGGCAGTCTCTGAGCCAGGTAGACGCTCACATCCACCCCTTCAGCCAGCAGATCGGGCACGTATTGCGAGGCGCTGTACTCGACCGTCACCGCCGGATACATCGCGCAGTACTTTGCCACGATCGGCACCACGTAGCGGTCGCCGAAGCTTGCCATGCACAGCACCCTCAGCCGGCCGGTCGGCTGGATTCGCGCGCCGCTCGCCTCGCCTTCGGCTTCATCGACCAGTTCCAGAATCGTCCGGCATTGGCTGACGTAGCGCTCGCCGGCACTGGTGAGCGCCATGCGCCGCGTGGTGCGCTGGAGCAGTTTCGTCTGCAGACGGTTCTCCAGTTCGGAAACCAGCCTCGACACCTGCGCCGTGGTCAGCTCCATCAGTTCGGAGGCTGCCGTAAAGCTTCCCGCGTCGACAACCCGCACGAACGCGGTCATGGCGTGCAGCAATCCGTAATCGAGATTTTTGCGCATGACGTAACAATTTTTCCGATCAGACTGTATTTTTGCACGACGACCCCGTCGATACCATCAATTCATACGTCGATGCACGACGTCCAGGCCCCTGAAATACCGAGGGTGCAAAGCTTGATTGATAGTTTCGACATTGAGGTGACTCACTATGAACGGCGCTGAAAGTCTGTTGCGTTCCCTGATCGCAAGTGGTGTGGACGTGTGCTTCGGAAACCCGGGCACGTCTGAAATGCATTTTGTGGCGGCACTCGATTCGGTCGAAGGAATGCGACCGATTCTCGGCCTTTTCGAAGGCGTCGTGACGGGTGCCGCCGACGGCTACGGGCGCATGGCGGGCAAGCCGGCCTGCACGCTGCTTCATCTCGGCCCTGGACTCGCGAATGGCCTCGCCAATCTGCACAACGCCCGCCGCGCATCGAGCCCGGTCGTCAATATCGTCGGCGACCATTCGTCGACTCATGCACGCTACGAAGCGCCGCTCACCTCCGACATCAAGGGTTTCGCCCGGCCGGTGTCGCAGTGGATCCACTCGTCGAGCAGCGCGCTGACAGTTGGCGCCGACGCCGCACGCGCGGTGCAGGCCTCCCTGGAAGGCGCAGGCCAGATCGCCACGCTGATTCTGCCCGCCGACACCGCGTGGTCGCCGGCCGATAGCGTCGCCGCGCCGCTGCCGGCTCCGGTGCCCGCGCGCGTGAGCGACGACACCGTCGAGCGGATTGCCGCGCTTGCCCGAAGCGGCGTGCGGACCGCCTTCCTGCTGCGCGGCAAGGCGTTGCAGGACCAGGGTCTTCGCGCGGCCGGCCGGATCGCCGCCAGGACGGGTGCCCGCTTGCTCTGCGACACGTTCGCACCGCGTTTGCAGCGTGGCGCCGGTCGCGTGGCGGTCGAACGCCTGCCGTATTTTGCCGAGCAGGTTGTCGACTTCCTCGCCGGCACCGAACTGATCGTGCTCGTCGGTGCGCAGCCGCCGGTCAGCTTCTTCGGCTACCCGGACAAGCCGAGCTGGCTGACGCCGCAAGGATGCCGCATCGCCGTCCTCGCACATCCGCACGAAGACGGCACCGCGGCACTCGAAGCGCTGGTCGAGGCGCTCGGTGCCCAGCATGCGGTCGCCCCGCTCAGCGTGCGCACGGCACTCGAGTACTCGCCGAATGGCCCGCTGACCGGCGAGTCGATCATGCGCAGCGTCGCCCTGCATCTGCCCGAGAACGCGATCATTACCGAAGAGGCGTCGCTCGCAATGGCGTACTACGGCCTGACCGAGTCGGCCGCGCCGCACGATTTCCTGACCCTGACGGGCGGCGCGATCGGCAGCATGATGCCCGTTTCGATCGGCGCGGGCATCGCGTGCCCCGACCGCAAGGTCGTCAACCTTCAGGGCGACGGCAGCGCCATGTACACGATTCAGTCTCTGTGGACGCAGGCGCGGGAAAACATCGACGTCGTGACGGTCATCTACGCGAATCGCGGCTACAAGATCCTCGCCAATGAACTCACGCGCGTCGGCGCGCGCACGGATGGCGTCCATGCCGCCTCCATGTTCGATCTGCAGAACCCGTCGCTCGATTTTGTCGCCCTCGCGCAAGGCATGGGTGTCGAAGCGGTTCGTGCTGAAACGAGCGTGGATTTCGACGCCGCCTTCGCGCGCGCGATGAAGCGTCGCGGCCCGATGCTGATCGAAGCGGTTATCTGAGCGGACTCCGCGTGCCCAAATGGCTTTCATGACCGACACGTCCGAAGCAATGCGGACCAACCAGTGGTTCAGCGCCCTGCCTGCCGAAGAGCAGGAGGCGCTGATTCGCCGCGGCGAGCTGATCACGCTGCACCCTGGGGAATTTCTGTTCCACCGGGGCGATGCGCCGGTCGGCTTCTACGGAATCAAAAGTGGCCGCTTCAAAGCCTTCACGCTTCGCGAAGACGGCAAGGAAGCGATCCTCGCCGTCATCGAAGCGGGCAACTGGTTTGGACAGACCTCCCTGACGAGCCGTCAACCACGCCTGCGCGATGTCGTGGCGCTCGAACGGTCAACCGTCCTGGTGGTCAAGGCCGCCTCCTTCGAGGAGCTGATGCAGAGCAACGCATTCGTCAGGGCGATCAACGAACTGCAGTCCATCCACATGAACTGGCTCTATCGCATGGTCGAGGACGCCACGCTTCATTCCACGCGCGCGCGCATTGCCCGGCGCCTGCTGCTGCTCGCTTCCGGCGACGTGACATTCTCGCCGCAGTGCCGCCAGGACGTGAGCCTCTCGCAGGACACGCTCGCCATGATGCTCGGCATCACGCGCCAGACGCTTTCGCTCGAACTCAAGGCCATGGCGCAGGAGGGCGCGATCACGCTGCGGTATGGACGGATCGAAATATGTTCGAGAGATCTTCTCGCGTCCTTTCAGGATTACCAATGATCGCGCCCATGCATGCCGGCTCGTTCGAGCGGCGTACCGCCCGGCTGCCTGCCTAGAACAAATGCCGCACACCGGCCGTCACGCCCAGCTGGGTGCTGCCGAACGCCGAGCTCACCGCATTGATGCCCTGGAATTGCGCGCCGATCATCCCACCGCGATATAGCGAGTAGTCGACTTCGACATAAGTGTCCGTGCGTTTCGACCAGTTGTAGTCCGCAAGCAGCTGGAACTGTGTGGCGTTGCCGTCGGAGGGCTGAGTCTTCCCGGACTGGGTGGTGCGCCACACATTCGCGGACAGGTGGGTGGCCGTCCCGATCAGCTGCGTCACACCGCCAAAGAACATTTGCCGCGAGCTGAATGTATTGAATTTCAGCGCGGTCAGTGCGGGGGCGGAGAATGGACCATTCGGGAAATTGCCGGCAAAGCCAGGGTCCTGCCGGTTGACGGACCAGCCAAAAGTGAACGTGGTGGAGTCGAACGTGTAGGACCCGCCAGCGGTCCACGATTTGAGGTGGGCGTCGGAGTTCACTGCGTCGCGCGAGTCGAGATACGCGGCAGCAAAGGTCAACGGCGCACCGGGCAGATACAGGATCGATGCCCCGATCTGGCTGCCCGCGCCAAACTGCCCTGCCATGCCGCCAAATGCGTACGAGACCTCGGCCGTCAGGTACTGCCAGCGCGCGGCGTACTTGACCATGTTGCTGGTCCAGACGCCCTGAGCCATCGTCACTTCCGGGCGGAATTGATAGAAGGTCGGCAGCCAGCGGTTCGTCACGAAAGCGCTCAGCACCGCGTCGGAGAGCGGATTGAGCTGACGCCCCATGGTCAGCTTGCCGTAGGTATTCGATTGCAAGCCGACAAAAGCCGTATTGAAGAACGGATAGGCCGGGTCGACCGCCCCCGTGTTCACGAAGAAACGATCCTCGATATCGAACACAACCTTCGTCCCGCCGCCAATGTCCTCCGCGCCCTTGATGCCGAAGTGGCTCTCGTTCTCGCCGCTTCCCAGCTTGAACTGGGAATCGCCCGCCGGATCCGCACGCGTCGTATAGCGAATGCCGGCATCCATCAGGCCGTAGAGCGTCACGGACGACTGCGCGTGCGCCGGGACCGAACACAGCGACACGGTCGAAATGACGCCGGCCAGCACGCCGGCCTTTCCTGAGTACAACGCTTTCATACTGCGCGGCCGCCAAACTGCATTGCCGGCCAATCTCCTTACCTTCCTCATCTGACGACTCCAATTTTATGCTTATGTTGTACTACGAAACATATCGACCACTGCCATGCATTTTTCCTGCAAAGCCCCGCTCGCCCTTCCACGCGGCAGACCCCACTCGCTGGCGGAGTGATGTGTCCACGACCACACGTTGCCCGGGAAAATATGTCTGGACCGTCAGAAAACTTACATTTCCCGATGTGTCTGCGCAGGTGTCTGCAACGCACAACATGGAGCGTCACTGAAGGGGGCGTGGTAACCCCGAAATTGCAAGAAATCTTGCAGTGTTGGGCACGGCGATGCCGGTACCCTTCGGGGCCGTCTGGTGCACACTGTTTCTTCGGTGTCGTGTTGCCGAGACAGCCCGCATCGCGCTGACAGAGAAAGCCGTCTGCGGATCACGCGCCGCCACGCTGATTCTCAGCTTCCTGCAACTGTTTCCACTGAATCTTTCCGCTCGCAGTACGAGGCAAGCTGTCGGCAAACGTGATGACGCGCGGAACCTTATAGGCCGCCATGTGCTGGCGCGCCCACGAGACAATCTCCTGCTCTGTTGCACAGGCACCGTGCCGAAGCACGATGACCGCCTTGACGGATTCGCCGCGACGCCGGTCGTGGGTCGCAATCACACAGGCCTCCTGGATGGCAGGATGCTCGAATAGCATGGCCTCCACCTCGGCTGGCCACACCTTGTAGCCCGACGCGTTGATCATGCGCTTGAGCCGGTCAACCACGAAGAAGTAACCGTCGCGATCGACATAGCCAAGATCACCGGTGCGCAGATAGCGCCGGCCGCCAATCGTCGCAAAGGCATCGCGCGACGCTTCGGGCGCATTCCAGTACCCTTCGAAAACCTGCGGCCCGCTCACGAGAATTTCACCGCCCAGCGGCACCAGGGTGTCGGGATCGACGATGAGCGAGTACGTGTTGAAGACCGGTACACCCATGCACTGCGGCTTGCTGTGCTTCGGCGGATTGGTGTGGGTTGCCGCCATCGTTTCGGTGAGCCCATAGCCTTCCACATAGGCGATGCGCCAGCGGTCCTGAATCTGCTGCGCAACGGCCTGCGGCATGGCAGCTCCGCCGCCGCTCAGGTAGGTGATCGAACTCAGGTCGAACTGGTCGATGCCGGGAAGGTTCAGCAAGTCGATGACCATGGTGGGCACCGTGATCCATGTGCTCACGCGCTGGCGTTCGATCAGCAGCGCAGCGCATTGCGCGTCCCAGCGGGTCATGATCGCCATCGTCGCGCCGATGTATAACGGCATGTTCATGCAGTTCTGCATGCCGGTGACGTGGAACAGCGGCACGGAGCAGAGCAGCACGCTGTCGTCTGGAAGATTGGGCCATTCAGCGCACGACACCGTCGAATGCATCACGCTACGGTGTGTATGGACGCATCCCTTTGGACGACCGGTGGTGCCGGACGTATACGGAATGACGGCGAGATCTTCCGGACCGGACGCATGTGCGCTCGGCAGGAATCCGCCGGACAGTGCGTCGTTCCAGCGGATGACACCCGCTGCGGGGCTTGCGTGGGCCGGCTCTACGGCCGGGGTCAGCATGTCGGGCAGCGGCAGATCGGTCTGATCGCGCAGATAGTCGGCATAGCGGGCAACGACAACGTGATCCACGTGACGGCCCGAAAGCGGCCGCACGTGTTCCATGAGTTCTTCTCCGGCAAATGCCACTTTTGCGCCGCTGTCTTCAAAGATATGTTGGAGCTCGGACGCCCGGTTCATCGGATTTACGGGCACGACGACGGCATCGGCACGCAGAATCGCATAGAAGGCAATGACAAACTGCGGGCTGTTCTGCATATAGAGCACGACGCGCTCGCCTCGAGCGACGCCGCAGTGCTGCTGCAGAAACCCGGCCATGGCTTCCACTTCTCGCCGCAACTGCCCATAGCTCAAAGAATTGCCGTAGTACAGGATGGCGGCCTTGTCTGGATGCCGGTTCGCGGAAACGTCGAGATTCGTGTACAGCGATGTCTGCGGCGCCCATAACTGGCGCGGCATGCCGTCCGGCTGACGCAATGAGGTTGCCGTCATGTCTACTCCATGCAGGGGACGAAATACAGAGGTAAAGCGTTGCGCTTTGAAAAGCTTTGGAAAGGACGAGTCGGGCGCGGAGCCCGACTCGAATGCCCCTCTCGTTACTGCTTCAGCAGATTGCGGCTCCACTGCCCGATTTCTTCCAGCGTCCCGGCCGTTTCAGGCAAGAACGGGAAGAGCGTGAAGACGTGAACCGAGTCGTCCACCAACTTCAACGTCACATTCGCGCCGGCTGCCTTCGCCCGTTCGGCAAAACGCGTTGTGTCGCTCTCCAGCACTTCGCCCTTCACGGCGGCGAGGAACACCGGCGGCAGATCGGCCAGGTCCGCGAACAGCGGCGACACCATCGGATCGGTCGGCTCGTGTGCCTGGAAGTACGAAGCAACGAGATTGGAAAGCGTCTCGCGATTCGCCGCCGGGTCGTCGCCCGAATTCGCCTTGACGGACGGACCGCTCAGCGTGAGGTCAGTCAGCGGACAAACGGCAATGACGCCCGCCGGCAGCGGCACGCACGCGCGACGTAACGCGGCGCCCAGCGCCAGCGCAAGACCGCCGCCGGACGATTCGCCGCTCAGAAACACCGTCGACGGATCGACACCGGACGCGAGCAGGCCGCGATACGCACTGAACGCGTCATCGAACGCGGCGGGGTACGGGTGCTCGGGCGCAAGACGATAGTCGACCGTGTAGCACGGACCGTTCAGCGCGCGCGACAGGCGGCCGGCGTATTCAACCGAGCTCTTCGCCGAACCCAGCACGTAGCCGCCGCCGTGGAAGTGCAGCACCGTCGCCTGATGCCCCGCTCCCGCGGCGACCGTGCGCAGCGCACTGACGCCGTGAAGATCGGCGTGGCTCACTTCGGTGCCGGCTGGCACGGGAAACTCTTTGAGCAGGAAACGTTCGTACGCGTCGCGCTGTCCGCGATCGCCACGCGCGATGTCATCCGGCGCGAACACGCCCTTCCAGAGATCAAAAGCACGCTGGCTCTCGGGACGCTCCATCCGCTTGCCCTCGCGCGCCGCGCTCAGCCCCACCACCTCGCCCGGCGGCAGTTTGGCAGCCGCGAGCACATCGTGCCCCCAGGCAAACGACCACGAAGCCTCGGCGAGCGGATCGATGCGCGAAAGCCCTTTCAGGCGTCCATTGCGTTGGTGCACACGCGCCTCATCGGGCTCGTGCGCCCAGTCGACGACGAAGCGCGCGCCGGCCTGAATGCGTGTGGTACGGGGCTGGCGACGACGTTCGTATTCCAGCAGCGCCTCACTGATGCCGTCCGAGCCATGTTCGTTCAGGCAACTGGCCAGAACCCAGGCGTCTTCGATCGCCTGGCAAGCGCCCTGTGCCAGGTACGGCACCATCGCGTGCGCGGCGTCGCCGAGCAGAGCGATGCGGCCAGTCGCCCAATGTTCGATCGGATCGCGGTGATACATGCCGGTGATGAACGTCGAGTCCACCGCATCCAGCATCTTCTGCACGGTCGGCTCGCAACCTTCAAACGAGCGGCGCAGTTGTTCGACGTCGCCCGACTGCGTCCAGGACTCGCGGCTCACCTCGGCGGCCGGCACCGAAGCGAGAATGCTGTAGAGGTCCGGGCGAACCCAGTACGAGACGATGTTGCGGCCCACGCCAAACCAGTTGTTGCCCGCTACCGGCAGATTCAAGCCCTTGAGGCGATCGGCGGGGATCAGCGAGCGCCACATGAGGATGTTGGCGAACTGCTTCTCTTCGGGCCCGCGCAGCGCCGTCCGGACAGCGGAGTGGATGCCGTCCGCGCCAATCACGGCGTCGCCGCGAATGACTTCGCCGTTTTGCAGCGTGACGTACGCGCCTTCGTCGTCCTGCGAGATGGATGCACACTCCGCGCCCAGACGGACCACGTGAGGCGGCAACGCTTTCGCGAGCAGATCGATCAGATCGGCACGATGAATGTTGTAAAGCAAGCCGCCGTAGCGCGCCTCGGCTTCCTTGCCAAGCGGCGCGACGTAAAGCAGGCGCCCGGTCGACAACTCGAGGTAGTCGAACCGCTCCGGCACCATCGCGATCTTCGCCAGTTCGGGTTCCAGCCCCAGTTCACGCAACACGATCGTGCCGTTCGCGGCGATCTGGACGCCCGCTCCGACCTCGGTCAACTGCGGAGCACGCTCCAGTACAATCGGCTCGATACCATGGCGCAGCAGCGCCAGTGCGGTCGTGAGCCCGCCAATACCACCTCCAACGACGACGACTTTCATGCTAAGTTTCTCCTTTACGGTTAGTTATCTCAGTCTAGTTAATTAACTCGAAACGGTAAAGTAATGGCAACATCAGGTAAAACCCTTAGATCAGATGGCGCTGAGACCCGCGTTCGCCTCAAAGAGGAGGCGCAGCGGCTGTTTGCGTTGCGAGGATTGGATGGTGTGTCCGTGCAGGACATCATTTCGGCCGCGGGACAGCGCAATAGCGCTTCGTTGCGGTACTACTTCGGGAACAAGCTCGAGCTGGCGCGCGAGTTGATCGTCGACGGCGCGCGTCTGATTGACGAGGAACGTCAGGCGCAGGTCGACAGGCTGGAGACAGAGGGTGGAATTACCGTGCGAGCGGTATTGGGCGCCTTGACGTTTCCGATGCTCGATCTGGCCGAGCGAACCGGTCAGGCAACGTACATCCGCATGATTGCCAACTTGCAGTTGAACAACCGCGCGTTCCTGCGCGAGGCGCTCGAGAACAAGTGGAATCTGGGCTATCAGCGCTGCAATGCGCTGCTGCGCGACCTGCTTGCGCCTATCCCGCCGGCAATCGTCGATCACCGGCTGTCGCTCGTCAGCATCTATGGCAATGCTGCCCTGGCGGCGTGGGAAGCGGGCCGCGACAGCGGCGAGCCGGGGCGGCTCTGGTCGCCCGGCTATGCCGTGTCCAGCCTGATGGACACCTTTGAAGGCATGCTTGTCGCAGAACCGTCGGCCGAAACGCGCGCCCTGCTGAACGAATCGGCCGACGATTGAGCGAAGCCGCCAGCGCGGCTTCGCGGGACTGTTTTACTTCGGCGCCGTCAGGTAGGGATTGTCACGGCCCGGTTCATGGGGCCGGGCCTTGATTTCCATCCGCGCGATGCTCTGCAGATGTACCTCATCCGGGCCATCGGCAAAGCGCAAGGCACGCCCCCAGGTCCAGCTGTCCGCCAACGGCGTATCGGGACTCAGCCCCATCGCACCGAATACCTGCATGGCGCGATCGCAAACGGCGGTGTGCACGCCCGGCACGAGCGCCTTGATCATCGAGATTTCCTTGCGCGCCGCCTTGGCGCCCACGTTGTCGATCATCCACGCGGTTTTCAGAACGAACAGCCGCGCCTGATCGATTTCTATACGCGATTTCGCGATCCACTCCGCGACCGAGCCATGCTTGTGCAGCGGCTTGCCAAATGCCGTGCGCGCTTGGGCCCGCTCGATCATCAACTCGAGCGCAAGTTCGGCGGCGCCGATCGACCGCATGCAGTGGTGAATCCGCCCCGGTCCGAGACGTGCCTGAGCGAGCGCGAAACCACTGCCCTCTTCACCGAGCAGATTCGACCGCGGTACGCGCACGTCTTTGAACTCGATCTCGCAGTGACCTTCCGGCGCCGTGTGATTGACCACCGTGATATTGCGGATCACCTTGACGCCCGGCGTATCGCGCGGCACCAGAATCATGCTTTGCTGCGCGTGGCTCGGGGCATCCGGGTCGGTTTTGCCCATCACGATGAACAATTGGCAATTCGGGTGGGCCGCGTTCGTGATGAACCATTTCCGGCCGTTAATCACGTAGTCGTCGCCGTCACGGCGAATCGACGTGGTGATATTGGTCGCGTCCGACGAAGCCACAGCGGGTTCAGTCATCGCAAACGCCGAGCGGATCTTGCCGTCGAGAAGCGGCTCGAGCCACTGCTCGCGCTGCGCCGGTGTGGCGAACATATGGAGCAATTCCATGTTGCCCGTGTCCGGCGCATTGCAGTTGAACACCTCGGAGGCCCACGATACGCGCCCCATGATCTCAGCCAGCGGCGCGTACTCGAGATTGGTCAGTGGTGTGCCTGGCTCGTCACCCCGCAGATGCGGCAGGAACAGATTCCAGAGACCCTCTTCACGCGCCTGATCCTTGAGCGTTTCCATGAAGGAAACGGGATATTGCCCCGCGTTCACTTCTTCGTGCCATTGGTGAATGCGCGGCACGATATGCTTGTCCATGAACGCACTCAGTTGCGCACGCAGCGCTTCCACTTTGGGGCGATATGCAAAGTCCATCTCGTTCTTCCTGAATCTGGGTGAATGGGGTCGACGCGTTGGCAGGTGCCGTGCGTCGCCGCGTGATTAGATCGTCAGCCCACCGTCGACGACGATGCACTCTCCGTTGGTATAGCTCGCCGCATCGGACACCAGATAGAGCACGGTGCCGGCCATCTCGCGAGGTTCCGCGTGTCGCCGCAGCGGGATCTTGGCAATCCAGTTGTCATAGATGGCCTGATCTGCAAACAGCGCCCCCGCAAAGCGCGTTTTAGTCAGTCCCGGCAGCAGCGCGTTCACCCGAATTCCCAGCGGTCCACACTCCTTGGCGAATGCACGCGTCATGTTGACCACCGCGGCTTTGGTGATCGAGTAGATGCCCTGCTTGTCGCCCGGCTGCAGCGCATTGACGGATGCCGTGTTGACGATCGCACCGCCGCCGTGCTCGCGCATCAGCTTGCCCGCCTCGACCGACATGAAGAAGTAGCCGCGCAAATTGACTTCCACCGTCTTTTCGAACGACGCCAGGTCGGTATCGAGAATGTGGCCGAAGTACGGATTCGCCGCGGCGTTATTCACGAGAATGTCCAGCCGGCCATGCCTTGCGCGGATATGCTGAAAGATCCCGAGAATGTCATCCAGCCGACCGACGTGGCACGGGTAGGCCTCGGCGCTGCCGCCCGCTTCCCTGATTTCGCGCGCCACGGACTCGCAGTCTTCGAGCTTGCGGCTCGACACGATCACGTGCGCGCCCTGCTGCGCGAGCAGCTTGGCGATCTCTTCGCCAATCCCCCGGCTGGCACCGGTGACCAGTGCAATCTTCGATTCAAGGCTAAACAGATTAGTAGTCACGATTACCTTTCCTATGTCCACGTCGATACGTTTACTTTGGGCCCGTCAGATCAGCTCGACGCCCATCTTCGCCAGCGCACCGGCCATTTCGCCGACCTGGCGCGCCTTGTCATTCGATGCATTGCCGCCCAAGGCGCGTTTCTTCACGCCCTGCGCAATGGCCGCAAGCCGGAAGAAGCTGAACGCCAGATAGAAATTCCAGTTCTCGATCGAGGCGATGCCCCGCAGGCGGCAGTACTGCGCGATGATCGCGGACTCGTCCGGCACCCCCATCGCGGCCCTGTCCAACCCTGCGAGCCCGACGATATGACCGGCAGGGGGGAGCCGGAGACACATGCAGAAATACGCGATGTCAGCCAGCGGATTGCCGAGCGTAGAGAGTTCCCAGTCGAGCACGGCGCGAACTTGTGGCGTGCCGTGCCGGAACATGATGTTGTCGATACGGAAATCGCCGTGCACAAGCGACGGCTTTCCGGTTTCGGCCGGACAGTGCGCCGGCAGCCACTCGATCAGCGCCTCTATCGAATCCAGGTTATCCGTTTGCGCCGCGCGATATTGCTTGGTCCAGACGTCGATCTGGCGCGAGAAGTAGTTGCCGGCGCGGCCGTAATCGGCGAGACCGACGGCTTCGACATCCACGTCGTGAAGAGCAGCCATGGTGCCGAGCAAAGCGTCGTAGATGGCGCCGCGCTCGCCCGCGGGCAGGCCGGGCAACGCCGGATCCCAGAAGATTTCGCCCTCTTCGAAGCTCATCACGTAGAACATGCTGCCGATCACGTCGCGGTCCTCGCACAAGTGCAAGGCCCGTGCGACGGGAACAGGTGTGGCGCTGACCGCAGTCAGCACACGGAACTCGCGGTCGACCGCGTGCGCGGACTTGAGCAACGTTCCGGGCGGCTGACGCCGCAGAACGTAGCGGCCACTTTGCGCCGTGAGAAGAAACGTGGGGTTGGATTGTCCGCCGGCAAACTTCTCGATGGACATGGGCCCCTGAAATCCGGGCACATGGGCCGTCAGATAACGCGTGAGCTGTTCGACGTCGAATTGAAGACTGGCATTCATGATGTTGAGCGATTCCGGGTTCGAATCAACCATAAGTGATGAATTCACGCCTTTCGGTGCGTTCGAGATGAGGCAGCGCGTTGAAGCTGACGAGCGACATCGAGCTGTCGTTAAAGACATACTGGCTCACGCTGCTATTGCGGATCTGCAAGTTGAGCGCAATCGCGCCAGCCGCCGGCGCCTGCAGAAGCTGCTGGGTGAATGCGGCAATCGGGCCTCCTGAACTCACGACCAGGACCTTTTTGCCGCCCAAACGCTGAATGGCGAGACGCGCCCGCTCGACGCGTGCCTGAAATTGACTCCAGCTTTCTGGAAGGCGCCCCGGCAGGCGGTCCTCGGACCACAAGTGCAGCGCCTGCTTGAGCAACTTGTAGAAGTCCTTCTTCGAACCTGCGGCCGGTTGGTCGGGCGCCAGGCCGCTCTCGCCAAGGGCGGAAAGCAAAGCGCCAAAATCGTACTCGTTCAGATCCGCGTCCTGCACGACCTCGGCTTGCGTAGCGCGCATCTCCGAGAGAATGGCGTCGGCAGTTTGAGCGTGCCGGCGCATCGTTCCGATCACGACGCGATCAAACTGCAGGTCCGACTGCGCGAAGTACTCGCCCAGCCAACGTGATTGGCTGCCGCCGGAAGCGGATAGCTCATCGTAGTTTTCCGCGCCGAACGACGCCTGCCCATGCCGTACAAGATAGAGTTCCGCCATGCCGTCCTCGACTAAACATGACTAGAACAATACCGGGCTCCGCGGCATTCAGGAAATTTATTGTTTTTATACCGCGCCATAACCTACCGTGATACTCATGGCGGGTGCATGATAGCGCCGGGTCGGACCCGCCGGCTATTTGTTCTCTTCCTTCATCAGGCGGCCAATCTGCTCGCGTAGCCAGCCATGAGCTGGATCCCCTGTCACGCTCCGGTGCCAGTAGCCGTGAGACTCGAGATCAGGGAGATCGAACGGCAGTTCCAGGATTCGCGCGTCATATCGCCGAAGCAGCATCAGCGGGCCGGTCAGGACGAGATCGGTTCGCATGGCGATCAATGGCGCCACCAGATAGTGCTGCACCCGGGTCTGAATCGTGCGTCTGAGCCCGAGCTTGTTGAGTTCCGCATCGACAAGACCCGGTCCCTGCCTGCGGCTGGAGACGTGGATATGGCCGAGCTTGAGGTAGTCGTCGATGGTGAGCTTCTTCTTCGCGAAGGGATGGTCCCGGCGCAGCAGGCACGCATACCGGTCGCGCCCCAGCGGTTCCTGCTCGAGGTGCGGATCGTCGATCAGGGGGGCGTCGATCGCCAGATTGACCGCGCCGTTGGCGAGCGCCTCAGGTACTTCCCGCCGCGTCGTGAAGTAGCTCTCGATCCGGATACCCGGCGCCTCGCGCTGCAGCACCTCCTCCAGCGCGGGCAGCAGGATGGCCTCGGTCAGGTCGTTCATGCTGAGCCGGAAGGTGCGTTGTGACGACGCCGGATCGAAGTGCTCCGCGGCATGCGTACTCGAATCCAGCAACTGAAGCGCCTCGCGAACCCGGCCGATAATGTTTTCGGAAACGGGTGTGGGCAGCATGCCGGCCGGCGTGCTGACAAAGAGCTGATCGTCGAGCGCCTTGCGCATGCGCGCCAAGGCGTTGCTGACCGCCGGCTGCGTGATGAACAGCAATTCGGCCGCGCGTGTGAGATTACGCGTTCGATAGACCGCCTCGAATACAACGAAAAGATTCAGATCGATCTTTGAAAGGCGCATTGTTTGAGTTCCCTGAGGCCCACTCGAAGTGGCGCCGCTCCGCTTTCGTTTGCTCAGTATGGTAGCCGAGTCCGTCGACGGCGCCCGGAGAAACGAATGGGCCTCAGGCATCGTGGTTGCGAGCGGCTAGCCGCCGCCCGGCACGAGCTTACTGCGGCAGCTTCGGTGCGGCGGGGAAATCGACCGCCACGCGCGTCACGCCGTGCAGATAGTTGGTGACGATCTTGTCGCCAATTGTGACGATGGTGTCAACGAGGTTTTCCTTCGTCCATCCCGCGGCAAAGAACGCATCGACGCGTTCCTGGTCGGCGTGTCCGCGACGCACAGCGATGTCCTTTACCAGTTGCGCCAACGCGTCGAGCTTCGGGTCGAACGACGCGCGCCCGCCGCGGATCTCAAGGATCTGCTCGTCCGAGAACCCACTCATCTTGCCGATGACGGTATGCGCGGCCAGACAGTACTCGCATTCGTTCACCTGACTGACGACCAGATTGATGACTTCGCGCGCCTTGCCCGTGACACTGCTCTTCGCATTCTGCAAGGCGAGGTAGGTGCCGAGCGCATGTTCGGAATGGGCGAACGTCGCGTACAGATTTGGCACGGTGCCCAGACCCGCCTTCAGCTTGTCGAAGATGGCCTGATTGGCGGGCGATACATTGTCACGGGTCGGTACGTTAAACGAGGTCATTGCGTTTCTCCTGGAAGTTAAGGGCCCACGTCGACACCGCGACATCGGCTTCCATCACGTTCGCGCCGGTCATCCCATGGCGCCGAACGTCACGGCTTGCAGCCACTTTGGCCCATCAGACGGCGTCCGGGTAGGCCGCTGCCACGCATATCAGCGATTCCTGTTGGGCATATCCCTCGTTTAGCAGCCCATGCCGCGCAGGAATGACTGCTATCGCCGGCGCCTGTCTTCTCCTGCGCGGCCATTGCCGCGAACATTGCCTCACCCCAATCTGCAGGAAGGAGCACGAAATGAAGCTGTTTAGCCAAACCAACGTCGGGACGCTGAACCTCAAGCATCGGGTCGTCCTCGCGCCACTCACGCGCATGAGAACCGAACCCGGCAATGTCCCTGGTGACGCGATGGTCGAGTACTACGCGCAGCGGGCGTCGGAGGGCGGCCTGCTGATTACGGATGCAACGGCCGTCGCGCCGCTCGGCATTGCTTATGTCGACGCGCCGGGCATGTGGACACGTGACCAGGTCGCCGGCTGGAAGCGCGTGGTCCAGGCCGTCCACGCCAAGGGCGGCCACCTCTTCGTGCAACTCTGGCATGCCGGCCGCCAGGCGCATCCCGCCAACACCGGCGGGCTCACCCCGGTCGCACCATCCGCGCTGCGTTCGCTCGAGCACGCCGCGATCCGCGACGAACACGGCGACATCGCCGAAACCGAACTGGTCGTGCCGCGCGAGCTCGAGACGGATGAAATTGCCGGCATCGTCGAGCAGTTCCGGCAGAGCGCGATTCTCGCAAAAGAGGCAGGCTTCGACGGCATCGAGTTGCATGGCGCCAATGGCTATCTCTTCGAGCAGTTCCTGCTCGACGGATCCAACCATCGCACCGACGCGTACGGCGGCCCGATCGAAAATCGCGCGAAGTTTCTGTTCGATACGCTCGACGCGGTAGTCGGCGTCTGGGGGCCCCACCGTGTCGCCGTGCGCCTGTCACCCAGCGGCACCTACGGCACCATGTCCGACAGCGATCCGCACGCCACTTTCGGCTACGTTGCGGCGCGTCTGAACGGCTACGACCTGGCCTATCTGCATGTGATCGAGCCGCGCATAAGCGGCATCGTCGAACGTGAGTCGAACGAGTCGGAGGTATCGTCGAAGGACATCCGCCGCGTATTCAAAGGCCCTCTCGTTGCCGCCGGCGGTTTTACACGCGACAGCGCCGAGCAGATCGTGATCGACGGACACGCCGATCTCGTCGCGTTCGGCCGGATGTTCATCGCCAATCCCGACCTGCCCGACCGCCTGCGCCACGGACTGCCGCTCAATCGCTACGACCGCTCGACCTTCTACGGTGGCGACACGCGCGGCTATACCGACTATCCATTCGCCTCGAGCCATGCCTCGGGATTTCAGCAGGAGGCACACGCATGAAGACGCGCACATTTCTCATCACTGGCGCCACCAAAGGGATTGGGCTCGCCTTGTCGCAACAGTTGAGCGCGGCGGGTCACAACGTCGTTGGACTTGCGCGGCACAGTGAAGGCTTTCCCGGCCACCTCGTCACCGTTGACCTCGCCGACCGTTTGGCGACAGAGCAGGTTCTACACGACCTGACCAGCCGATATGTATTCGATGGCCTCGTGAACAATGTCGGCCTGGTGCGTCCGCAGGCTATCGGCGAAGTCAAGCTGGACGATCTGGACAGCGTCCTCGCCGTCAACCTCCACCCCGCGGTGCTGGCGATGCAGGCCATCCTGCCCGGCATGCGCTCACGCGGCTGGGGACGGGTCGTGAACGTCTCGAGCCTCACGGTTCTCGGGGCGATCGAAAGGACCGCCTATGCCGCTGCCAAAGCGGGGCTCATGAGTTTCGCGCGCTCCTGGGCGCTCGAACTCGCGGCGACGGGAATTACGGTGAATGTGGTCGCGCCGGGGCCCACGGAAACCGAACTCTTTCGTGCCAACAACCCGCCAGGGAGCGCGGGCGAAAAGCGGTATCTGTCGGGCGTGCCCATGCAGCGCTTCGGCAAACCGGATGAAATCGCCGCCGCCATCGCCTTTCTGCTTTCTGAGGACGCCGGATTCATCACCGGTCAAACGCTTTATGTCGATGGCGGCGCTTCGATCGGCAAAGCGTCCATGTGACTTGCTGATGAAAGCACACCACCTGTCACTTATTCAACGCATCATCGGAGCTATCATGTCACTTCAGGACAAACTCGACGCATTCAAAGCAGACTTCAAGGGCGGCAAGGCACCCTTTTTCGCGCCGCCGGAAATTCATCCGATTATGGAACGCGCGACCACCGAACTCATTGCGAGCGGCCAGGCAACCCGCGCATTGGCAGCGGGAGACATCATCCCGAACTTTATTTTGCAAGACCAGGACGGCAATGAAGTCTCGTCGGCAGCGTTGCTCGAAAAAGGCCCGCTCATCGTGACGTTCTATCGCGGTGTCTGGTGCCCCTACTGCAATCTGGAACTGCAGGCACTCAACGAAGCCCTGCCCGAGCTGCAGCGCTATGGCGCGAGCGTCGTGGCCATTTCACCGCAGTCCGCTGTGAATAGCCGCAAGTCGGTCCGCGTCAATGGGCTGAATTTCCCGGTGCTCAACGATACGCGCAACGAGACCGCCGCCGCATTCGGACTTCGCTTTGCGCTGCCCGACTATCTGGTTGAGCTTTACAAGAACCTCAAGAACGATCTGCCTGCATTCAATGGCGATCCGAGCTGGACTCTGCCGATGCCGGCGCGGTATGTGATCGGCATGGACGGTGTCGTTGCGTACTCCGAAGTCAATCCGGATTACACGCATCGCCCCGATCCTTCCGAGATGATTCCGGTTCTGCAAAAGCTGACACAACCGGCCTGACGTCCCCATGTTGAAACCGCGCCCGCCATATCGCGGGCGCGGCTACGTCATACAGCTATCAGCGGGATGCCTCGGCCAGCACGCTTTCGACAAAAGCCACGAATGCACGCGCTCTGGACGTGACGAGCCGCCCCGCGGGAAAGACCGCCCACAGATCGAGCGGCGGCAATTGCCAGTCCGTGAGAACAGCGCGCACGCTGCCATCGGCCAGTTCGGGGGCGAACATCCATTCCGACGCGATAGCCACGCCCATGTTGCCGAGCACTGCCGTGCGAATACCTTCGGCCGCACTGACGCGCAATCGCCCCGACACCACCACAGCCGTCTCCTTGCCGCTCCGCGAGAACGACCACGATTCGCCGCCACCGCGTTGCGAATACACGATCGCCTGATGACGGCTCAAATCGGCCGGTGTCACCGGCACGCCGGCCTCCGCGAAATAGGCGGGCGTGCCGACCACATACCGCGGGCACCGGCCAATGCGGCGGGCAGTCATGGCGGAATCGTCGAGGCTGCCCATGCGCAGCGCAACGTCCGTTCCCTCTTCGAGCAGATCGATGTTGCGGTCGTCCAGCACGACGTCGATCTCGAGCTGCGGATGCTGGTCCAGGAAGCGCTTGAGCGCAGGCATGACATGCAAGCGCGCGAACGTGGTCGCCGCCGACACGCGCAGCCGGCCGGACACGCTCGCCGAAGACTGCCGCGCGGCGTGCTCCGCCTCGTCCGCCTCCTCGATCGCCACCCTCGCATGCTCGTAGAAATGCTGGCCGGCATCTGTTGTGTTGAGACCGCGCGTGGATCGCAGAAGCAAGCGCGTGCCGATCCGTTCCTCGAGTTGCGCGATCGACTTGGACACCGCCGGTTGCCCGACGTTGAGGCGCCGCGCGGCCGCGGAAAAAGAGCCCGCCTCGACAACCGCAACAAAGGTTTCCATCGCTGCCATGCGGTCCATACCGAATCCTATTTTCCAGTCAGACCCTGAAGGTAGCACCGAAAGAGCAAGCGGTGTCGAACGCGACCGGGAATGCCTCCAGCGTTTTTGGCCTGGCATGATCCTGGTCGAGCTCCGACACGAACGCATGAATGAGACGCGCCACTTCGTTCGGCGACTCGAGCGGCGACAAGTGCCCTGTGCCCGCCAGCACGTGGAGCTTCGCGTGCGGGATGCGGGGGAGCAATTCGGTCTTGTGCAGTTGGAGGCTGTCGACGCGATCCAGCTCGCCGGCGATAACAAATCAGATTCGCGCCTTCATCGGCGCCCTGAAAAAATGATACGTAGCAGGGCGTCGCGGATAAACCGTGTTTTATGAGTGTCAGTCGATCACCGCGTGATCGAATCGTTTCCTTCCATGACAAGCCGCGAGAAGCCGCCCGCTTCTCGCGCTTCAGCGCTTGTCCTCTTCCGCGTCACGCGCAAGACGCTCCAGCAGCATCTCATGGTTCGCAGTGAGTATTTCCTTGCCGAGCGCGGGATCAGTCGCGGCCACCGAACGCGACAGGATGAGCGCGCCGACCATCTCGCTGTACAACGCGATCGCTTCGCGGCGCGCTTCGTCCGGGTCCCTGCCTTGCGCGTGCTGTTCCGTGATGAGCTTTGCCACGATGTCAAACACCTGCTGCAAGCCGCCGGCAAAATGCCCCTGCGCCTCATGACCGAGCCGGCGGACGTCCGCGGCGAGGCCGGCGATCGCGCAACCCTGCTCGATATCGGCGCAATGCGGGCCGGACAGATAGAAATCCACCTGGCGCTTTAACCGGTTCCCGCCTCGCTTGACAGGCACGGCAAGCGCTTCTTGCAGATCCTGGCCGGCCTTTTCCATGGCGCTCGCCACGACTTCCGCAGCGAGCGCGTCTTTCGACTGGAAGTGGTTATAGAACCCGCCCTGGGTAAAGCCTGCGGCCTTCATCAGCGCGCTCAGGCCCACACCGTCGATGCCATGTTCACGGAACAGCTTCTCCGAGGCCTCGATGATGGTCTTGCGGTTCTCCACCGCCTGCTGTTTTGAAACGCCCATAGCTCAGTGCTCCAACCGTTGTCCGCTCGATTATAGCCCGATTTAAAAAATACAATGGTGATTGACATTGACATTTTCGGGCGAAGCCACCAAACTCGATGTCAATCACCATTGTATTTCGGTGGACCCTTTAAATTTCGCAGGACACTGTTCATGAGCTTCGAAAGCAACCAACCCCTGTTCGAGCCGATCCGGCTGGGGCACCTCGATTTGCCCAATCGCATCGTGATGGCGCCGCTCACGCGCATGCGCGCGGCCAACCCGGAGCTTGCCCCGACCGCGCTGCACGCCGACTACTACGCGCAGCGCGCCTCGGCGGGGCTGATCATCAGCGAAGGGATTTTCGTGAGCCCCGAGGCAGTCGGCTGGGCCGACGTGCCCGGCCTCTGGAGCGACGCTCAGGTGCGCGGCTGGCGCGTGGTAACGGACGCCGTACACCGCGCGGGCGGCCGGATCGTCGCGCAGCTCTGGCATACCGGGTCATTGGGGCATCCGGACTTCCACGCGGGCAAGGCGCCGCTATCCGCGTCAGCCGTCAACCCGGAGCAGCAAAGCGTGACCGCGACCGGCCACCAGGACACGGTGGTCCCGCGTCCCATGGCGAAGGATCAAATCCGCCGCACGGTCGCGGACTTTGGCGTGGCCGCGCGCAACGCGATCGCCGCCGGTTTTGACGGCGTGCAGATCCAGGGCGGCTATCACTACCTGTTCAACCAGTTTCTCAACGTTTGCACCAATCTGCGCACGGACGAATACGGCGGCTCGGTAGGGAACCGCGCGCGGTTTCTGTTCGAGGTCGTGGAGACGGTGGCCGAAGCGGCTGGCGCGTCCCGCACCGGCATCAAGACGGGACCGGCGACTTCGGAAACGGGTGCGTTCGTGTCTAACGACGAAACCCTCGCCACCTCCGACTACGTAATTGGCCGGCTCAACGACTTCGATCTTTCGCATCTGCTGCTGATGGGCGCGATGGCCGACGTGTCGGCGACGCCGCTCGCCGCGCTGGCGGGCGACGGCATGTTCCGCCACTACCGCGACATTTACCGCGGCAACATCGTGGCGAACGTCGGTGTTGATCGTGCGCGCGGTAATCGTCTGATCGAAGCGGGATTGGTGGACATGGTCGCGTTTGGCCGGCCGTTCATTGCCAACCCGGATCTGCCGGCACGCTTCGCGGCCGTTGCGCCGCTGGCCGAGGTCGATTGGAAAAACGTCTATGGTGCGACCGCAGCAGGCTACACGGACTACCCCGTGTTTCAGGCCGTGCCGGCGTGAGGTGCCGCGTCAGCCTGGAGCACCTGGCTGACGCGTTCGCCCGCGGGCACGGGTATCGAGAGCACCAGCGAAGTGGTGATGGTGCCAAAGCTGCCGATCCTGTCGATCACAGCCTCCAGCTCCGCGCTCGACCGGGCCAGCACGTGGACGATGTAGCTGTCCGCCCCGGTCACTCTCAGCACCTCCACCACGTTCGGCGTCTCGCGAAACGTCTTGAGAAGCCGGGTGCCGCCCTCGGCCGAAGCGCCGATCCGGATCACGGCGTTGATCGGAAAGCCAAGGCGAGTCCAGTCCACTTCGGCTCGATACCCCTTGATGACGCCCCTCTCCTTCAGCCGACGCACCCGCTCGGCACACGCCGGCGCCGTGAGCCCGACCTCCGCGGCCAGTGACTTGTACGGCGCCCTGCCGTCCTGCAGCAGAATCTTGACCAGCTTCAGGTCTATCGCGTCGAGAAAGTTTCGGTCCGTGTTTTCCATGAAAACAAAAGAATGGGTAGGTGAAGACTTTCGATTCTAAAGCTCGCACCCAGTGCATATAAAGCAAACTTGAACCGTCACTAACTTACTTTAGGACGGTGGTATGCAAAGCGTTACTACGGCGGGGTTTGCCTTCGTCGAATTCGTAGGCACGGACCTGGAGGCACTTGTTTGCCTGTTCGAGAAGTTCGGTTTCGCCGTGCTGGGGCAGCATGAACGGACAGGCGCCGTTCTTCTGCGTCAGAACGAGGCGGTCTTTATCGTGAATCCCGCGCCCAACCCGTTTCGCGATGTCCACGGCGTTTCGGCGCGTGCCATCGGGATCAAGGTGGATAGCGCGGCGAATGCGTTGACGCGGGCGCTCGAAGGCGGCGCGTGCGCGGCGACGCCCGCCGGTTTCGGCGAGTATGTCGTCGATTCGCCTGCCATTGTGGGTATCGGCGACAGCCTGGTCCATTTCGTCGACCACGACTTCATGGCGGCGTTCTCGGCTCCGTATCGGCGGGAGCGATCCACAGCGGTGGCCGCAGCGGCAATCGAAGCGATCGATCATACGTCGAATATCGTGCGGCCGGAGAGTCTCGATCGTTGGGCCGACTTCTATAAGGATACCTTTTCATTTGTCCAGAAGCAGTATCTCGAGGTGAAGGGCAAGCAGACCGGCATGCGGGCAAGATCCATGGTCAGCCCTTGCGGGAAGGTCTCGATTCCGATCGCCGCTTCCGCGCACGACCATCCCGGCGTATTGAATCAGAACGACGAGTTTATTCGCGACTACAACGGCGAAGGTATCCAGCACATTGCGCTGCTGTCGTCGAACATCGAGATGACTATCGACGCGTTGGAAGCAGCGGGAATCGCGTTCATGGATGCGCCCCCGACAACCTACTACCAGCACCTCGACGCACGCGTGCCAGGCCACGGCACGAAGCTGGAGAGCATGGCACGCCGGGGGATTCTGGTGGACGGCAAGGGCGACGGAAGAATCCTGCTGCAACGGTTCACGCGCCGCCAGATCGGTCCGATCTTCTTCGAGATCATCGAGCGGCGCGGCGAAGACGGCTTCGGCGAGGGCAATTTCAAGGCGCTCTTCGAATCGCAGGAGCAGGACCAGGTTCGTCGCGGCTCACTCAACGCGTCGTAGGTCGCCACATAGGTCATCCAGCACTTCCATTCATTTCTGACGGACTCACCATGCAACCATCCAAAACCACTATCGCACTTTCCCATCCTCATCCTGTTTTCGGCAGCACGGAGGTGTTCAAGGCGTTCAACTACGCGCCAGCGGTTGCTGCCGGTGGTCTGCTATTCATCGCCGGCCAGATTGGTATTCGGGCTGACGGGACGATTCCGGCGAGCGTCGAAGAACAGATCGATCTCGCGTTCCAGCGGCTGGGCGCAATCCTGCAAGCGGCAGGGCTTGGCTTCGACGATCTCGTTGAACTGGTCAGCTACCACGTCGGCGTTGACCAGCAACTCGCGGCGTTTCGCGAGATCAAGGACCGCTACATCAAGGAGCACGCCCCGGCGTGGACCATCCTCGGCGTGGCGGCATTGGCGCGACCCACCCTGTTTGTCGAGATCAAGGCAGTTGCCGCGCTGCGCAACGCCTGAACGACGAAGGGCAGGCGCACGCGCCTGCCCTTCCCGCGAATCTTCCTTGCGAACTCGCCAGACCTTATTTCACTTTTTCAGCGGCCGCAATGATCGCGTCGGCAACCACGCGCGGCTGGCTCAGCATCACGACGTGGCTGGCGTCGACCTTGACTTCAGTCGCGCCGATCTGGCTTGCCATCTCCTGCTGCATGCGCGGGTCGATCATCCGGTCGCGCCCCGTGACGACGAACCACGACGGCTTGTTGTGCCACGCCGCGTCGGTAACCTTGTCGTCCGTGCAGCCCGCGAACCATGGGCCCTGCGTGGCCGCCACGAGACGCGCCTGCGCCGGCGGCAGATCCTGCGCGAAATCGTGTTCGATCGCGTTGGTCGACAAGGTCAGGAAGCCGCCGGAATCCTTCTGCAATTCTCCGGCCCATGCCGGCGCAGGTTTGCCCTTCAGCTTGTCGTTGATCGACTCGCCGTTATCCGGTGCGAACGCGGCCACATAGACGAGCGCCTTCACCTTGTCGTCGTTGCCGGCCTGGGTGATGACGACACCGCCCCACGAGTGGCCGACGAGCACGACCGGGCCTTGCTGCTGGTCGATCGCGCGCTGGGTCGCCGCTGCGTCGTCGGACAGCGATTTGAGCGAATTCTGCACGGACACCACATGCAGGCCGCGCGCCTCGAGCAGCGGGATCACTTTATTCCAGCTCGATCCGTCGGCAAACGCGCCGTGCACGAGCACGACATTCTTGCCCTTCAGGTCCGCAACAGGCGCGGCTTGCGCGGCGGAGACGGCAAACAGGCTGCCGAGCAGCAACGCCGACGCCAGACACTTCTTAAGCAAACGGTTCATGGTGGACTCCTCGTAACGGATGGGATTGGCCGTAAGGATCGCAGCCGCGCCGCCGCGGCGGTATCGGTCAGATGACCGACCCGGGCTGCGCTATAGTCGCGTACAACGGCGCACGCCATTTACCGGTGAATCCGTGAACGGAAACGAAAACGAAAACGCTTCAAACGGCCACGCGTCGGTTCGCGTGTACGACGCCATCAAGGCGCTCGCCTTCGTCGGCGACCTCAGCATGGGGCAGCCGACCGACCACTCGCAGCGCACGGCCTGGCTTGCCGCGCAACTGGCCCGCGCGGCCGGCGACGGCGAGGCGGGTGCCGCAACCGCCGCGCAAGCGGCGCTGCTGCGGTGGTCGGGCTGCACGGCCAATGCCGCGGGATTCGCCGATGCGCTCGGCGACGATGTCGCCAGCCGCGAGGCGATGCTGGCGCAGCGCCAAGGCTGGGCGAAGCCACTCGAAGCGCACGGCGTCAAGCGCGCGATCAGCCCGCTTGCGCAGATTCACTGCGAGGTCTCAGGTGAAGTCGCGCGGATACTGCGCCTCACGCCCGACACCGAAGCGTCGCTGCGGCATATCTTCGAGACATGGGATGGCACCGGGGTCCCCGACGGCCTGGCAGGCGGGGCGGTGCCCCGCGCGGTGTACATGGTGTGGCTCGCGGGCGACCTGGAAATCTTCAGCCGCGTCTACGGCTTGCCCCGCGCCCTTGAGTTGATCGCCGCTCAGACCGGCACGCGCTATCCGGCGGAACTCGCTGCGCTGGTCGCCGATCAGGCGGCGCCGTGGCTGGACACGCTGGCAACGATGGAGTCTGCCGGGCTGGACGAGGCGATCCTGACATCTCATCTGCTGGAAACCACCTCGACCGAGCTGATTGCGGATGTGATCGACCTCAAGCTGCCGTGGATGACCGGCTACTCGCGCGCCGTCGCCTGCGCCGCGGCCGCTTGCAGCGCGCGGCTTGGCGGCAGCGACGCGAGCCAGGCGGGCCTTTATGCCGCGGGCTTGATTCATGGCATCGGACGTGCCGCGGTGCCGAACGCGATCTGGAATGCGTCCGGGCGACTGTCGGCTGCCGATTGGGAAAAGGTGCGGCTCGTGCCGTACTGGACAGCGCGCGCCGGCAAGCAAACCGGCACGCTCGCTCAGGCGGCGGAACTGGCGTCGTACGCATACGAGCGGCTCGACGGCTCCGGCTACTTCCGCGGCGTGAGCGGAGCGGCGCTGTCGCGCGACGCCCGGGTGTTGAGCACGGCGGCCGCCTGCGTGGCGCTGCGCTCGAAGCGGCCGTGGCGCGAGGCGCTGCCCGCCGCGGAAGTCGCGCAGCAATTGCGCAGCGAGGCGAGCCAGGGGCGCTTCGACAGCGACATCGTCGAGGCGCTGATCGATACGCAGGACGCGCCGCCGCGCAGCGCACGTCCCCGCCAACCGACGGTCCTGTCCGCACGCGAGGTCGACGTGCTGCGTTCGATCAGCCGTGGAGCCAGCAACAAGGAAGCGGCACGCGAACTCGAACTGAGCCCGAGCACGGTTCGCACGCATGTCGAGAGCGTGTTTCGCAAGCTCGACTGCTCGACGCGTGCCGCCGCGACGCTCAAGGCTTCGGCGCTGGGCCTGCTGTAAACAGACGTGCAGGCACGGCGAGCCAGTCGCCGTGCCTGCGTTTGACGACCGGCGGTGCTTATCGTGCCGTCACATAACGCGGTGCAAGCGTATTGGTCGACAGATGCGGGGCCATCGTTTGACGCGCGGCTTCATAGGCGTCCCACTCTTCGCCCGCATGCAGTGACGGAATGGTCACGAGTTCATTGCGTTCGAATCCCGTCAACGCTGCGTCGACCAGGTCCGTGGCCTGCATGACGATGGCCGCTGGCAAATGCTCGATCGGAAGGCCCGCGGTCTGCCAGAAATCGGTGGCGGTTGCACCGGGCAGCACGGCTTGCACCTGCACGCCCTTGCCGGCGAGTTCGTGGTGCAGCGACTGGCTGAAGGCGAGCACGAAGGCCTTGCTGCCGCCATACACGCCGTTGAGCGTCTCCGGCGAGATCGCCACGATCGACGAAATGTTGATGACCGCACCCTTGCCGCGCGCGACGAAACCCGGCACCGCAGCATAGGTCAGGCGGGTCAGCGAGGTGACGTTCAGGTCGATCAGACGCGTCATGTCATCGACATTGGTATCGAGCAGCGGCGTATGCGTGCCGAAGCCCGCGTTGTTGACCAGCAGCGTGATGCTCGCGTCCTGTTTCAGTTTCGCTTCGACGGTGGCCAGTGCCGCGCGATCGCCCAGGTCCGCATCGATGATCTCGACGCTCTGGTGCGTCTCGTTCGTGATGCGGTCCGCGAGGGCGGCCAGCCGGTCCCGGCTGCGCGCGACCAGAATCAGATCGTAGCCGCGGCGTGCCAGGCGGTCCGCGTAGATCGCGCCGATGCCCGACGATGCGCCGGTAATGAGGGCGGTGCCTTGATGTGTCTTGCTCATGATGTCACTCCGTTTCAATGGTTGTGGATGAAGCGTGAGCGAATTATGGTTTCGAACCGCTGCGACGGAAATGACGTATAAGTGTATGATTTAGGACATACCTTGACGGAGAACGCCCATGCACCGGATCGGGTTTCTGCTTAGCGACGGCTTCCAGATCATGGCGCTCGCGCCGCAGGCCGTGTTCGAGTACGCGAACATGGTGACAGGCGAGGCGTTCTACACGCTCGACAATTTCTCGGTATCCGGCGGCGAAGTGCGCTCGTCGCTTGGCGTGCAGGTCGGCACGCGGTCGCTGCGCGGGCGGCTCGACGTGGACACCTGGATGGTCGCCGGAGTCAACGATCCGCTCACCTCGCCGGCTCCCGAGCGGATTCTGGCCTTCCTGCGCAAAGGCGGCAGCCGCGCGAGGCGCATCGCCGGAATCTGCACGGGCGGCTTCGTGCTCGCGGAAGCCGGCCTGCTGGCACAACGGCGGGCCACCACCCACTGGGCGTTCGGCCGCGAGATGCAGAAGCGCTTTCCGGATGTCCGGGTCGAGGAAGACCGCATCTATATCGTCGACGGGCCTGTCTGGACATCCGCGGGCATGACGGCCGGCCTGGATCTGGCGCTGGCGATGGTGGAAAAGGATCTGGGCGCCGAAGTGGCCCGCTCGGTGGCGCACAAGCTGGTCATGTATCAGCGCCGCGCGGGCGGCCAGTCGCAACACTCCGAAATGCTGGACCTCGCGCCGAAGTCCGACCGGATCCAGAATGCGCTGAACTACGCGCGCCAGAATCTGAGCCGTTCGTTGACCGTGGAGGAGCTGGCCAGTACCGCTCATCTGAGTCCGCGCCAGTTCAGCCGGGTGTTCACACTCGAAACCGGACAGTCTCCGGCCAAGGCGATCGAAGGGCTGCGCCTCGAAGCCGCGCGGCTGATGATCGAGCAGAGCCGGCACCCGCTGGATGTCATCGCTAAAGAAACCGGCTTTCGCGACCGCCACCATATGCGCGAGGCGTTCATCCGCGGGTTTGGCCGTCCGCCCCAGGCGGTTCGGCGCGACGCGCGCATGGATTCGTGAGCGTCAGCTTGCCTGCGCGCCCTTGACGCGAATGAGGAATTTTTCAAGCGCGCGATTGAACGCGGCGTTGTCTTCGACATGAGGGATGTGTCCGATTCCCGGCAACACGCTCATGCTTGCGTCAGGCAACAGTCGCGACAGGCGCAATCCCTCGCTCACCGGTGTCACGCCGTCGGTCGCGCCCCAGATCACATCGATTGGCATGATCAACGACGCGTAATCCGCCGAGCGGCTGCTCCGGCTGAGCCCCGGATCATTGATAAATGCGTCCAGCCAGTATCCGTACGCCTGCGTTGTGTCAGTCACAGAAAGCGGCCGCTGATAGACGGCGATCCGGTCGGCCGTGAGCGCATCGTGACGGGAAGTGAACTTGCGCAGAAACCATCCCGTGAGCCATGGATTGGTTGCCGTCGCGGCGATCACCGGCCGTGCCACGGCCGGCAGCTCGATCAGACTGCCGAGCAGACCAGGTTCGGACGGCTGCGGATCAATCGACAGCGCAACGTCCACCAGCACGGCTGCCGTGAATCGGGAAGGTTCAGCCATCAGCGCTTCGACTGTGGCCCGTCCGCCGAACGAATGGCCGACGAGAATCACGCGCGAAAGCGCCAGCGTGTCGAGCATGCCGAGAATGCGCAAAGCCTGGCTGCCGGTGTCGTAGGTATTGGCCGCGGGCCGGCTGGTGTACCCGAACGGCGGCAGGTCCACCGCAATGCTGCGATAGCCGGCCTGAGCGAGATGCTCCATGGTCGGCAGCCATGTCGAACTCCAGGCGCCGGCGCCCGAAATGAACACGATGGGTTGTCCGTTGGCAGGGCCGCGCTCCTGTATGAGCATATCGACGTCCGCCGCACGCACGAAGCGGGAACCGGCCGGCGCTGCGCTCTGCGCAACGTCCCGCTCGCGAAGATGCGCGAATAGCTCGGCGCTGCCCAATACCGCAGCTAACGCTACGACAGGCACGGCGATCAGTGCAAGCGCGACCTTATAAAATTTCATGACGTCCCATGCATTCGTTTTTATGCTTTATGGGTTCAATTGCGCACACTTGTCACGTCAAACGACTATGTACAGTCATGCTGAGCTGTTTTTCTCGGAATTGGGATCGACCGATAATAACAAGTCCGCTTAAACTTGCGCAGCAAAGCTTGAGACATTTTGATGGTTTTGGAAACCGATAACTGACTCACGGGAATAGGTAAAAATAAAATGCTTTTAACGACCCTCGCCCCCGCATTCTTTACGAGCCGCGGCCGCATTACGCGCGGCGAATGGCTGACACGGATCGTCATCGCCGCACTCGTGTGCGCGGCCTTTGGCGAGCTCGCCGCTGCGTGGTTTGGCGAAACAGGCGCGGCCTTCTTCGCGCTGGTCTTTCTTTGGAGTGCGAGCGCGCTCGGCACCCAGCGCCTGCACGACATCGGCCGTGGCGGATGGTCGTTGCTGAGCGCCGTGATCCCGGTTTTCGGGCCGATCTGGGTGCTGATGCATCTGCTTCGCCGTGGCGTCGAGCACGAAAACCGCTTCGGCCCCGATCCGGCGGCCCGCTCGGATTACCTCAAAGTCGATATCTCGGAGTGATGCGGATATGACTACCGTCAACGACGTTACTCAGCTGAACCGCATTCCGGTATTTTCCATCGCCACGCCCACCACGACCGAAGAGGTCGTCGAGGCGCTCACGCAGACCACGCTGCCAGTGTCGATAGGCGGCGGCCACTTCAGCATGGGCGGACACACCGCGAGTCCGGGCACCCTGCACCTGGATATGCGCAAGATGAACCGGGTGCTGCGCTTCGAGCCGCACACGTCGGTGATTCGCGTGCAGGCCGGGATCCGCTGGTGTGACATCCAGCGTTTTATCGATCCGCACGGTCTGTCGGTGAAGATCATGCAGACCTATGCGAACTTCACGGTGGGTGGCGCGCTGTCCGTCAACGCGCATGGGCGCTACATGGGCCTGGGGCCAGTCGTGCTGTCGGTCAGGGCGATCAGGCTCGTGCTGGCCGACGGCGAGGTCGTCGACGCCAGCCCGACTGAGAACACCACGTTGTTCAACGCGGCGATCGGCGGCTATGGCGGCGTCGGCATCATCACCGAAGCGGAACTCGATCTCGTGCCCAATACGCGGGTCAAGCGCAGCGACCGCACCATGCGCACCGCCGACTACAAGGCGTGGTTCGACGCCAACGTGCGCAGCCATCATGATGTGATCTTCCACAATTTCGATCTCTATCCGCCGCGTTATGTGCGCGGCCGCGCGATCAGCTGGACGGTCACCGACGAGCCGGCCACTTCGGCGCGGCTGCAGCCGCTCAGTCGCGGCTTTCTTGCCGCGAAGTATTTTCTATGGGCGATCACTGAAACGCCGCTCGGTAAATTCCGCCGCGAATTCCTGTACGACCCGCTGCTGCATTTCGGCAAGAAAGTGCATTGGCGCAACTACGAAGCCGGGTACGACGTCGCGGAACTCGAGCCGGTCGGCCGCCGCCGGCGCACGTATGTGCTGCAGGAGTACTTCGTGCCCGTGGAAGCCGTCACGCGATTCGCCGAGGCGCTCTCGGCGGTACTTTCGCGGCACCGGGTGAACGCGGTCAACATTTCGATCCGCCACGCACTCGCCGACAACCGCACCGTCATGGCGTGGGCCCGCGGTGAGACGTTTGCGTTCGTGCTTTACTACAAGCAGCGCACCCGCGCGAATGCGATCGAGCGCGTGGCGGTCTGGACGCGTGAACTGATCGACGCAGTACTCGAAGTGGGGGGCACTTACTACCTGCCCTACCAGTTGCACGCGACGCACGAGCAATTCCATCGTGCCTATCCGCGCGCACGTGAAATGTTTGCACTCAAGCGGCAATTCGATCCGCGGTATCGGCTGCGGGGTGCGCTGTGGGATCGGTACTATGCACCCGAACTCAGCGCGTCTGAAGCGGCGCATTTGCCGGCCGCCGCAACACCTGATTCCTCGCCGGCCATGGTGACCATGGCGACCATGGCGGCGAACCAGGCGGACCGCGACGGCACCCTGTTCGAAACGATCTATCACAGCGAGCGCGAAGCCGATCGTTTCTATACGTTCCTGCAGAACATTTTCAACGTGCTGCCCGAAGACCGTTTGCATACGTTGATCAAGGCGTCGACGGCCGAACATACGGGCGACGAGCACATTTATCGCGCGATCCAGGCGGGGCTCCAAGCGATCACTCCGCGCCTCGCCATGCTCACGCACGCGCTGCCGTCACTGTCGATGCAGAAGGCTGAAATGGGCCGCCAGACCGCCATGCTGCTGGGCGATGCGCCGTTACAGGACTACGTGGAGATCGGCACGACCGGGCGCTACGTCCGGGCCATGAAAAAATATCTGCACCTTAAAGGCAAGGTGACCCTTGTGCACGACGTGCAGCCGGGCATGAGCCCGGTCGATATCGTCGAGCGCGGGCAGTTCGGCTCGATCGGCGAGTTCCAGCCGTTGAACGACTATGCACCCATCGCGCTGCCTGCCGCCAGCGCCGATCTCGTGAGTTGCTTCGTCGGCCTGCATCACATGGCGCCGGAAAAGCTCGCGCCGTTTCTCGACTCGATCGCGCGCATCGTCCGGCCCGGCGGCTATTTCGTGGTTCGCGATCACGACGTCACGACGCCGGCCATGGATGCATTCGTGTCGCTGGCCCACACGGTGTTCAACGCGGGGCTCGGCGAAAGCTGGGAAACCAACCGGTCCGAATTGCGTCATTTCGCGAGCGTGGATGACTGGATTGCGCGTGTCGAAGCCGCCGGCTTTCGCCATACCGGCATGCGCCTGACTCAACAGGGCGATCCGTCGGACAACATCCTGCTGGCGTTCGTGCGCCAGGGAGGCGCGGCATGACGCGGCTGTTGCGCAACGCGCTGCTAGTCATCGGCGTCGCGCTCGCGTTCGCGGCGCCGGCTGCGCAGGCGGAGGAGGCGCCCCTTTCGTCCGGAACGCCGGGAGCGTTATACCAAAGCCCCGTGCCGGACGCGGATCGCCGCGGCACTGAGCAGACGCTGCTGACTTTCCCCGAGTGGTATCTGGTCCATAGCCCGGCGGAATACGCGCGGATCGTGCAACATGCGCCGCCGCATGATTTTCCGTTTCTGGATCAGATCGGCCAACTCTGGTCGAGTTACGCAACGGTCACGCGTGAGCAGATGCGCGACAACTACCCGCTCAATCCCGGTTATCACGTGATGATCTGGGTGATCGCATCGAGCACGACTGTGGAATACGTGCTGCGCTCGCTCTACGAAAACACCGTGGGTCGCGCGAGCTGGCTGCTCGGCGGGAAAAAGCTGACCGACGAGGATCGCTTCGCCGCCCAGGCGGCGCAGGAGTACGTGGACTTCATCCGTCAGGAGCCGTGGTATCTGTTCGACTTCGGCGCACGGCTGCGTCACCTCTGGAGCGATGTGCCGATGTGGGGGCCGGGGGTCGTGCGCAAATGGGAACGCCGCTATGCGCTGACCACCGAATACGCGATCAAGGCCGTGTACGGAAAGCTGATCGAGAAGGCCACCCGGGCCGCCTACACCCCGGCCCTGATGACGACCGACGTGGTCGTCGACCACCTGCCCGATGGCTGGTCGGCGCAGGCTCACGTCAGCGTGCTGGCTCGTCTGCCGGACGGTCGCGCGTTACTTGCGTTGCCCCGCTATTTCGATTTCAGGGTGGCGGCGACAGCACTTGCGCAACAGGGCATTCGGCTCACGGATATCGCGGGCAATACATCGGAGATTCTGGTTACGGTGTGGATGAAAAACGACGCGTCGCTGCCGGCCAGCAGCGGTCGCATCCTGTTCGAACAGCCGCTGACTCTGCCCGCCAATACACGGCGCGTCGCGCTGCTGATGCCGGTTCGCGGCTTGTCCGATTTTCTGGCGGCAGCCGGGAAAAACGGCCTCGTGACCGAGCACGTGTACGACTACTGATTCCGAGTGGCTAAAGACGTGACGGCAGTGACGAAGCGAAGAACTCCGTCACGCGCCGCACGCGCTCCGGCACAAACCGGCGTTTGGGCCAGACGAGGCTGACATCTCTAACGTCGCTGATGAATTCGTCGAGAACCGTGATCACGTCCGGATGCTGAAGTTCGTCCGAAAGCGAAACCTTCGCAAAGAGACCAATTCCCACACCGGCGAGCACACCAGCCCGAATCGTCTCGACACTGTTGGACGAAAGGTTGCCGCGAACGGTCACGCTGAATCGCCCTTCCGGCCCAACAAACGGCCAATCCGCCGACTCCTCCAGGCCGCCGTATAAAAGGCAATTGTGATGCACCAGGTCCGCGGGCGTGCTGGGGATGCCGCGCTGCTCGAAGTAGCGGCGGGAGCCGACGCACACAAGCGGAGTACCCGCTACTCGTTTGACGACCGCGTCAGGTTCATTGACCTGTCCTACTCGGATCGCCAGATCGATCCGATCGTCCACCATATTTCGTACGAAGTCCGAAAGAACCAGATCCACTTGAAGGCCAGGATAGCGCGACAGCAGGCCGGGGATGAGAGGAAGAACGTGCAGGCGGCCAAAGGTGGACGCTGCGGCGATCCTGATCGAACCCGAGACAGCGAGCGTGCTGCTGGTCATTTCGCTGTCGGCGTCATCCATCTCGTCGACCAGCGGCCTCGTCCGATCGTAGTACCGCTGCCCCTGATCCGTCAGGGTCACGCTCCTGGTGCTCCGATTGAATAGCGCGACGCCGAGGCGCCGCTCGAGAGCGCCGATTGCCTTGCTGATGGCGGACTGCGACTCGCCGGTCCTGCGCGCCGCCGCGGAAAACCCCCCCGCTTCCACGACGGCGATAAAGGCGGTCACTTCGTGAAACCGGTCCATCGTATTTCTCCGGAAGATGACGTGCATGCTACGCAATTTGTTAGGGAGCGCGGCTCTCACAGCTAGTATCATCAGATGAAACCCGCGTAGGATCACAGTATTCTTTTTTTATCAGTAGAATGCTGCAATCGCAAAGGTCCGTATCGTTCCGAAGCCGGCCTTCAGGCCCATCAGGCCACCAAGCCTCGATAAAGCCGTGATGCCGCCAACCTCTCGTGGTACCTACCTAGCCGCAATACTGTGTATTCCAAAACGCAAATCGATCCGGTAGTGAGCTTCCGCAACTCGCAGGGCGAGCAGGTGCGGGGCACGATCATCAATCTCCAGCGCAAGTCCCTGGTGATGGAGGTCTATAACCCGTACTCGATCGTCCAGGTCAGTGAGGTGCTGAGCGACCTGTCGGTCAAGATGGGCGTGGAACACGCCTATTCGGGCAAGGCGGTCGTCATCAGTATGGTCAACACCGGCCTGACAGCCATTGTCTCGGTGACGCTGATCGACGAGTGGCGGGAATTGAGTGGCGGCACGCTGGAAGCGCGCGCCGTGGGAGAAGAAGCCCGCCGGTTCGCGCAGGACTGGACCGATCGTTTCCAGATCCGCCGTGACTACCAGATCGCGGTCAACCAGATCCGGGCTTTTCTGTCGGACATGTCGCGCTGGGTCGAGCAAGCGGACCTGGCCGACGTTATGCCGAAGGACGGCAAAAGCCTGCGCGAGGACTTCTTCCTCGAACTGGCATCGCCACTGATGGAAAGGACCAAGTTCTACTTCGACGAATTCGAAGGCGAGGCGCGCCTCGTCGACGAAGAACTGGCGCCGGCGCACCGTGCGTTTGCCCAAGCGGCGCTCCATCCGCTGCTGCTGCGCTCGCCCTTCGTCTTCCGAACTTTCACGAAGCCGCTGGGCTATGCCGGTGACTATCAGATGGTCAACCAGATGATCGACGATCCGCGCCAGGGCCCGAGCACGTATTTCCAGATCGTCAACGCGGCCTTCCTGCAGACGGCCGTGGCACGCGCGCACCGCAATCGCATCGATCTGCTGGTGGACTACCTGACCCGGCTGGCCAATGAGGCGCGCGCCGCGCAGCGGCCGTTCCGGGTGCTGAACGTGGGATGTGGCCCGGCTCAGGAAATCCAGCGTTTCATGGATGAATACGACGAACCGGAATGGCTGACGTTCGACCTGCTCGACTTCAGCCAGGAAACGCTAGACTGGACGCGCGAGCGCCTCGGGGCCATCGCACAGCAAAAGTCCAAGCGCATGACCATCAGCTACACGCATGATTCGGTCCACCACCTGCTCAAGCGCCGGATCGACGCGGACGCGCCGGACGCGCGCGAGTTCGACGCGGTCTATTGCGCCGGCCTGTTCGACTACCTGTCGGACAAGGTCTGCGCCCGCCTGAACCAGCATTTCGCCAGCCGCACCAGACTGGGCGGCCGCCTGCTCGTCACCAACGTCCACGCCGACAACCCGGAGCGCTTCAGCATGGAACACGTGCTGGAGTGGTATCTGATCTACCGCAACGAGGCACAGATGGCCGAAATCATGCCGGAGAACTGCGGCGAGCCACGTCTGTACACGGACCCGACCGGGGTTAATGTGTTTGCCGAGGTGGTGATCGGCCAGCAACAAGTAGCCTGAGATGACGACATCACTGGTTGGGCTGCAATCGAACTATCGTGAAGAGCTGCGCGACTACCGGTTGCTGTGCAGCAAGGCCGGTGGCGTGACCGTGATCGTGCTGGTGCTGATGGGCATGGCGATGGACTATGTCGTGTATCCGGCTGAGCAGAAGTACTTTGCCATCGTCCGGATGCTGACCAGCGCGGCGATCGGCCTGGCATTGCTCTCGCTTTACACGAAAACAGGCAAACGCCACGTGCAGGTCATCACCTTCTGCTGGCTGCTGCTGCCACAGATCATGATCTCGTGGATGATTTTTGCCACGCAGGGCGAGCAATCGCTGTTCTATGCCGGGCTCATGCTGACGATCTTTGCGGTGGGGATCCTGTTCCCCTCCGGCTACCTGCAGACGCTGGCATTCGGCCTCGCCACGGGCGCGCTCTACTACGTCGCCTGCGTGACACATCTGGGCGGCATCAAGGACCCTAGCAAGTTTGAGTTCCAGCTCATCCTGATCTTCTTCTGCGCTTTGGCCAGCTCCATTTACACGTATTTCAACGAGAAGGGCCGTTTCCAGCTTTTCCGGCTGAAGGACGAGGTGGCGCACAAAAACGATCAGCTCGCCCGCACCAATGAAAACCTGTCGCAGATCAAGGGCCAGCTTCTGCAGCAGGAGAAGATGGCTGCGATCGGCACGTTGTCCGCGGGGCTGCTCCACGAGGTCAACAACCCGGTGAACTTCTGCCTGATGGCGATCGAAATCGCCATGGAGGAACCGCAGGTCAAGGACAGTCCGTCGCTGCAGGAGTGCCTGGTTGACGTCAAGCAGGGCATGCACCGCATCCAGCATATCGTGTCGGACCTGAAAACCTTTGCCTACCGCAAGCCAGGCGCGGAGGCGGACGACGTGCCGTTCCTGTTCGAGAAGGCGCTTGATTCGTCGATCCGGCTGAGCGCCCATGAGCTGCGCGGCGTGACGGTCACGCGCGACCTGCCCGGCGACACCCTCGTGCTGGGCGACGAAGCCGCCATTATCGGCGTGCTCATCAATCTGTTCTCGAATGCGGCTCTGGCCATGCACAAGGAAGCCACCGTATCGCCGCAGGTTCATGTCTCGGCACGATGGCGCGACGACCGGCTGCACGTGAACGTGCACGACAACGGCCCGGGGATTGCCGAGGAAAATCTGGCGCGCGTGTTCGAACCGTTCTTCACTACCCGCGATGTCGGCCAGGGCCTCGGCCTTGGCCTGTCCATCAGCTATGCAGTGGTGGAGCGGCACGGCGGCACATTGTTTGCGGAAAGCCAGTTGGGAGAGTGGACCGCGTTCAATTTCGACCTGCCGCGTGTCGAGTGAGATTCAGATTGAGAATGAAATGAGTGAGACCCAGCAAGCGCGGCCGACTGTCGTCTATGTCGATGATGAGGAATTGGCCCGCAAGTATTTTGCGCGCTCGGCCGGCAGCGGCTATGAGGTGCTGCTCGCGAGCGACGCGGAAGAGGCCATCTCGATCCTGCGCCGCGAAGGCGCACGGGTGGCGATCCTGGTGACCGACTTCCGCATGCCGGGCCGGCACGGCGGCGAACTGCTGCGGCAGGTCTCGCAGGAGTATCCGCATATCGTGCGGATCCTGGTGACAGCCTACGTGGACAAGGACGCGCTGCGGGGAGCGGTCAATCCTGACGAGGTGTTTCGAATCCTGGAGAAGCCGTTGGGCGTGGGCACGGTCCGTGAGGTGCTGGCATCCGCGGTAGCGGCCCAGCAATTGCGCCCGAGGTGATACAGCGATTGAGCAGCGATTGCTGGCCGGCCCAGTTATCCCGCACGCCGGCGTTGGCGGCTTCGGCATGATTTTCTGCAACCGCGTCATGCAGTCCTTTGGCGGGAGTATCAGGATTGCATCCGCGTCTGGCGCCGGCACGGCCGCGACGCCGGAGTTACCCCATTTGAAGAATCGAATGCACAGGAGTTACCAATGAGCAACACGCTTGCCAACCAGACGCCACCTCCGGCGATTCTGTTCGTCGATGACGAAGCCACTGCGGTCAAATACTTCGAGCGCGCCATCGGCGCGATCGCGCCGGTGGTGACGGGCGCCTCCGTCGAGGACGGCAAGGCCATGCTGGATGCCCACGCCGCCAGCCTGGCCGTACTGGTGTCCGACCAGCGCATGCCGGGCGAACATGGCAACGAACTTCTGCGCTACGCGCGCGAGCGCTATCCCCACATCGTCCGGATCCTGACGACGGCCTATTCGGAGCTGGACCAGACGGTCGAGGCCGTCAATCAGGGCCAGATACATCGCTACATCAAGAAGCCGTGGGACATCGCCGCGCTGCGCATGGAGATGAAGCAGGCACTGGAGCTGTCGGGACTGCGCAAGGAACGCGACCAACTCGTGCGCGAGAAGCTGAGCGTGCTGCAGACGCAGACCGTGGCCACCCGCATCGGCATCGTGCACACGCTGTGCGCCAGCCTGATCGGCCCGGGCCGCTTCCAGCCGGTGGAAACCTGGCTGGTCGGCAACGAACTGGCCGGCACGCGCAATGTGGAACCGGACTGGCAGCGTATGGACTACGCCGACCTTGTGCGTGCCGAGAGCGAATGCAGCGGCAGCTTCGGCCACGCGGTCAGCACGCGCCTGATGGAATTGCGCACGCGGAATGCGGGGCGCGGCGCGGCCGACGCGGTGCAGATCTTCACTGAAGTCCTCGGCGCCTCGGTACGCGGCGATGGCGATGCGCTGACCTGGACAACACCTGCCACGCTGAGTGAGTTCCTCACCCGGCCGGTGGGTCTGGCCGTCTCGGCCGAGCACGCTGCCTGGCTGGCCTGCCTGCTTTGGCTGGAAGAAGCCGGCGGCGCCCTGCAGTGTGTGCGCGAAGGTGACGCCATCGTCTGCCGCGCGGGCACACGCGCTGCCAGTTTTGCGGCCGACCGCCTGGCAGTCTGGATCGAGCGGTTCTCGGAGCCGGCGTTCGACCACGCGAAGTAGACGGTTCACGCTCCCAAAAGGACGCAATGGGCGGTGATCGGCTCGCATGGCCACGGGGTGACTGACCGCTGCACCAGGTTCCACGATCTATTCTCGCAAAGAATGGATCTTATGAAAATTCCGCCAATTATCATTCGCGAAGGTGGCAATTACCATCGTTCTGTCATTCACGAACAGACAGAAGGTTCTGATGTCCACCCTCGCAGGAAAGATTGCCGTCATTAGCGGCGCAACGACCGGCATCGGTTTGGCGATCGCCCGGCGGTTCGTCGCCGAAGGCGCTCACGTGTTTATCTTCGGCCGTCGCCAGGCACAGCTCGACGAAGCCGCCAGGCTGATTGGGCGCAACGTCACCGCCATCCAGGCCGACGCCGCGAATCTCGATGATCTCGACCGTGTCGCCGCAATCGTCAAGCGCGAAAAAGGCGTGGTCGACATCGTCGTGTCGAACGCCGGCTATACGGAGCAGGCTACGATCGACACCATCACACCCGAGCATTTCGACAAGGCATTCAACCTCATGGCTCGCGGCCCCGTGTTCCTCGTGCAGAAGCTGCTGCCGCTGATGACAGGAAGCGGATCGATCATCCTGGTCTCGTCGGCCATGCACCTCATGGGCATTCCCGGCCACACCGCCTACGCGGCGACCAAGGCGGCATTGCGCTCCTATGCCCGCACCTGGGCCGCGGAATTCAAGGATCGCGGCATTCGCGTCAACATGCTCAGCCCAGGCGTCACCGACACGCCGATTCTCGACGCCCAGTCGGCGTCCCGCGAGGATCTGGTGAGCATGTACCAGAGCATGGTCCCGATCGGCCGCCTCGCGCGGGCAGAGGAGATGGCCAGCGCGGCGCTCTTCCTGGCGTCGGACCAGAGCTCCTACATGACGGGTGCGGATCTGATGAACGACGGCGGCATCGGCCAGGTGTGAGACTAGAGGCTGACCGTCAATTTGCCAATTGCGTCGCCAATCGCTGCTTGCTACTTGAAAAACGTATAGGTGGCAATGTACGGCGAACTGCCTGCCGCATGTTCGGCGGTGCACGACGCTTTCGGCGCGGCGCCCCCCGCGGTCATCGTGCGCTGCACGTAGCGCACGTCGCTCAACATGCCCTTGGCGCCCGTCGAGTGTGCTTCCAGCAGGAGCTGGGGTACGCTGTTCTGCGCGTCACTCGGCATCTGAGCGAGAACATGGCCGACGATCCGGCTGCCGTCCCGGGCTTCCCAGGAAGGTCCCGCCGAATGCTCGATCACCGCGACCCCGGCCGAGTCAAACAACGTGGCGCGCGGACTCTTGAACGCCCAGCCGAGCGTGTGGTTCGCGTCGTACTCGCACGAATAAATCTGCACGCCAGACGCGGTGGTGCTCAAGAGTGCTTGCCCATTGGGCGGGTCGATCGAAGCGGCACCGGCCGGCGTACCGAGTATTGCCAGAAGCCACCCGGCGCTGATCGAAAGACGTGTGCTGCGCGGCAAACGAATCATGGCGACGCTCCTTTGACGTGAGTCCGTTTCGACCGGATAACCCAGCCGGCGGTTCCGGCAGTCAAGGTAGTATGCGCGCCCGCAAGACACCCACGGTCGGCAGCGGCACGAGTTCGCGCGCAAACGGCTTTCCCGCATTGCTCATCGTTACGACCGCGAGTTCTCCACGACCAGGCATGAGTCAATTGAGCGTTCGAGTCACCGCCCGAAGAAAGCAACGGGTTCAGGTTCCACCCCTCGCCGCAGCGCCTCGACGCGCGCCGTCCGTCCGCGCCGTGCGTCTTCAGTATTGTGCAGGGGCATCGTGAGGTCGAGCACCACCTGGTCCGCGCCCGGCACACCACCCGACGACCAGGCTTTCAGCAGCGCGCGGATGGCCGCATACGAGCGAGTAGGACCGTGAGCAAGACGTGTCGCCAGTTCTAAAGCCGTTCGTTCCACGTCCGTGTCGGGCACCACGAACGCGGCGATTTTCAGGTCGCCGGCGGTGGCGCCTGACATCTCCTCGCTGAGCATCACGTAGCGCGCCGCGAGCGCCGGTCCCGCGCGCTCCGCGATCCGCTGCACGCCGCCGCAGACGGGTGCGGTGCCGACCGACGGCTCGATGCAGCGAAACGACGCATTATCCGCGGCCACGATGAAGTCGCACGCGAGCGTGAGTTCGAACGCGCCGCCCCAAGCCCGGCCGCGCACCGCGCACACGGTCGGAATCTGCAGTGCCTCGATCTTGCGATAGGAATGATGCATATCGCTGATGAACGTGCGCCAGGCGTTGAACTCCATGTCGATGAAGTCGAGGATGTCGCCACCCTGGCTGAAGTTCGGGCCTTCCGCACGGATCAGGAGCACACGGATTTCCGCAACGCTCGCTTGCTGGATGGCCTCGCTCAGCCGTTCGGAAAATTCGCTGGCAATGAGATTGAGCGGCGGGTTTCCCAGCACGATGTGACCAACGGAATCATGACGCTCGAAACGGACGGATTTCATTTAGGTTTCCTTTTTGAAGGTGACGTAAGTGGAAGGGTTCGTTGCCCGGCTCCGGTGTTGTTCAGAACTGGTGGCGCATACCCACCATGGCACCGGTTTGACTCACGCCGGGCAATGGCGATGAGGCGGGCGGGATCACGCCGCCGTCAATCGTGAACGCTGCATTGCGCTGGTTGAACACATGACCCGCGGTGACATACACCGAGGTGCGCTTGGATAGCAGGTACGTCGCGCGCGCTGCGATCAGCGAGGCTCCCGCGGCACTGCCACCGTTCACCGATATGTGGCCGAACTGCGCATCAAGAGCAATTTGTGGGAGGGGCGCATAGGTTCCGCCAAGCCACCAGTAGTTGCTGACCGCGTCGAATAGCGTCGGCGTCTGCTCGCCGTGATTGATCCGATGGAGGAATCCCCCGCCGATCGTCGAGGCTCCGAACTTGACGTAGCCGTCGATAACGGCGCGTGTGTCGGTTTGCGAGCTGCTGGGCAGCGGTGAACCGGTGCCTCCGCCGCCGTAGTTGCGATCGAAGGCCGCCGCGACGCCCCATGTCGCCGCGTCGTATTTCACCATCGCGGACATCGACTTGCAGGCGCGCCAGTCGGTTGGCGACTGTCCGGCGCACCCGCCCGCCGCCGCCGGATCCACCGCGTCACGCCCGAACGAATACGTCGCGCCCACGGTGAAACCGGATCTCGTGAACGAATACGCGATCGCATTGTCGAGTCGCGGCTGGGCCAGGTAGGAGTCCAGATCGCCGGCCGCGTAAATGTTCGGCCCCATCGTGTCGCCAGTCATCGCCCAATAGATCTGCGAATACTGACGGCCGAGGGTCAGCGTCCCCCACTGCCCCGACGAAAGCCCGACATAGGCCTGTCTGCCGAACAGACGGCCGCCCTGGTTCAGCGTGCCCTGCGACGGGGCGAATCCCGACTCCAGGACGAACACGGCGCTGAGCCCGCCGCCCAGATCCTCCTTGCCGCGCAGCCCCCACCTCGACGGGATGGAGCCGGTGAGCGTTGGCGAACGCACGACGCTGGACTTCTTGGCGCCCACGTTATTGACCCACTCGACACCCGTATCGATGATCCCGTACAGGGTGACAGAGCTCTGGGCGTGCAATGCGCCCGATGCGCATGCCGCGAGCGACGCAAGCCCCCAACACACCGCCTTGCGCAGCGGGAACGCGTGTCCAGACAACGTCGACGTCGAACTCATAGATCTCCTCCGATAGTGATAGTGTTTAAAATCTTCCATGGAAGATACAACAATCATCTTCCACGTCAATTGATTTCAAACCTCGGAGTTTCCCTGAGCCCAACTCATTTTCCACGTGCCAACGCGAGCTAATTCAAGGCTATCAAGGCGATAAACACTATGAAGGTCTATTCTTCACACGTTTATCTGATCAGAGTTTTCCCTACCTCGACACCGATGACTTCGTTATATATCTTCCTAGGAAGACATTAATTCATCATGCTTCACTGATCGGACCGCGCCGGAAATGAATACATCGGAACAAAGCTTCGTCTGGGACGACGACTATGCCCTCGGGCATCTGTCGATGGACGACACGCATCGCGAGTTTGTCGAATGCGTCGATACGTTGCTCACGACGGCGGACGACAACCTCGCGGCCGCGCTCGAAGCCTTTGCGGAGCACGCACGCCGCCACTTCGGCGAGGAGGACGACGACATGCGCAACACCGGCTATGGTTCGGCCGGCTGCCATATCGACGAGCACGCGGCCGTGCTCAAGTCGCTCGACGAAGTGCGCAGCGCGCTGACCGAAGGCCGGCCCCAGGTGGTTCGCTCGTTTGCCCGCGCGCTGGTTGACTGGTTTCCCGAACACGTTCGCGTCATGGACCAGGGCCTCGCGCGCTGGCTCATTCAGCGGCAACTAGGTGCGGCGCCGGTCGTCATCCGGCGCCGTCTGCACCACGCCGCCTGACACGCCCCCCTTTTATCTGGATGTCACCATGGATATGTCAACGCCCTCCCTTACCGCCACGCTGCAGGTCAGCGTCTCCGTCAGAACGTGGCTGGCCGACGATATCGTCGGCTATGAATTCAGGCCCTTGTCGGATACGCCTTTGCCCGGCTTCGAAGCCGGCGCGCATATCGACGTGCATCTGCCCGGCGGGCTGATCCGCCAATACTCGCTGTACGACCTTCCGACGGAACGCTCGTGCTACCGCATCGGTGTGCTGCGCGACCCGCAGTCCCGTGGCGGATCCGTTGCGTTGCACGACGGCGTGAATGCGGGCGATACCCTCACGATCAGCGTGCCGCGCAATCACTTCGCGCTGCACGACGGTCCTGAGCGGTCGATCCTGTTCGCGGGCGGCATCGGCATCACGCCGATCATCTGCATGGCCCAGCAGCTGGCGCGCGAGAACCGTCCGTTCGAGATGCACTACTGCGGCCGGTCCCTGTCGCGCATGGCGCTGTTCGAGCGCGCGCAGGAGTTGTCGCAGGGAGACGGCGCGCAGGTGCAGGTGCATGCCGACGACGGCCCAGCCGAGCAGCAACTGGATGCGCGAGCCGCAATCGGCGCGCCGTCTGCCGACAAGCATCTGTACGTCTGCGGGCCGACGGGCTTCATGGATCACATCCTGCAAACCGCGCGCGAACTCGGCTGGGACGAAGCGCATCTGCACCGCGAATATTTCGCGGGCGCGCCGGTCGAGCCGTCGGACGACGACAGTCCTTTCGAAATCGAAATTCGCAGCAGCGGCGAGGTCATCAAGGTGGCGGCCGATCAAAGCGTCGCCCATGCGCTTCTGGATGCGGGCTTCGACGTGCCGCTGTCGTGCGAGCAAGGGGTCTGCGGCACCTGCATGACCAAGGTGCTGGCAGGCGTGCCCGACCATCGCGACCTTTACCTGACCGACGACGAGCGGACCCGCAACGATTGCTTCATGCCGTGCTGCTCGCGTGCGAAGTCGTCGCGTCTGGTGCTCGACCTCTGAGCCCGCCATTCACCAGGAGACTCATATGCTGACCACGCAGGACAATGAACTGATGTGCCGTACCGGTGCGGGCACCGCGATGGGTAATGCGATGCGCCGCTTCTGGCTGCCCGTGATCCAGTCGTCGGATATGCCGCAACCGGACGGCGATCCGAAAACCATCAAGCTGCTCGGGCAGCGGTTCGTGGTCTGGCGCGACAGGCAGGGCCGCCCCGGACTCTACGACGAAGGCTGCCTGCATCGCGGCTCGTCGATGCAGCTGGCTCGCGCGGATGGCGACGGTCTGCGCTGCATCTACCACGGCTGGAAATTCGCGGTGGACGGCACGGTGCTCGAAACGCCGAACGTCGCCGACCCGAAATTCAAGGACCGCATCAAGGGGCGCACCTACCCGGTGCGCGAGGCGGGCGGGCTGATCTGGGCCTATCTGGGTCCGCAGGGCAAGGAGCCGCCGTTCCCGCACCGGCCGTTCATGGATCTGTCGGAGTCCAATCGCATCAACGTGTGCGCGATCGTCAACTGCAACTTCGTGCAGGTGATCGAAGGGCTCGTCGACTCGTCGCATCTGACCGTGCTGCACAGCTCCGCGCTAGCCCAGACCAACAGCTCCGATCTGGACTACGCGGGCAAGATCACGCACATGCAGTTCGACGCCGCGCCGACGATCGAGGCGGACGAGACGGACTTCGGCTTTCATTACGTGGCGATCCGCCAGACCGGCGAGAGCCGCATGGCTCGCGTCACGTCGTTCATCGCGCCGTGCTTCATCGCCAATGCGAACGGCGACGTGTGGCTCGCCGCGGTTCCGATCGACGACGAGCGCTGCTACTTCTTCCACGTGTGGTGGGATGCCGCGAAGCCAGTCGGCGAAGAGCCGCTGCGCAGCGCGCAACTCAAGTTCGTTGGCCTCGACGAACTGACGCTGCGCAAATACGGCATGACGCTCGACACGTGCGATTCGCCGTCAGCCATGTCGTTCGCCAACGGCTACCGTCAGGATCGCGGCCTGCAACGCGACGGCCACTTCACCGGATTCGACAGCATCACGCAGGAAGACGCCGCATGCAGCATTTCGAGTGGCCCGATCCGCGACCGCTCGCAGGAACTGCTGTCGAGCGCGGACCTCGCGATCAGCCGCCTGCATCGCACGCTGCTCGCTTATGCGCGCGCCGAACGCGATCAGCAGGACATCGCCGCGCTGCAAGCGGATTCGGGCGCAGCAATCGGCACATCCGGCGAGATTGGCCTGAACGACGACTGGCGCAAGCTGGTTCCACACCATCGCGTCGTTTCGTCCGCCGGCGCCCGTACCCCGCGCAACTAATCACCCCGCTTTAGACAGGACAGGAGTTCCGATATGTTGACCCAAAAAGATAACGAAATGATTTGCCGCGTCGGCCCGGGTACGCCTGGCGGCGCGTTGATGCGACGCTTCTGGCATCCGGTGTGCACGTCCGCGCAATTGCCGCATCCCGACTGCGCGCCGTTGCGCGTGACCCTGCTCGGCGAAAACTATGTCGCGTTCCGCGATACCGATGGCAACGTCGGTTTCCTTGAGGAACTGTGCATGCACCGCGGCGCATCGCTCGCGCTGGGCCGCGTCGAGGAAGGCGGTATTCGCTGCCTCTATCACGGCTGGAAGTTCAGCGCGTCGGGCGACGTGATGGAAACACCGAACCATGCGGACCCCAAGTACGCCGCGCGGATGAAAGCGCCGTCGTTTCCCACACGCGAGGCCGGCGGCATCGTATGGGCGTATGTCGGGCCGAAGGAACTGCTGCCGGCGTTCTCGCGTTACGCGTTCATGGACGCGGAGCCGAGCCACCGTGTCGTGCTGCGCATCAACGTCTCGTGCAACTATCTGCAACTGGTTGAAGGCGGTGAAGATAGCTCGCACGTCGGCGTGCTGCACACCAACATGGCGCGCCCCGGCTGGAAAGAGAACGAGTTCACGCCCAACCCCGACGTGGTCAATCCCGCCGCGCTGGCCTCCAACGACCTGGAACCGGCGCTGAAAATCGAGGAGACGGCATTCGGCTTCCACTATGTCGCGCTGCGCAAGACGACCGATCCGAAAGTCCGCAACGCTCGCGTTGTCCCGTTCATCGTGCCGTACGGCCGCATCATCCCGGCCCCGGCGTTCCAGTTCACGGTTCTCGAAGTGCCCGTAGACGATACGCACACGAGCACCTATATCGTCGTGCACGGCGACGCACCGGTGACCGAAGAGAAGATCATCGAACTGCTGGGGCTGAACGACCCCAAGTACTATGACCGCAAGAACTGCACGTTCACGGCTAGCTGGGCGAATTCGTTCGGCCAGGACCGCGAGCTGATGAAGGAGAGCTGGACCGGACTGCGCGGCGTCGAGGTGGAGGACGCAACCATCGGCTTGTCCCAGGGCCCCCTCTACGACCGTTCGCGCGAACATCTGGTGCCCGCGGACCAGGCTGTAGTGCGTGTACGCCGCGTGTTGCTGGACGCGATCAAACGCGTCATGGAAAACCAGCAGCCTCCGGCGCTCGGTCTCGATCTGCGCGGCGTGAGCGCGTGCGACCGGGAACTCGAGGAAGGAGCGGCCTGGCAGGATCTGCTGCCGACGCATCGCCAGACCATCGAAGCCTAAGGAGACGACTCATGACGATCAATCAAACGCCCAGCAACACCCCGGACTACCTTTCCCTGCTGCGGCTCGACGGCCGCGGTTTCGTGGTGCTCGGCGCCGGTCAGGGCATCGGCGAGCAAACGGTCCATGCGCTTGCACAAGCCGGCGCGCGCGTGCTTTGCGTCGACTGCGACGAGCAGCTCGCCCACAACATCGCCGCTGCCGTGGACGGCATTCCCTGCGTGGCGGACGCCACGTCGCGCGACGACATGCAGCGCGTGTTCGAGACGGCGCGCAAGCACTTCGGGCGCATCCACGGGGTGGTCGACATTATCGGCGTGGCGGGCATCAAACCGCTGGCAGCCGTCGACGATGCGTCGTGGGACCAGCAATTCGACATCGTCGTGCGCCATGCATTCCTCGCGATCCAGATCGGCGGCGAGATGATGAAGGCCGATGGCGGCGGCACCTTCGCGTTCGTCGGCTCGCTCGCCGGTGATCGTGCGATACCGAACGAGGTCGCCTATGCGGCGTCGAAGGCGGCGCTGCATCACCTCGTGCGCGCCGCGGGCGCCGAGTACGCGCCGTACAACGTGCGCATCAACGCGGTGTCGCCGGGCTTTGTCCGCACGCCGCGGCTGAATCAGCGTCTGGACGAAGACACTTGGACGCGAGTCGGCAGCGCGATCCCGCTTGGACGGGCCGCCACCGCGGCGGAAATCGCGGGCCACCTGCTGTTCCTCGCTTCCGACCTGAGCGCGCACATGGCCGGCGAAATCGTCACCGTCGACGGAGGCCTCAGCGTGCTGGCCGCGATTCCGCGTATCACGTTCGCTCCCTCGGCAACCCCGACTCCTTGAGATTCGCGATGTCTTCTTCCTCTCAAAGTGCAATCCACCCGTCGCTACGCGCGCTTGCCGCGGCGGCCGCGGCCCGGCCCAGCATGGCGCAGGTGAGCCCGGCCGAAGCGCGCGCCGGCATCGCCGCGCGCACGGCCGCCCGCGCGCCCGGCCCGCATGTCGACAAGGTGTTCGATCTCGCCATTCCAGGCCCTGGCGGCGACATCCCGGTACGCGTCTATCATCCCGCACGCGCTGCAGGCGTGACGATTGCCGTTCACGGCGGCGGCTGGCTGATGGGCAATCTCGACAGCTTCGACGCGGTGTGCCGGCATCTGGCTAACGATTCGGGGCTGGCCGTGATCAGCGTCGACTACCGGCTCGCCCCGGAGCATCCGTTCCCCGCGGCGCTGGAAGACGTGTGGGCGGTCACGTGCTGGGCTGCCGGGCACGGTCATGAGCATGGGCTTCCGTCCTCGCGCCTGACGGTATTCGGCGAGTCGGCCGGCGGCAATCTCGCCGCCGTCGTGTGCTTGCTCGCGCGCGAGCAGGAGGCGCCGCACATCCTCGCGCAGGCGCTCGTCTATCCTGCCACTGACGCCCGGCAGCAACGCGCTTCGATGTCGGCTTACGCGGAAGGCTTCATGCAGCGCACGGACGACGTCGCGTACGCGTTTCGCACGTATGCGCTCGACCACGGCGTGCCGCCGACCACGTGGAAGCTTTCGCCGTACCTCGCGCACGATCATTCGCGCCTTCCGCCGGCCCTCGTGATTACCGCCGAATGCGACGTGCTGTGCGAAGACGGCGAAGCCTACGCGCAAAAGCTCGCTGAAGCGGGCGTCCCGGCGACCAGCGTGCGCTACTCGGGCATGCTGCACACGTTTTATGGCATGCGGGGTGAAGTGGGCGCAGCCGAACTGGCGCAGCGGCAGGTGGCCGATATGCTGAGCGCCGCCGTGCGGGCAGCCTGAGCCGGGCCAGGCAAGCACCCGCGCCACGCGCGGTGCCATCGCGATCGTTCGACTCGCCGATACCCTGAAACGGTTCGCGCCGGCGCCGCCCGGTGCGTCCGCGTCGGGGAATTACGTACAATAGTTGGCGGCCCGCCCGCTACATAGCGGCGGCACACCCACCCGCTACCATCGGCCGAGATCGCATGAACCGCAAGGAAGTCAACAAGATGAGCACTGCCGCCACCAAGCAACCAGCGCGTCCCCGAGCCAGCAAGAAGGCACCCGTGGCTGTGGGGGAATCCGCCAACAAGCCGAATCGTCCCGGCAGCAGCCTCATCGAGTTCATCTCCTTGCAGTGGCAACGCGAACGTAGCGATCTCGATCTGTCGAACTTCCTGCTCGCGGTCTACTTCATGCGTCTGGGCACGCTGATCGAACAGGATTTCGACAAAATGTGCCAGCGTCTTGGAGGGATCAGCGGCTCCGACATGCGCGTGCTGCTCGCGCTGCGCCGTAGCGGCCATCCGTATGCGAAGCGCCCCACCGACCTGTACCGCGCACTGCTCGTGACCTCGGGCGCAATCACCAAGAAGATCGACCGCCTGGCCAGTCTCGGCCTGGTGGAACGGCAGGCCGACCCGAGCCACGGCGGCGGGTTCATCGTGCACCTGACGAAGAAAGGGCTCGAACTTGTCGACAAGGCCATCGTGAAGCTCGCGGAGGAATCGTCGATCGCCCCGGCAATGGCGCAGTTTTCCGACGAAGAGCGCGCCACTGGCAACGAATTTTGCCTGCGCACACTGGCGATGATGGAAGAGCTGGTGCTTCCGGAACTCGAAGAGCCCGATAACGGCTCGCCGAAAACAAAGATCAGGAAGGATGCACGGACCACGCCCCGCAGCCGTGGAGAAGCGTGAACGCCCGGCTTCGGCCGCTTGTCACGGATAGTCCTCGAAGCGCGACGGCGAAGCCGGCAACGTGGGCGTAGCATAGCCGGGCACATTCGCACGAAACTGCTGGAGCAGTCCGTTGTCGATCCGGCTCACGCCGTTCAACTGAAGCTGCATCAGTACACGGGTTCCCGTGGTGGGTGTGGTGGTGGTGCTGTAGTTGGTGTACTTCTCGAGCGCAAGACTGAGCGCCCAGCAATCCGCTGAGTACTGGAATCCCGCTAGCCCTGTGACGATGCGGTGATTGACCACGTCGTAGTCGATCAGACCGACGCCTGATAGCCGGCGTGTCAGCGGCCATTGCACGGACAGCATGATCTGGTTCACCGCCTCGTCGTCGAGCGTTGCATCGGCCCGCGCGTACAGGTAGGCCGCGTTGAATACCTTGCCTTCGGCGGGCTTCCAGCTGAAACCCGAAGTAGCCTGCGTCAGTACCTCGCTCGACTGGTTGTATTCGACGGCCTGGTCGATCTGCACATCGCGGCCAATGTGCAAAGTCGCCCCCGCAATCAGATCGGATGGTCCAACCGAGGGCGGTATATCGCCTGCCATCGTCACCTCGGGCGATCGAAAGTAGTATTCCTGAGCAAGGACCAGGCGTGCCAGTTCGGCGCCGCTGGAAGCGTCGATAAAGCGCGACGTCACACCGGCGGTCAGGCGGTCCATGTCGCTCACACGGTCGCCACCGACGAAGCGGTTACTCGTGAAAATCTCCGCCAGCCCAAAATCTTCCGGCGCTGTGTCGAAGATCGGTGCGTAGGTCTGGTTACGGTACGGCGTGTAGACGTAGTAGAGCCTGGGCTCGAGCGTCTGAGTCAGACTCGTGCCGAACAGCTCGACACTGCGTTCGAACACCGCCCCTGTATCGAAGCTCAGCGTGGGGACGTTGTAGTTAAACGTACGCGGCTGGCCCGCGGGCGCATCGCTGCCGATCGATGTCAGATCGTAGGACGCGGCGTGCCATTGCAGCTTGGGCATGACGAACCACCCTGGCCGGACGATCGGATAATCGACATAGCCGTCGAATGTGACGCGATCTCCTTCGGTCGAATCCGCGGTAGGAATCGTGAATCGGGTAGCGTTCGCCTCGGCGCCGAAGTCCAAGCCGCCCACGTTGTAGCGGGCGTACTTCACGTCGAGTTCCGGCGCGCGATTGTACGGTGGCGCGGTGGTGAACGACTGCCAGTTCTGGACCCGCGTCAGAATCGACCAAGGCCCGTGGTTGTAGGTCACACCGACCTCCTGTTGAAACAGTGTCTGCGACCCCGTCACCAGAGCATTGCTTTCAGCGAGATCCGTCGTGACCGACGCGTCCGAGACCTGATTGTAGATTGCATAGGCGGCGAGACCGTCGCCGAGATTCTCGCGGTGCTGGAACGAAATCGAATAGCGGTTGGTGTGGGTGGTCGCATCATCTGGCAACACCGCCGCGGACAGCGTGCCTGAATAGCTCGGGCTCAGATAGCGGAATTCTGTCGTGAGCATCGCACCCCGTTTGGAAAGCAGGCGCGGCGTAAGCGTCAGATCATAGTTGGGCGCCAGGTTGAAATAGATTGGGACGGCAATGTCATAGCCATTCGTGGAACTGATGGAGAACGTCGGCGGCAGCACGCCGGTACGCCGGTCTCCGTTTAAAGGAAACGAAATCCACGGCGACGCGAACAGCGGCATTCCCGCGAATACCAGCACGCCGTTATGCGCGACGCCTTCGTTGGAGTCACTGTCCAGATCCAGTCGTGACGCTCTCAGGTACCACGCCGGCGACCCCGTGCATGAGCAGGTCGTGTAAGTCCCGTCGTAGATCGTTTCACGCTGGTCGCCGAGCAGATCGGCGCGTACCCCGCTGCCCGATCCATTCGTCAGGTTGAAGTGATACGCCGGCAACGTCATGGTGCCTTCGCCGCTATCGAGCTGGTAATGCGCCTCGGGTCCGATGAAGGTATTGCCGTCGTTGGTCAAATGGACGTGCCCGTAGGCGTCGGCCATATCGGTATCGGCGTCGTAGTGGATGGCGTCGGCTTTCACGACGGACCGTGCCCGGCGCAGTTCGGCCGCGCCCCTTAACGCGAGGTCCTGATTCGTTGTGGCCGTTGCCGCCATGCCTAGCGCGAATGTGAACGGCGTCTGTCCATCCACGAGCGGATGTTCGTCAAGCCGAGGGGCGAACTGCAGCGCCCAGGCGTCGCCGGGCAGGTCTGTCTGCACGGCTGCGCCTGTTTCCTGCGCGTGGGCATCGCCGCGCCCGCCCAGCGGCAGCGTGAGCATCAGTTCGATCGACAACGTGATCACCCACGCCTTGACCCGGCAGAATCGGGGTGTCTTGCTCAGAACGACGTCCCTATCTGGAACTGGAACTTCTGATACTGGTCGCCGGCGTGCTTGACGATCGGCAAGGCGAAGTCGAGCTTGAGCGGGCCAATCGGAGAAATCCATTCGAGCCCTGTTCCGTAGCTGTATCGCAAGCCATTTTCACCCACGCTATTACCTTCCGTGCCCCACACGTTGCCGCCGTCGACGAACGCGAACACGCGCAGCGTGCGGTCATAGCCCGTACCCGGCAGCGGCATGGTCAGCTCGATGTTGCCGACCACCATCTTCGAACCGCCGATCGGATCGCCCGTCGTCGCGTCACGCGGTCCGAGCGAGCCCGGCTCGTAACCGCGCACTGAGCCGATGCCACCCGCGTAGTAGTTCTTGAAGATCGGATACGCACCGCCGATGCCATTGCCGTACCCGCTTTGAAAATTCAAACCCAGTACGAAGCCGCGCGAAAACGAGTAGTAGTACTGAGCCTGAAGGTCAGCCTTGTAGTACTGGACGCCGCCAATAGGCGTCCCGTACTCGGCGTTCGCCTGCGTGAAGTAGCCGCGGCTCGGCACCAGTGCGCTGTCCCGCGCGTCGCGCGACCAGCCGACCGTCAGCGGTACGACGTTCGACACGCGGCCGAACTCGTTCACGTAGTCGATATAGCTCTGCGGCGTCGTCGCGTCGATGTCGAGACGGTCCTGCTCGATGCCGAGGCCGAAGTACACGGTGTCCGCCTCGGAGAACGGGATGCCGAACTTCAGGTCGGCACCATACGAGATGACACGAAAGCTCGTACTGGTCGTGCTCGAATAGTAGAGCGGCTCCGTGGTCCGGTAGTAAACGTCGGTAATGCGTTTGATACCGTCGATCGTGAAATAGGGGTCGACCTGCGTCACGCTCAACGTCCGCCCCGTCGTTGAAGTATTCACGTTCAGCGCGAGCGTATTGCCCGTTCCGAATACATTGTCCTGCGAGATAGCAGCCGAAATGATCGGCCCTTCGCCGGACCCGTAGCCAAGCCCAAGCGAGATCGTGCCGGTCGGCTTCTCCGTGATCTTGACGTCGATATCCACCTGGTCGGTCGTGCCCGCCACCGGTACGGTCGTCACTTCGACGTCGGTGAAATAGCCGAGGCGGTTAATACGGTCCTTCGATAGTGCAAGCCGGCTCGAGTCGAACCATGCGCTTTCGAGCTGGCGCATCTCGCGGCGCACCACCTCGTCACGCGTCCGGGTGTTGCCTTCCACGTTGATGCGCCTGACGTATACGCGGCGGCCCGGGTCGATCCGAAGTGCCAGCTTGACTGTGTGATGCAGCTGGTCGATCTCCGGCACCGCGTTGACCGTGGCGAATGCGTAGCCGTATTCACCGAGCTTGTCGACCAGCGCCTGAGTCGTCGCCTTGAGCTTCGCCGTGGAAAAGCGCTCGCCCGCGTGCACGCCGACCAGCCGGTCCAACCCGGCTTGACGGCCGAGCAGATTGCCCGTGAGACTCGCCTCCGTGATCGTGTACGGCTGACCCTCGGTCACAGTCACCGTCAGGTACATATCCTTGCGGTCCGGCGAAAGCGATACCTGGGTGGACTCGATCGTGAACTCCAGATAACCGCGATCCAGATAGAAACTGCGCACGTTCTCGAGGTCGCCTGTCAGCCCCTCCTTAGAGTAGATATCGTCCTTGGTGTACCACGAGAACCAGTCCGGCGTGGACAACTGCATCTCGTCACGCAAGGTGCTTTCGCTAAATACGTGATTGCCGATGAAATTGACCTGGCGTATTTTGGCGTTTGGCCCCTCCACGACTGAAAACAGCACGCCGACGCGGCTGTGATCGAGTGGCGTCACGGTCGTAGTGACTTCAGCCGCGTAGTAGCCGCGAGTCAGGTATTGCCGTTTCAGTTCCTGTTCAGCCTTGCTGATCAGCGCCTTGTCGTAGTAACGTCCGATAGACAGGCCAACCGCGCTCATCGCCTTCTTGAGGTTGTCCTTGTCGAACTCGTGGATACCCGCAAAGTCGATCATGCTGACTGCCGGCCGTTCGTTCAGGCGGACAACCACCACGTTGCCTTCGACCGATATCTGCACGTCGTTGAAAAAACCTGTGGCATACAGCGCGCGGATCGCGTCCGACGCCTTGTTGTCGCTAAACGTGTCGCCGGCCTTGAGCGGCAGGTAGGCGAACACCGTACCGGGTTCGATGTGCTGGAGGCCTTCTACGCGGATATCACGAATCGTCAACCCGGTTACTGTCTGCGCAACCGCAACAATGGGTACATTGACCATTAGCGGCACCGACGCTACGGGTCCGAGTCTGGCGAACCAGCGAAATTTCAACGGCCACATGCTCGATTCCACTGAACCCTCTGGTCAAACGATGCCGAAGGCCGCCCGGCTCTCTCACGAAAAGCGAGCGCCGGCATTCTCGAAACAGAGCCGATATGCAACGCCGCGGTCTGATGAATCGACGAATAGCCGTTCCCGGTGTGAGGGTCAGCCGAGAACGCCACGGCATAACAGCCACGCAGGCAGCAGCGGGACGTCACGCATGCCGGCGTGGGATCGCCATCTAATTGCGGCACGGATCGCGGCAATGAGCCGACCGAGCAACCAGATTCGACTGGCAGCGAATGCCACTCGGTCGATCCATTGCTGATCACCGGCCAGATTGGGTCGCGCCATGCCGGAACGGCGTTTGGGGAACAATTTCGCATCGTCTACTTTTCCTGAAACAGATGAAGCAGCGCTTTGGATCGACGGATGAGATTCGTCGATCCATCGGTTTGACTCATCCATATGATTCGCAATGCAAACAACCAGTCTTGCACCACGAGAATGGACATCCACACGTGGCCAGCCATTGCTCTGGTCTAGTTGAGCAGCGTCTGCTCGCCAGGCAGCGGATCAACGGGGCACGAGGAAAGCGCCTCGACCAGGCTCGTCATGCTCGGAGGCGGCAGCGCAAAAGCGGTCCAGCCAATTCCGATGTGACGCAGTGACAACACGGCGCCATTGAACTGAGGCGGACGGTCCACGCGCCAGCATGGATCGACCTCCATCGGATATTCACCCGCGGGCGGGTTCAGCGGACGAACCGGCTGCATCGCCGCGCGGATTCTGGCGAGCTCCGCGATCATCGCTTCAATATCCGCTACACCGAGTAGCGACGACTGACCGGCGATGGTGAACCGGGCGACGGGTATCCCGGATTCGCAGGTGATGTCCATTTGCATCGCGTGATACATGAGCAACCCTTTAGCGATCGAACTTGAAAACCGCCGGCTTTAAAGCACCATGCCGGCCCGCAATGTGTTTTCAGAGTACGTCACGCAGGGCGCCCGCAAATTTCACCAATATTTCGGCCTGTTAAACAGGTAAGGCTCGTTTCGACATGACGGCGCCTCCCGATCAGCCCTTCATTTGCAGGGGTCAAATCGAATCGGCTTTGAATGGTGCCGGCCAATGCCTGCACGCAGTGGCCGGCGGCACACTTAGAACTTGTGCCTGATACCGAGACTGACGATGTCCTGGCTGCTCGTGCCCGCGACACCATAAGAACCAATGGACGCCTCAGCGCCGGACACGGTCCCGTCGGCGTTCAACTGAGAGCCGCTGGCGTGCTGCCACGCGCCGACCAGATAGACATCGGTCCGTTTGGAGAGGCTGTAGTCGGCACCCAATGAAACCTGGTTATACGAGGCATTGGTGTTGCCGCTCGCATGCGTGTAGCTGTATCCCAGTCCGAGCAGCAGCGCCGGATTCGCCTGGTAGTTGAAGAATCCCTGCCCCGTGTTGAACGTCTGCGTCGACAGGAAGGCGGATTGCGCGTCGGCCTTGTACGCGGCATTGCTATATGAGAGTCCGAACGTGTAAGGACCCGTCGTATAACTCGCCGCTACGCGAGCGATATTGATCGACTTCGCCGTGTCGTAGCCCGAGTTGACCGGACCGTCGAACGTGCCGTCCGACGTGGACGACCAGCCGGTCCGCACGGCCGCCGTGGTGCTGGCGTTGTCGGCGACAAAGTAGCCTGCCGCGATCGATAGCGGACCGTTGTTGTAAGCGGCGGCCGCCGACCAGGTTTGCCCCGAGCCGGTCTGCCCCGCTACGCCGCCGAACGCGTACATCGTCTCGACCTGCAGGCCTGCGTAGCTCGGCGATACGTACTTGACCGCGTTATTGGTGCGCGAGCTGTTGTCGTAATTATCGACGTCGCCTGCGGTGGCAAACGTGCTGCCGAAGCTGGCGTCGTCCGTGAGCCCCTGAACCATGTCCACCAGCGGATCGTACTGACGCCCCAACGTGACTGTGCCGTACCGCTCGCTCTGAAGGCCGACATAGGCCTGGCGTCCGAACAGCGAAGAAGTGCCGTTATAGGTGCCCATCTTGCCGTTGTTGACATTGAAACCATCTTCGAGCTGGAAGATCGCCTTCAATCCGCCACCCAGGTCCTCCGAGCCCTTCAGGCCCCAGCGGCTGCCCGACAGATTGCCGGAGTAGAGGCCGACCTGATTTTCACCGGTGAGCGTGGCGTTTTTGGTGTATTGAATCGACTCGTCGATGATGCCGTACAACGTGATGCTGTTCTGTGCATGCGCGGCGGCACTGAACCCGCCGAGCAGCGCCAGCGATGCGAGCGCTTTCCTAACCAGTTTCTTCATCGTAAATTCTCCACGTATGTGACCAAACACCTAGTTCTCCTGATGTCCCATACCGGGTCGACATCAGGAGTCGCCATTAAGTCACACCGTGATCACTGGTCAGTTGGTAATAAGCAACGCGCTTGCTTACGCGCGATTTCGACGCCATGCGCTCGTAACATTCAACGATCGCGCACGCTCTGCGTCACACCCGGCATGTCAAACGCCGTAACAATCATGGGGTTTCCCGTAACGCGGGCGGGCACGCGCACCCACATTCGCGACTATGGGCAATCGCCTCAGGCCCTCAATTCGGCCAGAATCTGTTCAGCGAGAAAATCACAGAGCGGCCGCCCGGACCGGGCGCTGCGCGCAAGGATGACTTCGAGTTCGTCGAGAGGCGGCAACCCTTCGTTCTGCGATAGCTGGGCGAGGTGCGCCGGCACGCTGCATCGCGCGAGGGGCGCTATCGCGAGCCCCGCTTCAACCATGCTGAGCAGGCCCAGCAGACTCGGGCTTTCATAGGACATCCGATACTTGATGTTGGCGCGCTGCAGCGCGCTGATGGCATGGGCGCGAGCCGTACTGCCATGCTCGAACACGGCAATCGGCAGCGGACGCTCTTTCCACACGCTTCTTGTCGGCGATCCGGCCCATACCATCGGCTCGAATCGTATGAATTCGCCCGCGATGCCCTTGGTCCGGGTGATGCAGGCAAGGTCGAGCGTGTTGTCCTTGAGCAATGGAGCGAGCGCATTGCTTGGCAGACCGACCACCCGGAGTTCGACACGCGGATGAGCAATCGCGAACTTTCCCAGAACCGGTGGCAGCAACGACGAAGCATAGTCGTCGGGCACGCCGATCGTGACACGGCCCTTCATCTCCGGGCGGACGACCGAAGCCCATGCCTCTTCCCGCATTGCCAGCATGCGCCGGCCATAGTCGAGAAGCGTCTTGCCCTCCGTGGTAATCGTGACATTGCGGGTGCTGCGCTCGAAGAGCGGCTTCCCCAGCGCTTCTTCGAGCGCCTTGATCTGCATGCTCACGGCCGACGGTGATCGGTGCACGAACTCCGCACCCCGAACGAACGATCCGGTATCGGCAACCGCCACCACCATTTCCAGCACATCGAGATCGAGCTTTTTCACTTTATTCAGAAAATCTGAGCAATAGATTCAGTTTAACCAGCTTTACTAGCGTATGCAGCAAACGGATACTGCGACCGGATTACTACCCAAGGGGCACACGACCATGCACGGCACTGCATCGATTTATGGATTCCTGGCGGCCGGCGGACTGCTTGCCGTGACGCCCGGCCCGAACATGGTCTATGTGATGTCCCGCTCGATCGCGCAAGGACGCACGGCCGGTTTGATCTCGCTCGCGGGCGTGATGCTCGGATATCTCTTCTATATGTTCGGGGCGGCGTTCGGCATCACAGCGTTCTTCCTGAGCGTGCCGTATGCAGGCGCCGTATTGGGCACAGTGGGCGCGGCGTACCTGTTCTATCTGGCTTGGCAGGCTGTGAAGCCTGGTGGCCGCTCGCCCCTGGAAGTTCGCGATCTGCCTCGCGAGCAACCGGGCCGGCTCTTTGCGATGGGCGCGACGACCAGTCTGCTGAATCCAAAGCTCGCAATGATCTTTTTGTCGTTGCTGCCGCAGTTCATCGACTACCAGGACGGCAATGTTCTCCGGCAATCGCTCGTGCTCGGCTCGTCGCTGATCGTCGCGTTTGCGTCGGTGAATGCCTTTGTGGCCGTTTGCTCCAGCAACATGGCGAGCTTCCTTGCCGGGCGGCCGGGACTTCTGCTTGCTCAACGCTGGACGATGGCCGCCGTTCTGGCGGCTCTAGGTGCCCATATGGCCGTCGACGCATTGAAGCTGGGCGGCATCGCCTGAACAGGCCTCACTGGCTTCGAACAGTTCATGAACACGACGGCACGGGGCCTCACGTTGTCACGCGGACGTCCCAGTCAACGATTGCGCAGCCCGGGCACTCCTGAAAAAAGCTGAATAATTCTGATCTGAAGACGGTGTATTGCGCTGATTCATATTGTGCGTCATCCTACTCGGGCGTTCCGCTAATCGATGAGGCGAGCATGAAGCGTTCTCCCTCATTCAATCCGGCCGTTCTCCATGAACCTATCCTTTGAAGTGCTGCAGGTCCTCGATGCGATCGACCGAACCGGCACCTTTGCCAGTGCGGCGGAAACGCTGCACAAGGTCCCGTCGTCGCTAACCTATCTTGTTCAGAAACTCGAGCTCGACCTTGGCGTGACGCTGTTCGACCGCACCGGTCGCCGCGCGACCCTCACGCACGCGGGCCGCGTGGTCGTCGAGGAAGGACGCCGTTTGCTCGCGGCGGCCGAGGACCTCGAATGCAAAGCGAAGCGGATCCAGCATGGCTGGGAATCCGAGCTGCGCATTGCAATCGACGAAATCGTGCCATTCGAATTGCTCTGGGAGCATGTCGAGACGTTTTATCAGCTGAAACTGAACACACGGCTCCATCTGTCGACGGAAGTACTGGGCGGGTCGTGGGACGCGCTGCTGACACGCCGCGCGGATCTGATCGTCGGCGCCGCGGGAGACCCGCCGGCGATTCCCAATCTGATGGCCAAGCCGATCGGCTCGCTACGGCATGTGTTCGTAGTGGCGCCGCATCACCCACTCGCTTCCGCGAAGGAGCCGCTCACGATGGACGTCGTCGCGAGTCATCGCGCGGTCGCCATCGGCGATACGTCCCGCAAGCTTGCGCCGCGCACCATCGCGCTCTCCGCCAATCAGGATTACCTGACGGTACCCACGCTCGAAGCCAAGCTCGCTGCCCAGATCAAGGGTCTGGGCGTGGGCACGATTCCGGAATGTCTCGCGGTCGAGCCGCTGCTGCGCGGCGAGCTGGTGAAGAAAGAGGTCATCGGCATGCGGGACGTCACGCACTTCTATCTTGCGTGGCGCGACGATGAGACCGGCAGGGCACTGCGCTGGTGGGTCGAGCAGTTGGACCGCCCGGATCTGATCGACGACGTCGCGCAACAAAGGATGTTGAACGGGTAACGATCGGGTAATCTACGACGCATCCTCGATCGCGTGCTCCACCACCAGGAGAAGCTTTCTATCGAGGTCGCGTGCTATTTCGTCAACTGCTGCATTCTCGCAAACGCCGAGAATCGACGACGGCTGGTCATACTCGATATGAAGACGATTCTCCCCGTCCTCATAAGCAATGACCGTTAAAGGAACATACTGGCCGGCACGTACGTCGTGTTGGGTCATCTGTATCGCCACCAGCGGGTTTCCCAGGATGAACCGGATAGCCTTCTGGCTTTTGCCGATCATGTTGAGCGCACGGCCTTGGTCGAGCGTAAAGAAGATCATCAATCCCTGATCTCCTTCCATGCCCTTGAGCGCGGCCGCTGCTTCGCGCGGCTGCCCGATCAAGGCGGCAACGGCCGCCTGATCGAATTGTCCAAGCCGTTGCTGGAAGCTTTTTACAAAGCCGTCGAACGCTACGTCTGCATTGATCGTCACACGAACGATCTGTCGTTGAGTTTCAGAAATCTTCACTTTGAGCTCCTTAGAGTTCGAATTGGGTTAATACACAACAAGGACTTCACTTCAGTGCGCGGCCGCAGCGGCATCGCTTGCGCCACCGGCCTTGCCTGGTTTGGTGATCCAGATGAGCGGAATAATGATGATCATGATGATCGCGGCTCCGTAAAACACGTCGTTCAGCCCCAGCATGGCGGCCTGTGCCTGCACCGTTTGATCGAACAGCGCATACGAAGCGCCTTGTCCCAGACCCAGCAATGAGTGGTACGAATTCAGTTGCGCGTTGAAGAGCGGGTTGGTCGGGCTCGACTGTTGCGTCAGGATCTCATGGTGCAGGATCGTTCGGTTATTCCACACGACGTTCGCGAGCGACGTACCGATACCGCCGAAGAACACGCGGCCGAAGGTGGACAGGCCCGCAGCGGCGGGCACCTTTTCAGGCGGCTGCCCCGACAGGATGATCACGGTGAGCGGAGCGAAGAACAGCGCCATCGGAATACCTTGCAGCAGAGTCGGCAGGATGATGAATCCTTCGCTGATGTCGGTATAGAAGTACGTCCGCATGAAGTAGACGATCGCGAATCCGATGAAAGCGAACGTGCCGATAATGCGCGCATCGGTACGCGGCAGGATCTTGCCCATGATAGGCGCGCCGATCACCGCGAAGATGCCCAGCGGCGCCGTAGCGAGTCCCGCGTCGACAGCCCGGTATCCCAGGTACTCCTGCATCCATTGCGGCAGCAGCACCAGCGTTCCAAAGAAGATCGCATACGCAACGGCAATCGAAATCGTGCCGCCGAGAAAATTGCGCTGCTTGAACAGTGTCAGGTCGACAATTGGATTCTTGTCTGTCAGCTCCCAGATGATGAATGCAACAAGTCCGATCGCAGCAACGAGAGTCAGCACGACGATCGTGGTCGATGAGAACCAGTCGAGATCCTTGCCCTTGTCCAACATCACCTGGAGCGCAGCGACCCAGATGATCAGCAATACCAGCCCGACAATGTCGATTGGCAACTTTTTGGTCGGTGTATCGCGCTTGCGGTAGAGAAGCCAAACCATCGCGGCGGAGAAGAGCCCAACCGGAATGTTGATGTAGAAGATCCACGACCAGCTATAGCTGTCCGTCACCCAGCCGCCTAGCGACGGCCCGACGATCGGTCCGGTCACCACGATCATGGAGAACAGCGCGAGCGCCAAAGTGGATTTCGCCTTTGGCCACGAACTGAGCAGCAGTGCCTGCGACATCGGGATAAGCGGTCCGGCGACCGCGCCCTGCAGCGCGCGCGCCAGCAGAAGGATCGGCAAGGTCGGCGCGATGCCGCACAGCCAGGACGCGAACACGAACAACAGGATCGATCCGACGAACAGCTTGACCTGTCCCAGCCGCTGCGTCAGCCAGCCGGTCAACGGAATCGCGATGGCATTCGCGGCGGCAAAGACGGTGATGACCCATGTGCCTTCGTCGACGGAGACGCCGAGGTTGCCGGAAATGGTAGGAATGGCGACGTTGGCGATCGACGAGTCGAGCACGGTCATAAAGCCCGCGAGGCCAACGCTCAGGGAGCCGAGCGCGAGCGTGGCCCCTGTCAACGGCGGGTGATTGGGATGGTTCGGGTTCATGGTGAGACGGCTATCCTTTGTCTGGCAAGAAAGGCGCGGCGTCCTTCACATGCCGCGTTCCAGGGAGCGGAGATCATTCGTTCTCGGCGATGATCCGTGCGATGGCGGCATCGGCCTCGTCGCCGTACTTGGCGAATACGTCCGTCTTGTAGGTCGAGGTCGGATCGGTGCCGAGTTGCGCGCCGGCAGGGTCCTTGACGTTGACATCCACGTTCATCGACAGCCCCACGCGCAGCGGATGCTTCTCCAGTTCCGCAGGCGGAATCTCGATACGCACCGGCAGCCGCTGCACCACCTTGATCCAGTTGCCCGTCGCGTTCTGCGCCGGCAACAGTGCGAGTGCCGACCCGGTGCCCGGCGTAAAGCCCACTACCTTGCCGTGATAGACGACGGTGGAACCGTAGACATCGGCCGTCAGTTCAACAGGTTGTCCAACCCGGATGTGACGAAGCTGCCACTCCTTGAAGTTCGCATCGACCCAGACCTGTTCGAGCGGGACCACGGACATCAGCGATGCGCCGGGCGACACGCGCTGCCCGACCTGCACCGAGCGCTGCGCGATATAGCCGGTTACGGGGGCCGGCAACGTGGTGCGCGAGTATGCAAGGTAGGCGTCGCGAACGTGGGCGGCGCTGGCCAGCACATCCGGATGCTTCTCGACCGACGTGTTGGCGGTCAGCGCGCGATTGGCGCTGAACTGCTGCTTGGCAGCGTCGAGCGCAGCCTGCGCCGACTTGACCGCGTCACGTGCATGGGAGATTTCCTCGTCGGACACGGCCCCCGTCATGCCGGTGGACAGCCGGCGCTTCAGATCGTCCTGCGCCTTCGAAAGGTCCGACTCGCGTTGAGCGATATCGGCGCGATATCGGTCGTCGTCGGCATACAGGCCATGCACGCGGCGAACGGTCTGGCCTAGATCGGCCTCGGCCTGTTGCAATGCGATCCTGGCGTCCGCTGGATCGATCTGGACGACCGGATCGCCCTTCTTGACGATCTGCGTGTTATCCGCATTGACGCCGATGACGGTGCCTGTCACCTGCGGCGTGATCTGCACGACGTTGCCGTTGACGTACGCGTCGTCGGTATCCACGTGATGGCGGGCATCGACGAAGTAGTAAGCGCCGTATGCAACGCCCGCCACCGCAAGCGACGCGACGAGCAGCGAGAGCAGGAGTTTGCGTTTGCCCGGCTTCTTTGCCGGCTCTTTGTCCAACTCTTTTTCCGACGATGATTGAGGTGCGTTCATTTGTAGCTCCAATAAAGGTTGAGGTGCGCGATCAAGCCCTGACGCGTGACCGCCGATCTATTCGTTCAATGTGTTTCTGCGCCGCCGGACCGCGCAGGAATAGGTGTCTCCGTATTCGCCGCAAGGCCGGCCTGCGAAGCGTCGAAGCCACCGCCGAGTGCCTTGATCAGGCCGATCTGCATGCTGCGGCGGGTCATCTCGAGGTTCACCACGGCCGTTTCGGCTGCGAGCCGGTTGTCGTCCGCGTTCAGCACCTGAAGTTGCTGGTTCAAACCCGCCTTGTAGCGAACGAGCGCCAGTTGCCAGGCTTTCGTCTGTGCATCCAGTGCCTGCTGCGCGTCGACCAGTTGACGGTCGGCCGAGTGGATCTCCGTCACCTGCGTGGCAACATCGGATAAGGCATTGATCAACGTCTGGTTGTACGTGGCGACGTCATAGTCGAAGTCCGCGTATTGGCCCTTCAGTTCCGAACGCAGTTCGCCGGCGTCGAAGATCGGGAGATGAATCGCGGGGCCCGCCTGAAGCTGTCCACTGCCGGCCGTCAGGAATTTCCCCCAGCCAAACGCGTCCAGTCCCGCCGCTGCGGAAAGATTGACGTCCGGATAGAACTCGGCCTTCTTTTCCTTGATGCCGTGGGTTGCGGCATCCACTTGCCAGTACGCCGAGACGATGTCCGGGCGCCGCGAAATCAGATCCGCGGGCAGGTTGTCGGGAAGCGCGACATTGGCTCCCTCGCCCAGTGTCGGATTCGCGATCTTGAGGCCGCGGTCCGGTCCCTGGCCAAGCAAGGCGGCCAACTGGTAGCGCACGGTCGTGATCTGGCCGTCGAGGTCGCTCACACTGGAGCGGGTCGTCGCGGTGTCGCCATTTGCGGTTTGGCGCTCCACGTTGGTATCGAGTCCCGCGCCAACCCGCCCTTCCGTGATGTGTCCGATGTCCTCGCGATTCTTCACCTCGCGAACTTCGATATCGCGCAACGCATAGAGCCGCGCAAGCTGGTTGTAGGTGCTCGCCACCGACGCGGCCAGCGTAATGCGCACCTCTTCGGCTTCAGCTTCGGCAACCTTCTCCTGCGAGACGGACTGACGAAGCCGCTCACGATTCTTGCCCCACAGGTCGAGGTCGAACGAAGCATTGGTAAGCAAGTTATTCTCGCTCTGCCAGGTGCCGTTGATCGGCGGGGGAACGGAACCGTTGCCGCTGTAGAGCTCGCGTGTCCACGAATAGCTTCCCGTCACCTTGGGATAAAGCGCGGAGTTCGCCGTGCCGACCGTCGAAGACGCCTTCTCGATGCGAGCGCGCGCCTGGTCGATCGTCGGATTGCCCGCCAGCGCCTCGTCGATCAGCTTGCGCAACTGGGGATCTCCGAACTGGTTGGCCCAGTCCAGGCTCGGCCATTGGCCGCCCTCAGCGGGCAGGCTCTGCTGCGTCTCGTAGCTGGCTGGCGGCGCAATGTGCTTGTCGCTCTTGATGCCCGCGTAGTTCACGCATCCGGCCAGGCTCAGCGCCGCCACTGCCGCGGCAATCGACGCCGTCCATGCGCCCAGGCGCGGCTGGGGTCGGTAGCGATTCGTCATGGTTTCCATCTCCTTTCTTTCATCCGATTAATCTGGTTTTGCATTGCAGAAGTGCATATGCACACAATAGCGTTCAGTTGCTCATCTATCGATGCGCCAAAGCGCACGAGTTTGTTGCTTTTCAGTTACCTATCGGAGACTTCGCTCGTCATGCGGAACAATTCGCTGCGCAGATGAGCGGCCTGTTGCGGCCCAAAGCTACGTTCGAAGCTGGCCTGTGCAGCCGCCCAGTGGGCGGCGGCCTCGTCAAGCTTCGTCAGCCCTGAGCTGGTGAGTTCGACGTGCAGGCGCCGATTACCCTGCCCTTGCGCGGGAACCGCTACAAAACCGCGCCGGAACAAGGGTTGAAGCGCCCGCACCAGCGTCGTCCTGTCCATCACCATCGCTTTGGCCAGTTCGGCCATCGTCAGGCTGGAACGGCGGCCCAGCGTTCTGAGAATGCTGAACTGCGTGGACGTGATGCCGGCCTCGGACAAATGCCGCTCGTAAAGCTTCGAAATATGTCGAGAGGCCTGGCGGAGAGCGAAACAATCGTCGCTGTGAAGATCATCTGAGTGCATACGCACAGATTAATGGAGCAGCGCCCGCGAAGCGATGCAGTCTCAGCGATCAGTTTGTTATCGTTTCCTGTACCAAATGCGGCCTGGTCACTGATACAACCCCTTTTTATGCGCGAACGGCAGTACGTTTTGTCTGACCTATCGCGACGCCGCCAGCGACCCGAAAAAGGCCGCCGCATAGTCGATAAACGCACGCACCTTGGCAGGCAGCAGGGTCCGGTTGCTGTATGCGAGCCGGATTTCGACGCTGTCGTCGATGAGCTCGAAACCGGTGAGGAGCCGCACGAGCGCACCCGAAGCCAGTTCGGTGTCGACAAGCGCTTCGGGCACGACACCGATGCCGAAACCCTGCAGCACCATTTCACGGTTGAAGGCGGCGCTGTTCGAGGAGATGTCGAATCGACGAGGTACGCTCAGCTCTTCCTCGCCATTCCTGAAGCCGATGCTGACGCCGCCAATCGATGGCGACATCAGCACGAACTGATGATTCGCGAGGTCGGACGGATGGCGCGGTATGGATGTTCTTTGCAGATACTCCGGCGCCGCGACAATCACCACGCGCATTCGCTCGAGCAAGCGGACAACGGTTGTCTCGCTCGTCACCATGTAGGGAACGACGATGCCCAGGTCGTAGCCGTCCGCGACCAGGTCAACGGGCCGCTCCGTCAGCGTCACGTCGAGCGTGACTTTCGGGTAGGACCGCTTGAATCCGGCGATCAACGGAACCAGCCGGTTGACCGTCGCCGTCGTGTGGGCAACCAGACGCAAGACGCCGCCCGCCTCGCGTGTCTGGTTAGCCACGTCGGCCTCGAGCGCCTCCAGATCGTCGAGGATGCGCACGCAGCCTTCGTAGAAGCGCTCCGCGGCTTCAGTAAGCGAGATCTGCCGCGTGGTTCGGTGCAGCAGCCGGCAGCCCATGCGCTCCTCCAACCCAGCGATGGCTCGCGACACCGCCGGCCGGGTCAGTCCGTGCATATCCGCTGCTCGTGTGAAGCTCTTCAATTCGACCACGGACCGGAAGACGCGCAAGCTTTCGACATATTCCATGGCGAGATCCTTTTGCTGAAGGGCAATGAAGGGCGGCCGGAATGGCGGGCATACGCAGCAGTCTAAACCAATCAGGTGGTCGGCTTGCGGTGCTTTAGCGCCTCGCTCTCTTGCAGCGCACGCCACAGGATTTTGCCGCTGCCCGACTTTGGCAGTGAATCGACGAACTCCACCATACGCGGCGCTTTATAGGCGGCCATGTTCTCGTGCGCCCAGTCGGCGATGTCCTTCTCGCTCACGTCGACCGTACGGCTCGGATCGAGCACCACGATGGCTTTGACTGTTTCGCCGCGCTTCGCGTCGTACGCCCCGATCACGCAGACTTCCTTGATGGCCGCATGGCGATACATCAGCGCTTCCACTTCCGCCGGCCACACCTTGTAGCCGGACGCATTGATCATGCGCTTCAAACGATCGGCCATGAAGTAGTAGCCTTCATCGTCGACATGCACGAGGTCGCCCGTGCGCAGAAACTGCCGGCCGTCGATCTCGATGAACGTTTCGAGCGTCGCGTCCGGATTCTGCCAGTAGCCTTGCATGAGTTGCGGTGCGTGGACCACGAGTTCACCCACTTGCCCAACCGGCATTTCATGAAGGGTATCCGGATCGATCACGCGTGAGTCGACGTCGAATACCGGGATTCCAAGACATTGAGCCTTTGGCCGCTGCGGCGGATTGATATGGGTGGCCGCCATCGTCTCCGACATGCCATAGCCTTCGAGATATTCGAGTCCCGTTAGATCCCTTAGCTTCTTGACCACCGCGTCCGGCATTGTCGCGCCCCCGCCTCGTATCCACTTCAGGCTGGACAGGTCGTACTCGCCGAGCCGCGGATTGGACACAAAATCGACGACCATCGTGGATATAGCCGACCAGCTGCTGATCTGATAACGCTCGATGGCACGCGCAGCCACATCGCGATCCCAGCGCGGCAAGACCACGATAGTTGCACCGGCATACAGCGATCCGTTCATTCCCCCCGTCATGCCGGTCACGTGAAAAAGCGGCAAGACGGACAATTGAATCGACTCCTGGTCCGTACCGAACCAGCGCACACCGCCGACGGCCGTGCTCATCACGCTCCGATGCGTGTGCATGCAGCCCTTCGGCTTGCCTGTCGTACCCGATGTGTACGGCATCACGCAGAGATCGTCGGGACCCGCCGTGAGCGGCCCTGGTTCAAGCCTCGCGTCGAGCATTGCTTGCCAGCGCGTGACGCCCAACCCTTCCACGTTCGCTGGCGCCGCGACGAAATCGGGTGGTGACGTATCGGGCGCGCATTTCAGGTAGTCACTGTAGGTCGCAACCAGCACGTGCTTCAGCCCCGCTTCATCGGGACCCACCAGCGGCGCGATCCGCTCGTAGAGATCCTGGGCGACGAACGCTGCGTGAGCACCACTATCTTCGACGAAGTGGCGCACCTCCTCTGTCTGGTTCATCGGGTTCACGGGTACGACAACCGCATTAGCCCTCAGGATCGCATAGTAGGCAATGATCCATTGGGGGCTGTTCTGCATGTACAACAGTACGCGGTCGCCGGCTTTCACGCCGCAGCGCTGCTGAAGATAACCAGCGATGCGGCAGGTTTCGTCTCTAAACTGGGCGAACGTTACCGGTGTGCCGTAAAAGATGATGAAGGGCTTGTCCGGATACCGTGCCGCTGACACTTCAGCGTTGTAGTACAGGTTCGTTTCCGGCAATGTCAGATGATGCGACAAATGCGCGGGCCAATGTGGCGACGTTGCTTGAGCGGAGAGAGGCGATGACATCGTGTATTTGATCCACCAATAAATGCAGCTGTTTTCAACATCGGCAATCACGCAGGATTGCTAACAATAATGGAAAAGCGTTCGGCGGCAGAAATGTCCGGCGCCGATTGGTGCAAGCCAATCGACTACCGGTCCTCCGACACGCAAACTTATTCGACCTGATCTCTGAGTGACTCTGCTTTCAGAAAATCCACAACAACCGCAACCACGCCTGGATCTCGAATAATGCGGCGATGCCCCAGGCCGGAGGTCAATTCGAGTGACGATCCCGATACGAGATCATGCATGTGCAGAGACGCCGCGTGGGGAACTTCCCGATCATCGCGATCGTGCATGAAGAGCACGGGATGACGTACCCCAGATGCCAGCACTTCGGCCTCGAACTCGCCCACCATCACTTGCGTTCTGGATTCGACCGTTTGTTTGAAATCCTCGAAGACGCCATCCGGCATTCCGCTGCCGACCGCAAATCTATTGAGCACCGCTTCCAGGGACGAGGGACCGCTGATGTGCGCACTCGCCTTAACTCGCAGCCCGCGCGTATAGGCCCACAAGCTCGCAGGCACGCCAAGCGAGTGACTGATCAGCCCTTCCACTGGCCCGATCTCGTTCGCGACCGCGATCAATGCCCGGCCAAACGACGCGACACTCGCCGTGCTTCCCGGCGAAGCACCGTGAGCCGGGGCGTCATAGCCGATCACCGAGTAACCTGCCGCGATGAGAGGTTGAATGAACGCACCCAGATGTGATGCCCTGCTTTCCCAACCGTGACAGAGGAGCACCGGTTTGCCTCGCCCCCATCTCCAGACCGCAATGGAAGCTCCGTCGTGGTCCACCTCCCAGCGCTCTGCCGCTGCTAGCAGCGTTCTATCCGACTCGGTCGCACCCGTCCGCTTTGGACTGAGGAATAAATCGGCGTAGTTTGCGGCAGATTCGACCGCGGTTGCGTCAAACATGGACTTCTCCGTATGCAATTTGATACATGATATGATACACGTCATATAAACTGCGGCAAACGGTATTTCGTGGCGACGAAAACCATCTTCACCGCTGAATTGATCTGACAAAGGACTGCAATATGCGTTACGAAGCTGACAGGAAAGACAGGACGCGCCAGTTGATCGTCGAGGCCGCGGCCAGGCGCTTTCGTGCGGAAGGAATCAAGTCCGTCGGCGTCGCCAGCCTCATGAGCAGCGCCGGCTTGACACACGGCGGCTTCTACGCACACTTCCAATCCAAGGAAGATCTCGTCGTAGAGACTTGCCTCGCTGCCTTTGAAGAGACCTTGTCATGGCTCAGCGCAGCAATCAAGGCAGCCCCTGCCGGCAAAAAGGTCCGGGCGATGACGGAAGCGTACTTGTCGCCACATCATCGCGACCATATGGATCGGGGATGCTTCGCAGCCGCACTCAGCGCTGAAGTGTCCCGCATGCCTGACCCGGTGCGCAAAGTGATGAGCGACCGTCTCGCCGCCCTCGAGAAGCTTGCGTCTGACGCCATTCAGGCAGATGGGTCCGATCTATCTGCTAAAGCCATGTTGGGAATCATGATCGGCGCGTTAAGTCTATCTCGCGTCTTCCCGGACAAACGTACTTCAGAAGACTATCTGGTGGCGGCTCGCAAACTGATCGAAAGCCATTGCTAGAAACGATCTGGCGCCTTGCGCTTCCGGAAGCGTCCCAACGCGCTTCCGGCCCCCTACTAATGCGCACTCGCACAAGTCTTACATTCGGACTGCTGCCTGCGAGTCAGAAACGGAATGCCCGCGGTCAATGCAATGACTGCAATTACCTCAACGCCCGCAGCTGCGAGGAAACCACTCGCATAGCTTCCGGACACGTCGCGTAAATAGCCCGTCATCCACGGCGTCAGGAACCCCGCTATGTTGGCAACAGAACTGATGATGGGCACCCCAAGCGCAAGCGTATTCTGGCGCATGAAGCGAGCCGGGAGTTGCCAGAACAGAGATACCCCGGCGCCTGTCCCTGCTATGCCGAAAACCAGTGTGACGAACGTCGCTGTTCGGCTGCTGTGCCAGACAAAAACCAGAATCAGCAGGCTCGTCAGTGTGACGAGCGCCGCAATGGCGCAATGCCACCGCACGTCCCGATAGCGGCTTGCGAACATGGAAAATCCGATGTTGCCAAGCGCACCCAGTATGCAAATCGCAGCAACCGCGTTACCGACCGCGCTATACCCCCCGAAGCCCGCTTCGTGAAGAATCGTCGGCGTAAAAAACCCCAAAGCGGTATTGGCCGCCAGGATGCAGAAATAGATGCCAGACAGCATCCAGAGCATCGAGTTCGCTACCACGGGTGACGAACTCTCCGTGTCTGACAAAGCGAGACCTCTGTCCCGCGCGAGGTCGTCCAGAACCAGACGCCGCTTGGCATCGGACAGCCAACCCGCGGTGGCGGGGCCGTCGGGGAGCGCAAATAACGCGACCACGCCAAGCAGAACAGTCGGAATGGCTTGCAGGAGAAACATCCACCTCCAGCCAGCCAATCCCCACGTGCCGCTCATGTGTTCGAGCACGAAACCCCCACTCAGGCTGACGGCGACTGTCGAGCAAACTGCTGCAGAGTGGAAAATACTGAAATTTCGCGTGCGCCGCTGGGCCGGAAACCACTGATTGAAGTAGAGGATGACGCCAGGATAGAAGCCAGCCTCGAACACGCCAAGCAGGAAACGCAGGAAATAAAACATTCCGGTCGACTTCACGAACATCATCGCGACACTCGTTGCCCCCCAGCCGATGGCAATCATCGATATGAGCAACCTCGCGCCGGTTCGCTGCTGAACGATCGAGCTCGGAACCGAGAAAACGACATACCCGAGGAAGAACAGGCCCGCTCCAAGACCATATGCCGTCTCGCTGAAATGCAGGTCGGACAGCATCTGCAGCTTGGCAAACGCTACGTTCGCCCTGTCCACCCACGCGAGCATCCACAAGCCAAACAGGAGCGGGATGATTCGCCACTCAGCCGTCAAGTAGGCATCGCGCAATAGCCGGCGCGAGTCAGCGTCGACCGCTGACGCTTCTGATTCGAACAACGCACTCATCAAATCGTCTCCAGTTGCGGGTTCCCGGTTTTTGCCCCTGCGCTTGCTCGAGTTCCACACGATTTCAGTAGTCCAGATCTTTCTGTCGAGGCCTCGGCTCTGTCACGCCCACTTCGCAGGCGTCACTTCTCCTCGGTTTTCACCAAAACCAATCCGCGCGTATCCGGGACGCTCGCACCAGCCGGTCATCACCACGATGTCACCGTCCTCCAGGAACGAGCGTGATTCGCCGTTCGGCAACTTGAGCGGCGCTCTGCCTGCCTCGGTGAGTTCTATCAGCGCACCGGCCTCCCCGTGGGTAGGACCCGAGATCGTGCCACTGCCCAGCAAATCGCCGCTGCGAAGATTGCATCCCCCGATAGTGTGATGAGCCACCATCTGCGCGACCGTCCAATATTGATGACGGAAGCTCGTACGCGACAGGCGTGTCGGCGACATGCCGTTTCGCCGGGTCTCCCGCGTTTCAAGCGACACTTCGAGCTGGATATCCATCGCGCCGGATTCATACGTTCCGGCTGAGGATAGATAGGGAAGCGGCTGTGGTTCGCCTTCAGAACGAGTCCACGGTGCGCGATACGGAGCCAGCGCATCCATCGTGACGATCCACGGCGAAAGCGTGGTTGCGAAGTTCTTCGCCAGAAAGGGACCCAGCGGGGCTGATTCCCACGACTGAATATCGCGGGCGGACCAGTCATTCAACAAGCAAAGCCCGAACACATGGTCTTCTGCCGATTCCACCGGTATCCGCGTGCCCTGCTCGTTGCCAGTTCCAACGAAAATGCCAAGCTCCAGTTCATAGTCGAGCCTGCCGCATGCCTGGAGTTCAGGCTCCTGACTGCCGGCTTTCAAACGCTGACCAAACGGCCTCCGGATTTGTTGACCCGACACACCGATGCTCGATACGCGACCGTGATAGGCGCTAGGAATCCAATGGAAGTTCGGCGACACGATAGCGTCCGGCCTGATCAGCTTGACGATGTTCCGCGCGTGATCGAGCGACGTATAGAAATCCGTGTAGTCACCGATTTGCGCGGGTACGCAGTACTCCACGTCGGATTGTGCAACCAGACATTTTTCGAGTACGTCGATCCCGGGCGTGTCGAGCTGACTGCGGTGTTGACTGCTGCTTTGACTGCGCCCGTCTGCCTTGAACAAGGCAAAAAGCGTGTGCCTTAGCGCCCGCCACGCGGTGGGTCCCATGTCGAAGAACTGGTTCAGGCCCGGCTTCGCACACGCTCGCGCCGCCTCGACCGCGAGCCCGTGTAGTGCCGCTGCATCGGCCAGTGCGCCTAGATCGATGACCTGATCTCCGAGCGCAACCCCGCCTCGAAACCCTTCCGCCGTCCCCGTCCGCCGAAACACGCCAAACGGCAGGTTCTGCAACGGAAACGGCGTGTCTTTCAGGTTCGCGGACTCGAGCCAGCTCTTTGCGGTGACATCGTGCGTATGATCAAGCCGCATCGAAATCCTCGCGGATGCTTCGGCGGCTCAACAGGACCCGCCGCTCCCGCAGTGTCTGAATAGTTGCGGGGTCGACGTTCCTCTCGGACAGCAGTTCGATATTGTGTTCCCCTTGAAAAGCGGGAATGCCAGGAGACGGCAACGTTGCGGTGCTGAATCGCCACGGCGGGCCAGGCATGCGCATCGTCCCACCGGATCGATCATCGACTTCCACGATGGCGCCCCAATCCGCGGCCCATTCGGACTCCGCGAGTTCCCTGGTTGTGCGAACCACGCCAATCGCAAGACCTTGCTCGCTCACTTGTGCCTGAAGCGCATCGAGATCGTTGAACGTCATGATCCATCGGCGAACTTCATTCAGCAGCGCCTCCAGATTCTCCCGGCGCAACTGCGCGGTCGCGAAGCGGGGGTCGCGCAGAAGATCCGTGCGCCGCATCATCGAGCAGTAGCGCAGGAACATCGGCGAGTAGATCGGGCTGGCGGCAATCGTCACCTGACGGCCGTCGGGCATGCGGAAAATGTGCGATTCAGGCGCGCTCAACGCCGGTGGTTCGCCGTTCGTGTCAATACCGGAGAGCTGCGCGCCTGCGCGCTCGTTCACGGAGAGCATGGTCGCCGCCATCGAAACGTCGACATGCTGCCCTTCACCTGTCCGGTTCCGATGTTGAAGCGCCGCCAGAACGGCGATCGCGCCCTGCAACCCGGTATAGAGGTCCGCGTGGCTGCACGCATCGTTCCTGACTTCATCCGGCGCAAACGCATAGTGCTCGCGCAGGGTGTCGGTAAAGCCGGTCTCGGCCTGGACGGTCGGCGCAAAGGCCGGCCGGTTGCGCCACGGACCAGTCTGACCGTAGCCGCTCATCGACACATACACGACCGCAGGATTGAATTCGCGAACCTGCTCGTAACCCAGGCCGAAGCGCGCGAGCGTTCCCGGGCGGAAGTTTTCGACGATGATATCGGCCTCACGGCAAAGATCCGTCACGATCGTGCGCGCCTCGGGATAGTTCAGGTCGAGGCTCAGATTGCGCTTACCGGCATTCTGCTGCGCGTAGTACACGGACATGGTGCCGACATAGGGCACGCCGCCACGGCCCGAGTCACCGCTCGGCGGCTCGATCTTGATCACTTCCGCGCCAAGGTCGCGAAGCGTTTTCGTGCAAAGAGGCCCTGCGAGCACTCGTGTGAAATCGACGACTTTCAGTCCTTCAAGCGGAGCACCCATGATCAGTTCCCCTCAAACACAGCGGAACCGGGACCGGTCTTCATGAACGCGGTGAGACCACGCTTCTGATCGGCGCTCGCCCACATCATGTCGTTCGTTTCTGTCTGTTTGGCGTCCGCTCCTGCAATCCCGTGACGCGCGGACAGATTGGCCAGATTTTTAATGCCTCTCAGCGCAACTGTCGGTCCCGCCGCGAGTTGCCGGGCCCACGACATCGCTACATCAGGGAACTCACTCTCCTCCACGACGAGGTTGACCACGCCCCAACGCTCGAGCGTGGCCGGCGTGAGGCGGCGGCCAAACATCGCCATCTCCTTGGCACGCGCAGGCCCCACGCGTTGCACGACCCGCTGTACGCCGCCCAGCAAAGGAAGAAGGCCAAGCGTCGCCTCCGCCATTCCGAAGGACGCCGTGTCTGCCGCGACAATCATGTCGCAGGTCAACGCCAATTCAAAACCACCCCCGAGCGCCGCACCATGGACAGCCGCAACCGTGGGAAGAGGAACGTTCTCGAGCGCGTCGAGCAGCGCTTCCAGCCCGATCTGGTCGCGCCGGCGCTCGCCACCGGTAAAGCCCGCTACGTCGGCGCCAGCGCAAAAGTGGCGCATCGCGCTGCGCAGCAGAATCGAGCGGCAACCTTCGTCGACAGCCTTGCTGTATGCGTCGAGCAGATCCTTCAGGAACCCATTCTCGAGCAGGTTATGGGGGGGCTTTGACATCGTAACGACGCCGACTGCGCCGTCCTTCTCAAACACGACAGTGCTCATTTCTCGTCCGGGATGAGGGCCTGGCACAACACCAGGCATATTGGTTGACCCAAAAATCGAAGCCGATCAGGGAGTGCGACAAACCTCGGTTCACTCAGTGGGGGCAGATGTTTCCGCGCACAGACTCCTAAGTGCAATCCGATCTGAGTCAATGATAACGATGTTAACTTGAAGTAGAATCAGGGTATTCCCGACAGCCGCCAACCCTGCCCTCCGCTTCCGCACGACTGTCGCCTCCCCTTGGCCGACGCCGCGTCACCGAGGCTGCGTTGCGCACGTGGAATTCGCGCGCCTATAATTGTTTGCTTTGGACATTCCTCGAGCGATAACGTGACTCCGAAACCATCCAGCGAGACTTCTGCGCCGTACCACCACGGGAATCTTCGTAATGCCCTGATCACAGAGGGACGCAGGGTATTGGAGGACGCTGGCGCTCACGAATTGAGCTTGAGATATCTCGCGCGTGCGGTGGGCGTATCGGAAGCTGCGCCCTCCCGGCATTTCGCGGGAAAGGAAGGTTTGCTGGCCGCCATTGCAGCCGATGGATTCAATGAACTCGCCGCCTTGCGCACCAGGATCCTGGCATGCGATGAACCGGCGATGACGAAGGCATATCGAATGATGCGGACGTATGTCGAGTTCGCGCAGCAACACAAAGGGTTGTTCGATTTGATGGTCGGACCGCGCATCGTGGGTCGCGAATGCTATCCCGAACTCGTCGAGGCAGGCCTGAAATCGTTCCACCTGTTCGCCTCGTCCGTTCAGGACGCAGCACTCGAAAGCGGTTGGCAAAAGCGCGCGCTTCCGCTCGTGATTCACGCGGCGTGGAGCATGGAACACGGAGTCGCTACCCTGATTCTTTCTGACCGGGTACCGCAAGTCACCTATTCAGTTCGAGTGGATCAGATGATTCATTTTTCGATCCGCATGTTTCTCAGTGCGATTGCTGCCGGTCCGGAGCACCTCGAATCATTGGATCTCGTGCTGGACACCCCCGCCAAGGTCAAAGCGTAGCCAGACTATTTTCCTGCAACTGGCGCCACAGGATTTTTCCGCTTGCTGACTTGGGCAACTCACGCACAAATTCGACAATGCGCGGTACTTTGTAGGATGCCATATGATTGCGTGCCCACGCGATGATGTCCTCATCCGTCACGTTCCCGACGTGGCCCGGATCCAGCACAACAAGCGCTTTGACTGTCTCGCCACGGCGTGAATCGCTCGCGCCGATCACACAGACTTCCCGAATCGCCTCATGCTGATACATCAGCGCTTCAACCTCCGCGGGCCACACCTTGTAACCTGACGCGTTGATCATGCGCTTCAGGCGATCAGTCATGAAGTAATAGCCCTCCTCGTCGACACGCGCGAGGTCGCCCGTTCGCAGGAAGCGCTTGCCGTCAATCTCGATGAACGCCTCGCGCGTTGCATCGGGGTTGCGCCAATATCCCTGCATGACCTGGCGGCCGTGTACGACAATTTCACCGGCTTGCCCCTGAGCGACTTCCCCAAGCTTCTCAGGGTCGATAACGCGTGCATCGACGTCGAACATCGGGATACCCAGGCATTGCGCTTTGGGGCGCTGCGGCGGATTGAAGTGTGTTGCCGATATGGTCTCCGACATGCCGTACCCTTCAACGTAGTCAATATCGACGGTGTCTTTCAGCTTCTTTACCAACGCGGCCGGCATGGCCGCACCGCCTCCACGCAGAGAACGCAGGCTCGACAGATCGTATTCCCGCAGCTTCGGATTGGACAGAAAATCGACCATCATCGTAGAGATCGCCGACCACACGGCAACCTGATACCGCTCGATCATCCGCGCAGCGATATCACGATCCCAGCGCGACATCAGCACGATCGTCGCTCCGCAAGACAGCGGCCCGTTCATGCCGCTCTGCATGCCGGTGACATGAAAGAGCGGCAAAGCCGTTAGAAGCGTCGTTTCGTGCGTGATATCGACCCAGCGGACACTGGCGAGCGCCGTGTGCATGACGCTGCGGTGCGTATGCATGCAACCCTTCGGCTTGCCGGTTGTACCGGATGTATATGGCATGACGCACAGATCATCCGGCCCGGCGGTCAACGCGCCTGGCTTGTATCTCGCTGCGAGCGCATCGGCCCACGCCACCGCGCCGCCGATATCGACATTGCGCGCAGCCGTGACGAAGTCAGGCGGGGTCACACTCGGCGGTTGTTTCAGATAGTCGCTGTAGGTGGCGACAATCACATGCTGCAGTCCGTTGCGCTCCGTATTGCGCAGCAGCGGCTGAATGTGCCGGAACAAGTCCTGAGCAACCAGTACCGTTTCCGCGCCACTGTCTTCAACGTAGTGACGCAATTCCTCCGCGGTATTCATCGCGTTGACCGGCACTACCACCGCGTTGGCGCGCAGGATTCCGTAACAGGCAATAACCCATTGCGGGCTATTCTGCATGTACAGAAGGACACGATCGCCCGCACGCACGCCGCATTGATTCTGCAGATATCCGGCGATGAACTCCGCTTCATCTCTGACCTGCGCGAACGTGATCGGGGTGTCGTAGAAGATGATGGCCGGTTTCTCCGGAAACCGTGCTGCCGAGACCTCGACATTATGGAAAAGGTTTGTCTCCGGGATCGTCAACGAGCTCTGCAAATGGGCAGGCCAGTGAGATGTCACCGCATTTTCCATATCAACACTCCGAATTAATCTGCCAGGTTCGGAGGCAACCAAAGCCTCTCTCCCATTCACCACCTGCAGACTAACATCTCGCATATTTCAATGTACACGGTGATAACACCTAGTGACGGCGATTATTTTGCAATCGCACAATGCACCTGAGATACCTTGCATTGAACACGGCACGGACTTCAGCAAGCTCAACCCGTCCGCTTGCTTTCACTACAGGATTGAAAATGCGACAAGCAGTCATCGTATCCACCGCGCGCACCCCGTTGGCCAAATCACATCGCGGCGAATTCAACATCACGCCGGGGCCTACTCTGGCCTCCTTCTCCGTTCGAGCAGCCGTGGATCGATCCGGCGTCGATCCCGCGATCATCGAAGATCTGATTCTTGGCTGCGGATATCCCGAAGGCATTACCGGCGGCAACATCGCCCGCCAAACCGTAATTCGGTCCGAATTGCCAATCTCCATTCCTGGCGCGACGATCAATCGTTTTTGTGCCTCCGGGCTCCAGGCAATCGCTTTGGCCTCCGGCCGGATCGTTGTCGATGGGGCGCAAGCCGTCGTCGCGGGTGGAGTCGAAAGTATTTCCGGCATTCGGTCGCGAACGGGCACCAATGATCTCGATCCGTGGATCCTCGAACACAAGCCCGACTTTTATCTCTCGATGATCGACACAGGAGACATCGTCGCCAAGCGTTACGGAATCACGCGCGAGGAGCAGGACGAATTCTCGGTTGAGAGCCAGCGCAAAACAGACGAGGCGCAACAAGCGGGGAGATTCTCCGACGAGATCGTACCGGTAACGACCACGATGGCCGTCAAGAACAAGGAAACCGGTGAAATAACTCATCGGACCACAACGATTACGGCCGACAACTGCAATCGCCCTGGCACTACCATGGACGCGCTCGCAAAACTCGAACCTGTCAAAGGTCCCGACAGATTCGTCACGGCGGGGAATTCGTCGCAGTTATCCGATGGTTCGTCGGCGTGCGTGCTCATGGAAGCGAAAGAAGCCGAGCGCGCCAACCTGTCTCCGCTCGGCGCGTTTCGCGGACTGGCTGTGGCCGCTTGTGAGCCCGACGAAATGGGAATTGGTCCGATGCTGGCCGTTCCGAAGTTGCTGAAGCAGCATGGTCTCAGCGTTGACGATATCGACCTCTGGGAACTCAACGAAGCGTTTGCTTCGCAGGCACTCTATTGTCAGCGGCAACTTGGCATCCCATCTGAGCGCCTTAACGTCAACGGCGGAGCGATTGCTGTTGGCCATCCGTTCGGCATGACCGGCGCCCGTCTGGCCGGCCACGTTCTCCTCGAGGGACGCCGCCGCGGAGCCAAATACGCGGTCGTCACAATGTGCATCGCAGGCGGAATGGGCGCAGCAGGCCTCTTCGAAATCTACTGACACAAAGAAAGCGTCATGGGTCCGGGGCTTTGCCCCGGCCAGGAATCCTGTTGCAATAAAGTTCTGTGTTTTCCGCAAGAGAATGCCCTCAACGCCTCGCGGATAAAGTGTGCGAGGGAAAGCGCCTCACCCGTGCAGTACTGCTGAAATAGAAAAATATCCTGGCGAACCAGGATGGCTCACCACACACCGGACTCGCGTGTGTAGCGGCACCAACAGTGGTGTTCCAAAGCACGAACACATATCGACACTTACGTTGACAATGGCAACGTGGTCGAAAAGCTATCGCAGTTTCGTTTCAGCATCGCCTCATAAACCCGAGGATCACCCGGCAATCGCAATTTCCTGAGAGGATCGGCAATGAAGTTGAAACACGGTAGTTCCATCGCATTCCTAATATATGCGGCAGCTTCGCACGCACAATCATCAGTCACTTTGTATGGCGTGGTGGACACGGGACTCATGTACCAGAGCGCGAACGCCGCCAATTTTCAGTCGAAGATCAATCTCGGTCACGCTTACATGATGAAGGACGGGGGCCTCTATACGAGCCTCTGGGGCATGATAGGCCACGAAGATATCGGCGGCGGCTATCAGGTCAATTTCCGGCTGGAGGGCGGTTTCTCGAGCAACAACGGCACTTTCAGGCCCTCCGACACACCGGGCGTCAGCGCTATTTTCAACCGGCAATCGACGGTCGGTGTTGCGAGCCCATATGGCAGCGTGGACTTCGGCCGGCAACTGACCCCGTTGATCTACGCGATGAAGGATACCGACGTTCGCGGAGCGCAGTACTTCGGCAGCAGTCTGATCGCCGTTCTCGGCCTCAATCAGGCAGCCGGGTGGCCTGGCACCAGTTCGAACGGCGCGATCGGCGCCATCTATGACAGCAATGCCATCGTCTATCGCTCTCCGAAATTCTATGGTGCATCGCTCGCGCTCGAGTATGCACCAGGCGGCGTACCTGGACAGTTCCAGGGCGGCACGCGAGAGTCCGCCGTCCTGCAATATTCGGATTACGGACTCAACCTTGCAGCGGTTTATTACAATGGACACGACACCAATCCGTTCGGGCCTACCGGCCAGGCCGCACCGTCAACTGGTCTGAACAATAATCAGTTGTACTACTTTGGTGCGTTGTACAAGATCATGAATCTTTCGATATCCGCGGCTTACGGCCGCGGAAAGAACCCGGCCAACAGCAACAAGGCGAACCTGGAATTGGCGTCTGGCGGATTGGGATACAAACTCAGCCCCGCATTCGAGATTACGTCGGGGTTCTATTACCTGCATGATAGGAACAACGGGTCCAACCATTCGGCGGAGTTTGCCGCGGGCGCCAACTACGCGCTGTCCAAGGCCACCGTCACCTATGCGGAAGTGGGCTATGTCGACAACCACGGCACGATGAGCCAGATAATCGGCTACGGCTCGCCTGTTCCCAAGGGCCGGTCTTCTACTGCCGCGATGATCGGCATCCGTCATTCTTTCTGATTGCAACTCAGGTGACGCCTTATCCGGCCGCCAGCCCGCGCTCCCGCACGGTTTGGCGACGCGGCGGGGCGGCTATGGCCGGAGAAGCGCCCGCAAACGATCAGGTAGTCACCCGCCGGGTTTGCATCGCAAGGCGTCAGAGGTGCCGCTGCAGAAATCCGCTCGCCGCAAGAAGCGCAGGCGCGTGCACGGCAATCCCCTCGCGCGTCGTGTTGGCGTAGCGCGCGAATTCCGTAGGGACGCCGGCGGCGATGAGAGACGCGGCGTATTGTTCGGCTTCGAAATGCAGCGGGTCATGCTCTACGCTGGCAATGAATGCCGCCGGCAAGCGTGCGAGGCGGCGCGACTCGAGCGGAGCGGCATAAGGATGAACGCGCTGCGCGAGCGTTGGCAGGTACGCCCGGTAGCTGACCGCCAGATCGTCTACGCCAGGCGCTGCATGCGTCGTATATTGGCCGACGCGGGTCATGCTGGGGTCAAGCAGCGGCGCGAGCAGAACCTGGGCACGGATGCCCGCATTACCGCGGTCGCGAGCGACGGCGGCGAGGCAGGTCGCGATATTGCCGCCGGCGTCGTGGCCGGCCACGGCCATATGTTGCTTGTCCGCATTCACTCCACTGGCTTCAGCGTGCGCCCACAGCAGGGCGCGATGCGCGTCCTCCACCGCATTGGGAAAGGGGAACCCAGGCGCGAGCGAGTAGCCGACGGAGAGCACCCATGCGCGCACGTTTAGCGCGAGCGCCTCACATACGGAATGGGTCTCCTCAAGCGAGCCGCCCGTGAAAAGGCCACCGTGAAAATAGAGGATGATCGGGAGCCGGCCTTTCTGCGCCGGCGGCCTGAAGCTGCGCACGGCAACAGGCTGGCTGTAGCCGTTGATCTGCACTTCTTCGACCAGCAAACCTGATTGGGAAACGGTAGACATGCCAGGCAACGCGCAGCGTTCTCACTGATGGGAACAATGCCCGTATTGTGATCCTCAGCGCTGCGCCGATAAATCGCGAGCTCGCGCCAACTCTGTTCTTACAACGAGAACAAAGTGTCGCCTTTCTCCGTGGTAGCAACCGGCTTAGCCAATCGAGCCCTCTTCGTCGTCTGCAAGATCGACGGCATCGGCGTCCTGGGTATCAATGCTCGTAGGGCGACACCGCGCGTCGGCTTCGGGGGTGCTGGTCAGGAGCGCACAGTTGCGAAAGAGTTCGGCGATCCAGTCGACGAACGCGCGCACGGTCGCGGAGAGATGCCGATTGTGCGGATATACCGCGGAAATGGGTAGCGGCGGCGGCTTCCACTGCGAAAGAATCTCGACCAGTGCGCCGGATTCGAGGTACGGCAGCGCCATGAAGCGGGCGCCCTGAACGATGCCGAGGCCATTCAGCGCGCTTCCCAGATAGGCCTCAGCGTCGTTCACGGCGATGGAGCCGCGCATCTTCACCTCGACCGTTTTGCCGTCGACATCGAACGTCAGCGGCATGATCCTGCCCGAGCGCCCCCAGTAGTAGTTCACGGCCTGGTGATGGGCGAGCTCGTCCAGCGTTCGCGGTGTGCCTGCCTTGTGGAGATACGCCGGGCTGGCGACGGTGACGCCCTGATAGATCCCGACACGCCGCGCCACGAGCGACGAATCCTGCAAGGTGCCGATGCGCACCACGCAGTCGACGCCCTCCTGCACGAGATCCAGAGGCTTGTCGCCGAGGCCGAGCACCAGGTCGATCTCAGGATAGCGCTCGTGAAAGTCCGCCAGCGCCGGCATGACGATGAGGCGCCCGAGCGCGCCGGGCATGTCCACCCTCAACCTGCCGCGCGGCGATTGCTTCTTGCCGAGGAACGAGTTCTCGATGTCGTCGATATCCGCGAGGACGCGCACGCATCGCTCGTAATAGGCGGCGCCGTCCGCCGTCAGGTTGAGGCTGCGCGTGGTGCGTTGCAACAAGCGTGTTTTAAGGTGTGCTTCGAGGTTCTGTACGATCACGGTCACGCGTCCGCGTGGCAAGTCGAGCGTCTCGGACGCGCGCGTGAAACTCTTCGTCTCCACGACGCGGGCAAATACTCTCATGGCCTGCGCGATATCCATTCGCTATACCTCGTTAGCATGACGGATTGAACGTGAACACTGCCGACCACCTGCCGCAGGCGCAAGTCTAAACCGGGGCGGCAGATGCCGCCACAGTGACAGTCCAGCAGCCTGCGCATGAATTGGCAGTGCTCGCACAGCAAGCCATGCAATCTGCGGCGTTTGCCTCGACGATTCCCGACCTGGGCGCATTGCAAACCTCGGGGCTCGTCCGCTAGATAGCCGCGAATAGCAACCGCTATCGCAGTTACCGAAGCACGCGCCCGTCACCCCAAGCCCTCCTGCCTGCCAGCCTGGGGTAAATACCAGCGGGATTATCACGATCCGGACTTGACCGTCCAGACACAGCCCCCTTAGCATGTTAACGATGATGACATTATAGGTCTGGCGGAGGGCGGTTTGGAATTTAAAGGATCACAACGCATCATTGCGTCTCGCGCCGCCGTGTGGCAGCGTCTTAACGACCCAGTGACGCTGCAGCAGTGCCTGCCAGGATGCGAGCACTATCAGCAGGCAGAGGACGGCAGTTACGACGTAGTCATCGTGGCGGCCGTCGGGCCGATCAAAGCCCGTTTCAAAGGCAATGCCCGTTTCCTGGACCTTCTCGAGAACATCGGCTACCGGATAGAAGGCGGCGGCAGCGGAGGAATAGCCGGGTTCGGCAAGCTCGTTGCCGACGTTCACCTGGAAGACATGGATGGCGGCACCACCTTGCAATATGCCGCGACGGTGCAGCTCGGCTCACGCCTCATTGGCTCAGTGGCCAACAAGTTCCTCGCCGACTTTTTCGCGCAGTTCGAGCGGCAGGTAAGCGAGCCAACGGATTTGCTTCGCCCTGATATATGATGGTTATCATATAAAAAGGTGGCAAGTGGATGCCGGTACCTGACCGATCCACTTGGCGCGGCGCTCAACATCGTACGAATGGGCACCTTGGTGAAAGGCTTAGGCCTGCCAGGCGAGACATGCAGACAACGGGACAGGATGACACTCATGCAGATACACAACACCGTCAATGGCGCGCCGCGCACGATTGACACAGAACCGAGGCGGCTTCTCGTCCACGTCTTGCGAGATTCATTGCGATTGACCGGCGTGCATATCGGCTGCGACACGTCACAGTGCGGCGCGTGTACGGTTCTAATCGACCAGAAAACCGCTCGCTCGTGCACTGTGCTGGCGGTGCAGACCGAAGGCTGCAGCGTGCACACGATTGAAGGCATGGAGCAGGATTCGATTGTCAGCGCGCTGAAGCAGGCTTTCAACGAGTGCCATGGGCTTCAGTGCGGCTTCTGTACGCCGGGCATGCTGATGGCTGCGCGCGCGCTGCTGGTCAATACGCCGGACCCTTCGGAACAAGCGGTGCGGCACGCGCTGCATGGCAATCTGTGCCGCTGCACCGGGTACCAGAACATCGTGGATGCCGTCCTGCTGGCCGCGCAACGGTTGAACGAGCGCACGGGCCAACCGGTCGCGGAGGCGAGCCATGAATGACAGACAGCAAAACGTCGGCACGCAATACATCGGCAAGCCGGTCAAACGGCGTGAAGACCAGCGCCTGATGAGCGGACAGGGTCGTTTTACGGACGACTACCAATTCCCCGGAATGGTATTCGCCGCCTTCGTCAGGTCGCCTTTCGCGCATGCGCGGATCCGCCAGATCGATACGGCCGCCGCGCGCGCGTTGCCGGGTGTGGTGGGCGTGCTGACCCACGCCGACATCGCCGGGAAAATTGGTGATATTCGCCCGAACTGGGTTGTCGGCGATTCCATCGTTCCGCCTCACCCACCGCTGCCAGCGGAGCGCGTACGGTACGCAGGCGAAGCGGTAGCGCTGGTGGTGGCCGAGACGCGCGAACTGGCGGCCGACGCCGCCGAACTCGTGCAGGTCGACTATGAAGAATTGTCCGTGGTGGTGGACGCGGAAACCGCGCTGAAGGACGGCGCGCCGCAACTTCACGACAACGTCCCCGGCAATCTTATCGGCGTCTACAAGGTCAAGGGCGGCGACTACGAAGAAGCCGTAAAAGCGGCCGACCGTGTCGTGTCCATTCGCCTCGTCAACCAACGTTTGATTCCCAACCCGCTTGAACCTCGCGCACTCTGCGCCAGCTACGACGCAATCGACGAACGGCTTACCTTCATTCTGCCAAGCCAGGTACCGCACATGTCCCGCCGATGGATCGCGGAGACGCTGGGCTGGCCCGAGCATCGCCTACGCATTGTGGCGCCGGATATCGGCGGTGGTTTCGGCTGCAAGATGCACTTCTACGTTGAAGAGGTGCTGGTCGCCTTCGCCTCCCGGAACTTCGGCCGCCCCGTCAGCTGGACCGAAACGCGCAGCGAAAACCACGTGGCCACGACGCACGGGCGCGATCACGTGGAATACGTGGACGCCGCTGTCACGAATGCGGGCAAGGTACTCGGTATCAAAGTCCGCTCGTACGCCAACCTGGGCGCCTATCTGTCCAACATGGGAACCGGCATCCCGACCATCAACACGGCGACCTATGTGACGGGCAACTACGTCATCGGCAATGTCGACGTGCAGGTCGATCTCGTGACAACCAACACCACGCCTGTCGATGCCTATCGCGGCGCAGGGCGGCCGGAGGCTGCTTATATCATCGAGCGCACCATGGATGCGGTAGCCAACGCCCTGGATATGGATCCCGTCGCGCTGCGCCGCCTGAACCTGGTACAGGTTCACCAGTTTCCGTATCAGCCGCATAACAATGCTCGCAGCAAATGGGACAACGGCGACTATGAAGCCTGTCTGGCGAGAGCGACGGAGATGATCGACTACGAAGGCTGGCGCGAACGGCAGGCGGCCCTGCGTCAGGAAGGCCGGTATATCGGCATTGGCGTGATCTGCTACATGGAAGTGGTCGGCATGGGCAACTCCCAGCTCCTGCGCCATGTGGGATTCAACCGCGGTGGCTGGGAAAGCGCGCACGTGCGCATGCATTCCGACGGCAAGGTCACCCTGTTCAGCGGATCGATGCCGCAGGGCCATGGTCACGCCACGAGTTACGCCCAGATCGTGGGTGAAGTGCTTCAATTGCCGATGGACGACATCGACGTTGTACAAGGCGATACGGACCGCGTCCTCGCCGGGCACGGCACCTTCAACTCACGCTCCATGCCGGTAGGAGGCTCGGCCGCCTATGTCTCGGCGGGCAAGATTCTCGCAAAAGCAAAGAAAATCGCGGGGCTCATGCTTGGGGTCCCGGAAGAAGCTGTCAGTTACGCTCGCGGCGTATTTTCCACGGAAGCCGGCGGCACGGCGTCCTTCGCCGAAGTGGCCAGAATGGCCTACGTGGCGAGCAAACTCCCGCGCGACGTTGAGGCCGGCCTGGATGAGCGCGTGTTCTACGAACCCACCGGAATGGGCGCGCCAAACGGATGCCATGCGGTTGTCGTAGAGGTCGACGCCGATACCGGCGTAGTTAGCATTCTTGATTATGTTGCAGTCGACGACGTCGGCGTACTGATCAATCCCTTGCTGTGCCACGGCCAGATGCACGGCGGCATCGCGCAAGGCATTGGACAGGCACTCTATGAAGAAGCCCGATATGACGAGAGCGGGCAGCTTCTTTCCGGGTCACTGCTCGATTACGGATTCCCTCGCATCGAGCAAATTCCCCGTATGCGTACGGACTTTCATATCACCCCCTCGCCCACCAATCCGCTCGGCGCAAAGGGCATTGGTGAGGCGGGCTGCGTTGGCGCGCCGCCCGCGGTCGTGTCCGCTGTCTGTGATGCGCTGAAACCGTTTGGCATTACCCATCTCGACATGCCGCTCACGCCGCCAAAAATCTGGCGCGCAATTCAGACTGCAACCCGGAGCCACGCATGATCCCCTACCCTGTTGACTACGTCAGAGCCACCAGTGTGGCGCATGCACTCGCCATGCTCGCCAGCGAGCGCGATGCCAAATTGCTCTCCGGCGGCCATTCGCTGCTCCCGCTCATGAAGCTGCGCCTTGCCAGTACGCCCCTGCTTATCGACATTGGCAGACTGCCCGAACTGCACGGCATCGAGATCCATTCCGATCACATTGCAATCGGTGCTGCGACGTCCCATGCCAAGCTTGGCGATCATTCACAACTGGCCGAACTTTCTCCGTTGTTCCGGATGGCGGCAAGCGTCATTGCGGACCCGACCGTGCGCAATCGCGGCACCATCGGCGGCTCGCTCGTTTATGCCGATCCGTCGGCAGACTGGCCGGCGGTCATGCTTGCGCTGGATGCGCGAATGGAAATCACCAGCGCCGACGGTACACGACAGGTACCCGCCGACGAGTTTTTTGTCGGTTTCATGACTTCGGCGGTACAGCAGGACGAGTTGCTCACGCGCATCCTCATCCCGTTGCCCGGTCCTGATCGGGTGGCTTACCGGAAATTCCGCCATCCCTCCTCGGGTTATGCCGTCGCCGCGGCCGCGGTCGCCTTGCGCTACGGCGGAAGCATTTGTACGGGCGGCATGATTGGCGTAACTGGGGTGGCTGAAACAGCATTCCGCGCGCGTGCGGCTGAGATCGAGCTAGGCCACGGATTCACGGGTTCGGCAGAAGAGATCGCCCGCCTCGTCGAACTGGCTTTTGGCGGCACGACACCGCTCGAAGATGGATTTGCCGATGGTGCATACCGCATCCAACTGGCGAAAGTGATGCTCAGCCGGGCGCTCGCTGACGCGGTCCGCCAATCGTAAAAGGGAACGTAATGAGATTAGTACGGGTTGCCCCCATCGCCGCCATGATTGGACTTGGCGTGCTTTCTACGGACGCGAGCAGCGAGTCGCCCTCAACCGCAACGCGCTCGGATTCACTGGTTCGAACCTCGGGCCAGCAGATTGAAGTCACCCACGTGAGCCTCGAAAGCAAGGTCGATTTCGATTCGTTCACGCGACACCTGGAAGCCTTGCTGGGCCGTTTCGACCCAACTTCGTTAAAGACCCTCGTGCAAACCGATCCGACCGCAGCAGACGCTCGTCTTGCGAAGATGGAAGGTGATCAAGGGTTGATGATCTTCTCGACGACAAATCACGGAGTCCTGCTCAGTTTGGCGGGCGCTCCCAGGCACGCCATCCGCTATATCATCGGCAACCCGCGCGTGGCGTTGCAGATGACCCGGCACGATATCCGCGCGGGCCTTTACGCCCCGCTATCCGTGCTGGTCTATGAAATTGCGCCCGGCGTCGTGAGGGTGGAGTACGACCAGCCCTCCACGCTGTTCGGCCAGTTCGGCAATGCGGATGTCACGGCGATAGGGCGTGAACTGGACGTCAAGCTTGCCAGCGTTATCGATCACGCCGCGGCGCTGGCCGCCCAACCGTAAGCAGTCGGGCGAAGGCCATACAGGCAAGACGCCTCGTCACGAAAACGTCAGCTGACCGAAGTCGATCGACACCAGGACGGGCTCCGGCACCTTCTGCCCGTTCTGATCGTACGCATACACGCGGCGTTTCGTGGGCATCATGATGCCCTGCACTTCGCGATAGCCGCTAACGTAATTGGCACCGGGGGCGCCGCCAAGAACGTCGACCGTATAGTCGTGGCGCCGCATCAAGCCATCGGGGCCGAAATGCGTGATCTGCGTGCGCGTATGGCTCGCCACGTAGTCGGGAAACGTCACCTTCAGGCGCCGCCAGACCTCACCGTCCTCCTGCCACGGTTCGATCTCTTCGGTCTCGAATCCCGGGTAGATGTAGAGGAAAGGCGACGTGAGATAAGTCCACATCGCCTTGCCGGTGAAGTAACTGACGTGGAACTTGTCCCAAGGCGTTTCCTCAGTATGGCCGGCGTAGGACGCTTCGGGATTGTCGCGGCTATCAATGACCGTGCCATCCGGCTTCTCGACCCAGACGCGGTTCGGCAGGAACAGGCCGCGTTGATCGGGGGCCGGAAACGGCGCGATGCTCATGTGCTCTTCGTGTGTGCCAATCTCGAAGGTTGCGTGCTTCAGCATGTCCGGCACTTGCTTCATGTGCCAGAGACCACCGTCGATGGACGCTTCGGCGGTCAATGTACGGAACGAGTTCCAGCGATCGAGACCGCCATGGGCGGCGACAGCAAGAGCAAGCAGATCATTCATGAATAACTCCAATCAGGAAAGTGAGCGGGAACGTGCCCAGGCGAGACGCGACAACGCCATCGCACCCAGCAGGCATGCGGCTCCGACTGCACCGATCCACGTGATCGACAGCAACGTGATCGTGAGCGAGCCAATTGCGGCACCGAGCGAGAAGCCCAGGTACATGAAAGACGCATTCAGCGAGAGAATCACCGGCGTGTTCTGCGCACCGGCGACGTCGATCAGCCGGTTCTGCTGCGGCGGATAGAAAGCCCATGCACTGAGGCCCCAGCACGCCACCAGCGGCACGATGACGGGCAGCGCGTGTGGCGCGAACAACCACGCGGACACGCTGAGCGCTGCAAACGTCGTCGCCATGACCGGCAGGCTGAATGATTGAACGCGGCGCGCGCCGACGCGATCGTTGGCGATTCCACCGAGGGCTACGCCACCCAGCGCGGCGACGCCGAACAGCGTCAGGACGAGACCTGCCCGGTCCGCACCCAGCCCGGTCGCAGACGCAAGAAAAGGCGAGACGTACGTATAGACCGCATAGGCACCGGTTGCCCACAGCGTCGTTGTGCCTAGCGCTTCGAAAGCGCCCGGCATGGTCGCGACCGCAAGGCGTGTCTGTATGCTGGCCGGCGGACTACCCGCAATATTGCGCGGCAGGATGGCGCCCAGTACCGTCAGCGCAATCGCCGACAGCACGGCAACGGCGACGAACGTGTAGCGCCACCCAACATGCACGCCGACGACGGCCCCCAGCGGAACACCGATGGCAACCGCGACCGTGATGCCTCCGTTGACGATGGCCAGTGCCCGCCCCCGCCACGCGGCCGGCACGATGGCGCCTGCTACCGCATTGGCGTTGGGGACGTAGAGTCCGGCGGTTAGCGCGAGCAGCACTCGCGCCGCCGCCAGCGCCCAGAAGCTGTGCGCCAGCGCAGCGACCAGATTCGCCACCATGAAGGCAGCCAGCGCAAGCATCAGCAGATGACGGCGACTGAGCGAGGCAGTCAGCGCTGTGAGGAACGGAGAGCTCACCGCATACACAAGCGCGAAGATCGTGACGAGCTGACCCGCGACCTGCACGGATATCGACAACGAATGGGCGATGCTGGGCAGGATTGCGGCGATCATGAAGCCTTCCGTACCCACTGCAAAGGTACCCAGCGCCAGCGCATACAACGCACTGCGCTGCGCCGCCGCCGACACCGCGGCGCCCTCATCCTTCACAGACGAGGCCTTGCCGTCGCGCTCTAATGGCGCGGGATCAGTGCCGACACACTCCGTTATTGCGTTGTCCATCTGATTACCTCATCACGACGATGCATTCATGCTTGACAAGATATCTGAACGGATCACGCGGAAAAATGCTCGGTAAAGAATTCATCGTTCTCTCCATCCGAACAATTTCGCTTGAGGATGAGCGTGTCTGAGCGAGCGTCCTCGATTACGCTGCCGTGGCGGGAATATTAGGGTCGTGGTCGCAGGGATCGTGGCGATGAGGCATCAGCAAGGTTTGCGCCTAAGCGCTATGCTGTGGCTTCGCCCGACGCAAGGCGGCGATGCCATGTATTTTTAGTTCGGACTAGAAATTTTCTTTTTGCCTTAACCTCCTGATCGCTTCCACTAGGGAGAAAAACCGCTGCAACAAACACGCTGCAAGGTTTCACCAAGACTGATACCATATTCATTTACTAGTGTATATGCACTTTAAAACACCTCGCCGGATCGTCGAAGTTCGTTGACCGGCGTACTGCAACCGCAAGTTAAATGTCTGACAAATAAGGAGCGTCCATCGTGAACAAGCTGTTTGATCTCACAGGGAAAGTCGCTGTTGTAACGGCGTCCACCAAGGGCATGGGGCTGGCGATCGCGCGGGCCCTCGGCTCGTCTGGCGCGAAGCTCGTCATTACCGGGCGCAGCCAGGAAACAGCAGACGCCGCCGCTGCGCAGTTGCGCAAAGAAGAAGGATTCGAAGTCGCGGCATTCGCTTGCGACATTACGGATCCTGACAGCGTGCAGCGCTTTGCGACCGATGCGCTCACCGCATTCGGCCGTGTCGATGCACTCGTGCTCAATGCGGCGGGAGATCCGCCCGCCGGCTCGGTGCTCGGCCAGACGCCGGAGCAGTTCGACACAACCATGGCCCACGGGGTCCGCGGCAGCCTGGCGCTGGCCCTCGCGCTGGCTCCGCAAATGATCGAACGCAAGAGCGGCTCGATCGTCTTTATGTCGAGCCGCGCTGCAAAGCGTGGCACGGGCCTGCTCGGGTTGTACGGCATGGCGAAGGCGGCGATCGATCAGCTCGTGCGCAACCTCGCAGTCGAACTCGGACCGTCGAACATCAACGTTAATTCGATCAACCCGGGCGCGGTGCGCACCGACTTCTCCCGCATGCTTTGGGAGGATCCGGAGCGCGAAAAATTGACCGTCTCGACGATTCCTATGCGGCGCATCGCCGAGCCCGCGGATGTGGCCGGCCTGGCGGTCTTGCTCGTCTCTGACGCGGGACACTACATCAACGGCCAGAACATCAGCGTGGATGGTGGTTCGACGGCTTGATACCGCCTGATGGCATGGCGTGCGCCCCCTTGCGGGGGCGCACGGAGAACATTATTTCGGGCGGTAGAAATGTCCGGCCGCAATGCCGAATGAGAACGTCTTACTCAAGATGCAAAAGCTATTGAGCCGCGGTCAGTTTCAGCCCCGGTCTCAACGCCGGTGCCGGCTCGTGTAAGCCTTTCCGCTCATCGGATACCTGCTCGATACCTTTCTTTGTTACCTCTTCCAGAAAGGTTAGCCGGGCCCGGTAGTAATCCACCCGTAATTGCGCATCCAGCACATGCTGTTCGGCCTGAAACAGTTCCATGCGCAGTTCGTTCAAGGCACGTTCCGCCTGTTTCTCGGGAGTCGGCGCGTGATGTGAAGCCCAGTTGACAAGCCATCGCAGCATGGTGAAGCCCTCCTGTCGTCGGATGCACTTCCACAACAGAGGCTATCAAAGTCTGGCGCGGCTGTCTGTTAAAAAAAGTTCGAGCGCCGCGTGTTGCATAAACCGCACACCGACTGCTGCGCGTGATTCAGGTGTGCTACCGCATGGTGGCGCAAGTGCCGGAATGAGGCGTTCTTCGTAGACAGCCGTATCCTTGACTTTCGAATTGCGGGGTTCTAGCTTGAATAGCGAATCTCGTGAGCAGATCAATTCGACAGGACCGATCTTCCAACGCCGGCCGTGCTGGCTTGCGGGGGAAAATTAGCGTTGTCCATGTAACTTTAGTGACAGTCACGCTAATCGTTTTCAAATGGCTCGTTTATGCCTGAGGCATGCCATTGAAGTGTCACAGGGGGAGTCATTTGCTCTCGTCCTCCGGATCGCGAGTCGAGGCGCGTATCCGGATCGACTAGCGCGCATACAGTCGGCGCTCGACGTGAAGCGCTTCCACTACGCGCACATCAGCGGAAACTATCGGAGTCGAACCGTGCGCTTTGCATGTGTTGCGGCGGGTGACCTGCCGGATCCGTTCTGACCAACCGCAAATAGGGAAAGCTCAACATGAATGCGGCCGCCTTCTCGTCGACTCAGCACATTGTCGTGCTGATGCTCGAAAACCGTTCGTTCGATCAGATGCTGGGGTTTCTCTACGCGGCTCAGGGAAACAAATCACCGACGGGGCAGCCATTCGAAGGCCTCACAGGCGAGGAAAGCAATCGCGATAGCCAGGGTAACGCGGTCGCGGTGTTCAAGATCGCCCCCACGGACCAGAACGCGTATTTCATGCCCGGCGCCGATCCTGGCGAGGGGTATGCGGCAACCAACGTGCAACTGTACGGAACCGCCACCGTCGCGCAAGGACAGCAGCCGAACAATGGCGGCTTCGTGCAGGACTTCGCGCAAACGCTCTCGTGGGAAGCGAACAAGCATTGGTCGATCCTGCCGGGCACGGTCGCGACCGGCATCATGGGGATGTTCACGCCGGCCATGCTCCCCGTCCTGTCCGGGCTGGCCAGCGGCTATGCTGTCTGTGACCACTGGTACGCTTCGGTGCCGACGGAAACGATGCCGAATCGCGCGTTCACCTGCGCGGGGACCAGTCAGGGGCATATGGACGATGTGGCCAAGACGTTCACCTGCCCCAGCATTTTTGGCCGGCTATCGGATGCCAACCGGAGCTGGGTCATCTACGGCTATGACACGCCGCCGATGACGCGCCACAATTTTCCCGACGTGACCAATGCGGACGAATCGCACTTCGGGCTGTTCACCGATTTCCAGGCGGCGGCCAAAGCCGGTTCGTTGCCGGCCTTCAGTTTTCTGGAGCCGAGCTGGAGTCCCAAGGGCAATAGCCAGCATCCCAACTACGATGTGGCGCTGGGCGAGCAGTTGATTCACGACGTCTACCAGGCCGTCTTCACTGGGCCGAACTGGAATCAGACACTGCTGATCATCACCTACGACGAGCACGGCGGCAATTACGACCATGTGCCGCCGCCTGCGACCGCCGTTGCACCCGACGGCCTCGCGGGCGAATTCGGATTCGACTTCAAGCGCTTCGGCGTGCGCGTGCCGACGGTGCTCGTATCACCCTGGATCGAGGCGGGCACCGTCTTCAGGGTGCCCGAAACGGGAACTCCGCTCGACCACACCAGCATCCTGAAGACAGTCGAGCTGCTTTGGAACCTGCCGCCGCTCACCGCGAGAGATGCAGCCGCGCCGGATGTCAGCGCGGTCTTCACGCTCTCGCAGCCGCGCACGGACAATCCGCTTGCCGGAGTGAAGGTGCCGACATCAGGCACCGTGTTTCCTGACGCGGATGTGCCTTCGCATCTGCAAATGATTCAGGCCGAACTGGTGTCGCGATTGCCGGTTCCCGACAGTCAGGGGTATGTGCACAACCAGATGCCCGCGCTCAGAACGAGCGATGACTACGACAACTACATCCGCACGCGAACAGCTGCATGGCAGGCATTACGTGCACGTGCAAAGGCTTCGGCGACGAAACCGTAAGCCGCGCAGCGGCGCATTTACGCCACTGCCGGAACGGATCTGCGCATGTTAAAAAATCCAGTGTGATGAATCGTTCCGATATTGGAAGAGCGTCCGCGAGGGCGCTGCCCGACGAGGCGTCTGGCCGGCGCTCGACGTATTGCTTGCCGCCAGGCTCACGCTGCCTATGCAGCGGGCGGAGGCTTGGTGCATCCGCAAAGAACCGGTGTGGTTCATCGATCCGATATTCCGGGAGTGTGACAAATGTCAACAGCACCCAGTGTCCCCTCACCTGATCAACCGTACTCCGATCCGCTCGCATACGGCAGCGGTCCCGGCGACTCGATCAGCGACAGCACGGAGCAGGCAGCGATTACGCATCATCAGGTGGAGCTCGGCGGGAAGGCCATTGCCTATACGGCGTACGCCGGTCATCTGGTCGCACGAGACCCTGTCAGCGCGCAGCCGTCGGCGAAGATTTTCTATGTGGCATTCACCGCCGACGGGGCGGACCTCTCCACCCGGCCGGTCACGTTCTTCTATAACGGCGGACCGGGTTCGTCGTCGGTGTTTCTGTTGCTCGGATCGTTCGCGCCGCAGCGGATCAAAACCGACATGCCGAAATTCACGCCGGCCGCGCCCTACACGATGGAGCCCAATCCCGACAGCCTGCTCGACAGAAGCGACCTGGTGTTCATCAATCCGGTCGGCACCGGCTATTCCGCGGCTATCGCGCCGAACACGAACAAGAACTTCTGGGGCGTCGACCAGGATGCCGCTTCATTGCGGCAATTCATCGAGCGGTTTCTGACCGTCTACGATCGCTGGAATTCGCCCAAATTCCTGTTCGGTGAATCGTATGGCACGGCTCGCAGCTGTGTGCTTGCCTATCTGCTGCACGAAGCCGGCATCGATCTGAACGGCGTGACGCTGCAATCGTCCATTCTCGACTACTCGCAGGCCGGCAATCCTGTCGGACTCCTGCCGACGTGCGCCGCCGACGCGTGGTATCACAAGAAGATCAACGTTGCCCCGCCGCCCGCCGATCTGCCGTCGTATGTGCAAAGCGTGATTCCGTTCGCGCAGACGCCTTATGCGCAAGCCGTCGCGGCGTTTCCGAACGCCGACGCCGCGACCGTGCAGAAGCTGAGCGATTTCATCGGCATTACGCCCGTGGTGCTCGATAGCTGGAGCCTCGACGTCGCCGCGCAGAACGCGATCGGGAATATGGCCTTCCTGGTGTCCCTGATGGCATCGGACGGCCTCGAACTGGGCTCATACGACGGCCGGGTGACCGGCGTGGGAACCGGCATTGCCGCGACGATCAATCCGAACTCGGGCGGCAACGACCCGACGATGACCGCGGTCAGCGGCGTCTACACGGCGATGTGGAACACCTATCTGAACGACACGCTCAAGTACACGTCGGTGACGCCCTTCACCGACCTCAATGATCAGGCGTTCGCGAACTGGGACTTCGGCCACATCGACCCGACAGGCGCGCAGAAAGGCAAGGACGTGAACGGCAATATCGTGCTGTACACCGCGGGCGATCTCGCGGCGACGATGGCGCTGAACGTCGATCTGAAGGTGTTGTCCGCGAACGGTTACTACGACGCGGTCACGCCTTTTTACCAGACCACAATGGATCTGCAGAACATGCCGTTGCAGAACGCCGCAGTACGTCAGAACCTGACTCTCAAATACTATCCGTCGGGCCACATGGTATATCTCGACGGCGATTCGCGTACCGCGCTGAAAGCCGATCTGGCAAAGCTATACGACAGCACGATCACCGACCACGCTGCCATGGCGCGAGTGCGGATGCTGCAGACGAGGACGAAAGAGCGGAAGCAGTGAGGTTGCAGGCATAGGCACTTGCCATGTGAGAAGCATCATGAAGCGGCATCCCGGCATCTCTTCGCGGCGGCTTGGCACCGCCGGCCGCGTCGTGATTATGTGCCTGTCTCTTGGGCCGCTCTTGGCCCATGCGCAGAGAGCGCCGGGTGGGGGATACGACCGTCCGCAAGGCGGCGGTGGGCCGTCGGTATCCATTCCGCTGCAGTGGCTCTTCAATCGTCCGGAGGGCGGGTCCGAAGCGCGTCCCAAGCCACCTGATCCGCGGCCCAAACCTGACGCGGAGAGTCTGCTGAAGTACGGCCCTCAATTTCCAGTGTCGCTGAGCGCCGGGTCATTTACCGTCGAAGGATTCATGCAGGGCGGCTGGCCTTTCGTGATCGACGTCGCACCGCGCCCCGACAGTTGCACATGGCTCGCGCTCAGCGCGGGCGAGAAAACGTATCCGAGCATCATGCTGGACGCGGACGGCCGCGCCGGCCGGCATGTCATCAAGGTCCCGCTTCCCGACGAGATAGGCCCCAGCCCCCAGCCGGGCCAATATGCCGTCTATTCGGTGCAGCGGGCGTGCACGTCAGCCACCGGCGGCGACCGGCAAACAGCGCGCCCGTTTTCTCCCATTGCCATCTATGGCATTGGCGGCGGGCCGCGCGCGGTTGGGTCCGTCGCGGTCAACAACCTGCAGTTCGGACCGTCCGCACCGCGGTTTCCGCAGGAATCGGCTTCGATCGGCTACAGCACCATTCGCGACTTTGGCCGTGGTACGGAAGAAATACTTCGCTTCGAAGTGACGGCGCCAGACCAGGTGAGCGTGCAACTCGTCGGCGCGACGCCGCACGATCCCTTGCAGAAAGGAACGCACAGCGGGAGCTGGGACGGCAAGGATGGGGGCGGTGCAAGGGTGCCGGGCGTCTATCGTCTGCAGGTGCGAGTCTGGGACACGCTGAATGACGAAAAGAGCTGGGCTGGCGCGATTTCGCCGGACTCCGTACACATCGTGAAGCAATGAACCGCCGAGCAAAACCCCATCCCCCGGCGCGAGCGCGGGCGCGTCCGGTCACGCCCGCCGCGCGCGTGATCATCAGGCGCTCAGGCATCGCGCTGATTGCGCTGCTCGCGCTTGCGGCGCTCTACTGGTACGCGACCAGCCGGCCCGTTAGCCGCCCTCTTCCGCCGGATCCGTGGAAAGTGGCAGCCGGAGACCGGCTCGTTCTCGAACCGCTCGCGCCGGGGCCGCTGCTTGCTGTCGAGGGTGCCGACAACGAGGGCGTTGACGTGCGCTTCGACGGCGCGCATCTCGATGACCAGACGGTCAAGTCACTACACGATGACTTCGCGCTAACGATGCCGACGTCCGACGGCGCGCTATCCTGGACGACCGCGCAAGCGGGAACGGGCCACACGATGATCGACATTGCCTTGGAACCGGGCTCCGGCATCGCCGACGTGCAGATCGCCCACATTGGCGAAGGGCCGCATCCGGGGTTGAACATCGTTGCACATCATGCCCCGCTGAAGGTTCAGCTCGCCGTTCTGCTCGGCGACGGCGGCACGGCGCCTGCCGTCGCGGAACAGAAAGAGTTGCGCGTCGCCAACCAGCCGGCCGCACGCGTTCCCGGAGCCGTTGCGCTGACTGTCCTGGTTCAGGAGGACCATGCGCTCACGTTGACTTTTCCGTCCAGAAAGCCTGCTTCGGTCCTGCATCTCGGCGGGGCCGAAGATCCCGATGCGGCCAGTTCCGGTCTGCCTTTGCGCAGCGCCGCCGTGCGGCTGTCCGACAGCAGCACCGATACGCTCTTCGCGTGTGCGGCGAGTGAGGAAGCGGATTATCGGCCGCTACGGAGTCCGGCGATTCAGGATTGTTCGACCAGCGGGCTGTTGCGTGCCACGAAACTCGAACTGAAGCCGGACAGTGTGATCGTCACGATTCATGGCAGTGCGTGGTTCACGAAGAATGGCGTCTGGGTCACAGACGACTGGTTTAGCAAGTACATCGGAACGAATCTGGTCCTTGGCGTGCTGATTAGCGCCATGGTCGGCGCGCTTTGCACGATGGTGGTCACGGCGGTGTTCGGGCGCGCTTCGTAAATCGGGCAGCTTCGCCTTCGACGCTATTGCGCGCGATCAAAGTGCCCGTAGCTGGTCGTGTAGACGTTCGGCACCCTGCTGCCGTCAAAGCCGGTGGCACGCGGATTGCCTTCTTTGAACGCAAACGTGAGAAGTCCGGGTGGTACGTCGGGATTCTCGAACGTGATCAGGAAAGAGTCGGCCGACCAATGCGTCAACTGCCCGGGATAATCATGCGCACCGACCTTCACGGCAAGGCTTTCGCCGTTGCGAACCACCGTTAGCGATCCATACAGCGGGCTGACAAAGGGACCCGCGAAGGCGTCAAGATCACGTGATAGCGGCTTCGCATCGGGCGGCGGCTTGGGCACATCGAGAAGCGCAAACCATCCCTTTTGTTCCTCGTGAATCTGCTTTTGCAAGTCTCTGCCTGACGGCGCGAGCACACGCTCGAGAAACTCCGCGCGGACGGCCTCCGGAAATACCGTCATCTGCTTGTTGGCAAAGATGGCGATGCCAATGTCTCGCTCCGGAACCAGCGTGACGATGGTGCGCATGCCGTTCAGCGCGCCATTCTTTTCGATCACGCGCCAGCGAAGAAAGTGGTAGCTCTCGCAGCCCAGCCCGGCCGAGTCATTCGGATCGTTCAGCGGACCACCAGGGCCTTGCACCATGCTCGCCGCGAAGATCTCCGTCACGGTGTCCTTGCTCAAAACCGGCTTGCCTTCGAAAGTGCCTTGCGCGAGCAGCATCGTCATCCACCGTGCGATGTCATGGCCCGTCGATACGATCGCGCCCGCACCACTAAATTTGTCGACGTTCTCGTACGGCATGACCGTGCCGTCGATGTTATGCGCCGTTGCCCGGTTGTCGTCCTTGAAAAGTTCCGCCTGTACCGGACCGCTACGCGTCATGCCGAGCGGCTCCAGCATCGTGCTCGACAGCACTTGCGGGGGGCTCATTCCGGCCGCCCGTGCAGCGCTGTATTGCCCAAGAAAAATACCGTAGTTCGAATACGCCCATCGCGACCGGAAGCTATGGTCGAATGGCTGAAAGCGCGCGCGGTGCAGCAGCTCGTCAAAGCTGAACTCGAGTTGGGGAAGGAGGTCGTCTGTATAGGCCGGCAGCCCGGTGCGGTGTGCAAAGAAATCGCGCAGGGTGACGTTCTGCGTGGCGTACGGCTCGGCGAGCACGGTGTCAGGCGAAAAAGTCGTGACCGGCGCGTCCCAGGACACCACGCCCCGATCGACTAATGCTCCGACCGCCGTCGCGGCGATGAACTTGCTCATAGACGCAATCTGAAATCGCGTATCTCCGTCGACAAGCGCTGTTTCGCCACGACGGCGCACGCCGTACCCCTTCAGGAACTCCGTGCCTTTGTCGCTCACCACGACGACAACCGCCCCAGGCACCCCATAGTCATCAAGCGTCTTCTGGATGAACTGATCGAACGTAAGTCCATTCACATCGCGTGCAAGGGGATCTTCGGCGCGCGCGGGCCGCGACGCCGACAGCGTCGACGCAAGTAGCAGCAGCATCGTGAACCAGTGGGATCGAAGTACGGATGTCTCGGTCATCGCCGCCTCCTGTCGGCCGGACTTAGCGTTTTAACGCTTAGTCCGGCCCCATGCAAAGCCAAGTCGACTATGTCATCTATTCGAAAGCGGAAGCCTTCGTCGTGCAACGATACCGCGGCGTTACGGGTGACATTCAATGTGGGCACGCGCGATTCTGAATGCGCCTGTCTTTTGTCCGATTTTCATTGGCGCCCCGCGAATAGTGTCGATTACACCATTTTTTGCTACGCGACCTTAAAGCGTGGCGGACTCACGAAGTCACCATTGCGCGGATTTTCGTGCACCTCTTTTGCACGTGCCTGCCAACGCCAAGCGGAAAAAAACCGCCTGGTGAAGCGTTTCGACATTCATTGCTTCGACCTGCGCCCAGGCATTCTCGCCGCACACACCGGAACAGCCGGCCACATTGGCGGTCGCTCGTTCTCTCATCCCATACCTGGCAAATGGCATCAGCCACGGATCACTGCGGCCGTTCGAAATTTCCATTGGTTTGCCATAGGGCGCCTAAACCCGCGGGCAAAAAAGGGCCCCTGCTCGCCGTGATGTTAAGAACCTGATTCGATGGCAAGGAGATGACCATGAAGATCAAGCATTTAGTCGCTTTGTCGGCAACTGCCGTTGCACTTCTCTCGCTCAGCGGCGCCGCGCAGGCCGAGAACCATTGTTCAAAGGAGACGCTAAAGGGAGCGTATGGGTTTACCGGTCACGGACAGATTCTTGGATTACTGGATTCAAATAATGCCTTGCATCCGTTCGCCAGTCCGTTGACCCTTGACGACGTCGCCCTGATTAAGTTCGATGGCAGGGGCAATTATTCACGCACCGACTATGGGGTCATCAACGGGCTGCCGAAAGGGGGGCAGACTACATTCAATCCGTACCAGACCGGCACCTACACAGTGAACTCCGATTGCACCGGCACCATGAGTGTCATCTATACCGCGGGAGGCCCCGTGCCGGCCGGCACGGAAACTGACCTGCAGATCGTCATCGCTCAGGACGGCACGCTCATCGAATCGGTTGTGTCGAGGGCAATCGGCACGGGAGGCTCGACGCCGGACGGCATCATGTGTCCACCGAATTGCCAGCAAGGTGTGCAAGAACAATTCGAGGGGAAAAAGGTCGAGGTCTACGGCTTCCGCTAATCGGATTCCGGCTGGATCCACGCTTGCTCGCTATGGCTGCCTTCATGAGGGCGGCCATAGTGAGTGCTAATGATAACGAGCGCGCTTTACAACGCTCGCACGATGCCGCCGTCGACGCGAATATTCTGGCCGGTCATATAGCCGGCGCCATCCGACAACAGGAACGCTACCGTTTTAGCGATCTCTTGCGTCTTGCCAAAACGGCCGACCGGAATGCGCGCGACGATTTCAGGCGTCTCCGGCCAGCTGTCGATAAAGCCTGGCAGAACCGAGTTGATCCGGATGTTGTCCTTGGCGTAACGATCGGCATACAGGCGCGTGAATGCGCTGAGTGCCGCGCGCAGCGCGGAAGAAACCGGCATGGCCTGCTCCGGCGCGTCGGCCGCGAAGCTCGAAATATTGACGACCGCTCCGCCACCTTGCTGCAGAAACACCGGCGTGACACGCCGCAGCACACGAGCGACGTTCAACACGATCAGATCCAGCCCCTCGTGCCATTTGCTGTCCTCGATGGCAAGCAGATCGCCCTTGGGCGGATGGCCCGTATTGTTCACGACCGCGTCGATGCGGCCATACTTCGCGAGGGTCTCGCGAACAAAGCGATCGATGTCCGCCTCCTCGGTAACGGACCCGGCAATACCGAACCCGCCCAACTCCTTCGCCAGCTCGACAGCACTGCCCGATGGCGACATCAGTGCCACGCGATAGCCGTTCGCCGCGAGCTCCCGTGCGATAGCCGCGCCCATGCCCTTGCCAGCCGCTGTTACCAATGCCACTTTTTCTACAGTCATCCCGTTCTCCTTCAAGATACCCACTGAGCGCCGCGCCGGGCTTTAATCCACTTACCGTAGCCATACTGTAAGGCGATAGAATGATGCTGTCGAATCATGATTTCTCCAGTCAGACTGTAGAATTTCTACTGCATGAAAAATCTGCTGCAAACCCGCCGGCTTCCACCGCTCAACGCGCTTCGCGCCTTCGAAGCGTCGGCGCGGCACCTCAACTTCCGTCTGGCGGCCGACGAACTCGGCGTCACTCAAGGGGCCGTTGCACAGCAGGTGAGGCATCTTGAGAATGTTGTCGACGTCCAGCTATTCCAACGCTTGCCGAGGGGGCTTGCCCTCACCAGCGACGGACTGGAGTATTTCCCGGCGGTACAGCGCGCGCTGCTGATCATCGCCGACGCGACGGAAGCGCTTGGTCAACGCTCAACGTTTCTCACTATAAGCACTACACCGTCTTTCGCGGCGAAATGGCTGATTCCCCGGCTGTCGGACTTCGGCCGGTTGCACCCGGACATCGAAGTCCGCGTCATGGCCGACGAGAAGCTCTCCAACTTTCAGACCGACGGCGTGGACATCGCCGTTCGGCTGGGCAAGCCACCATTCCCCTCCGGACTGACCGGCGAGTTGCTGTTTCCGCTCGATATGTTTGCTGTGGCGAGCCCAAAATTGCTCAGCGCGGGGCCGCCAATCCGGAGCCCCTCGGATCTGGCGAAGCATGTCTTGCTGCACGATGCGCACAATTCGTGGCCCGAGTTTTTCGACGTGGTGGGTGGACGAACCCGCGTCGATACATTGAAAGGACCACGGTTCAGCCAGTCCTTACTCGCCATTGATGCGGCGATCGCGGGCCAGGGTATCGCGCTGACCAGTGAGCCGCTTGTCGAGCGCGATATTGCAGAGGGTCGTTTGCGGCGCGTTTTCGATTTCTCGTTTCCGACGTCGCTCGGCTTCTACGTCGTGTACCCGCAGGCCAACCTCCATCGGGAAGCGAGTGAATCCATGCGCAAGTGGCTGTTCGCTCAGTACAAACAGGCGTAAGGCTCCGCCACGGGCGACACCGCTACAATAGCCATCGTGCGATGCGCGTGCCGCCCGGTCCGGCCCTGCTCGCACGGTGGCAAACCCGGCGGCGGCAGGCGCCGCACGCTTGCCACGGCAGCGTGCCGACCCGCTGGACAGACCGGATCTCGCCGGCGCAATGAGCTCGCCGGCAATGGGAGGGTCCATGTTCGACAAGGCGCTGCGTATTGAAGGTGGGCCGGACTGGCATCACTTCCAGGTCTACACCGACAGTTGGGCCGTCGCGATCCTGCTCATTGCAATCCTGCTGCTCGCGATTCTGCTGGCGAGCGCCATCTGCTACTACGCCACGCGCTCGATCATGCTGCAGATTGTGGGCCGCCTCGCGCGCCAGGAGCGGCACAAGTGGCTGCGCGCCGCCGAGCGCCACAAGGTTTTCCATCGGCTCGCGCCGCTCGTCCCTGCCGCGATCGTCTATGCGGCCGCCCCCCTGCTTTCCGGACTGACGTTCCCGCTGATTGCAGCGCTCGGGCACCCGCTGGCGCTGCTCGCGGGCTGCTACATGGTGTACACGCTGCTACGCGCCGCCCTCGCGTTCCTCGACAGCGTCGGCGAGCGCTACAGCCACTTCCCGTCTGCGAGCGAGCGGCCCATCAAAAGCTTCTTGCAGGTCGCCACCATCGTGCTCTACGTGATCGCGCTGATCGCCGCGATTTCGGTGCTGCTGGAGCGCTCGCCTGCGTACTTCCTCACTGGCCTCAGTGCGATGACCGCACTCCTCATCATTATCTTCCGCGATTCGCTACTCGGATTCGTGGCCAGCATCCAGCTCACCGCGTACGACATGCTGCGGGTGGGCGACTGGATCGAGGTGCCCGGCTTCATCGCCGACGGCACGGTGATCGACATCGCGCTGAACACCATCAAGGTGCGAAACTTCGATAACTCGATCGTCATGCTGCCGAGCTACGTCCTGCTGACGCACAGCGTAAAGAACTGGCGAGGCATGACAGACTCGGGCGGTAGACGCGTCAAGCATGCGATTCATTTTGACGTCGACACCGTGTGCTTTCCCGACGAGGCGCTGCTCGCCCGGCTGCGCAACGGCATCGACCGGCCACTCGCCGACCTTGTGTCCGACGACACGCAACGCCACACGAATCTCGGCCTGTACCGTCTCTATCTGACGGCGCATCTTCGCGACCACCCGGTCGTCCGCCACGACATGCCGCTCGTGGTCCGTCAACTGCAATCCACTCATGCTGTCGTCGCATTGGAGATTTTTCTCTATCTCGACGAGACGCGCTGGATACCGTACGAAAACCTGCAGTCTGACATGCTCGACCATGCTTATGGGCTCGTGCCGCTGTTCGGCTTACGCTGCTGGCAGGAGCGGCGCGCGTCATCCCCGCTGCCGTAGGAGCGGACGCGTGGCGGAATCCGACGCCCAGATCCGCAGCTGACATCAGGCGCATCAATGATGCTTTGCCTTAACCGGACTGCGGACGCTGCGCGGACATTTGCGTGACCACCCGAGGGAAAATGCACACAGGTATTTTTACGTGCATGTTCTGATCGCCGCAGACGTGACCCGCGTAATCGACGGTCTCGCTGCGCGTAGCCGGCCCGCGGGTTAGCGAATGGTTCGCTGGTTCTGTTGTACAAGCGGTCAACAACACGGCAATCTGGAGAGCAACGACAACGCGCTTCATGTTATAGATCCAACTCCCGATGAGAAACATTCAGCCGACCGAAGTTGTTGACCAGAGCGGCGCCGTCAGTCTTTACCAGTCTGCGGCGTCGGACTTTTCAGCGATACGGCCGTGCTGCCAACCTGATCGTCACCATGCACGAGCAGGTCGTATTTATCCTTCGATACGCCACGCTCGGCGAAGATAAACGCGGCCACTTGCCAGAGCGCCTCGTCCGACTGCGTCTTCCCGAAGGAAGGCATCGCCGTCATGTTCACGCCATGCTTGATCGTCCAGAACATCAGCTCGGGCTTATTGCGGCGGCTCGCAGAAAGGAGCGAGGGCGCGGCGGGCTGAATACCCTGGCCGACGGCACTCAGTGGCCGGTCAGGCGCACCGTGGCAGAGGGCACAACTGGCGTCGTACATGCGCGCGCCTGCACGTATGTTTTCAAACGAGAGCAGGTCGCCAGGCGCGACGTCGGCCCCGGCGTGCCGGTGCAACGAGGCTTCGTACGTTCCGTGCAGCAGCTTTGCTACGATCGGGATGTCTCGGGAACTTGCCGAAACGTCGTACACCCCGGAATACATGAAGGCCAAACCTGCCGCGCCGAGCAACACAAATACTGCTACAACGGTGGCGACGATGGTCGCAATTCGAGTACGAAGAGACATCACGATGTTTGTGCCGCGTCGCGTTGATGGATTTCCCATTCTCCGCGGCCCTGCTTGCCGAGCACTGACGCCTGGATTACCAATTTGTCATCTGCCCTGGATTCCAGTCGCCGCTCTCCAAACATCGGCGCTGCTGAAACCCGTACTCAAGCGAGGAAGTCCCGGATCTCGTGCGCTTCCTTGCTATGCGCAGCGCCAAGAACCCTGACCACTCTTGCGCCTTCCATCCCCAGCCTCCACGACAATCCTGTCACGCTCGTCGAAATCGCCTCGCGCGAGCGGCGCCGCTGCATTTCCCTAACTGCGCATGCTGATCTCATGCAGCCTTGCAGTCGAATTAAAATTTCAGAATGCTAAGCGCCGCGGCAACCATGGACTGCCGCCCAACCTTCGAGGCGAGCGGCCCATAATCACCGCGGCCCTGCTTACGGCGCTGTGGTGCCGGCTTTCAATGCGTTTTCGAGTGTTGCCCGAAACAGAGCGACGGACTGCGCACCGCTAACAACCTCGTCGCCAATCTTCACCGACGGCACCGAGCTGACGCCTTGCGCAATTGCCCGAGCTTCAAGCGCGCGCACTTCGCCGACTCCGCCACCCGACGCAAAAAACGTTTCGATCTCGTCTTTGTCGAAGCCCGCCTCTACGGCAATCTCCGTCAACACGGCGATGTCTCCAATGTCGCGTCCAGCGGAAAAATACGCATGGAAGATCGCCTCTACCAGCGCTGCGACGTCGTGCCTCTGTTGCAGCACCCATACGAGCCGATGAGCGGCAAGCGTGTTCGGTGTTCGCTTCGCCAACGCGTAGTTGAATTCCAGACCCGCCTGGCGTCCGGCCGCGGTGACCTGAGCATCCATGATTTGCGAGCGAGCCCAGCTCCCAAACTTCGCCGAGCGGTATTCCTTGCGATCGCGGCCTTCGACCGGCATGTCCGGATTCAATTCATAGGGAACAAACACGAGTTTCGTTTGCCCGCCGGCATTCGCTTCGCTAATGGCCTGCTTCAGCTTCTCCCCACCGATCCAGCACCAGGGGCAAATAAAGTCGTATGTAACCTCGATATTCAGCTCGTTCATCGAACACCTCCAGAAAGGATTGATTGCAGATGCACGATAACGCCGCCGCCGACCGATAAGAATCACAGCATGAGGCAATGCACCTTTGCGCGTCAGGCAAGGGGAAGCGGAAACCGCGTCGCCTTCTGCTCACTCATCTGATGCACGGAGCGACCCCGTTCGCCGCAGTAATTTTGAAGACTACTTTCTGCAAATCCTGCAAAGGTGGATTGCGTTGCACCTGCATTCTCCGCTGATTACGTAACGGCTAATCTCCCGCTACCTGGCAATAAAAGGAGAACGCCGTGTCCATCATCGCACTGCCAAACGATCAGACGCAGAACAATCAGGAGCACTCCATCAGCCGTGCCAATCGACCGCGCGCAACCATAATCGGTGGCTCGCTCAGCGGTCTTTTCACGGCAACTGCGCTGCGCGCGGTCGGATGGGACGTCAAGCTCTTCGAGCAGTCACCCAATGAACTCGACAGCCGGGGCGGCGGCATCGTGTTGCAGCCCGACGTGCTGGAAGCCTTCCGTTTCGGCGGCGTAAAACTGCCGGTCTCTCCGGGCGTGGACTCGGGAGATCGCATCTATCTCGACCAGAACGACCGCATCATCGAGCAGTTCTATATGCCGCAGACGCAAACCTCATGGAGCCTCATCTACAGCGCCATGAGGCGTGCATTGCCCATCGACGTCATTCACCCCGGCGAACGTTTCACTCATCTCGAGCAAACCGGGGAGTCGGTCAAAGCCTATTTCGAAAGCGACCGAGTCGAAGAAAGCGATCTTCTGATCGGCGCCGATGGTGGGCGCTCCACGGTTCGGGCGCAGTTGCTGCCCGATTCGCAGCCCAGCTATGCCGGCTATATCGCGTGGCGCGGTCTCGTCGAAGAAAATGAACTGCCAATCGATGCGGCGAATGTTTTACGCGACCGCTTTACCTTCCAGCAAGGTGATGCGCATCTGATTCTGGTTTATCTCGTCCCCGGCGAAAACGGCGCCACCGAAGCCGGCAAGCGGCGCTGGAACTGGGTCTGGTATCGCCCGATGTCCAGCGACAGCCTCAGCGCCTTGATGCTGGACAGGAACGGAACCCAACGCAGCAACTCTCTGCCGCCTGGAACGACGAAAGACGCCGACATCGCCGAACTGCGTTCCGCCGCGAGCAGGTTGCTCGCGCCCACGCTGCAGGTTCTCGTTCACGTGACGAAGGAACCCTTCGTCCAGGCGATTCAGGATCTTCGGGTTGAACAAATGGTTTTCGGCCGGACGATCCTGCTTGGCGACGCTGCGTACATACCACGCCCGCATACCGCGGGCAGCACCGCCAAAGCTGCTGCGAACGCCGTGGCGCTGGCTCAGGCACTCTCGCGAGGCGGTGCGCGCCTGCAGTCTGCGTTGGCCGGCTGGGAGCAACAGCAAAGGCGGCTCGGAACCAGCATGTCGGAACTCGGCATTTCGCTGGGTGACCGAATCATGAAGCTTCGCCGCTAGTGTCTGACCGGCATGGCGGAGGTCTTCGATACGGAACTCAGCGGCAAAGTCTGGTTCGGCCGTTGCACACCACGCAAAGATGTGTAGCACGCCGTTGGGATTCCGCCCAAACCCCGCCTCCCCTACGCTTACACACATCAACCAACCACACGGAGCTTCACCATGACCAAGCACCTGTTTAACCCGATCAAACTGGGCCGCCTCTCTCTCGATCACCGCGTTGCAATGGCTCCTCTCACGCGCTCGCGCGCCGGCCAACCGGGCAACGTGCCGACCGACATCAACGTCGAATACTATCGCCAGCGCGCCAGCGCGGCACTGATCGTAAGTGAAGCGACGCAGATCTCGCAGCAGGGCCAAGGTTATGCGTGGACGCCGGGCATTCACACGGAACAGCAGATTGAAGGCTGGCGCGCCGTCAGCAAGGCTGTTCACGAAGAAGGCGGCCACATGTTCCTTCAACTGTGGCACGTTGGCCGTGTTTCCCACCCCGTGTTCCAGCCGGATGGCGGCCTGCCTGTTGCCCCTTCCGCCATGCCGGTGCCGGGAAAGACGTTCATTGTCGACGAGGCCGGCAATGGCGTGTGGAGCGACGTGCCGGTGCCGCAGGAACTTACCGTTGAAGGCATTCGCGAGATCATCGCCGACTACCGGCGTGCCGCACGCAACGCGATTGCAGCCGGCATGGACGGCGTTGAAATTCACGCTGGCAACGGCTATCTGCTGGATCAGTTCATCAACAGCAACAGCAATCAACGCACCGATAGCTACGGCGGCAGCATCGAAAATCGCGCCCGCCTGCTGCTTGAAGTCGTCGCCGCCGTCAGCGACGAAGTGGGCCCGCAAAACGTCGGGGTCCGCCTCACACCCATGGGACGCTTCATGGGCATGGGTGATGAAACGCCCGAGGCAACGTTCGGCTACATCGTGCGAAAGCTCAGCGACTATGGCCTCGCCTATCTGCATCTGGTCGAACCGGCGATGGTAGGGACGGTCAAGGACGAAAACTTCGACCCGCGCTGGGATGCCATCATCAAGCTGCTGCGCGAAGAATTCAAAGGTGTGCTGATGATCGCCGGCGGCTATGACCGCGATACCGCCGAACAGGCGATCGCCAACGGCCGGGCCGACATCATTGCGTTCGGCAGACCCTTCATTGCAAATCCCGACCTGCCGGCTCGCCTGCGCGGCGGGCACCCGCTGAATGTCGCGGACAGCACCAGTTTCTTCGGCGGAGATGTAAGCGGCTACACCGACTACCCGGCCATGAGCTAAGCGTCGGCATGCGCGGCACAGTCAGGGCGAACCCAACGCCCGACTGAGCCAATGCGCCATGGCGGTGGCATCGACAGGTTTGGGGAGAAACGCCAACACCCCATCCTCTTCGATCTTCGCCTGAAGCGCGACTGGGGGGAATGCCGAAATGAACAGGGTGGGCGGTGCGTACCCGTACTTCAAAAGCTGAACGTGCATCTCGATGCCCGACATGCCGGGCATTCGCACATCGGAGATCAGACAGGCAGTCCCGCCCAGATCACTGGATTGGAGAAACTCTTCCGCCGATGCAAATACGCGTGTTTGCCATCCAAGCGAGCGTACCAGGCTCGCCGTGGCCCTCCGGACTGACTCGTCGTCGTCGACGATACAAACAATCTGAGTGGCGTCCACGCGGCGGCCCCGGTTCCCAAATAATGGTCTACGAACGCGCGGACTGCTACGCCCGCGCATTCAACCGTACAAGGATAATTCAGAAGGCTCAGCCGGGAAACCATACGAATGTATAACAAGCAACTAGCCTGACGTGCAGCTCGATCTGGTACCAAATAGGTGCAGATTGCTCAATGACCACAGTTCACATTCAGGGTCGCGATCAGCCCTGGTTGATTGTCGTTAAAGGCGAGCGAGCCGCGATGGAGCGTCGCGACCGCCTTCACGAGTGCGAGCCCAAGGCCCACGCCCGGCGTTCCGCGGCTTGCGTCGCCACGATAGAACCGCTCGGTGACTTTTGACTTTTCCTCATCCGGAATGCCTGGGCCGTCGTCCGCAACCGAAATCGCAATCATGTCGTCGGTGCGCGTGGCGACGACACTGACCTCTCCCCCCTCCGACGCGAATTTCAATGCGTTGTCGATCAGATTGCCGATCGCCTGTGCAAGCAGAAGCGGATCGGATACAGCTGTCAGATCACCGGAAGTCCGAAGCGACAGCGTAACGCGGCGCAGCTCCGCCACCGGTTGATAGAACTCGACCGCGTCCGAAACGATGGTGTCCAGATCGCTCGGCATGAATCCCGAGCGGCGAACGCCCGCGTCGATTTCGGCGAGACGCAAAAGCGCATTGAAGATGCTGATCACGCGATCGACATCGGACAATGCGACCTCGAGTTCGGTCAGGCATTGATCATCTTTGCCTTGCCGTCGCAGCGTCAGCGTCATCACCTCGAGGCGCGAACGCAATTCGGTGAGCGGCGTGCGCAAATCGTGAGCGATCGCGTTCGACACGTTGCGCACACCATTGATGACTTCGAGCAGCGCCTCCTCGGCCTGTTTGCGCGTCTTCACTTCCTTTTGCAGCTGGATGTTCTGCTCTTCCTGCAGTTTTTGCAGCGCGTGCAGTTTCAGGTGCGTATCGACGCGTGCGGCCACTTCTTCCATCTGCAGCGGCTTGGTGATGTAATCCACCGCCCCGGCGCGAAAGCCCGTGACCTTGTCCTCCGTTCGCGTGAGCGAAGTCATGAAGATCACCGGAATGTCGCGCGTCGTCTCGGCGGCCTTCAATTGCCGGCAGGTCTCGAAGCCGTCGAGTCCGGGCATCATGACATCGAGCAGAATCAGGTTGGGCTGCACCAGCGCTGCGCGCCGCAACGCTTCCGCCCCGTCACGCGCAACGGCGACCCGCAGATTGTTGCTTTCGAGGCATTCAACCACGAGTCCCAGATTCGCCGGTGTGTCGTCGACAACCAGAACAATGGGTGCGCCCGCGCCGAATGGTTCCGTTGTGCTCACGAGTCTCGATCCAAATGTCGTTCGATCATGGATAGTAAGGCCTGCGATTCAAATGCCGACGCAAGACGGCGCAATTGCGTCGCGAAGGCCTCATAGCGGGCATCGAGGTTGATCAGGTAATCCGCGTGATGGACGATGGCACGCATGGAGCCAAGCAGCGCAAAGCGATGCAGTGTCGCCATTTCCTCAGGCGGTGGGACGATGGGATTGTCGATCACAACGGGTTGGCGCGGCTCGCCTTCACGATCCGCGACCTGAAGGGTTGGACTGAAATCCGCCACCTCCGCATAGGACACGGGTACATCCAGTTCGAACCAGAACGTGCTGCCACTGCCCACGGTGCTCGTGACATGAATGTCGCCGCCCATCACTTGCACCAACTGGCGGCTGATCGCCAGTCCAAGACCTACACCGCCTGTACGCTGAGTCAAATTGCCGGCCTGCTCGAAGGGATGAAAGATCGTTTCCAGCCTGTCCGGACTCACGCCGACACCCGTATCTCTGACTTCGAAGCGCAGCCTTCCATCCGAAATCATTCGAACGACCAACGTGACTTCACCCTGGTCCGTGAACTTGACTGCATTCGCAAGCAGATTCAACAGCACCTGCCGGAGGCGTTTTTCGTCCACACGAATAACCAGCGACAGATTCGCGGGCGCTTCGAGGTTCAGGACAAGATTCTTCTGATCAGCGCGCACGCTCACCATTTCGGCGATGACCCGTATAAACGGTCCGAGCGGTACGTCCGTCACGTTCAGTTCGAGCTTGCCCGCTTCGATCCGGGCAAAGTCGAGAATGTCGTTGATCAGCATGAGCAGATGCTCGCCGCTCTGTTCGATCACTTTCAGACTCGACAGTTGCCGCTCCGTCATGGCTGCGTCGCGCCGCAAAATCTGCGCATAACCCAGAATACCGTTCAGCGGTGTACGCAACTCGTGGCTGATGTTGGCGAGAAACTGGTCTTTGGCGCGGTTTGCCGATTCGGCGGCGTCTTTTGCGACGCGTACCGCGTCCTCCAACGCCTTGCGCGCCGAAATATCCTGCAAGATCGCAATGGTGTGAAGCGCCCGGCCGTTCGCGTCGCGCTGAAGCGCCACCGACACGCTCACCCAGACGCGAGACCCGTCGAGTCTGACGAGCGGCATCTCCTCCGAGTAGTGCGAAAGCCTGCCCTCGGTCAGCGAGCGGTATTTTTCCTCGCTCGCGACCAGAAAGTCCGGATCGGCAATATCCTGAAAGCGGTTGAGCAACAGGGTCTCACGCTGGTGGCCGACGATATCGCACAGGCGTTGATTCAGGCGCAAGAAGTGCCCGTCGAGATCGCAGTGCGCGATGCCAACCGCGGCGTTTTCGAAGGTGCCGCGAAAGCGCGCTTCACTGGACCGGAGCGCCTGCTCAGTCAGTTTCAGTTGCGTGATGTCTACCAGACTGCCAACGAAGCGGATCGGTTTCCCGCTTGCATTCCACCGCGCCATACCGCGCACGAGCACCCAGCGGATGGTCCCATCGCGATGGCACAGGCGGTTCTCCACTTCGAACACGTCTGTCTCTCGCTTGAGGTAGCGCTGTATCGCCGCTTCGGTGCGTGCGCGGTCATCGGGATGCAACACCGACATATAGGCATCGTAATCCAGCAAAGTGGTCGGACGCGTGAAGCCAAGCCATTCCCAGATGTTTGAAAATTGCGCGAATCCATGATGGTGGTCGCCGTCCGGCATGTCGATTTCCCACACACCGACGTTGGATCCGTGCATCGCCATTTCAAGGCGGGCATTCGTTTCACGCAGTATTTCCGCCTCTTCGGCTCGACGCCTTTGCGTGACGTCGCGAAACACCAGCACCACGCCGAGAATTTCGCCACGATCGTCGACGATAGGCGACCCGCTGTTTTCGATCGCGATCTCATGTCCGTCGCGCGAGAGCAGCAGCGTGTGGTTCGCCAGTTCAACTATGGTGCCGGCGCTCAGCACGGCGGTCACCGGATCTTTCGCCGGCGCACGCGTGGTTTCGTTGATCACGCGAAATACGTCCACCAGCGGGCGTCCCATCGCATCGTGGCTAGCCCAGCCCGTCAGCGTTTCCGCGACCGGGTTGATAAAGGTGATGCACGATTCCCGGTCAGTCGCAATCACCGCGTCGCCAATACTCGACAGCGTGACCGCGTACCGTTGTTCACTTTCGCGCAAGCGGCGTTCCGCGCCGTGCTTATAGAGCGCCATGTCGACGACAGTACGCAGTTGCATATCGTCAAACGGCTTGAGAACGTATCCGAACGGTTCGGTAAGGGTTGCGCGCCGAACCGTTTCTTCGTCGGCATAAGCGGTCAGGAAAACGACCGGCAGATTGAAATTCTCACGGAGCAGCCGTGCGGTGTCGATTCCGTCGAGTTCGCCCTCCAGCCGCACGTCCATCAGGACCAGATCCGGTGCGGTCTCGGCTGCGAGCGGAACTGCGTCTTCGCCGCGCGCGGTGATGCCGACCACCGTGTGGCCCGCGCGGCTCATCTGCTGCGCGAGGTCTCTGGCGACCACCCGATCGTCTTCGACTACCAGAATGCGTGCGGGGGCCATAGCGAGTACCTATCCACGTCCGTTTGCGTTGAACACAATGCTGCACGACGTGCCGCCCGTGCGGCTCAGTTCCAGGGTTCCGTGCAACTGGTGTGTGAGGTCGTGGACCAGTTGCAAGCCGAGCGAGTCGGCTTCATCCAGCGAGAATCCCGGCGCGATGCCGACGCCGTCGTCCGCAACAGTCAGCCTGCACCGCCCTTCGTCGACCAGGCCGAGTTCCACACGCACGCAGCCGCCACGGCCATCCGGAAACGCGTGCTTCAATGCGTTGGAAACCAGCTCGTTGATAATCAGGCCGCAGGATACCGCACGGTTCATGTCCAGTTGCACGTCGTCAACTTCGACCTGCAAGTCCACACCCATCTGGCGCATGTCGAAAGCGCGTGCGAGATGGCCACACAGGTTCTTCACGTGTGTCGCCATGGCGATTCGCGCGAAATTGCCCGCGCGATAGAGGTTCTCGTGCACCAGCGCCATCGACCGCACCCGGTTGCGGCTATCGGCGAACAGGCCGGCGACTGACTTGTCCGTTACACGTGATGCCTGCAGATTGAGCAAACTGCTGATCAGCTGCAAATTGTTCTTCACCCGGTGGTGGACTTCGTGCAGCAGTGCCTCCTTCTCTTCGAGCAGCGCTTCTTTCTCTTCCAGCGACGCGTTCTCCAGTGAAATCGCGGCCTGCGACGCCAGCAGGTCCAGCACGGCGATCCGCGGCGGCGTAAACACGCCCGGCGCGAGCTCGTTTTCCAGATAGAGCACGCCCATCAGTTTCGCCTGCTTCATGAGCGGAAGACACAACACGGCGCGCGAACGGCTCGAACGAAGGTACTCGTCCGCTGAAAACGGATTGGGCTGCGACGCGTCATCGAGCAACACACGCTCCTGTGTGCGAATACTGTGATGCAGAATCGATGTCGGCAAATGGCGCGGCGTCACGACTTCGTGTTGCAGACGCACCTCCACGCCCTCGCGCCCGGCGAGCGCTTCGGCTTCGACCCACAACGTCTCCGCACGCGGCAAGACGAGCAGCGCCCGCCCCGCGCCGGCATGCTCCAGCACGATGGTCATCAGCGTGTGAATCAGCTTTTCGAAGACAATCTCGCCCGAAATCGCCTGTGACGCCTTGACGACCGTCTCGACGTCGAGCTGTTCGGCGACAAAACTCCTTGTCGGCGCATCGTTCGCCGGCTCATGAACCAGATTCGGATAGCGCCGGTCAAGCGCCTGAACCTTGGCCAACGCGCCCCACCGAAGGTAAGCCAGCCGCGCATTGCCGAGGTAGACAAAGGCGATCGTCGCAAATCCGCGCGCCATGTAGAACGTCGCGGCGATTTCGTGCGCCAGCGCCTCGACCAACGGGAACTCCTGCTCACGCGCGAAACGGATTGCGCTTTCGTATTCACGCATCGCCTCGAACTCGTTTCCCTTGATACGTGCAATCTCGCCGGCGACCAACGCCGCGCGGCTCGCGAAATTGCTCGGCGAGTGCTCGGCCCAGATCTCGAGTTTGGCGTGATGCTCGACGAGCTTGCGCAATTGCTCCGCCTGCTCTTCGGGCGCCGCATCGTCATACCGGCGTGCCCGGGCGAGTGCGGCGTAGAAATGGTACTCGGCAAGCTCGAAGTGACCGGACGAGGTCCACAACAACGGTTCCGCCTTCTCGGCGGCCGTCATCGCGTCCGCTATATCTCCCGCGAAATAGCGCCCTTCCAGTTTGCGGATCCAGTACCAGCATGTGGCAATCGCCAGGCACGGGTCGGCTTCGAGATGCTGCTCGAACGCCGCTTCGTCGAATGCGTCGTCATTGAAGGACCCTAACGAGGCGGTCAAGCCGCGCAAGCTTCGAACGAGCTGCAACTGCGCGCCGATAATATCGACAATCAGCCCAAATTTCGCGGCTTGCACCACACCGAGGCGCTGCTGAGCTTCGCGTTCGACGTCGGGGAGCGGATCGCCCGCCGCCAGCAAGCTGGTCACGAGGCAGCAACTGCTGAAGCCGGTGTACGTAAGGTCACCGCTCTCGCTTGCGGCATCGAACGCCCGCCGCAAGAGCGGAAGGCCCGTGCGAATGTGCTTGGTCCACGGCATCACGTGATACGCAAAGCACATGTAGACACGCGGCTTGAAGCGTTGCAGACCACGCTCGTCGACGAGACCCAAGCCTAGCTGGCCAAAACGGAAGCCTGCCTCGTAATCGCCGAATACCGGGCCGGCCACCATGCCCAGGTAAGCGTAGCCGATCGACGACGCGTCGCTGTTGCCGTGCTCGATGCTCAGGTTCGCCATGCGCGACAACACGAGGCAGACCAAGTTCTCATCGCTGAAAAACGCGGGTGGCAGGACCGCGGTAAGCACATCCAGCGTCGCGCGCCGGTCCGTGTCGGTGAGCAAGGGCAGATCGATCAGCGATTCGATCGGAGAATCGCCGATCTGCTGCAGGAGCCGGTCGTACTCGCTGCGCGCCTGTTCGCGGGTGGGGTGCGGGTCCCAGTCAATCCCGATAGCGCGCAAATACTCCAGGCAGATTTCCACCGCCAGGTCGCTCTGATCGAGCGCGGTGAACAGCGTCACTCGCAACCACGTCACGGCAGCGCGGTCAGCCAGCGTCGTGCAACGCTTCGACAGGCTCGCCAGCCGCTCTTTGGCCGAGCTGGTGTCGCCGGTCAGAAATTCGCACTCCGCAAGGCTGCTTTCCAGCGCGAACTTGAGCGAATAGCGGGTATCCCACGCCTCATCGCCGAGCAGCGCGCTGCCCGCCGACAGATAAGTCGATGCCGACGCGTAGGCGGACGACATCTTCGCGCGCCGCCCGGCAATCAGATTGAATTTGACGACGCGTTCGCACTCCGCCGGGTCGTCGATGAGTTCGGCCGCGCGGTTGTACTGGTTGACGATCTCGAAGATATTCTGTTCGATATCCTCTCCTTCCGCGTTGGCCGCGAACATGCGGCCGATTCGCAGATGGGCCGCCGCACGCTCATCGGCGGGAATCAGCGCATAGGCCGCTTCCTGCACGCGGTCGTGAAGAAACGCGTAGCCGTGCTCTCGCCGGAACACGAGGCCCGCTGTCACCGCGTCGGCGAGCGCACGATGCACCTCGGTGTCCGACGTACCCGCGACACGCGTCAGCAGCGCAGTGGTCGCGCTGTTGCCGAAACACGCGAACTGTTTGAGCGCGGCCTGCGTGACAGCCGGCACACGGCCGATCTTGCTCACCATCAGATCGACGACGCTATCCGAAAAGCGCGCCTCGCGAAGGCGTGCCATGTCCCATCCCCACGCGCGGCGCACCGGATCGAATACCAGGTGGTGCTCCTCGGCGAGCGCTCTGAGAAACTGCACCGTGAAAAAGGGGTTGCCGCCCGTCTTCTCGACGATGAATTGCGAGAGGCTGTCGACCTCGGCCGTTCTCGCGTGCAATGTTTCGCCGACCAGGCGCGCCACGTCGCCGCTCTGCAGCGGCGTCAGCACGATATCGTGAACCGGCACGCCCAACTCGCGAATGGTGGTCAAGGTGCGGCTGAGCGGGTGCGCGGGGCCCACCTCGTTGTCGCGATAGGCGCCAACGAGCAGCACATTCTGCAGCGCCGGCATGGCAAGCAGACTCTCCAGCAGACAGATCGTGCCGGCATCCAGCCATTGCAGATCGTCCAGAAAGAGGACCAGCGGATGACCGGTCTGCGTAAAAGCGCCGATGAAACGCCCGAACACGCCATGAAATCGAATCTGCGCTTCCTGCGCCGGCAGCTCCGGCACCGCCGGTTGCGGACCGATGATGTCTTCGACTTCCGGAATCAGATTAACAATCAGTTGTCCGTTCGAACCGACCGCCTCGCTGAGCCGCTCACGCCAATGCGCGACCTCTGCCTCACCCCGGTCGAGTATTTGCTGGGTCAGACTCTGAAATGCCTGCCCGAGCGTCGTATAAGGAATATCGCGCTTGTACTGGTCGAATTTGCCGGCAGCAAACTGTCCATAAGACGGTCCGAGCTGCTTCTTCAGTTCATTCACCAGCGACGATTTGCCGATGCCGGAGTAGCCCGATACGAGCACGAGCTCCGGCTTGCCCTGCCGCACCACGCGGTCAAACGCGGCATTCAATGCAGCCGACTGCACCTCGCGTCCATACAATCGCTCGGGAATGCGCAAGCGCTCGGCAACATCATGCGCGCCGAGCGGAAATGGGTCGACGCGACCAGTTTGCTTCCACGCGTCGAGACAATGGCGCAGATCGCTTTCAAGACCCTGTGCCGTCTGATAGCGCTCCTCAGCCGTTTTAGCGAGCAGGCGCATCACAATCGCGGCGAGCTGGGGCGGCACGTCGCGCGTCAATTCATTCAACGGAATCGGCGGTCTGGCGATGTGGCAATGAATCCATTCGATCGGCGAATTCGCGCGATACGGAAACCCGCCGGTCAGCATTTCGTAGAACGTGATACCCAGCGAATAGAGGTCCGCACGCGAATCGACCGGACGATTCATACGGCCGGTCCGCTCAGGTGCCAGGTAGGCAAGCGCCGCAGCGGTGACATCAGGCGGCGTGCTGGCCGGCGGCTCGCCGGTCACGCTTGAGGCGATGCCGAAGCCGGTCAGCGCCACGCCGCCCGTTTCCGGATTGACAAGAACGTTGGCCGGTCGGATGTCTTTGTGGATAAGACCGCGTCCATGCAACGCGCCGAGTGCCGCCGCGAGATTGGCTGCAATCGCGAGGAAGCAGCTAAGTGGCAGCGAGCCCATTGGCATCGCGGAGAGCGAGATCCCACCCGGGTCTTCCAGTACCAGCGCCGCGCTCCCACGGTGCTCGATCAGGGCGTGAGGCCGGGTAACGAAATGACCGTCGAGCAGGCTTCGCAACTCATACGCATGCTCGAGGCGCGCCTGACTATTGGCCGCGGGCTGCAACGCAGGCAACGTGACGGCCAGCCACGTCTCGGCGCCATCGCGCCGGCTGACCCGCGAGAGCACGAACTCACTATCGTCACAGAGAGTCTCGAACCCAAAGCCTGACAACTCAATCATGCCGCCGCCCCCACCCGCCACTGTCGGACTAATCGTTCACCGTCAACACGTAGCCCGCGTTGCGAACCGTCCTCAGCAGGGACCGCTCGAACCCCGCATCGATCTTTTGACGCAGTTTGCTCACATGCACGTCGATCACGTTCGTTTGAGGGTCGAAGTGGTAGTCCCAGATATTTTCGAGCAGCATGGTGCGCGTGACGACCTGGTCCGCGTGCCGCATCAGGTATTCGAGCAACTTGAATTCGCGCGGTTTCAGCGCGATCAGCTTGCCGGCTCGCGTCACTTTGCGCGACAGCAGATCGATCGACAGATCGCCCACTTTCAGCGTGGTTTCCGCGTAGCTTTCTTGCGTGCGGCGCGCCAGCGCGTCGAGCCTGGCCAGCACTTCGCCGAACGCAAACGGCTTGACGACGTAGTCGTCGCCGCCCGCCTTCAAGCCGCGAATCCGCTCGTCGACGTCGTCCAGCGCGCTCACGATCAGAATGGGCACGCGATTTCCCGTGGCGCGCAGGGCCGCGATGATACCCAGGCCGTCGATGCCGCCGGGCAGCATGCGGTCCATGATGATGGCGTCATAGGTTTCGCCTGCTGCAAGGAACATGCCGTCACGGCCGTTATCTGCGCAGTCGACCACATGTCCCGCCTCCATCAGGCCTTTCTTCAAAAACCCGGCAACCTGTTCGTTATCTTCGACGAGCAAGATTTTCATTTAAATCTCGCGTGCTCCGCTTCCATGAATCATCCGATTATCGGTGAAAGGGGCCACGCCCCAATTCGCCAATCTGATTAAATTTTTTTAATTTTCCCAGAGCGACTCGCGAGATACATTTCAGATACCTCAAACGCCGGCCACGTCGCTCGCCGCGTTAACTATCTTTAATGAATCCCTCATCGTGGGGGGAGTTCGCGAATCGTAAGATCGTCGTAACTTTACCAGACACGCGGTCGGTGGCAGCTGTGCCCAACTCAACCTCTCGCGAAACCGCCATGATCAGAATCGGTCCAGTCGACGTATCGCTGGAGCAACGGCAGCTTTATCTGAAAGGCCAGCCGTTGCGCGTCGGCACGCGCGCATTCGACATTCTCGAAGTGCTAATCGAGGCAGCCGGCAAGCTTGTCAGCAAAGACGAGCTTCTCGAGCGAGTGTGGCCCGACACGATCGTCGAAGAAAGCAATCTGCAGGTGCATATTGCCTCGCTTCGAAAACTGCTCGGCAACGGCCGGGACTTCATCAAGACCATACCGGGTCGCGGTTATCTTCTGACGTGTCCCGATGACATTGAACACCGGGCAGCAGCGAGAAGCGACGGCGCGGCAAATCCGGACTCTGCGCCGCTGAGCAATGTGCCGCTTGGTCACACGCCGCTCATCGGCCGCGAGAAAGCGCTCGACGAAGTAAAGAGCGCGCTCGCCGAGTCGCCTCATGTCACGCTGGTCGGCGCCGGCGGCATCGGCAAATCGCAGCTTGGCCTTGAAGTGGCGCGTGGTCTGACACCTCTTTTCAACGACGTTCGATACATCAATCTGTCCACCGTCGAGCGCCCCGAGTCCACCTTGAGTGCCATCGCCGACAGGCTGGCTTGCGCAGGTTCGACAGGCGTGGTCACTGCATCGAGCCTCATCCACGCCATCGGATGCCGCAAGATGCTCATCGTGCTGGACAATTGCGAGCATGTGATTCAGCAGGCGGCTTCGATCTGCGAGCAACTGGTCGAGAGCAATCCCAACCTCCGTATTCTGGCGACGAGCCGTGAACCCTTGCGCACCTGCCTTGAACGGATCTACTGGGTGGCGCCGCTGGAAGTGCCCGCCGAACATGCCGGGCACGACGACATTCTCAGGTGCAGCGCCGTAGACATGTTCGTTTCCCGCGCCCACGCACATGCGCCGTCCTTTCTGGCGGACGGCGAGAGCACCACGCTGATCGGCACGATCTGCCGGCGCCTGGACGGTTTGCCGCTTGCGCTGGAATTGGCGGCGGCGCGGGTCGCCGCACTCGGCATCAGCGAACTGGTCGCGCGACTCGACCAGCGCTTTGGCGTGCTCACCGGCGGGCTTCGTACCGCGCCACCGCGGCAGCAAACGCTGAAGGCGGCACTCGACTGGAGTCACCAGTTTCTCTGCGAGCGGGAACGGATCGTCTTGCGACGTATCAGCGTATTCGACGGCGCCTTTCAGCTCAGTGCGGCCTGTGAAGTCGCTGCGTACGATGAGCTCCGCGCGGACGACGTCACCGAGGCTATCGCCGGTCTCGTCTCGAAGTCACTGCTCATGTTCGGGCCGAATGGCTCGCTCATGACCTACCACCTGCTCGAAACGACCCGCGCGTATGCGCTGCAAATGCTTGCCGAATCAGGTGAAAGCGACCTCATGTTCTGCAAACACGAATACTTTCAACGCACGCGTGGCGCCGTGACGGACGACGTCGATACAATCGCGACGCCTCATGAACATACGAACCTCGCGCTGCAGTACGCTTGAACGCGCGCTGCCGGCTTCGGGTCAGTGCGCCCTGCTCACGCGTGCAATAGCAAGCTCGATGGAATCGAGCAGGAGTTCTTCCGCAAAGGGTTTGCGCAGAAAACCGACCGCGCCGTGGCGAAGCGCCCGCTGAACCGAGTCGTCGTCGCCATGCGCCGACATGAAGACAACCGGAATGCTTCGATGCTCCGCGTTCAGTTGCCGCTGCACTTCGAGGCCCTGCATGCCTTGCATTTTGACGTCGAGCAAAACACACAGCGCTTCGTCGACCATCGGTGAGGCGAGGAATTCCTCTCCCGATGCAAACGTCACGGCCGTATAACCCACTGCCTTAAGCAGGTTGCCGACGCCGCTTCGCACCGAGGCGTCGTCGTCGACGATGCATACAACACTCATAGCTTCCTTGCTCCAATTCCGCCGACGTAGTAACGGGGGCCGATTGACGGCGCGATATTGACTGCTTCCGGATCCTCACCGCGCCTGATGGATCAACTCCCACATTTTTGCCAGCTCGATAAGCGTCTTTGCGCCCATCTTGCTCATCACGCGCCGCTTATGAACCTTTACCGTCACCTCCTGCGTGCCGAGTTCATGCGCGATCTGCTTGATCATCCGGCCATCCACCGCCAGTTCGAAGACGTCCATTTCACGCGGCGTCAGCGACGCCGCACGCTGCAGCAACTGCGCGCTGAGGGCGCGCCCCGCGAGGTTGGCTTCGTCCTGTGCGAGCGCGCGCCGCACTGCGTCGAGCAGCTCTTCGTCGTCGATCGGTTTGGTGAGGAATTCGTGCGCACCCGCCTTGATCGCACGCACCGACATTGGAATGGACCCATACCCGGTCAGAAAGATAATCGGCACCTGCACGCCCTTCTGCGCGAGCTGGCTTTGGACATCGAAGCCGGTCGTAGTTTCCAGGTTCATATCCAGTAAGATACACATCGGCACGCTGGGCAGTTCTTTTGAAAGTATCTCCGCCGGCGACGCAAAACCCTGCACGTTGAAACCTGCTGAGCGCAACAGGCGCCCTAGCGCATCACGCACCATGTCTTCGTCGTCGATCACGTACACCATCGGCTCAAGCTCCGAGGGACCAGGCATTTCAGATTCCAGAAAAATTGGGATTTGAGTGCCTTCATGGTACATGAGACCCGACGCAAAAGATGCTTTCCCGCAGGTTTCGGCCGTTGCCTTAACGCGTTGCAACGGATTCCGCGGCAAGGTTGTCGGCGAGCCTCGCGGTCGTGAAACTGCGCGCGCGAGGCTGCGCGTAAAACGATGCCAGATAAGCCGCGCTTCTCGTCAGCACGTCATCGGCCTCGTCCGATTCATACAGTTTGCGCAGCGCATATTCGCGCGTCGTTTCGAGCAGGAAGTATTCCTTGGTCTTGCTGTCGAGGGCGGTCATGACGACGCACTTGGAGGCCAGACCGACGATCGCCTCCGTCACTTCGTTGTGCGACAGCCGCTCACAGGCTGCGACAGCACACGCTGCTTCCAGTGAAAACCTTGCCGGGAAAACACCGAGCCGGTGCAGCACGATACGCTCCGTCGTGCTGAGAAGCTGATAACTCCAGTCGAGCGTCGCCTCCAGCGTCTGCTGCCGCGGCGGCGCGGTGCGACGGCCGCCCGTCAGAAAGTGGAACCGGTCGTCGAGCCCGGAAATCGTCTTACGAATACCGAACACCGCGGCACGCGCCGCCGCCAGTTCGAGAGCCAGCGGCACACCGTCGAGCCGGCGGCAGATCGTCGCCACCATCTCGAGGCTGCCGGCGTCTGTCTCGACCTCCGCGTTGAACGCGCGCATCTGCGCCAGAAACAGCCTAACTGAACTACAGGCTTGAATCGCGGCCGGGCTTGCGCCTGCATCCGGAGTATCGAGCGGTGCCACCCAATAGAACTTCTCTTCACGGGTTCGCAACGGCTCACGGCTCGTTGCCAGAATACGCAGGTCCGCGCTTGCCTGGACGAGCAGTTCGCATACGGTTGCCGCCGGGTCGATCACGTGCTCGCAGTTATCCAGCACGACCAGCAACTTGCGTCCCCGTACCGCGGCGATAAGCGACTGCAGGGTAGCCTCGTCATCGGCATGGCCCGCGCCCAGCGCTCCGGCGATCATATTGATGACGCCCTGGGCGTTCTCCACCGCCGCCAAGGTGACGAAGCACACGTCAACCTCGGACGCGGCCGCGATGGACCGTGCCACCGCGATGCCGAGTTGCGTCTTGCCGATGCCTCCCGGCCCGAGCAAGCTGACAATCGGCGTCTCCTGCAAGGCCCGGATGATGTCGGCAATCGCGCCCTCGCGCCCGAGCAACGGCACGTGGCAAACCGGCAGACCATGGCGGCGCGCCGCAGCCGTTTGCCCGCTGTGGACGGCTTCGGGCAACACAGCCGGAGCAGTCGCTTCAGCCGGCACAATGAGCCGGTAGCCCCGCCCGGAGATCGTGCAGATCGCGTGCTTGTCCGCACCCAGGATTTTCCTGAGCGCCGAAAGCTGGACATGAATGTTATTTTCCTCGACCACTGAATTCGGCCACACGCGTCGAAGAATCTCGTCTTTCGTGACGGTCTTGCCTCTCGCCAGGATCAGCAGTTCGAGAATATCGAATGCCCTTGAGCCGACCTGGACCAGCCGATCATCCAGGTACATCTCACGCATTTCCAACGATACCGTTACTCGACCGATCTTTATCATGCTGCACTCACGCCTGGTTGATTAGCGGGACGGGCACGTTCGACGGCTGCCCCCTGGCGCTACGCGGCCAATGCGGCGCTTGCGTCGCAAATTCCATACTAATTGGGATATTTATCCGAAACTATTATCCATAGGGATACGGTGCTACCCGGTTGCGGCGCGCCAGCAAAGGCTGCGCGGTCCCGACGCATTGGCCGGGCCCCGCGGCACAGCACCCGCACACGGGGGGCGCCAACATAACACCTTGGTATGACGTCCTCATGCGCGCGAAACACGCAAGCCAGCGACGGTCCAACGATGCGTTGGCGCATTCGCGGAATCACGCCTCTTCGGTAGTGCACGAGGGTTCTCCAGGTTTCTTCTCGGGAACTGATACGAGGACCGCGAAGACCTTGGCACTCACCTTCATGCGATTGTGCGCGAGGTGGACCGCCAGCCCTGGATCGTCTACGGGCTGCTACGCACCAGGGACGCTGTGTCGAGCGTGGCGCCATCGTCTGTCACCCTAAGCATGGTGATGTTCTGCGCTTTCAACGTCGTGCTGCTGCTCACCTTCTTCGTGCTCGCGCGCAACTGGCTGCGCACCGGTCCCGATCTCAAGTTGACGCCATCCGCGTCCGTCAAGGCTGAAGCGGCGACGGCCGTCAGCGGGTACTGACTCAATCCGATTACGAGGACATCTCATGGACAACTCGATTCACACGACGCTCGCGTACACCTGGTTCGGCCTGATCGGCCTGATGCTGGCGTTCTACGTGGTCACCGACGGCTTCGACCTCGGCATCGGCATCGGCATACTCAGCCTGCTACGCAAGCGCCGCGGCCTGGTTTATCAGCGCAGTGGGGCACGACCGCTGGACCCGGCCCGGCGTGTTTCATCTGCTGGTCGGGCTCGACGCGGCAGCAGCGCTCGCATACGTGTACGTGATCGGCTCGCTGATCAGGGGGCGCTCGCGGGGTCCGTTCCGCGCATCGGTCACCCTGTTCTTCGTTTCGTTTATCGGCCTTGCCCTCAGCCTCTTTCCCGACTTTATCCCGGGCAAGCTGGGTATCGTGGAAGCCGCTTCCGATTCGTCGACACTGGTGTTCATGCTGATCGGAATCGGCCTCATCTTTCCGGTGATGATTGGGTATAACCTCTACCAGTACTACGTGTTTTCTGAAGGGTACAGACCGTAAACTTAACGACGATATAAGGAATCACGTTTGTGAGCGAGCCGAATACGGGTTTCCGACAAAATTTGGCGCTCACTCTTGGTGAAGGGACCCCGAGCATATTTACTTCGCGAATTTGCGGACCAATTCCGCATCGAGAATTGCTTCCATGGCGACGCCTGTAATGTGCGCTGAGGTCGGTGCGAGGGACTGGATGAAAGTGCGAACGGCTTGTGGAGCGGCGTTATATCGCGGCTTCCGCACTCTCATTGCATACCCACCCTCCGTAAGCGGCGCGAGAATCGCATCTACACTTTCCTGTGTGATGAGGCACCGGTCCTTCTGGCGCGGGCCACCCGGCGACTCCGGTGCCAGTTCGTCGCGCACAACCAGTAGCAGATCAACCTCCGGGATGAGTTCGGGAATCCCATCACCCCAGACCACAACGGTACGCAACTCGCCGTTTACTGACAATGTCATGATTCGTGGCACAAAGAGAGATTCACCATATGTCGCTTGAGTTGTCGCAATAGATGCGTTCCACCGCCACACCTTTTCAAGCTCGATCGCTGGCAGCGAGAAGAACTTATGCGACGGCGTCTGCATCTGGAGAATCGCAGCGTACGCATACTCGTTTCCGGTATTCCAACCGGCAAGAAAACCCTTCGTCGAGTACGGACCGTTACCCATCCCGTCCTTCTGCGGGTCCTGAACCTGCGGCATGAAGCGACTAACAAACGAACGAACTTCCGGCTCCGCTTCGAGCCCGAAAACATGCGGACGGAAGTAGTTCATGTTGAAGCTTACCTTGGATACAGCTTGATTCCGGTGGGGGTCAGCAGACCACGCAAACTGGAAATAGACGCCCGTTGCCTGGTTTTGGTAGAACGCCCCGCTCGCCAATTGATAGTTGGGACGGTTCGAAAAATAACGCTCCAGTTCTGCTGCCTGCACGGTGGACGGAAAATCGAAGAAGAGGTCGTAGCTCATACTCTTGACTTAAACTGAATCAGCGGCGGACTCGCTTACCTACGCGGCACTCGTGACAGCAACACAGGCACTATGAGACAGACGTCGTAGGCTTCGTGTAGCGTCTTTCATAACGGCTACGACACCTTGCCCGCTCGCGACGGGCGCGAGCATGGGTGGCGGCACGGAAACGCAACTTCCTGCGCCTCAAGCGCTCTATTATTGCGTTACGGTCACGCTGCGAATGCGCGACATGGTCAGTCCGTCCTTATCGATTTCAAATAACCTGACCGAGATGCTGTAATCGACCAGGTAAGCTTCCCGAATCTGATGCTTCGTCGAGCCCGTACCCGATACCGCCTGGCAACTGACATCCATCGCATCGCCCTTCAAATCAGGAAACACCTTCGATGCAGGATATTTTCCATAGGTCTCGCATTGGTAATCGCGTACATCCTCCATTGACGGCTGAGTTGCTGGTATGTGGAAGCTGCTGTTAGGTTTAGGAACAAAGTTACTTTCGCTCGCCATTGAAAATTGCGAGGCCGGGAACACCTCCGGTGGCAAAATCCGAATCCCGGTCCCAACCTCCTGGACCCTCAGTCCGACGAAGCCGAACTCTGTTTGGAAAAAACCCCAGACAATCTCTTTGTCGGCGTCCGCCCGGCTTAGGAAAGTCGCAACCGCCCCAGAGTTGTGAAGGTTCCAGTATGTCTTGCGATACCTCGCGTCAAACTCAGGACGTGAGCGGTTCTCCCAATCTCCTTCAACCACCACGCTCCGAAAACCCAACGGCCTCGAACCGGGGGCCGGCAAGCGGCTAGCAAGCTGTGCCGGCAATTTGTTCAGGTCGAACTCGCTGTTAGCATAATGCTCAGCCGTCTGGAGGACATGCTGGCTTGCAGTGCCATGCCACGGCGACGAAAGAAAATCCCAGGTGGCTACAGTCCTGGTGGGCTCGGTTGCCTCAAGGAATGACCGCAGCATTGCAGATGCGGCGATGCACGCATGCCTGCCCTTCAGTATCGCGGGCACGTCTTCCATTTCGCTCGCAGAAATCTCTTTATTCTTGCGGAGCATCGCCTCCATGTGCATCTCTAAAGCACTGTCTGCATCGAGTGCTCGTGCAATCGAGTAGGACTCCTTGGGCGCATCGCTGTGCGCGCTCCTTTTCACTGCGGAATTCAGTAATGTCATCAGCGCGTAAAGCTGTCTGGAAGACAGGATATTGGAACCAACCGGTGGCCCCTCTCCGCCGAACATCCGTTCGCATTGTTCTGGCTTCAATCCGGAAACGACGCCTAGAAACAAACGCAGCAGAGCTTCGCGCTCTTGAGCCGACAGATTCGCGCCGAAGCCACTCATTACGCCGTCATTGGAGGAGTTGTCGCCTGGCCGCCCACTTGCGTGCGCCATAACGCTCTTCCAATCCGGGTCCGTCGCGATTTGCACGACCCATTTCTTGGCGAGTTTTCCAGCGTCGCTGTTGGGTTCAAAGCCCAACTTCCTGACTTGGTCATCGAGCATTGCTTCTGGGGGCGTCACAACTTGAGGCGCCGCAGGCGTGAAGGTGTACGACGGCGCTCCATCGGCGCCAAGAGCTGCTTGGTTTGAGAGCAGGAGGCAGATTCCAGCGACGAAGAAAGAGATTTTTTTCATTGATGCGACTTCAATACGATGCATTTTAGGAGGACCCGGCATCAACCAAACTAAGCCGAAATAGGAGTTGCGATATCAGAGCCAACTGCTCAGGTTCCGCACAGATGCACCTTATTCATTGTCACCGGCGCCCGGACGATATTGCCTTCGAATACTTGTAGTTCATCGACCACAAGCTGCATTGGCTTCTTCAGTGCAACCACGACTTTCAGTTCATAGTCTTTGCCTGTCTGAGGCACGAACTCTCCGATTCCGTTTCCACGATAGGTCACGAATTGGTCGCCACCAAAACAGCTATGCGTGAACGATTCCAGACGCGATTTGAACGCTTGGCGCCAGCAGCTAGTCAATCACGGGGTTATTAGACATATCGGCAGAGAGTGCCGAAACTTGATAGGTCCATACTCCGGTAATTTGGAGATTCAGACTGATAGCGACGAGACTGAATATTCAAACATGCCTGGATTCAAGGTCCGCCAGAAACATACTAGACCCCTATCCCAGACGATTGACTATGAGCCTAGGCGGACGAAGACCCACAGGGTGATGCGAGATGCATCAAGTTGGCATTTACATGCAATGCTGCAACCTGCGCCGTGATTCTTTCGACCGAAGAGTCGGAGCATAATCTCACGCTGATGCTCACTCCATGGATTGCGAAGATGCTGACCCAAGTGACTGATGGTCCAAGCCCAATTCAGGCAGTCTATTCGACCATCGGGGGCGACGAAATTCGAAGAGTGCTTGGGCGGACTTTCGGAATCGGACCAATCGAGGATTGCACGTTGTTGCAGTCGGGCTTTAACGACATCTATGAAGTAGCCCTGGCGAACGGGCGGCGCTGCGTTGCGCGCCTAAGCTCCCGCCTGGAAAGAGGTGTGCCGAACGTCAACTACGAGACGGCTTTGCTGCAGCATCTGAAATCGGCCGGAGCGGCAGTCGCGGCACCTTGGAGAGCTAGAAACGGGGCATACAGCGTGGAGGTCGCCGCGCCTGAAGGGTCGCGTTCTTTGGTGGTCTTCGATTTTCTTTCAGGCAAACCGCCCGGAAATGAGCCCACTGACATCGCGGTAATGGGCGCGGAACTCGCTCGTATTCACGTCCTCTCACGAGACTACACTGGCCCTGAGAGTAACTACCGGCTCGATTTTGACCATCTTCTGCGCCGCCCGTTAGCGCGTCTGCTGGCGCTTAGAGATTTGAGCGAAGAAGTCCGCGAACTGCTGACTTCGATTGCGCAAACGCTTGAAGCACGAATAGCTACGCTCACCGACCTCGCACCAGTCGCATGCCACGGCGATTGCCATGGTGGGAACACGCTGATGAGCGATGGCCCCGACGGTGTACGGGTAGCTTCATTCTTCGACTTCGATGACGGTGGACCAGGCTATCTTGCCTACGACATCGCGGTGTACCTCTGGAGCAACCTGCTGGGACGGGGGCTAGCGAGTCCGGACGAGAAGGTTGAGGCCAATTGGAAGCAATTTGTGAACGGCTACCGAAGTGTTGAGCCCATCTCATCGGTCGATTTCGAAGCGGTCACGACATTCGTCGCAATCCGGCATTTCTGGTTGATGGGCGAGTACGCGAGCCGTGTGAATCGAAACGGCCTGAGAGTATTCCGCGGGCGATGGTTTCGCGAAAACTTTGAACTCGTCAAGGAATGGCAATCGCTTACTACTCCGGGTGCCTGAAGCTCACCGACGTCGCCGGGCACCGCAATTGATAGTCGGCACATTGTCGGCGCCGCCCGCAATCAGTAACCGGCGAGGCGGTCCCGGCTAACCATATCCGGGCCGCTCTGCAAACTATGCGACTAGACGCGAACTAGCAGCTTACCAAGGTTCCGTCCGTCGAAGAGACTGTTGAGTGCCGCGGGCAACTCATCAAATCCGTCGACGTATGTCTCATGGAAATGAAGTTCGCCGCTTCGAACCCAGGGTGCCACTGTGGCCACCATTTCATCCATTCGGTTGATGAAATCCCGGGCCAGAATTCCTTGAATCGTCGCTCGTTGGAAGAGCATATGTTGCAGGAAGCGTGGGCCCAGGTCGGGCTTGTCCAGTCCACCGTCATATTGGCTGATTGCCCCGCAGATGACGATGCGGGCACGGCGCTTGATGAGAGGAATAACCGCGTCGGTGACGCGGCCGCCGACGTTGTCAAAATAGACGTCGACCCCGCCGGTAGCCGCCTGTATGGCATCGCTCAACGACTCCAAAGTCGAATATGCGCGGTAGTCGACCGCTTCATCGAGTTTGAGGGTATCCGTGAGGAATTTGCACTTGTCCGGGCCGCCAGCGATGCCGACAACCCGGCATCCTGCGCGCTTGCCAAACTGAGCAACCAGCGAGCCGACCGCGCCTGCGGCGCCAGAGACGACCAATGTGTCTCCCGGGCGCGGACGACCGGCATCCATCAGGCCGAACCATGCGGTGCGCCCAGGCATCCCAAGGACGCCAAGTGCTGTGGACACGGGAGCCACGCTGGGGTCCAGCTTCGTCAGCTCGCTGTGATGACAACGCGCGTAAAGCTGCCAGCCGCTGTACGTTGAAACCCAGTCGCCTTCGGCAAAGAGCGGGCTGGCAGACGCGACGACCTGCCCCACAACGCCGGCGCGCTGAACAATCCCGAGGGGATGAGGCACGTCGTAAGTGTTGCGCTCGTGCTGCTGAATACGAATATAGGGGTCGACGCTAATGATGCTCGCGCGCACGATGACTTCGTTGGCAGCCAGGTTGCCAACGAGCACCTCCTCGCGCAACTCGTAGTGTTCTGGACCCACTCGCCCCTCGGGACGTTTAACGTAAATCCACTGGCGATTCGGATAGCTGTTCTGCATGGTGAGTCACGACATGATTTCGAGCTAGGTAGTGTAGCAGCCTGGCGCGTTTCAGCCGTCTCCGGGGACCCTTGCCCTCCCCCATCTGGATTTCCTTGCCGACAGCCAAAAGCGGGGCAACTAGGGCGAAGAACAAAAACTTTAGTCACCTCACCAGCATATGCAACTCCGACCGCGAGTCGATGGCGTTCACAAACTCTTGCATGCCGGTACGGTTATTGCCGCTACAGGCAACCGCTCGACACGACCGTCTACAACTTTCAACTGCGTCACGGTTAGCTCAATTGGTTTGCCGATATCGGCGCCTGTTGTGACGTCATAGTCGGCAGATGCTTCAGGCGTGAATTGGGCAAACTTGGCTGAGCTGTACATCACATACCCGTTGCCCTTTGACCACTCTGAACCGAACTCGAGGGGAATTCCCGCCCTGACCCGAACTTCAGCGTAGGTGAGCTTCGATACGTCCGGGATGTCATTAGGCATGTCCAGCTTCGGCGGCGGAGATAGCGCCGAGTTCAGATTCAACGTGTTGTGCTGATACGTAATGAATGCAAGTGACCGCGTGGCCGGGTCCATCTTGAAGTGACACTTTGCCGGAGTGTATTGGAGCACGTCATCGGTTCCGTTTCCGACGAAGCGGAACCGGACACGGGCACTCGCTTCATTTGGAGCCAGCACGATATCGGTGGGAATGCAGGCGGCAAGCAGTGTCGCGCAGGCCGTGGCTGCGAACAGTCGTTGAAATCGCGGGGAGTGAGAGAACCAGTTCATTTTAGAATGATTGAGATATCGCCTTCGTACGCATTCGGAAGACCGTAGAGTGAACCGTTCGCTGACCGAGCAACCAGCCGGTCGGTATTTGCGGACGATGCGGCGTAGACCACGATGTACTTCGCCGAAGGAGGAATCGGCGTCGTTGCAAAGTAGTATGCATCCCCAAGGAACTTTGAGCCTTTTTCCATCGGGTCCAGCTTTCCGTCGCCGACCTCTTTGAGACCCGCATCGAGAAAGAGAACACGCGGTCTGAAAACCGTGGCCAGAGGCAACAAATCAGAGCTGACGTACGTGTCGACTTCAACTGTATTCGCTTCCACCTCGGGCAGCTTGTAGGCTACAAAAGTGGACCTGCCCTCAGTGAAGTCGAACGTCGGACTTCCTGTCAGACTGATATGGGCGTGGCTGACCCCGTTTGCATCCATGTCCTCAAAGTGAGCACTCTGCCAGACGGAACAACACTTCGCTGGAGGCGGTGGGTCGAAGGCGATTGGCGGACGGGTTGCGCATGCACTCGAGGCAAGTATCGTAACCAGAGCGAACGCCTTTGCTAGCACAGGAGTTTTGTGGGTCACTGCAGACATTCAAGAGATTTTTCGCACAAACGAGATAGACGGGTTTACGGCGTTGTGCCAGGAATCTTTACCCCGCGTAGTCCGTCATTCATCCCTTAGAGTCGACTAGGTATTGGATGCTTCTGAACGCCGGCCAGCACTGACGCGACGCTTGCGCAAACCGCCAAGACCCTCAAACAACATCGTGCAATGGGACTTCAACGGAAGATTGTCCTCCGGGTTCCACACTTCACCAGTCTCTTCTCTTCAATCGCAACCACAGACCTCGTGCTCGCGCTGCCAACGCGTGTCGCGAAAGCATTCGCAAGCGATGGGCGCATGAAAGTCCTACCGCTTCCGTTCCAGATACAGTCTTTCGACGTGAATTTGTACTGGTATCCGCATGCCGAGGACTCTGGCGCTCAGCAGTGGTTCTGCGACACGTTGAGGCGGACCTTGAGCGACGTGTGATTCCTGAGGGCGATTGCCGAAAAGTGGACGGCGCAATGAGGTACGTCTCGTGGCAACGCAGCGAGGGCCTCGGGCCAACCTTTGAACAATGACGAGGAATCTGCGGCAACGACAGCCGGCTGAAACGCCTGCTCCGACTATGAGCATCACTCTGACTGCAAAGCCGAATATTGGCACCGTTTGAGGTCAGAGCGGCACCCTTCGCGAAGGCGCCAACCTCCAGACGGCATAGTCAATATTGACTATGCCGTCTGGAGGCGCTGTCTGCTAACTTTAATCAGCTAAGTGAATCAAGCTTAAGCCTGCCTAGGTATTTCGGTGCCCCTCTCGAACCTGCCAACAATTCGCTCGCGAGGTCGCATTGGCCTGTGCATCAAAAACTAAAATTGGAAGCCGCCCATGTTTTCCGATGAGAAGACGTCCGTGAATGTGTCGAGCTAGCTGATGGTCGAGCTGTTCAAAGGAATCTTGGCCGTAGTCAACTAGGAGAAACTGCGATGCGCTCCCCCCATGCAGCTTCAAAGTGGTACTTTAGGTCCCGCGCCCTGCGGGCAACCGTTTTGGCTGCCTTGGCGCTATTCGTTGGTCTTGTCTGGAGCCCGCTTTGGGCCCAGACGCCAGGCTTCGCCTACGTCGTGAATGACGAATCCAACACCGTCTCTGCGTACATCATCAACGCCACGAGAGGCGCCCTGACGCCGGTCTCCGGTTCGCCCTTCGCGGCGGGGACGGGGCCTGCCTCAGTGGCCTTGACGTTCAGCTCGGCGCCCTTCTCGAAATTTGCTGCGACGCTGTACCTCGCGCCCAAGCTATCCGCGTTTGCGGCCAACGAAACATTCACGCTGGGGACCTCAAGCACTAGCATCACGCCGCCCACCCAGGCGGTCACGCTGACCATTGGCGCGCTCACCCTCAAATTGCCGGCAGGGTCATTCGTGCCCGACGATTTGCCTCGCAAGGGTTACGTGTATCGGGGAACCGTAAACGGCGTCAATCTGTTCATCTCCATTTCCTCTACCAGCACACCGCGGACGTACCAGTTGTTCGCAATTGGCGAATATGAGTTCCCGAGGGGCGTGAGCACGATGCCCGTGGGACTCACTATCGGAGGCACCTCTGGCAGTGTCAACTTGACACCGCATTACGTGACGCTGGTACCAACATCGCAGTGATTGCGCCATCTGTAGCGGGGACCATCAAGTGGGATTTTGGGAAGCATAAAGTGAGACACCCCGGTGCCCCGGTCAGGTGAGCCAACCGACGCTAGAAAGGTCCCACAGTTTGCGTAACAAAATTTCGCAAGTTGCTCCCCTTCGCACCCGCTGTCTTACCTGGCGAAGAGAAAAATCTCGGCTTATGCACCTCGCCACACTTGAGCGCATGACGGTCACGTGCCTCTGACGGAAGCAGTCGGTGTCTGACCGACTGCAATTCGCGAGCACTTGGGTCAGGTGGGGCAGACGGCCAGAAACGAGCTCTTTCGGACGGATTGCCGAGACCGGTTTCGATGCTGACGACGTGCGCCGGTCTGCTCATGCACCAGCACCGCCGGTTGGGTCCGGACGGAGCGGCGTTGGCAGGAGTTGCGACGGTCCCCACATCTCCACCTTGAAATTGGTCGCAAAGGTCCGTAATTCCTGCTCCATCGCGCGCCATGGCCCGTCTGCGAACGTCGCCCAGTCGACTGTAGACCTCCAGCAGGCAGTCGTTCGAATCTGCGGAGCACCGAGCATATTCCGGTTCGCGCGAAGTTCGACTAGACCTGGCTGCTGCACAATCGTTTCCGCCGCCTTCCTGGCCCATTCGGCGTAAGCCTCCAGATTCACGCCTGGCTGCAGGTCGTACGTATTCGTCACCTCTATCATGGACGTCTCCTCACCGATGGAGTTGGGTTCCGGCAGGCACAAACCCATTGCCAGTTCGCCGGGATGGCACCGCACCGCGTTTCCGATACTGCCTTCCTTCGTCGCAGCTGGTCAAGCAGCGTTTCCATGAGAAAACATCGAACTTGCTCTCGGAGACGGCTGGAAATGAGACACCTAGCTTCTCATCGAGTGATACGGACACGGAATCTGAAGTTGGGTAGGAGTGATGCGCCGAAGTCTTCTAGCGTCGGCTGGTCGACATGTTCGATAGGATTCGTCGGACTATAAATCTTCCGCGGCAAGGTACTGACAGGCTCACACGCGCCCGAGCAAGCGCCGCATTAATCGCAAGGCGTGCGCCCCGGCTCTTTCCCGAGCAACGGCTGCATATCAATCCGCCACGGCACTATCCAGCACCGTGCGCAAAATCATCGCCCCGGAGTTAAGCGGCACGGGACGGCAGGGACGCGGCTTGTAGATCGCATCGCCCGGCTGAATAGCGCGTCCACTCACGGCGCAAACGCCGGCCACGCGCGCACGGCTTGCGTGCCAGACCTGATCGCCGTAGGAACAGCGAGTCGGATCGCGCCAGATGACCGTCGCGGTGGTCCGGGACGGTCGGTCGATCACATGCACCTGGACTTCAAAGCGCTTTCCCATGACCGGCAGGTCGCAGTTCTTGCGGCCATTCTGGGAGACCGCCGCCGCCCGCTCGATGAAGCCCGACTCGGTATCGCCGGACAGGATGGACAGCAGACCGAGAGTTTGCATCCACGGATCGATGAAGTTTGCGTTCGCCAGCATGATTGCACTCCTGTTTCGGGCAAGGTTCTGTTTAGCGATCGGCATTCGCCTTTTTTCTCCAGCAAAACGGGGTCTCGCCAACCAGACGTTTGAACACCGTCGTAAAGTGAGCTTGCGAGCGGGAGCCGCAACTCAGTGCAACGTCGAGCACGTTGTGTCTCGACCCGGCGAGAAGATGTTGTGCGTGCTCGATCCGGCGCCGCACCAGGTATTCGTGGGGCCGCATGCCGGTCGCGCGACGGAACTGCGACGCGAAATGCATGCGGGTCAGCCCCGCGCTGCTGGCAATGTCCGCAAGCCCGATCGACTCGGACAGGTGCGCATCGACATATTCGATCGCGCGGCTGAGCCGCCATGACGGCAAGGCATTCGCTTCACGGGTCCGCCGCTTCGCCACCGCGAAGTGACGCGCGATCACGCGCGACACGATGGCGAGGCCGACGCCGTCCGTGAAGACCTGCCCGAGCGCGGCATCGTCGGATTGCGACACGGCAAGCGCCTGACCGAGACGTTCGAGCGCGGGGTCGCGCACGAGCTTCGGATCGTCGATGCGGATATCGCCCGCATGCGGGCGGCCGAAAATGTCCTCGAAGCATTCGCCCAGCACCTGCTGCGAAACGAAAAGATGCAGTACGTCGCCCTGCGACTCGAACACGGCACTGCACGGCACCCGCGGTTACGCGACCGCGCACAAGCGTCCTGCCGTCGTGAACGAACGTCAGTGACGTGCACCTCAGGTTCATTGCGATGCAGTGGAGCGCGGCGCTGCCCGGATTGACGACCTCCAGCGGCTGGGCATCGTTTCGGGTCCAGCGCGACACGAGGATAGGGTTTCGCTGCCGCGTGCCGGCGTTATCGTCGCCGGGAATGCGCCATTGATGCTCAACGGCGATCGGGCAGCCTCGGCCTCTCTGAATGGCGTGCGCGGCGGGCAAAGTCGATGAGCTGATCATGATCTGGTCATCCGATTGAGTGGTGAGACAGTGCCCGGCGGATCGAGCCCTGTGATGACTCCAAGGTATCGCACCGCAAGTACTACAACTAGCCCTACATACGGCTGGCCGCAGTGACCATTGGTTGGGCTGACTCATATCCAGGTTTATTCGCGTCACGAAGCATGCGGACAGCACGCCACCCGCCGGGACGCAGCGCCGCGCGGACCATGGCGCGTTGAGACGAATGGAAACGGTTCTTTTGCAGGAAACGGTGAGCAACCTATACGTAGGTATGGGAGCAATGCTCGCGCGTCGACCATGGCCTCTCTCACGCAGCGGGTTCAGCTACGCGAACTGCGTACCGGCGTCGCCGTACCTGGCGGCGGCTTGATGCCAAGCGCTTCCGCTTTCAGAACGAAGTCGGCAAGCGAACGTGCGCCCATCTTGCGCATCGCCTGGCCACGATGGATCTTGACGGTGATTTCGCTCAGCCCCAGTTCACCCGCAATCTGCTTGTTCATCAGCCCGGCCACGACAAAGGCCATCACTTCGCGCTCGCGCGTGGTCAACGATTCGTAGCAACGCCGCAGATCCGCGACCGACCGGTTGGCCTCGCGCCGCTCCTCGTCGCTCGCCAGCGCATGCGCGACGGCGTCCAGCATGTCCTGGTCACGAAACGGCTTGGCCAGAAAGTCCTTTGCTCCGGCCTTCATGGCTTTGACCGTCATCGCTATATCGCCGTGCGCGGTCATGAAAACAATCGGCAAACCAAGTTGACTCGCCGTGATCTGTTCCTGCACCGCGAGTCCGCTTTGGCCTTTGAGGCGAACGTCGAGGATCAGGCAGCTCGGCACGTCGGGCATGTCGTAAGCGAGGAATTCCTGCGCGGAACCGAAGGTTTCGACAGCGAGCCCGACCGAGCGCAGCAACATGCCGACGGCGTCGCGCATCGACTCGTCGTCATCCACGACGTAGACCATGGCATGGTCCACCTTGCTGTTGGCATCGCTATGCCCATCACTGCTCATGACATCTCCCTTTATCGACGGGCAGGATGAACTGCAGCATCGCGCCGCCGTCGTCCGGCGATTCGGCCCAGATCCGGCCGCCGTGCGCCTCAACGATTGAACGGCAGATCGACAGCCCCATACCCATGCCCTCGGCTTTGGTCGTAAAAAACGCATTAAACATACGGCCTCTGTCGTCCTCGCTGATCCCCGTACCCGAGTCCTGTACGATCACCTGCGCATGCGCGTCGTCGAACCAGCGCGTGACGATCCGCAGCCTGCGCGGTCCGTTCGCCGCGAGCATGGCCTGCGCGCTGTTCATGATCAGGTTGATCAGCACCTGCTGCAGTTGCACACGATCGCAGCACGCCGTGGGCGCCGGCACCGCAAAGTCGGTTTCGAGTTCGATGTCGTGGCGCTCGAGTTCGAATCGCACCAGTTCGATCGACTCGCTGCAGATGCCGTTCAGATTGGACGTTGCCGGAAGGCGGTCGTGCTTTCTGGCCATCGCACGAATGCGCTGGATGACTTCGTCCGCGCGCTTCGCGTCGCGGATCATCTGCGTGACGGATTGCGCCGCTTCGTCGATCTCCGGTGCGGGACGGTTCAGCCAGCGTAGCGCGGCGCCGCCGCACGTCACAATGGCCGCGATCGGCTGCGTCACCTCGTGCGCCACCGAAGCAGCCAGTTCGCCGAGCGTGGTGATACGCGTGACATGAGCCAGTTCCGCAGTGGACCGAGCGAGCGCTTCCTGAGCGAGATTGAGCAGTTCGACCTGCTCGTGCAGCATGGCCGTCGCGGCCAGGTTTCTCAACGCCAGCATCGACGTGGTGGCGATCGCCAGCAGGCTCACCAGGCAGCGCGCAATCGCGCCACCGGAATAAGCGTCATAGTGCGACATCACGAAGCCGAGCAACGTCAGCGCCACGCAGCCCCACGCCGCGCCGATCGTGGCCGGGCGGTAGCCGGCCGAAGCGACCAGCAGCACCACCACCACGTAGAACACGCCTGCCGCGATTTCAAGGGAAGTTAGCGCATCGATCACGAACACGGCGAGCGCGATCACGACGGCAAGCGTCGACACGACACTGACGTCGGGACGCACCGTGGGGGACGCGCGCCGGCAATTCTTCATGGCGGGCGGATCAATAGGCCGCCATCCGGCAATCAACCGGAACGGAACAGACAGAGATGGGCATAGGCGATTGACGCGGCGTTCGTTGGCGAATACCGGAAGCCTGTCCATCTGGATGACAGCAAGGATCGCTGTCAGGGCGCATGACACTCAGACCTACCGGTGACCGATAGCTTTCAAGCTGAGTGCGATCATGCGCGAGCCCACGTCAAACGCGGTACTTATTTTTCCTTAATCATTCCAAAAGCACAGCTGCGCGGCGGCCACCGGCGGCCGCGCAAGCGCTTGCGTCAATGCTTGCCGTAGTCCTGACGCGCCACGGGGACGGTGCGGACCTTGGTATATTGAAACGCCGGAATCGACTTGACCACGTCGCGCGTGGCGCCGGCCCACACCAGCTTGCCGTCTACGTAATCCAGTTGCGACAGGGGAATCGCGACGTCATGCTGGGACACGCCGAGAAACTGATGAGCCGCCACGATCGCGAACGATGCGGCGTTATCCGGCGCGATGATGATGTCGTGCAGCACCCCTACTTTCTCGCCGCTGTCGTTAAAGATGCTCTTGCCAAGCAGGCTCTTCTTCACACTCCAGCCCTGGACGATGAGTGCCGACTCCTCCACGGTGACGCCGAGGGTCTGCGTGCCCGCGACCTGTGCGCTTGCCGACTGGCACGCCACACCAAACACGGACGCAGCCAGAAATACCCATGCCCACTTTGCTTTCATGATTCTTTTCTCCGGGAAATACGTTGACTTAAATAAATTCATGCAACACGGTGGCGGCACCCGCGGTGCAGCGAGCCCATGTCGCGCTGAGCGCTATTGTGAACCGGTTGCGTCCGCTGAGTTTTCGAATTCGCACGGTATCGGCGTTCGCGTGCTTACATTGCACCACCTTGTGCGCCGCTGCAAGATCAATGGCCATGCTGCGGCTTCAGCGTCACCGTGCAGGTCATCCCCATCGCGAGCTTGACGCCGGCGGGAATCCGGTCCAGATGAATCCGCACCGGCACACGCTGCGCGAGCCGCACCCACGTGAAGATCGGGTTGACGTCCGCCAGCAGATCGCCGTTGCTGGTCGGGTTGTCCCGATCGGCAATGCCGCTCGCGAGGCTGTCGACATGCCCCTGAATGTCTTTGCCGCCCGAGAGCAGCCGCACGACCGCCTGATCGCCGACATGCACGTCCGGCAGCTTGGTCTCTTCGAAATAGCCATACACCCAGAAGGAATGCGAGTCGATCAGCGCCATGCGCGCGACGCCCGCGGTCGCGAAATCGCCGGGATACAGATTCAGGTTGGTGATGTAGCCATCCGTCGGCGCGCGCACTTCGCTGCGCGCCAGATTCAGCAGCGCGGTTTCCCGCTCGACCACGGCCGCCTTGTATAGGGCTTCTGCCGCGCTATAGGCCGCGACGTCCGCGGAATAGGCGGATTCGGACTGGCGCGCGAGCGACGCGGAATCCTGCCGGCTCTCATCCGAGATCACATCGCCCGCGAGATTGGCGCGGCGCGCCGCCTGCGCGCGCTTCATCGCGAAGCTGGTTTCGCTGGCGGTCATTTGCGCTTTGGCCTGGGCCATCTGCGCCTGAGCCCGTTGAAGATCCGCATCGGCTTGAGCGACGGCATAGTGGAAGCGGGCCGGATCGAGGACGAACAGAACATCGCCCTGCCGCACCAGCTGGTTGTCCTTCACACGCACTTCGCTGACCAGCCCTGATACATCGGTGGCGACCTGCACGACCTTCGCGCGGACCCGGCCGTCGCGGGTCCACGGCGAAAACATATAGTCCAGCCACAGTAAGCGAACCAGCACCACCGCCACCACCAGGAGGGTCAGCGTAAAAACGGCGCGCAGGATGGATTGCGTTTTCATCTTCGTTACCGGGCGTGAGCTGTCTGTGAATTCATGGGAACCTGGGTTGTCGAACGTTCAATACAGCAGCAGTAGCGAGGCGCCACTGAACAGTGCGGCGAACAGCGCGATCCGGAACAGGCCAGGATGCCATGCAAAGTGATAGACACCGAGTCTGGCCAGCACCAGATCGAGGACGACGAACAGCAGCACGCACCCGGCGAGAACCGGCAGCAGTCCGGGCACGAGCAGTGAAAACAGGTCAATCTCGCCCGGCATGATCGGCTCCTTGTGCCGCGTGATCGGGCAGCGTCGATGCGAAACCGCCACCCAGCTCCTTCATCAGGAGAGCCCACGAATCGAGGCGTTGCGCCTGGATCTTCGCGAGACTTTCCTGCTGCAGCAATTGTTCGTTCTGCGCCGCCAGCACGTTCAGGAATTCCGTGATGCCACTGCGGTATCCCGTATCAGCGAGCCGGAACGATGCGCGTGCCGAATCGAGCGTTTTTTCAACCGACGCCTGCTGCTGTGCGAGCGAGCGCAGCGACACGGCTTGCACCGCGACGGCCTGCATCGCATTCACCACGCTCTGGTTGTACGCATCGACGGCGGCGTCGCGGGACGAAACGGCCACGCCGTAACTGCCGCGCCGGCGCCCGCCGTCGAAAATCGGCAGCGAAATCGCCGCGCCCACGCCGTGCCCCATGCCGTTGCTGTTCACGAAGTTGAGGAAGCCGCCGAACGTCGCGGCGGATCCCAGCGATGCGGTCGCCAGCAAGTTGATGTCCGGATAGAAATCCGCATGCGCGACGTCGATACCCTTATCCGCTGCGAGCACGCGCCAGCGCTGCGCGACCACATCCGGCCGGTGGCCGATCAGGTCGGCCGGCAGCGACGCCGGCAAGTTCACCGGCACATTCAAAGGCAGATGTGGACGGTTTAGCGCGTCGCCATAGCCCGGTCCTTTGCCGGCCAGAGCGGCGATGCCAATGCGGATCAGCGCGAGTTGCTGCTCCGCCTGCTGCACCCTCGTGGTGCTCGTTTCGAACTGGGTTGACGCCTGGCTGACCTCAAGACGGCTGCCGACACCCGCGCGCCAGCGGCGCGTCGCGATATCCAGCGTGCGTCGCTGTTCATCCTGGACAGCGTGGTAGACATCGAGCAATGCGTATTGCAGCGCCAGTTGCACGTAACCGCGCACCATCGCCGTCTGAAGTTCAATCTCCGCGAAGCGCGCATCCGCGGCGGCCGCATGCACGTTGTCGAGCGCGCCTTCGCGAAGCGCACGCGTCCTGCCCCACAAATCCAGATCGTAGGTCAGGTCGGCCTCGACGTTGTTGCTCCATACCGTCGTGCCGCCCGGCGGCGCCGGCGTCGTGTAGCGCGCGTAGCGTCTGCGCTCGAACGCGCTGCCCGCATTGAGTTGCGGCCATTCCGCGGCGCCTGCGATCTGCGCCTGGAAGCTTGCCTCGTCGATACGTTCCTGCACTGCGCGCAAGCCGGGGTTGCCGGCGGTGGCGTCCTGAACCAGCGTGTCCAGTTGCGGGTCGCCCCACTGACGCCACCATCCGTCAGCCGGCCATTGCGCATCCTGTTGAGTGGCGCGCAACGCCGTGCCCGGATCGAGCGTCGCCGGATCGATCATCGACGCTTGCGTGCGAATGCCTCCGCTAGTGATGCATCCGCCCAGCAAAAGCGCGCACGCGAGCGCGGCGGCCGCTGCTGGACCAGCAGCAAGAGCGCTCTGGTGATGCCGTTTCATGCCGGCTGCCTCGCGCTTTGCCACAGCGACAACGTCTCGTCCTGCAGCGCCAGATCGGTGAAGTGCAGCAACGCCCGCATCCGGCAATGCGTGAGCATCGCCGTGTCAACCTCCGCATGTTGCGCGAACGGCAGCACATCCAATGCCCTTCGCGTCGCGACCCGCGCCGCATCGGCCGCCTGCGGCGTGACGGCGGCGAATACATCGGCTAGCGCGGCCAGCCAGGCAGTCTGCGTATCCAGCCACTCCTCCGGCAATCGCTCGCCTAGTTGCTCGGTGTCCAGCCGTATCTGGATCATCGCGCGGCCGATCTCCAGTGCCGCGAACGCCCAGCCGATCAGATGATTGCGGTCCACTCTCGCATCGGCCGGCGCCGACGCGATCTGCAGGATGAAGTCACGCAGACTCAATTCGAACGTGTAGAGCAGATCGTCGAGGTCGCCGTCCTGCGCGCTTTGCGAGACCAGCGTGCGAATCTGTTGCAGGTATTGAGCCGAGATCCAGTCGCCCGCGCGCGGCACGAGGATCGAAAACGCGGCGGCCGCCGCCGCGATGCCGGCCAGCAGCGCAAACCCTGTGTCGAGATAAGCGCTCGGGTTGTAGACGGTCGGATTCGATATGCCGACGATAAAGCAGAGATAGATGTTGAAGCCGAGCCCGAAAATGGACGTCTTCGCAAACGTATTCACATAGCTGCCGATCATCACGAAGATCGCAATCGACGCGGCGAGCAGCACGAAACCATCGAGGCGCGGCAGCAGAAAAAAGTTGAACGCGAAACCGGCCAGCCAGCCGGCGAGACAACCGCAGAATATCTGCCGGCTCGCCGCGACGGGGTTGGGCACGAGTGCAAAGAGCGCGCTCGTAATCGCCACCGCGACGATCGCACTCGATCCGCCCACCCAGCCCGACGCGATCCATGCCGACCCGACCAGCAGCACCGCTACCGCCGCGCGCGTGCCGGCGATGAGCGCGGCCATGCGATTGGCCGTGGCGCGCGTTCTGCCGATGCCGCGAATCGCGTGAATCACCGAACGCGACCACGGCAACCGGTCGACGGCGCGCGCATCGATATAGCTTCTGCAGTACTGCCGAAGATCTGCAATCGAAAAGAACAGCGCGGAGCCCGTGGTCGCCACGAACTGCCGCTGCTGCGGAGGCAAATCCGCGAGTGAATGGAGCAGCCTGCCCAGATGCGCGGGCAGTGACTGCTCGAAAGCGTCGAGCGCGTGCGCGAGTGTCTCGACCTGCTCGAGCGTGATCGGCTCCGGCTGCCCTTCGCCCGGCACTATGGCGATTAGCGCGCCGATCAGCTCACCGACAGCGGCGAGTGCGCGCGGATGGGCCTCCGCTTCCACGCGCGCCTTCAATTGATGCAGGGCGTGAATCCACGCAACCGTGTCGAGAAAACTCCTGTCGAGATCGAGAAAGACATGGTGGTGCAGGCGTATCGACGGATCCTCGAATACGGCCCCGCTACGCAGGCTTTGCACGCCGGCGCGCTCGCGAATCAGATCGAGAAACGTGTCGAAGGCGGCAACGGCCGTGGCGCGCCCCAGCATCTCGTGCACCGCGCTCAACAGGTTCGTGAAGTTTCTGCGGCTCGACGCGTAGAGCGCGGGCGTGACGGGCTGCGGAAACACCACCGCGCTGACCACGCTCGCGCACACCACGCCGACCACCACTTCACTCACGGTAAACACGACGTTATCGAAAACGCCATACGGATTCGACCAGGCCGGCATCGCCGTGATGGCCGTGCCGTATCCCGTCAAAACGAAGCCGTACGACTGGAAATTGCGGTAGTACGCTGCGCCAAATACGCACACGCCGATCCACGCGGCCAGCGCGATGAAGAACAGCAACGGCTGTTGCGGAAACAGCGCGATCAGCACGACGCCGGCGATACTGCCGCATACCATGCCCAGTCCGCGGTAAAAACCGCGCGCGATCACCATGCCGCTTTGCTGGTGCATCATGACGATGACGACCGACACCATGGCCGTGGCCGGCGTGCGAAGCTCGAGCCGCATGCATAGCCCCATCGCGAGGCTCAGCGCGGCGGCCACCTTGGCGATATGCACGAAGCGCGGGCCGTCATCCTTCCAATATGTCTTCAGCTCGTCCAGCCATCGCGGCAAGGCTGGGCTGTCCGTCAGCAAAGTCATAGGCTACTCGTCCGTTCTGCGTGCGGCCGGCGCAAACAGGGCCGGGCTACGTCGACGCGCTCATCGCCGCTTCCGTTGACGATCGCCCGCATGCAACCCGCTTAAGCTATTCGAGTGTCGGATAAATGTCCTGAATGGATCTGAAAACACCTGAAGAGGGAGTGTGGAGGGCCGCTGTGGGGGGTAGTTTCAATTGGGCTTTGGTCGTTTAGGTTTGAAGCTTGGGTAGCGGCAAAGGGTGTTGCCTAGCCGTGGAGCTACGCCCGGCAAAGTAGAAAAATCGTCGGGCGAGGTCTAGAAGGCATCTTCCGGCGGTTCTTGCGGGGTGATATGGGTGGATCCGACGCCATTACTGTTGGTGGCGAAGTCGCTGGGGCTCTTCCTTTGCAACGACCGGGAACCGCAACGCTGTTGGCGCCCGGCGTGTTTTCTACCGACTGCCGTCTGTGACACTGCGCTGTGCATCGCGATTCGCAATTGCCCCCGGCTACCGTCCGCTGCGGTAGCGCAATTCATCATACAAAAATGAGTGGGACGTCGTTCCTTGCCCCACATAAATATCGCACACGATTAAATCTCGCACGCTTGACATTGTCTTCCGCCTCCTGCACTATTAATCGCATACGATTGAATCGTATAAGATTAATATGCCGTAACCCCGTGTCCATCAAGGAAACCATCATGAGCAAGATCGAAAAAGTCTTCTTCTCGGGCAAGACCCACACCACCGTCAACCACGCCCCCAGCGTCCAGCAGCGCGGCATTGCCTGAAGCGAACTACAGTTTCGCGGCCAATCAAGGTGGTGATTGTTTGAGGCTTGCCGGGTCGCCGCCTGGATGGCAGGTTCAGGTGGGAAATCACCAGGTTTCTTGACAACGGCATTGCATCCCTTCTGCACTTGTATTTAGTTTGACTAATTATTGATAGGAGTTTGTATGTTAGACGATATCCTTCCTCAGGTGCCTTCGCGCCGTCGTTTCATTGGCGTGGCGGCGGCGTCCGTTGCTGCGGCCTCATTGAGTCAGCTCGCTTTTGCGGAAACGAGTCAATCCATTGCTGAAGTTGCACCACCGACGGGCAGTGACAAGACCGCAATTCGTCCACTTCGTGTGCATGTGCCGGAATCGCAACTCGTCGAATTGCGACGGCGCGTGAAGGCGACAAGGTGGCCGGAGCGTGAAACGGTCACTGACGCGTCGCAAGGCGTGCAGCTCGCGACAATGCAGAAACTCGCGCGATACTGGTCGACCGACTATGACTGGCGCAAGGTCGAAGCGCGGCTGAACGCGCTTCCGCAGTTCGTGACCGAGATCGATGGGCTGGACATTCATTTCATCCACGTTCGTTCGAAGCATCAGAACGCGTTGCCCATCATCGTCACGCATGGATGGCCGGGCTCGATCATTGAGCAGTTGAAGATCATCGATCCGCTGACCAACCCGACAGCTCATGGTGGGAGTTCATCGGACGCTTTCGACGTCGTAATTCCGTCGCTGCCCGGCTACGGCTTCTCAGGCAAGCCAACCACAACCGGCTGGGATCCTGCTCGCATCGCACGCGCGTGGGTTGTTCTGATGCAGCGTCTCGGATACAACCGATATGTTGCGCAAGGTGGCGATTGGGGCAACGCTGTCACGGAACAGATGGCGCTCATTACGCCACCGGGACTGCTCGGCATTCACACCAACATGCCGGCGACTGTACCGGACAACGTTGCACATGCGCTCAAGTTCGGCGACCCGGCTCCCGCCGGCCTCTCTCCCGACGAGAAGCACGCGTTTGATCAGCTCGACTTTTTCTACAAGCACGGTCTCGGCTATGCGCAGGAGATGGCGGGCCGGCCGCAGACGCTGTATGGAATCGAAGATTCGCCTATCGGCCTCGCGTCGTGGATGCTCGACCACGATGCGGCCAGCCTCGCGCTCATTACGCGCGTGTTTGACGGGCAACCTGAGGGTCTTTCGCGGGACGACGTCCTTGACAACGTCACGCTCTACTGGCTGACCAACACTGGGGTCTCGTCGGCCCGCCTGTACTGGGAGAACAAGCTCAACTTCTTTGCCCCGAAGCACGTCGCCATTCCCGTTGCCGTCAGCGTCTTTCCGGACGAACTGTACGCCGCCCCGCGGAGCTGGGCAGAGCAGGCATACCCCAAACTGATTCATTACAATCGCCTCCCGAAAGGCGGACACTTTGCGGCCTGGGAGCAGCCGCAAGTTTTCTCGGAAGAGATTCGCGCGAGCTTCCAGTCGATGCGTTGATATCAAAGATGCTGATGATGTCATCCGGGTCGATCTGTAGTCCGTAGCAGACCTTATCGACTCCGGGTCACCCACGATATAAATCAGCCTCTGGGCCGCGTGAAGCGCGCGATGCTGCGCAGAGCCCGTCTCAAGCAGCAAAGGTGGACCAGACGGCCGCGTGTGCGCGATGCGGCCGTCATTGAGCGATGTCGTGAGTAATGCGCCTGCTTAAGTCTCAACGGATATTCTCGCCTGCGGTGCGATGGACCGCTCAGTGTCGAGCGCGCGCTAGTCCATCTGTCACACCGATATAGCGACCAACATCGCGCTATTCAGGTATTGCGCGACATGGCAGGTCATGTTGACGCGCGCCAACCATCAATCGCCGCCGGGTTTCAGCGATCGAAAAACCATGCAGCCGGCCCCAAGCGCAATTAGCGCCAGTGCGATGGCAAATGCAGTGGCACCGGCTGCCAAGCCCAAAAAGTCGATCGCGTAGCCGGTCATGACGGGCAGCAGCCCCGCTGGCAGATAGCCGCCGATGTTCATGACGGCAATGGCTTCGGCCCTGCGCGTGTCCGTCACATGCAGACCGATGAGTGTCAAGCCGCCCAACTGCCCGAGGCCTTGCGCTACCCCCGCGAACAGCGCAGCGGCCACCAGTACGGATGCCGACAGCAAATGCACCGCGGCACATAGCGCACACATCGACAGCACGGTCGCCGTCGTACCTGCCACGAACAACGCAAGCACTGACCAACGCCGCACGGCGAACTGAACTCCCGTTGCAGCGAGAAACATCGCGCACGCCATGCCGCCGGCAAGCAACGGGCTGCGAACTTCGAGCAGACGGGCGAGTAACGAAGGCCCCAAAGCAAGCACAAACGATGTTGCAGTAATGCCAGGCCCGAAAACGCCGATACCGGTCGCGACGTGCCGTCGATTCATCGCCGGGACCGACGGCAAATGCAGACGCGCGGCATTGCCAGTTGCCCTTGCTGGCCGGCCAAGGGGCAACCGCCACGCAATGACGAGAGCACTCAGCAGCACGAGGAATTCGATACCGAAAACCAGCGCTACCGGATGCGCGACTGTTTGCGCGGCGCCGCCGGCCAGCAACGGCCCGAGGCCCGCGCCGAGAACCATCGCTACCGATGCGAGCAGCGCCGCCTGACGTCGACGCTCACTACCGCCGAGGTCCGCCACGGACGCCATTCCTGCCGACACGATGACACCGACCGCGATACCCGTCAGCAGCCGGGCAACGGCAAGCGTTGCAATGGACGTTGCGCTTGCGAACAACGCACATGCGACCAGCGCCACCAGGATACCCGGCAGAAGAACCGGCTTGCGGCCGTAACGATCCGATAGCTGTCCGGCGACCGACAGCGTGCCCAGTAGTCCAAGGATGTAAAGGGCAAAGATGACCGTCAAGGTGCCGGATGAAAAACCGAGCGTGCGTTGCCAGACCACATACAGCGGCGTCCGGGAATTGGACAGCATGAACACCGAGGTGACCGTCCATGCGGCGCACCACATGTCGGGGGAAATGCGCGCGGACGCGCGGCTGGATTGCACTGCGGCAGTGTCGCTCATGGTGACTTTCCTTGTACGAGTTTTTTCGTACTATAGCTTAGTTCGAAAAAACTCGTACTGTGATAAAGTCGTGAACATGAAACGCACCACCTACCATGGCCTGGCCGCTGCAGTACCTGCCAACCTTCCCGATCCGCTGCCGGAACCGGCAGTGTCCGATTTGCGTCTGGATGCGATATTCAGTGCACTGGCCGACCCGTTGCGCCTGACGATCGTCCGCCGGTTGTTGCTGGAATCCGAGGCGTACGACCACCCGTGCAGCTGGTTCGGTTTCAATCGTGCGAAATCGTCATTGACCCATCACTTCAAAGCGCTGCGTGAAGCGGGCGTGATTCGTCAGCGTCAATATGGACTCGAGCGACGCAGCCGCGTGCGAACCGAGGATCTTGATTCGCGATTCCCGGGACTGCTGCAACTGGTGACCGCATGGGACCCGCCTGGCAACGAACAGGGCTGAGTCCGCCCGTGTCGTCTATTGGCGGATCGATGGCTTTGTCGCACACGTTGCTCGAATGGTCGCAGTTCGAACTGGCTAGGCAGCTAGCATTTCGAACAGCCGCTTTTGGGAGGCCCGAACGTCTCTTCAGGGGCGACCAGAGCCGGTCGTCGTCAGGCTCAGTTCGGCCAGGAAGAGTCATTCGGCGCGACCACCGTTTGGACATTCGTGCGACTGCTTCGCTCGGTCAACGGCCCTTCGACCACTGATGAGATACGTCGCGTCGTCGGCCTCAGCCGACGGTCGTGGGTCGAACCGGATATGCCGGCTTTCTGCGGCTCACCGGTCGTTCGTCAAGGGCCACCGGCGAACGACCGCTACCGAGTTCAATGAATGGGTAGTTTCGACCAGGAAGCGACCCTCAACCTTCGCAACAGCGGTCGTTCGCAGGTTCGGTTTCTTCGGTTAACCGGATTTCGACAAGGTGGCGATCCAGCCGACCTGCTGTATCCCTAACTTGAAACTGTCGGCGACAGTGGGCAGAAGCGCTTGATTGAAATACACGTTGGCGACTGTCAGCCCAGAAACGATGGCCATTGCCAGCACCGCCACTGGTGCCAACTCCGTCGAGTCATTTTGCAGTCGCATGGTCATGCTTGCGCCGCGAGATTCAACGAACGCCTCAACGAGCTACCTGCAAGCTCGAACAAACGACGGGCTCCAGGCGTCACGCCCAGCATGTGGATGCAGGCATGCACCATGCCGTCCAAACGATGACACTCCGTGGCAACGCCAGCCTCGGCGAGACGACGGGCATAGGCTTCACCCTCATCGCGAAGCGGGTCGTATTCGCAAACCAGGATCGTGGCGGAAGGGAGATTTGACAGGCTTGCCGCTCTGAGTGGGGACGCCCACGGCGAGTCACCATCCGCCTTGTCGTTCAGATAGGCGGACCAGCAAAACTCCATCGTACTGCGGGTCAGGAAGTAGCCCGTGGCAAACTCGCGATAGGACGTTGACGACATCGACGAATCCAATGGCGGATACAGCAGCAGTTGGTGCGCAACGGCCGGGCCGCTCGCGTCATCCCGCGCACGCAACGTCGCCGCCGCAGCCAGGTTGGCACCCGAGCTATCGCCACCCGCCACCAGGCGGGTGCGGTCTATCCCCAACTCGTCCGCATGACTCGCGGCCCAGCACAAGGCCGTGTAGTAGTCGTGCAGGGGAAACGGAAACTTGTTTTCGGGTGCCAGTCGATAATCAACTGACAGGACGACACAGCCCGTGGCGTGAGCCAACGCCCTGCAAGGGTTGTCGTACAGATCGAGCGAGCATCGGAACCAACCGCCGCCATGTGCGTAGACGATGGCTGGCAAGGGCGCGGAATTCGACGTGACCGGTGTATAGGCGCGAATCTGGATCGGATGGTCGTCGCTGCTCAGAACGCTATAAGTTCGAACGTCGGCGATGGATTCCAGCGGACCATGCAAGAGCCGCAATTGCACTTCGCCGGCGGTACGCAGGGCATCCAGTGAGGCGGTGGCCCCGCCCACAGGCGGAAGTTTGGCGAGGAAGTCGGCGATGAGAGGATCAAGCTCCATGTTCAGGCCCTCGGTTCAGCGGAAACCACGGAGGCGAACACATCCTTGGCTGTTTGCATTGCCAGCAAAGCCGCCGGCATACCGGCGGCAAAACCGACCTGAATGAATGTCTCGACGATGGCCTCCTGGGTAAGCCCGGAGCGCAGGGCTGCTCCCACATGCAGTCGTAATGGGCCTTGGCCGGTAGCTCCAAGTGCTGCGCAGGCCGCAAGAACTACCAGTTCGCGTTCACGCAGGCTCAATGCTGGCCTGCTGTAGACATCTGCGAATTCCCATTCCATGACGTGGCGCGCGAAATCTGGCGATACGTCAGCCAACGCATCCAGGAATGTCTTGGCGGGCAGGCCGAACACATGCTCGAAGGTGGCACATCCTCGTTCAAAGCGGCTGCCAACGGGAGGTGTCGATGGATGTTCAGGAGATAAATTTCGGGACATGCTATGCTCCATAGACTGCACAGTGCAGTGCATATTGATTGCACTGTACTGTGCAGTGCAGTCCCCGTCAATAGGAGTCGAGCTTGAAGAAGTCCGTTGCCCCCCCTCCCGTGCTACGTGTCCCACCCACACAGGAGGCGGTCCTCGATGCCGCTGTCGCGTCTTTCCTCACGCGCGGCTACGGCGGCACAAGCATCGATCTGGTAGCACGCGATGCAGGAGTTGCCCGCCGGACGATCTACAACCAGTTCAAGAGCAAGGAAGCCTTATTCGAGGCGGCGGTCCGGCAGGTCTGGAGCGACTTTCCGGTGCTGGAAATCACCCAGGATATAGCTGCGTTATCCAATCCCGAACATGGATTGAGGCTGCTCGGACAAGCTGTTGCCGATTTCTGGGCGCCGCCGGAGACCGTTGCCCTACTACGTATGGTGATTGCAGAGGGGACGATCTTTCCGGACCTGGCCCAGCGCTTCATGGCTGCTGGTAAAGAACCCGCAATGAAGGCTTTGGTGACATATCTTGAGACATGCGCCCATCGGGGTACATTGACCTTCAGTGATGCGGTGCGCGTGGCCAAACAATTCCTGGGTTTGATCAATGAACCCCTATTGTGGCTGCGTGTCGTCGGCGCCGAAGCAGGAGCGCCTGGTCCAGCCGAACGCAAACGAGTGGTACAAGAGGCGGTTTCCGTGATCTTAAGTGCATACGCAAAGCGCCCGAAGTAACAGAAAACGGGTCTACGGCTGCGGCCTCAGTTGCCGTCCAATCTCCCACGACACTCTACCTCCGCGCACCGGGCGGCGAGCCGCTGGCCCAGCCGCTGTTCGATCACCGGCTTCCACGGCACCAATGAGAAGCCCATTCCGTCATCGAGCATCTCGTAGCGACCGCAGGCGAGCATGACGCCGCGCCGATATTCGCGACGAACTGCTGATCGTGCTTGGCACATCGACGTCCGAAGCGGCGCTGCCGCAACTGATGGACAAGCTCGAACGGCTCGGTTGCCCGCGTGGTGTCGTGGGGCTCGTTGTGCCGACCGGGTATTCGTTCAACCTCGATGGCAGCAACATCTACATGACACTGGCCGTGTTGTTTCTCGCGCAGGCAACCAACACGCACCTGACGCTCGCGCAGGAAGTCACGCTCCTGCTCGTGACCATGCTGACTTCCAAAGGTTAGACGGGAGTCACGGGCGCAGGCTTTATCACACTCGCTGCGAGCCTGTCTGTCGTGCCGACCGTGCCGGTCAGCGCGATGGTGCTGATCCTCGGCATCGATCGCTTCATGTCCGAGTGCCGCGCGCTGACGAACATCGTCGGCAACGGCGTGGGGGCGATTGCCGTGTCGGCCTGGGAAGGCGGTCTGGAGCGGATGAAGCTTGCAGCAGCGTTGCGCGCTGCTGGCGGCGAGGCCGTCGGCGTTGACGGACAATCACCGGATACGCACGGAACGACTGCTGCACCTCAAAAGCCGCCGCTTACCGCGCGCTAGCTTTAACGGCAGGAGAGGGTCAGCTAGGGAAGTTCGGCCTAGGCCCGCTGTCGCAGCCTGCATCGCGGCCCTCTTAGTTCCAGATTCGGCCCAGAACGGTCGTTCAACCGTGCGCTCAGGCCGACTCGGCTAGTCGGCAAAGCCAAATGCGCGCGCGATTACCCGCAACTGGTGTCAAGCGATCGGGCAACCCGAAAGCCAAGATCATCGATTGCAAATGTCGGATGGCTACGCCGCCGATTCGTAGCAAGGCAGCCTCTTTCAGCATCAGCCCAACCACCGCCACGAAACACGCGATACGAACCATAGACTTCCGGGTCGTATTGATCGGTGCACCACTCCCAAACGTTGCCTAGCGTATCGAAAAGCCCCCAGTCATTTGCTTGCTTCTGACCTATCTCATGCGTGTGGCCCCCGGAGTTTTCCCTATACCAGGCTATATCGCCGAGTTCACCGTATCTCGGGCCATTTGTTCCGGCGCGGCATGCGTACTCCCATTCAGCTTCGGTGGGCAGGCGATAGCCGTTGCCCTCTGGAACAAGAGAAGCTCCCGTTTCATCACCATGAAATTCATAACACTCGAGAAGGCCGGCAGCCTTCGATAGCATGTTGCAGAATCGGGCGGCATCAATCCAGGATACGTTCACTACTGGACATTGCGCGGCGACATAGGGTGATGGCGATTGTCCGGTTACTGCAGCATATTGCGCCTGAGTGACGGGATAGCGGCCGATCGCAAAGCGCGGCAGTTTGACGGACCACGTACGGCCTATTCTATCGTCCCTCAATGCAATGGTTCCCGCGGGAACGTGTAGCGTTTGTACATCGAGTGTTTCGGAGGGAAGTTCCATTTTCTCCATGACGATGAAGGCAGCTTACAGTGGCAAATGGCTCCAATTGTAGTGTCTCACGACGCTGGCCTCGCATTGACGCAAATGCCATGGCCGGGTAGCGAAACGCGCCAATAGCACCGTCGTCCAGAAATTCAGGCGTCGGTTCCACCCAGGAACCGACCATTCGACCTCCCAATGGTGGCGCATTACAGTTCTCTCCGTATCCAGACTGACAAATGGGCCGCTTAGCCAAACGTGAACGTATACGCCTGCACGCCCGGATCGAGAAAGTGGATCTCGAACGTGCGATCCGCAATTGGGCCCTGCTGACGAACTAACTGATAGAGCCGATGGCCAGTCACCACGCCGTTGCCGTCGGCATCGACGTCAGCACCGTGGTTCGCGCCGGGCGCCGCGCCATCGACGGTCACGCGAAACCGCACCGGCCGGCCATCCGCCGATGGGCCGAGCACCAGGTGCAAGTCGCGTGCATGAAACCGGTAGACGATGTCGCCTCCCGCGCGATCGAGGTCGGCATGCTCGGCGCCGAGCGTCCAAGTCCCCGCGAGCGCCCACTGATTCAGCTTCAGCGCACGACCCGCGTAGAGGTGCGGTTGGTTGACGACCAAATCGCCCGCCGACGCGAATCCCTGCGCGCGTGCGTACCCGAGGTAGGTCTCCGGCGACTGCAACTCGCCGAATGCGGGCGGCGCTTCGGCGCCCTTGCCGGTGTCGGCAACGAACCCGCCCGGCAGGTTCTTCGCGCCCGCCTCGGTCAGCAGCTCGCGAATGACCTGCTCGGATTCCGCGTAGTTACCCTCGCCGAACTGGTGATAGCGAATGCGACCTCGTGCATCGATGAAGTAATTGGCCGGCCAGGAATCGTTGCTGAACGCATTCCAGATCGCGTGGTCGTTGTCGATCGCGACCGGGTAGTCGATCTTCAGGTCGCTCACTGCGTGGCGCACGTTTCCGGTGTCTTTTTCGAACCCGAACTCGGGCGCGTGCACGCCGATCACGACGAGGCCCGCCGAGCGGTACTTGTCGGCCCAGGCCTTCAGGTACGGCAGCATGCGCAGGGAATTGATGCACGAGTAGGTCCAGAAGTCGACGATCACGACCTTGCCGCGCAGATCGGCAGCCGTGAGCGGGGGCGAATTGAGCCATTGCACGGCGCCGTCGAGCGGGGGCAGCGTGCCTTCCACGGTCAGCGCGCTGCGCGCCGAGACCTTCATCAAAAACGACGATGCTTCCTGCTTCGCCAGCGTTGCCGCGTCTTCAACTTTGGCGGCGGCCAACGCCGGGAAATTGCGGTCCAGCATTCCCTGTTTGATCCCACCATCGCCGTCGGCAAAGGCCGCGACGGAGGTGGAAAGCAGCAGGGTTGCGAGGATGAAACGGTTAAGCCGGGCAGTTATTTTCATGATCGCTTTCCATAACAAGTGAGGGAGCCACACCCTGTGCGCACGGGCGCGAATGGCAAAAAATCGCGGGCAAGGCCAGGAATTGGCGCAGATAGCAGCGCTTGCCGACCTTCCAGCGCTTGCCGACCTTCCAGCGCTGGCAACCACCGCGATGGCAATGTGATCGCACGAGCCATTGGCGACAATCCTTAACGCAAAGCCGACTCGGTGTTGATGTAGTAAAACGCGCGGATGTATCTCGCTTGTTTCCATGAACGAGGGTTTTTGCAAGCGCATGTATCAACGCGCCCAGCGGATACATGGCGGCACAAAGAGGAATCGCCTAAATATTTACGTGGCCTGACGCAAAACGCTTGACCTTCCCACGGCAGGAAGGTCTAGCTTGTCGGGATGCGGGACGCACTCGCGCATCTCGCGCGGCATTGCGCGAGGGATCGTCGGCCTTCCTGCCCCATTCTCGATGAACTGGGCCGGGGTGACGGGCGGAAGCTCGCGCGTCGCGAGTCGAGTCTGCTGGAAAGGTCAGCATCGGGAGTGGACGACCGAGCAAACTCGTGAAACCTGGGCATAGACACTAAACGGGAGCGCAAGATCGTGAAGTGGGCTGTAAAACTGGCGCTGTACTTTCTGGTTGCGTGGCTGCCTCTGGCAGGGTTCGCCGCGCAGGCGCCGCTTTGCTCTCACGTTTCGTCCCCGATCCCGGCCTCGCACATGGCTGGGCAGCTCGCGGCGACCCCCATCGCTGATTTTTGGGTAAACTAGCGGCGCCACATCTGCTGCCATGAAACTATTCCGGACTTTCATCCTCCTGTTGCTCTGCGCTGTGCTGCCCATCAGTGGGCTGGCAGCCAGCGGCTTGACCGGAGAATGTCCGATGCAGATGAGCATGAATGCTGACAACGGCAGCGAGATGTCGTCGGCGATGCCTGGGTGCGAGATGATGAAATCGTCCCAACCGGTTAAAGCCAAAGGCTTGTTCTGCAAGGCGACAGCGCAATGTCAGCTCGGCAGCCTGTATCACCCCGTGCCGCGCATTGAGGTAAGCCGTCCCGCCGGGCTGACCAGCCCGCTTGTATTCCACTACGCACAGTCGCTCGCCGTCCGTGAACCGGCCGGCCTCTGGCGCCCCCCTCGCACACTCTGATCCCTTGCTGACAGGTTCGCCGCACTCGCGGCGAGGTCGTCCTGCGTCCAGGACGTGGATTCCCTATGGGACTCCGTCATTGGGGTTAGAACATGTTTTCCACTATTGACGCGCCGTCACGTCGGCGTGCGCCGTTGTGCGCGCGTCCACTTCTTGCGGTACTGATTCGCGCGAGCGCCTCTGCTTACGCCCAGCAAGCGCCCGTTACGCTCGACGCAGCACTGCAGGCTGCCACCGACCACTCCGCCGCCATGGGGGCGGCGCAAGCATCGGTACGCGCCAGCTCTGAAGCGTCCGTCCGAGCCGGGCAACTGCCCGACCCGACCCTCAAGGCTGGCATCGACAATCTGCCCGTGAACGGGCAGCAGAAATTCACCATCGGCCAGGATTTCATGACGATGCGCCGCATCGGCATCGAGCAGGAATGGGTGTCGGGTGAAAAGCGCCGACTTCGGTCCGAACTGGCGAATAACGTCGTCGACCGCGAGCGGGCGGGCTACCTGGCCCAGCTTGCGAACACCCGCCAGCAGACCGCCACCGCGTGGCTGAAGGCAATCTATGCAAAGAAGGCCGTCTCCCTGCAGCAGGAACTCGTTCACCATATGACCCATGAGCTGGACGCAACGAAAGCGTCCTACCGCGGGGCAAAGGCGACTGCCGCCGACGTCACGCAGGCTCAGGCGATGCTCGCGCAGACGCAGGACCAGATGCTCAAGGCACAAGAGACTTTGCAGACCGCGCTCATCGGCCTGTCACGATGGACAGCAACGCCTGTCTCCGACGTGTCTGGCGAGCCACCCTCGCCACAGTCCTATGTGTCATCTTTGCCGCCCGAGGAACTGCGTGAAGTGCAGCCGACCCTCGTCGCAGCCTCGCGAGACATCGAGGTTGCCGATGCCGATACGGCTGTCGCGAACAGTAACCGCAGCCCCAACTGGACATGGGAGATCGCCTATCAGCAACGCGGCGGCGCCTATTCGAACATGGTGTCGATTGGCGTCAGCATTCCGCTGCCCATCAATCGCAAGGACCGCCAGGACCGGGACACCTCGGAGAAAGCGGAGCTCGCCACCAAGGCGCGATTGATGTACGAAGACGCGCGGCGCCAGGTGGAAGCCGACATTCGCAGCCAGTCCGCCACCCTCGCGAGCGGTCGCGAGCGCATTGCCAATCTTTCCAATTCGCTGCTCCCGGCTGCAGATCAGCGCGCGCAACTTGCGGCTGCCTCGTACCGGGCCGGCACCGGCTCGCTCGCCGATACCTTTGCTGCAAGGCGCGCGCAACTTGACGCTGAACTTCAGGTGCTGGACCTGCAGCGCGATGTGTCCCAGACCTGGGCCCAGCTCGAATACCAGGTCGTGCCATCTTCTATGTCCGTGGGTCAGTGAAGGAGAACAACATGCAAAAGAAACTTCTGGCGCGCGCGGCCCTCATGGTGTTTGCGGCAGCGGCGCTGCTCGCGGTCGGCTATGTCGCCGGCACGCATCGTCCCGCTGCTGGCGAAGCGAGCGCTGCCGTCACCACCACGCCCGGCGACAAGGTCGACCCGAAGACGGGGCGTAAGGTGCTGTACTGGCACGATCCGATGGTCCCGGCGCAGCATTTCGACAAGCCGGGCAAGTCGCCTTTCATGGACATGCAGCTGGAGCCCGTCTACGCGGACGAAGGCGGCAGCTCGACGGGCATCAAGATTGACTCCGGCCTCCAGCAGAACCTCGGCATCCGCTACGCGACCGTGCGCCGGCAGGAAACGTCGGACGGATTCGACGCCGTCGGCACGACGCAGTTCGACGAATCGCAGTCAGACGTCGTGCAGACGCGCGTCACCGGTTATATCGACCGCCTTTACGCCAGCGCGCCGATGCAGCGGATTGCGAAGGGCGCACCGATTGCGTCGCTGTTCGTACCCGACTGGCTGGCGCCACAGGAAGAGTATCTGGCGCTCAGGCGCGGCGGAATGGACAGCAGCATGCTGGAAGCGTCCCGTGCGCGGATGCGTGCGCTGTCGATTCCGGAGGGCATCATTGCGGCCCTCGACAGCACCGGAAAGGCACAGACACACATTGTGCTGTCGTCGCCGGAAACGGGTGTCATCAGCGAACTGAACGTCAGGGATGGCGCGATGGTGACGCCGGGTCAGACGCTCGCCAAGGTCGCGGGTCTCTCGAAGCTGTGGCTTATCGTCGAAATTCCCGAGGCGCTCGCGCTCAGTGTGCGGCCAGGCATGTCGGTGGACGCGACGTTTGCCGGTGACCCGGCGCAGCACTTCAAGGGGCAGCTACGCGAAATCCTGCCCGGCATCAGTACCACCAGCCGCACGCTGCAGGCACGTCTGGAGCTCGACAACTCAACCTTCAGGCTGACGCCGGGCATGCTGATGCGCGTGCGCGTGGCCGGCAAGAAGGCGGAGTCGCGGCTGCTCGTGCCGTCCGAGGCTGTCATCACGACGGGCAAGCGATCCGTCGTTATCCTGAAGAACGGCGACGGCCGTCTGCAGCCCGCTACGGTTACCGTGGGCAATGACATCGGCAACGATACCGAGGTTCTTGGTGGGTTGAACGACGGCGATACGGTGGTGGCTTCCGGCCAGTTCCTGATTGATTCGGAAGCCAGCCTGAAATCGGTTCTGCCAAGGCTGGCAAGTGGATCGGCACCGTCGGTAACAGGCACCACGTCCGCGACCACGGGCGGTTCGGCGCCAACCTCTGCCCCTGCAGCCACCCAGACGTACGAGACCATCGGCAAGGTCGAGAACGTCACACCGAAAGACATCACGTTTTCGCATCAACCGGTGCCGGCGCTCGGCTGGCCTGCGATGACGATGACGTTCAACAAGCCAGCGTCGGACGCGTTTGCGGACGTCAAGCCTGGCCAGACGATGCATTTCGTCTTCCGGCAATCGGATGACGGCTACCAGCTGACAAAGGTCGAAGCCGCAGGAGGTGCGAAATGATTGCACGCCTGATCCGCTGGTCGATTCACAACCGGTTCCTGGTACTGCTCGCGACCGTGCTCGTCACGGCGTGGGGCGTCTACTCGGTCACGCAAACGCCACTCGACGCGCTGCCCGACCTGTCCGATACGCAGGTCATCATCAAGGCCTCGTACCCGGGCAAGGCGCCGCAGGTCATCGAAGACCAGGTGACCTATCCGCTCACCACGACGCTGCTTGGCGTGCCCGGTGCGAAGGCCATTCGCGGGTATTCGTCGTTCGGCGAAGCTTTCGTCTATGTGCTCTTCGATGACAAGACCGACCAGTATTGGGCACGTTCGCGCGTGCTCGAATACCTGAACCAGGTGCAGAGCCGGCTGCCGCCTGGCGCGACGGTATCGCTCGGTCCGGACGCGACCGGTGTGGGCTGGGTCTATGAGTATGCGCTCGTTGATAAAACCGGTCACCACGATCTCGCACAACTGCGCGCACTTAACGACTGGTTCCTGAAATTCGAGTTGAAAGCCGTGCCGGACGTCTCGGAAGTCGCGAGCATCGGCGGCATGGTGCGCCAGTACCAGGTCGTGCTCGACCCCGACAAACTGCGTGCATACGGCATCACGCAGCAGCAGGTGGCCGACGCGCTAAGCAAGGCCAATCAGGAGTCGGGCGGCTCCGTGGTCGAACTGGCTGAGTCGGAGTACGTGGTGCGCGCGTCGGGCTACCTTCATTCGCTGGATGACTTTCGCCACGTCGTGCTGCGCACGAACGATGCGGGTACGCCGGTGCTGCTTGGCGACGTGGCGCGCATCCAGATCGGGCCCGATACGCGCCGTGGCATCGCGGAGCTGAATGGTCAGGGCGAGGTCACGGGTGGCGTCATCGTCATGCGTTCGGGCAAGAACGCGTTGACGACGATCGAGGCGGTGAAGGCGAAGCTGACTGACCTGAAGCGGTCGCTGCCAGCTGGCGTCGAAGTTGTCACGACCTATGACCGCTCACAGCTCATCGACCGCGCGGTGGACAACCTCAAGGACAAGCTGATCGAGGAGTTCATTGTCGTTGCGATAGTCTGCGCGGTGTTCCTGTTTCACCTGCGCAGTGCGTTCGTGGCCATCCTGTCGCTGCCGCTTGGCGTACTGGCCGCGTTCATCGTGATGCGCTACCAGGGCATCAACGCGAACCTGATGTCGCTCGGCGGTATTGCCATTGCCATCGGCGCGATGATAGACGCCGCCATTGTGATGATAGAGAACGCCCACAAGCATCTGGAGGCGTTCGAGCACGAGTTTCCCGACACGCAACTCACAGCAGCGCAGCGCTGGGAGCTGATTGCGACATCGGCGGCCGAGGTCGGGCCCGCGCTGTTCTTCTCGCTGCTCATCATCACGCTGTCGTTCATCCCGGTGTTTTCACTGGAGGGGCAGGAAGGCAAGCTCGTCTCGCCGCTGGCATACACGAAGACGTACACGATTGCGGCTGCAGCCGGGCTGTCCGTGACGCTCGTGCCCGTGCTGATGGGCTACCTCATCCGGGGCCGCATTCCGCATGAGAACGCCAATCCCATCAACCGTGTGCTGATTCGCCTCTACAGGCCGCTGCTCGAGGCAACGCTTCGACGCCCATGGGTTGCGATTGGCATCGCCGTCGTCGCGCTGGCTGCCACTATCGTCCCGGTTTCGCGCCTTGGCGGAGAATTCCTGCCACCGCTCGATGAGGGTGACCTGCTGTACATGCCGACTGCGCTTCCCAGCATTTCGACGGAGAAAGCAAGCGAGTTGCTGCAGCAAACCGACCGGCTCATCAAGACGGTACCGGAGGTGGCTTCGGTCTTTGGCAAGGCGGGCCAGGCTGAAACGGCCACCGACCCCGCTCCGGGGCTCGAGATGTTCGAGACGACGATCCAGTTCAAGCCGCGCAGCCAGTGGCGACCCGGCATGACGCCGGAAAAGCTGGTCGATGAACTGGACCGGACGGTGAAGGTGCCAGGGCTGTCGAATGTATGGGTTCCGCCGATCCGCAACCGCATCGACATGCTGTCGACGGGCATCAAGACGCCCGTCGGGGTCAAGATTTCAGGACCCGAGCTGACGCAGATCGACAGCATCGCGACGCAGGTCGAAGCGGCGGTGAAGCATTTGCCGGGTGTGACCTCCGCGCTCGCCGAGCGGCTGAATGGCGGGCGGTACATCGACGTCGATATTGACCGCCTGGCGGCCGCACGTTACGGACTGTCGGTGGCGGACATCCAGTCCGTCGTCTCGTCGGCGGTTGGGGGCGAAAACATCGGTGAGGTCATCTCCGGCCGGGAGCGCTTTCCGATCAACATCCGCTATCCACGCGAGGTCAGGGATTCCCTCGAAAAGTTGCGGCAGTTGCCTGTCATCACCGACCGGGGCGCACAAATCCAGCTCGGCGATGTCGCGCATATCGCCATTACCGATGGCCCACCGTCGATTCGTAGTGAAAACGCGCGGCTCTCGGGCTTCGTCTACGTCGATATTCGCAATACGGACCTGCAGTCGGCCGTGAAAGAGATGCAGCACGCCGTCGCGGAGAAGGTGGTGTTGCCGCCGGGTTATTCGATTGCGTGGTCTGGGCAGTTCGAGTATCTGGAGCGCGCGGCGGCGAAGTTGCGCACGGTGATACCCGTGACGCTCGTGGTCATCTTCGTGCTTCTGTTCCTGACATTCAATTCGGCCGCCGATGCACTGCTGTTGATGTCCATGGTGCCGTTCGCGCTCGTTGGCGGGTTCTGGCTGATCTGGATTCTGGGGCACGCGGTATCGGTTGCGACGTCGGTCGGGTTTATCGCGCTAGCCGGCGTTGCGGCGGAATTCGGTGTTGTGATGCTGTTGTATCTGAAGGGCTCGCTGAATCGCCGCCTTGAAGATGGCGAACCGTTCACCGAGGCCGTGCTGCTCGATGCCATCCGTGAAGGCGCAGTGCTGCGAGTGCGGCCCAAGGCCATGACCGTCGCGGTGGTGCTTGCAGGGCTCATCCCCATCATGATCGGGCACGGCTCCGGGTCAGAAGTCATGCAGCGCATCGCCGCGCCGATGGTCGGCGGCATGGTCACCGCACCGCTTCTTTCGATGTTCGTTATTCCCGCCGCCTGGTACCTGTTGCAGCGTCGTCGCGCAAGACGTGCGAGCGATGAGCAGTTCCCCGAAGTAGTCCCCTCCGGCACGCGAGTGCCCTCTATCGAAACTGGAGAAATCCGATGAAGAAACTGATTGTTGTGTCTGCTGCGTTGGCAGCTGTCCTGGCTACCCCTGCATTCGCCGGCGACGATATGGCAGGCATGAACATGTCTGCGAAGCCTTCCGCTGCGAAGGCGTCGTCGAACGCCGCGCTGACCGACGCGGAAGTCAAGAAGGTGGACCCGGCGAGCGGCATGGTCACGCTGAAACACGGTGCGCTCGAGAACGTCGGGATGCCGCCGATGACGATGGCCTTCAAGGCAAAGGACCCTGCGATGGTCAAGCAGGTTCACGTGGGTGACAAGGTCAAGGTACGTGTCGAAAACGTCGACGGCACGCTGACCATCGTGAAACTCGAAAAGCAGTCTTGATGAAGTGCTGACGCATGGCGCGCGGACTTCGGTCCGCGCGCCGGCAAGCAGGAGCCGATGCGCGCTTCCCCGGACTGTCTCCTTACGGGATCACGGCAGGCACATACGGCAAGGTCCGTCCCAGGAACCACAGCAGGAACAGCACGAGCGGAATGTGAACGAGCATCTGCACGAACGTGAAGCCGATCAGGTCGCGCGCCTTCAGGCCTAGCACGCCCAGGAGCGGCAGCATGTAGAACGGGTTGATCAGGTTCGGCAACGCCTCGGCGGCGTTGTAGATCTGCACCGTCCAGCCCAGGTGGTATTTCAGGTCGTTGGCCACCTGCATCACGTACGGCGCCTCGATGATCCACTTGCCGCCGCCCGACGGAATGAAGAAGCCGAGCACTGCGGAATACACGCCCATCAGCAGCGCGAACGTGTCGTGCGAGGCCACCTGCACGAAGAAGGTTGAAACGTGATGCGCAAGCGTATGCCCGCCTGCGTCCTTCACGTCGGTCATCAGCGCGGCGATTGAGCCGTATAGTGGGAACTGGATCAGCACGCCTGTGGTCGTCGGCACCGCGCGCGCCACCGCGTTCAGGAAACTGCGCGGGCGCCAGTGCAGCAATGCGCCGACCGTCAGGAAAATCAGGTTATAGGTGTTCAATCCCGAGATCGCCTGGATCGCCGGCTTGGTGGAAAACTCGTCGATCATCCAGCCGATGCCGAGCAGCACAAGGAATATGATCAGGACCGGGCTGTACTCCGGCCACTCGCCGGGGCGTGTGGGCTTTGCGATCTCATGATGCGCATCTTCGCGCGTATCCACCTCGCAGTGCGCGGCGTCGCGCGCGTGGGCCTCGCCGGGCGCGGTCATGTACGCGATCATGAGAGACACCACGATCAGAATGAGCAGCATCAAGCCGGACTGCCACAGGAAGATCGTATCGGTGAACGGGATCACGCCGGTGATCGCGAGCAGCGACGACGGCAGGCTCGCCTTGTTGGCCTGCAACTGCGCGGCGGACGACGACAAGCCGAGCGCCCATACGGCGCCCAAGCCGAGGTAGGCAGCAGCACCAGCGGCGCGATAGTCCATCTTGATGTCGGTGCGGCGCGCGAGCGCCTTGACGAGCAGGCCGCCGAACACGAGGCTCAACCCCCAGTTCAGCAGCGAGGCCATCATCGAGATCAGCGCGACCCACGCCACCGCTGTGCGGCCGGTGCGCGGCACCTGCGCGAGGCGCTCGATCAGCCGCGTGGCCGGCCGGGAGCTCGCCACCACGTATCCGCCGATCACGACGAACGCCATCTGCATCGTGAACGGAATCAGGCTCCAGAAGCCCTTGCCGAACGCGGCGCTGACTTGCCGCGCCGGCACACCGATCGCGAGTGCAGCGGCCACGACGATAAAGATCCCGGCCACCGCGAACACCCAGGAATCGGGAAACCATTTCTCCGCCCAGGCCGCGCACGCCATCGCGAAACGGGCGGAGCGCGTGTCCTCCATTCGCGTCTGCAACTTATCGTTCAAGTCGTTTTTTGAAGGCATGTCGCTGTTCCTCAGTGGGCGTCTGAACAGAATGTATCACCGGTCCGTGCAGGCTTGCATGCAAGGGGACAACGTGCCCAATGTCCGTTTAGCCCACAAGGCCAGCACGTTGACGGCGACATACATGTGATGCGATCAGTCGCCGAGGATCATGTCATGCAGCAGCGACGCCTCGCTGTAGACGCGGCCGGTGTCTAGTATAGGCGGGGTTCGGCGTACGGTTGGTGACGCTCGGCAGCGCTGAGGCTTGGAGAGCGCTGCAGGTTGCCCGCCTTGAGCGCGGTATCGTCCGGCGACTTTCGTCGGCTGTCGAATTTCCTGGTCTAGGGATGAATGGTTTCGCCGCGATTCAGCATGCCGATGAACTCCTCGATCTTGCGCACCCGTGTTGCAGGCTTTTTGGCATTCTGTATCCGAAACAGGATGGCGTAGCGGTTTCGGCCGTTCAGTGTCGCAAAGAACGCGCTGGCCTTGGGATTGGCATCCAGTGCGGCCTGTAGGTCGTCCGGCACGACCGAGTTGCTGGCCGACGTATAGGCAGCCTCCCAGCGGCCATCCTCTTTGGCTTTCTCGATTTCTAGCATGCCAGAAGGAAGCATTCTGCCTGCGGCGATCAGCGCTTCGGCCCGGTCCTTGTTGAGCCTGGACCAGATACTTTTTGCGGAGCGTCGAGTGAAGCGTTGCAACCAGTACTCTTCACTTTCAGTCTGTTTTTGACCGTCGATCCAGCCATGACACAGGGCACTTTCCAGTGCCTGTTCGTACGTCAAGGTTGGTTGCCCGGCACCCTTTTTGGCAAGGCGAAGCCATATCCCGGCCGAGGTACCGCCATTTTGAGTCAACCAGTTTTCCCATTCATTCTGGTCAAGGAATGTCAGGCGAGGCTCAGTCATGGAGGATCCGAATGGTTGCATTCAGGAATGCGAGGCTTTTTCGTGCACTGAAACCTCGCAGATTACCGATTTGCGCGGATTTGGGAATACCCGATTTATCGACAATTCAGCGTGTATCCGTCGGAGGGAAGATGGAAGTCTTTCCTGGCGGAGCATCCAGTTGACCGGTTTCCCGCCAGCATCTGCCATCGCCATCGGTTCCGGCGACGACCGGTAGGGGCGCTTTTTACCCGATGTGGCACGATAGCTGGCAGCCACGTCGGCGGCTCAACGTCGGACCGGGTTCGGCCAGGAACGGACAATCGCGACAGTAAGGAGGATCGTCGACAATTTTCCAGCGCGGCGCACGCCGCGTGGAATTCGGCGTACAGCCACGTACCGGTTCGCGATCTTTCCCCTCTGACGCCTCGGTCGCCTTACCAGGCTTGATCAGATAGCGCCTCGCTGCGTCGCGCTCTCCACGCCAAAGCCATTTCAGACGGTTGAAAAGCTCCCACGCCAAGCCACGGTCACCATACCGAAAGACTGTCTCATTTCGATCGGCCGGCGCACGCCGTTGTGCAGCTCAAAACAGGACCCAACGCCACCGATCGTGCGAGTACAAAGCGCCACCTCCTGACGGATGCGAACTGCATTCTACTGGCACTGATCCTGACTGGCGCCACCCGCAACGACGTCACCGAACTGCTGCCGCTGATCAAGGCGATTCCTCCGATCCGTGGCAACGTGGTCGTCCCCTATCCAAGCCCGGCTTTGTGCAGAGTGATCGCGGATACAACCACGACAGGTACCGCAAGCCCCTACACGCCTTCGGCATCGCCACGGAGATCGCCCGCCAGGGCTAGCCGCACGGCAGCGGCCTTGGCAAGACCCGCTGGTTGTCGAACGGACGATCGCCTGGTTGAGCAATTTCAAGCAACTGTGAGTTTGCTTCGAGAAACCGGCCATCATTCATGAAGCCTTCCCGCTTGCTGCATCATCTGCTCGCGCCATCTCATAAGAGTCGTGAAAGTCGTTTTGTCAGAGCTTCTAAGCGCGTATGCTGGGAATGCCACCTTGGCACGCAACGCACTAGGAGCAATACCATGGCCAAAAGTCAACTACGCAGCACTCGCGAAGCGAAAAAGCCCAAGCAGCCTACAAAGCCGTCAGTGCCGACAACCCCGTTCAGCACGGTTCATTCGCGAGTTGGAAACGAAGGTGCCGCCAAGAAGAAGACGTAAATCGGTTGGCCGCGGACACGCGGCGCAATGATCACACGCAACTTGTAACGTTCACCGCAGGAAATTGATATCTTCACATTGAAAGCGCAGACCACTTCGGGAGGCGCATCATGATCCATCACAACTCCGACCCCACTTTTCACGGGCTTCCGCTCACGGCCGAGCAAGACTCCGAAATTCGTCACTACCTGAACAGGAAGGCCAAGCTGGGCAAGCCATGGAATACCCCCGAGCTGCGCGGGATGCTTGAGGACATGCTGGTGCCGCCGAGTACCGAGGACGACAGCCAGAGCGACATCGTGGGCGACGCTTTGACCGCCGCAGAGCGCGCAGCCGCGTTCGTCGATCAGGACATGGAGCCAATCGAGGCGTACGAGGAATTGCATGCCGCGATGGAAGCCGAGAGCATGAAGGGCGATACGCACTAGCGGGAGCGCTCCGCGGTGGTAGTGAGCGTGCACCCGGTCCATCAAGGGCGTAGAAGGAAGGACGACACATGGCACTCAGTTTTTCTAACCCCAGCCGCAGCTATGATGGGACCAGGCATGGCGTGTGGTTCTGGGGGTACGACAACGCACGCGAGATTACCTTCTTTGTGGAAGACCGTGTACTGAAGAATTTCGACTCCGCGCTTGGTTCTGACGAAGCAGGGGTGCTGGCCTCCTTCGACCGGCATCGCAATGAGATCCTGAAGGTCGCCATGACCCTCTATGTCGAGGGGCCGCAGACACTTTACACGCTGCACTAAGAAGCGCCGATACGCGTCGCCATTCCAGCGCAAGACACATGGCGGCACGCGCTGGATAGAGAATGTTGATAAAGCCTGGCTTTGCGGGTTTGACTGGCATTCTCCTGCCGCCAATGATTCGCCGGACTCCGCGATGGGCGAGGAATCCGGCGCGTTGGCCCGTGAAACGACGGCCGCCCACCTCGAACTGGAAGACCGCAGCCGGCCAAGAGCGGCACTACGCTACCGCTGGCGCTCCGTCGTTGGAACAACTGGTCGGGCCCGAGAGCGGTCATTGTTGTTTTGGGGCGGTCATCGACCTTGGCGTTCACTCAGCGACGATCCGCCTGTATCAGCTACCAGTTCTCTTGGCGATATTCGATTACCTGGACTTCAGCATGAAGACATGTTCACCACGCGTGTAGTGCGATGCAGGAGGCGCAGGTGGATAGCCTTCTGCGGGGCGCTCGATCGCCGGGCCAGGGCCGAATTCGGCATCCAGATCTGTCCCACGCGAAAAGCGGGCTAGTGGTGCAACGGGCGGGCCTTTGACGAGAGAGAATGACCCGAGCGCGATATTTGTTGAGCGAAGCGTTGTGGCGATCCACACGAGGCTTCTGGCGCGTGCGGGAGGTTATGTTGCGGATCGATGCACGTCGCCGCTGGTGGTGCCTAAGAAAACCGACATGAGGGCCAGACTCGCGGCCGCTGAACGTTGCATGGGCTTCAATCAATGTAGGCCAATATTTCTATGGCCGATGGGCCGCCGCTTCAGCCGCCGTGTCGTGGTATTCCTTGAATTTCGTGATTCTTCCGTTTTCGATCGTGAAGACGTGAGCCCACTCATCTTCATACGTAATGCCAGTGGAATTTACGCGCCAGCGCTGCACCCCAAGCACGACGACCTTGTCTTCGCTGGCAATAAAATCGACAGGTTCGAACCGTTCGGCAGTCTGAGTCGCAGCAAGCGCACTGAAGAATTCCGCGACCTCCTGAGGGCCGTGCCTTCTACCAGCGAATGGGATGATCTCTGTAGGCCCAGGTATGAACCAGTCGACATTATCAGCGAGCGTTTTCAGGACGCCATCGATATCGGCTTTGCTGAAAGCATCGTATGCCTGCTGCACCAGTTGAACGTTTTGTTGCTCGCTCATTGCGCCTCCCATAATCGCCGTTTGGAGATCTTTCAGTATTGCTGCGGAATCGAGGCCGTTACCAGATCATCATAGTCGAGTCACCAAAACCGTGCGCTCGCCAACCAGAAAAAATCTGAGAACCTGCCGGCCGCTCCCGGCTCATGGATGGCCGTTGGAATTCTAAAAGCTGCCGTTGACATGTTGCCGGGTCGAACGGCACCTAGGGGTCGAACTGGGCCGCATGCCTTCACACGGCATGCGAGGTTTGCGATGCTAGCGTGTCCTGTTCAGCCACGACATGATGACGCGTCATGGCGCAACTGCTCCGTTGCACTCAGCTCAATTAGAGCGGGGAAGGCAGAACGCTCGGCCAGTCAGGTAAGGCATCAAGATCCGGCCGCATCGTGACGCTTTCCTGTTCGTTGGGATCGGTTCGGGCGATTACCGCGACGCAAGGCTCATCCGCGCTCGCGTTGTACGGAACATGCGGGACCCCTGCGGGGATGTAGAAGAAATCTCCGGCCCGAACCACCGCATGGTGCTCCAATCTTTCGCCATACCAGCACCCCGAGATGCCGCTCAGCTGATAGATGGCGGTCTCATGCTCCGCATGGAGATGCGCTTTGGCCCTGGCAGCCGGCGGAATTGTTGCTAGCTGAAGATGCACATGCTTCGATCCCACACTTTCAGATGAGATACCTACCGCATAGGTCAGCCCTTGCTTCCCCTCGAACTGTGGGCCAGCTTGCACCAGTTGGCAGTTGGGAGTGCAAGGCTTGTGTGCGCTGATGTTCATCGCTTCTCCAAACAATGAGCGCCGACGTCGGCGAAATGGCGTGCATACGACCGCAGAATACACCCGCCCACTGTTTGAAAAGGGTCATCCTTTATCGGCAGATGTCGGCCAGGAACGGACATCCGTTAACACTTCGCAGATCGTCGACGATCTGCCGTTGCCCGAGCGCGGCACGCGTCCGGCTACCTTGTCATCGCAATTTTTGAAAGAGCCGGAGACTTGCGATTACACACATGGGCAGCAAAATAATCAAAGCCGGAAGCGTCGCGATCAGCATAAATCCCCCGCCGAGGACGACACCGTCAGCCACGGGATGCCGTGGCTGGAAGAGGCTGTGATACGTGAGCAAGTTAAACAGTGCACCCCAGATAACGAATGCGACGAGAATCCCGACGCCAATTGCAAGCGTGTTCAATGCGGCTTTCTCAATCGCGCTCATCTTGCCTTCGTCGTTCTCAGCCATTGGTAACCTCGAACATCGGTAACAAACCATGCATAGGGTCGCACGTCTTGGCCGCGCAGAATGTCCGCGTCCGAACGATACGAATGTCCCTTGAGAGTCGGCTTCTGTCGGATGCAGCCGGGTCGACGATGGCCTCTCATCGCCAGTTCTGCATCGGACCGGGGTCGGCCAGATTCCGCCACTCGAGCAAATGTCGCGACGGTCCGCTTGCAGGCTGACATGTGACGGACGCGGTTCCACTGCGGGTTTCACCGTTCATCGGTCAATGATTCATTGGCAACGCGCCGTTGTCTGCTCGCTATCGTTTGCAAGATTGCCAGTCTGAGGCCGGGAGAGTAGGTACGACAGACATGGGTGATCAAGGAGTCCAACGATAAACAACGATGCTGGTGCCGTTGTAGTCGTCCTTGGTCACAACATACTCACCGTTCGAACGCAGCACCGATCTCAGCCCGTACATTGAATCCACATCATTGCCGACGTACACGTTGCTGGGGTTGCTGTTGGTGAATGTGTTGTCCAGGCTGCCCGACGTCAGATTGAAGGCGTCGATGTTGGGCACAGTGTGGACGTAGCCAACGAACAGGTAGTTGCCAGCAGCGGTGAGGGACTTCGGGTTCGCACTGGAGAGGGTGATTACCGGATTGGGGTTGGTCGTGTTGCCAGCGAGCCAACCGTGATAGACCTCTACGCGGGTTCCGATGCCGGTCCAGTCCGTGCTGCCCGTGATGCGTTGCCCGAGAATCATCGTGTCGCTTTCTGGCAGGTAAATGATGCGGCTCAGGTCGCCGATCGACGCAGGAGTCGCCACAGTCAAAGGCGCTCCCCATGACGGTTTGCCGTTAGCATCGAACCCTGTGAGGGGCCAGTGCCAGATCTGGTTCGTCTTGTCCAGGCCCGCCCACACGTCGCCCCTGCTGTCGAGGCAGAAGCCGTTGCGGACCCGCGCAGTGGCATTAAATTGCGTGCCCGGCAATGCCCCGTCCGGAACGGCGATATAGCCTTGGGCCGGGTCGAAGTGGAAGAAATAGAAGCCGTCGGGGTTCTGGTCAGTGGCGACCAGCACCCTGTTTGTTCCTGCGCTCGCAATCATGCCGAAGTGCAAGCCGCGGCCGGGGTAGGTAGTCGAGTTCAGTCGCTGATCGTCGGGGTAGGTGAAGGGATCAACCGTATTGGCGACGAAGGACCAGTTTGCACCACCCGTACCACTGTAGACGTTGACGCCACTGTAGAAAATTCCAGCATCTGCCGCTGGGTCCGGCGCTCCAATAGCTTCAAAATTCAGCGCCAGCAACCTGTACTTAAGTGCTCCAGTCGAACCGTACGCATAGATGTCCGTGCCTCCTGTTCGTCCGTTGTCCCAGCTGCCGCCCCAGGGCTGGGAGAGGATGTAGGTGTTGCCCGCAGAGTCTCGCCCAATGCCATCGATTCGAGCAAAGCGCAAGCTGCCTACCTGGCCTTTGGTTCCAGTGGTTGCGTCCAGGTACCCACCCTTGATGCCGAAGGTTGAGACCTGCGTATAAGTGCGCGTGTCGTAGATCTTGACCTGTTGGTCTGGCCCGACGTCGCCGATCCACAGGTACTGGGTCGTCGGGTCGAAGTAGAGGGCGTGAGGCTGGACGCCTGCGGCGAGGGTGACTGTGCCAAGGGACTGGCCGGAGAGCTTGAAGCGCTGGAGTGCGCCTTCGGTCTCTTGCGCGATGACCAGGTTGCCGTTACGGTCAAAGGCAATGGCGCCAGGATCGGTCACGGGGATGTCGAGGACCCAGGTGCCGTCGGTTTTGTAGAGGCGGACGCGGTTGCCTGGATGATCAGATGCGGCCCAGTATTGGCCCCATGTAGCGATGCCGGTGATGACGTCTGCGCGCCGCTCGGTGGTGTCAGCGCTGACCTGAATCTGCTGGTCGTTCACACCAGTCGCGCGGATATAGCGGAAGACCGACCCGTTCACGAAGACGCCGTTGACACGGCCGAATTGGCGGGGAGCCCAAAGGTACGTCGCATTGCCGGTAATCGCCGAGCCCTGCGGCTCGCCGTGCGCGCCGATGCTGCCCGCATTAGCACCGTTCTTGTAGATCGCAATGCCACCTTCGTTCTCATCCCACATGGAAGCAGTGTAGATGGTGCCTTCTGGTGCGACCCACATCGAACGCGCGGCGTTACCTACGTGCGTGGCGTTAGTCCCAAACGTATTCGCTATCCAGTCAGTCGTGTACTGCCCCTGACATTCCGACGCAATAGCCGCGCTCAGCACTGCCACAAGGAGTGCGGCACAGATTCGTTTCATGACGTCCTCCAATTTTCAGCACAGGCGACGGCCGCCATCAAGAGACCGGATGGCTTTTTCACGGAGGCGGCGGGCAAGTAAGGATGCAGTACGGCGCAATCAGATCGGCGCGCCGTACAGGTCGGCACGTTCCGCGCCGGTTGTGTCAGCCGAGGGACGTGCTTCTGAAAAATAGTGCTCCGGGCACGAAGCCCGAAGACGAATCCGAGCAGAAGTGTGCGAATCCACACATTGGCATTTTCATGGCGTTGTCACATTATCGGGCCTTGCCGCGCCTGGCCATGCGTGTCAACAAGCGGCCGTTCTACCTTGGAAGCCGCCGTTGAGATCGGCTGGGTTGAACGGCCGAAGTGGGCCGTGTGCTGCCGATCGCCGTCATCCCCCATCCAGGCGTCAGCTCAGCAATCGCCGCCGGACATTGACAGACCGACAACGCAAATCTGATCGCGGCAACCCCGGCCAGCCCGCATCTCGCATCTCCAACACATCACGTCCGAGCGATATTCGATCTGACGAGCTGCGCCAAATTACCAACTGCCCCCGTCGCAAAGCGCTTGATACGCTCGCGCGCATCTACAACGTCCGGTGCATCGCGATAGTGCCCGATTCCGCCGAACGGGTTGAGGCGGGTCTCCTTTGCCCAGCTCACAAGCGCCGGATAGGCCATGCGAGCTCGCTCATTCGCGAGGGTCACGAGGAAAGCACCGAGGTAGTCCGTGTTCGCATCTCAGTAAGCGATCGGCGGACAGAGTCGATTCTTTTCCGCATCGCTTCCAATCAGGGCCTCGATCACGCCCAGCATCGCGAACTGTTCGAGCAGCCACACGCAGGTGTCGAGCGCGGTCTTGCCCGCGCCGATGACGACAAAACGTTCGGGCCGCTCCGTGATGCGTGTGACATCGCCGGCGGGCACGCAGCGAACACCGTCCGCCACTTCGAACGGGGGCGCGCTCGTCGCGGGCACGGTGCCTTCGAGATACGCAGTGTCAACGACTTTGCGCCGCACGACTGCCTTCCATGAGGTTTGCGCTGCAGTCCTGATTGCAGCACGGGACGACTGTCTCTTGATGCGAACCGATGCGGTCAGCACATGACGCGTGCGCCGTACAGCACGCAGTGAGTCTTCCCGAAGTCCTGGCAAACCTGCGCCGAGTCCAATTCTACGACTGATTTGATAACCGCTGCCTAACCGCGCTCGGGTACTTCCGCATTCGGCGGCGCGTCGGATGAACTGGCCACCGGAGGCTTGCCGGCACGCTTGCCGCCGCGCGCAGCGGTCCGGTCACCGGCCGCGGCCGTCATCCGCAGCAAATCCCCAGCAGCTTCGAAATCCTGCCAGTCGAGGCCCTCGGTCAAGCTCGAACAGACCGACGTCAGAAGTTGCGCTGCGTCCCGGCTTCGACCCTGCGCGTGCCAGAGTCGCCCAAGGCTGGTCGCGGCCCGCAATTGCAGCGAGCGGCAGCCTTGCATCAGCGACTCATCCAGAGCCGCGACCAGACACACCTCCGCATCCCTCTGCGCCTCATGAGAAATGGCAACGGAAACGGCTAAGGACGCGCCTGCCGGCTCCATCAGCAGCAGTTCGCCATGAATGCGCCTGAGTTCGCTGACGTACCAATGGTCGCCGGTTTCGTCGCAGTGCTCCAGCTCGCGCACGACCGTGGCAATCCCTTCTTCCCGCCGGCCGGCGCGGCCGAGCGCCAGGCTGTATTGTCCGGCGAGCATGGCGCGCGGCGCACCGAACTCGACCGACTCCAGATCGTCCAGCGCGCTGCGGAAGGCTTGCAAACGCTCGCACGACACGTCGTCCATCGAGTGCAGGTATTCATCGAAACAGCGGCAGCACGCCTGCGCGACGCTCAACCCGGCGCGCGTCGACACATCCTTGAGCAACGCGATGGCATGAGCCGCGCGATCCCGTTTGTCCGACAACAGCGCGAGCGGAACGAGCGCCTCGACCAGCACATAAGTCGTCACGATCGCCTGTTGCTGGTCGCACGCGGCAACCACGCTATCCTGCGCGAGCCGCAGCGCCTGATCGCGGAAACCCTGCAGCCACAGCACGCGCGCGAGCGTCGCACAAACGGCGATCCGATGATCGACGGACTGGCCGAGCGGCAGGCGCTGATGCAACCCGTCGCTGTGCTGCAGGAACTGTTCAAGCGACGCGCGGGCTTGCCGTTGATCGCCCGCATAATGCGAGGCGATGCCGAGCAGCCGGTAGGCCAGCACCGCGCTCGCCGCGTCGCCCACCTCGGAGGCGAGCAACGCGAAGCGCCCGGCGAACGCCAGCGCATTGCGTGCCGCACCGGACGATTGACTCGCGTTCCACATGCCCCATAACGCGCGAGCCTCGAACGCGTGGTCCCCTAGCGCAATCGCCGAGGCGAGCGTCTCGGACCAGATGCCGAAGGTTTCCTGGTTCGGGCCGTTGACGTAGACAAGGGACGCCCCAAGCGCCGCCTTCAGTTGCATACGCACGCGCAGGTGCCGGGTCGAGCGCGAGCCATGGTGCGTCGCGGCCACGCTATCGAGGGCGCGACGCGCCCATGCGCAGCACTCGTCGACCAGCGACAGTTCATAGAGAAGGAACACGACCTTGACGGCCAGCGTTTCGCCCAGCGCTTCGTCGCCCTTCGGCGACAGGGCCCAGCCGAGCGCCATGCGCAAGTCGTCGAGCAGCGCGTGCATCTGATGAAGCCAGCCATCGGCGAAGGCGCTCGCGGGATCCGCGCGGCTCAGCGCTTCGCGTTCCAGCAGGCCCGCGAAGTAGCGCGCGTGATTGAACGCGGCCAGGCGCTGCTCGCCGTTATCCTCGAGCTTCTGCATCGCGTAGGCGCGCGTGGTTTCCAGCAGGCGATAGCGCTCCTCACCGCACTTCACGCACCTCACCATCAACGATTTTTCGACCAGCCCCGACATCGCCTCGATCACTTCCGCTTCGCGCAACGCGCCGTCGTTCACCACGGCGATCGCCGCGTCCATCGTAAAACTGCTGACGAAAATGCCCAGCCGGCGCAGCGTCGCGCGCTCGGCCTCGTCGAGCATCGCGTGGCTCCAGTCGAGGGTCGCCTTCAAGGTCTGGTGGCGCGGCAACGCGGTGCGGTTGCCGCCGGTCAGCATGTTGAAACGGTCGTCCAGATGGCTTGCCAGTGTCGCGATGCCGAGTATCGCCGCGCGCGCCGCCGCCAGTTCGATGGCCAACGGTATGCCGTCGAGCCGGCGGCACACCATGCCGGTCAGCTGCATGCTTTTCTCATCGGATGAGAATCGCGCGTCGATCGCGCGGGCGCGCGACAGGAATAACTCGACCGCGCTGTATTGCGGGACATTCTCGCTGTCCTCGTCCTGAGCGGGCACCTGCAGCGCGGCGACCCAATACAGGTGTTCGTTCTGGATGCGTAGCGGCTCCCGGCTGGTGGCGAGCACATGCACGGCCGGCCCGACGTTCAGCAGCGTCTCGGCCAGCTCGGCGGCGTGGCCGAGTACGTGCTCGCAGTTGTCGAGCACGAACAGCACGCGACGTTCGCGGAACTCCTTGCAGAAGCGCGCGAGCGTGAGCGGTCCGCTCGCCGGATTCACACCGATGCTGGCTGCGAACGCCGCGAGCACGCTGCTCGCATCGGAGGCCGAGGCGAGCGCGACCAGATAGACGCCGTCCGGGAAGCGCGCCAGCGAATCGCGCGCGACTTCGACGGCCAGCCGGGTCTTGCCGATGCCGCCGGAGCCGAGCAGCGTCACGTGGCGGGCCGACGCGAGCGCCAGCGAAACGTCCTGCAACGCCAGGTCCCGGCCGATCAGCGCAGACAGATTGACCGGCAGGTTGTGGGGGACGCTCTCGTCCTGGTCGACGCGTTCGAGCCTGTCGTCATCGTCAGCGTTGCCGGAGGCAGCCGCCGACGACACTCTCGGAACCAGCCGGTAGCCTCGTCCGGACACGGTCTGTATCAGCCCGCGGCTTTCGCCCAGCATCTTGCGGAGCGCGGACATGTGGACCTGAAGGTTGTTCTCTTCGACAACCGCGTTCGGCCAGACCTGCTTGAGCAACTCGTCCTTCGACACGAGCCCGCCGTTCGCTGCGATCAGCACGGTCAGCATGTCGAACGCACGGCTGCCGAGGCGCACGGGTTGCCCGTCGAGAGACAGTTCCCGACGCTCAACGTCTACCTCAAGCGGGCCAATACGGATCATTACCTGAACATCCCAAACACAGCGGATAAAAGAACAGCCGGGGGAAGACGGCGGGGAGAACTGAGGAAAGAACACTCAGCGTCGGCTCCCCGGAGTCTAGAGCAGCGACGCTTTGGCATGCTCGGAAAAAACTGAACGTATCGTTCAAAAAATTTGTACCAAGCGCCTCCGGCCCGATTGCGCCGCGCCTCGCAAGCGGACGTGGTGTGCGCTCCCAACATGCGTGGCACACGCCCGGCGCGCGTGGCCTCGCGGGCGCCTTCGCCTAGCCAGACAGGGGTAATCTTTGTATGATGCGTGCGAACATCCCGGGTACCGGATACACCATGCCGAGAAAAGCACAGCCGCCCGAGGCGGCGTCGACCAGCGAGGGGCAGGACATCGAGAAGGGCGTCACGCGCCGCCTCGCCCCCGAGGTGCGGGAGCGTCAGATCGTGCTGAAGGCCGTCGACCATTTCGCCACGCACGGCTTCTCCGGCAGCACCCGCGAGCTCGCACGTCAACTCGGCGTGACGCAGCCGCTGCTGTACCGCTATTTTCCGAGCAAGGAGGCCTTGATCGACCGCGTGTACGAAGAGGTCTATCAATGGGACACGAGCTGGGAGTGTCTGATCAAGGACCGCTCGGTGCCGATCCAGGAACGCATGGTCAGGTTCTACTCGGCGTACGCCGCTGCGATCCTGCGCCGCGAATGGATCCGGATTTTCATCTTCGCCGGACTGACGCGCGAAGGCATCAACTCCAAATATCTGTCGAGGCTGCGAGAACGCGTGTTCCTGCCCGTCATGGCGGAAATCCGCTCGGCCTACAACCTGCCGGCATCGTCCAGCAGCAAGCAGCGCGATATCGACCTGGAGCTGATCTGGAGCCTGCACGCCAGCATCTTCTATCTTGGCGTGCGCAAGTGGATCTACGGTCTGCCGGTCAGCGACAACGTGGAAGACCACATTGCGCGCCAGGTCGACGCCTTCCTCAACGGCGTGCCTGAAGCGCTCAAGCACGCCTCGAAAGCCCCCGCCAAAACCAAAGCCTGACGCCGGCCGGCACCCTCGCCGGCCACTCGTTTCATCGCCCCCTCGTTGCTCATTGCGCAAACCTCCTTTGCGTTTTCCAAGCCGTTTTCCAGGGTAAACACCGCCGCTACGCCGCTTTCTCCTGCTCAGGAATTCACCTACTATTTATCTAACGATCACTAATCGATCGATAAATAACGTAGCAGGAGTTATTCATGCCCGTCTCAAAGCTTGCCCACTACTCGATCCGCACCATGGATCTCGAGAAATCCTGCCGCTTCTACGAGCGGATTCTCGGGTTCAAGCGCGGCTACCGCCCGCCCTTCGATTTTCCCGGCGCGTGGCTTTACAAGGGTGATGACGAAGCCGACTTCGGCACCGTCCACATCATCGGCGTCGATCCGGGCAATCCCGCCGGTCTCACCGCCTATCTCGGCGACAAGGCGCTGCCCGCCACCGGAACCGGCACGGTCGATCACATTGCGTTTCTCGCGACCGGTGTCGAAGCCATGTGGAAAACGCTGCAGGCAGAAGGCGTGGCCTGGCGCGATCGCACGGTGCCGAGCCTCGGCCTGCATCAGGTGTTCCTGGAGGATCCATCCGGCGTGACCATCGAACTGAATTTCCCCGCAGAAGAACTCAACGGTCTGGCCGAAACCCATCCGGCCATTGATCGGGCATCCATCAACGCAGGAGCGTAATCATGGCCAATCCTTCCTCACGTTCAAAGGCGATCATTGTCGGCGGCTCGCTGGGCGGCCTGTTTGCCGCCAATCTGCTGGTCCGCAACGGCTGGCACGTCGACATATTCGAGCGCGTTCCCGAAGAACTGGCCGGCCGTGGCGCCGGCATCGTTACGCATCCCGAACTGTTCGAGGCAATGACCGCCGCCGGGGTGTCGATCGACGACTCGATCGGCGTCAAAGTGCAGTCGCGCGTGACATTCGCGCAGAACGGCGCGGTGTTGTCCGAGCGCGAAATGCCGCAAACCCTGACGGCGTGGGGAAAGATGTATCACGTGTTGCGCGCCGCCCTGCCCGCTGTCCACTACCATTCCGGCGGCACGGTCGCATCCGTACAGGACGGCCCCGATCAGGCCAGCGTGACGCTCAGTGACGGCACGGTATTGCACGCCGACCTTGTGATTGCGGCGGACGGTTTCAAGTCGGCGATTCGCGAGCAGTTCCTGCCTGACGTGAAGCTTCAATACGCGGGTTATGTCGCATGGCGCGGCCTCGTCGACGAAACGTCGCTGTCACGCGCCACGCGCGAGGCGCTGTTCGACAAGTTCGCCTTCTGCCTGCCGCCGCACGAACAGATTCTCGGCTATCCGGTTGCCGGCCAGAACAACAGCACGAAAACGGGCGAACGCCGCTACAACTTCGTCTGGTATCGCGCGACGAGCGAAGATATCCAGTTGCCGAACCTGTTGACCGACGCATCCGGCAAACGCTGGGTGGGCGGCATTCCCCCCACGCTGATTCGCGACGAGGTGCTCGCCGACATGGAAAACGCGGCGCACACGCTGCTGGCCCCGCAATTTGCCGAAGTGGTGACCCAGTCGACGCAGCCACTCTTCCAGCCCATCTTCGATCTCGAAGTGCCGCAGATGGCGTTCGGCCGGGTTGCCTTGCTGGGCGACGCGGCGTTCGTCGCGCGGCCGCATTGCGGCATGGGCGTCACCAAGGCGGCAAGCGATGCCATGGCGCTCGTCGGCGCGTTGAACAGCCATACCGGCATTCAGGACGCGCTCGCGGAATACAGCCGCGTGCGCACGCAAGTCGGCACCGCAATCGTCGAGCACGCGCGCCATCTTGGCGCTTACATGCAGGCGCAATTGAAGAACGAGGTCGATCGGGAAATGGCCGAGCGCTATCGCACACCGGACGCGGTGATGCGCGAGACCGCCGTGCCTGCACGTTTTTCATCCGCTTTTTAAACATTAGTTAGGCCTGCGATTGGTTCGTTCAACCGTCGCGGCATCGACAAGAATCCGTTTCGAAAGGAGACAAAGTGGAACCTGGCGCCCCAACCTATTCGATGAGCGCGCAGCACGTCGCGAGCGACCCGCCGCCGCCCCCATCCCATCCGCTGCTCGACGATCCGCGCTTTCAGGCACATGTGCGAGCACGGCGCACATTCTCGTGGATGCTAACCGCCCTGATGCTGGCTGTGTACTTTGCCTTCATTCTCACGCTGGCCTTCGCCCCGGCACTGCTCGGCCGGCCGATCGTCGAAGGCCAGCCGGCGACGTGGGGTATTCCGGCCGGCTTCGGCATGTTCATCTTTACCTTCGTGCTGGTCGCTGTGTATGTCGCGCGAGCCAACACCACTCAGGACCGCGCCGTGAGTGAAATCCGGCAAGGAGTACGGCAATGAAACGGCATCCTCTTCGGTATCGGCTGCTTTCGATCGCACCGCTTATCGGCATCCCCGGCATCTTCGGCGCCCTCGCCGCCCTGCCCGCTGCTGCCGCGGAAACCGCGGCGCCGGCGCGATCGCACAATCCCATCGCGATCGGCATGTTCCTGCTGTTCGTCGCCTCCACGCTGTTCATCACCCGCTGGGCGGCAAAAAAGAACAACAGCGTGTCCGACCACTACGCGGCCGGCGGCAAGATCACAGCCTTCCAGAATGGCTGGGCAATTGCTGGCGACTATATGTCCGCCGCTTCGCTGCTCGGCATCTCCGCGCTGGTGTTCACGAGCGGCTATGACGGCCTGATCTATTCAATCGGCTTTCTCGCCAGCTGGCCGGTCATTCTGTTCCTGATTGCCGAGCCGCTGCGCAATCTCGGGCGCTATACGCTCGCCGACGTGGTGTCTTATCGGCTGCAACAGCGGCCAATTCGCGCCTTCGCCGCCTCGAGCTCGATTGTCATCGTGCTGCTCTATCTCGTCTCGCAGATGGTCGGCGCCGGCAAGCTGGTCGAATTGCTGTTCGGCTTCAACTATACGGTCGCGGTGGTGATCGTCGGCGTATTGATGGTGGTGTATGTGTTTTTCGGCGGCATGCTCGCCACCACGTGGATCCAGATCATCAAGGCCGCACTGCTGCTGGCGGGCGCCGCCTTCATGGCGCTGATGGTGCTGAGCCACTTCGGCTTCAGTCTGAATGCCCTGTTCTCGCAGGCGATCCTGGCTCATCCGAAGCATGCCGCGATCATGCGACCCGGCGGCCTCGTCTCGGATCCGGTTTCCGCCGTCTCGCTAGGGTTGGCGTTGATCTTCGGCACGGCCGGCTTGCCGCACATCCTGATGCGCTTTTTCACGGTGGGCGACGCGAAAGCCGCGAGAAAAAGCATTCTTTACGCGACGGGCATTGTGGGCATCGGCTACGCGCTGATCATCATCATCGGCTTCGGCACGATTGCGCTAGTGGCGACCGATCCGCAATATCACACGGCCTCCGGCGCGGTGATCGGCGGCGTCAACATGGTGGCGATTCATCTGGCGCACGCGGTGGGCGGCAACGTGTTTCTCGGCTTCATCTGTGCGGTCGCCTTCTCGACGATTCTCGCGGTCGTCGCGGGTCTGACGCTCGCCGGATCGTCGGCGGTTTCGCACGATCTGTACGCGAACGTCATTCGCCGCGGCGCGGCCGGGGACCGCGAAGAACTGCAAGTGTCGCGCATCACCACGCTGGTGCTGGGCGTGCTCGCCATTCTGCTGGGCATCGCCTTCGAGAAGCAGAACATCGCGTTCATCGTCAGCCTGACTTTCTCGATCGCGGCCAGCTCGAACTTTCCCGTTCTGCTTCTTTCGATCTACTGGCGCGGCATGACCACGCGGGGCGCGGTGCTCGGCGGCTCGCTCGGGCTGATCACAGCGGTGACCTTGACGATCCTCAGCCCGACTGTCTGGGTACAGGTGCTGGGACACCCGCACGCGATCTATCCCTACGAATACCCCGCTCTCTTTTCAATGATCGTTGCCTTCGCCGGCGTGTTCTTTTTCTCGATCACCGACAACTCGCCACGCGCCGCGCGTGAACGCGCGCTGTACGGCAACCAGCTCGTCGATTGCGAGCTCGGCATGGTGAAGCACGGATAACGCTAACAGCAGACCCAGGAGACCGATTCATGGATTGTTTTTGTTGTATTTCGCCGAAACGCCGAAAGCTGCTCGGCACGATGGCCGCACTTGCCGGCGGGCTCGCTTCGGGGCGGCCGGCCTCAGCCGCGACCACCGGGGCCGCCGCCAACACCGCGGGTGCAGTGAGCGCGGTCAAGTCGATCGACATTCACGCTCACTACTACCCGGAAAGCTACTGCGACCTGGTGGGCGGCGAAGGCCAGAAATTCGGCGGGAAATTCACGCGCGACGCCACGAGCTTCAGCTTTCAGACGCCGGCCGGCGGCCTGGGACCGTTGCCGCTCAAATTCATCCATGTCGACGAGCGGCTCGCCGACATGGACGCGTCCGGCGTCGACGTGCAGGCCATTTCCTTGAGCGTGCCGATGGCCTACTGGGCCGACCGGGCCTTCAATGCGAAGATGGCGGCAACGTGGAACACGGCTGCATCCGGCGTCCACTTGCAGCACCCGACCCGCTTCGTGGTGCTGGCGACACTCCCCATGCTCAACCCGCACGACGCGCTTGACGAGCTCGAACGCGCCGCGGAGTTGCCCGGCGTCCGCGGTGTCTACATGGGGACCAACATCAACAACCGCGATCTTGACGACCCCTTGTTCGAGCCGGTCTTCGCACGCATCGAACAACTGGATCTGCCGGTGTTCCTGCATCCGCAGCAGACCGTCGGCGGCTCGCGGCTCGGCGACTTCTATCTGAGCAACCTGCTGGGCAATCCGTTCGACACCGCCATCGCCGGTTCTCATCTGATACTCGGCGGTGTGATGGACCGCCACCCGCGCTTGCGTATTACGCTGCCGCATGCCGGCGGGGCGCTGCCCATCCTGATGGGCCGTATCGACGCGGGCTGGACAGTGCGCCCGGAAACGCGGCGGCTGGCGCAAAAGCCGAGCAGCTATCTGCGCCGCTTCAACTACGACACGGTCTCGCATTCCGGACCCGTGCTGGACTTTCTGATTCAGAACATCGGCATCGACAGGCTGGTGCTGGGCAGCGACTATTGCTTCGATATGGGCTACGAGCAGCCGGTCAGATTCCTGGACCGGCTGGCGTTGCCGCCGGAACAAAAGAATCAGATTCTCGGCGGCAATGCGGCACAACTGCTGAAGATCTGACGGGACTCGCCCTCCACCGCCGTGGAGGGTCGCCGCCCAATCCGTCGCCTCCGTAGAAATCCTTCCGAACGATGCCGCCCTTTGAAAGCAAGTTGAAGGCGTTATCTCGCCTGCTCACCGAACCTTAACGAAAATTAATAATCAACGCCGGCATTTTCGAGATAATCGCGCAGCAAGCCTGATTATCTCTCTCTCCCGCTTGTGGCAAAGCGAACGGGCATGCGGCTGTGGCGCGACAACGGAGGTGACGGATCATGTTGAACGGTACGGAAACGTCCATCGCGATGGCAGCGCGGCAGAAAGATTCGCTCGGATGTCTTTCGAATCAATTACACAAAGACCTTGAACTCCACACCGGCGAATTTGCGTTTTATCGCAAATGCCGGCGCCACGACAAGACCAGTGAAGTTGTCACGCCCGCTTCGGATCGCGGCTTCCTGATCGGCGTTTCGCTGACAGCCGGCCACCGCCGGCAGATTTTTTCGGGCAACCGCTCTGCGTCGCACGACTTCGAAAAAGACTCGGTCTACATCCGCAATTTCACCGACGACTACCGGGCCGACTTGCACGGCGCGTTCGACTTCGTGCTGGTGGAGTTGTCGCGCGCATTTATCACCAACACCTGCTACGAGCGCAACGGCACGGTCATCGATGGCTTCGCGTCGCCGCTCGGCCGCAAAGACCCGATTTTCGGCCACCTCGCTCAGGTATTGGCGCTGACACTGGATAGCCAGAACGAAGCGAGCCCGCTCTTTGTCGAGCAACTCGGCGTGACGATCAGCACGCATCTGATCGACAAGTACGGTACTGCGCCGGCCCGCTCGGACAAGAAAAATCCGCGGCTTTCGACGCTGCATGAAACGCGCGCCAAAGACATGCTGCTCGCGAAAGCCGAGGGCAACGTTTCGCTAGGCGAGATCGCGGACGCCTGCAACCTGTCGCGCAGCTACTTCATCCGCGCGTTTCGTGAAACCACGCGTCGCACGCCGCATCAATGGCTGCTGGAACAGCGCGTCGAGCGCGCGCGCGAGTTGCTGGCACATTCGGACTCCTCCCTGTCGGATATCGCCATCGCCTGCGGTTTCTCCGATCAAAGCCACTTCACACGAACCTTCTCGCAACTGGTCGGCACGCCGCCTGGCACCTGGCGCCGCCAGACCCGCGCCTGAACGGGCCCCTCCCCTTCGCGGCTCGACAGACGGCCGCCCGGCCACGCTCATGGACTTTCCTACAAAGCATCGCACTAACGTGCAAGACGCATAAAGCGAGTCGCGGTACTTTCACCCCATCAGGCTCCGGTATCTGTGGCTGCCCTCTCTCATGTCGGCACGCGACATCCCTACCGTGACTCGCTCACTGTTTCTGAACGTGAAGAAATCATGATCGAACTAGGCCGCTTTCAGATTGATCTGGAGATGCGCACACTGCAGCAGAATGGCGAAACCCTTCCACTCGGGTCGCGCGCCTTCGACATCCTCGCCGCCGTGGCGTCCGCCAATGGCCGCCTTGTCACGAAAGACGAGCTGATGAATACCGTCTGGCCGGACACGATCGTCGAAGAAAACAACATTCAGGTTCATCTGTCGGCACTGCGCAAGGTACTCGGTCAGGACCGGGATCTGATTCTCACTGTGCCTGGACGCGGGTATCAATTGCGTCAGCGCCAGAAAAACACCTCGTCCTGCGAAGCCGGCTCGCGGGCGGCCGCCTGTCGCCGCCTCCCGCCGCCCAAATCCGGACTGCTGGGGCGCAGCGAAGCAGTGAAGAAAATCCGCGCGATGCTTGAACACACGCACGTGCTGACGCTGGTCGGCGCGGGCGGCATCGGCAAAACAAGTGTCGCCATCGAGGCGGCACACCATAGCTCGGCGGACTTCGCGGAGCCCGTCTGCTTTGTCGACCTGGCCGTGGTGACGACCGAGGAGGCCGTGCTTCGCGCCATCGTCGAGAGTTGCGAGCTGCCTTTGCACGGCCCGCAAGTCAGCGCCGATCAGGTGGCGGCGGCGCTGGCCCGGCAGCACAGGCTGCTTCTGCTCGATAACGCGGAGCATGTGATCGGCGCGGTAGCGCACATCGTCGAGGTACTGATCGCCGGCAACGATGCGCTCCGGGTGCTCGTCACCAGCAGAGAACCGCTGCGCATCATGCCCGAAACGGTGTTCCGGGTTGAACCGCTGGACGTGCCGCCACCCTGTTCCACCGATGCGGACGTCCTGCGGTGTTCGGCGGTGAAGCTGTTTCTGCAGCTTGCCAACTCATTGCAGGTCAAGGTGGGCGGCGACAGCGCGGAAATCCAGCTCGCCGGCCAGATATGCCGCCGCCTCGACGGCATTCCGCTCGCGATCGAGCTCGCGGCGGCGCGGGTCGCCGCGCTCGGCCTGGAAGGCGTGTATCGCCGGCTGGACGATCGCATGGCGATTCTGGCAGGCGGTTACCGGACTGCGCTGCCGCGCCATCAAACCTTGCGCGCGACGTTCGACTGGAGCTTCGCGCTGCTCAATCAGAGCGCCAAGTCGCTGTTCCGGCGTCTTGCGGTATTCGCCGACGCCTTTACGTTCGAGGCGATGTGTGCGGTCGTGTGCGACGACGAGTACACCGTGGCGCACGCGATCGGCAGCATTGGCGAGCTGGCGGCGAAATCGCTGGTCAACGTCGAGTTCGAGGGTCCGGTGGCGAAATACCGCCTGTCCGAGTCGGCCCGTGCGTACGCGCTGGCCAAGCTCCAGGCAGAAGGCGAGCAGCAGCACATCACCGCGCGGCACGCGCGCCACGTTCCCGTTATGCTGCAATTGGCAAGCTGAAAACGAACACCGTCCCGCGCGGGTGAGCGGCAGTGACGGTCAACGTCCCGCCGTGCGCCTGAATGATGGATTTGCAAATAGCGAGTCCCATACCCATGCCGGTTTTTTTCGTCGTAAAGAATGCGTCGAAAATGCGGGCCCCGATCTCCTGACTGATCCCGCTGCCGCTGTCCCGCACGGACACCACCACCGATCCCCGCTCGTCGACGCGAGACGTGACGCTCAGCAAGCGCTGCCGCGCGTCGAGATGACTCATTGCATCAGCGGCGTTCATGATGAGGTTGAACAGAACCTGCTGCAATTGCACCCGGTCGGCCATTACAGTACGCCCGGCTGCCAGATCCAGCCGCACGGCCAAACCCCGCTGCTCGACTTCGGCGGCCGCGAGGTCGAACACTTCACGAATGACACCGTCGACGAGGGTGGGCACGAGACTCGGCTTCGCTTCCTTCGCCAGAGACTGCAACGCCCGGATGATGTCGCCGGCCCGTTTGCCATCTTTCACGATATCGCGCAGGCCCGCCAGCGCTTCCGGAATGTCCGGCGCAGGACGGCCGAGCCAGCGCAGTCCCGCGCTTGCATTCGACACGATCGACGCCAACGGCTGATTGATCTCGTGCGCGATGGATGCTGCCAGCTCGCCCATCGTGGTAGCCCGCGACGCTTTCGCCAGTTCAATCTTGGCGTTCTGCAAGGCCAGTTCAGTCGTGTGCCGGTCCGTGACGTCCGTGACGACGCCGACAAAATTGCTGACGCCCGAAGGCTCGCCGAGCACTTCGAGATATTTGATCACGCCCTGCGGTGTCACGATCCGGTACTTCTGCCGGAATGACGTGCGGTCGTGCGCGGCCCGCGTGATCGCCTGCTGGTAGGCAGCGACGTCTTCAGGATGAATCCGTTCAAGCACGGCCTGGGTGCTCGGGCTCCCTGCTTCGATGGGCAGGCCGAACACGTTGTAAAGCTCTTTCGACCAGTAGCGCTCGCCTGTCAGCGCGTTCCAGATATAGCTTCCCGAGCGGCTGATCCGTTGCCCCAGCGCGAGCGCCTCCTCGCTCATGCGCAGCGCCGCCTCCGTTTCCTGGCGCCGTGCGTTCTCTTCCACGAGTTCCGCATAAAGGCGGGCAGTTTCAAGCGAAATAGCGGCTTGCGTAGCCAGCATTTCCAGCACCGACGTGCGGCTTGCCGTAAACACGCCCGCGGTCAGATTGTTCTCCAGATAAAGCACGCCAACCACGTTACCCTGCTTGACGAGCGGTAAACAGCACACCGAACGAACCAGACGGTTCGTGAAGGACGCATCGAACGAGAACTGCGGATCGTATTGCGCGTCTTCCACCACGACCGGCTTGCGGGTACGCAATGCCGTGTACAGCACGGAAGCCGGCACACCCTCGCACGCCGCCTGGTCCTGCCCCAAACTCACCTGCACGCCGCCCGGCCCGTCGCGCCCGGTCGCCTCAACAACGGGAACATTGCCCTTCAACAGGATCAGCATGCCGCTTTGCGCGCCGGCATGAACGATGGCAAGCGTCACGAGCGTGCGGATCAGTTTGTCGAGCACGATCTCCTCGGAGAGCGCCTGCGACGACTTCAATACGGACACGAGGTCGAACTGCTGCTGCGCCTCGGGTATTTCAACGGAAGGCCGCGACGCCGCGAGCCGGTCGAGCGAAGGCTGGGCAGAACGCTGGCCACGTTCGAGCTGCGCGACTTTGGCCTGCGCGCCCCAGCGCATGTAGCCTTCGATCGCGCAACGGCTGTGATGGCGCGCCGCACTGAAGAGGCCATTCGCCTCGGAACATGCCGACGCGAGTTCGTGAGCCAGCGCGTTGCCGTGATTGAACCCGTCCTGCGCCGCCGCCTCGGCGGCCCGCTCGTACAGCGACAGCGCCGCGAGCGGCGAGCCGCTAAGCCGCTCCACTTCGGCCTCGACTAACAGGAGCTTGTCCGTGAACGTGGCCGGATTGAGCTGCGCCCAATGGCGCAGTTTCGCCAGATGCGGCTCGATTCGAGCGACCGTGGCGGACGCATCCTGTTCATTGCCGCGCACCTTCGCGAGATTGAGCGCCGAGTAGAAGTGATAGTCGAGCAGATGAATGTGGGCCGGTGTCGACCACTTCAACTCACCGGCTTCGTCCAGACAATACCGGGCGTTCTCATAGTCGCCATGCAAATAGCAGGAGACGCCTTTCAGCAGCCAGATCCAGAAGCGCAGCGTGGTCATCTGGGTATCGAGCAGGCCGGCGTCGAACGTCATTCTGCCGTCGACAACGACGCCGAAGTTACCCGGCAAGCCGGGGCCGCCCGTCAAACTGTGGACGAAGCGCTTCTGCAGTTCAAGAATGCCTTCGACGTCCTTGAAACGCATACGCCGTGCGAACGACAACCCCAGGTCGATTTCCTTGTCGACCTGCTCCAGCGGCGCGCCCTGGATCAGCAGGTCCGACACGATGTGATTGCACGCGTAGCAGCTCATGGTCAGGTCGCCGCTCGGGCGAGCCGACTCGAAGGCGGCGCGGGCGCATTCCAGCGCGTATGACAGCGGCTGGGTCCACACAGCGACCTGATCGAGCGCCACCAGCGTGCTCGTGGCCATCGCATGATAGCCGCGCTCGGCAACCAGGGTTTGCGCCAGACGGGAGAATTCGAAACCTTCCGCATACCGGCCGAAGGTTTCCGCCACGTACACGCCGAACCACGCGAAGCAATGCGCCGAGGCTGCCGTGATACCGTGGTCGATGGTGAGCTGCACCATATGGCACAGGTGCAGGAAGCCAAGCCGCCCATTCACGAACGATGCGGGCGCGAAGACACTCGCCAGCAGACTCATTTCCGCTTCGATCGCCGCATTGCTCAAAGGCGGCAATTCGGCGAGCGAGGCAATGGTGCGCGTGCCGAGCGATTCATTGAGCCGCCCGTAAGCGGCCTCGACCTCCGCTGCGTCCGGATAGCGCGGCAGGCAGGTGCCAAACAGTTTGAGGCCTTCGAGAACCGTGTCGACGGCCGCTTCGTAGTCCGACAGATGCTGCTGCATGTCGGCTTTCAGCTTGTACACCGAGGCACGCGCGATGATCGACAGATTCTGGCTCAGCAGCTTCTCGATCTGGTCGCCGGCGGCGTCGAAGTTCGCATCGCAAATGTGGCATTGCACCCGCAGAATGCCGATCTCGTAACCGAGCGATTGCGAATAGTCTTCGCCACTGGCGTCGAGCAGTTTCTGCCCGACGTCCAGGTACTTCAGCGCGGACTGGATGGCAATCGCTTCTTTGGCTTGACGTGCCGCCTGCAGACAGATTCGGGCGAAAGCAGCCGTTTCGTGCGCGCCCAGTTCGCACAAGGTCCCCGCTGCCTGCGCGCGCTCAATATGGTGAACAACGTCGAATGCAGGTTTTCGCGCATCGCGTTCGTCGAAGTCTTCCAGCAGAATGCGCGCGATCCGGGCATGGCCGCAGCCTCGATCCTCCTGCGCGATCAGCGCATACGCCGCCTCCTGAACCCGGTCGTGCGCGAAGGCATAACCCGTGCGGTCCGAGACGATCAGCCCCGCCTCCAACGCGGGAAGGAGACGCCGCTCCAGGTCCACGCCGCCGTCAGGATCGATCCGCGCCAGGGTCGCCTTGTTGAGCCGCCGGCCCATCGCCGCAAGCAGCTTGAGAACGGCCAGCGCTTGCGCGGGCAGTCTCGACAGGCGCGCCACCATCAGGTCGACGACGTTATCGGACGACTCGTATTCGCTAATGGAATCGATATCCCATGTCCAACAGCCGGTCACACCGTCATAGCGGATCAACCGGTTGTCGGCGAGCGCAAGCAGCAATTGTTTGACGAATAAAGGATTGCCGCCCGTCTTCTCGTGAACGACCGCGGCCAGTGGATACACGTGCGCGGAACCGCAATGCAGCGCGTCTGCCAGCAAGGCCGCGACGTTCGCGACATCGAGCGGCTCCACCTCGATCGTGGAGATACGTGTCGTGCCATTGCAGCCTGGCAAGCCATTCAGGAAAGCCTTGAACCTCGGCGACCGGTCGACTTCGTTGACCCGATACGCGCAGATCAGCAGCACATGCCGGTCTTCGACCGTCGTCAGGAAACTGGCGATGAAATTCAGCGTGGCGTCGTCGAACCAGTGAACGTCGTCGAAAAAAAGGATAAGCGGGTGCGCCTCGTTCGCGAAGACGGACAAGAGGCGCGTGAGCAGCGCCTGAAAACGCAGCTGCGCTTCCACCGGCGGCAGGTCCGGCACGTCCGGCTGCGCGCCGAGCACCAGTTCCAGTTCGGGGCTATAGCTGACGAGCAGTTTGCCTTGCAGCCCGACGGCTGCGCGCAGTGCGTCTCGCCAGCAGTCCAGCTCACTGTCGATCTCCCCCAGAATGCGCTGGAAGAGCGACCGTATCGCCTGCATCAGCGGCGCGTACGGCGCGTTCTGGCCGTACTGTTCGAGCTTTCCCGAGGCGAACAGCGCAGGTGTCTGCGCGGTCGCGCGGTGCACGCTGCGCACGAGTTCCGATTTGCCCGCGCCCGAGTAGCCGGACACGAAGATCAGTTCCGCCTTGCCCTGCCGCGCATTGCGCTCGAATGCCTCGAGCAGCGTGTTGTATTCACGCGTGCGGCCAAACAGGCGATGCGTGATGGCGAGGTTTCTAACATTGTCCTCAGCGGCGGGCTCGAAGGGAACGATATGCTGCATCTCGTTCCAGCCCGCCAGACAACGGCGTAGATCCGCTTCGAGACTCGAGGCGCTTTGATAGCGCTCCGCGGGATTTTTGGCCAGCAGCTTGAGGACGATCGAGCCCAGCACAGCGGGGACAGTTTGACGGTGTTGCCGCGGGTCGGCGGGCTGACGCGCCACGTGGGCATACACCCACTCGACCGGATCCGCCGCCTCGAACGGCAATTGCCCGGTGAGCAGTTCATAGATCGTCACGCCGAGCGAATAAAGATCGCTTCGTTCATCGGCCTGCCCTTCCGCTCGCCGCGCCTGTTCCGGCGACATATAGGCGAGCGTCCCATACAAGGTATCCGGCGCTTCGGCGAGCGGATCGCCGGCAGTTTTGACGGCGTCGCGAAAGCCCAGCAAGCGGATGGTGCCGTCGCGACCTTCCAGCAGGTTGGACGGCTTGAGGTCGTGATGCAGAATGCCGCACGCGAGCGCGCGACGCAGCGCATGCGCGGCGCCGACCGCGATGCGCAGCAGCCGGCTGACCGCAATCCGCCCGTCGGCGGGGGGCAGAACCAACGTGCCGCCGTTGTCTTCGTACACGAGCACAGGGCCCCGCGATAGCCGCACGAGTGCCAGCGGCCGCACGGCCCAGCTCGAATCGAGCCGGCCGGCCAGCGCGAATTCCTGCTGCAAGCGCCGCAACACCGCTTCCGAGGGCAGATCGGTCGGTACCGCGATCAGCCACGACTGCGTGGTGTCCTGCGATCTCGCGCGATAACGCACGATGTTCCCATCAACCAGCAGGGCTTCGAGCGAGAGCCGATCGAACCACGCCTGGTCGAAGTGCATCGTTGCACCAAGGTCCGGCGACACGCCCTGACCGCCCTCGATGAATGCCCCCCCGCTCACTTCATTTCTCCCGTCCGCCCAGTGAGAAAGAGTATCGCATGCTGCGCCTACAGCCCGATTGCGTGAGCAGGACGGACCTACACGATTGCAGCCTTCAACTGGCTCAGGTAGGCATGAATCTGAGCGACCACGGCTGCGCCGTCTCCTACCGCCGCGGCCACCCGTTTCGCCGACTCCGAACGCACGTCGCCAACGGCAAACATGCCCGGCAAGCTGGTCTCGAGCGGATAGTGCTCGCCTCCTTCGGGCAGGCTATGCTCGTTGCGGGCAAAGCCTGTCACGACAAACCCTCGGTTATCGAGCTCCACGCCGCTCGATTCGAGCCAATCGGTCTTCGGGTCCGCGCCGACGAAGAGAAACAGATGGCGCGTCGCGACGACTTCGTCGTCATCCTCGCGCTCGTGGCGGACGCGGACGTGGGTGAGTCCGGCTTCGTCGCCGTCGAGCGCATGCAGCGTGCAGCGCGTGCACAGCGTCACGTTGGGCAGCGAGCCGATCCGGTCGATCAGGTACTTCGACATGCTGGCCTCGAGATCCTTGCCACGAATCAGCACGCGGATGCTGCGCGCGAAGTTGGCGAGAAACACGATCGCCTGCCCGGCGGAATTGCCCCCGCCGATCAACACGATGTCCTGCCCTTTCACCAGCTTGGCCTCGATCGTCGACGCCCAGTAGAACGTGCCGCGACCGTCGAAGCGCTCGAAGCCGTTCACCGATGGCTTGCGATACGCGGCGCCGCTCGCGACCACCACCGTGCGGGCACTGATGCGCTGCCCGTCGAGCAGCGCCAGCAGAAAGATGCCTTCGTGACGGCTCACGCACGTGACCTTGCCGGGAATCGCCAGATGCGCGCCGAACTTCAGCGCCTGCTGGAACGCCCGCGCGGCGAGTGCCTGGCCCGAAATGCCGGTCGGAAAGCCCAGGTAATTCTCGATGCGCGAGCTGGCGCCGGCCTGGCCGCCCGGCGCACGTTGATCGAACACGGCAACCGACAGGCCTTCCGTGGCCGCGTAGACGGACGCCGCCAGCCCGGCAGGCCCGGCGCCGACAATCGCCACGTCATACACGTGCGACTGCTCGAAGGTCGGCACGAGTCCAAGGCACGACGCGAGCTGGACCTCGTCCGGCGCACGCAGCACATTGCCGTTCGGACAGAACACCAGCGGAAAGTCGTCGGGGCCGGTCGTCATGCCGCTCAGGAGCGTGATCGCCTCGGGATCGCTGCGCGCGTCGACAACCGTCGCCGGGTAGGCATTGCGCCGCAGAAAACCCTGCAGCCCCACCAGCTTCGAGCAGTCGCCGTCGCCCACGATGATCGGCCCGAGCCCCTGCTCGATCAGTCCAAGCCGCCGCAGGATCAGCGCGCGCATGATGTGCTCGCCCAGTTGCGCATCGGCCACGATCAGCGCGCGCAGCTTGTCCGGCTCGATCATGAGCGTCTCGACGTCGGTCAGCGCGATGCCGTCGATCAGGGCCGGCTTGCCGGAGAGCTGCGCCATCTCGGCCATGAAGTGCCCGTCTTCATGTTCGGTGACGAGCGTCGAGCGGCCGAAACTGTCGAGCGAATAGATCCTCACGCGCCCGCTCAGCAACACGAACAGGCCGAGCGCGACTTCCCCCGTCTTGAAGATCAGTTCGCCGGACTTGAACGACATGGGCCGCGCGAAGCGCCGCAAACTTTGAATCTCCGCCGCTGAAAGGCGGGGAAACATCTGGTGCCGGCGGTACTCCAGCGAGGAGTTCGGTACATCGAGTTCCGACGCTGTCATCGCGTCGGCGGATAAATCGGAAGTGTTCATCACATGACCTCATCTGGCACGGCTGAAAGATCGTGCCTCTGTGCCTCTACCAGCCAAATTTCAGTTCCGCGCCTATGTAGTCGGAATTGCGGGCGCCGAGTTCGCGCAGCGACGGTCCAACCTGGAAATGCACGGCTTCAAGCGCGGCGGCAAGATTCGCGGCGACCGCCCAGTCGGCGCGCAGCTGCGTATAGAAACCCGTCCAGCGGCTGCCGTGTCCCGCTGTGCCCGGCACGACGGCCGAGCCTTGCTGATAGACCGCGTCAGCGGTGGTCTCGCGCCATTGCAGCCCCACGCCGGCCAGCAGCGACAGCTTGCTGTTCGGTTTGAGGATCAGCGACGGCTTGACGTGAATCAGGTTCGAGTAGCCGGTATAGCCGGCCAGCGCGAAGTAGTATCCGTTCGGGAAGAGCGGATTGAACGTGCCGACGCGGCCGTCGCCCGGATGCGTGTCGCCCGACGCGGCGTCGACCTGAAGGCCGATCCGCGGTGTCCATGGCACGGCCTTCAGCGTATAGCCGGCGAGCGAGCCCACCGCCCACGCACCGATCGTGCTGCTGCCGACATGGCCCGTCTGATACATCCCCTCGGCGTCCCAGTCGATGGCGTTGACATTGCCCGAATAGCGCACGTCGAACACGTCGCGATGCTCGCCGCCGATCGCGTCGAGAAAGCGCGCGTTGCTGCGGTTGTAGCGGGAGTAATACGCGGACAGATCGCCCGGGCCCACGCCCTTGCGCTCCACGCGCACGCCGCTGAACGTCAGATCGCGATTGGAGATGTCGTCGAAATCGGAATTGTCGCGATACTGCACCGGTTGCGTCGCATAGGCGATCCAGCGCCACGGACCGGTTTCATAGTCGGCCCACACCGCGTCGAACGCCTGGCGCACGTTCGGGCCATCGCGAACCGAGACGAAACGCTGCAAGTCGAACGCCATTTCCTGCCGGCCGACGCGGAACTTGAACGTACCCGGCCCAAGCGGCTCGGTAATGGCGAGGAACGCCTGGCGCAAGTCCAGCGGATTCTTGTCGACCGGCGTGACGTTGTCCTTGCCGTAGGGGCGGGCGTCTTCGAATTGCGTGAAAATCTGCACGTGAGGGCCGAGGCGGATATCCGCATGAACGTCGAGGCGTTGCAGCAGATACGTATCGTCGTGTCCCGATCCGAGACCGAACAGCGGCGCGTCGTTCACCTCCAGGCGTTCCCGGAGCACCACGCCGAGCGAGATGTACGCGTCGGGATTGCCGAACAGCGGAATGTACTTCAGCGAATCGAGCGGGCGTTTCGGCACGCAAGGATTCGCGAGGACCGACCAGTTCTCCTGCCAGCGGTTGAACATGATGGCCGGCCGCGCACACGACGCACTCGTGGAAGCCGCCGCTGCCGTTGCCGTTGCGGTGCTTGCCGCGGAGGTATCGTCGGCACCGCCGAGCGCGGTGTCCGCGGCGCACGCCGGCAGCGCTGCCGCGAGACCCGTGCTGATCAGCAAGGCACGGGCGGCGCGCCGTGCGAACACACGCGCCGCGCACTTACGTCCCTTCAGTGACTTCAACGGCTTTGCGATGATTGATTCACTTGCCATCGTGCACTTCGGCGATGTACCGGCCCGGGAACTCCAGCATGGCAGTCGTGCCCGTCGCGCTGTGGTACGGCTGGGACAGCACCTTCGCGCCGGCCGCTTGTGCGCGCTCGATCGTCTGGGCGACATCGTCCACGCTATAGCCGGTCGTTTCGGTTCCGAACGGAACCGGCAGCTTGCCGTCCGTGACGAACACGATCATCTGGCCGAAGCCCGACTTGATGCGGATCACACGGATCGTCTCGCCCGGCCGGCCGATCACGCCTGCATCGGCATTCTTGTCGTCCGACACCACCTTGCCGTGCGAGAAACGCACCCAGCGGTGCACGAAGTTGTCCACTTCGTAGCGCGACACATACACGCGGTTGTCCGGGACGCTCTGCAGCGGCGCATAGTTCGGCGCCTTGGTGTGCCAGTAGAGCTGCATCGTCAGCCCGCCCGGCCATTGAATGATCGCGTCCTTGCCGATCGGATCGTCGAACGGCTCGACGACGACGTCGGCGCCGGCCGCACGCGCGGCTTGCACCGCCTTGTCGATATCGGTGACCAGATAGCCGGTTCGCTCATTGCCGAACGGATACGGAATCGCCGTTTCGAAACCGAACACCGACAGCATGCCGACCGGCGTTTGCACGTACTGCGACGCGGTCTTGCTCGGCGTGGGCGTCACCGTGAACACCGCACGTGGCGATGCCTTGCCGCCGAAGGTGGCGAGAAAGCTGGTCACGAACGCGTCGAGATCGGCCGACGCCACGTACACGTGCGTCGTGTCGTACTGCGCACCCACCGATACGTCGGGGTGCCGCGCGACGGCGGCGGCCGCGGGTTTTCCGGTTGCCACCTCCGGCTGCCCGTTATCGGCGAATGCGGATGCAGCCGGTGTCAGTCCAATCAGTACCACGGCGCAGACGGACGCCAGTGCGCGGAGACGATAAAGCGGTTTGAACATGGTATTACTCAAATAAATTAGCAATGTATGAAGGGTCCAACTCGGATCGACCGAGGTGCCGGGTCAGCTGCCCTGCTTGGTCGCGTCCTGCACCGCCGATGTTTTCGGTGCGGCGGCCGGCGCCGGCGCTGCGCTCTGAACAGTCGTCTGCGCAAACAGCTGCGATTTGACGACCGGTATGGCGTGTTCGCCCAATACCATGCCGAGCAGCCCGGCCAGCGCAATCAGTGGCGGCGCCGGCGACTGCACCTTGAGTAGCCAATAGAGAAGTCCAACGCCGAAGCCGACTCCGAGAGAAATGATGTAACCCATGCTATCCGTCCTTTCTTGAAACACTCTTCAACTTTCAATTCGGCCAGTCCGATCCCAGCACCAGTCCGCAAAAATTCAGGCGCCGATAATTCGGATCCCACCGGTCCAGAATGTCGGCATTCACCGTGCCGAACGTGGTCCCCGGACGATGCTCCATGCCACGCGCGTAAGCTTCGATGATCTTCTTCTTGAAACCGCATTCGCGCGGACAGGCCTGCACGATTTCATTGCGCTGCTGCGCGGTGAATGCGTCATGGCTTGCGCCGCGAACATCCATTTGCACGCCGGCGCTGAGCAGCGCAACCAGCGGCGACAGATGTTCCGGAATGCCCGGCGTCGTGTGCAAGGCGATCGCCAACCGTACTTCGTCGATCGAATGGTCGGCGACGTCGTACTGGCGCAGAAAATCGCGCGCGGCATTCGCGCCGTCCACCTCGAAGCGGTGCGGCGAGCGCTGATACTTCGCGTTCAGACCGGCGTTGTGAAACATGGCGGCGACATACAGCAGCTCGGCGTCGAACGCCAGGTTCTCGCGATACCCGGTCAGCGCACCGAACAGAAATGCTCTCAGCGCATGCTGGAACATCAACTCCGACTCCGTGCCCCGAATCTGTTCGGTCGCCGCCCGAGCCATGACGCCGTCGGGAATATCGACGCCGGCAATGGTCTTCCTCATCTCAACTCCTCCAAGGAGCACCTGTCCAATGCAGCGTATCGGATTAAAGCCATTAAGACTTTGGCGAATTCTTAAAAACACTTAATTGACGCAGGCACTCCATGAACCCGCTCAAAACGACAGTTCATGGAAACGCCGCACGCCATCGCGTATCCATTGCAGAAAACCCCCGGCGCTCTCCTCCACGCTGCTCGGCGCGGCAAGCACCAGCTCCTCGGTGGCATGGTGTTCCGACAGCAGGCGGCACATTTCCTTCACCACCTCCGGGCGCTGCGCAAGCACCGGTGTCAACGCGCTCTTGTCCAACCGGAACACCGTGGCGCGGGTCATGGCACGCACGACGATCGCGGTCCGCACGCCGGCGAGAACGCCCGACTGGCCGATCGAATCACCCGGCGCAAGCCTGCGCAGTTCGACCTCGCGGCCGCCCTTCGCCACGACCGCTTTCGCGACGCCCTGCGCCAGAATATGCAGCTCGTGGCCGCCCTCGTCCGCCGCGGTGTAGATCACGTCGTCGGCATCGAACTCGTGCTTTGTCAATTGCGCCGCGAGATGCGAGATCTCTTCGCGTTCCAGCGTCTGGAAGATCAGCACATTGCGCAGCAGGCGATGTTTCTCGTCTGCCGGGTCGAGAATGGGCTCGGGCACCGAGAGCGGCCGCAACACGACGCCGTGGGACAGCAGATGCCGGTGCGCGAGATCGAACAGGTCGTTGCGCACACCGATCTTTTTGCTCAGGGCGTCGACGTAGCAGACGATCTCGTACTCGATCGCGTCGTTGGTGGCGCGGCGCACGCTGACGAGCGGCTTGGGATCGGTCAGCACGTCGGCCGAACTGGCCGCGGCATTGGTGAGCGCCTCGAGCACCAACGCGGGACGGATGGTCGGCTTGATCGGCAGCACGATGCTGATGCCGTGCGTATGCGACGGTTCGTTGGCGTTGACGATATTGGTGCGCGCCGCCACGCTGTTCGGAATCACGACGATATTGCCCTGGCTGTTCAGCAGGCTCGTCGCACGCCAGTTGCTTTCAACCACTTTGCCTTCCACGTCGCCGATCGTCACCCAGTCGCCGATCTGAAACGGCTCCGTGGCGTTCAGCACGACGCCGGAAAACACATCGTTGAGCGTGCTCTGGATCGCAAGGCCAAGCACCACGGCGAGCGCGCCGGAGGTGGCGAGCAGGCCCTTCACCGGCAGTTGCAGCACGAACGCGATCGCCCCCACCGCAGCGGCCATGAACACCAGCGCGCCCAGCACGTCCTGGAACAGGCGCTCCTTGTGCCACGTCTCGGGCAGCACCACGCGATCGAGCACGATGATCACGAGGCGCGCACCCTGCAACCACCAGACCACCTCCAGAAACTGCGCGAGCAGATGGCGCAGCGGCTCGTCCGGCCAGGGCGCCGCGCGCAGCGGATACATCCCCGAGCGGAACAGCACGTAGGTCGACAGACCGAACATGAGGGCACGCAAGGCGAGCCGCATCTGGCCGCTCTTGCGGTCCATGAAGCGCCATGCAAGGAAATCGAGGACCAGGATGCCCAGCCCAAACAGCACACCGTCGGTCAGGGTCGGCATCATGGTCCTCGCTTGCGTGGTCGTACGCGTGGTGGCACAAACGCGTACCGGTCAGAACGCGAAGCAGCTACATCCCAATGCGCCCCAGAAGCCGTTCGAATCGCTGACCGGGACGTTCTTGCGCCACGCCCAGCCGTGTGCGTGGGCATGCACGCCGCACAGATTCACGCAGCCATCCACGCATGCCACCGCCGTCGGCTTATAGCGGCTGTAGCCGCCGAATTCCGCGACCGGCGACCACGACGGGCTGACCGGCAGATCAGGCGGTGCGAGTGGCGCGAACTCGTCGTCGGCGTAGACGATCTTGCCGCCCACCACCGTCATCGCGGACGTGAGGAACTTGATGCGGTCTTCGTCGACGGTAAAGTAGTCTTCGCTCAGCACCGCGAAGTCCGCGAAATGTCCCGGCACCAGCGCGCCTTTGCGGTCGTCTTCGTTCGAGAACCATGCACTGCCTACCGTGTAGCGGCGCAGCGCTTCCATCCGGTCCAGACGGTTTTCGCTGGCATACATCGCCGTGCCGCCGACCGTCTTGCCCGACACCATCCAGTACAGCGACACGAACGGATTGAAACTCGCTACGCGCGTGGCGTCTGTCCCCGCGCCAACGGGCAGGCCGGCGTCGAGCATGTGGCGAATCGGCGGGGTGCGCTTGACGGCCTCTTCGCCGTATCGCTGGATGAAGTATTCGCCCTGGAAGGCCATCCGATGCTGGATCGCGATGCCGCCGCCGAGCGCACGCACCCGCTCGATGTTCTTCTGCGTAATGGTCTCGCAATGGTCGAAGAACCAGCGCAATCCGTTGAACGGGATCTCGGCGTTTACACGTTCGAACACGTTGAGGAAGCGCTCGATGGATTCGTTATACGTGGCGTGCAGGCGAAACGGCCAGCGATTCGCCACCAGCAGTTTGACGACCGCTTCCAGCTCGGCTTCCAGCGTATCCGGCAGGTCCGGGCGCGGCTCGAGAAAGTCTTCGAAGTCCGCTGCCGAGAACACCAGCATTTCACCGGCGCCGTTGACGCGCAGGAAATCGTCGCCGTCGCCGGGCTTGGTCACCTTCACCCATTTCGCGAAGTCTTCGATTTCCTTCTTCGCATTCTGCGTGAACAGGTTGTACGCGATACGCACGGTCAATTCGTTGCGCTTCGCGAGATCCATGATGACCGCGTAGTCGTCCGGATAAGCCTGATAGCCGCCGCCCGCGTCGATCGCGCTCGTCACGCCGAGACGGTTCAGTTCGCGCATGAAGTGCAGCGTGGAATTGCGCTGATCTTCCGGTGCGAGCTTCGGCCCTTTGGCGAGCGTCGCATACAGAAGGCCGGCGTTCGGGCGTGCGATCAGCATGCCGGTCGGGTTGCCGCGCTTGTCGCGCTGGATCTCGCCGCCGGGCGGGTTGGGCGTGTCCTTGGTGTAGCCGACCGCGCGCAGCGCCGCTGCATTCAGGAGCGCGCTGTCGTACAGATGCAGAATGAACACCGGCGTATCCGGCGCAATCGCATTGATTTCTTCGAGCGTCGGTCCACGGCGCTCGGCAAACTGGAATTCGTTCCAGCCGCCCACCACGCGCACCCATTGGGGCGCCGGCGTGCGGGCTACCTGCTTCTTCAGCATGTCGAGCGCGTCCGCGAGCGACGGCACGCCGTCCCAGCGCAGCTCCATGTTGAAGTTCAGGCCGCCTCGAATGATGTGCAGGTGGGAATCGTTCAGACCGGGGATGACCGTGCGCCCTTTGAGGTCAACCTGACGCGTCGAGGCGTTCACGTGACGCATCACGACTTCGCGCGATCCCGACGCGATAATGCGGCCGTTCGCGACGGCCACCGCGTCGGCGAATGACCGCTTGTCATCCTGCGTCGCGATCTTGCCGTTGAAGAACACGACCTCGGCCGGTGTTGGCTGGGAAGTATTGGAATTCATGGTGATCCTCATAGGGAGCGCTGCGCGCTCGAATGCCGCGGCATCCACCTGCACGCCGGTGCAGGTGGATGCTCGATAGATCCGGGGGTCGACGCGGCCCGCACAAGGTGCGGGCCGCACCCTCAAGCGATAGGTGCGACTGCTTACTTCTTGGCCGGCACCGGTGCGAGCACTTCATGCGAACCCGACGTGCGCTGCGCAGCCTTGTGCACCATCGTGTAGGCATAGTCCACGCCCATGCCGTACGCGCCCGAGTGCTCCTTGGCGATCGCCATGACGTCGTTGTACGTCTCTTTGTGCGCCCAATCGCGCTGCCATTCGAGCAGCACCTGTTGCCAGGTCATCGGCACCACGCCGGCCTGAATCATGCGCTGCATCGCGTAGTCGTGCGCGTCCTTCGACGTGCCGCCCGATGCGTCGGCGACCATGTAGATTTCGTAGTCGCCTTCGGCCATCGCGCACAGAGCGAAGGTGTTGTTGCACACTTCGGTCCACAGACCTGCGACCACCACCTTCTTGCGGCCGTTCGCAGCGAGCGAGTCACGGACCTTCTGGTCGTCCCACGAGTTCATGGACGAGCGCTCGAGGATCTTGTGACCCGGGAACACGTCCAGCAGCTCCGGATACGTGTAACCCGAGAAGCTTTCCGATTCCACCGTCGTGATCGTGGTCGGAATGTTGAACACCTTCGCAGCCTTCGCGAGGCCGACGACGTTGTTCTTGAGGACCTGACGGTCGATGGACTGGACCCCGAACGCCATTTGCGGCTGGTGGTCGATGAAGATGATCTGCGAGTTGGCAGGCGTGAGAACTTCGAGTTTCGGATTTGCCATGGCTATGTACGTCCTGGAGAATGAGTGAACACGGGCCACATACCGCACTTAACGGGAGTGCGGGAAGAGCTGGAATTCATTCTATCGACGGCCTTCTAAAGAGTCCTTTCCGGAAACCTTAATAGTTCTTAAAAATCGATTACCGAACACCGGACCCCGACTCATCCCGACCCGGCCCCTCACCGCCGACGTCTCAGAACATTTCATATTTTCTGCAGGACTTTATGGGCGCTGCGTTTCTACACTGCGATCAGCGCAGTGACGAACGCAAACCATATATGACTCCGCCATGATCGAAGCAACCCAAGCGGGCCCGTTGCCGTTCAGCCTTCGGGCGAGGTGTGAAGCCGTGCTTCTAGAAACTGAACGAGCGCGCGCACTTTGCTGGAGTGCCGGCGATTGGGCAAATAGGCGGCATAGACAACTGCATCACCTCGATGAGGGCTCGCCTCGAAGGTTTCGAACAGACGCATCAGGCGCCCTGCGCGAATCTCCGCGCCGACCAGCCATTCGGGCAGCAACGCAATGCCGCATCCCGCCATCACGGCCTCGAGCAGCATGTCCAGACTGTTCGATAACAGATGGCCGCGCACCTCGACGCACTGCTCGGCGCCGTCCTGGCGAAAAGCCCAGATCTGCCGGGTGCGGTAGCCGCCGCCATACGCGACACGCAGGCACTGGTGGGTTTCGAGCGCTTGCGGTGTTTCCGGCGTGCCGCTGCGCTCGAGGTAGTCGTGGCTTGCCACCACGTAGCGTGGATTGTCCGCGAGCTTTCTGACGATCAGATTCGCGTCACGATCAGGCCGCCCGATCCGGATCGCGAGGTCGATGCGGTCGAGCGCGAGATCGGCAAAGTTATCGGCCACGACGACGTCGAGAAAGACGCGCGGATGGGCGGCAAGAAGGGCCGCCAGCTGCGGCGCGAGCCGCAGGCGGTTGTAGGTGGACGGCACCGAAATTCTGAACGAGCCGACCGGCGACGCGCCGCTGTCGAAGACGCTCTCGTCCGCCTCGGCCAGATCGTCGAGCACCTTGCTGACCTGCTCGACGTAGGCAATGCCGGCGTCCGTGAGGCTGACCTTGCGCGGCGTGCGGGTCAGCAGTGCGGTGCCGAGGGAGCTCTCCAGCGAATCCATCAGACGCGTAATCGATGAGGTGGCGACCCCGAGACGTTGTGCGGCCTTTGAGAAACCGCCGGCGTCGGCCACTTCCAGCAACGTATTCAGGGCGAGGAGTTTGTCCATGGCTGGCCTTATCGATCGTTTGATTGCGCACAACGCAACGCCGAGTTGCATTCTAGACCAATTCTATAAATTCAACGCAACGCATAAGCTACATTCATTGCCAAATCTGCTGTCCGCCGCCGGCAATCAGGAGATCGACGCGGCAAGCTGATGACCGATCTGGGCATTTCACTCGGCAACCGGTTGATGAACGTAGCCCGCTAACGTCCGCCCTTTATTTTTTACTCAAGGAGTTCACATGTCACCTCAGGCATCCACCACGGCGGGCGGCAAAGGCCACCCCGGCCACCTCGGCCACGTCAAGATGACGCGCAGTCTGATCGCGCTGTTCGCGTTCTGCTGCGGCGCAATCGTCGCGAACCTGTACTACGCGCAACCGATCACCGAACTGATCGCACCGGACATTCACATGTCCGGCAATACCGCCAGCATGATCGTTTCGCTCACGCAGATCGGCTACGCATTCGGCCTGTTCTTTCTCGTGCCGCTCGGCGACCTGCTGGAGAACCGCAAGCTGATGATCACCACCGCGCTCGTCTCGATCGCGAGTCTCGGCGCGGCGGCTTTCGCGCAGCAGCCGGGCTGGTTCCTCGCGATCTCCCTGCTGGTCGGCTTCAGCTCCGTGGCCGTGCAGATACTGATCCCGCTCGCCGCGCACCTCGCGCCGGACGAGTCGCGCGGCAAGGTGGTCGGCACCATCATGAGCGGCCTGCTGCTCGGCATTCTGCTGTCGCGTCCGCTCTCGAGCCTCGTGGCCGGGCACTTCGGCTGGCGCGCGGTGTTCGGTTCCGCAGCCGTGCTGATGGCGATCGTCACCAGCGTGCTGGCGCTGACCATTCCGTCGCGCCAGCCGGAACACAAGGCCACCTACTTCCAGCTGATCGGCTCGCTCGGCCATCTGGTCCGCACCATGCCGGTTCTGCGCCACCGCTCGTTCTATCAGGGGCTGATGTTCGCTTCGTTCAGCCTGTTCTGGACCGCGATCCCGGTCGAGTTGACGCGCCATTACGGACTCTCGCAAACCGCCATCGCCGTCTTTGCGCTGGTCGGGGCGATCGGCGCAACCTCCGCACCGGTGGCCGGACACCTGGCCGATGCGGGCCACACGGTGCGCGCGACGCTGATTGCGCTCGTGGTGGGCGCCATCGCCTACCTGCCGGCGTTGATCCATCCGGCGTGGGGTGTGGCCGGGCTCGTCGTGACCGGCATCGTGCTCGATTTCGGCGTGCAGATGAACATGGTGCTCGGCCAGCGTGAAATCTACGCGTTGCATGCGGCGAGCCGAAACCGTCTGAACGCGCTGTATATGACCAGCATCTTCGTCGGCGGCGCCTTCGGTTCCGCGCTCGCCAGCCCGCTTTATGAACACGGCGGCTGGCCGCTGGTCGCCTGTGTCGCTACAGCCTTCCCGCTGATCGCACTGGCGCACTACCTCGCGATTGGCCGTGCGCACGCGGCCAGCATCGCTTAAATGCATCTTTGCCCGGGCAGCGCGCTGTCCGGGTGTTCCCGAGTTTCCCCGCGTTTTCCCCTTAATAACATTTCAGAGTGGATTCAGGAAATTCCATGACGTTGGCGATACGCTGGTCGGCATCGTCATTTATCACATAGTCATTTATCGGAATGACGCACGGGGTCACGCGCCCGTGTTCTTTAAATCAGATCTTCTCGACCAGGTGCTGGAATGACTCGCAAGTCCCGATTGCTCGCGGTGGGCGGTGCGCTCATCGTGGCCGCGGCGATCGTCGCCGCCTTGCTGATGTGGCGACCCGCCATCGCCCCGATCAGCCCGCCGGCGGCATCGTCGTTCGACACGCAGACGAAGCTCGCCGGCGCGCGCGTGGTGGCGCTCGGCGACTGTATCGTGTGCCACACCGCGAAGGGCGGCCAGCCGTTCGCGGGAGGCCTGCCGCTCGCCACGCCGTTCGGCACCATTTACGCGACCAACATCACGCCCGACGTCGAAACCGGCATCGGCAGCTGGTCGCTCGAAGCCTTCACGCGTGCGGTGCGCTACGGCGTCTCCCGCGACGGCCACCTGCTGTACCCCGCGTTTCCTTATATTCACTTCACGCGCATGTCCGATGGCGACATTGCGGCGGCCTACGCGTATCTGATGTCGCGCGAGCCGGTCAACGCGGTCGCGCCGCCGAACGACCTGATTTTTCCGCTGAACTTCCGGCCGCCGCTGGCCTTCTGGAACATTCTGTTCCTGCGCTCCGGCGAGCGCGCCGCGGATACCACGCAAGACGCCGAGTGGAATCGCGGCAAGCTGCTGGTGGACGGCCTCGGTCATTGCGCCTCGTGCCATTCGCCGCTCAATGCGATTGGCGGCGAAAAGACGGGACATGCGCTCGACGGCGGTATCGTCGACGGTTGGGAAGCTCCGCCGCTCAATGCACTCGGTGCGGCGCCGAAGCCCTGGACCAAGGAACAGCTCGTGATGTATCTGCGCAGCGGCCGGGCCAGCGAACATGGCGCCGCGGCCGGTCCGATGCTGCCGGTCACGCGCGACCTCGCCACGGTGCCTGAAGAAGACGTGCAGGCGATCGCCACTTACCTTCTGTCGATTCAGAAACCGCAACCGGCCACCTTGAACGCCGCCGCGGGCAGCGCGGATCACGCCGATCCGTCGCCCGCGGCGCAACGCGGCGCGGTCCTGTTCGCCGCCTCATGCGCGCAGTGCCATGGCCCCGCCGCACCGATGCAATCGATCGGCGAGCGGCCCACGCTCGCGTTCAGCACCGCCGTCAACGCAAGCACCCCACGCAACGCCGCCCAGATGATTCTCAGCGGCAACGGCTGGCACGGCGAGGACCGCATGAACTATATGCCCGCCTTCAGCGAAATCTACAGCGACCAGGAAATCGCCGACCTCGTGTACTACATTCGCGCGACCTATTCGCAGCGCGGCGAGTGGAAGGACGTCGAGGAGATGGTGGCCAAGGTCAGAAAGGAGAACAACGCGCGATGATCAACCTTACCGTCAATGGCGTGAAGCATGCGCTGGATATTGATCCGTCGACGCCGCTGCTTTACGCACTGCGCAACGACCTGCATCTGCACGGCGCCAAGTTCGGCTGCGGCCTTGGACAATGCGGCGCGTGCACGGTGATCGTGGGCGATCAGCCCGCATTTTCCTGTCTCATGCCCGTGTCGTCGATCGGCAACCGCCCTGTGCGCACGATCGAGAGTCTCGGCACCGTCGAGCACCCAGGCCCGCTGCAGAAGTCGTTCATCGAGCATCAGGCGGCGCAATGCGGCTATTGCATCGCCGGCATGATCATGCGCGCCCAGGCGCTGCTCGAACGCAATCCGCGGCCGACCGAAACCGAGCTGCGCGAGCACATGGAGCCGAATCTTTGCCGTTGCGGCACGCACATGCGCATCCTCGCCGCGATCCGCAAGGTGGCGAACCTGCCGGCGCCGGACGCTGCCGCCGCTTCTCAGTCCGCTTCACAGCCTGCTTCTCAGCCTGTTTCGCATCAAGGCACGGCGACTCACGGAGGCACGCAATGAGCGTCAAAGAAGACGATATCAACGAGGGACGCCGCCGCTTCATGATGTCCGGCGCGCTGGTGGTGAGCTTCAGCCTGTTCCCCGGCATCAAGGCGATGGCCCAGGAAGTGATTGCCGACGAAGGCGCTGCGGTCCACGTCGCCAAAGAAACCCAGACGCTCGCGGGCAGCCTGAAGACCAATCCGTTCCTCGACGCCTGGATCAAGATCGATCCCGCAGGCAAAGTGACCGTCTACACCGGCAAGGTGGAACTCGGCACCGGCGTGCGCACTGCCCTGCTGCAGATCGCCGCCGAAGAACTGAACATGGCGCCCTCGCTGATCACGTTCCTGACCGCCGATACCGGCGCCTCGCCAGACGAGGGACTGACGGCCGGCAGCCACACCATTGTCGACAGCGGCAGCGCCTTGCTGAACGCATCCGCCCAGGTGCGCGGCCTGCTCGTCGATGCGGCGGCCAAACACTTCGGCGTCGACAGCAGCGTGCTGATCGTTCAGGACGCCGTCATCAAGGCACCCGACGGCCGCACGATGACCTACGGCGAGGCCGTCGGTGCGGTGGATCTGCATCGCATGGCGACGCCGGTCTCGCCGCTGAAAGATCCCGCGAAGTTCGTCACGATTGGCACCTCGCTGCCGCGCCTGGATATTCCGGGCAAGGTGACCGGCGGCGCGAGCTACGTGCAGGACATGTCGATGCCCGGCATGCTGCACGCGCGCGTGGTGCTGCCGCCGGTTTATGCTGCGAAGCTGCTGCAGACCAATACGCCCGAGATTCTAAAGATGCCCGGCGTGGTCAAGGTGATCAAGGACGGCAGCATGCTGGCGGTGGTCGCCAAAGGCGAATGGCAGGCGGTGCAGGCGCAACGCGCGCTGGCCGCGGGCAGCGAGTGGAGCCCCGGGCGCAAGCTGCCCGACCCGGCTGATGTGCACCGCGACCTGAAGACGATTTCCACGCAGCACATCGAGATCGCCAACACACACAACGCGGCCGGCGCGCCCGTCAGAACGCTGAGCGCGAAGTACTCCAAGCACTACATGTTGCACGGCTCGATCGGGCCGTCCTGTTCGGTCGCGCAGTTCAAGGACGGCACCATGACAGTCTGGACGCACTCGCAAGGCGTCTATCCGCTGCGCGATGCGCTCGCGGAGATGCTGTCAATGCCGAAAGAGAATGTGCGCTGCGTTCACGTCGAAGGATCAGGCTGCTACGGCCACAACGCAGCGGACGACGCGGCGACGCACGCCGCCCTGATCGCTCGTGAAATGCCGGGCCAGCCGATTCGCGTGCAGTGGATGCGCGAGCAGGAACACACCTGGGACCACTTCACACCTGCTATGGTCACCGAGGTGAGCGCGTCGCTCGACGCCGGCGGCAACATCGTCAACTGGGACTACGCGCTGTGGAGCAGCTCGCACAACGAGCGGATCGTGAACGCGGGGCGGCTCCTTCCGGCGCAAATGCTGGAGAAACCGTTCGTGCCGGCGCCGTCGACGCCAATGGTGCAGCCCGAAGGCGGCGGCGACCGCAACGCGATTCCGCTGTACGCGTTCCCCAATATGCACGTGATGAACAACTTCTCGCCGACCATGCCGCTGCAAACGTCGGCCATGCGCTCGCTCGGCGCGCACATGAACGTCTACACGATCGAGACGTTCATGGATGAACTGAGCGCCGCGGCCGGCGCCGACCCGGTCGCGTTCCGGCTCAAGCATATGCAGGATCCGCGGGCGCGCGACGTGATCAAGCTCGCGGCCGAGAAATTCGGCTGGCCGCGCGCCGCGCGCAAGGCGAATCACGGCGTCGGCTTTGCGTTCGGCAAGTACAAGAACCTGATGTCGTATGTCGCGATAGCCGTGGAGATTTCCGTGGTGCGCGAGACGGGCCAGGTGATTCTCGAACACGCGGAAGTGGCGGTCGACGCGGGGCAGATCGTCTCCCCCGACGGCATCCGCAACCAGATCGAGGGGGGCGTGATTCAGTCCGCCAGCTGGACGCTCTATGAGGAATTGCAGTTCGACACGACGCGAATCCGCAGCTTCGACTGGAGCAACTATCCGATCCTGCGGTATTCCGCCGTGCCGCGCAGTTTGAATGTGCATCTGATCAACCGGCCGGGTGCACCCTTTCTTGGAGCGGCCGAAGCGTCGATGGGCCCGACCGCCGGCGCGCTCGGCAACGCGTTGTTCGATGCGACCGGCAAGCGCCTGCGCGACATGCCCCTGGGCGGGGAAAACCTGCGCCGGCAGATCGACGTATAGTGAGTGCGTACTCCTTAAAAGGCGAGGCCCCAGCACGGAGCCGGGGCCTCGCCTGAATCACGAAGCACTATTTCTCCTGCGAATCCGCCATATTTTCATTATCAGCGCATAAAGAGCGACTGCCACGATCAGGTCTATAGCCGTCATTGCACCGATGTAAAGCAGTTCATAATCGGCCACTCCGAGCTTATCGGAGATTTCGATCAATATTTGCTGCTGCTCCAGGGTCATGGGTAACGGGTAGGTGTGAACATACCGAACCGATAGAAAAAATAAAGTGAAGAAGATAAATAACTTGCAAAGCCTACGGGCAAGTGTCACCAATTGTCGTTACCTCGATCCATCCGTAAGCACGTATCCCTGAATTGCCGGCTGGAACAGTCGGTGTATGCAGGAGCGCTTGCCGGAGCCTTCTAAAATCCGCGACGCTTGTCAGGGTGACGCATCCGAATGAAATCCCGGCCCCGCTAGCAGGATGCAATCGGAAGTTACCGCGCTTGACGCCGCTTACCCAGGTCCAATCATCAATCTGGCCGTCATCCCGATAGAGAGCAAACCACTCATCATGATGAGATGGACTTCCGCGGACAGCATTCCATGCATCCTTGACCGATGTCTCCAATCGAGAACCGATTCCGCCACTCGGTCGCGCCACTATCCAATACTTCCCGGCAGGTAATGGTCCTTTTCCTACGACCGCCGTACACCCGCCCCGGTTGCGATAAATGTCATCCCCCGAGAACGCAGGGAACGCCCCTGCACCGTAACGGATCCTTTGATATCTGCCCCACCATCGTCTTTGAGTCACATGTATGCTGGAATTGGCACTTGCTGATCCTTGCGTTGAATTGCATAGTCCAGAGGCCCATTGCGCCTCTGCCTCTACGACAGGCCTGATAATAATTGACTTTTGTACTCCGAATTTTTATATAAAGTCTTTTCGATAAGATGTCCTAAGACCTCACCAACATCCGGCCGCTAACCGCAAGCGCTCTGCGCTCCACGCTTTCTGACATCAGCCTCGACAATCGCAGTCGTTTTTGGGCAACTACCCCTTTTAACTCAGCGCAGCCACATTACAACCAGCGCGTTCCAGTTGCCGGCTCACTGAAAAATGCTTGCGAATCAGCGATACTGCTATATAACTTTATTTTCCTTCAATACTTCGTCGCCCACCAACGTAACGCCTCTACAAGGAGCTAGTCAGTGATCATCGATCTATCGGGCAAGACTGCCATTGTCAGTGCATCCACGGCGGGCATTGGTCTCGCGATCGCCACGGGAATCGCCGCGGCCGGTGCGGACACCGTTATCAATGGACGTAAGCAGGACGCGGTGGACCGCGCCATCGACAGCATTCGCAAGACGGTTCCCGCCGCCAAACTACGCGGTTTCGCCGGCGACCTCAGCACGCGCGAGGGCTCCGACGCGCTGGCGAAAGCCGTGCCGCAAACGGATATTCTCGTGAACAATCTGGGCGTGTTCGGCCCCGGCGACCTCTTCACCACCACCGACGACGACTGGGAGCGCTATTTCCAGGTCAACGTGATGTCCGGCGTCAGGCTGACGCGCGGCTATCTCGAAGGGATGATCGCGCGCAAATGGGGACGCGTCGTGTTCATCTCGTCGGAGTCGGGGCTGAACATTCCGCCCGATATGCTCGCGTACGGCTTCTCGAAGACCGCGCAATTGAGCGTCGCGCGCGGCATCGCGAAACAGGTCGCCGGCACGGGCGTGACCGTGAATGCCGTGCTGCCCGGCCCCACGTTGTCAGACGGCTTCCGCGCGATGGTGGAAGAGACGGCGAAGGCACAAGGCAAAACCGTCGAACAGGTCGGCATCGACTTCGTGCGCGCGCACCGCCGCAGTTCGATCATCCAGCGGCCGGCCAGCACCGAGGAAATCGCCAACATGGTCGTGTATGTGTGTTCGCAGCAGGCTTCTGCGACCACGGGCGCGGCGCTGCGGGTGGACGGCGGCGTGGTGGATACGATTGCTTGAAGATGTGACAAAAGCGCGTGAGGGGAGGAGCGCACCAACGTGCGCTCCCGCCTTCAGAAACTCGTCCGCAAACCCACCCGCGCGAGCGTCTGCGACCGGTTGCTCGCCGCGCCGTCCGGCTGCAGCAACCCGTTGATCCACGCTCGCGTCACGGCCGCGTCACCACTCGCTCGCTGATAAATCGCTTCGACGTAAGCGACCGTTCGCTTCGAGAAGGCGTATTGCACCGCCGTGGTGATCTGCTGCGCCTTGTTGTCCAGCAGCACGTCGTTGCCCTTCATGTACGTGTAGTCGAGACCGAGCGTCCACGGCCCGGAGATGGTCCACGACGCGCCGCCCTTGTACACGTCGATCTTAGCGCCGCTGGCCGTGTTCTTCGTGTTCGTGTACAGCAGCATGGCCAGCACGCTGCCGAAGTTATAGTGCGCGCCCACGCCGAAATTGCGGATGCTGTCGTGGCCGTTGCCCAGTTGCGGATACTTCACGTCCACATACGCCGCACCCACGCCGAAGGGACCATGCGCATAGTTCGCGCCGAAGCTCATCGTCGAGTCCGAGGAGAACGAACCGGGCACGCCGCCGAATCCATAGAGCGCGCCAAACGTGAACCCGGCAATATCCGGGCTGCGATATTTGACCGAGTTCGCCACGCGCGTGGCGCCGGCCATGCGGTCGAAATCGAATGAGCCGGTCGGATTGTTCGGCACGCCCAGCGCGGCAAACGGCCCCTGGCGGAAATCGTAAATGCCGCCAAACAGGAACGCGCCGTCATACAGTCCGAGTGTCAGCGTCTCGAACATGAAGTCGTACTGATTGCCGAACAGCAGCGAGCCGAAGCGGTCATTGGTGAGTCCGACCAGCGCCGTGCGGTTAAAAATCTGCCCCGCGCCCGGAATCGTCGCGCCGTTACCCAGATCGAATTGCGACGTCAGTTCGAAAACCGCCTTGTTTCCGCCACCCAGGTCTTCACTGCCTTTGAAGGTCAGCAAATCCGGCGACAGCACGCCGCTGTCGAACAGCGTCGCGGCGCCTCCGTGCTGGTTGTTGACGTACGTTACGCCCGCATCGATCACGCCTTGCAGGGTCACGCTGCTTTGCGCGCCGGCTGTGCCTGGCACAATCGCCGGTGCGATGCATGCAAACGTGCAGCCCGCCATCGCCAGCCGCCTCGGCCTGGTTCCTTTCATGTCTATCTCCTTCAGTCGTTATTGAATATCTGTCGTCGTTCGATGCGGATGGCGACCGCAGTAAGCGCCGCACCCTCGCACGGTCCATCGACGCACATGCCGTCTTCGAAACGGAACATCGCGCTGTGATGCGCGCACATCAGCAATTCGGCGTCGTAGGCCCAGAACGTGTTCGGTTCGTAGTTGAGCGGAATCGAAAAGTGCGGACACATGTTGCGGTAGGCCCATGCGTTCTCTCCGCGGCGCAGAATCACGACGCCGGGTGCGCCTGGCTGGTCAGCGGGAATTTCAAGCGCGCCGCCGTCGGGAATGTCGTCGAGCGCGCACAGGAAACCCGCCTGCGGTTCAGGACTCGCCTCGTTCATGGCCGGCCTCATGCGCGGTGGGGAGCGGAAGGCGCATCGACTGAATCCGTCGCCGCGTCGTGCTGCGCGGTTGGCTGTGAAGCGCCCGCATCGGCAAATACGACGCGCCGTCCCACCGGAAACAGTTGCAACCCGTAGCGGCGCGAGACGAAGCCCCACAGCCCTTGCGGAAAGAACATCGTCACGACGATGGCAAGCGCGCCGAGTCCGATCAGATACCAGGTGCCGAAATCGGACAGGAACTGGTTCAGCACGAAGAAAATCAGCGCGCCGACAATCGGCCCTTCGAGCGTGCCCAGGCCGCCGATCATCACGATGAAAATACCGAACGCGGTCCAGTTCACCGAGAACGCGGCGTCCGGCGAGATACGCAGGTTGCCGACGAAATACAGACCACCGGCGAGCGCCGTGCCGCACGCGGACAGCAGATAAACGAGCAGCCGCGCCCGCTTCACATCGACGCCCTGGCTGCCGGCCGCCACCGCGCTATCGCGCATCGCCGTCAATGCGAGACCGGCCCTCGAGCGCAGGAACAGATACAACAAGCCGATCGCCGCCGCGACAATCGCCAAAGCAAGCCATAGCGTCAGCGATTCGCGCAGTGCGCGCGGCACGTCCTGCAAGGCGGTCAGGCTCGTGCCCGAGCCGCCGCCGAGCACCGCCACGTTCGCCACTGTCAGCCGGAACACTTCCGCGATCACCCATGTGCCGATGGCGAAGTAGCCGCCTTCCAGCCGGAACGCCACCATCGACACCGGAACCGCCACCACCGTGGCTATGGCCGCCGCGATCGGCACCGCGATGAACGGCGAGACGCCGCAATAGTTGGCGAGAATCAGCATCCCATAGCCACCGATCCCAAAGAACGCCTGCTGGCCGATCGACACCATCCCGCCATAGCCCGCCAGCAGATTCCACATCAGCGCGAACACCAGATACGACGCGAGCTGCACGAAGTCGCGCATCGCATCGCGCCCCGCCCACCATGGCGCGCTCGCCACCGCCAGCGCGACGATCAGCAGCACGATCATCGCCACGCGGCTCGCACGGGTCGCGCGCCGCACTTCAAAGCCCCCTGCGGGCCGGTTCATTTGCATCGTCATGTCGAACCCCTATGCGGTTTTGGGCAGCAAGCCCTGCGGCCGCGCAACCAGCACGCCGAGAAACACCACGTGGCCAAGCCAGATACCCCAGCCGGGATCAAAGTAGAAACCCACCTGCTGCGCCACACCGAGCGCCATGCCGCCGACGAAGGTGCCCCAGAACGAGCCCATCCCGCCGATGATCACCGCCTCGAAGGCGTACAGCAGGAGCGCCGGGCCATCGGTCGGCGAGACCGCGGTGCGCATCGAATACAGCGCGGCGGCGACCGCGATCAGCACGAACGCGATGCCCATGGCCAGCGCGTAGGTGCGCCGGTACGAGACGCCCATCAGCTGGACGATCTCGCGATCGTCCGAGGTGGCGCGAAACGCGCGGCCAAGCGGCGTGCGGCCGAACAGCCACTGCATCGCGAAGGCGAGCGCAACCGTCGCCGCCAGCGTGACGAGCGGCAGATAGCCCAGCGTGATGCCGCCCGCGAGCGTGATGCTCTGCGACTCGAAGCTGCCGGTTGCAATCGACCGCGGGTCCGCGGAGAACACCTGTTGCAGCACGTTCTGGATCACGATCGACAAGCCGAACGTGACGATCAGCGAAGGCAGCGGATCGCGGCTGCTGACCCGGTTGAGGATCGAGTACTGCACCGCATAGCCAGCGCCGAACGCGACTGCCAGCAGCAGAACCAGCGACACGGCGAGCGGCAGATGCGCGTAGTTCGTCAACGCGAACAGCACGAACACCAGCAGCACGATGAAGTCGCCATGCGCTGTGTTGGTGAGGCGCATCACCCCGAACACCAGCGATTGCCCCATCGCGAAGAGCCCGTACAGCGCGCCGAGCAGCACGCCCTGGACGACGATATTGATGAACGTGTTCATGCGGCGACTCCAAAATAGGCCTGCGTGATCGCCTCGTCCGACACCTCGGCCGATACACCCGAGAGCGACACCCGCCCTTCCTGGAGGCAATAGAAACGCGACGACACGCGCCGTGCCAGTTGCACGTCCTGCTCGACGATGATCGCGCTCATGCCACCGGCAACGATCGCGGGCAACGCGGCGTAAATCTCGCGCACGATTACGGGTGCGAGGCCGAGCGAGAGTTCGTCGCACATCAGCAGATCGGGATTGCTCATCAGCGCGCGGCCGATCGCGACCATCTGCTGCTGCCCGCCCGACAACGCGGTGCCCGCATGGTGACGGCGCTCCCGCAAGGCCGGGAACAACTCATAGACGCTCTGCAGATTCCAGCGGCCCGGCCGTTTGGAGAACGCGCCGAGCAGCAGGTTTTCTTCGACGCTCAGGCTCGCGAACAGACGCCGTCCCTCTGGCACCAGCGCAATGCCTTTGCCGACGATGCGCGGCGCGGACGCGCCGCCGATCGGCTCGCCGCGATAGAGAATTTGCTCCGGGGCACGCGGGCGCAGCAGGCCCGCCACCGATTTCAGAAAGGTCGATTTGCCCGCGCCGTTCGAGCCGATCAGCGCGATCACCTCGCCGGGCGCGATCGTCACGTCGATGCCGAACAGCGCCTGAAAGTCGCCGTAGAACGCGCTCAACGCGCGGGTTTCGAGTAATGCCGACATGGTCAGGCCTCCAGTCCGAGGTACACGCGCCGCACTTCGGGGTCGTCCATCACGGCGGCGGGCAGGCCTTCGGCAAGCCGTTTGCCGAAGTTGATGACGAGCAGCCGGTCGGCCACCGCGAGCAGCGCATGCACGACGTGTTCGATCCACACGATCGTCACGCCCGCCTCCTTGACGCGGCGAATCTCGTCAACGAGTTCGTGCGTTTCAGGTTCGGTCAATCCGCCCGCTATTTCATCGAGAAGCAATAGTTGCGGCCGCGTGGCCAACGCGCGGGCCAGTTCCAGCCGCTTGCGGTCCAGCAGCCCCAGCGTGCCGGCCAACTGGTTAGCGCGCGCTTTGAGACCCGTGCGCTCGAGCACATCCATGCAGACGTCGTAGGCGGCGTGCTCGGCCAGCTCGCCGCCGAAGGTCGCGCCCACCAGCAGGTTTTCGAATACCGTCATGCCGCCGAACGGCCGCGGCACCTGATACGAGCGGCCGATCCCCGCCGCGCAGCGCCGATGCGGCGGCAAGTGGTTCACATCCGCGCCGTCGAATTCGACGCTGCCCTGATCGGGCCGCACGTCGCCGCTGACCAGGTTGAACAGCGTGGTTTTGCCGGCGCCGTTCGGGCCGAGAATGCCGTACGTTTCGCCGCGTTCGACCGCGAAGCTGATGTCGTCGGTCACCTGCAGCGCGCCATAGCGCTTCGACACGCCGGTTAATCTGAGAACTGGGTTCATCGCCGCTCTCCGTCAGGCGTTCACGCGATCAGCTTGAGCGGGCCCGACGGCGGCACGCCCGGCGCGAGCTGGTTGTTGACGATGGCCAGATCGAAGGGATGCTTCTGCCCTTTCACCCACTGGCCGCCGACGAGCGGCGTTTTCGCGACGTTCTTCACCGGCCCGCTGCCCCAGGCGACATGGCCGACCAGGGTATCGAGCTTCGTCGATGCCACGGCGTCGCGGATCGCCTCGTTCGAGTCGATGTCTTTAGCGCGCTTTAGTGAATCGACGGCGATTTCGAACAGCGCGTGCGCGAAACCGATCGGCTGGGTCCATTGCTTCGACGTGACGCGCTCGTAGTCGTCGGCGACTTGCCGTGCGCTTTGCCCCGTCAACGACGACTTGAACGGATGCGACGGCGACCACCACACCTCGGTGGAGAGTCCGTCGCCGAGATCACCGAGCGCTTCGATCGAGGTCGGAAACAGCAGTGCCTTGCCGATCGAGATGACCTTAGGCTTCAAACCCTGCTGACGCGCCTGCACGAGGAAGTTCTTCGCATCGGGCGGAATCACGACGCCCGTGACGATCTGCGCATTCGCCTGCTTGAACGACGAGATCTGCGCGGAGAAGTCCTGCGTCATGCTCTGGAAGCGGCCCGGGTCCTTCAGCGCAAAACCCTTCTGCGCAAGCACCGGCGGAAAGCCGAGCTTCGCGTCGCCCCAGGCGTTGCCGTCGCCGTCGTTCGGAAACAGGCCGCCCACGCTGTGATTGGTCTGCACCGATTGCCACATGCCGGTGAAGACGGTAATCACATCTTCCAGCCCCCAGAAGAAGTGATACGTGAAGCGGAAACCTTTCTTCGGATCGCCTTTTCTGCCGAAGAACCACGGCTGCCACGGCACCACCGTCGACACGCACGGCGTCTCGTTCAGCTCGCACATGTCACTCACCGGATTCGCCGTTTCGGGCGTGCCGGACACGAGCATGATGTCGATCTTGTCCTTCAGGATGAGATCGTTGGCGACTTCGCCGGCGCGATTCGGATTCGACTGGCTGTCCTTGACGACGATGGATACCGGATAGGTCTTGCCGCCGATCACGATGCCGTTCTTCAGCGCCGTTTGCATCTGCTGGATCGTGTAGCGGTCTGCTTCGCCGAACGGTGCGAGCGGACCGGTTTGCGGCGACACGTAGCCGATTTTCAGCGTGCGCGGGCCGGAGGCGAAAACGAGCGGCGAGAACGCCGAGGTTGACGCGGCGAGCGCGCCGCCCGCCGCGAGTGTGACGAAGCGGCGGCGCTTCGCATCGAAGGAATAGGTGTCCATGGCTGTCTCCAGAATTTTTTTGTATGAGTGGGGGCGTTCGCGCTATTCCGGCCGCTTGCCTTCGTAGGCAGCTTCCAGCAGCGCTCGCAGCGGTATTCGCTCGACCGGTCGCGGATTCCAGTACGGATTCTTTAGTGCGAGATCGAGCGCGACGTCGAGATCGGCCTCGCTCAGACCGATGTCTTTCAGCGCGGTCGGCGCGCCGTGATCGCGCGCGAGATCGAATACGCCCTGGGCGGCGTCGTCGGCATGCAGCGCGCGCGCCACACGCTTCATCGCCTCGGGCGCGGCCTCGCGGTTATAGGCAAGCACGTGCGGCAGCACGATGGTGTGCGCTTCCGCGTGCGGCAGATTGAAGGTGCCGCCGAGCGTATGGCACAGCTTGTGATGCAAGGCCATGCCGACGTTGCCGAGGACCGCGCCGCACAGCCATGCGCCATACAGGCAGTCACCGCGTGCCGCGAGATCGCCGGGCTGCCGCATCACGCGCGGCAAACCCTGGCCGAGCGCACGGATCCCTTCTTCCGCCATCAGCGAGATGACCGGATTCGTGTCCTGTGCGTAGAGTCCTTCGGCCGCGTGCGCGATGGCGTTGATGCCGCTTGTCAGCGACAACCCGGCCGGCAGCGATGTCGTCAATGACGGGTCGTAGATCACCGTCTTCGGCAACACGCGCGGATCGCGGCCGGTCTTCTTGACGCCGCCTTCGGTCAGACCGTAAATCGGCGTCATTTCCGAACCGGCGTAGGTGGTCGGAATCGCGATGATCGGCAGCGACGATTCAAGCGCGATGGCCTTGCCGAGTCCGGTCGTCGAGCCGCCGCCTAGCGCGATCGCGCAATCGGCGCCGACCTGTGTGGCAAAGTCGCGGGCCGCGCGGGCGGTGTCGATCGGCACGTGCATCACGGCTTCGGCGTAGACACCCGCCGCCCGCGAACCCAGGCTTGCCGCCAGCGCTTCGGCCTGGGGCCGCTGCTGCGGCGTGGAGAGCACGATCGCCCGCTTCGCGCCGAGCAAACCTATCTCGCGATCAATCTGGTCGAGGCTGCCCGCGCCGAAGATCACGCGGGACGGCAAGCCGTTATAGATGAACGAGTCCATGACGGATCAGCGCGGGTAATAAGGCGGAATCTGCGCATCCACGTTGACCCAGATCGATTTGGGCTGCGTGTATTCGCGCATCGCTTCGAAACCCATCTCGCGGCCATAGCCGCTCGCGCCGACACCGCCGAATGGCGACCCGGGGCTCACGCGCTTGTAGCAGTTGACCCACACCATGCCGGCGCGAATCTCGCGCGCCACCAGATGCGCGCGTTGCAAATCGCGTGTCCAGAGACCCGCGCCGAGACCGTATTCGGTGCCGTTGGCGATGGCCAGCGCTTCTTCGTCGGTGCGGAATGTGGTGACGGTCATGAACGGCCCGAACACTTCTTCCTGCGAGACGCGATGCTCCGGTTTCGCTTCGACGATAGTCGGCTCGACATAGCAGCCGTTGGCCAGCGCGGCATCGGACGGCGCCTTGCCGCCTGCCAGCACGCGGCCACCCTGCTCGCGTGCGACGTCGACGAACGACAGCACGCGGTCGCGATGCTGACGCGAAGTCAGCGGGCCCATTTCGGTCAGCGGATCGAGCGGGTTGCCGATCCGGATCGTGCAGCTCAATGCGCTGAACTTTTCGAGCACTTCGTCGGCGATCGATTCATGCACGATCATGCGCGAGCCGGCAATGCACGCCTGCCCCTGGTTGTGGAAGATCGCGAAGGCGGAGCCTTGCACGACGGCATCGATATTCGCGTCGCCGAACACGATGTTGGCGCCCTTGCCGCCCAGTTCGAGCTGCACCTTCTTCAGATTGCCGCTCGACGCTTGCACGATCTTGCGGCCCACCGCGGTCGAGCCGGTGAAGGCGACCTTGCTGATCTCTGGATGCTCGGCAATATACTGACCGGCCACATGACCCAGGCCCGGCAGAATATTCACGACGCCCTCGGGAAAGCCCACTTCCGCCATCAGTTCCGCGATGGCAAGACTCGACAGCGGCGTGAGTTCGGCGGGCTTCATGATCACGCAATTGCCCGCGGCGAGCGCGGGCGCCATCTTCCAGCTCGTGAACATCAGCGGGAAATTCCACGGCACCACCTGCCCGACAATGCCGACCGGCTCGCGCGTCATGTAGTTCAGGAAGCCCTGCTCGACCGGGATCACCGAGCCTTCGAACTTGTCGGCCATGCCGCCGAAATAGCGGAACGTCGCCGCCGTGCGCGGCACATCGAGATTGCGCGTGTCGCGAATCGGGTGGCCGGTATCGAGTGATTCGAGACGCGCGAGCGCATCGGCGTTCGCTTCGATCGCGTCGGCGAGCTTGAGCAGCAGGCGCCCCCGCTCCGCCGCGGCGAGATTGCTCCACTTCGGAAACGCCGCCTTCGCTGCCGCCACGGCGCGATCGACATCGGCGGGTCCGGCCATCGCCACTTCGGCGATCACGGAATTGTCGTGCGGGTTGAGGGAAGCGAGCGTCTCGCCGTTCGCGGCCGGCACGAAACGGCCGCCGATGAAGAGTTGCGTTTGCATGTCAGTCCTGTGCAGGTAAAAACGGGGCGTGAGTTTCCCCGCGGCGCCAGCGGTCTGGCGCCGTTCGAACGACTATCGGGGGAATGCCGCGGCGTTACATCTGGATCGGATACGGCGGGAGTTCGCCGCTTTCGTAACGCTTGGGCAGATCAGGCGTGGCGTTCTCCCACACCAGCAGCATCGAACGCTTCTGCGAGTAACCCTTGTGACGGATGTCGGCCGGCATGGCGGCGATATCGCCCGCGTTCATCGTGATGCGGGCGCGCGGCTCGCCGGTGTCCTTGTCGGCGACGTCCCAGATGATCTGGTCGGACAGTTGCAGGAACCACTCGACGCGGTCGTTGCCATGGAACACCGGCAGCACGAATTCCTCGGTGGTCGGACAGAACAGGCTCTGCTGGCAGACCGACGTGACCGACGGATTCCACGTCACGTCCGAGCGCGACAGGTACTTGAAGAGGCTGAACGCATGCAACGCGCCCTCGAAGCCGGGCTCGGCGTGAATCTCGGGTTCGTCCTGGCCGACGTCGGCGAACTGGCGGTTGACCGGCAAGTCGTCGCGCAACGGCGAGTCGCCTTCGAGGCCCGGCATGCGTTTGGTGGCAATACGCGTACGCTCGATCGCGGCGATGTTGTCGCCATGCTTCGTGCCGAACGCGGAGCCGGTTTCTTCAGGCGCGGCAAACGGATCGAAGCCTTCGTTGACCCAGTCGCGCAGAATCGCCTTGAAGGTCGCCATGATGAGCGGCGTGTCGAACTGCTGCATATGATCGACGCCCGCGTCCTTGAAGCTTGCGTTGTACGCACCGGCGTACATGTCGACCTTGCCGTAGTGATTGCGCGTGCCGATCACTTCGTCGAAATTGACCCAGCCGTAGAAGAAGCCCCACGCCACGTCGCGCATCATGGCGCGCAGGAAGTCGTCGGCGTGCATCTGGTGCGAGCGGATCTGGCCTTTCGCCGGCCATTTGACGGTGGCGAAATACGCGTCGCGGCTGAATTCGAAATCGCCGAGGCGGAACGTGCGATATCCGGTCACCGCGTCGGCCTCGCTCGCGGTGATGTTTTGCAGGGTGCTGGCTGTGTTCATGATGAGCTCCGGGAGAGGATCGGTCGGGTAGCGGGTGTCAGTGGATGCAGATGTCGGCCCACTTCTCGACCGAATAGCGTCCGAGAATCGTCTGCACGAGCAGCACGCCCTTGGTCCTCGCTTCGAAGCGATACGCGGCGCCCGCCGGCAGCAGCGCCTGATGGCCGCGACGCAGCCGCACATAACCCATCGACTGGCCGGACGGCTGACCTTCGAGCCGCACGCTGCCTTCGGTCTGCGCGTCGATGAGCGCGCCGTCCGACGGCTTGATGAAATAGATGTCGATCTCGCCGTCGAGCGCAACCGCGAATTCATCGTGCGAGGCGGTGAACCACGGCGACGAACCTTCCGCGCGCAGCGTCTCGATCACGTACTTGAGATTCTTGCCGACGACGATTTTTTCGTAGGGCGCCGCGCGGCTCGCCACGTCGAACACATTCGACATGGCGTAATGCTCCGGCTTGCCCTTGATGATTTCGATGGAGCCTTTGCGGAAATTATCCAGGCTGCCGAACCAGGTCTCTTGCATGTCTGCCTCCAGTTGATCTATGAATCCAAGATTGCGTTTGCTTGGATCGAAGATTAAGTGGCGGCAGGCGCAACAGCAATGTTCTGAGGGTCGGGAAACGCGAACCATAGGTGCTGCAAATTCGCGCCAGGGAAACTACCTGGTGGAGAACCCCGAGGGCTCTCCCGCAGTGCTCATTCTTCGCTCAGTCTTCGGCCAGCTCCTCGCCGACGCTTTTGGTCTCGTCGTCCGGCGGCGCAATGCCGAGCGCCCTGTCCCACTGCGGCTCGCGCAGCTAACGGGCGCGCAGGAAGTCGACGAAAGCCTTGACCTTGGTGGTCGAGCGGTGCGACGCGGGATAGACCGCCGAAAGCCATAACGGCGGCGCCGCGTACTCCGGCAGCACTCTTTCGAGGCGCCGTTCGAGGAGATCGGCCGCGGCAACCATGGTCGGCAGATAGACGACGCCCGCACCGGCCCGTGCGAATTCGAGCAGCAGGTGCACGCTGTTGGTTTTGAGCACGGGATTCAAGGCGATTTCGAAGCACTCGTTGCCGCGCATCAGCGGCCACTTGTCGCCCCAAGGGTAGTACGAATAGCGGGCGAAATCGTGCCGCAACAGGTCGAGCGGCGTTTCGATCACCGGCTCTTCCTTCAGATAACCCGGCGCGGCGCACAACACGCCACGCACGGGAAAGAGACGCCGTTCCACCAGCAGATTCGACGCCGGCGGATAGATCTGCAAGGCCAGATCGAAGCCTTCCTGCACCGGATCGATCACCCGGTCGTTGACCGTCACGACGAATTCGACGCGTGGGTAAGCCTCGCGGAATTCGATCAGCGTTTGCGAAAAATGGCCCAGCGCGAAGCCCGGCAGAACGTGAATGTTGAGCGTGCCGGCGAGCGCCTGCGGATCGCCGCGCGAACGGCCGGACAGATCGTGGACCTTGTTGACCAGCTCGGCGCATTCGCGATAGTACGTTTCACCGAGTTCCGACAGGCGCACCGCTCGCGTGGAACGATGAAAGAGCGGCACACCGAAATGGTCTTCGAGTTGCTTGACGCGCGAGGTCACCACGGATTTGGCAACGCCCAACTGGCGTGCGGCGCCCGCAAAGCTCTGTGCCTCCGCGGCCCGCACGAAGGCCTCCATCGACATGAACAGATCCATCCTGTCTCCTGTGATCGTTATGTTTGCAGCCCGTTCTTCCCGATCAAAGTGTAATCCGTTTCAGGACCATGGCTGCAAAGCGAATGCGCGCGCTTAGTAGCCCACTTAGCGGCCCACTGAGCAGCCCGCACGTTCAGCAGAATTTATGTTTTGCTCAGGACTTTTAAGGCCGCCCTGCGGCATGATCGGCCGGCAGTATCCGTATTCCTGAAGCAACCATTCCATGCCTTACGATCCGTTTTCGCCACCGTGCGCACGTGATCGTGAAGGTGGAATCGCAATACTGAGGTAACCAGCCATGAAGGCCGAGTCCACATCCACGTGGCGCCTGCCAGGGGCGATCTGCGCAACCCTGCTCGGCGTGGCGTTTTTCTTCGTCATCATCGGCGTGTTCGGTTTGCCCGCGTCGATCATCGCGCTCGCACTGTTCGTCGCGCTAGCCGTGACGATCTCCCGGCGCCCACAAACCGAACGGAAGCAGCCGTGAACCTCGATCCCGCCATCCTCGCGCGCGTTCAGTTCGCGTTCACCGTCAGCTTCCACATTATTTTCCCGACGATCTCGATCGGGCTCGCCGCCTTTCTGGCGATCATGGAAGGCCTGTGGCTGAAAACCAAAGACCCGCTCTATCTGCAGATCTACCGCTTCTGGCTCGGCATCTTCGCGATGGGCTTCGGTGTCGGCGTGGTCACCGGAATCGTGCTCTCGTTCGAATTCGGTCTTGGCTTCGCCAGGTTCGGGCAGATGGCAGGCCCGGCAATCGGCCCGATGATCGGACTGGAAGTGCTGACCTCCTTTTTCCTCGAAGCCGGGTTCCTCGGCATCATGCTGTTCGGCTTCAACCGCGTCGGACCGAAACTGCACTTCCTCGCCACCTGCATGGTTGCCCTTGGCACGCTACTGTCGGCCTCGTGGATTCTGTCGGCCAATAGCTGGATGCAAACGCCTGACGGCGTGGTGGTCGAACATGGCCGGGTCGTGGTCACCGACTGGCTGAAGGTGATCGTCAACCCATCGTGGCCGTACCGCCTGCCGCACATGCTGATGGCGGCCTATATCACCGGCTCGTTCCTCGTGGCCGGGGTCGGCGCCTGGTATCTGCTGCGCGGCGAACACGAAGCATTCGGACGCCGGACGGTCTCGATCGGCCTCACCTTTGCCACTATCCTGATCGGCTGCCAGGTCTTCGTCGGCGACATGCTGTACGGGAAAATGCTCGAGTATCAGCCGGCCAAGATGCAGGCTGCCGAAGGCTTCTGGGAAAAACAGTCGCAATCGCCCGCACCCTACTACTGGTTCATCATTCCCGATCAGCAGAATCAGCGTAATCGCTTCGCGCTCGGCACGCCCTACCTGGGCAGCATCTGGCTCACGCATAGCCTGAACGGCCGGGTCGAAGGATTGACCAACACGCCACGCGACCGGCAGCCGCTCATGGGCTGGGTCTTCTACGGCTTTCGCACGATGTACGGCCTTGCCATCATCATGTTCGGCGTCTGTATTGCATCGCTGTGGCTGCGCTGGCAAGGCCGGCTCTTCAACACACGCTGGTTCCTGCGAACGCTGGTGGTGATGGCGCCATCCGGCGTGATCGCGACGCTCGGCGGATGGTATCTCGCGGAGACCGGGCGCCAGCCCTGGGTGATCTACAACATCCTGCGCACGGCCGACGCCGTCTCGCCGGTCCCGGCAGGCGTGCTGCTGTCGACGCTGATCGCGTTCGTCTGCATCTACGCGCTCTTCATGACGGCGTTCCTGATCTTCACCTTCCGCATGATCCGCCGCGGCCCTCAGGCGGCACAGTCCGAACCGGCGGCCACCGGCTCGCTCAAGCATGCGCTCAAGCCGGCAGTGATGGACGACCCTGCCGGCCGCAACCCGGCCCACGTGGAGTAGCCCGTCATGACCCTGCCGCTGCTCTCCGCGCTGTTCACCGCCTTTGCATTGTCGCTGTACGTGCTGCTCGACGGCTTCGACCTGGGCGTGGGCGCCCTCCTGCTTGGGCAAGCCGACGAACGGCTGCGCGACCGCATGGTCGATTCGATCATGCCCACCTGGGACGGCAACGAGACCTGGCTGATCATGGCCGGCGTCGCGCTGCTCGCCGCGTTCCCCATTGCCTACGGCGTGCTGCTGCCGGCGTTCTATATCCCGCTGATCGTCATGCTGCTGGCGCTGGGACTACGTGGCGTCTCGTTCGAATTCCGCTATCAGATCGAGCAGGGGCGACGCTTCTGGGACGCGGCATTCGGCGTGGGCTCGATCGTGGCCGCGCTCATGCAGGGGCTGATTGTCGGCGGACTCATCCAGGGCGTAAGCGTCAACGGCGACGCCTTTGGCGGCAGCGTCTTCGATGTGTTCCGGCCCTTCCCGGCGCTGACCGCGATCACGGTGTTCGCGGGTTATGTCGTCCTCGGCGCGGGCTGGCTGCATCTGAAGGCAACCGCGGCATTGCGTGCCCACGCCGAGCGCAGCCTGCGTCTGGCCCTGCCGGTCTTCGTGTGCCTCGCCGCCGCAACCTGCGCCGCCGCGGCGTGGGTTCAACCCGGCATACGCGCCGCGTGGACCGCGCATACGTTCGCCCTCGTGGTGATCGCGGTTCTCTTTCTCGGTGTGAGCGCCGCCCTGCTGCGCGCAATTGGCGGCCGCACAGACGGACGCCCATTCTGTCTGGCGCTGGCGCTCTTCGTGCTCGGCGTGGCGGGGCTGGGTGTCGGTATCTTTCCGGACATCGTGCCGTTTCGCCTCACGCTCTGGGCCGCGGCATCGTCGACCCTCAGCCATGTCTTCCTGTTGATCGGTGCAGCGGTTGTCACGCCGGTCGTCCTCGCTTATTCTGCGTTCGCGTACCGCACCTTTCGCGGCAAGACGCCCGAGAAGGGATGGGAAGCATGAGTCCGCGCAGCCGCCGGCTGTGCTGGTTCGGCGGTCTCTATCTGGCGGCCGTCGCCACGCTGCTCCTCGTCAGCGCGGCGATGCATGCCGTCTTGCGGCTCCTTACGTGATCATCGCCTGTCAAATACGGATCGACCCCTGCCATGAGTGACACCGCCCTGCCGGAGGCGATGCCCGCTTCACCTCAACCGGCGCTCATGCTGCCGCCGGCCCATACGCGCCTGCTGCTCATCGGGCTCGGCCTCGCCACCGGGATGGAGTTCTACACCTTCGACAGCATGAACCTGGTGCTGGCGGATCTGACCGGCACGTTGGGCGTGTCCGCGGACGAAGCCAGTTGGCTGCTGACCGTCTATAGCTGCGCGCTGTTTCTCGGCGTGCCTGTCTCGATCTGGATGGCCGGGCACTTTGGCTACAAGCGCTTCCTGATCTCGACCATCGTCGTGTTCGCGATGGCCTCGATGGGCTGCGCGCTCTCCCCCGACCTCAGTACGATCCTGATCTGGCGCGCCGTCCAGGGGCTGGCCGGGGCCGGTCTGGTCGTCTGGTGGCGCGCGAGCATCTATGTGCTGATGCCCAAGCCGCAGCGCAGCCCGTCGCTGATGAAAGCGTCCACGCTGCTCTATCTGTCGAGCGCGGCGGGGCTGCTGGTGAGCGGCTACATCACCGACCAGTTCAACTGGCGCCTGATCTTCCTGCCGAATCTGCTCTATGCCGCCGCGGCGATATGGCTGCTGGCGCGCTGCTTTCCGACACTTCCGCCGCCCGCCTCCGAGCGCGTGGTGAGCACCGACTGGCTCGGCATCGTGTTGCTCGCGACGGCGCTGATCTCGCTGCAGATCGTTCTCAATCGCGGCGAAATCGACGACTGGTTCGGATCGCTGCATATTCGCGTGCTCGCCTGGACAAGCGGTGCCGCGCTGCTGCTTTTCGTGCTCTGGCAGGCGAGCCCTGCGAATCGAACACCGTTGCTCTGGCTCGGTCTGTTGCGCGATCGTTACGTGTTGTCATCCGCGTTGATCGGCATTTTCACCGGCATGATTCTGTCGGGCAGCCTGTTCGTGCTGCCGGAGTTTCTGCGCAATCTCTCGACCCATACGCATAGCGCGACCCAGACCGGGCAGATCATCTGCGTCTATGCATTGACGGCAGCGGCCATCCGGCCGCTCATGGTCGGCCTCATCGCGCGGATCGGCCAGCGCAAGACGATCGTGATCGCGCTCGTCATGCTGATCGCGTCGATGGTGCTGTTCAACCGCCTGCTGACCACGGACACGCCCGGTTATTACTACGTGGCGCCGCTGATTCTTTACGCCTGCTGCCTGTCCCCGCTGTTGCCGGCGGTAGGGAGCGGCACGGTGGCACGCATCGAGCAGAACAAGCTGCTCGACGGCGTCTCGCTTTACATGACGTTCCGGCAGTTCGGCGCTTCGCTGGGGGTTGCGCTGCTGACCATTCTGATCGGGCATCGCGAGACGCTTCATTCATCACGCCTGTTCGAGCACCTTCGCCTCGACAATCCGGTGACGCGAGACTGGCTCTCCTCGGTAAGCTCGACACTGGTCACGCGCGGCGGCTACTCTTCGGTCGAGGGCCAGCGCGCTGCGTTAAAAACGCTTGCCGAAGCAGGCGCCCATCAGGCTGCGACGCTCGCCAATGCGGACGCTTTCGCCTTCATGGCGGCAGTCGGTGTGATCGCGCTATGTCTCGTCCCCATCATTCCGCCGACCCCGGTAGCCAAAAAATAAGGAGTGCGGCCATGCCAACCTTGTCTGTTCCCAACCCGATCCATCCGCCCTGCCGGAGGCCCCGATGAGCGAAGCGCCACCGGCTCAAAAACCGGCCACCCCGCCACCGCCGGCGAGTGCGCCTGCGGCGCCCGCGCCGCCCGACAATCGGCGCTGGTTACTCCTCGGCCTGCTGGCGGCGATCGTCCTGCTCGCCATCGCCGCGTATTTCCTGCTGCCCGGCCTGTACGAGAAGCAGACCGATGACGCCTATGTCGACGCGCATCTGGTCACGGTCATTCCCAAAGTCCCCGCTTACGTGCAGACGCTTCACGTCAACGACAACAGCAAGGTCACCGCAGGCGACCTCCTCGTCGAACTCGACCCGCGCGACTATCTCGTGCAGGTGGATGTGGCGCGCGCCAATGTCGCGGCAGCCGCGGGGAAGCTGGAGGAAGCGCGCAACCAGGTCGCGGTGGCCGACGCCAATATCGGCCAGCAAAAGGCCGAACTCGACGTCGCGCGCGCCAATGCGAAACTTGCCGGCGCCAATCTGGCGCGGCTGCAATCCGTCTCCGACGTGCGGGCCGTTTCATCGGAACGCGTCGACGAGGGCAAGGCAGCCGCCGATGGGACGCGCGCTTCAGTGACGGCGGCCCAGGTCAAAGTCGATGCATTGCAGGCGCAGGCGACGCTCGCACGCGCCCAGGTGAAAACCGCTGAAGCGTCGGTGGCCCAGGCCAATGCGACGCTGGAACAGGCGATGCTCAACCTTTCGTACACCAAAATCTATGCGACCGAGTCCGGCAGTGTCGCGAACAAAAGCGTCGAGAAGGGCAACTTCGTGCAGCCCGGGCAAACGCTGCTATCGGTCGTGCCGGACAAGCTCTATGTGACCGCGAACTACAAGGAGACGCAGCTGACTCACGTCAGACCGGGCCAGCAGGTCACGATTTTCGTCGACGCGTTTCCGGACCTGCGGCTGCGCGGTCACGTCGACAGCATTCAGCGCGGAACCGGCTCCCACTTCGCGCTGCTGCCGCCCGAAAACGCAACAGGCAACTTCGTGAAAGTGGTGCAGCGGGTGCCGGTGAAAATCGAATTCGACAACCCTGGAGAAGCACTCAAATTGATCTCGCCGGGCATGTCCGTCGAAACGGAAATCTTCGTGAAGGAACGGCCGACATGGCTTGGCTTCTGGAACTAGCCGCGGCGCGGCCGGCGGCGCCTTTTCGGCGGCGACAGGCTGCCGCTATTGTCGCGGCATGCGCGGCGCTCCTCGCGGGTTGCACCGTAGGGCCCGACTATGTGGCGCCGAAACCGGCCATGCCGGCGAGCTTTACCGAACAGACCAGCACCGGCACCGGCTCCGGCTCGGCGACAAGTGCCCCGCAGGGGGCGCCACTATCGAACGATGCCTGGTGGCAGGCCTTTGACGACGCGACGCTCAATTCGCTCATGACCGCAGCGCTGCACTCCGCCCCGGACCTGGCGGTTGCCGAAGCACGCATACGCGAAGCGCGGGCCTTGCGTGGTATCGCCGGTGCGGATCAATATCCAACGGTCGATGTCGGCGCCAAATACGATCGGAGTCATGGCAGCGCCAATGTGCCGGTCGGCGTGCCGCCAGGCGGTCTCGGCCCTGGCGCCAACGGCAATCTATGGCAGACCGGCTTCGACGCTTCGTGGGAAATCGATGTGTTCGGCGGCAAGCGGCGCGGCGTCGAGTCCGCTGACGCAAACTACCAGGCGGTCGAGGCGGAGCGTGGCGACGGCGAGTTGACGCTGCTCGCGGAAGTCGCGCGCAACTACATCGAATTGCGCGGCGTGCAACGCCAGCTTGCCGTCGCGCGCAGCAATCTGTCGATCCAGCAGGACTCGCTGGTGCTGACCCGCTCGCAGTTCGATGCAGGGCTGGCCTCGCGTCTCGATGTGCTGCGTGCGCAAGCACAAGTTTCGGATACCGAAGCAGCCATTCCGACATTCGCAGCAAATGAACGCGCGTCCATCTATCGAATCGGTGCGTTGATCGGCCAACCACCGGAACGGCTGCTTGCCCAACTGGATAGCCCGCAGGCGATTCCTTCGACGACGACAGACGTGCCGGTGGGCTTGCCCTCCGATCTTCTGCGCCGCCGGCCGGACATCCGCGCCGCCGAACGCCGGATCGCCGCTGCGAACGCTCGCATCGGCATCGCGCAAGCGGACCTTTATCCGCACTTTTCGCTGACCGGGGTGGCGGGTCTGGAGAGCCTGAATGCTTCGACGTTTCTCACCGCGCCGAGCCGCTATTTCTCCATCGGCCCGAGTATCAACTGGCTGATCTTCGATGCAGGCAAGGTTCGTTTCGAAATGCACGCTGAGGAGGCGCGGACCGATCAGGCGGCCGCCGCCTACCAGCGGACGGTTCTCGGTGCGCTGCGGGATGTCGAGACCGCGCTCGTGTCCTACGCGCAGTCCAGGGTACGGCATGAAAAGCTGGCAGCCGAAGTCACTGCCGACCGCGAAGCGGTGACCATCGCGACGCGACTGTACAAGCAAGGGCTTAACGACTTCCTCTCCGTGCTCGATGCAGAACGTTCGCTGTACGCGGCCGACGACAAACTGGCCCAGAGCGAGCGTGATACGGCGCTCGAACTCGTGGCGCTTTACAAAGCGCTGGGCGGGGGCTGGCAGACAGAAGGCCATGCCGCCGATGGTCAGGGAACATAGCAATGCGGCCGGCGCAAAACGCCGGCCGCATCACTCTGCTTAAGCTAAGGCTCGATCGCCTTCACTAAGGCTCAACGCTTACGACTGGAGGAAGGCAAGCAGATCCGCATTGACGCGATCCGCTTCCGTCGTGCACATGCCATGCGGTGCGCCCGGGTAGACCTTGAGCGTGGCGTTCTTGACGATCTCGGCGGATTTGCGGCCAGAATTGTCCAACGGCACGATCTGATCGTCGTCACCGTGCAGGATCAGCGTCGGCACGTCGATCTTCTTCAGATCCGGCGTGTAGTCGACCTCGGAGAACTGCTTGATGCACTCGTATTGGCCGAGCACCGAGCCCATCATGCCTTCGCGCCAGAACTCGTCGATCACGCCTTGCTGCACTTTTGCGTTCGGGCGGTTGTAGCCGTAGAAAGGCACCGCAAGGTCTTTGAAAAACTGCGAGCGATTGTTCGCGGTATTGGCGCGAATACCGTCGAATACGGACATGGGCAGGCCCGTCGGATTGGCTTCGGTCTTCAGCATGATCGGCGGCACGGCACCGATCAGGACCATTTTGGCGACGCGCTTCGTCCCATGTCGGCCAACGTAGTGTGCGATTTCTCCACCGCCCGTCGAGTGGCCGACCAGGGTGGCACCCTTCAGATCCAGCGCTTCGATGACGGCAGCCAGGTCGTCCGCGTAGGTGTCCATGTCGTTGCCGTGCGCGGTTTGGCTCGAGCGGCCGTGCCCGCGGCGGTCGTGAGCGATCACGCGATAGCCCTTCTGCACGAGAAACAGCATCTGCGCGTCCCATGCATCGGCATCGAGCGGCCAGCCATGCGAGAACACGACTGGGTGACCCGAGCCCCAATCCTTGTAGAAAATCTGCGCGCCGTCCCTGGTGGTGACGTAGTTCATGGATCGTGCTCCTGTATGTGCAAGATGATTGGCGGTTTTGCCGCCCGATGCGCTGCCCGCGGCTATGGAAACCGCCGGGACGACCGCTGCAGCAACCGCGCCGGCTCCGGCCATCAGCATGTTGCGCCGCGACGCAGAAGAGATTTCCTTATCCGCTCCGTTACTCATTGTTGTTCCCCTATCGTTCACGGCGACCTTGCCGTTTTAGTTCGCGTCCACGACCTGCCGCGCCGGTCCCGGACCAGCGCGGCATCATGACCGATGGCAGATTAGGGGGATAAGGCACTAAAAGTCCTGACGGTGGACTTAAACGTTCTTAAAGGTGGCGCATCTGATCGATTGCGGACTCGTTGACGGCTACCATCGCTGTTTGTCCTGCAAACTTGCGATAGCATATTTGCCCGGCGTGGCGATCCGTGAAGCACGACCAATTAACCACACCATGAAAAGCAGGAGAATCGCGAATGCGCGATACTAGCTTCGCCGAGTCGGATCCCATGTGTGGGGACCCCGTATCTTTCACATCCCTTAGCCCATGAAAATTGTCATCGCTGGTGGATCAATCGCGGGGCTGTCGAGCGCGCTCACGCTCGGTTGCATCGGACACGACGTGCACGTGTACGAACGCTCCGAGGTTCCGCTGCGCGGCAAGGGCGGCGGCGTGGCCGTGCTGCGCCACATGATGAAATTCCTCGAACAGCATGGCCACTACACGCAAAAAATGATCAGCGTGCCGACGGTTATGCGCAGACGTATAGACATCAATGGCGACGTGCTGACCGAGGAGCCCGAGAAGCTGCCGTTTTCCTCGTGGGATACCGTCTATCGGTCACTCTGCGCCATGCTGCCGAAACACAGGATCTCGTACGGACGGGAAGTGGTCGGCTTTACCGAGCATGACAACGCGATCGAGATCGAGCTCGAGGGTGGGGAACGCATCAGCGCGGACATGCTCCTTGCTGCGGACGGCATCGGCTCCCGCACGCGGGCGAGGCTCTTCCCCCACTACGAATCGCGTTTCGCAGGGTACGTCGCCTGGCGTGGCATCGTGGATGAATCACTCTTCTCGCCGCGCGAAGTTGAAGAACTCGTGAATAACTTCACCATGTTCCGGGATCCGGGGCATATGTTTATGGCATTTCTGATTCTCGGTCTCGACGGCGCATTGGAACCGGGTAAAAGGCGTTTCAACTGGCTTTGGTATCGGAACGAAGCCGATGTTGCTGCAATGCACAGACACCTGACGGACGCTCAGGGGCATCGGCATCACTCGTCGATTAGCCCCGGCCAGCTATCAGCGGCGTCATTCGAGGAGCTGTGCGAACTGGCAAGCCGGCATCTTCCTGCTGCACTGCAGCAACTGGTTCGCGAGACGCGGGCGCCGTTCTTTCAATCGATATTCGACGCGCTAAGCCCTGAGTTTTCTGTCGGACGAGTCGCGTTGATTGGGGATGCCGCCTGCACTGTGCGTCCTCATACGGCATCCGGCACGTCGAAAGCGGCGGATGACGCCGTTGCGCTGGCCGAAGCCCTATCGGTTCATACTGAACTGCATGTCAAGGACGTACTGGCATTGTGGGCAGCGAATCGCCGGGAGGCCGTCAGCCGTTTGTTGGAGAAGGGGCCGGAGCTGGCAGCGTCGTTCGGGTTAGGAAGCATCGGTACGTGAAATCGTCGGGCGTGCCCTTTCACGCCCTCTGTCGAAACGCAATAGTATTCAAGGACGGCGCCCGGACTCCAAACGGGCCACGTCATCCAGTGCAACACTCCTAGGAGAACACCACATGGCGACTGAATCAAAGTGTCCTTTCAACCATGCCGCCGGCGGCGGCACGGCGAACCAGGACTGGTGGCCCAATCAGCTCAAGCTGAACATCCTGCACCAGCATTCGTCGCTGTCCGACCCCATGGGCGAAGACTTCGACTACGCCAAGGAGTTCAACAGCCTTGATCTCGCGGCAGTCAAGAAAGACCTGCTGGCACTGATGACGACCTCGCAGGACTGGTGGCCGGCGGACTTCGGCCATTACGGGCCGTTGTTTATTCGCATGGCATGGCACGCCGCCGGCACATACCGCATCGGCGACGGCCGCGGCGGCGCCGGTGCAGGCCAGCAGCGCTTCGCCCCGCTCAACAGTTGGCCCGACAACGGCAACCTCGACAAGGCACGCCGGCTGATCTGGCCGATCAAGCAGAAATACGGCCGGAAGATTTCATGGGCCGACCTCATCATTCTCACGGGCAACGTCGCGCTTGAATCGATGGGCTTCAAGGTGTTCGGCTTCGGCGGCGGGCGTCAGGATGTCTGGGAGCCGGACCAGGACGTCTACTGGGGTAACGAAACCACGTGGCTGGGCGACAAACGCTACACCGGCGATCGGGACCTCGAAAACCCGCTCGGCGCCGTTCAGATGGGCCTGATTTACGTCAATCCGGAGGGCCCGAACGGCAACCCGGATCCGCTGGCTGCCGCACGGGACATCCGCGAAACCTTCGCGCGCATGGCGATGAACGACGAAGAAACCGTCGCGCTCATCGCGGGCGGCCACACGGTCGGCAAGACTCACGGCGCCGGCGATGCAGCCCTCGTAGGACGCGAGCCGGAAGGGGCCGGCATCGAGGAGCAAGGCCTCGGCTGGAAGAGCAGCTACGGTACCGGCAAGGGCGGCGACGCAATCACCAGCGGCCTGGAAGTGATCTGGACCACGACGCCGACCAAGTGGAGCAACGGCTTCTTCACGAATCTGTTCGGCTACGAATGGGAAGTGACGAAGAGCCCGGCCGGCGCGCATCAATGGAAGCCGAAGGGCGACGCCGGCGCGGACACGGTGCCGGATCCGCATGACCCGTCCAAGCGCCGCGCGCCCTCCATGCTGACCACCGACCTCGCCCTGCGATTCGACCCGGCATACGAGAAAATTTCCCGGCGCTTCTACGAGAACCCAGATGAGTTTGCCGAGGCGTATTCCCGCGCGTGGTTCAAGCTCACGCATCGCGATATGGGCCCGCGCGCACGCTATCTTGGCCCCGAAGTTCCTGCCGAAGAGCTGCTCTGGCAAGACCCGATTCCCGAGGTGAATCATCCGTTGATCAACGAGCAGGACGTTGCCGCGCTCAAAGCCAAGATCCTCGCTTCGGGGCTGTCCGTCTCGCAGCTGGTGTCGACCGCCTGGGCGTCCGCATCGACCTTCCGCGGATCCGACAAGCGTGGCGGCGCCAACGGCGCGCGCATTCGCCTTGCGCCGCAAAAGGATTGGGAAGTCAACCAACCCGCGCAACTGGCGAAAGTGCTCGAGACCCTCGAGGGTATACAGACAGGGTTCAACAGCGCTCAGTCCGGCGGCAAGCAGGTCTCACTCGCCGACCTGATCGTGTTGGCCGGTTGTGCCGGCGTCGAACAAGCAGCGAAAAATGCCGGACACGCGGTGACGGTGCCGTTCACTCCGGGACGTATGGACGCCTCGCAAGCGCAAACCGACGTGGTTTCCGTGGCGGTGCTCGAACCGATCGCCGACGGTTTCCGCAACTACGAGAAGGGCAAATACCCGGTAGCGGCCGAGGCGTTGCTGGTCGATCGGGCGCAATTGCTGACGCTGACCGCGCCGGAGTTGACCGTGCTCATCGGCGGCCTGCGCGTGCTCAACACCAACTTCGGGCAAACCCAGCACGGCGTCTTTACGGCGCGGCCGGAAGCGTTGACCAACGACTTCTTCACGAACCTGCTCGACATGAGCACGGAGTGGAAGCCGGTATCCGACGCCAAGGACGTGTTCGAAGGACGCGATCGCAAAACGGGCGCAGTCAAGTGGACCGGCACGCGTGTCGATCTGGTCTTCGGCTCGAACTCCCAGCTTCGCGCTCTCGCTGAAGTTTATGCAGAGTCGGACGCTAAGGAGAAGTTTGTCCGTGACTTCGTGGCAGCCTGGAACAAGGTGATGAACCTCGATCGCTTCGACCTCAAGTGATCTTCAATAGACGATAAGCGTTTCACGTCAGTAAAGAACGGCCGGTCACACAATGACCGGCCGTTCTTTTGCCAGTCGCCATTGAGGAAGCTATGGATAAGCTGCTAGCCCTGCGCGCATTCGTGGAAGTCGCGGAGACAGGCGGGTTTTCGAGCGCGGCGCGACGCCTCGATCTGGTCACGTCTTCCGTCACACGCTCCGTGGATTCGCTCGAGAAAGAACTGGGCACGGTACTGCTCAACCGAACCACCCGCCAGGTGACGCTATCGGACGCGGGAACGACGTACTACGCCAAGGCGAAAAAACTGCTGGAAGACATGGCCGATGCGGACGCGTCGGTTTCGGACCGAAGCGGAGAAGCGTCGGGGCCGTTGCGCGTTTCTGTTCCCGTTGCGTTCGGCGCACGGAAGATTGCGCCTTCCCTCGCCGCGCTCCTGAGAAAGTACCCCAAGCTGGACCTGGACATCAGGCTTAGCGATTCGCTCGTCGATCTGGTGACCGATCGGATCGATGTCGCGATTCGCCTGGGCGAGGTCGCGCCCACCGCGGATGTCGTCAGCAGACGCATTGGGGTGTTTGCGCGTTTTCTGGTTGCGAGTGGTGAATACCTCGAACGGGCGGGTTATCCGGACTCTCCCGCCGCATTGACGGACCATGAGTGCCTTCGATTCACCTACGCTGCCGAAGCTCAGGTCTGGACCTTCATCCGTCAGCAGGAAGAAACGCGCGTCATGGTCACCGGCAGGCTAAAGGCCAACAGCTCCGAGGTGTTACGCGAGGCAGCGATAGACGGCACGGGCATCGCTCTCCTCCCGGACTGGCTGGTCGCCGCCGATGTTCAGGCCGGCACGCTTACCCGCCTGTTGCCAGACTTCGACATCGCACCGAACAACGCTCGATCCGTCGTGAGCGCCGTGTATTTGCCCAATCAGAGAGGCTCCCGAAGAGTCAATGCGTTTATCGATTTCATCTCCGAACTGACGAACGGCACAGCGTGATTGGTTGCGTGTGGCGTCGCGGACTCGCCGTAGGGAAATGCTTCTTTAAAGTCCTTTGCGAGGCTAAAACGATCTGAAGGCTGCGTGATGGAATGCCGGGATATCGGCACTCAAAATAGGATCGGCGTCAAAGGCCGCCCGCTTTCGCAAACGGAGGCAGGCTGAGTTGGAAGATCGCGCCGCGTCCCGTACGGTTGGAGGCCCACACCCGTCCACCGTGGGCTTCGACGATCGAGTGGCAAATCGACAAACCCATGCCCATGCCGTCGGGTTTGGTGGTGAAGAACGGATCGAACAGCCGACCGATGCTCTCGGGTTTGATGCCCGTGCCGGAGTCCTGCACGGAGGCGACCACATTGCCGGCCTCATCCTGAAAGGTCTTGATCACCAGTTCACGTGGTCCGTCATCGATGCCGCCCATCGCCTGAATGCCGTTGATCGCCAGGTTGAGAATCACTTGCTGAAGTTCGACCCGTCCGGCGTGCAGCGGCGGCAAGCCGGGAGCAAGTTCGAGGCGCAGCGAGACGCGATGAGTGAGTATTTCGTGTTGGATGAGCGACGCTACATCATTGATGACTTCGTTGAGACAGAGTTGCGTCTTCTGCGGGGTATCCTTTTTGAGAAGCATGCGAATACGCAGGACGATCTCGCTCGCGCGCCGGGCATCGGCGATCATGTATTGCACACAGGTCTGCACCTCGTCGGGCTGTGGCGTTGGATGGAAGAGCCATCGCAAACAGGCCTCACCGTTCGCGACAATTGCCGCGAGCGGCTGTGTGACTTCATGGGCAATGGACGCACTCAGCTCGCCGAGCGCCGTGACTCGACTCATGCGGGCGAGTTCCGATCGCGTCTCATGCAACTGCTCCTCGGCCTGCCGGGCAGCGGAAACGTCTTTGACCGCACCGAAATACTGCAGCTTGAAAACGCTCTCTTTCTCGGCATGCGCGACGATATGGAGATGCTTGATGGCGCCGTCGGGCATCAGCAGCCGATGCTGGAAATCGAAGTCCCTTCTGGCTTCGATTGCATGCTCGAGCGTTTTCTGGACGAACGCGACGTCGTCCGGATGCGTACGCTGAAGCAGCGCTTCAATGGTGGGCGGAATAGATGGGTCGTATTCGAAGATCCTGAAGCTTTGCTCGGACCAGAAAACTTCTCCACTTGACACATTCCAGCCAAAACTGCCGGTGAGGCTCAGTTTCTGTGCTTCCGCAAGGTACTGCGCCTGGCTGCGGCGCAGCGATTCTTCGGTCCGCCTACGCTCGGTAACGTCGATATTGGTCTCGAGCTTCGCAAGCGGACGCCCATTTTCACTTCTCTTCAGCGACAGGCGGCTCGCCACCACAACTTGCCGGCCGTCCCGCCTCGTCCGGATCAGTTCACCGTCCCAGCGGCCCGTATTCAGCAACGCCTCCGTGATCTCACCGAACGGCACGGGAAAGCGCGTCTTCAGCAGATGGGGACTTGTCTTGCCGATGGCCTCTTCCTTTGTCCAGCCATACAGTTCTTCAGCGCCATGATTCCAATAGCTGATGACGTCGCTCATGTCACGAACGAACACCGTGTCATGCGTAAGGTCGAGAAGTTCGGCCTGCTCACGGTGTGCCTCGCCCAGCCGCCGCACGTGTCTTATCAGCGCAGTAACGGTAAGCGACGTGGTCATGAACGTAACCAGTCCCATCAGATCCTGAGGGGACGCCACGCTGAAGCTGAAGATCGGATCGGTGAAGTAGTAGTTGAGACAAGCGGCAGAAAAAACAGAAAAAATGGCGGACGAAACAAAGCTGTCGAGAAGAGACAGCAGCACGATAACAATTAGATAGGCAAACCCCGCGGACGCCAGGCTGAAACCCAGACGGAAGCACACCAAAGTGACCACGCCCAAGGTACTACAGCCGAATACCCAGAGCAGTCCCAGATAACGCAGTCGAAGGAATTGGTCAGTGTTCATTTTTTATTCGGGGGTTCCCTGCGCCGTCAGATCCAGGCTCCGATTGGTTTCATCGGCGGGTCTGGGAAAAGGAAACCTTGAAATAGAACCGAATCTCTGACGGTAATAGGTACGAGACATTCTCACCGATGTCTACTGTTGCAAAACAGCAGCATTCCGAACGCTTTCGGTCTGCTTGCTCCCATTGAGCAGTGTGTTGGCGCGGCGCTAACCTCCGTCTGCAGACATGCAGGGCATTCCTGAAACCACAGAAGCCAGAATCATCGCGGCGGCGTTGGAGGGTGCGGCGCTACGCACCCTCGGTTTGTAGACCAGATCACCGCGGCGAATGATCGCTCCGCTCAACGCACAACGCCCCTTGATGCGGGCACGGCAAACAATCCAGACCTGATCGCCATAGCGGCCGCGTGTAGCATCGCGCCACAGCACCGCGACAGAGCTTTCAGACAGACGCTCCATGATGTCAATCTGCGTGTGCGGCGACGGCAGATACTTCTCCATGCAACGTGCCGGCGGCGCGAGATACGCTTCGGCCCGACATTCATCGCGACAGGTCTTGAGTGCGTTGATCACGTGATCCCACACGAAGGCGTGGCCACCGTCCGTCCTCGCATCCATTGTGTCGAACGGCGAGTAGGACGCTTCCTGCCTGAAGTGTCCTTCATCCCGGCGCGTTTCAATGCCCTGTTTCAAGAGACCCTCGTTATGCACCATACCCTCCTGATCAATCAACAGTGGGTTGTCCAGCTCGGCCGATCAAGCCATTGAATACACAATCTCAACGTCTGGCCCCGATCGCCTACGACTCGACGGTAGCCTCTGGATTCTGCAACTGGATCGCTGCAACGTGGACGATATCGCCCCAGACCAGAAGTTGTTTTGATTCGCTATCCACAAGATATCCGGTATGGCCTGGCGTATGCCCCGTCAGGGCGACAGCCCGAATACCTGGATCGAGTTCGACATCTCCGCTGAAGGGCTTGAAGCGCCCGGCCGCGACATACGGCGCCACAGAGGCGAGCGCAGCGTCGAAGAATGTGCTTAGAAAAGCAGGCGCCTGTGTTTTGACCAGGGGCGCGGCAGCAAGCGACGCGCCGTCGCGGTGAAAGCGATCACCGCGACAGTCCAGCCGAAACTATTGACTCGCGCCTTGACCAATACCGGCCTTTTTCTGGGCATTCTGCAAATCGGTCGGATAGTTGGGGTCGTTGCTACTCGGTTTATAACCGGCATCTTCAAGCTTCTTCAGCTCCGCATTCTTCTTTGCACGAGCCTTCTTCCGTGCCGCCTTGCGGTCGGCCTTTGACGGCTTCGCGCTCGACGCGGCGGCGGGGTTAGCGGCAGTGGCCGCGGCCGTTCCGCTCGCGTCTTGAGCCATGGCCGGTACGACCGCCCCGGCTGCCATGGCCGCGATTGCAAACCCGGCGATAATCTGTCTCACTGTAAGTCGCTTCATTTCTGCAATTTCCTCAGGTTAATTGGCAACGTGCTGCCGCCTGCAATGAAATACTCACGGGTAGAGCGCGGTTCCGCGCTGGCTAAGTATAAATGGCGAGCCGCCGGAGCCCGCGTGTGCGGATGGGTCCAGCGGCAGGCTCTTATGCAAGTCCGAGATGCTTCTTGAAGAAAGAAGCAGTGCGGCCATTGGCGAGATGCGCCGCGGCCTCGTCGAATTTGGTGCCGTGATGCCGCGCAAAAGCATGAGCGCAGCCTGGGTAGCTGAATATGTCGACGCCAGGCTTGCCGTGCATCTTCGCTTTGATCGCCTGTTGGGCCGCCTGCGAGATGTATTCGTCCTCTTCGCCGAAGTGCATGATCATCGGTGCCGTGATGTTCGATGCCTCGTCGAGAAACTCGTCGGTCCTGCCGCCGTAGTAGCTCACGGCCGCGTCTATCTTGCCCCTTGCCGCGGTCAGATAGCTCATCAGGCCGCCGAGGCAAAAACCGACTACGCCGACCTGCCCCGTCGCGCCCGGTAGCGTACGCGCCCACTCGACGGCAGCGATGATGTCGACGGCACCCTGGTTGACGTCGTACGCCTGATACAGCTTGGCCGCCTGGTCCCAATCGGTCTTATCCGACAACTGGACGTTGGGCACCTGGCGCCAGAACAGATCCGGGCAGATGGCGATGAAGCCCAGAGCGGCGAGTTCGTCCGCCGTCTGGCGCATGTCGGTATTGACGCCGAATATCTCCTGCAGCACGACGACGGCGGGAGCCGGTTCCTGTTTGGGACGCGCCACGTAAGCTGAGAAGGACCCGTCCGGAACCTTGATGTTGAGGATTTCGCTCATTGCAAAACTCCGCTGTAAGTTCAGCCGAGTGTATGCGCAGTCAAGGTCCCGGGTCCTTTGGGCAAGTTAAAACGTTCTTAATTTTTCTTTTTTTGCGCCCGGCAGATCAGCCGTGGGGCTACCCTGCGCGGACGCCCGCACGCTCACGGCGTCACGTGAAGCGGTTACTTGCCGACGCGCGCCTGCAAATGAGCGGGGTAGCGCTCGCCTTGCACCTGGATGTTTGCAAGCTGCGCATCGATGTCGCTCAGGTTGGCGGGTGTCAGTTCGATAGCCGCACCGCCGACGTTTTCCGTCAGTCGATGGAGCTTCGTCGTGCCGGGAATCGGCGCGATCCACGGCTTTTGTGCAAGCAGCCACGCGAGCGCGACCTGCGCCGGTGTTGCGTGCAGACCCGCGGCGATCTGCTTGAGCACGTCGACCAGCGCCTGATTGGCCTTGCGGTTCTCTTCAGAAAAGCGCGGCACGATATTGCGGAAGTCCGATTTGTCGAAGCCGGTGCTTGCGTCGATCGCGCCGGTCAGAAATCCCTTGCCGAGCGGACTGAACGGCACGAAGCCGATGCCGAGTTCTTCGAGCAGCGGCAGGATCTCTTTCTCCGGTTTGCGCCACCACAGCGAATATTCGCTTTGCAGCGCCGCGACCGGTTGCACCGCATGTGCGCGGCGGATCGACTCGACACCCGCTTCCGACATGCCGAAATGCTTGACCTTGCCCTGTTGAATCAGGTCTTTGACCGTGCCGGCGACATCCTCCATCGGCACGTCAGGATCGACCCGATGCTGATAGAGCAGGTCGATGCGATCCGTGCGCAGCCGTTTGAGAGCGGCGTCCGTGACGGCGCGAATGTTGGCCGGCTTGCTATTGACGCCATTCTGAACGTCGCCGCCTTCGAAACCGAACTTGGTCGCGATCACAACCTGATCGCGGAACGGCGCAAGCGCCTCGCCCAGCAACTCCTCATTCGCGCCCTGCGCGTACGCTTCGGCGGTGTCGAAGAAGGTCACGCCTTGCTCGAAGGCGGACCGGATGAGTTTGATCGCGTCGGTCCGCTCCGTTGCGGGCCCATAGGCAAAGCTCAGCCCCATGCAGCCGAGGCCGATTGCGGAGACTTCCAGTCCGCTCTTTCCGAGAATACGTTTTTCCATCATCTAACTCCTTGATCGCTTGCTGTTACACGGCCGTGGCACGGCTCGTCCGCGACCTTCTCCAGAACGTCACGGTTGCCAGGATTTCAATGTAGCAACCCTTCTTTCTGCGATAAAGAGCTAAAATCTTCTTGAAGTTAGAAGGTGGGCTTATAAATGGCGCGTTCCGATCTATCCGATATCACGGCATTTCTTTCCGTCGCTCGCGAAGGCAGCTTCACCAAGGCAGCCGCGAAGCTTGGGGTGTCCCAGTCAGCGCTGAGCCAGACGGTGCGTAATCTGGAAGCGCGGCTCGGCCTGCGGCTGCTGGCGAGGACAACACGCAATATCTCGCCCACGGAAGCGGGCGAACGCCTGATCCAGTCGGTCGGCCCGCGGCTCGATGAGATCGCGGCCGAACTCAGTGCGCTCACCGCTTTGCGCGATAAGCCGGCGGGCACCGTGCGCATTGCCGCGGGCGAGCACGCGGCAGAACTGCTGCTGTGGCCGGTGATCGAACGGCTTCTACCCGACTATCCGGACATCACGATCGAAATCGTCATCGACAACGGACTCACGGACATCGTCGAACAGCGGCTCGATGCAGGCGTGCGGCTCGGCGAGCAGGTTGCCAAGGACATGGTTGCCGTTCGCATCGGCCCCGACGTGCGCATGGCCGTTGTCGGCACGCCCGGTTATTTCGCCGCGCATCCAAAGCCGAAGACTCCGCAAGACCTGACAGCGCATAACTGCATCAACATCCGTATGCCAACGTCCGGCGGCATTTACGCGTGGGAGTTTAAGAAAGGAGAACGCGAGCTCAACGTCCGCGTCGAGGGGCAACTCGTCTTCAACACCGCGACGATGGCCGTGAAAGCCGCGCTTGCTGGTGTTGGCCTCGCCTTCGTTGCAGAACAACGGGTCCTGTCGCAGATCGAAAGCGGGGAGCTGGTGCGTGTGCTGTCCGACTGGTGCCCGTCGTTTTCTGGCTTTCATCTGTACTATCCCAGCCGCCGCCAGCCGACTCCCGCGTTCGTCGTCGTAGCCAATGCGTTGCGTCAAAAGACGTAGCGGCTTTTAGCGTGCCAGCAATAATCGACTCCCTCAGCGGTTGAGTTCTTCAAGCCGTACACCGTTGGTCCTCGGACCGAACACGCCGATGATGAAAGCCACAAGAATCATGAAGACCGTGATCCCGGTGAAGACGCCAGGCACGCCGAAGTCCTTCAGCAGCGACGCGATAATGAAGCCCGACATCATGGCTCCAATGCGACTGGCTGAATACGCGATGCCACTCGCACGCGCCCGGACCTCGGTCGGAAAAAGCTCGCACTGGTATGCGTGAAACGACACGGAAACCGTCTGCCCCGCAAGGCTGATCATCACGCCGAGAATGATGAGCGGCACCACTTCTTTCATCTGCCCGAATGCGAGTCCGCAGACGATCACCGCCAGCGCTCCGCCGACAATCAGATGCTTGCGCTGGATCCTGTCCGCGTAGAGCATCGCGAGCAACGGTCCCGCCGGCATGGCGAAGGCGATGATGAATGAGTAGAGGAGACTCTTCGTGACGGTGACGCCTTGACCGATCAGCAGTGTCGGCACCCAGTTCGCGAATCCGTAGTAGCCGATTGCCTGGCAAAAGTTGAAGACGATCAGCATGAGAAGACGCGAGCGATAAGGCGCGCGCCACAGCTCCGCCAGGGCCGCGCGCCGGAGCGTGGGCTGCTCGCACGCCTGCACGGGCGGCGGCAGGCTCGCGCCCGACTGGCGCTCGACGATCGCCTCGATCCTGCTCACGATCTGCTCGCTCTTTTCGATGTTGCCCTGTGCGGCCAGCCACCTTGGGCTTTCCGGCACCGCACGGCGGATGAACCAGACGATGATCGCGCCTACCGAGCCGGCCAGCACCACGACACGCCAGCCGTCCAGCCCGAACACGGTCTCAGGGACGAGCCACCACGAGAGGATCGCCGCAACGGGCGCAGCGGCGAACATCACCACCTGGTTGAACGCGATCGCACGGCCACGCATCTGCTGCGGCACCAGTTCGGTGACGTAGGTGTCGATCGTGACGATCTCCAGGCCCACGCCGATGCCCGTGATGAAGCGCCACAGCAGCACGCCTTCGGGCGTGGTCTGAAACGCCATGATGGCCGAGCCGATCGAGTACCACAGCAGCGAAAACGTGAACACGGCGCGGCGTCCGTAGCGGTCCGGCATCCAGCCGAATCCGAACGTGCCGACGAACAACCCGGCGAACGTCGCTGCGATAAAGGCGGCAATTCCGGTGAAGCCGAAGAACGCCTGCGTGGTGGTCTGAAGCAGGCCGCTCTTCGCCATTCCCGGCGCGATATAGCCGGTGAAGATCAGGTCATAGACTTCGAAAAAGCCGCCGAGCGAGATCAGCAACACGAGCATCCACAGATGCCGCGTCGCCGGAAGCCGATCCATGCGCGCGGAGATGTCCACGCCGTGGCTGATGCCGGTGCGCGCATCAGGCGTGTCGAGCGCGGGACTGCCCGCGGTGATGGTTTGCTGCATGTCTGTCTCCTGACATTTGCATCGGCGGCAATTATTTGTGTGGGTGCCTGCCGTGGTAAACGTGTGCAAGTGCTCCGTGATTAGATGCGCCTGCGACAATTCGAGCGGGCCCCGACACGTGCCGATAACCGTGCGGATGCACGTGCCGATAAACACAGGCACGGCGCGCGTAAAACAACGCTCAGGTGGTCACCCGCCGCTTCAGCCGCGCCAGCACCTCTTGCGTGTGCTCGCCGACCCGCGCGAGCGCCTGGCGCACGCCGGGCCGCCGTCCGCCCATCGTGATCGGCAGAAGGACGACATCGGTCATGCCGCCGTCGTCGGTCTGCATCGGCACGAGGCCCCCGCTCGCTTTCAGGTGCGGGTCATCGAGCAGCTGCTCCGGACGCACGATCGGCGCGTACGGGATGCCCGCCGCTTCGAGCTTCGGCGAGAGTTCGCCGACGCGATGGTCTTTCAGAATGTTGCCGAGCCGCTCGAGCAGCCGCGCACGCACGGCGACGCGCGACGCGTTGGTGGCGAACTCCGGTTCAGCGGCAAGATCCGGGCACGCCAGCACATCGCACAGCGTGACGAACTGCTTGTCGCTTACCGCACCGATGAAAAGCTGCTCGCCATCGGCGAGCGTGAACACGTCATAGACGCTCCATGCCGACACGCGCGCAGGCATTGGCGGCGGCGGCTCGCGCGTCATCGCGTATTGCTGCATGTGCTGCGCGCAGAGAAACACACAGTTCTCGAAGAGCGCGCTTTGCACTTCCTGGCCGAGACCCGTGTGCTCGCGTTCGCGCAGCGCGGCGAGCACACCGATCGCACCGAACATGCCGCCCATGATGTCGTTGACCGACGTGCCGGCGCGCAGCGGACGACCGACAGGTCCTGTCATGTACGAAAGCCCGCCCATCATCTGCACGACTTCATCCAGCGCGAGACGCCGGTCGTACGGGCCAGGAAGGAAGCCCTTGTGCGATACGTAGATGAGCCCGGGGTACTGCTTCGAAAGCGTGTCATAGTCGAGACCGAGCTTCGTCATCAGGCCGGGACGAAAGTTTTCGAGCATCACGTCGCACGTGCCGATCAGTTCGACCGCGGCCGCCTTGCCTTCCGGCGAATTGATGTCGAGCACGACGCTCTTCTTGTTGCGGTTGAAAGTACGAAAGAAGCCGATGCCGAGGCCGGGCAGGTTGCGGGTCTTGTCGCCGCCCGGCGGCTCGATCTTGATCACTTCGGCGCCGAGATCGGCGAGGATCATCCCGCATGTCGGCCCCATGACCATGTGCGTGAATTCGATGACGCGAACGCCGTCGAGGGGAAGTCGGGTGTCGTGGTTCATGATGGCCTCAGGCGTCGGTTGTAGCGGTGGCGGCGTGGGTTGTCGGCAGACCTGCGAGCCATAGCGTGCCGTGCAGCGTTTCGCCCTCCAGCCAGCGCGCGACCATCGCGCGCAGCGCCAGCAGCGCGGCAATATCGATGCCGGTTTCGAGCCCCATGCCGGCGAGCATGAAAGCAAGGTCTTCGCTCGATGCGTTGCCGCTCGCGCCCGGCGCATGCGGACAGCCGCCGATGCCGGCGAGCGTTGCATCGAAGCGGGCGACGCCGGTTTCGAGTGCGGCGTAGACATTGGCGAGAGCGAGGCCGCGTGTATCGTGAAAGTGGCCGCACCAGAAGCGTTCGCCCGCGATGTCGCGTGCCTTCTCGAACAGTTCGCGCACGGCAGCCGGTCCCGCGTAGCCGACCGTATCGGCAATGCTCACGCGATCGGCGCCCGCATCCAGCAGCGCCTGCAGGCAGCGCAGCACCTCCGGCTGCTCGACGCGGCCCTGGATCGTGCAGCCAAACGCCGTGCCGATGCCACCTTCGATCAGCGTCTTCGAGCCCGCCGCGTCGCGCGCGGCACGTATACGCGCCACCTCGGCGACGACTTCATCGGGCGTCTTGCGCAGGTTCGCGAGGCTGTGCGCGCGGCTGGCCGACAGTGGCACGAGCATCAGATCCGCGCCCGTTTCGATCGCGCGCCCGGCGCCTTTCAGATTGGGCACAAGGACCGAAACACGCAGACCGGGCAACGTCTTCGCGTAGGTCACGAGTTCGGCCGTATCGGCCAATTGTGGCAGCAGGCGCGCCGGCACGAACGAGCCGACCTCGATCTCGCGCTGACCGGCAGCATATGCGCCGGCGATCCATTCGATCTTGCGTTCGGTTGGAAGAATGCGCTGGATGCTTTGCAGTCCGTCGCGCAAGCCGACTTCGCGAATGACGGCATTCGGGGGGAACGAGGGCACGTTGCTTGTCTCCATGAGCTTGGCCGGTCGTCGCTACGCCGGCGTTGTGCTAACCGATGTGCTAACCGTTGTGCTAACTTTAGACATTCCCGAAAGACGTTACAGCGGTATTTTGGAACCGCCAGCGTTCCGAATCGGAATGTCTGAATGTGTGGAGACAGAAGATGCGCGACATCGACCTGAAAACCCTGCGGTTGCTTGTCGCCGTGTGCGATCGCCGCAACATCGCGCGGGCGGCGGAGGAGGCCCATATCGAACCCTCCGCGATCAGCAAGCGCATCGCGCAACTCGAAAGCGATCTGGGCGTGCCGCTCCTCACACGCTCGCGGCGCGGGGTCGAGCCGACCGCCGCGGGCAATGCGCTGCTCGAGCATGCGCGCAGCGTGCTCTTCACGATGGAGCGAATAGCGAGCGATGTGGCCGCGTTCGGTGGCGGGCTGAAGGGGCGCGTCAGTATTTGCGCGTCGGCGTCGGCGATGGCGGAGGCTTTGCTCGATGACATTTCGTCCTTCATGCGCGAGCCCTCGAACGAGAACATCAGGGTCGACGTGGAAGAACGGCTCTCATCCGATCTCGTGCGGCAGTTGCGCGAAGGCGCGGCAAGCGTAGGCGTGTGCTGGGACAACGTCGACCTTCAGGGCTTGCAGCACAGGCCGTATCGGCAGGACCGGCTGGCGCTGGCCGTGCATCGCGATCATCCGCTCGCGAACGAGCCGTCCCTGTGGTTCGAGCAGACGCTGGATTACGAACACGTCGGCCTGCTGCCGTCCACGGCCGTGCATACGATGCTTCAGCGCGCGGCCGCGAGTGCGGGCAAGACCGTGTCGTATCGCGTGGTCGTGTCGAGCTTCGATGCAGCGTTTCGCGTCGTTGCGGCCGGCCTCGGGATTAGTGTCGTGCCCGTTGAGGTAGCCGAGACGTATCGGCCGGCGCTTGGCATCAACGTGATCCCGCTCGCCGATGCGTGGGCACAGCGCCGGTTCGTCGTATGTTTCAGGAGCTTTGATGCGCTACAGCCGGCCGCGCAACGGATGGTTGATTATCTCGTGAACCGGGCCGGGGCTCCGCGCCCGAGCGCCGCGCCGCCGCATTAAGCGCATACCGGATCTGCCCGGACGCTTCGAGGTCCGCGGCAAAGTATCAGGCCGCCTTGCCGCCCATGGCCTGCTCCTGCCCGACCCAGATCTGACTGTCGGGAAACCAGAACGCGTCGGGCCTGGGTGGCACAGCCAACGTAACAGGTAAGTCAGGGTTGAAGATCTTCGACCACGCCGACAAGTAAGACGGCGTTTTCACGAGATATCCGCAATTCGAAAGCAACAAGCTCGACAGCAGCGCTTCGCGCCCCATGTCCAATCCCGGATAGCCGCTGAAGTGCACCGGCACATCTCCTTTGGATAGCAGTTTGGCGGGCGCCACGCTAATCGGACACTTGAAAGGCCACTCACAGAAGAAATCGATAAAAGCCTGCTCGTCGCTCGAAACGAATAGGTGGGTCAATTGCGTGTTGAGTGCGAGCGTCTGTTCGACGTGCCGGCAGAAATCGCTCCAGGGCAACGTCTCCGCTTCAAACTTTTTATCAGTGCCTCTGAAATGCACCCCGAGAGTGGATTCGGAGATACCGAGTCTTGCGCATGTTGAAGCGACTTCGTCGCGAACAAACGCTGCTGGCCGGTAATAAGAGCGAAATAATTCGCTCGCGCTTTGCAGGCCAAGGCGTGCTTCATAGCGCCGCCGGAAGCCCAGTTGTTCCAGATCGCGCACGATGGATATCCGTACCCTGTGCGGCAACGCTGCATCACCCGACGGCGGAACGCGCTCGAAAAGCGCCGAGAACCAATCGACCTTGCCTTCCGGATCGCCGTACACGCCACCGCGCGCGGAGATCAGCGGTGTCAGGTGCTTTTCTTCGCAGTGCATGAGGATAAAGAGCACCATCTGCATCACGGAGAAGAAACCTGATCTTTCCCTGATTTCAATGGCAAATACACCGCGATTCAGACGCTGCCGCGCATGCAGAGAGAAACGGATTGGCGTGGCAAGCGAGTGCTTAAATCCCTCACTGCGCCTGAATTGTCTGACGCGATCAACCACCCTTCGCAACATGTGCGACCCCGAATGAATTTGACGTGTACGAGTGACCTTATGGAGCGTTGGCTACGGTAACTTTCGGGCAAGAATAGCATCGCATAACTCATCGTGGAACAGTTTTCCGATGCCGCATTGTTCGCATCAATACACTGTCGCGTCAGATCTGCCGCGCTATACGGCGCGCCCGCTTTCCTCCAGCCACTGAGCGATATTGCGCACCGTGTCGCCGTAGAAGGTGCGATACAACTCCTTCGACACATAGCCGATGTGAGGCGTCGCGAGCACGTTGGACAGCTCGCGCAGAGGGTCCGGATTGTCGAGCGGTTCGACGTCGAATACGTCGAGTGCGGCGCCGGCAATCTGGCCGGTCGTCAGTGCCTTGAGCAGCGCGGCAGAGTCAACAATCGCGCTGCGCGACGTATTAATGAGCCGGCTCGTCGGCTTCATCTGCGCCAGTTCCGCCGCACCGACCAATCCAAGGGTCCGCTCGCTAAACCGCAGGTGGATAGACAGAAAATCTGCCTTGGAGAACAGCTCATCCTTGCTGACGCGCTGCACGCCCTTTTCCGCGGCGCGCTCCTCCGTGAGGTTCTGACTCCACGCGATGACGTTCATTCTGAAAGCACGCCCGATGATCCCGACGGCCGAACCGATCCGGCCTAGCCCCAGCAATCCCAGCGTCTTGCCGGAGAGTTCCTCGCCAAGCGCAAGCTGCCAGCCTCCCTCACGCAGTGACTGATTCTCGAGCGGAATATTGCGGGCCATCGCGAGAATCAGCGCCCACGTCATCTCGATCGTCGGCGTAGACGAATAGCCCGTGTGGCGAATCTCGATGCCGCGCTCCGCCGCCGCCTCCTCATCGATCGACGCGTTTGCTACACCGGTCGAGGCGATCAGTTTCAGGTTGGGTAGGCTTTCGATGATTGCGCGCGTCAGCGGCGTGCGTTCCCGCATCACGCAAACGACGTCGAATGGCTGCAGGCGTTGGATCACGCTCCCGATATCGGCGACGTGGTCGTTGAACACCGTGACCTCAGCCAGGTTCTTAAGGGGCGACCAGTCCGCCACGCTCAGCGCGACGTTCTGATAGTCGTCGAGGACTGCCACCTTGATCGGGAGTTTGAGGTCCATGTTGCGCGCTCCAGGAATGGAAAGAATGAATGCGTTGATCGGGGTCCGGTGTCCGGTGATCTTGCTACCCGCTGAATGCTAAGAAACCGGCCTCACGGCGTAAACCAGTATGTCGTGACGCCACCCATCGCGAACCGCGATGGGTCGCAAGGGACCTGCAACCGTCCTTATGGCACGTCGCCCTGCTTGTCGAGGTGGTCGACCAGCATGCGCGCGGGAAGCGGCAGCGTGTCGAAATGGCGTGCAATGATGAGCAACGGCCGCAGCGACCACGGTTCGTCGAGCTCAATGACGGAAAACGGCACCGAATGCATATAAGGCGTCACGCTTCCTTTCGGGAGCACGCCGATGCCGAGACCCGCGCTGACCATATTGCGCACGCCTTCGAAGCTGGTCACCTCGATGCGCACGCGAAGCCGCATGCCGGCACGCTCGGCGGCGGCACGGCACAACTTCGAAATGGAGGTGCCGTACGGCATGCTGATGACGTCGTCCTCCAGAACTTCCGCAAAACTCACGCTTGCGCGCCCGGCGAGCCGATGATCCGACGGCACGATCACAACCAGCTTGTCGACGCTGTACGGACGCCATTGCAGATCGCCGAGCGCGTCCTCCGCCGCCGCGCAGATCCCGAGATCCGCGACGCCGCTTGCAATCGCCTGCACCACTTCATCGCTCGACTTCTCGACCATATCGATCCGCACCTTCGGGTTGGCGCGCAGGAAGGAGCGCAGCGCACCCGGCAGATACTGGACCATGGCGGTAAAGTTCACATAAATCCGGGTATGCCCGCGCAAGCCCGCTGAATACTCAGACATTTCGTCGGAAATTTGCTGCAGGTGCTCGCCGAGCCGCTTGGCATGGTGATAGAGCGCCTCGCCCGCGGGTGTCGCCTGAACACCGCGGCTGTGCCGATACAACAGCGGCGTGCCGGCGTCGTCTTCGAGATCCGATACGCGCTTGCTGACGGCCGACGCCACGATATGCGTGCGGGCCGCCGCCGCAGCGATGCTCCCCTCCTCGATGACCGCCACGAATATGCGCAGGGACTCCATGTCGAGTCGCAACGGCCGGTCTGCTGAAACGCGCATCCTCACTCCTTCGAATCGGATATCCGCCCGCTTTGCACCCATCGCGTTTGGCGATGGCTCTAATGAACATTGAGAAGTTTTCAACGCGACCGGCAATCGGCATTCTGTGTGCCATAGCGTTCGATCCTTGCCTGGCCGCGGTCATGGGGCGGGATCGGGCAGCGCATATCGCGATTCTATGTCGAGGGGGCAGAGTTGTCCTGGAAGCCGGCACATTGGTCTTTCCGGCAATGCCAACCCGTACAAGGCCGGAACGCGGGAAAGCGCTGTTGAAACCATAAAGGAGACGAAAGATGGAACACGAACAAGTTGCTTTGAACCCGCGAACTCGCTGGTACGACGGTCTGACGGCGATGCACTGGCGGGTGCTGAAGGCCAGCTTTCTTGGCTGGATCTTCGACGGCTTCGAGGCACTGGCACTCGTCGTCGTGCTCGGACCGATGCTGCATTCGGTGCTGACACCGGCGCAAGCCGCATCCCCCACGACCTACGCGGGCCTCGTCATCGGCATCACGCTGCTCGGCTGGGGGGCAGGCGGTCTGATCGGCGGAATCATGGCTGACTACGTCGGACGCAAGCGGATGATGCTCTGGTCCGTATTCCTCTATGCGGTGTTTTCCGGTTTGACCGCGTTTTCGCAAAGCTTCTGGATGTTGTGCGCGCTGCGCTTCCTGACCGGCCTCGCCATGGGCAGTGAATGGAGCACGGGCGTCGCGCTGTTGTCGGAAACCTGGCCGGAGCGGGCGCGCGCGAAAGGGGCCGGCTTCCTGCAATCGGGCTTCGGTTGGGGCACGCTGATCGCTGCCGTGGTCTGGTATGCACTTTCGTCGACGCATCCACTCGGTGCCGAAACCTGGCGCCTGATGTTTGTGCTTGGCGCGGTGCCGGCATTATTTGTGCTGTATATCCGCCGCGGGGTAAGCGAGTCCGAGAAATGGCAACGCGCGGTGCGCGAAAAACGCTGGAGCGCGACGAGCCCCCAGACGGTTGCGGGCGGCGCGCCTGCATCCGACAAGCGGCCTTTCACGCTCAAACAACTTTTCAGCGAACCCGTGGCGCTGCGCCGCACCATCCTTCTGTTAGTGCTGTCGATCGTCACGACCGTCGGCTGGTGGGCCATTTCCAGCTGGCTGCCCACCTATACCGTGTCGCTCGCCAAAGCCGAAGGTATTTCCGACGCCTTGTCGTGGGGCTCGAAGGTCTCAATTGCGTACACCGTCGGTGCGATTGCCGCCTATATGGTCGCGGGCTTCGTGGTGGATGCCATCGGCCGGCGAGCGTTCCTGTCGCTCACTTTCGTTGGCGCACTGGTAACAACGTTCATCACGTACAAACTGACCACCAGCGTTGAAACGATGATGGTCGTGGCCCCGATCAATGGCTTTTTCACGCTGGGCTGCGCCTATGTCTGGATGGCGATCTACCCCTGTGAACTCTTCGCTTCCAGTGTGCGCTCCACGGCAATCAGCTTCGTGTTCAATGCGGCGCGATTGATTGCGTGGGTGTTCCCGATTATCGCGGGCAGCATGATCAAATCGTTCGGCGGAGTGTCCCAGGCGGCATTGACGCTCGGCTCCGTGTATCTGCTCGGTATAGTGCTGCCGTGGTTCTTGCCCGAGACGCAAGGCCAAGGCATGCCGGACTGAGTCGGTTCACCATTTCGGATACCTACCTTTATTCTGGAGAGAAGCATGCCTCAAAACTTTCGTATCGGACAGATCGTCCCAAGCTCGAACACGACCATGGAAACTGAAATTCCCGCCATGTTGCGTGCCCGCGAAGCGATCCGCCCCGAGCGATTCACCTTCCATTCGAGCCGGATGCGCATGCACAAGGTCACGAAAGAACAACTGGAAGCGATGAACAAAGAGGGGCTGCGCTGCGCGGCGGAACTCGCCGACGCCCGTGTCGACGTCATGAGCACCGCATGCCTGGTCGCGATCATGGCGATGGGGCCCGGCTATCATCGGCAAACCGAACGTGAGTTGCTGGAGGTCGCTCGTGCAAATCATTGCCTCGCGCCGATCATGACTTCCGCGGGAGCGTTGATTGAAGGACTGAAGATCATGGGCGCCCGCCGGGTTTCGCTGATGGCGCCGTACATGCGGCCTCTGACCGACCTCGTCGTAGCCTATATCGAGCACGAAGGCATCGAGGTCATTGATTCCATGTCCTTTGAGATTCCCGACAACCTCGAAGTCGGACTGCGCGATCCGATGCAGTTAATCGAGGACGTTCGCGGTCTGAACACGGAAGGCGCCGATGTCGTGGTGGCGTCCGCATGCGTCCAGATGCCTTCGTTGCCGGCCATTCAGCGCATTGAAGACATGCTGGGAATCCGCACCGTCTCAACCGCGGTTTGCACTGTCCGGCGCATGCTGGATCATCTGAATCTCGAACCGGTCGTTCCTGGCGCGGGCGCATTGCTTGCCGGCGCGTGATCTGCAAGGTAGTCAGCGCGATGTTGTCACGTGACCGGAGCCCCCTTGGGCGGTCGACGGGCCAACGTGACAATGCTCAATCGAGTGGGAAATCACCGCGCCTGCCGGCAACATGGTTAACTTGTTGTCCATAAAACGAATGTCTTAATGGCGATCATTCAGATCTAGCCACTCACGAGTTTGCACCGGCCCTCACCGTGCATAGAATGTAAGGAGCGTTCAACCAACGCGATTCAGATCAAGCGGAGAGGGTCATCATGAGAGTCATTGCGTTTTTCACAGTCGCGGCAATAGGTATTGCCTCATTCACATCGGCTTTTGCCGGCGAGCATATGCATATGCATGTGAATCACGATCACGAACACCCTCGCTATCAACCGCCCGGAGCGAACCAGAGCGGCGCGGATCAAAATGCATCGGCTCATGCGTCGCAAAACAACAGTCAAGTCCCGCCGGCCAGCCAGTAAGTTCGAAGAACGCACCTCTTTTACTAGCGTGCGTAGCGAAGCAGGAAATCGCGTAACGGTGGATTCACAATGTCGGCGTGGGTCAAATTCGGCGTATGTCCCGCTCGATCAACCAGTACCAGATCTTTGCAGTTCGGCAACCGGGCGGCGAGCGCCTTGCCGCATTCAGGGCTGATGGCGGGGTCGGCGAGCCCATGAAACACGATCGACGTATGGGTAATCTCGCCAAGGCGCGGCGTGATGTCATCTCGCGAGACAAGGGCGTTCACCGGATGTTCGAAATGATCCGCGCCGGCATTCAGCCATTTCCTGACCCATTCCGATGCTCCGTACTCGGGACCGAACAGAAACGCCGACATGTTTTGTGCGACGTTCTTCGCACCATTGCGCGCCCACTCCGCTTTCAGTTCCTCGAACGACTGCTGAACCGCTTCGGAGTCGGTGTCGCTTCGTGTCGATATCAGTGCAATCGCGCGGAAGCGATCCGGCTCCAGCAACGCCGCGCGCATCGATATGAATCCGCCTTGGGACATGCCGACCAGCGACGCCGACGCAACCTCCAGATGGTCGAGCAAGGCAATGAGATCGAGCGCGGAATCCCAGTAGCTAAACTTGCGGGTCACGGCGCCTGTTGCGCCGAAACCTCGCTGGTCCCAGACGACGCAACGGAACTCATTGCTGAGTGTCGCGATGTTCGGCTGGAACATGTCGCTATCCATCAGAAAGCCATGGCTGAAGACAACGACAGGGGCACCGGAAGGGCCGAACTCATCGTAGGCAAAGCGTATTCCATCGCGTTCAAAAAAAGGCATGCCGATCCTTACTCGCAAATAACACAGTGGAATCAATATAAGCCGACCTCTGCCGGAATGCCTGACCGAAAGCGCCGATCGCTTGTCAAATCGTCCTGATTTTCCAGAACCTGCATTCAGGCCAGAACAGGTTTCCACCCATTGACTGCACTCCTTACTTTTGTTTAAGTGACGTTTATGCGATTTGTCTATCGACTGGCTTTCCGCAAGATCTCGCCGCTTACCAAAGCGTCTCTTTTGTGTTCATGGAATCCGGCAAAGCATCATGCACCGCCGCGTTCCGCGTGGAGAAAATGTTGGGTATGACAACAGGACCAATTGATGGAGACAAGCCCGTCTGGATTCTGCAAGGAAGTTTCGGGCGCGCAACGGTGAATCTGATCAGCCGCCCGCTTGTCGCTCACGCTCACGCCCAATACCAGTTCCTCTTCAAACTCGGCGGAGGCAACTGCAACTTCCGCATCGGCGCGGACGACTGCGCGCTGACAGCCGAACGGGCAATCTGTCTGAATCCGTGGGTCGAACATTCGAAGAGCAGCAGCGAAGACGAACCTTCCCTGATCCTTTCGCTCGTTATCGAAGCCCCCTGGTTGCGCCAGCAATTGAAACTCGCGGAAAACGGCACAGCGGCCATCTTTCCGAAGGCAGAGGTGGTCGTCACGCCGGACGTACGGCATCACGTGGATCGTATCGCCGCGGCGATCACCAACCACCTGGTCGCTCAGGACGACGATTGCATGCCCATTCTCGAGGATCTGGTGACCGCACTCGGACGTGATTTTGCGGATCCCGCGTTGACGGCCGGGATCGTGCCGTCAGGCAGACCGATTGATTTTCGCATCCGCAAAGCAGTGGATTTCATCAAGCACGCTTCGCTGACCAACCCCACGGTTGCCCAGGTGGCGGCTCAAGTCGGCCTGTCAAGGTCGAGATTTTTCCAGCAGTTCCGGGTATGCATGGGTATTTCGCCGCAGCACTATATCGACTGGGTCCGCATGTCTCATGCGATCCAGCTGCTTGGCGCAAGCGATAAACCGCTTTCCGACGTAGCCGAAGAGCTGGGGTTCGAAGAACACAGCCACTTCACACGCTTCTTCGCGCAACACATGGGTGTGCCACCCAGTGAGTTTCGCAGGCATTCGGTAACGCTGGATAAGCAGCGCGACTGAACGGTGGTGTGGGGCTCCGAACGATCCCCACACCCTCCGAGAGCCCGATTGACTTTAACCGGCCTCAGGCCGCGGACTTTCGCACCGCGTAACCGCTTTCACTAATGGACGAGTCGGCGGCCACTGGATTGCCGAGCACACCCAGTCCATCGATCTCCACCTCGACCCAATCGCCCGGCCGCATATGCACGAGCCCTGGTGTCGGAAAGGGACCGTATTGACGCGAGAGATCGTTGCCCTCGACATCGTCCGGCTGAGGCTTCAATGCCCCCGGCGTTCCCATCGCAATCAGGTCGCCAGGCCGCAAACGATAACCCTGGCTCAGATAGCTGATCACTTGCGCCACGCTCAGCAGCATGTCGTCGAGCGGTGCGCTCTGACGAACCACGCCGTTGATGCGCGTCATCACCGTGTGCTTCGCAGGATCGCCGAATTCGTCACGGGTCATCAACCACGGTCCATAGGACCCGGACGCTTCGAAGTTCTTGCCGAGGCCGAATTGACGGTTGTGCATCTGGAACTCGCGAACGGAACCTTCATTGAGGCACGTGTAACCCGCCACATGTTCCAGCGCTCGCTCCACGGGAATATAACGCCCGGGTGCGCCGATCACGACACCGAGTTCGCCCTCGTAGTCGAACGCGCGTGCCACGGATTCCGCCGGCGCCAGAATCGGCTCGCCGGCGCCGACATAAGACGCCGCCGTGCGCATGAAAAGGTGGGGATATTCCATCGACGTTTGAAGTCCCGTCTCCGCAATATGGCTCTTGAAGTTCAATGCCAAAGCCCACATCGCGTTCGGGCGGTCCAGGAAGGGCTTGAGTGTGACTTCGGCGAGCGCCCGGTCGCCTTGCCGGCCCTCTGCCGCTTGCCGCAGCCGCGTGAGGCCATCTTCCTGCTCAAGGATCGAAATGAGACTGGAGGGCAGGTCTGGAGCGATGTCCGAGACTGCAATGAAATGAGTCGGGCTAGTGACGATTCCAAGTGCGATACCGCCACCGTCGGAGTAAGCAATAATCTTCATGATCGAGAATGTCTTTGCGTTGGATTGAAGAGCATGACGTGGCGAATTTCAGTTCTCCGCCACGGCACTCTCGGGAAACTTTTGAACCGCTCTACGGCCAACCAGCGATAGCGCCGCGAGCGCGAGAATGGCGGCGCCGGCGGGCGCAACGGAGGTGAGGAGAATTTCGCGCACCGGCCAACCGAGCGACAGCAAGCCTCCCCCAATCGCCGGCCCCACGAAGGAACCGACCCGCCCGATCGCATGACCCCAGCCGACTCCGGTCGCGCGAATCTCCGGCGGATAGAAAGCAACGGCAAGCGCGGTCTGCCCCATGATGCCGTTGACCAGACCGGCGCCGATCACGCCGATCAGCAGCAGCACGAGGGCCGGTGTCACCGTCGCCTGACTCAGGCCGACAATGCCGAGCATCACCAGCAACAAGCCCAGAACCAGCGCCGATTTCACCCTGAGCCTGCCGGCCAGCGTCATCATCGTCACCGCCCCGGTCATCAGAATGTTGCCGCTCAGACCGCCGATGCTGAAAGCAGCCATGCCGACCGATGCGTGTTCCGTTGAGAAGCCGAAATCCACCAGCAGCGTCGGTACCCAGAACAACAACGCGTACACGTCCATGAAGATCAAGAACGAGAACACCCACAACAGGCACGTGTAGGCGCCAAGGCCATTTTCGAACAGGGCCTTGAGCGGGTTGGATGCCCGTACGGCGTTGGGTTCGGTTGTCGCAGGGCTACGCGCCGGAAGGATGCGAAAGAACGCGGTAACCAGCAGGAAAGGAAGGACACCGCCGGTCACGAAGATAGACTGCCAGCCGAAGTGACTCATCAGCGGACCACCCGCCACGCCGCCCGTGACCGCGCCCACAGACATGCCGGTCGTCACGAGCAGGGATGCCGCGACCTTATGTTTCGCGCCAATGATGCCGGCCGCCGCCGCAATGGCGATAGGCAGTGCGGCGCCGAGCCCGATCGCTGCAGCGAGGCGCATGACGGACAGGCTGGCGATATTGCCCGCCAACGAGGTCAGCAGCGTGCTCCCGGCGAACAGCACAACGCTGGCAAGACCAATGTAACGGTGTCCGAATCGTTGAGCGAGCGGGCCGGAAATCATGAAGCCGATCGCCGCGCCTATGTTCGTCGCCACGAAAACCGTGGTGAAGAGCGCGGGCGCCAGTTGCCATTCATGAGCGAGTTTCGGCACGACAAAGGAGATCGACGTGGTGTTGAAGCCGTCCAGAACGATCACAAGGAAACACACCAGCAAGGCCAACACCGGCCCCGCGCGGTGTGTTCCGGCCTGGCCTCCTTCCATGGACGGTTTCGGGTCTTTCGCATTCATCGAATCATCTCCTTGCAAACCATGCGCGAGCACGCGGCCCCGCTTAAACGCTGTAGCCTTGCATGAACAAACGGCTGTTGAACTGACGCCCCGCCCTTGACTCAAGCCCGTATGGACCTTGCGATGCGCTCATGCAGCGCGGCGGTGAAAATCCGCTTGGGCAGCATGCAATGAATACCCTTGGGTGGAATCGTCGAGTAAACCGTTCCGGTCTGATTGGCGTATTGCGTCACACGGAAGCTGCCTGCCACGCTGTAGATGCCGTAGCAATCTTCCGGTGCAATGCCGGTCGCGCCGGACAGCCAGCTGATCATCTGGCGCAGACAGGCGACCAGCGAGTTTTCGAGGGAGTCGGAAAAACCGAAGCCGATCCAGTGGTCGGGGGTCTCCGCCATCGGCACATTCAGTGCAGCGCCCTTGTGCAGGATGTACTGGATGCGCATCTCTTCGAAGGCCGTCTCGATCGAGGTCTGATCGACGTTACCTTCACCCGAAGCGCCCATGGAGCCGCCCGTCCACACTCGCGCGCCGCTCACCTGCACAGGCAGGAAGATCGACGTATCCACGCCGAGCACGGCACAGTCCAGATTGCCGCCGTAGTTGCCGGCAAGATTTGCGCTGACAGGCTTCTCGCCGGCCGGCTGCGCGGCGATATACGCCTGAAATGGATTGAGCGGAATATTGACGCCCGGCACATAGGCAGCAGCGGTCCGCTCCTTGTCGAATTTCAGATAGCGCAGATAGGGCTTGAAATCGTGCGGCAAAGCGCCGACACCGGGAGGCGCGGAATTCCATCCCCAGTCGATCGGACGCATTTTCAGCATGCGGCATTCGACCAGATCGCCCGCCTCGGCACCGATAATCGAAACAGGACCGATCAGCGAAAACGGACCGTTGGGGTACTTCTTGCGAATCGGCTCGCGCTCCTTGAAGGTCAGCCCATACTTCGCTTCGTTACCCCAATTGGTCCACGTGCCGTCATACCAGACGGTATCGCCTGACTTGATCGTGACCGCCGTCGGCGCACTGGGCTCGATCTGCCCGACCCTTACCGTGTCGAGCGATGGCACCAGTTTGATGGTCTGCCCCTCGCGCGACGCATGTTCAGCAGCCGATGTCTGCGACGTGCCGCTTTGCGCGCGAACTGCGCCGGACAAACCCAGAGCGCCGGCTGCAAACGCGCCGAAACCCAGCTTCAGTATCGATCGACGGCAAGCGTCCGTAGCGTCGGATGTCGAGGCACGCAGATCCTCAGCAGAAGCTGCTGCGCTCACGTCATCACGTTGTTCTGTTTCGCGTTTCATAACAATCTTCCCTAAATCGTTTCAGTAGGACACGACGTGTCATCGCACGGTCGATGCACCGATTGCTTCAATTGCACTCTTGATAACCTGATCGTCGATCTCGGAGGGCGCACCGCTCGCGCCAATCGCGCCTAACAGGTGCCCATCGGCGAAGACAGGAAACACACCCCGTCCCGGCAGAAACGGAGCGAAATAACCCGCACCCGAAACATTGCTGTACTCCGAAGGATCGTCCTTGAAGCGCTGCTCCAGCGTTGCGCCGGACTGGCCGCCGAGAGCAACGGAAGCGAACGCTTTGCCGCGCGCGAATTCGACACTGACAAAGGGCGCGCCGTCCATGCGCACGGCCATGATGAGATGGCCGCCCGGGTCAAGCACGGCGAAACTCATCGCGAGATGGCGGCTTTGCGCAGTTGCCGTTGCGATCTCCACCAGCTTCATTGCCTGCTTCATACTCAGCGAATAGCTTGCAAGCGGGGACGCTGCCTGTTGTGCGCCGGCCATGTCAGCCGCACGCACGTTGCCCAGAAAGGCGAGGCATGCCGACCCGAGTAACGCGCCCAATACGGCCTTGCTTAACCGGGCTGAAAGACAGAATCTCAAGCTAGTCTCCTCTTCGTGACACCTCGAGCAGCGCTCGATAGATGAAGCTTATGCCGGGGGGCACGCGTCGCAATAACCAGAGAGATCACGCGCTTACCAACAAGTCCGATAATTTTTTCGGGCTTGTCGCTAAGGACGCAGCTCCCAGGCGCCCCCCTCAAACTCGCGCGACTTATTGACTCGAAGCGGGCGCCGGCGCTGCCTGCTTCGATGCAGCCGCCTTGCGCTCCGCATCCGTGAGATTCTGCGGATAGTTATCCTGCCTGCCCGACTCCTTGTAGCCGTTCTGTTCAAGCACCTTCAACTCCGCGTTCTTCTTTTCCCGGCGGGCCTTGCGCGCGGCTTTACGCTGAGCTTTGGCGATCTGCTTGGGTGTCGAGGCGCTCATCGACGCCGATGCCTGATCGCCACCAGCCGGTTGTTGAGCCATTGCCGTAGGCGCCTCGATAAGCACCAGACCAAGCGCTGCGACGAGTGCAGCTGAAACTGCACGAAACTGGACCATGATTGAGTCTCTTTGAAAGTTGGATGAGTGAAGATAGACGGGCCGCGATGGCGCGACCCTTAGCCATCCGGCGCGCGCCAGTGTGCCGGACAACGGCTGGGCCGCTTATCGGTTTGCTTATTGGCTCAAGTACTGCATCGCTTACTGGGTCGCGAATACCGCCACGCCCGCGCCCGCGAACTCTTCCGAGTGGCCCGGGCCATGCGGCACGAAGACACGATGCGACTCGCCGTCCACCGCCACCGAGTGCGCGCCCATCGTGGTCGGAACAATCGCGACGATGCTGCGCGTAGCCGCGTCGACGATACCCAGCGCCGGGTCGAACTTCGCCGTCTTGCTGCCCACCTGCGAGACGTTGTCCGCCGAATGGTGGCCGGCAGCCAGGAAGTAGCGGTTAGACACCGGGTCGTACACAACTTCGTCCGCGCCACCGAACGGCAGTTCGGCGAGCGTTTTGCCGTTCGTGCGGTCGATGATCACCGTAGTCTGCTTGCCGCCTTCATCCGGATCGCAGCCGAGCAGCGCATCGTTGCCCGGGCCCATGGCGAGACCGGTCGGGCCTTCACAGCCCTTCAGTGCAAATACGTTCTCAACGACCGGCTTGCCTTGGAGAACCGAGGCAACCGGAATCACATCGACCTCCCCTTTCGGATTGGCCTTCGTGCCATCGTTGTTCAATACGAAGTTCTTGCCCTTCGGGTCATACGCGCACGCTTCGAGACCGGTCGAGTCCTTCAACGGGAGTTTGCCGATCACTTCCTGCGTTTGTGTGTTGATGAAGGTGGCAAAAGGCGGCTCTTCCGCGCCGCTCGAGAACATCACGACATGATGCTCGGGGTCCAGACAGCTCTCGTCGGCGCGAATGCCGGATGTGCTGACGGTAATCGTCTTAACCAGCTTTTTGCTCGCCACGTCGATCACTTTGACCGAGTTGACATCCCCCACATACACCAGCGACGTACCCGGCACCGGCGTGACGCCCGACGGACCCGATTTGTCATGGCTGGGGCCAATGCCGGCGAAGTCCGCCTTGATCTGGTCGAGCAACGTGGCCGTCTTTGCGTCGAATACGTCCAGTGTCGCGTTCGCTCCGTCCGCAAGGTAGTACTTGCCGTCCGCCGATGCGCTGATGTCGAAGCCGAACGGCTTGGCGCTCGTCACCGGAATATTGGCAAGCCATTTGGGTGCGGTCTCAGCCGCGTTGCTGGCCCACGTATAAGCGCCGGCCGCCAACGTACCCGCCAAAGCCAGTCCAAGGTATGTGCGTTTCATGTGTTGACTCCTCCAATTAATCATTAAAATTTCCAGCTTCGGCTGGGACGGGGAGCACTTCCCCAATTCAGGTATGACGACGCGGACAACGCCGCGCCATATGGGTGCTTAGAAAGCGTGATACATACCGATACGCACGTCGGCCTGCTGACCGGCCAGCGAGGGCGCGAAGCTTCCGCCAATCACAGCGTCCACACCGGACGACGCCTTCAGGTAATCCGAGGAGATATAGACCTGAGTCCGTTTGGAGAGCGAATAAAGTGCCGCCGCAGTCACCTGGTTCCACGTGTGACCTTCAAAGCCGGTATGCTGATAACCCAGAACCAGCTGCGCGGCAGGTGTGACCTGGTAGGTCGCGCCGCCTTCATAAACGTGCATGACCGAAGTCTCGTTCTGGTACTTCAGGACCGTGTCGCTAAAGTTACCGTAGAGCGTAAAGTCTCCAATCGCATACGATGCGCCGACCCCGAGCGTTCCTAGCGAGCGGATCTGGAACTCGGGCATCAGATCGGTTGCCGTATTGTCCGAGACCGTGGCGACAGGCACATTGAAGAACGAGTGGACACCGATTTGCGCGTAGGGATCCAGCGTAGGCGTGGCCTGGTACGTGTAAGCCGCCGCCACAGTCAAAGGTCCGTTGGCGTATTGCACGCCGGCACTCCAACCGCTTCCGTCATGGAAGCTTCCCGCCACGTTGCTGAACCCGTACATCGCGCCAAACGTGAACCCGCCCCATACCGGGCTCGTGTACTTGATGGAGTTTTTCAGGCGGTCGTTGTTGGTATGGTCGAAGTCGCCCTGGTGGATCGCGTAGCCGCTGCCGGACGCGCTCACGTTGAACTGACCAAAGAAATCCGCGCTGAAGTCGAACTGATTGCCCAATGTCAGCGTACCGTAGTTGGTTTGCAGGCCAACCCATGCCTGCTGGCCAAATAAGGTGTTCGGCTGATTGAGCTGACCGTTGTTCAGGTTGAACAGCGTCGACAGCTTGAACACGGTTTTCATACCACCGCCCAGATCTTCGACGCCCGTCAATATCCACAGATTCGGAAACAGCACACCGCTGTCGGCCTTGTAATTGTGGTGACCGCCGTCGTTGTCGACGAACGTAATACCGTCGTCCAGCTTGCCCGCCATCGTGATGCTGCTTTGTGCAAAGCTCGCACAGCTCAAACCAGCGCTGCACAACCCCGCACTAATGACCGCGGCAATCAGCCTTCTTTTCATGTCTTCCTCACTCGCTCTAAGTAATGGATTCACTGCCGGTCGTTTCTGAACTCACGGCTTCATTTTTATTTCGTTATACGAACTGTTATGACAAAAGAGGTGGGCTTAAAGAAGCACCCGACGTATTTACAGGGCAGTCACATTGACTGTGTCACCGCCTTAGCCGGCTTGCCAGCCGACCAGCACGCCAAATCCTTCCTCAAACCCCACTTCTGCAAACCCTACCTACACAATTGATTAATAGTCCGTACTGATATTGATGCTCTCAGGCCCACGGCGTTTATTGATTACTCTGGCACTGCGATACTTTCTAAACCGATCCGTCTTGCGATCTCGTTTGTGTCGACCGGATCGTTATCCAGATAATACGGAACATCAGCTCAAAGACCTTGACCTCGCAGTCTCGCCACTTATCAAAGCGTCCGTTTTCGTGACTGACGCAGGCAATGGCTGGCAATCGACGTCAGCCGATTCGCTCTTTTCTACCCCGTCCGAGCACGTCCGCGAGCACGGCAATGAGCAGGACTGCGCCGACGATCAACGGCTGCCAGTTAGCGTTGAGATTCAGAAGGTTCATGCCGTCGATCACCAGCGCGAGAATGACGCACCCGGACAGCGTGCCTAGCAAGCTTCCCGCGCCGCCAAACAGGGACGTGCCACCAATCAATATGGCCGCGATCACGGGAAGCAGAAGCGGTTCCCCCATGGCCGAATCGGCCGCATTGACCCGCGCGAGATAGATGAGCGCGGCAATTCCCGACATCAGACCACTTATCGTATAGACTGCGATTTTTCGCCTACGCACCGGTATGCCCGACAGCCGCGCCACTTCGCTATTGGCGCCGATCGCGTAGATTTCCCGGCCGAAGTTGAGCGCCCCCGTAATGATCGTCGCGCCGACGAGCACGAAAGCCATCATGTAGACGGGCAGCGGAATGCCGCCAAGAAATCCGGTGCCCAACGTTCTGAACCCAGCGGGAAAGCCGTAGATCTCGTTGCCGCCCATGTAATGAAACGCGAGCCCCTGAACGACCCAAAGCATCCCGTAGGTGGCGAGAAACGGCGGCAGGCGCAGCAACGTCACGGCAAGACCGTTGAGCAGCCCGATCAGCGTGCTGCATGAAAGCGCCATAGCCGCCGCCAGAACGGGCGACCCGCCAGTCTTCATGACACCGGCCGCCAGACAGGCCGACAGCGTAAGGTTGGCCGCAATCGAGAGATCAAAGCCGCCGGACAGAATCACCAGCGTGAGCCCGGAGGCAAGCAGGAACATCAGGCTCGCCTGACGAAGCACATTGAGCAGATTGGGAGCGGTGGAGAACGCGGACGTCGCGAAAGCCAATGCCAGCGAAATCAGAACGATAAGTGCGGCGCGATAGATCAGTGTGGCGGTTTCATCGCTGACATGGTGACGCACATCCAGTTGACTGACGCGGGACCATACAAAGCGGGAGTTGTTCAGAATACTCATGCTTTCGCTCCATTTGCTCTGGACTTGCGCACACTGTCGACAACGACGACGAGCAGCACCAGCATCCCGACGGACACCACCTGAAGAGAGGATTCAACGCCAAGCAGATTCAAGGCATTGCGCAAAACGCCGATCGTCAGAACGCCCATGACTGTGCCGAACAACCATCCTTCGCCACGCTCGAACGACGTGCCGCCAAGCACCACGGCGGCAATGGCATCGAACTCCATCCCGATGGCCGCCCCAGGCTCCGCCGAGTTCATCCGGCCAACCAGCACCAGCGCGGCCAATCCGACCATCAAGCCGCCGAAGACATAGATCGCGATATGAAACACTTTGGCCTTGATACCGGCGAGAAGCAGCGCATCCCGATTGCCGCCGATGGCGAACACATACGTGCCGAACCTGGTGTGATACAGCAACAGATGAGTGAGCGCATAAGCAAGGAGCGCAAAGATCACCGGAAGCGGAATGCCGAGCAGGGTCCACGCGTAGAGTTGGGCCACGCCGGGGTTCGCGACGACAACCGCGTTGCCGTCCGTCAGCACTAGCGCGACACCGTGGGCAATGCCGAGCGTGCCGAGTGTCACGACAAAGGGCGGTAGCCCCAGCTTCGCGATGAGTACGCCGTTGAAGAGGCCAGTCAGTGTTCCCACCGCCACCGATGCACATAACGCCAGTGCGATGCCCCACCCCAACCCCAGAGTCTGAGCGAAGACAACCGCACAGAGACTGAGGAGCGCCCCCACGGAGAGGTCGAGCCCCTCGCTCAGAATGACCAGCGTCATCGGCATGGCAATCATGAGCAGGATCGAAACCTGCAGGCCGATGTTGGTGATATTCCCACTCGATGCGAACCCGGGCACTCCAAGCATCGCCGCCGCCGCGAGTATGGCGCTCGCCGCGACTATCGACGGCACTGGCCGCCGCTTTCGCATTACGCTGATTCTTTCAACCGTTGCTTCCATCATTTAACTCCCATGCATCGCCAGGCGAAGAATGTTCTGTTCGCTCAGGTTTTCTTTGGACAACTCGCCCGAAACCACGCCTTCGCGCATCACGTAGGCGCGATCGCAAACATGAACGATCTCCGACAATTCGGAACTGATAAGCAGGACTGCGGCGCCGTCTTTGATCAGCTTCTCGATCAGGTTGAAGATCTCGGTCTTGGCGCCGATGTCGATGCCGCGCGTCGGTTCATCGAATATGAACAGGCGGCAACCGGCACTGAGCCATTTACCGATCACGATCTTCTGCTGATTGCCGCCACTGAGAACACGGGCGCTCTTACCGGGGTCGCCCGGTGCGATCCGCAAGGAATCGATGAGCGATCTGGTCGCTCTCTTTGCTTTTTCCGCCTGATACCATCCGCGCGGGAACAGTTTCCACAAGCTGGCAGTGAGCAGGTTTTCATGCACGGAACGCTTGAGCGCAAGCCCCTCCTGCTTACGGTTCTCAGGAATCAGACCCACGCCCATCGCCGCGACTTTGTGCGGACCGCCGGTCACAGGCGCCCCAAATACAGTGACGTGGCCGGTTTGAATCGGGTCCGCGCCGAAGACCGCTCGCACAACCTCCGTGCGCCCGGCGCCGACCAGTCCTGAGAGTCCGACGATCTCGCCACACCGGACCTGCAGGTCGACTCCGCGAACGCCGGTGGCCGTTGTCAACTGACGCACGTCGAGCGCCACTTCGCCCGGCTCACCGAAGTAGTTGCGCTTGTACACGGTCCCGACCGAGCGGCCCACCATCAATGCGATCAGTTCATCGGGTGTTGCCGCGGTGGCCAGCATCGACTGCACCAGGCGACCGTCACGCAGTACCGTGACGCGATCGCCCAGGTCGAATACCTCCTTCATGCGGTGCGAGATATAGACAATCGCCGCACCGGAGGCGCGCAGCTTCCTGACGACACTGAACAGCGCCTCGGCCTCGCGATCGGAGATCGCTGCCGTCGGCTCGTCCATGACCACCACGCGTGCCTCGTGCGAGAGCGCCTTGGCAATTTCCACCATCTGCTGCTGCGCGACGCCGAGATCGGCCGCGTACGCATGCGTATCGTAGGCAAGTCCAAGCTCTTCTAGCGCGGCCCTGGCATCGAGATGCATCGTGCGATGGTCGATCAGACCAAAGCGATTGCGCGGCTCGCGCCCCAGGTAGATGTTCTGCGCGATGTTCAGATGCGGTACGAGTGAGAACTCCTGAAAGATCACCGCAATGCCGAGCCGTTTGGCATCAGCTGGCGACTCGATGGTTATCGGTTGACCGTCGCCGAAGAACTCGCCGGAGTCGGCTCTATACGCACCGAAAAGCACCTTCATCAAGGACGACTTTCCGGCGCCGTTCTCCCCGAGAAGCATATGCACCTCGCCGGCATACAACTTGAGGTCGACGTCAGTCAGAGCACGCACGCCGGGGAAGCTCTTGCAGATCTTGCGCAATTCCAGAAGAGGCACGTCACGGGTCGGAATGGTTGTTTCCATGGTTAGTTACTCACAATGTCGTCCCACTTCGGACACTGCCGCTTGTCGCCCGGCGCTTCGAACGGCGCATAGTTCGTCTTGTCGATGACGATGCCTTTGATCAGAATGGTCTGCGGTACGGACTCCTTACGCACCGTTCGTACGCCCGCCATCGTGGCAATGCAGCCCATCTTATAGCCGTTGAACTCGGCGGTCGCGAGCAGCCTGCCGTCCTTGATGGCCTTCACCGACTCCGGCACGCCGCCGATACCGACCACCTTGGTCTGCTTCTGGCCAGCCGCCTCCAATGCCTCGATCGCGCCCATCGCCATCACGTCCGCCGCCGCGAGCACGCCGTCGATCTTCGGATTCGACTGAATCAGGTTTTCCATGACCTGAAGCGCCTGCAAACGCTGATAGTTCGCGGGCTGGGACGCGAGGAGCTTGACGTTCGGAAACTCTTCCAGTGCCTTGTGAAAACCGCGCACCCGCTCGTCGCTCGTGGTGGAACCCTTCACACCTTCCAGAATGACGACATTGCCTTTCCCACCCAGGCTCTTCAGCAGATAGCGGCCGACGTCCAGCCCCAGATTGAAGTCATCGGCGACAACGACGGAGGCGAATTTGCCGCCGGCGACCCGGTCGTTGTAGTTGACGATCGGGATACCGATAGCGTTGACCTTCTCGATTGCCGGAACGACGCCATGAGGATTGACGCCCATGAACAGCACGACGCTGGGTTTTCTGACACTCACGTCTTCGAGCTCACTGAGCTGCTCGCCGAGATCGTTGGGCCGGGTCGGCGCGTAATGGGTCACCGAAACGCCGAGTTCCTTCGCCGCCGCGTCGACGCCGGCGTGAACGAGCGCGAAATGGGGATCGACCTGATTCTTGTAGAAGGCCGCAACGCTCTCGCCCGTTGCAAACGCGCTTGATCCCGCGGCCATGCCCAGTGCGAACGCACAGGTGATGAGGATGCGTTTTTTCGCCTGTCGGCTCGTCAGTTTTGTCGTCAGTTTCAAGGTCGTCTCCGTTTGATGTGTTCTTGCCAGGCCTCAAGCGCGGGCCCGGTATGGCGGCCCGGTTGCGGGAATGCATCCCGGGCGAGCGTCCAATCCTTGCACAATTCATGCAATCGTTTGCTAAACGGGGCGCTTGTCAGCCCGTTTTTTGCCGCGTTATGAATGCCGTTGCGGCTTTTTTACCGCACGGAAATCTTTATGCAAACGTATGCATACACTATCCACGCAGATATCGTTGTCAATTCATTTATACCCTCCGGCACGTAGGGTTTGTACCTGCAATATTGAGAGCAACCCTTTGCATCTATACAATGACTTCCATGGCCAAAACATCAGACTCCCGGGCAACGAACCGCGTCACCATTCGCGAAGTCGCGCAGCATGCGTCGGTCAACGCGTCGACGGTCTCGCGCGCCCTGAATCCCGCAACCCGTCACCTGATTGGGGACGAAGTGGTCCGCAGAGTGTTGGCGTCCGCGAAATCGCTCGGTTACCGGCAGAACAAGCTCGCTTCCGCGCTTCGCGGAGGCCAGTCCAGGGTGGTCGGCGTGTGCCTGCCGGATATCGAGAACCCAGTATTCCCACCAATCGTCTGCGGCATCGAGGAAGAGCTCGCGGCCGAAGGCTATGGCGTCCTGATCGCCAACACCGTTGGTACGGCGAAAGATCAGGAACGCATGCTCGAGCAGATGCTCGAGCGCCAGGTCGACGGCCTCGTGCTCGCTACCGCTGCCCGTCACGACCCGTTAGTACGCCGTTGCATTATCGACGGCATACCCGTCGTGCTGGTGAATCGCGCGGAGGAAGGCGGACAGGTGCCGGAAGTGATCAACGATGACTTCCTCTCCATGAAGCTCGCGGTCGATCACCTGGTGGAGCTGGGGCACAAGCGGATTGCGCATCTCGCCGGTCCTGAGCGTCTGGCAACCGGGCTCTCGCGCATCCAGGGCTTTCAGATGGCGACGCAGCAGCATCGGCTGACGGGAACGGTGATCCTCGAGGCCGCGGAATTCACGCGCGAAGCGGGCCGGGTGGCGTGCGACCAACTGCTGAAGGAGCACAAGAGCGTGACGGCGGTCATTGCGGCGAACGACCTGATCGCGCTGGGATGCTATGACGTTTTCGCCGAACAACGTCTGGTGTGCCCGAAAGATATTTCGCTCATCGGTCACAACGACATGCCGCTTCTCGACATGCTCCATCCGCCCTTGACCACGCTGCGCATCCAGCACCGCGAAATGGGGCGCCAGGCCGCGAAACTCCTGCTCGGGATGATCGCGAACCCGGGCGCAGCGCCACACCGTATTACGCTTCCTCCCGAACTGATGGTGCGCGGCTCGACCGCCGTACCGCGCAGCACACCGCTGCGCGCGAGAGCACCGAAAGCCGCATCTGCTTCGGCGGATTGATCACATAAGGGCCACGTTCGACCTGACGCGCTTCATGCGGGTGGCCTGATGCGCTGACGCGCGAGCCATTCGCGCGGCGCATTGCCGATCCGCGATTTAAAGAACGTCGAAAACGCGCTCGATGTGAATCCAAGAGCACGGGCCGTCCCGGCCACTGAGATTCCGTGCACCAGCGCGCACATCGCCACCCCTGCCTGCGCCTCCCGGCGCCAACGGCCGACACTGGCGTCCAGTTCCTTCGTGAAGATCCGGCTCAACGTGCGGCAACTGACTCCCGCCCGGCTTGCCGCGTCCTCGATCGCCAGATCCTTGGTTGGATGCATGAGCAGCGCCTCGCATAACGTCGCGACGCGGCTTCCCGGCGAGGGCATGCGGACAGAAAACATTCCGCTAATTTCGGACGCCACACGCAGTTCATCGGCTAACAGCGCCACTACTGCCGCATACGAACGTTCGACAACCGACCGCTGCGCCGCCGAGAAGATCGCGATCAATACGTCGGAACAATTCAGAACGCGGGCCGCCGGTGCGAAACCGGCGCACAGAGCGGTATCGATTCGAAGCGCGCAAAGGTCGGCTCCATACACCGCGCAGACGCTGTGTGTGTGGGCCGGCGGAAGCCAGATGCCATTGCCCTGCGTCACACAGAATGCGCGCCGTCCCGCTGTTATCCACGCACCGCCCTGCCGCGCATAGAGAAAGCATCCGACCGCGGCGGTTTCGGCGTGCCGATATTCACCCGCGCCAAGCCGCACATCCGTCACGACACTCGTGGTGACCATCATGCGCAACCCTTGCAGGTCGCCATGGCAAGCTCGCGTGCGCCTGTCACAACAGCCGCCTCATCGGCCGTGCCCGGGCTGCGGAAACGGCATCGCCAGCAGAATCTTCGCCGGTCGCCCGGAGCGGTTCTGCAATGCACGCCGCTCTCCAGGCGCGAGACGGCATGAATCGAATGCCGACAGAGCAACCTCGCCCTCGCCGGTCACGACGGTGACCTGACCTTCCAGCACCACATAGTGCTTTTCAACCGGCGACGCATCCAATGTGGTGTAGCCGCCCGGCTCGATCGCCGACACACCCAGCCACAGCGACTCCGCCGGTCCGGCCTCATGTCCTTGAAGCCGGACACACCGCATCGAAAAGTGGTTGGGCGGAAAATACTCAGGCGCCTCTTCGAAGCGGGTGACGTTCATGGCTTGAGCAGAACCCGGTTAGCCGCGCCACGGAAAACAGCCTGATACGCATGCGCCGCGTCGGCGAGATCGAAGACAAAACCCTCGACAATCGGAAAGGGCTTTAACGTGCCACGCTCGAAAGCCGGCAACAGCGCGTCGAGAATGTGCGCGCCCTCCGTGCTGTCGAGTGCGAGCGTATCGATGCCGACATAGGTGTGCTGCCCTCGATAGAACGTGAAGATGTCAAATGGCACCGGACGTTCAATGGTGGAAATGAAGATCTGTGTCCCTCGCACCGCCATGGCCTTGTTGGCTTTCTCAAAGTATGGACTGCCAACCGTGTTGTACACGATGTCAGCGCCATGGCCGTCTGTCATTTCACGAACCACCTCATCGAAGTTCTGCGACGAGGCGTCGATCATGGTCACGTCGGCGTTCGCGTGGCCGATGTACGATGCATTCTTGCGATCAACGCCGATCACCTTGGCCCCAGCCTGAGTCGCAAGCTGTATCGCCGCCTGCCCCACCTTGCCGTTGGCCCCCAGCACGAGGACGACGTCGCCTTCTTCCACGCCCCCGGCCCGTTGCAGTCCTTCGAAAGCAGTCACGAAGGGGACGCCGATCGCGCCCGCTTCCTCCATGGTCAGATTGGCGGGCTTGGCGCGCACACTGCCCACAGGCACGGCAAGATAGCCGGCATGCGAGCCGTCGCGACGAATGCCCAGTTCGCCGCCGCTGCCCCACACTTCCTTGCCGAGCATTTCCTGCGGCCCCTCGACAACAACGCCGGCGTAATCGCGGCCCGGCGTACGCGGCCACACCGCATGCGGCATGAAGCCCAGCACCGCCTTCACGTCGCTCGGATTCACCGCGGCACTCACCACGCGCACGAGACACTCGGCAAAGTCGACGTCTGGTGCGTCCTGCGCGCCAATATGCAGATCGAGCGAGTCGATGCCGGCGCTCTTTTCCAGTACACGAACCGTTTTCATTATTTATTTCCTAATAGGTCAAGATGACAGGCCGAGCTGTTCCGAACCGCGCTTATCGGTTCAGCCCCAGAAGCTCGCGTGCTTCCTGGCAGGTCGCCAATTCGCCGCCCAGCGAATGCACAATGTCGCGGGCACGAGTGACCAGCGCGGCATTGCTTTCGGCGAGCACGCCTTTGGCGATATAAATGTTGTCTTCAAGTCCGACTCGCACATGGCCGCCCGCCAACCAGGCTTGGGCCACGATCGGGAATTCGGACCGGCCGACACCGAACGCCGACCAGACGGCGCCATGCGGCAACAGGTTACGCGCGTAGAGAAGAGTTTCGGGACTGGCCGAGAAGCCGTATTTGACGCCCATCACCAGGGTCCAGAGCCCCGGACCGTCAAGAACGCCCTCCTTGATCAGATCCAGCGCGAGGTGCAGGTCACCGGAGTCGAATATCTCGAGTTCAGGCTTGACGCCCGCCTCGCGGATAACGTTCGCCATGCGCGTGACATTCTTAGGCGTATTGATGACAACATCACCGCCGGAGTTCATCGTGTTCAGGTCGAGACTGCAAATGTCCGGCCTGAGTTCGAGAATATGCTCGACGCGCTTTTCCGGCGGCAGCAACGTAGTGCCTGGCGCCGCGACTCGGGGATTATCATCGCTGGGGATAAAGCGGCCACCAGGGCCTGTCGTCAGATTGATGATGAGATCGGTATTCACCGCGCGGATGCGCTCGATGACTTCCCGGTAAAGCGCCACGTCCATCGAGGGCCGCCCGGTTTCGGGATCGCGCACGTGGATGTGAACGACAGCCGCGCCGGCCTGTGCGGCCTCGAGCGACGCGGTCGCGATCTGCCCGGGTGTGATCGGCAGCCCCGGATGTTGCTCCGGTTTGGTGATATTGCCTGTGACAGCGCAAGTAATGATGGTCTTGCGGGAATGCATGCTGGTCCTCGCTGCAACTAGTTCAGGCGACGTCCACCGTCGACGACGATGGTCACCCCGGTGCTGAATTTCAGATGAGTGGCGCAGGTTTCGATGGCCGCCGCGATATCGTCCGGCGTCCCGATGCGCCCTAGCGGCGTGGTGGCGGCAACCTTGTCGTTGAAGTCGTCGCCGCGGCCGGGCACGAAAGTCGTATCGACCACTCCCGGGGACACGTTCAGGACACGAATGCGAGGGGCAAGCGCACGGCCAAGCGAGACCGCCATCACATCAAGCCCGGCTTTGGCCGCGCAGTAAGCGATGTTGCTGCCCACGCCCGTGGTGCCGGATATCGAGGAAACGTTGACGACCAGGCCGTCTCCCGATTCATCGAGCAGTTCGCGGAACGCGCGAATGGCCGCGAATTGGCCGCGCCAGTTGACCTTCAGAATCTCATCGATCAATTCGTCGGTGAGCGCGTTCAGATCGGCATGCTTGACGGGCTGGGTGAAGCCCGCTGTGTTCACCAGAATATCCGCGCGGCCATACCGGTCGCGCACCAGAGCGGCCAGCGCGTTCAGACTTTCGCTCGCGGTGATGGATGCAAGCGCCGCGCTGTGGCCCTCGCCCGGCAAGTCGTCGGCCACGCGTTGCGCTCGCGCCAGATCACGCTGACCGACAACGACGACACTGGCGCCGGCTTGCCCAAGGCGGCGTGCTGCCGCGGCGCCGATACCGCCGGTTCCGCCCAGGATGACCGCGACCTTCCCTGAAAGTGTGTTGGACACGTGAGACCTCTTCGTTACTTGATCGGGGGAGTGGGATAGGTCGGCGTTCCTTCGGCAAGCACGAAGTCGTAGTCCAGTGTGTAGTACGGCCTGTCTACCTCCTGCCGCGGACCCGTGCCGTGATCGTGACGCTCGAACGTGCCGACGAGACGGCGGTTGACACCGAACACCACGTCGGAATGCAGGTGCTCCGAGTCATCGGCGAATACTTGCGAGACCAGGGTCGCATAGCCTTCCGCGATGATGACGAAGTGCAGATGCGCCGGCCGGAACGGGTGCCGGTTCTGACTTTCAAGCAGCACGCCTACCGGCCCGTCTGTGGGCACTGGGTAGCCCGCGGGGCGTACGCTCTTGCAGGTGAACCGTCCCTCGCTGTCGGTGTAGAAGTGACCGCGCAGGTTCTTGTCGGGCTGGCTCGAGTCCTGGTTTTCATACAGACCCACTGGCGAGGCCTGCCAGACGTCGACTTTCGCGTTGGCAACCGGCTCGCCTTTGGTGTTGAGCACGCGGCCGTTCACGAAGAGCGGGGAGCCGGGCGAGTTCGCGCACGCAATGCATTCGCCATTTGCATACTTCGGCGAGTCGCCCCGGTAGAACGGCCCCAGCAGGGCGCCCGGCGTGCGGCCACTGGCGTCCGAATTATTCAGCAAGGTGACGAGCGTCGAGAGACCCAGCACGTCGGCAAGCAGAACGACTTCATTGTGCTTGTCGTTGCAAGCCAGACCGACCGCCCTCACGAAATCCAGGCCCTTCTCGAACTCCTCGTCGGTCAGCTTGACCTGCTTCAGGAACGCGTGGCCATGATCCACTAGCGCGTCGAGGATCTCCTTGAGGCGGGGATTGTCGGTCTGGCTCATGGCCGCCTTGACAACCGCGGTTATCGACGCGGCATCGTCGACGATGTTCTTCAGATGGTTCGAATTTTCCACGGGGTGTCTCCGTCTGTGCAATCGTTTGCATAATAATTTGCAAGAATGCCGATGTCAAAGACTAAAGATGCCCCGGTTAACCCTGACTGTCTGGACGCACAGCCGGGACGCGCGGAGCGCCGGCTGCCAGGCGTTTAACCGACCTTGCGATGAAACCGGTGAATTCTGATGTCGTCCCAGACGCCCGCGGCGAAGAGTGGGTCATTGCGATTGAATGTCTCGACTTCAGCGCGTGTTTGCGCCTCAACGAGAAAGAAACTGCCGATCTTGGTCTCGCCGGCGTCATCCACCAATGGTCCGGACGTGACGAGCGTGATTGGGCCACTCTCCAGATAGGCGCGATGTTTCGGGGTGTTGGTTTCGCGAAGTGCCAGGGCACCAGGCTTGTCGGTGCAGAAAACGATCCAATGCATGATTTCCAGTTCCTATTAAAGTCGGCCAGTTTCGGTATGTAATGGCCGGGAAATTCATGCAGTATCGATCGCCTGCGGTGTCGCTGGATGCGCTACGCGTCCTGTGATTTACCGATTGATCCGATTTTCTTGGTCGGTGAGCCGCGCACGGCGGCGCCGATCGAGTACAAACACTGCGGCGAACGAGATCACGTTGGCCCCTAGCAGATACCATGCAGGCGCCATTGGGTTGGGCGTGACCGTCGCCAGCCAGGCCACCACCAGTTGCGCCGTGCCGCCGAAAATCGTCGTCGGCACGCTGTAGCAGATCGACACGCACGTGCTGCGCACGGCCTGCGGGAAAAGCTCAGGAATGACGCACAGGTGAAATGGCGACATCAGCACGCGCAGCAAAGTCAGCAGCGCGACCATGCCGAGAAAGACACTGCCTGTGCCCGCGTGCAACGCCCACGCGAACATGGGCAGCACCGCGAGAATCGACAGGAACTGCGGCACGACCAGCAAGCGGCTGCGCGGAAAGCGGTCGAAATAAATGCCCGCGCCAAGCGACGCGACAATGCCGACCCCGCCCGTGACAAGCCCCACGAGCATGGACGTCGAAGTCGGCAGATGCAGCACGCGGATGCCATACGTGGTCATGTAATGGCCGACCACATACACGGTGATGGTCGGACCGATCAGCACACAACTGGAGAGCACGAGTTCGGACAGGTGCGTATCGACGATGCCGCGCAGCAGTTCGCGATTGCTCTTCACCGCGTGTTCGGCGTTGAGCGTCTCGCGCAACCGGCTGCGGATGTAGATGCCGAGTGGCGCAATCAACAGGCCGAGCATGAACGGAATGCGCCAGCCCCACGCCCCCAGTGCTTCAACAGAAAGCACCGACGACACGGTATAGCCGACCAGTCCGCCCATCAGCGCGGCGATGCCTTGCGTCGCAAGTTGCCAGCTCGTATAGAGGCCGCGGCGGCCCGCCGCTGCGGTTTCGAGCAGATACGACGTGGCGGGTCCGGCTTCGCCCCCGGCGGACAGTCCTTGCAGCAGACGCCCAATAACGACCAGCAACGGTGCGAAGATGCCGATATGCGCATAGGTCGGCGTGAACGCGATGATCGCGGTGCCCAGAGCCATCAGGCCAAACGTCAACGTCAGCGCCGCCTTGCGCCCCCGCCGATCGGCATACGCGCCGATAACCACCCCGCCAAGCGGACGCGCGACGAAGCCGACGCCGAACACGGCCACCGCGCCGATAATCTGCGTCGCCGGCGAGAACGACGGAAAGAACGCACGGCCGATGAATACCGAAAAGAATGCGTAGACAGTGAAATCGTAAAACTCTAGCGCGTTGCCGGCGACAACTGCCACGACGTCGCGCATGGATGGCGAAGCGCGACCTTCGGATCGCCCCACGGACGTTGCCTGGGTACCAGCGGAAAGTTGCGACACAAACTGTCTCCCGTTTATTCGAGGTGCCGACGACCCCTGCCGTCCGCTTGAAAAAATAGTGACTTTCCACATTAAGACTGTCAACGCAACGCCAAAAATCCTCATAAAAAGGAAACGATGGCGCAACTCTTGCACCGTCACTCACGCGATGCCTCAGATCGTGAATAACGCTCCTGCGCGCCCTGCCGATACGTCATGCCAAGCATGTCACGAGGCAATCGATCCATGCGCAACCAAAAGTGAACAACGCCACCTGAACCCTCCTTCCACTTGTCATCATCACGCAATACGCTAAAAAAGAGGCGGCACCGACATACCGCCCGTTTCCCTCATCGCATGTGCTGCAGGCGCGTGCAACAACGCCAGGAGTCGTAGTGAAACATATTGCAAAGGTGGTGGAACTCGTCGAGTCGAAAAAAGACGGCTACATCGCGCTGGCCAACGATATCTGGTCACTGGCTGAAATGCGTTATGCCGAATTCGAATCGGCTGAACGGCACGCGTCAGCGATCGAGGCGGCCGGCTTTACCGTGACGCGCGGCGTCGCCGGCATGCCGACGGCGTTCATGGCGCAAGCCGGCAGCGGCGGCCCCGTGATCGGTTTTCTCGGCGAATACGACGCACTCGCGGGCCTAAACCAGGAGAGCGGTGCCACGGCGTGCCGGCCCGCCACGGGCGAGGCGAACGGCAACGGTCACGGCTGCGGCCACCACCTGCTCGGCACCGCCTCGCATCTGGCCGCCGTCGTAGCGCGCGACTATTTCGTGGCGCACGGCATCGAGGCCACCGTGCGCTTTTACGGTTGCCCTGCGGAAGAGGCCGCGGCGGGCAAGACCTTCATGGCTCGCGCCGGTCTCTTCGACGATCTGGATGTCGCGCTGTGCTGGCATCCATCGGTGGCCAACTCCGTCTTCATGAACGCGACGCTGGCCAACGTTCAGGCGTATTTCCGCTTTCACGGCAAAGCGTCGCATGCCGCGCTCGCACCGCACCTGGGCCGCAGCGCGCTCGACGCAGCCGAGCTCATGAACATCGGCGTCAATTATCTGCGCGAGCACATGCCCGATCAGGCTCGCGTCCATTTCGCCTACATCAACTCCGGCGGCATATCGACGAATGTCGTGCCGGCTCTCGCCGAAACGCTCTATACGATTCGCGCTCGAAGCAGCCCGGAAGCGATCGAACTGTTCGAGCGCGTGAAGCAGATCGCCGAGGGCGCCGCCCTGATGACCGGCACGCGCGTCGAGATGGTGTTCGACAAGGCCTGCTCCAACGTGCTGCACAACGACACGCTCGACACGGTGCTGGATCGGAACATGCAAGCCATCGGCAGCATGAACGTGACGGCGGACGAAGTCGCTTTCGCCACGGAGATTCAGAAGACCATCAACCCTGACGATCTCGCGAACGCGTCGCGGCATTTCGCAGCGGCGCTGCGCGATCCCCGCCCCATCATTCCCGAGATCCTGCCGTATCGCCCGGAGGTGGAGCGGCCCGTTACGGGGTCGACGGACGTCGGCGACGTGAGCTGGGCAGCGCCGACGACCCAATGCCTGACAGCCTGTTATGCATGGGGCACGGGTTTTCATTCATGGCAGATGGTCTCGCAAGGCAAGCTTTCGCTGGCTCACAAGGGCATGCTGCTCGCCGCCAAGACCCTCGCCGCCACCGGCATCGACCTCGCGGGACAACCCGAAACCTTGCGCGCCGCTCGCGAAGAACTGCATCGCAAACGCGGCATGAAGCCGTATCAATGCCCGATCCCCGGCGACGTCACGCCGCCGCCGGCACGCGCTGCGGGCACACCCGCACCTGCGTCGCAAGCCGTGACGGCCTAAGGTCACTCCACGTTCAATCGCGGTTGCATGGCTCGCCGCACGCCCAACGCGTGCGGCGAAGCTCGTTCTGGACGCTTGCGGCTCGATTAGAAGCGCTTGCGGATACCGATTGCAACCACGCTTTGATCGTCGCCCGGTTGGCTCAACGAGCCGTTCGCCAGCGTCGCGATTGCATTCTTCTGATTGACGACGTAACCGAGGCGCACATAGAGAGCCGTCACTTTGGAGAGGTTGTAGTCGTATCCAAGTCCAAACGCCAATGAGTTCGCCGCTGGTTTGCCCGCAACATTGCGATAGACGGCGGAGAACTTGATGTCGTTGGTCCCTTGCCGCGCATTCACGCCGATCATGTGCGTCGTGGCAATGCAATACTGCGGGTAATCCGGCACCGTCATGTTGAACTCGTACGACAGCCTGACGCCGCCGAAGTCGTACATTGCGCCCGCGCCCAGCCACTTGTTCTTGACTGAAGGCAATGCCGCCGTCGGGTCCGTGCGGATGACATCGTAGAACGCGCCGAGATATAGCGGACCATTCAGGTATTCCAGCTGGGCGCCCTGAAAGTAGCTTTCCGGATAGCCAGGAGTCGTAACACCGCGCGGTGCGCCCATCACCTCGAACTGAAACCCGCCGATGACCGGCGTCATATACGCGACCGCATTGCTGATCCGGGAGTCGCCGATCGTCGCCGCCTTGCCCAGATCCAGGCTGAGCGCCGCCAGCGAGCCGTACGGAGAAAAGGCGCCGACGCCATAGAACGGGTCGAGCGAAAGGGAGAGCTCGGTCGGATACTGGCGGCCCATTTTGATCCGCCCCCAGTCGTTCGAAATAAGTGAGATATTCGCTTCCCGGCTGAAAAACGTGCTCTCGCCCTGCGCCGTGGTGCTGCCTGCCGTGCCGTTCGTCAGCTTGAGGGCCGACTCCAGGTTAAAGCGCACGTAAAAGCCGCCGCCCAGTTGCTCAACGCCCAGAAAACCGAACCGCGAGGTCGCTCCCGCGCCGCTTTCCATGCCCAGCACCTCTTTGCTGCCGGCGTGGCTGTACTGCAGACCGGCATCGGCGACGCCATACAGGATCGTTCCACTCGTCCCCACGAATGCATCCGGCACCAGAATCTGAAACGACTCACCGGCCCATGCAGATGATGCGCAAAGCAGTTCTGCGACCGCTAATGCGACGACGGTCTTCCCACACTTTGTCATTTTATATGTACTCCAAACCAATTGGTCGATTAATAGTTATTTAGAACACATCCGCCTGCAGCCTGTCAGATTCCGTTCACGAATGACGTGCGCATCGCAAAGTGCCTGGCGCCGCCGGAGAACGCGGGGAAGTTCTGGTTATCCTTCCGCATCCGCGCGCGTACGGGCGACTCGAGCGCGTGCATCAGCGCGTCGATCGAAGGGAAGGTCAGCTGGTTGCGCTGCATGTACGAGACACGCTCGAAAGGCATCGCGTCGCACCAGTCAAGACGGGTGAATACCTGCACCTGCATCACGTCGGGATAGTCGAGCATGATTTGCGGATGGTGGCTGACGTAGTGGCGCAGCCACGCGTTGAAGTCCTCCGCCTGTCCGGGGTAATGCACGAGGTAGCTGCATGCTTGCGTGTCATCCGCGCCTGCCGGCGGGTGGCCGGACGACAGGAAGCTCCGCGTGAGCATGGCCTGCTGCGTCATCTGCTCGCCGGCAACATGCCGCCACAACGCTGAGCCGGCAAGTTCGAGCAGTCGGCCCCCGGGCATCAATTGCGACTCCAGCGCCTCGATCGAATCGAATACGAGTCTCATCGCGGCACGTGGAGCGGCGCCGTCGCGATGATAAGTTTCGACATCCGCCGGTCTGTGCAAATCGGCGTGGCGCAGATGCGGAATCCGCGCGAGTTCCGTACGGAATTCGGCAAAAGCGTCGGTCTCCGCCGGCCGTGTGGGCTCCCGAGCAGTCAGGAAGTAAGAAATCATTGTCACGTCAGGCCTTCTCCTGTTCGATTGAGGGTTGCTTCGCCTTTCGCACGGGTGGCGCCTGCACGTCGGGAGGAATCGGGCTGACGTAAGGACGTCCGCCCGAATGAAGTGCGTGCTCGGCCTTCGCGGCCTCGAGATGCGCGGGGTCGAGGCACAACTGGACCGCCGTGCCGGCCATGACTTTGGCGGCGTGCACCATGCCCTTGTGCGCGGCCGGCAGCTTTCCCTGCGCGACGAGCTGCCACGTGTGCATGTTTGTGCCGATCGCGTAGCACGCGCCGAGATACTGCGCCGTCGGCGCGATCCAGCTCACGTCGCCGACGTCGCTGGAACCCGTCAGCGTGCCCGGCTCATCGTGCAGCACAAGTGCGCGCACGCTCAGGCCGCGTTCGCCCGGATCGCCGCGATACGATTCGATGCACTCGCGCAGATCGGCGTCGGCCATATGCCGCGTCAGTTCGGTTGCGAATGCCTGATCGACTTCATCGAAGGGCGGTGCGCCGAGCGTCGCGAGCGCGTCCATCATCAACTGCTCGATCACGCCGTTGCGCAGTACGTTCGAGCATGCGCGATCGAATTCGATGCTGACCTGCGTATCCGTCATCAGCGCCGCGGCACGTCCAATCTGCTCGACGCGGGCCGCCAGTTGGCGGGCGTCGTCGAGATTGGGGGAGCGCACGACGTACAACACTTCGGCATTGGCCTGCACCACATTCGGCGCATATCCGCCGGCATCGGTGATTGCGTAATGCACCCGTGCATCCGACGGCATGTGCTCGCGCATGAAGTTCGCGCCGACGTTCATGAGCTCGACGGCGTCCAGCGCACTGCGCCCGAGCTGCGGCGACGCGGCCGCGTGAGACGCGATTCCCGCGAAACGGAACGCCATCTGAATGACGGCGAGTGACTTGTACTTGAACACGCCCGAATAAGGGCCTGGATGCCAGGCCAACGCCGCGTCGAGGTCATCGAATGCATTTGCGCGCGCCATGTAGGTCTTGCCCGCGCCGCCCTCTTCCGCAGGGCAACCGTAATAACGCACGATGCCCGCAAGCTGATGGCGCGCGAGATAGTCGCGCATGGCGATCGCCGCCAGCAGTGCGCCGGCACCGAGCAGATGGTGGCCGCACCCGTGACCATTCGCGCCCTCGCACGCCGGCATCGGCTCGACCGCTCCCGCGAGCTGGCTCATTTCCGAAAGCGCATCGTATTCACCGAGAAAGCCGATGACGGGGCCACTCTCTCCACACTGCGCGCTGAACGCGGTCGGAATACCGCCGACGTTGCGCGTCACATGGAATCCTTCGCGCTCGAGCACGGCAAGCTGCGCTTCAACGGATTGAAACTCCTGCCAGCGCGTTTCGGCGAACCCCCATATCTCGTCGGAAAGCCGGATCAAGCCGTCCTTCTTCGCATCGACGAGAGCCGCGATTTCGACCATGCGCTCATTGCACAACTGACTCACGATTGCACTCCTGCATACTGCGACGGAAACGCGCCACGCAACGTGCTGCGCCGGCGCGCATCGCCGGTGGCAGCGGCGACGGGCGGTTCGACGTCGGACGGAATGGGACACTGGTACGCCGCATCGGCCGACTGCTCCCGCAGCGCCCGTTTCGCGGCTGCGAGCGTAGCCGGATCGCGATACAGCGCCGCCGCCGTGACGGCCAGCGCCTTGGCGGTATGCGTCATCCCCTTGTGGGCCAGCGACGACTTGCCCTGCGCGACCAGTTGCCATGAATGGAACGGCGTGCCGAGCGCGAAGCATGGCACGAGGCAGCGGGCCGTCGGCACCACCCAGCTGACATCGCCGACGTCGGTCGAAGCGGCCAGAACGGCCGGAATCCGCTCCGCCGGCAAAACAGCGTCGTGGAGTTCGCCCTCTAGATGCGCGGCACCGAATATGGCGAGGCTCGCACGCGCTTCTTCCTTCGAAATGGCTTGCTGCATCACACGCGCGAAAGCCCGGTCTTCATCGTCGAACGGGACGGGGCCGAGCGCCTGCATGCGCGCATGCATCAGATCCGAGAGCACGGGATTCGGGCGCATATTCGACATCGCCTTCTCAACGCGTGCGTGCATCGCCGTCTCGGTCATCATCGCGGCGCCCTCGGCGATCCGTAGCAGACGCGCATGAAGCGAACGCACGACTTCAAGCTCGGGCGCGCGTATCTGGTAGACGACCTCCGCGCGAGCCTGCACGACGTTCGGCGCGCGACCGCCCGTATCGTGAATCGCGTAGTGCAGGCGCGCGTCGGACGGAATGTGCTCGCGCAGGTAATTGGCCGCCACGTTCATCAACGCGACCGCGTCGAGCGCGCTGCGGCCGAGATGCGGCGCGGCGGCCGCATGAGCGGCCCGGCCGGCAAATGTGAAGCGCGCATGCAGTGTGGCGAGCGTCGACATTGCGTCGATCGCATAGATGCTGGACGGGTGCCATGTCAGCGCGGCGTCGAGGTCGTCGAACACACCGGCACGCGTCATGAACGTCTTGCCCGCGCCACCTTCCTCCGCGGGGCAACCGTAGTAGCGGATCCGGCCGGCGACACCCCTGTCACGCAAATGATCGCGCACCGCCAGCGCGGCGAGCAATGCGGCACCGCCCAGCAGATTGTGACCGCAACCATGACCGTTGCCTGCATTCACGACCGGCGCGCGCGTCGCGGAACCCGCCACCTGACTCAACTGGGGCAATGCATCGTACTCGCCCAGCAAACCGATCACCGGTCCGTCCTCGCCCCATTGCGCAACGAACGCTGTCGGAATGCCCGCAAGGCCTTGCGTCACCCGAAAGCCTTCGCGCGTCAACTCCCTTATCTGAAGGTCGGCGGACACGTGTTCCGAGTAAGCGGTCTCAGCAAGATCCCAGAGCCTGTCGCTCAGGTGCGTGCACAGCGCGCGATGAGGCTCGATGCGAGCGACCACGTCCCGTTCTGCTTCGTTGAGCTTCAACATAATGTGACTGATCGAAAGGTGTTTCGGTGCAGCGCGAGATTGCGCGGCAGGATCGACGCTCGATGACTGGCGCGGTATGAAGAATCAGCGCGGTGGACACTTCGCTCGAGGCGAGAAAAAAGATCGCGACGCACCGTCACTTCATATCAAACGCCGGAGCACTGTCATCGGCGTGAGAAATGGTTATGTTTATTCGTTGACGGGTCAAACCGCGAAAAAAAAGATGCGCGTAAAACGCGTGTCAAATTGCTGTGGCCCGCGTTTTGCTTTGCGTTTTGCTTTGCGTTTTGCTTTGTCCCGCGCTCAGTACATTGCCAGGATTAGCTCAACACGCATTCGACCGCATGAAAGACACGCCTGCTCATTGGGTCGGGCGAATTGGCCGCGTCGAGTATGGTGTCCTTAAGGCTTTGAATGAAGACCTTTGCCGCAGCGCTTAGCGGGGTGCCGCGCCGGTACATCAGGTTCACTTCCACTTCAGGGATGCTCTCGGTGACGGGCAGCACGCACAACCCCTCTTTCGCGACGAGCAGTTCCGCGAGTGGCCAGGGCATGATCGAAAGGACGTCGGTGTTGCAAATCAGCCCGATCATCATCGACGAGGAATGCGCGACGTGCACGCGCGGCTTGTGGCGGCGAAAGTACTCGCCGAATGGGCCGTCACCTTCAACGTCGTTTTCCGTGAAGTCACGGTTCAACACCCAGCTCGCGCCCTTCAGTTGCGACAGCGTGCGGCATTTCGCAAGCGGATGTCCCGCACGCCCCACTACCGCGTAACTCACCAGGAAGAGCGGCACTTGCTGGAATTCGTCCCGGCATGACGGCGGACAGGCGCGATTCACCGAGAGGTCGAGCGTACCGTCACGCAATTTCGGCACGGCGACGCTCAGCAGGCTCTCGTAGAAGACAAGCCGCGTATCGGGCATCTCCTGCTCGAAGCGCTTCATGATGCCGCCAAGCAGCGCGATGGCGATCCAGGTCGGCAATGCGACTGTCAGCCGCTCCCTGCCCGCTCCGGAGAAGCGGTCCATCTCGTCTTGCGCGCGTCGCAACTGCTGAATCATCAGACGGGCATGCGCCAGCAAAGCCTGCCCGGCGTCGGTCAGAATGATCCCGGAGGCCTCGCGGACGATCAATGCCACGCCAACCTGGGCTTCGAGTTCGCGCATCGCCTTGGTGACCGCCGCAGGTGAAAGTTCGAGCGCCTTCGCCGCGTTGCGAATGCTTCCAGTATCGGAAATTGCGACGAGTGTGCGCAGTTGATGGATCTTCATGAGGGTGGTGTCTCCACATCCAGTTCGCAACTAAAAGTGAACGTGCTTACTTTCATTAATGCCAGCCGCAGCCCTTCTCGCCTGGTGCGCTTGCGAACGGGTGCGGCTCCCTTGTGTGCCGATGGGCGAATTCGCCTGTGGAAATCCGAGCACGTGGTGGAACATAGTGCCAAGGTAATGCAGTCCGCCGCGTCAATAAAGGGAAAAGCGCGACCCTGCCGGATGGGCAGGCCGCACGACGCACGGAAGGAATGGCATGAGGGCGAACAGACAGAGTAGCGCGCGAGGCGCAGATGCACGCCGCAACGAAGACGCCGCGAACGGAACGGCCCGTGTCCTCAGGGCCAACGTGCTCGCACCCTATCAGAAGAAGTGCTGCACTCCGAAGCGCAGCGAGGCCTGCGAACTCGTCGACGAAGGAGCGAGCGACGGCAGGGCCGCCGTCGTAAAACTGCCGGTATTCGAAAAATAGCCGTTCTTAAGCCGGAAAATCGCGTTCGTGCCGCCGCCCAGGTCTTCGCTTCCCTTGAAACCGAACTGGTCCGGTACGGCTATCGGCCCCATCACCGCTGCGCGGCCGCCCTTCGTGTTGGTCACATACCCAATGCTCTCGTCGATGCTGCCGTAAAGCGTATAGCTCGATTGTGCGTTTGCGTCCGCGCACGCGGACGCGGACGCGAGGACGCTCGCGATCACGAGCGTGCCTGCTCTATTCAGGTTCATTGTTGGGTGGTGTGGAAGAGACCACCGCTTCCTGCCCCTGTATGACGACGGCCGTGACAGGGCCGACTAGGGCGTCGGTGCGAAGAGCGTTTCCGCCCACATCGGGTGATGGATGTTGCTGCCTTCAAACGGCGGGAATTTTTCGAAATCCGCGCGCATCTCGTGTCGAATCGGCGAGTTCATCGCGCGCGTGATTGCGTCGGCGCTGTCGAACATCAGCTTGTTGCGCTGCATGTAGTGCACCCGCTTCCACGGCATCGCATCAACCCAATCGACCCGCGTGAAGATTTCGATCTCGCGCACGCCGTCGAAGAACTTCATGATCTGCGGGTGATGCGACAGGTAATACGCAAGCCAATCGTCGAAGTTCTCGGCGCGGCCCGGATAGTGAACGAGAAACTGACAGGGCAACGCGCCTTGCGGCACCTGCGCGTGCGAATCGAGCACCGGAAAAGGCCGCCTTGCCATAACCTGCTGCTCGACCGCACATGTCGCGAGGCTTGAGTAGTCGCCCGTTGCGAGTTGCAGCAGATGTCCGCCGGAGGCAATCGCCGACTCCAGATCGGCGAGCCTTTCGAAATCGAGTTGCATGGCGAAGATCGGCGATGGTCCGTCGTTCGTGTAATAGTCTTTCGCCGCGGACGGCGTGTACAGGCGCGCGCGGCTCAACGCGGGCGTATCCTCCACGCACGCGCGGATACGCTGCCGATCTTCGTCGCTGATGCGCGCGCTCGGGTCGGGGTGCTGGAAGGTGACCAGATAGGAGAATTGCATGTTCGGTCCGAGTGAATCAAGCAAATGGATTGACGGCGCGAGGCGGGCAATTCACTTCAAAGTTCGAGCAAAATGCGTTGCACGGTATCGCGCTCCGTTTGCGCGCGATCATGCGGGGCCACATTGCTCGTGCCGAAGCTCGCGAGTATCAGCATAAGAGCGATGCGCAACTTCTGCGGCGAGAGATCGCCCCCCGCAACGAATCCGTCGGCAGCGAGGAAACGCTGCTTCGGCACCGTGCCGCGAGGTGCGCGCGTGGCCTGCACGACCACCACGCCGGCCCCGGCGGCGCAACACAGCGCCTCGCGTTCTCCAGATGCGGGGCGCCCAGGCGCAAGCCCCGCGCAGACGATGCCGCGCGCACCCGCCGCGACAAACGCGTCGATTGCCGCGCCGTCCGCACCCGCATACGATAGGGCAATGTCGACGCGCGGCAATCCGCTGCGCGTTGCCGCATCCAGTATCGGTGCAAAACGCGAGGCCCGCCGCGCCGGCCTCTCATCACGAAACACGCGGCGTCGCCAGACCACGCCGGCGTCCGCATCGATCCTGCCGAGCGGTCCATACGGCGCGGCCTCGAATGCCGCCAGTTCGAAGCTGGCCGCCTTGGTCACGTCGCGCGCAGCAAAGAAGAGGCCGCCCATCGCAACGAGCACGCCCGAACCGCGCGAGTCCTGGGCGGCGGCGAGAGCAACCGCGCCGCGCAAATTCGCCGCGGCGTCACTGCCATCCGTGTTTGCGGGGCGCTGAGCGCCCGTCAGCACGACGGGTTGATCGAGTTCCAGCACGAGGTCGAGAAACCAGGCGGTCTCCTCGAGCGTCGCCGTGCCGTGGGTGATCACGAAACCCGTCAGCGTGGCATCGCTCGCGGCGGTGTCGCGGATCAGCGTGGCAAGCTCCAGCCAGTCGCCCGGACCGATGGACACGCTTCCCAAAGCGCGAAACGGCACAGGCACGATCTCGACATGCGGAACCAGTTCGCCCAGGCGTTCCAGCAGATCGTCGATTGGATGGATGACGCCGCTGTCGGCGTACTCGATCCAGTCGAACCGATGACGGCCGTGCATCGCGAACGTGCCGCCGGTACCGATCACGGCGATGCGAGGACGCTTTGCAGGCGCAGCGTTTTCGTCAACCAACGCCGACACGGCAGGAGCCACTGGTTCAGCCACTTGAGCGCCGCTCATGGTTGCACCCTCACGAACAGCACATCGGCTTCGACCCTGGTCTCATGATGTCGGGTGTCGCGCGACACGGGCGCGGCAAGCGCACGGCCCGTTCTCACATCCACCAGACCGGCATGCAGCGGACATTCCACTTCGTGCCCCTCGAATTCGCCATCGCTGAGCAAAGCCGCACCGTGCGTGCAGATGTCGTCAAGCGCGTGAATCTCGTCGTCGACACGGAACAGTCCGATCTTGACGCCCTCGATGTCGATGCCACGGCATGCGCGCGCGCCGAACACCTCGTCAAGCGATCCGATTGCAAACCAGCCGTCGTCGCCACGCACGTACTCGCGCGCGTCGGCGGAATTTATCTGAATCACTGCGTTCATAGCGCCACCCGTTGCTGGAGATCGACAGGTTCATGCATCTTCACCGCGCCGATCAGGTCGGTGAGTTTTGACACTCCGTGCCGCTTGCACCACTCTGTCAGATCGTCGATCAGGCGCGGCATCGCTGTCGGTGAAACGAAGTTGGCGGTGCCGACCTGCACCGCGCAGCAGCCCGCAAGAAGAAATTCGAGCGCATCCGCGGCCGTGGCTATGCCGCCGCATCCGATGACGGGAATCTCGACGGCCTGGACACATTGATAGGCGATCCGCAGCATGATCGGCCTCGTGGCGGCACCCGTCAGGCCACCCATGACATTCGCCACACGTGGCCGGAATGTCTCGACATCGATCGCCATGGCAAGAATCGCATTGCTCACCACGAGCGCATCCGCACCCGCGTCCTGAGCCGCCAGCGCAACCTCGACGACGTTGCCCGCATTGGGCGTCATCTTCGGCCAGACGGGCAGCGAGGTTGCGGACTTCATCGCCCTGACCACCTGCCAGGTGGCTTCCGGATCCATGCCGAACGCCTGACCATTCTTCTTCAGGTTGGGACAGGAGACATTCGCTTCGATCGCCGCGACACCCGGCACACTGATTTTTTCCGCGAGCCTGCCGAACTCCTCGATCGTGTTGGCCGAAATGCTCGCGACGAGCGGCGGACTGTAGCGCCGGTAGTACGGCACGGTGTGTTCGACGTAATAGTCGCTGCCCTTGCTGGGAATGCCGATCGAAAAGAGCGTGGCGTCGCGAAACTCGGCGACGCGCGGCGGCGGCACGCCTTCGCGCACGTCATGAGTAATGGTCTTGGTAACGATTGCGCCGAGACAATTGAGGTCGAAAATCTGCGCTGTGCCTTCGGCGAACGTACCCGACGCGGGCATCACCGGATTGGCGAGCTTGAGCGAACCGATATTGACACTGAGATCTACCATGATGTCGTTTCCTGAAGATCGAAGACCGGGCCTTCCCAGCACACGCGGCGATAACTGAGCTCCTGTGAGCCCGCCTCCTTTCGAAATGGCCGCACGCATGCGTAGCACGCTCCATAACCGCAGCCCATGCGCTGTTCGAGCGCGACCTGGCCAGCAATGCTCAACTGCGCGGCCACGCGCTGCAACATGACGAGCAGGCGGTTCGACCCGCACGTGCTGACGAATGTAATGCGCCGTTGCGCGTGAATCTTCCGGATCAGGCTCTCGACCTGGACCACGTCGCTGGTCTGCTCGCTATCGGTGACGGTGATGACATCGGCGCCCGCGGCTCTCAGATAGTCCGCCGACATCATCAGCGCCTCACTGCGCGCGCTGAGAATAGCGGTGACGTGCGCCCTCGCCGCGATCGCCTGCTGCGCGAGCGGCGCCATCGTCGCGAGCCCGACGCCGCGGCCAAGCAGCAGAACGTGCGCCGGTTCCGCCGACACGGGAAGCGCGAAGCCGTTTCCGAGCGGACCCAGCGCGTCGAGCGTATCGCCCGGCTGAAGCTGGGCGAGGCCACGTGTTCCCGCGCCTTGCACCTTGTAGAGAAACTCGATGCGGCTGTCTTCGGCGGCCACACAGTAGATGCTCATTGGCCGGCGCAGATAGGGCGTGTCGTCGTTCGAAGCCGGACACGCGAGATGAAAGAACTGCCCGGCGCGCGCCGTCAGCGCGAGGTCAGGCGCCGTCAGCACGAGATGCTTGTACTCCGCGTTGACCCACGCGTTCGAGCGCACCTGGCATTCGTTCTCCGCGATCGTCGCCGTATTCCGGCAGGTGTGAGCGGCATCCGCGTTCGCGTGATCCGGACATAACGCAATCACGCGCGCGGTGGCGTGATCCGCGGCCGTGTCGCTTCGCGCCGCATTCGGGCCTGTCGTAAGTGTGTTCATGAGCATTCCATCCATCAAACGGTTCGGGTCATTTCGCTGCATGCGGACTTGCGCAATGCGGTGAGCGAAGCGAAATCACTGGCTAGCGGCAACATCCTGTCGTCGGGCTCCATCATGTGAAGCTGCGTGAAGCGCATTTCACTGATCAGCCACGTGCCGGTGGGCGTGCGCTCATATTTCTCGTTGGTGACCGCCCCAAGCAATACCGCATGCGCGTCATCATCACGCAACGCAAGCTGCCAGAGCCTCCAGGTGCCGGTTGCGTGAGTGGCGTCGGTAACCTCGAGTTCTTCACTCACGTAGTAATGCATCGCGAAACGCCACGGCGAGCGCTGAAACCATTCGCCGAGCGCGGCACGCCCGGTGAGGTCGTTGCCAAATCCCGCGCCGCCGATCCACACTGCGCGCTCGGTGAAGCATGCGGCCTGTTGCAACGCGATTTCGCGCATCACATGCGGCGGCTGCCGTTGGTAGTCACTCGTGTATTTCGCATCGGCGAGCGCGCCATAGCGTGCCTTCAGCGAGCGGATCGCGTCGACCGCTTCGAGCCGGGCGACGCGCGCCTCGAGCGACAGTACCGGCGTATCACGTTCTGCCATCACACCAGCTCCTTCAACGGAATCGACGTGTCGGCCAATTGGCCCGCGTCGATCCGCCTGCGCGTGCCCACGAGACGTTCCAGATGCCGCCTTTCACGGCTCTGGTTGACCGTCACACCCGCGCTCACGCAACCGTCGCGCAGAGAAATGACCGTTGCATCCGCCGAAGACAGCGAACCGCGCACGACGATCTCATCGCCGGGCTCATGCACGCCCGTCACCTGAATGGCGTGGCCGAGTTGATCGGTCCACATCCACTGAATCTCGGCATAGGGTTCTTCTTTGCCGCTGATGATTCCGGCTACGGCACGCGCCTGATTCTCGGCGTTGCGCCACGTTTCCTGCCTGAAGTGGCGGCTGGAAGCGCTGTCCAATGTGCATGCCGCGTCTCCGGCGGCGTACAGCCAGGGCGCGCGAGGGCTGCGGCAGAATTCGTCGACCAGTACGCCACGCTCGTCCGAAAGTCCTGTGCCGCGCAGGAAGGCCGGATTGCAGTCGACGCCGATCGCGATCAACACGCAGTCGGCCTCGATACTCACCGGCGCGCCGTCCTGCCGGGCTTCGATGCGCAACGCCAACGCGCTGCCATCCGTGCTGCCCGCGCGCACGACGTCCGTGACGTGGACACGTGTTCGCAAATCGACGCCCTTCGCGGCATGCTCCTGCGCAAGCCAGCTGGCGACCAGCGGCGGCAGACAACGCCCCATAATGCCGTCACCCGCCTCCAGCACCGTCACCGGTACGCCGAGCGACATCGCTGTCGACGCCACCTCCATTCCAATCACGCCCGCGCCGATGATCGCCAGCTTGCGGCAACCCTCAAGCGACGCGCGCAATGCGAGACAATCGTCCACCGTACGCAGCACATGCACGCCTTCAATGGGTCGAGCGAGCCAATGCGGACGCCTCGCCATGCCGCCCGTCGCAACGACCAGCAAGTCGAAGTCCACGACTGCGCCGCTGTCGAGATGCAGGCGCCGTGAATCGACGTCGAGTTTCCGCGCACTCGCGCACACGCGCTCGATGCCGGTTTGCGTCAGCGACTCGCTGGTCCAATAGCCGGACGAGGTCAGCACAAGGCTGTCTTGCGTCTTCGTACCCAGCAGCAGCTCTTTCGAGAGTGCGGGACGCTCGTAAGGCGCATGCGGCTCGTCGCCGATCAGCGTGACTTGCCCGGCATGGCCAAGTGCCCTCAGATGCTGTGCGACGCGTCCGCCGGCATGGCCCGCGCCGACTATCGCGACATGTGGCGAGTTCATACCTGCGGCTCCTTGTTTGCTTCTGCGTTGCACGTCACGCGATACAGCACGCAGCTTGGCGTGACGCAACGATAGCGGCGCGCTTCCCGCGGCGGGATCAGGATCGCCTCGCCCGCCGAGAGGATGTAGTGTTCATCCGCTGCGACGATGTCGACGCGCCCTTCCAGCACGGCGGCAAGCTCTTCACCAAGAAGGCCCGCTGCGAGTTCGACCAGCTCGTCGCATTGCATCCGTTGAGTCGACGCTGAAAGCGCCGCGCCATCAGCGATATTTCGCTGGACCGGCAGGGCCGCCGCCGCTCCTTCAGAAGGAATGGCCGGCAACAGCGTGCAATGCGCGGCGCCGGCATTCGACGGAATCGCTTCACTCACGATGCGTTCCCCCGCGATTCGTTCTCCCGATTGGCCAGCGGGTAATAGGGAGCTTCGTCATCGCTGCGATATTCGGCACGCGGCGGCGTCACCACGTTCAGACGCATGCTCACGCCGGCGCCCTCGTAGGTGTTGACGCCGTAGTGACTCAAGCCGGCGGGAATGATCATGCCCTCGCCCGTGTTCAGGCGCCGCTCGATCTCCTCGCCGTTGCCGTGCACCTCGAAAATCGAACAGCCGCCCCTGATCTGCAACGACGCCTCTTCTCCGTGGCTGTGCGCTTTCGCGGGCAGCCCGTGGCCCGCTGTTTCGACAAACTTGATGACCGCGACGCTCATCGTCTCGCCGATCATCGTCTTCATGTAGAGGCCGTTGGCGACAACCTCCTTGAGCGCATGGTCAACACCAAAAATGCGGCACTTGGGCATGATCTGATCCTTGACTGATCGAACGCGTGAGCGTCAGATGGCGGGGCGCATGGAAAACGTTTCGTCCGCCACGAAGCGGAACGGATCGTATCCGTCGATCACGAAAGGCTGCTGATAGAACTCGACAGCTGGTGCGACTTCTGCCAGCGAGAGAAGCAGATACATCAGCGTCTTTGCGTCTTCGGGCAGCCTGTGCAGTTCGAACTGGTTGAGCCATGCCACGATGTCGTCGACCCTGGCGAGCATCGCGTCCTTGAATTCGACAATGGCGGCCATGCCCACCGTATGACGCTGCGTCATGCGTCCGGTTTCGGTCGGCAACGCCCATGTGTCGACAAACCGGCTCAGTTCATCGAAGGCGGCAGGCAGCGGAGCGGGTGACGGCGCGTCCTTCGTGTGATTCGTGCGCTGGGTGACGACGATGACTTTCTGTTCCATGACCTTTACTCCACAGTGGCTTCGGCTTGCGCCAACAGGCGTTCGATGACGTGATAGCTGTGCCGTACCAGCAATTCGTTGTCCTGCAACACCATGAATTTCTTCACGCCGGTTTCCGCCGCCCGTTGCGTACGCTCGAGCGTGCTGAGGTCTTCGAGCAGCACGTCGCGCAAAGCCACTTTCATGTACTCGAGGAAAAAGCGGCCGCCGGGCGTCGTCATTTCCGGGTAGTACACGCGCGCTTCAAAAAGCGTTTTGTTATGCGCGATCGGACGGAAGTTGTAGGCTTGGCAGTAGTTGGGACGCAGCGACAGATAGAAGTCCGGAAACATCACGTTGATGTCGAACAGCCAGTTCTCGCTTTTCGTCCAGTTGACGCCCTTGGGCAACGCATCGAGAGGGAACTCATGACGCGCGCTGCCGATACCCGCACGCAACGCCGAGGCGGCAATCGGGCGCTTCGAGCCCGCATCCGACAACGCTTCGGCTGCGGCTGCGCCGCCCGAGGTCACCGCTTTCGGGTTGCCATAGACCGATTTCTGGTTGCCCGCCAGCGACAGACGCCGATGGAACTCGCCACACAGCGCGTCGAGCGGCGGCATGCTGCCACCCGCGCTCTTGTCGATCGCGTCGGCAATCGAATTGCCATGCACATACGCGACGTGATAGGCCTCCTGGAACGCGTCGAGTGCGAGCTTCCAGTTGCAGTCGACCACCGTTTCCCACGCGAAGCCCACTTTCAGCTTGTCGAACGGATAGCCTTCGACTTCTGCGTACATCGGCCTGAGAAAGTCCGCGAGCGAGAGCCTGGGCTGCGGATCCATGTTCACGAAAATGAATCCTTGCCATACGTCGCATGCAACGCGTGTCAGTGCGTAGTCCTTGAAATCGAGCCCAAAAAAACATTGCTCGTCTGGCACGCCGGTGAGATTGCCGTCCAGGTCGTACGCCCAGCCGTGGAACTTGCAGAAGAACTTGCGCGCATGTCCGGTTTTGTCATACGCAATCTGATTCAGCCGATGCGAGCAGACATTGTGCATCGCGCGAATCTCACCGCGCTTGTTGCGCACAACGATGATCTCCGTGTCGCAAGCGTCGAGTTTCTTGACGAAATAGTCGCCCGCCTCGGGGATTTCCTCGACACGGCCGACCTGCAGCCAGGTCTTCCTGAAGATATGCGCCTTCTCGCGCTCGTAGTACTCAGGCGAAATATAGGGCTCGACGGGAATCAGTCCAGAGCCCAACTCCGCGTAGCGCGCGGTCAACGTGCCCTCCGGGGCGGGAATCGCATTCATGAACGGCGTCCTTCGTAAGGTGAAAGCTGAATCGCTGAATAATGAATGTCATTCTGTTTTCAACCAAAATCGCTGTCAAGCGCTTTGTGAAAACTTTTTGAAGCGCCGCCGATCGCGAGGCGTTCAGCGCGCGGACGATTGCTAGAATGGCGAGTCAATTCGTTGAATCACCTACCGCAGGAGGCGTGGTGCCGCAGGTAAAAAAAGCAGAAATTCGCGAGGCAATTCTGGCGTCGGCCTTCGCGGCATTCAGCCGCAAAGGCTATTCGGCGACCACGATGACAGAGATCGCGCGCGAGGCGGGGACCACCGTGGCGAACCTGTACGTGTACTTCGATTCGAAGCTGATCATCCTGTACGAGATTTATCAGCCGTGGCTGACCCAGAAGCTGCACGCGCTGCGTGCCGAGGTCATGCTGCTGTCGAATCCGCGCAGCAAGATCCGCCGTATCATCAGCGGAATCTGGGCGGATATTCCGGCGGCCGATCATGCCTTTGCGAACTCGCTCATCGACGCACTGGCGACCGCGCCGGCAGACCTTCGCAAGCCGGTCAATCTGTTGCAACCCGTTGAGGTGTTCGTGACGCAGCTGTTGCTCGACTCGCTTCCGCCGGAACGAGCCGGCGTGGTGCACGGCGATTTGCTGTCGCACCTCATCTGGATGGCGTTCGATGGATTCGTCATCAATCACCGTATCGGCGACGATCGCGACATCGACAAAATCTCCTGCATGATGGCCGACCTGCTGCTCGGCGAGCAGGAGCCGGAAACGCGCTAGCCGTTGATCCGCGACGAAGCGGAATTTTGAAAACTTTGACAGCACGCAAAAAAGAATGTCATTCTGTATTTAGGCTGCTGTCTTGAGCGGCCTTAATCCCTAATCCTCTGATCATTCACGGCGGAATCCCTCGCTGCGGCGCACATTGAAACAGCGCTGGAGCGCGGACCGAACCTGCCGGACAATCAGGTGGTCGGGCAATCAATGGCGTTACTCTTTGCCTGAGGTGCTGGCATGGCCGCAATCTCCGAAAACGCGCAATTACGTTCGTTCAACCCGCCGTCCGCAACCACGTATCGGGTCCTGGTCCTGTGTTTTCTGACGATCGTCGCCGAGGGTTACGACATCGGCGTGATGGGAACGATCGTCCCGTCCCTGCTAAGCGATCCCGTCTGGAAGCTCACCCCGATGGAAATCGGCGCCATGGGTAGCGCCGCTCTGTTCGGCACCTTGTTTGGGTCGTATTTCATCAGCGTGATCAGCGACCTGGTCGGCAGAAAACTGCTGCTGATCAGTTGTGTCGCCCTCTTCTCCCTGTCCATGCTCGGCGCGGCGTGGGCGCCGACGCCGTTCGTGTTCTCCGTTAGCCGGTTCATCGGCGGGCTCGGCCTTGGCGGAGTCATTTCAGCGGCAGCCGCGCTAACCGTCGAATATTCGCCCTCTGACAAGCGCAATCTGAATTTCGCGCTGATGTACTCGGGCTACTCGCTCGGTGCGCTGCTATCTGCGGTCATCGGTATTTTCTTTGTGCAGTCGCACGGGTGGCGCTTCGTCGTTGCGCTAGGGGCGAGTCCGCTGCTGGCGCTTCCTTTTCTCCTGTGGTTTCTGCCCGAATCACTCGACTTTCTGCTTGCGAAGGGCAAAGAGACTCAGGCGAAGACTTTGGCCCAACGCCTGGGTATCGATTCATCCATGTTTCAACGTGCAAGCCACGGCGCGGCACCGAAACCCTCGCTTGGCGCGGTGTTCCGCGAAGTGTTCTCGCCGCAGAATTTCTGGGCAACGGTTTGTCTGTGGGTTGCGCAGGTTGCCGCCGTCCTGGTGATTTACGGGTTGGGCACGTGGTTGCCGCAACTCATGCGCAAGCTCGGTTATGACCTTGGTTCGAGCCTGTCGTTTCTCGCGGTGTTCATGCTGTCATCCGCGTTGGGCGGCATCCTCATTGGCCAGATCAGCGACCGATTGGGCGCGCGCAAGACCATCGTCGGGGGCTATATCATCGGCGCGCTCTCCGTGTGCTGCCTCACCCTCAAGGGAAGCCTCGTCTTTAACTATGCGCTCGTCGCACTCGCCGGTTTTGGCAGCATTGGCGTCGCGATGGTTCAGCTGGGCTTCATCGCCAATTTCTATCGCGCGCATGCGCGTGCAAGCGCGACCGGATGGGCCGTTGGCATCGGACGTTTTGGCGCGATGGGCGGTCCGATGGTCGGTGCCTATCTTGCCGCGCACAACGTCGAGATCCAATGGAATTTCTACGCGTTTGCCACCTCCGCGCTCGTTGCGGCGCTGGCGATTGCTTTGACCGGCAAGCCGCGCTCACGCGTGGCACGTGTCGACTCGTCGAGTGTTCCTCTGGAAGGCTGAATGGATTGGCAAGAGGACACGCAGATCGCGCAACGTTCAGCATTGCCACGCCGCTCACGTTCCCAACAACACACCACCGAGGCAAAGCGATGAGCATCGGCTTAGGCACCTTGGCCCGGATCGGTCATCTCTATCCGTCCGGAGGGCTCTGCGATTTCGAGGTTCAGTTGATGGCGCCCGAAGGGGTGCAGTTCGTGACAACGCGCTTGCCGTTCCGCGATACGTCACTCGAATCCGACACGAAGATCATTGATGACCTCGAATACCATGCCGGCTTGCTCGCCGACGCGAAAGTCGATCTGATCGCGTTGAATTGCACGGCGGCAGGCGTGGTCAATGGCCCCGAGGCGATCAGGCGGCGAATCACAGACGCGACGGGTATCGCCGCCGTGACAACGATCGACGCGGTACTCGCTGCTTTGGAAGCACTGTCGGCCCCAAGAATTGCGTTGCTGACACCTTATCGGCAGGAGGTTGTACTGAAGGAAATCGGCTTTCTGCGTGAACATGGGATCGAGGTCGTCGACCACGCAAGCCAGCCATGCCAGACGCCCCTGGAGCAGGCGGCCATCCCACCACAATCCTGGCTCGATCTTGCGGCAGGAATTGCAAGCAGCTTTGACGCCTTATTGATAAGTTGTGCGGGGATTCATGTCAGCCCAGTGATCGAGGCGCTTGAGAAAGAGATCGGCGTTCCCGTTGTCACGAGCAATGCCGCATTGCTGTGGCATTGCCTTTGCCAGTTCGGAATTGTCGAGCGACCCACGCGCTACGGGTCACTTCTCGCACGGACCCTCTCCCACCAACCGGTGCCGGCCAATGCGCGCGCCACGACTTTGCAAGCATGATTGGCACTGCGGCAAGGCGCACGTCAGAGCGGCTTGCCTTCACGAATCTGATCGAAAGTCTCAGCTGTCATGTTGATGCGCCGCCTCAAAACTTCTTCCGGATCCCGATACGCAACGCCACCTGATTGGCCGAACTGGACGCCGCCAGTACAGGCGCGAGGTCGGCGACCGCGCCGCCGCCCGCTCGCATATAAGTCGCGCTGGCATAGACGTCGGTCGCTTTCGACAGGAAGTAGTCAGCGCTCGCGTCAACCTCGTGGTATCGAGGCTCCTGCCCGGTTGCCGACACATTGCCCTCCGTATAGCTGTACGCAGCGCCAAGCTGTAGCGCCGGCGTCACCATGTAGCTCGCCACGACTTCGCCGATATTGAAGGTCACGTGTCCGCGGATCTTCGCGCCCAGAGCGGGATCGAGGTCGCCAAACTGCGTGTGCGTCCAATCGGCGCTGATCTTCATCGCACCGAAAGCGTAGGCTGCGGCGAGGCCAAACACCTTGTAGCCGCCGGCAGCGAGTCCGTAGTTGCCGTCAACGGTGTTGGCAGCCGTCCACACGCCTTCCGGTACAGAAGTTGCCGGGTGATCGATCGATGTATACGCGCCTACCAGATGCAAGTTTCCATTCACGTATTGAAGAGCGAAGGATTTGGCGCTGTTCTGCGCAAAATTGCCGGCGACCCCGCCAAGGCTATAGATCGCGACACCGGTTAAACCGGCAATGGTCGGCGTAACGTACTTGACGGCATTGTTGAGGCGAAAATCGATGCCGTTGTTGTCCAGGTCTCCAGGATGCGGAAACAGGATGCCGCCCGGCAGGGTGCCATTGGCGGACAGTGAGCCAATATAGTCGCCCACCGCTTCGCCCTGCCGCCCCAGCGTCAACGTGCCATAGCTGTTGCTGGACAGGCCCACATAGGCGAGCCGGCCAAACTCCCGACCGCCCTGGCTGAATGCGCCCGTGTTGACGTTAAAGCCGCTTTCGAGCCGGAAAATAGCGGTTGTGCCGCCGCCGAGGTCTTCCGCGCCCTTAAGCCCCCAGCGATTGCCCTGCGAAATGCTGCCTTGCATCTGGAAGGCGCTCTTGCCGCCCTGATTGCTCGACCAGGTCAGACCGTCGTCGATGATGCCGTAGATCGTCACGCTGCTCTGGGCGTACGCCTCATGGCTGATGAATAGCATTGCGGGAAAGACGACGAGCAGCTTTTTCATGAAGGATTTCCCTTGTAAACTATCGCATTTTTAATATGCATACCGAAATAAATGCAAAACTCGAATGGCACAACGAACCGCTCTATTGCCGAACTGCTCCCGCCTGCTCTCGTTGCTAGCAGGCGGGCCCTGCTCTCCGATCAGATCGGCTTACCCTCACTGGACTCCCAATTCCGCATCAGCGTATTGCTCGGCAAGCTCTCATCGACCATTTTCTTTGCAGTGGCAATTCCGGCAATCGGCAGTCCCGTTGGGTCGAGCACACCAATCTGCACGAGCACCGACGCCTGGTCCCAATAGATATGCTCGTTGTACAGCTTGTCGCCCCGAAAGCAGACGACCGCAAGCATGGGGATTTCAATGTACTTCCCGGTGGGCGCCAATCCCGGCAGTAGCCAGTCGATTTCGCGATCGTGGGTGGCACAGAAAACAAACTCGTCGACGATCCGATCTGCGCCAACTGTGCGAGACAACGGAATCAGTCGCGTGTCGTCGGGATTCGCATGAACGAAGTGGTATTTATAAAAGCGCTTGAGTTCGTCATGGCCGACGCCACCCGTCATCGTTGGAACGTGGTTGACATACGGCTCGGCAACCATGGTGGGCATGACAGCGTTCACGTCGCGCGTGGCGAATTCGTAGTAGCAGTGCAAATCCCAAAGTGCATTCAGGTCGTAGACCGGGCCCAGCACCTTGCGCAACATCGCAAGCGAGCGTGAGTAAGCCATCATGGCGGCCGGCTTGTCGAAATGGTCGCGCTCCGGGGTCGCGAACGCGTGATCGCAATCAGCGTAGGTATATTGTTCGATCCGCGGATTTTTCCCGAGTGCCGCCTGGATCTTTTCGCGTGTCTCAGGCGGGCACAGCGCGTCACGGCCGGCAAAATGGAACACCATCGGGCATTGGATCGAGGGCATTTCATCCAGAAATGCGTCGAGGCCCACACCGTAGTAACTCACTGCGCAATCGACATCCGTCCGGGCCGCAGCCAGCATCGCGAGCTTGCCGCCGAGGCAGTATCCCAGCGCGCCCACCTTGCCTGCCTGCTGCGGCAGCGCGCGCAGTGCCTTGAGCGTCGCAGCGACGTCTTCGACTGCAAGCCCCAGATCAAGCCGCGCGTTGTAATCGAGCGCGGCCGCAAAGTCTGCTTCGCCATACCCAAGTTCGACGCGCGGCTGCATGCGCCAGAACAGATCCGGCACCAGCACCACGTAGCCTTCCTCTGCAAAACGGTCGGCCATCGCTTTCATGTACCCGTTGATGCCGAAGATCTCCTGCAACAGGATCAGCCCCGGCCCCGAGCCCTGCCTGGGTTTCGCCATATATGCCGAAAACGCCTGCCCATGGCCTGCATCGATCTGGATGAACTCGCCGCTCATGATCTGTTCCTTTCCGTCTAGAAGTGTTGGTGCAATCTATTTGTCCGCTGTTCACACGCCGCCTGCCAGGATCGTCTGGATCGCCCGACGGTCTGCTGCCAGGTCCGCCGCGATCTGTTGGGCCATCGTGCCGACGTAGACTTCGTCGCCTTCTTCCCTCAGCGCCGCAAAAACCGCCTGAACGACTTCGGCGGCCGGAATCTTCGGTGGAGGAAAATCGCGGCTCATGTCCGTATCGATTGCTCCGGGGAGAATCGACAGCACGCGCACGCCATGTGGCGCGAGTTCCGCGCGCACCCCTTCGGTCATCCTCAACGCGGCTGCTTTCGACGCGCAGAGCGACGCCATGGACGGCAACGCAATCCGCGCAAGAATCGACGACACATTGATGATCGCGCCGCCACTCAGTCGTAACGACGGAGCAAATGCGCGGATCATGTTCAGCGTGCCGAAGTAATTGACCTCCATCTCCTCGCGCGCGGCGCTCGGGTCGGTTGCCGCAAGCGCAGGCTCGAGACGGTTGATTCCTGCGTTGTTCACAAGGAGGTTTGCATCCTCCGCGAAAGCAGCTGCGCGCGCTACGTGCTCCGCGTTGGTGATGTCGAGTTCGACCGGCACCATTCGAGGGTCGTGGCTGCCCAGCGCTCTGATATCGCGTGCGCCTGCGTACACCTTCCGCGCGCCCTGCTCCAGCAGTTTCTCCACGAAGCATGCACCGACGCCGCGATTCGCTCCGCTCACAAACGCTACACAGCCCTCAATCTGCATCTCGATCTCCGAATAGCTTATATTGGCTCAAAACGCGCGGCCGATCACACGACCGGTGTCGTCGACATCGAGACTCACCGCATCCCCGGATCGCAAGGCGTCCTCGAGCCGCGCGATCACGATGGGGCCTGCGCTCGTCACCACGCTCGCGAGACGCACGTCGCCATCACCGTGCGTGCCGACGCGATGCCTCACAACAGTCGACTCCGCGACCGTGCCGTGCTCCACGGCGCAATCGCGCCATTGGCCGCCGCCGCATGCGGGGCAAAAATAGCGAGCCGGAAACAACGCGAGCCCGCACTGCGTGCATTGAAAAACCTTGAGTGTCATTGCGCACCTCGCGGATCGCTTTCAAGTACAACGGCGTTCGCGCACATTCCGTAGCGATACTCGACCATGCCGTAGCCGCTCACCACCGCGAGGCGCGCGGCCTCCACCTGCCGCTCGCCCGCGCCGCCGCGCAATTGCGTGATTGCTTCGACGAGGCCATGCATGCCGCCCGCGGCGCCGGCCTGTCCCGCGGACAGTTGCCCACCCGAGGTGTTAACGGCAAGCTCGCGCGCAGCGACGCGAGATATCAGCCCGCGCAGATCGCCGTCCGGTGCGAAGCCGAGATCGGCGAGCTGCACCAGCGCCATGACGGGGTAGTCGTCGTAGACGGACACCACGTCGATATCCTCAGGCGTTGTGCCGGCCTGTCGCCACAAGTCACCGGCAATCGTTGCCAGCGAAGTCCGCAATCCATCGCCCGCCTGATGGTCGAGGTTGTAGCGGCATTGCAAGGCACGCACGCGCACATTCTCCGCGTGGCGGACGAGGTCCGCGCGGGCGATGATCACCGCATTCGCGCCGCACACGACCGGCACGCAATCGAAGCGGCCCAGCGGGTCTGCGACGAGCGGCGCCTCGAGGTAGTCGTCGATGGTCAACGGCGTCCGGTAGACGGCGCGCGGATTGAGCGCGGCCCACGCGCGCTGCGCCACACAGAGCGCCCCATAGTCGCGGCGCGTCAGGCCGTGTTGTTGCGCGTGACGCTGCGTGAGCATCGCAAACAGGCTGTTCGGGCCACCGTTCTCGAGCGGACGCAGCCAGGTGCGAGTCGTCAGGTTGTAGTGTTCGACCAGTTGCTTGAAATCGGCCGGCTCGAAGCGGTCTCCGGACACGAGTGCGATCACATTCGCGTCGCCGTGCTGGATCGCGCGGATCGCGTGCTGCAGCATGTTGATCGCACTCGCGCCGCCGTGACAATCGTCCATGCACCAGCGTGGGCTCAAGCCGAGCCGCCACGCCAGGTCGATCGCGTGATCGGGTGCGAGCGTGAACGACGCAACACCCAAACCGTCGATGTCTATCGCCGTGAATCCCGATTCAGCGAGTGCCGCGGCAAACGCCTGATCAAGCAGATCGCCCGTGGCAGCGGCGCCCGCCTGGCGCCGGTACGGCACTTCTACGCCGGCCGTCAGGACAACGTCGGCAAATGGACTGCGTTGCATAGGTGGAGTCCTTGGCGCAGGGAGGATCAAGGCGCGCGCGGACGCGCGGTCTCGTGAGTGAACAGGAGGGAGATCACCGTGATCATGCCCATCGCGATCAACAACAGCGCCACCGGCCAGGCCGCGTGATAGTGCGCGAGCAACGCGGTCGCAAGCAGCGGCGACAGACCGCCCGCAAATACCGAGGCAACTTCGTGCCCCAGCGCCATGCCTGAGTAACGCACCTCCGTGCTGAACAATTCGCCCATCAAGCTCGGCTGCGTGCCGATCATGGCGCCGTGGCAAACCGCGTTGCCCAGCAGGAAAGCCAGCCAGATCAGCGCGGGCACCTGGGTACCGATCAGCCAGAAGAACGGAAACGCGATGACCACGAAACCCGCCGCACCAATCATGTACACCGGCTTGCGGCCGATGCGGTCGGAGAGCCGCCCCCACAGCAGCATCGTGCCGAGTTCGACACTCATCGACACGATCACGCCGGCCAGCATGATCTGATTGGGCACACCGATAAACTTGCCGTACACGAGCGAAAAGGCCAGCACGATGTACGAACCGCCGTTCTCCGCAACTCGCAGACCCATCGCCATCAGGATCTCCTTCGGGTGTTTGCGGATCACTTCGAACACCGGCATGCGCGCTTTCTTGCCCGCGGCTTCGGCCTTCGCGAACTCGGCGCTCTCCGGCAATCTCGAGCGAACGTAGACTCCGACGCCGAAAATGACAATCGACAACAGGAACGGGATGCGCCATCCCCAGCTCATGAACGCGTCCTTCGGCAGCATCTGCACGAGAAAGAACACAGCCGCCGAGAGTACAAAACCGCCGCCCACGCCGATCTGGCTCCACGCCGCGTAATAGCCGCGCTTCTCGGGCGGCGCCGACTCGCTGATCATCAGCACCCCACCGCCCCATTCGCCGCCCGCCGCGGCGCCTTGCAACAGACGCAGCACCAGCAGCAGCATGGGCGCCCACATCCCGACCTGCGCATACGTTGGCAGCAAACCGATCAGGAACGTCGCACCGCCCATGATCGACAGCGTCCAGACCAGCGCGCCCTTGCGCCCGTAGCGATCGCCGATATGACCGAACAGCACGCCGCCGAGCGGCCGCGCCGCGAAGCCGACCGCAAAGCCGGCGAATGCGGCGAGTGTTCCGAGGAGCGGATCCGTGCCCTTCGGGAAAAATAGCGCGCCGAACACGAGCGCCGCAGCCGTGCTGTATAGGAAGAAGTCGTACCATTCGAGCGCATTGCCCACAACCGATGCGAAGACGATACGTCGCAGCGACTTGTTGTCGACCGAGCCGGTTGGCACCTCGGCCACTTCGTCGTGGTGGTTGCCTGCGGCAGAAAACGTTCGCGTGCTAGCCATCTGTGTCTCCTGGCGTGCGTCTGTCGACGCACTCAATAGTGCTGTAGTTTCTGCGCACCGTGCTCGGGTCGGGTGCGTTTAGAGTACGACGGGCCGGGTTGAAGTCATGAACGTCTGAGCCGGTATCCCGAGGCGTCGAGATCCCAGGTCTTCGCGGTGACGCCGGTTTCCCGCAACTTGAACTTCTGGATCTTGCCGTTCTCCGTCTTTGGGAGGTCTCGCACGAAATCGAGGTAACGTGGCACGGCGAAATACGGCAAGCGCGGTTCGCAGTAGCGAGTCAGCTCGAGAGGTTCCAGCGTCTTGCCTTCGCGCAGCACGATCGCGGCCATCACTTCGTCTTCGGCAAGCGCCGATTTCACCGCGAACACGGCCGCAGTCTCGACTGACGGATGGCTCAGCAGGACTTGCTCGACTTCAAACGAGGACACGTTCTCGCCGCGGCGGCGAATCGTGTCCTTCAGGCGGTCGATGAAACGGTAATAACCGTCGGCGTCGCGCACCACTCGATCGCCTGTATGAAACCAGAGGTTGCGCCAGGCTTCTACCGTTTTCTCCGGCATGCCCAGGTAGCCACTTGCGAACGCGAAAGGCATATCGGCACGCAGGATCAGTTCACCCGCCTCGCCATCCGGAACAGCCTGGTCTTGTTCATCGACGACGCGGGCATCAAAGCCCGGCGCGAGTTTGCCCATGTAGCCGGGACGCTGCGCCCCGAGTGCACCGCTGATCACGCAGTTGGTCTCCGTCGAGCCGTAGCCGTCGACCAGTGCGATGCCGCAGCGCGTTGTGAAGTCCTGCTGGAAATTCTCTGGCACGCCCGGCGCCAGCGCAACACGCACACGGTGCTCGCGCTCGTTCGCGGTGACCGGACGGCCGAGCAGGATCGGCACCATCGCACCGAGCACGTAGGTCACCGTCGCGCGTGTTTCAACCAGCGCGTCAAAAAATCCCCTCGCGGAGAAACGCCGATCGACCACCAGTTCCGCGTCGTGAATCAACGCCTGAAAAAAACTGTTGAGCGCATTCGTGTGAAATAAAGGCAGGCATGTGTAGAGCACGTCGCCCGCCGTTACGCCGAGATCGCGCGCGGTGTAGTGGCCCCACCAATAGAACTGCGCGTGCGGGCATATCACCCCCTTCGACAGTCCCGAGGTCCCGGACGTGTAGAGCACCGCGAATGGATCGCCATCAGTGAGTCTGGCCGGTGCTGCCGGCTCGCGCGCCGGCGGCAGCGGAGCCGTGGCATAAGTCGAAGACTCCGGCGCATTCATCGTGGGTTCGCCAATCAGCCAGATCGTTTCCAGGGGCAGATCCTGGGCGTCTAGTGCATGCACGGCGTCGACAAGATGCGCCTCCGCTACGAGCAGGCGCGCACCGCAGTTGCGCAGGATATGTTCCAGTTGCAGCCCGCGCGACGCGGTATTGATCGGCACGACCACCGCGCCGAGCCAGCCACAGCCGAGCACTATTTCCATGAATTCGCTGCGATTGCCGCACAGCAGCGCAACGTGGTCGCCGCGTCCGACGCCTTGCGCAGCGAGCGCTCCCGCGCGGCGTGCGGCGATGTCGACTGCCTCCGAAGCGGTCCACGTCGTCGTCCGATCAGAGAACAACGGTGCTGCGCCGTTTCGGGCTGCGCGTGCGGCCAACAGTGCCGGCAACGTGCGCCGCGCATCGAGCCCATCCTCCAGACAAATGCTCGGTTCGACGAGGGTTTCGAAAAGTCTCATGTGCTCGTGCCTCTGCTATGTATGAGGCCGAGTCTAGGATCGGGTAGTATATCCGTCAAATTAATCAATTTTCTTTCGCCCATAAGCATGGCTGATTTTCATAAAATCGATTTGAACCTGCTGCGCGTATTCCAGGTGATCCTCGAAGAGCGGAGCCTGACGCGTGCCGGCCAACAACTCGGGCTGTCGCAGCCGGCCGTCAGCTATTCGCTGGGACGCTTGCGCGCGTTGTTTGACGACCCTCTGTTTATACGGACTCCAGATGGAATGTTGCCGACCCCGAAGGCCGAGCAATTGGCTGCGCCGCTCGGCAACGCGATCGCGTCGATTCGAGAAACGCTGCGTCATCTGGAACGGTTCGACGCGGCAACAAGCTCGCGAGAGTTTCGCCTGTCGATGTCCGACGTTGGAATACAGACGTTTCTACCGAGCATCTGTGAGAAGGTGCAGCAGTTGGCACCGTTAATGCGGATCGCCGCCGAACGCGTTCCCTTGCCCGAGATCGAGGAGAAGCTACGACTCGGACAACTCGATTTCGCGATTGGCAATATATCGGCACTCAAGCCGGTGATGAACTCGGCACTTCTTTTTCATGACGAGTATGCGTGCATGACACGCAAGCGGCCCGGACTACCCGCTCGAAAATTGTCGCAGCAAAAGTTTATGGAGTTTTCGCATGTGGCCGTGACCTCCACCGACAGCAGTTACGTGGAGATCGACGAGTCATTGCGCGCGAGCGGACTCCACCGGCGTATTGCGTTGCGCGTGCCGCATTTCACGGTCATTCCGCAAATTCTCCAGCGCACGGACTGGATGGTGACGTTACCTCGAGGTGTGGCGTATTTGCTCAACGAATCCGGGCAGTTTCAGATCTATCCGCTGCCGGTCGAGCTGCCTCACATCGCCTCGACCGTGTATTGGCATTCGACGTTCGACAACGACGAGGGAAATCGGTGGTTCCGGCAATTACTCGTGGAGACGCTGCGTCCACATTGATCCATGTTTCTTTCTACGGCGCACACCCAACTCGGCCGGTGAAGCAAAGCCTGCGAACATGGAGCATCGCCTCATTCGCGGGCTACTTAAAGAACGCTGCCCATCGCAGGCAAACCGTGCGCCGCTGCGCGGCACAAAACAGAACGCACCGGGTGCTCTCACGCGTATTCATGGTTTCTGCGGACGCGGACCAACAGGCGCTCGCCTATGCTTTTATCTTGAGACAGCGCACTGGACCGAATGGCGACATGACGATTGAGTTATGCCCGCGACAATCGTCTTCAAGATAGGCACCCTCGGCCAAGTGTTGGGTAGCAGCGAACAAAGCTAAACCCTGCGGAGAGCAGCATGAGCCTCCATGTCGCAACGCGAGAGCGGACCGCGATCTTCTCTTTTGCGGGAAGCATACTGCGGAATTCAGCAGTGTTGATGGCAGCTGCGATGCCATTGACGGGATGTGGCGGAGGAGAAGGCGGCGAAGGGAGCGATGGACGTGGCGGCAGCAGGGGAGCACCCAACTCGGCGGTCGCCATTAGCGCCAAAACGCCGGAATGGGTCGTAAATCCCCATGTCGTGCCGCAAGACGCGCAGTACCGGGGAAAAACACCCAGGCAGTGGGTGGTCTCCTTCTGGCAATGGGCACTGGAATTGCCGCTCAGCCCCTTTCCTCATCCGTTCGACGACTGCAATCGCCGACCGATCTCAGCGGCGCAAACGGGAAGCGTATGGTATTGGGACGCGCCCATTTCAGCGCAATTGACCTGCAATCAGAGGGCGACAACAATCCCTGCGGGGACATCTATCCTCCTGGTGATACTCGACGGCTCGTCCATCTTCCTGCCCGTGTTCGATGGGGCAACGTCACTGAACAAACCGCCGATCCGGACATTCACTGGGGACCAACTGAGAATCGTCAGCGCCTTCGCAAACGACATCAAGGATCCGTTCTGCACCATCGACGGTGTTCCCGTAGCCAATATCACGGCTTATCGCACGAAGACAGACGTATTCTCGTTTTCTGCTCCGAGCCCCTGGATCTTTAGCAATACGGGCGGCAAAGGGACTTCCATCGCAGACGGCTACTACTTGCTGCTGCAGCCGTTCCCCGCAGGGTTGCACACGATTCGCTATGGTGGGAAGTTTGTCATTCCGGCGGGTGTGTTCGGATCCGAGCGGACGATCATCGCCAAAGACATCACGCTACTCATTAGGGTTGGCTCTTAGGGAGTTGATAGTGCGATGGCCGCCGTGCTGTCGCCATCTACTGCGTGGGCCGGCAGATTGGCGTATGAGGCAAGCGCGGGCAAAGTCGTTATCGAACGCCGCGAATGAACGCCAGTATTGCCGCGCCTACCGCATCGTCCGGGCTGTAGATTGAGAAAACCTCGGAGAAGTGGTTCTGTTGCGCAAAGCGCACGGATGTCGGACAGCGGTTCGCTTCGCAAAGTGCGTCGTGGAGTTGCAACGCCTGGCGCTCGACGGCGACGGGATCCAGTTCCGCAGTTGCGACCATCAGCGGCAGCGGTGCCCGCAGGCCAGGCGTTCTGCGGCGCCATCCGATGATTGAGATTGAGGCCGATCAGACCGCGGCTGGCCGCCCATAACCGGGGCGATTGAAATCGTAGACCCGTTCCTCGAACGCATTCGCTCTTTCGAGCAGGAAAAGTTCTCGGTGTTCGCGGCGTTGTGCGTCGGAATTCTGCTTGCGACGTCCACCGTAGGATCGGACTCGTCGAAGAACATTCTCGTGCGGCTACTGAATCGGGCCGGCGAATACTCGTACGGGATCTATTTGTTGCACACCACCGCGCTATGGATCGTGTTCACGCTCGGCATGAAGCACTTCGGCGCGCTCGACTCGAGCTTCGCCTTCCTCGGGCTCGTCGTGGCGTTGCTGGCGGGTGTCGGAATGGGGATGCTCGATGTGTGGATCCACACCGCGGTGGCGGCATGGATCCGAAACAGAAAAGCCGCGCGCGTCACGACTGTCGAGCCCTCGGCGAGCGTTTGAGCGCCTGGTCGACAGAGCACATCCATGCGACTATCGACGCGATGCGCTGTCGCATGCCCTAACCCCCACATCAAGCCTCCATACAGCTGTTCTTCAACCCCGCCCGCCGCGCTGCCTCCTGGTCAGTGCGCCTCGAGTTCCGCAAACAGCCAATCCTGAAAGCTCTTCAATTTCGGCAAATCCGCGCGCGATTTCAGCAGGTTGAGCGTATAACCATTCACCCTCAAACCCTCGAAGCCCAACGGCGCCACCAGCGTGCCCGTCTCCAGTTCGCGCTGCACGAGCAACAGGCTCTCCAGACACACGCCCATGCCATCCGCCGCCGCGCTGATCGCCATAAACGAGCGATCGAAGCGCGGGCCGCGCGTAATGTCGAGCACGACCTTGCGATGCAGGCGCATCCAGTCGCGCCATCCAACCAGACAACCCTCGCTGTGAATCAGCGCGTGATGCCGCAGGTCCGCTACCGTGCGTATCGGATGCTCGCCGTTCGCGAGGCGCGGCGAACATAGCGGCACGATCGTTTCCAGCGGCAGGTCGAGCACCATCGTGCCCGCCGGCTGCAAGCGCCGCGCGCCGTAGCGAATGTCGATATCGACCGACTCCTTGATCAGATCCACCGGCGCCGACGATGCATTGAGCCGCACGTCGATATCAGGATGCAGCGCGCTGAAACGCGCGAGCCGCGGCATCAGCCATTGCGTCGCGATGCTCGGCGTGGCGTGCACGGTCAGGATGTCGCTCTTCTCGACGCGGCCGATATCGCGCGTCGCCTTGTCGATGCGCGCGAACGCCGCGCCGATTTCCTCAGCATATTGACGGCCCGTGTCCGTAAGAATCACCGCGCGATGCACGCGATGAAAGAGCCGCACGCCCAATTGCTCCTCGAGCAGCTTGATCTGATGACTGACCGCGGACGGCGTCACGAACAGTTCGTCTGCTGCGAGTGCGAACGAAGCGAGCCGCGCGGCGGCCTCGAAAGCCTGTATGGACTTCAGTGTGACGCGATTGTGCATTGCAGTATCAGCATGAATTCAATTCAGCAATAAGCCACTTTAATTCGTTTGAGTCGATTCATCCAAGCGAATACGCTGTTACTCACTCGCAGCGCTTTTGAATCAAGGGATTACCCGGAGCTGTGAGCAGGACGAATCATCCCGCCATGAATCATCGGCCTCCGGGCTTTAACCGGCCCGGGGGCTGCAAGAAGGAGACACGTGTGAATACGAGCGACGCCGGGCGCATTGCCCAACTCTCGGAACACGCCTACCGCATCCGCCGCAACGCGCTATTGATGGGCGAAGTGCAGGGACAGGGCTATATCGGCCAGGCGCTCGACATAGCGGACGTACTGGCCGTGGCCTACTTCGGTGCGATGCGTTACCGCCCCGAAGACCCCGAGTGGGAAGGACGCGACCGCTTTCTGCTGTCGAATGGCCACTACGCGATCGCGCTGTACGCGGCGCTCTTCGAAGCCGGCATCCTGCCCGCCGACGAACTCGAAACCTACGGCAGCGACGACAGCCGCCTGCCCATGTCGGGCATGGCGAGCTACACGCCCGGCATGGAGATGTCGGGCGGCTCGCTCGGCCAGGGCCTGACGATCGCGGTGGGCCGCTGCCTCGGCCTCAAGCGCAAAGGCTCGGACGCCTTCGTCTACACCCTCTTCTCCGATGGCGAACTCGACGAAGGCGCGATCTGGGAAGGCCTCATGTCCGCCGCGCACTGGAAGCTCGACAACCTGATCGCCATGGTCGACGTGAACAACCAGCAAGCCGATGGCCCGTCGACGCAGATCATGGCGTTCGAGCCGCTGGCCGACAAGCTCGAAGCGTTCGGCTGGTACGTGCAGCGTGTGGACGGCAACGACATCGCAGCCGTCGCGCAAGCGTTCGACAACGCACGCCAGCACAGCGAAAAGCAGCCGCGCATCATCGTGTGCGATACGAAGATGGGCCGCGGCGTGCCGTTCCTCGAAGAACGCGAGAAGAACCATTTCATCCGCGTCGATGCGCACGAGTGGAAGCTTGCGCTCGAAGCACTCGAAGCCGGGAGACAAGCATGAGCACCGCCTTGAAAAAGCCACGTCTGAAAACCTCCGCGATGATCGCCTCGATCGCGGGCGAAGGGCAGGCCACGCGTTCCGCGCCATTCGGCCACGCGCTTTGTGAACTTGCGCGGACGAAGAGCAGCGTGATCGGCATGACGGCCGACCTCGGCAAATACACCGACCTGCACCTCTTCGCGAAGGAATTCCCCGAGCGTTACTACCAGATGGGCATGGCCGAGCAACTGCTGATGGGCGCCGCGGCCGGCTTCGCCCACGAAGGCGCGCAACCGTTCGTCACGACCTACGCCGTGTTCGCGACGCGCCGTGCTTATGACTTCATCCATCAGACGATCGCGGAAGACAACCTCGACGTGAAGATCGTCTGCGCGCTGCCGGGTCTCACGACCGGCTACGGCCCGAGCCATCAGGCCGCCGAAGACCTCGCGCTGATGCGGGCGATGCCGAACATGACCGTGATCGATCCGTGCGACGCGCTCGATATCGAACAGATGGTGCCCGCGATTGCCGCGCACAAGGGCCCGGTCTACGCGCGCCTCCTGCGCGGCAACGTGCCCGCCGTGCTCGATGAATACGACTACCGCTTCGAACTCGGCAAAGCCAAGCTGCTGCGCGACGGCAACGACGTGCTGCTGATCTCGTCCGGGATCATGACGATGCGCTCGCTGGAAGTCGCGAAAGCACTGGCAGCGGACAACATCGGCGTCGGCGTGCTGCACGTTCCGACCATCAAGCCGCTCGATACGGCCACGATCCTGCGCGAAGCAAAGCGCACGGGCCGCATGGTGATCGTCGCGGAGAACCATACGGTGATCGGCGGCCTGGGTGAAGCGGTCGCCCGCACGCTGCTCGGCGCAGGCGTCACGCCGCCGTTCCGGCAGATCGCGCTGCCCGACGCGTTCCTCGACGCCGGCGCGCTGCCGACGCTGCACGATCGCTACGGCATCTCGACAGAAACCATGAGCGACACCATCAAGGGCTGGCTCGGCTAAACCCATCGGCCAGCCGGCACAACAACCCCTACAAATTCACTATCAGGAGAACACCACTATGTCAGAGTCGCGCCTTCTCGACGGCAAGGTCGCCGTCATTACCGGTGCAGCTTCGCTGCGAGGCATCGGCATGGCCACCGCGCGCATGTTCGCGAACCACGGCGCAAAGATCGCCATTCTCGATCTCGACGCGTCGGCGGCACGCGACGCGGCAGCAACGATTGGCCCGGAACATCGCGGCTACGCCTGCAACGTCACCGACCGGCAAGCATGCCAGGCCGCCGTCGAACAGATCGTCGCCGACTTCGGCGCCATCGACGTGCTCATCAACAACGCGGGCGTCACGCAAGCGGTCAAGCTGCTCGACATCGACTCCGAAAGCTGGGATCGTATTCTCGATGTGAACCTGCGCGGCGTGCTGTATCTGTCGCAGGCTGTCGTGCCGCAAATGAAGAAGCAGAAAAGCGGTTCGATCGGCTGCATGTCGTCGGTATCGGCGCAGCGCGGCGGCGGCATTCTCGGCGGCCCGCATTATTCGGCCGCGAAAGCGGGCGTGCTCGGTCTCGCCAAAGCGATGGCGCGTGAACTCGGCCCCGACGGCATTCGCGTGAACTGCGTGACGCCAGGCCTGATCCAGACCGACATCAACGCGGGCAAGATCACCGACGACAAGCGCGGCGAGATTCTCGCGGGCATTCCGCTGAACCGTCTGGGCGTGCCCGACGACGTGGCCGGCGCCTTCCTGTTTCTCGCGTCGCCGATTTCGTCGTACATCACCGGCGCCGTCATCGACGTCAACGGCGGCATGCTGATTCACGGCTGACGCCGGTTCAGCCATCCGCGGCGCGTGGCAGGGTCCGGCCAGCCGCGCGCGACGATGCAGTTGCCGGGAGCAGGCACAAACGCCGCAGAGCGTGCTGTCCGGGAGCAGGGAAAACCTGTAACCCGATATATACCTATCCGTATTGGAGGAGCACATCATGAGCAACCGCTCGACCATTGGTAGCGGCATCGACCGGCGCACGTTTCTGAAAGCGGGCGCGAGCATCGCCGCGGCGGCGCCGCTCTGGGGCCTGTCGATCAGCCGTGCTTCGGCTGCCGACTTCTCGTACAAGCTCGCGACCGGACAGGACCCGACGCACCCGGTCAACATCCGGGCTCAGCAGGCCTGCGACAAGATCCGTACCGCGACAGCCGGCAAGCTCGACATCAAGGTTTTCCCCGCAAACCAGCTCGGCTCCGATACCGATCTGCTGTCGCAGGTGAGAAGCGGCGGTGTCGAATTCTTCAACCAGGCGTCGTCGATTCTCGCGACGCTTGCGCCCGCGGCGGGCATCGTCAACACGGGCTTTGCCTTCCCCGACTACGACACCGTCTGGAAAGCGATGGACGGCGACCTCGGCGCCTACATCCGCGCGCAGATCGAGAAGACCGGCATCGTCACCGTGTCGCGCCCGTGGGACAACGGCTTCCGGCAAGTGAGTTCGTCAACGCGCGTCATCAAGCAGCCTGGCGACCTGAAGGGCTTCAAGATCCGCGTGCCGCAAGCGCCGATGCTGACGTCATTGTTCAGGGCGCTGGACGCGGGCCCTGCTCCGATCAATTTCAACGAGCTGTATTCGGCGCTGCAAACGGGTGTCGTCGAAGGGCAGGAGAACGCGCTGCCCATCATCGCGACGGCGAAACTCTACGAAGTGCAGAAGTCGATCAGCCTCACGTCGCACGTGTGGGACGGCTACTGGATACTGGGCAACCGCCGTGCATGGGAGAAGCTGCCCGCCGACATGCGCGCCATCGTCACTCGCGAATTCGAAGCGGCGGGGATGCTGCAACGCGCCGACATTGCGAAGCTCAACGGCTCGTTGCGCAACGACCTGAAGGCAAAGGGCGTCAATATCGTCGACGTGGACCGCCAGTCGTTCCGCGACGCGTTGCGCAAAACCAGCTTCTATGGCGACTGGAAAAGCAAGTATGGGGACCAAGGCTGGAGCCTGCTCGAAAAATACGCCGGAAAACTGGTATGAACACCATGCACACCATCACTTTCCCTCATCCGTCGCCGCGCCGCATTGTCGATTTCTTCGACACCATGCTCGCGTACCTTGTCGAGATACCGGCGGCGCTTCTGGTCGTCGCCGAGATTTTCGTGCTGCTGGCGGGCGTCACGAGCCGCTATCTGCTGCATGCGCCGCTCGTCTGGTCCGATGAACTGGCGTCGATGCTGTTCCTGTGGCTCGCGATGCTCGGCGCCGTGATCGCCTTGCGGCGCGGCGAGCATATGCGGATGACGGCGCTGGTCAGCAAGGCGTCGCCTCAAGCGCGCGCTTTTCTCGATGTCGTCGCGATCGCCGCGCCACTTGCTTTTCTGCTGCTGGTGATCGGGCCCGCCGTCGAGTTCGCACAGGATGAAGGCTTCATCACGACGCCCGCGCTCGATATCTCGAACACCTGGCGCGCCGCGGCACTGCCCGTCGGCTGCGCGCTGATGCTCGCCGTCGCCTGTCTGCGGCTGCTGCGCACCGCGACCTGGCAGATGACAATCGCGGCGCTCGCGCTAGTGGCGGCGATTGCCGGCGGCTTCGTCGCAGTGAGTCCGCTGCTGCACGATCTGGGCAACCTGAACCTGCTGATTTTCTTTGTCGGCCTGGTGGCGCTGTGCGTGCTGGGCGGCGTGCCGATCGCCTTTTCGTTCGGACTCGCGACCTTCGGCTATCTGGCGCTCACCACGAGCACGCCGCTCAGCGTCGTCGTCGGCCGCATGGACGAAGGCATGTCGCACCTGATCCTGCTCTCGGTGCCGCTCTTCGTGTTTCTCGGCCAGCTGATCGAGATGACGGGAATGGCGAACGCGATGATCTCGTTCCTCGCGAGCCTGCTCGGGCACGTGCGCGGCGGTCTGTCGTATGTGCTGGTCGGTGCGATGTATCTGGTGTCGGGCATCTCCGGCTCGAAGGCCGCCGACATGGCCGCCATCGCGCCCGTGCTGTTCCCCGAGATGAAGGCGCGCGGCGCGAAGCCCGGCGATCTTGTCGCGCTGCTCGCCGCCACCGGCGCGCAGACGGAGACCATTCCGCCGAGCCTCGTGCTGATCACGCTCGGCTCGGTGACAGGCGTGTCGATCTCCGCGCTCTTCACGGGCGGCATGCTGCCCGGCATCGTGCTCGCGATCACGCTATGCGCCGTCGTCTGGTGGCGCTATCGCGGCGACGACCTGTCGGGCGTGCGCCGCGCGACACGCGGTGAAATCGTCCTCAAGCTGGCCATTGCGCTGCCCGCACTCGCGCTGCCGTTCGTGATCCGCCTCGCGGTGGTCAAGGGTGTCGCGACGGCGACGGAGGTATCGACGATCGGCATTGCGTATGCGGTGTTTGCGGGCCTGTTCATTTACCGGCGTTTCGAGTGGGCGCGCCTGAAGCCGATGCTGATCGACACGGCCGCATTGTCCGGCTCGATCCTGCTGATTATCGGCGCGGCGACGGGCATGGCATGGGCGCTCACGCAGTCCGGCTTCTCGGGGCAACTGGCACAGACGCTGGGCGCACTGCCCGGCGGCGCCTTCATGTTCATGGCTGCGTCGATACTCGTATTCGTCGTGCTCGGCAGCGTGCTCGAAGGCATTCCCGCCATCGTGCTGTTCGGCCCGCTGATGTTCCCGATCGCCCGGCAGATGGGTGTGCATGAGGTGCACTACGCGATGGTCGTGATCCTGTCGATGGGCGTGGGCCTCTTTGCGCCGCCGTTCGGCGTCGGTTACTACTCGGCGTGCGCGGTGAGCCGCATCCATCCCGACGAAGGCATGAAGCCGATCATCGGCTATATCGCGGCGCTCGTGGTCGGTCTGATCGTGGTCGCCGCGGTGCCCTGGATCTCGATCGGGTTCCTGCATTGACGCATCGCGCTGCGTCTTCTCACGGACGCAGCGCGCCTCCCTCTATCACTCATGCAATCGCCGCCGCCTGACGGGCGCTGCGGCAAGGAGAAGTCATGTCCGCACTCATGTCCGCACACGGGCCGTTGCACGAAACGCGACCGCTCGCCAACGCGATCCGCTTTCTTGCCATCGACGCCATCGTGCGCGCCGGAGAAGGCCATCAGGGAGTCCCGCTCGGTATGGCCGAAATCGCGACGGCGCTCTTCACGCAGCATATGAAGTTCAATCCGGCCGATCCACAATGGCCCGACCGCGACCGCTTCGTGCTCTCCAACGGACACGGCTCGATGCTGCTCTATGCCTTGCTGCATCTGACGGGATACGCGCAGTTCGGCATCGACCAGATCAAGAGTTTCCGCGAGATGGGTTCGCACTGCGAGGGCCACCCGGAGCTCGATACCGCATCAGGCATCGAAGTGACGACGGGGCCGCTCGGACAAGGCATCGCGAACGCGTTCGGCATGGCCGTCGCCGAGGCGTATCTGAACGCGAAATTCGGCGAGGGCATCGTGAACCACTACACGTATGCGTTCGTCGGCGACGGCTGCCTGCAGGAAGGCGTCGGCCAGGAAATGATCTCGCTCGCGGGGCATCTGCAACTCGGCAAGCTGATTCTGTGCTGGGACGACAACCGTATCACCGACGACGGCAGCACATCGCTGTCGATCAGCGAAGACGTGAGCGCACGGTTTCGCGTCGCCGGATGGCACGTGATCGAAGTCGATGGACACGATATCGATGCCATCTCGGCAGCACTCGCGGAAGCGAAATGCGATCCGCGCCCTTCGATGCTCGCATGCCGCACGGTCATCGCACGCGGCCTTGCGCGTTTGCAGGGGCAGCGTGGCGGGCACAGCGGCAAACTGTTCGCTGCCGATGCCGATGCGGCACGCAAGCAGCTTGGCTGGCCGCACGCGCCGTTCGAGATGCCGCACGACGCGCTCGATGCGTGGCGCGCCGCCGGACGACGCAGTGAACGCGAATACCTGAACTGGCACGAACGGCTGGTCGCGCTGCCCGACGAGGAGCGCGCGGAATTCGAGCGCATTCAGGCGGGCCGTTTGCCGGACGGCTGGCAACGGGTGCTCGAAGACTATAAAAAGCAAACCATCGAACGAGGCGAAGCCCAGGCCGGCATCATGATCTCCGCAGAGATCAACGATCTGCTCGCGCAGTTGCCGGAGCGCATGGTCGGCTGCGCGGACCTCGAAGCGCCGACGAGCCACAAGCGCAGCCTGCTTGCATTCACCGCAGAGGATCGCAGCGGCGCGTACGTGCATTGCGGCGTGCGCGAGCATCTGATGGGCGCGATGGCTAACGGCATGGCCGCGCACGGCGGCGTGATACCGCTCGCCGTCACCTACCTCGCGTTCTCGGACTACGAACGGCCCGCCATGCGCATGGCGGCGCTGATGGGCCTGCCGGTGAAATTCGTGTTCAGCCACGATTCGATCGGCGTTGGCAAGAATGGGCCGACACACCAACCCGTCGAGATTCTCGCGTCGTTGCGCGCGATGCCGAACATGCGGGTTTTCCGCCCAGCCGATGCCGTCGAAGCCGCCGAATGCTGGGCGCTCGCCTATGAACATCGCCGAGGCCCAAGCACGATGGTGTTCGCGCGTCAAAACCTGCCACTCGTGCGCAACCGTTACAGCATGGATAACCTCTGCGCGCGCGGCGGCTATGTGCTTGCCGAAGCCGAAGGCGGCAAGCGTCTCGTTACGTTGCTCGCAACGGGCTCGGAGGTCGCACTCGCCGTCGAAGCGCGTGAACGTCTGCAGCAGGAAGGCATCCCGGCCGCGGTCGTCTCGCTGCCCTGCTGGGAGCTGTTCGACGAACAGGACCCCACGTATCGCCAGGCAGTGCTCGGCATTGACACGGTGCGCATCGGTGTCGAAGCCGCCGTGCGTTTCGGCTGGGACCGTTACCTCGGCGAGCGCGGCGGCTTTGTCGGCATGAGCGGGTTCGGCGCATCGGGCCCCGCCGAGGCGCTGTACGAGCGCTTCGGCATCACACCCGGGCATATCGCCGCTGAAGCGAAGCGTCGTCTTTAATTCCCTTTCATCAGCTCACCAGGACTTGGCATGCAGAAGATCGTCTTTCTCGACCGTGCGACGCTCGCGCCGCAAATCAGGCTCTCGCGTCCGGCATTCGAACATCAGCTCATCGAGTACGACCATACATCCCCCGATCAGATCGCCGCGCGCCTGGACGGCGCGACCATCGCGATCACCAACAAGGTGCCGCTGACGGCGGAGGTGATCGCGCAGTTGCCTTCGTTGAAGCTCATAGCCGTTGCCGCGACGGGTACCGATTGCGTCGACAAGGAAGCGTGCAAACAGCACGGCATCCGTGTGTCGAATATTCGTGGCTATGCGGTGAACACGGTGCCTGAGCATACTTTCGCATTGATGCTCGCATTGCGGCGCAATCTGATCGCCTATCGCGACGACGTGCTCAACGGCGAATGGCAGAAGTCAGGCCAGTTCTGCTTCTTCAATCACGCGATTCATGATCTGGGCGGGATGACCCTCGGCATTATCGGCGAGGGTGTGCTTGGGCAACGTGTCGCGGAGATCGCGAAAGCCTTCGGCATGCGTCCGCTTTTCGCTGCGCACAAGGGCCGCGAAGGGCTCGGGCCGCTCTACACGCCATGGGATGAAGTTCTTGCGACCAGCGACGTCATCACGATACACAGCCCGCTGACGCCTCAGACGCGCGGCATGCTGGCGATGCCGGAGTTCCGTGCGATGAAGCGCAAGCCGCTCATCATCAATACGGCGCGGGGCGGGCTTGTCGATGAAGAGGCGCTGGTACGCGCACTGGATGAGGGGCTGATTGGCGGCATCGGCTTTGATGTGCTTTCAGGCGAGCCGCCCGATGACGACAATCCGCTGATGCGAATCGCGAAGCGGCCGAACGTGATCGTGACACCGCATGTAGCCTGGGCTTCCGACGAAGCGCAGCAACGGCTGGCGGATCAGTTGATGGATAACATTGACCGCTTTGTGGGTGGCGAGCCGGGGAATATGGTGGTTTGAATGGAGTGGCCGAGGTCAGCGGTACCACCGCTGACCTGGCCGGCGCCCGGCTTGCAATCTTGTCCGTCACTCACCTCATTGCCTTGACGGTGTGCCCTACAACGCTCCAGCAGCAAAGCGCGCCACCGCGGCGGCGACACCCGCGCCATACGCCGGATCGGCCTTGGCACAGTTATCGATGTGGCGCTGCTTCACCTCATCCCTCGCATCGCCCATCGCGCGCGCCGTGTTGTCGAAGAGCGTCTGACGCTGGGCCGCGCTCATCTTGCGGAACAGATCGCCTGGCTGCTGGTAGTGATCCTCATCGACCCGATGATCCCAATGCGCCGCCGCGCCATCAATTTCCAGCGGCGGTTCGTTGAGCTGCGGCTGATCGGTCCAGATGCCCTTGCTGTTTGGCCAGTACGAAGGCGTGCCGCCGAGGTTGCCATCCGCGCGCATCGCACCGTCACGGTGATAGCTGTGGAAAGGACACTTCGGCGCATTCACCGGAATATGGTTGAAGTTCACCCCAAGGCGGTAACGTTGAGCGTCGGCATAGGAGAACAATCTCGCCTGCAGCATCTTGTCCGGCGAATAGCTGATCCCGGGCACGATGTTGGCCGGCGAGAACGCCGACTGTTCCGTTTCCGCGAAGAAGTTGTCGGGGTTCCGGTTCAGCTCGAAATATCCGACCTCCATCAGTGGGAAAGCTGCCTTCGGCCACACCTTGGTCAAATCGAAAGGGTTGAACGCGAACGCCTTGGCCTGCGCATCCGTCATGACCTGAACGGACAAGGTCCACCGCGGGAAGTCCCCTGCTTCGATACTGTTGTAAAGATCACGTTGATGCGTCTCGCGGTCTTTGCCTACCATGGCCTCCGCCTCCGCGTCCGTCAGGTTCTCGATGCCCTGATTGGTGCGGAAGTGGAATTTCACCCATGTCCGCTCATTCGCGGCATTCAGGAAGCTGTAGGTGTGGCTCCCGAAGCCGTGCATGTGCCGGAAGCTCCGCGGGATACCGCGCTCACTCATAACGACAGTGACCTGATGCAATGCCTCGGGCAGCAAAGACCAGAAGTCCCAGTTGCTGTCGGCGCTGCGCATCCCCGTGCGGGGATCGCGCTTGATGGCATGATTCAGATCGGGGAAACGCAGCGGATCGCGGAAGAAAAACACGGGGGTATTGTTGCCCACGACATCCCAATTGCCCTCCTCCGTGTAAAACTTCAGCGCGAAACCGCGGATGTCGCGCTCGGCGTCCGCCGCGCCACGTTCACCGGCTACCGTCGAGAACCGTGCGAACATCGGTGTCTGCTTGCCGATCTCGGAGAAGATCTTCGCTCGCGTGTAACGCGTGATGTCGTGCGTCACAGTGAACGTTCCATGCGCGCCGGCACCCTTGGCGTGCATGCGCCGCTCGGGAATCACCTCGCGGTCGAAATGCGCGAGCTTCTCGATCAGCCAGACATCCTGCAAGAGCGCCGGACCGCGCGGACCGGCCGTCTGAATGTTGACGTTGTCGCTGACGGGTGCCCCCGTTGCGTGGGTCAATTTCCGATTGGACGAATTTTCGGCCATGACAGTTATCCTAAACAATGACGGACGAGCGCCGACGTGGTACGCACAGCGCGATGGACTCACGAGGATCAGACCTCGCGCTGCTCAGTTCAACCGCCCCAGGCCGATGACCTGATGACGCTACAGAAATTCCCGGCGTGGAAATGCGGATCCTTGTCGGCAAGCACGTCCGCCTTGACGTTACCGAAAGTCGTATCCGGCTTATGCTTGATTCCGTCGTAGAACGCCTGGATGATGTCTTCCTTGAAGTGCGGCGTGCGCGGATGAGCGTGGACCACCGCTTCCCGTTCAACCTCGCTATAGTCGGGATAGGTCAGCCCCAGGACGTCCATTTCCACTCCCGCGGTGACAAGAGCGACGACCGGATGCATGTGCTGCGGAATGCCCGGGGTCGTGTGCAGCGCGATTGCAGTCCATACGGTGTCGATGTCCTGCTGATTGATTCCATGGCTCTTCAGAAAATCGCGCGCAGCATTTGCACCGTCCACCTCGAAGCGCTCACATGCGCTGCTATGCTTGTGTGTCAGGCCCATGTCGTGGAACATGCATCCGCAGTAAAGCAGTTCCGGGTCGAACTTCAGGCCGCGATGCTTGCCTGCCAGGGCTCCAAAGTAGTACACACGGCTGGAGTGATGAAACAGCAAGGGCGAGGCAGTATCGCGGACGAGTTCGGTGATCTCGCGAGCCAGTTGACTATCGGGGACGGCGATTCCGGCAACGTTCAAAGTCATGATTGATCTCCATAGAAAACATGATCGATTCTCCTCAACCCGATAGATGTCTTCAATAGACGTAGCACGACAAATTCTGCCATTTCGCGCGATTATCAGACACACTGCCATGAATGCGGTATTTGACCGAGTGCATACGTGAGAATTGGCCATGTCCAGAATCATCGCTATTTTTGCCCTGCCAGGGGTTCAGCTTCTTGACGTCTCCGGACCGCTTGATGTGTTCGCACAAGCCAATATTGAAGCGCGCAAGGAGTTCTACGCACTGCGTATCATTTCCTGTGAGTCCGGTCCGATCCGCAGCTCGTCCGGCGCGCGGCTACTCGCGGATTGGGTCGCTCCAGACGTGGACGAACGCATCGACACACTGCTGGTAGCAGGTGCGCCTGGCGCCGGACAGGTCACGCTTTCCACCGGGATCGTCGCGTGGTTGCGCTCAACAGCCCTACGCAGCCGGCGGTACGGTTCAATCTGCACGGGCGCCTTTTTTCTCGCGTCGACCGGCTTGCTGGACGGACGTCATGTCACGACTCATTGGGCCGTGGCCGAGGCTTTAGCCGAGGCACATCCCTCTCTGACGATTGACGAAGACGCGCTGTACGTGAGGGATGGCAAGCTGCGCACCGCCGCGGGCGTCACGGCCGGGCTGGATCTTGCTTTGGCGTTGGTCGAAGAAGATCTCGGGCGCGACGTGGCACGGCGTGTTGCAGCTCAGCTGGTGATGTTTTTCAAGCGCCCCGGCGGGCAGTTGCAATTCAGTCAGAAAGGCGAGGCACGTCCTGCTGGACGCTCCGTTCTACAGGAGGTACAGCGTTGGGTCGCCGCCAACCCGGAGCTCGATCACAACGTAGCTGATCTGGCACGACATGCGGGGATTAGCCCGCGCCACTTCGCACGGCTCTTTCATGCTGAAGTCGGTATGACCCCTGCCGCGTGGGTCGAGGCGGCGCGTATCTCCGCGGCCCGCAAACTTCTGGAGAATGGCCACGACACCCCCAAACAGGTCGCGGCGAAGTGCGGCTACACCAGCGTGGATACACTGAGGCGGACATTTTCCAAGCACGTTGGCGTCACTCCCGCTGAATATCGCAAACGCCACGCGTCCGCGCCGGAGTAGGGCCTGAAAGGGTTGAGCACGCTTCGCGGCTTCCTTATCGAAGCGATGAGAACGTTCAATTGGTCTTTTCCTGCCCCTCGACGCATTATGCAGACGTAGTGCGAAGCGGCTGGCATGGATTGTCGTCCAGGGTGCAGCACCCGTCCCGTGGCCCCGGCTATCGCCATAGCACCGACAGCCTGTTTCACGCGAGAGGATTTCTGCGATGAGTACACCAGCCGCACGCCTGGGGATGACCGAACGAACCACCCTGGCCATCGGCGAGGTCGTGGCTGGACGCAAGTTCGGCATCCGGTCAGCTCTGCTGTTTGCCGGCCCTGCCGTCGTGGCTTCCATCGCTTACATGGATCCGGGCAATTTCGCCACGAACCTTCAGGCGGGGGCCAAGTACGGCTACTCGCTGCTTTGGGTCGTGCTGGCTGCCAACGTCATCGCCATGCTGTTCCAGGCGCTTTCGGCAAGACTGGGCATCGTCACGAACCGCAATCTCGCCGAGATGTCCCGCGAGCATTTTCCGGCTGCGGTGGTCTATGCGATGTGGGGAATCAGCGAAATCGCGGCAATGGCGACAGATCTCGCCGAATTTCTCGGTGGCGCGATTGGTCTGGCACTACTGTTTCACCTGCCCTTGCTCGTCGACATGGGGGTGACCGGACTCGTTACCTACGCGATCCTGATGGCCGAGAAGCAGGGCTTCCGGCCGATCGAGCTGATTATCGGCGGTCTCATCGGTGCCATCGCCCTGTCTTATGTGATCGAACTGGCGATTGTCCATGTAACGTGGGGAGCCGCGGTACACGGAGCGTTCGTGCCGCAGTTGCATGGTTCCGGCGCACTCGGTGTCGCGGTCGGCATTATTGGTGCCACGGTGATGCCGCACGCGATCTACCTGCACTCCGGCCTGACGCAAAATCGCGCACCCGCGCGCACCGATGCCGCCCGCCGGAAGCTGGTGCGCTTTTCGAACCGCGAAGTCGTGATCGCGCTGACGCTCGCCGGGCTCGTCAACATGGCGATGGTCATCATGGCGTCCGGGGCGTTTCACGCGGGTCATCCTGAAGTGGCACAGATCGAGACGGCCTATCACACATTGACGCCTTTGCTCGGCGCCGGCGCGGCCGGGATTTTTCTGGTTTCGCTGCTGGCCTCCGGCGTTTCGAGTTCGGTGGTCGGAACGATGGCGGGGCAAATGATCATGCAAGGCTTCGTGGGTTTTCGTCTTCCGGTCTGGCTGCGCCGTCTTGCGACCATGCTGCCTGCGTTCATTGTCGTGGCGTTAGGTGTCAATGCAACCGATGCGCTTGTCTACAGCCAGGTCGTACTGAGCTTTGCCCTGCCGGTGCCGATGATTGCGCTCGTGATCTTTACTAGCCGGCGCGAGATCATGGGCGTGTTTGTGAACAGCCGGCTGGTGTCCGGCACGGCGATAGTGGGGACCGTGGTGATTCTGGTCCTCAACGTGATTCTGTTGCTGCAGACTTTTGGGGTTGCGGTGCCGGGAATTCCGGCTGGCGGCTGACCTTAAGCGCTAGCGCGATACGCCGCCGGGCAATCACTCGAATCACAGGCCGCGTATCGCGTTCAATCATTGCTTGCCGGACTTTGTTGCGGCCTGCTCGATCAGCTTCGCGACTTCGGCCGGATGCGAGATATAGGCGACGTGGCTCGAGTTGATCTCGACTGTCGTGACACTGCGAAGCGCAAGCCTATCCGCAATCAGAAAGTAACCAGGAGTGCGGCGCCAGGGAGCGTGACAACCCACTGGAAGCCGCCCCTCCCGCTCGGATTTACATCGGCGGCACTACACCGTCCTTCTCGACCACGACCACTTTGCCGTCGTAGGTGCCGTCCTTCTCCGGAATTGCCACGATGAACACCTTCTTGCCTGTCGTCAAGTCGGTGCGCGTCGCGGGAATCAGCGTCACGACCGGAACATTGGCCGGCACGTTGATGGAGTTGCTACCGCCCTTGTACGACAGCTTGAGATCGCGGCCGCTGGTGCCTTGCACAACGGTATCCACGTTTGCGTTCGTCATTGTGCTGTTTGTGCCGAGATCCCACGCGTAATGCCCCTCGCCGGTGCCGCGTGCGGCCTCCGGAAAGACCACGACTTCCTTCGCGGTCAACTTGCCGTCAGCGCCGGGCATCGCCGCCGCGCCGACATAAGAACCCTGCTTGATATCGGCAAGCTGGATCGCCTTCACGGCATTCACGCCCGTCGAGTCCTTCACTTCGATCGTCACGGTGTCGCCGCTGCGGCGATGCACCTTCAGGGTGGTACCCGAAAGAGACACGATGTCGCCACGGATCCGTTCGGGCTTGTCAGCGGAGGATTGAGCGAAAGCCGCGCCGGCGAACGTCAACGCGACAAAGGAAGCAGCGAGTTTGAGTTTAATTGACATAAGTACTCCGTATTGGTTGTTGCGGTTAAGAGATAGTTGCGGCGAGTGGATCAGGAACCACCGAACCAGTTGTAGCCCTGGTTTTCCCAATAGCCACCAGGAAACTCATTGGTTACGGTAATGGCAACGATGTGCTTTGGATTCTTGTAGCCGAGCTTGGTTGGCATGCGCAGCTTCATCGGGAATCCATACTTCGCGGGCAGAATGTTGCCGTCGTAGGTGAGCGTGAGCTGCGTTTGCGGATGCAACGCGGTCGGCATGTCGATGCTCGTCCAGTAGTTGTCGGCGCAGTGCAGCGCGACGTATTTCGCGGTGGTATCGGCGCCGGCTTGCAGGAGGAAATCAGAAAATCGCACCCCGCCCCACTTGCCGATTGCGCTCCATCCTTCGATGCAGATATGCCGCGTCACCTGGCTCTGCTGGGGCAACGCATGCAGTTCATCGAGCGTCCAGATGCGTTTGCCTTTGACACGTCCACTGAGTTCGAGACGATAAGTCTGCGCATCCACGTCGGGCACCTGGTCGATGTCGTAAAAGGCATTGAACGGAAACGGCCGGGTGATCATCGATTCCGGATAGGTCGGCGCCAGCTTGCGCGAATCGAATAGCAGCGCTTGCGCGTCGTCGTTGAAGGATGACATTCTGCGCAGCATGGTGTTGACCGACTTGTCGTTCGTCAAATCGCAGCCTGACAATAGCGCCAGTCCGCCCAATGTCAGGATTCGCTTGCCAAAGAGGCGCCGTGACGACGATTGCAGTTCGCGTCGCGCATCCTTGATGATCGACTCGGCGTCGAGCGTCTGTAGAGGTTTGCGTGGAGTCATGGTTAGCGGCCCCGAATCATGGTGAGCAAAGAGCGTGGAACGAGCGCGACCATCACCACGTGCACCACGAAGAAGCCAACGAGCCCGCTCATTGCGGCGAAGTGGACGATGCGCGCGTTGTCGAAGCCGCCCATCAACGTTCGCAGAACCGGGAACTGCACCGGCTTCCAGATAGCCAGGCCCGACACCACCAGCAGCGCGATATCGGCTATCACGGCGAGATAGGCAAACTTCTGCACGGCGTTGTATTGGCTGAGATCGCCGTGACTGAGCTTGCCTTTCACCGCTGCAATGAGGTCGCCAACGATCGCGCGGATGCTGATGGGAAAGAGTTTCCTGCGCAGCCGTCCGGTGACGAAGTTCAAGACCACGTAAGCGACGAAGTTTGCGACGAGGATCCACATGACCGCGAAGTGCCAAAGCAGCGCGCCGCCTAGCCAGCCGCCAAGCGTAACGGACGCCGGAAAGCGAATAGCCTTGAAGATCGGGGACGCGTCGTACACCTGCCAGCCGCTCAGGCACATTGCGATGACGGCCGCGGCATTGATCCAGTGAAAAATGCGAACCCATACGGGATGGATGGTTGCGTGGCTCAAGACGACCTCACTGTCGACGGTATTGGCTTGGCGACAATGATCCCAGCCTGGCCGCCGCATCGGTATCGGTCAAATGTCCGACCCGAACGAGCCCGCCGCGCTGCAGGCGCCGCCGTCTCGCGAAGTTTCGCGGTTGACGCGCTGAGGTGGTGCGGCGTTTGAGGGGCAGCTAGATCCGCAGATTCTGGCTGACGTAGTCGATAAAGGCACGCAGCTTCGGCGACGCGTAACGGCTTGCCGGCCACAGGATCCAGAAAGTGACGGTCTGGTCGATGAAATCGTCGAGCACGATCTGTAACGCACCGCTCGCGAGCGCATCGCGCACAAGGAAGGTCGGCAGGAAGGCAAGCCCCTTGTTCTGAACCGCGAGAAAGGCCAGCACTTCAACGGTGTTGCTGACGAAGGTTTGCGGCAACTCCGGCTCTGCTTCAGATGCAGCGAGCTGAAACGGCCAGCGTTCCAGCTTGCCACTAGCGGGAAACTTATGGAGTAAGCAGGCGTGCCGCACGAGTTCAGATGGATGCGCAGGTATGCCGTGCCGCTCGAGATAGCCGGGCGAAGCGACCAGAACCTGACCACAGGAGCCGAGGCGCCGCGATACCAGCCTCGAATCGTGCTGCTCCCCCGTGCGTATCACTGCATCGAAGCCTTCGTCGATGATGTCCACCATGCGATCGGAGAGATCGACATCGAGTTCGATGTCCGGGTAGGCCGTCATGAAGCCATCCAGCGCCGGCACGATCAATTCGGACAGTTGTGGCGTGCTGATCCGCAGTCTGCCCCGTGGACTGCCGGCGGCATCGGACAACTCGGCTTCGGCGGCTTCGACCTCGCCGAGGATGCGCCGGCATCGCTCCAGGAATAACGCCCCTTCAGCCGTCAGGGTGATGCTTCGCGTGCTGCGGTGAAAGAGCCGCACGCCAAGGCGCTCCTCGGTACGCGCAATGCTTTTGCCGACCGCCGACGACGACACGCCGAGCAGCCGTCCCGCCTCGGTAAAGCTGCGAGTCTCCGCCACCTGCACAAACACCGACATGCCACTGAGACTGTCCATTGCCGCATCCGAGGCCGATTAAGGACATTTTTGTCCGATATGTCTGGAACCTTAGCCTATTTTTCTTATCCGCGTCCACCCATACACTGCTCCTCAAGGTCGAAAGCCCGCTGTTGATCGAGCATCACCAGCCACTCAATCTCGAGGCAATCATGTCCAAACTTCATTCCGCAGTCAGAATTGGTCCGTACGAACTTTCCCATCGCGTGGTGCTGGCGCCCCTCACCCGCATGCGCGCTGAAGCAGGCGCAAGGCCCGGCCCCTTGATGGCCGAGTACTACGCCCAGCGCGCGTCGGAAGGCGGCTTCCTGATCGGCGAAGCCACCATCGCAGCGCCCAATGGAAACGGCTACCTCGGCGCGCCTGGTCTCTACGACGATAGCCAGATCGCCGGCTGGAAGCAGGTAACGCACGCCGTGCACGCGAAGGGAGGCCGCATCTTCCTGCAGCTGTATCACGCCGGGCGCCAGTCCAACAGCCAGTTGCAGCCGGGCGGCGCGCAGCCGGTGGCGCCGTCCGCCGTGCCACACGGCGGCGTGGCCTATACCGAAGCGGGCTGGATCCCGAACACGCCGAGCCGCGAACTGACGATCCCCGAAATCGCCGAGTTGGTCGAGCGCTTCCGCACCGCCGCGATTCGGGGCAAAGAGGCCGGTTTCGACGGCGTCGAACTGCACGCCGCCAACGGCTACCTGTTCGATCAGTTCCTGCAGGACGGCAGCAACAAGCGCAGCGACATCTACGGCGGCTCGTTCGAGAACCGTGCCCGTTTCCTGATGGAAGCCACACGGGCCGTCATCTCGGTTTGGGGTAGCGACCGAGTGGCCGTGCGCCTCGGTCCGAGCGGCAGTTTTGGCGATATGTCCGACAGCGACCCAGCGGGACTCTTCACTTATGTCGCGGAGGAACTGGGCAAACTGAATCTGGCGTACCTGCACCTGATCGAGCCGCGCGTAGTGGGCAACGTGGATGATGAAAGCAAGGATCAGAACCCGGTCGCCGCGCAACTGATCCGTCAGCACTACAAAGGCATCATCATTGCTGCCGGCGGGTTCAAGGGTCACACGGCCGAAGCCATTCTGCAGGCAGGCGACGCCGACCTGGTTGCTTTTGGCCGCGACTTCATCGCCAACCCGGATCTGCCCGAGCGCCTGCGTCTTCAATTGCCACTGAATCCGTACGACCGGGACAGCTTCTTCGGCGGCGCAGACGTCGGCTACACCGACTACCCGTTCCATAGCGACGAAACGGTGGCAGCATAAGCGGGGCAGACGTTGCAGCAGTTCCCTATCAGCTTGCAACCCGGATCAGCAGCTTGCCGAAATTTCGACCGTTCAACATGCCGATGAAGGCCGTCGGCGTGTTCTCGAATCCATCGACGATGTCTTCCTTGTACCTGATCGCGCCGCTCTTGATGCCGGCGCCGACTTCGCGAAGGAAGTCCGGATACAACTCGGCGAAATCGTAGTTGATGAATCCGCGGATGGTGAGGCTTTTGCTCAGGACGTCACGCATGGTGCCGGGCAGCCGATCGGGTCCAGGATATTCGGACACGCCGAATTGGCTGATAAGGCCACATACCGGCACTCTTGCAAACTTGTTGAGCAAGGGTGCCACTGCGCGCCAGATGGCGCCCCCAACATTTTCAAAGTAGACATCGACGCCGTTCGGGCATGCGTTGGCAAGACGTTCCGCGAAGTCAGGCGCCCGATGGTCAATGCATGAGTCGAAGCCGAGTTCGTCTTGCACGAAAGCGCATTTCTCCGGCCCACCCGCGATGCCGACGGCGCGGGCGCCCGCGAGCCGGGCCAGTTGCCCGACAGTGGCCCCGACCGGGCCGCTGGCAGCCGCGACAACGACCGTTTCCCCCGCTTTGGGCTGGCCGATGACGCGCATGCCGGAATAGGCCGTAAAGCCCGGCATGCCGAGTACCCCGAGACGGGTTGTCAAAGGTGCGTCGGTGGAATCGATCTTTCGAACGCCTGCGCCATCGGAAATGGCATGCGTCTGCCAGCCAGCGTGAGCGAGAACGATATCTCCGACGGCATACCCCGCATGATTGGACTCGACGACCTGCGCGATGCACTCGCCTGTCATGACATCGCCGATAGCAACCGGCGAGGCATAGGATTTCGCGCTGTCCATGCGTCCCCGCATATAGGGATCGAGAGATAGATAGAGTGTTCTGAGCAGCAGTTGCTGGGCGCCTGGCTTCGGAACGGGAAACGGCTCAAGGCGGAAATCGTCTGCGGTGGGTTGTCCCTTCGGGCGGGACGCCAGGACAATTCTTCGTGCGCTTTCGCTGGTCATGTTGATTCTCCGAATTCTGTTACGTTGCGTTTTTTCGCTGGCAGCGTCGGCCGCCAATTCATCTGTCCATTTCACCTGCTATCGAGGCAAAAGGGCTGCGACGTGGTTAATATGTGCGTATGCACTTCACGACATACTCCTACGAATCTAACCGCGCTGTCAACCGATAGACGAGCGGCCAAACATCGACTGCCAGGTGTTCGATATGCGTCGCGAGGATCATGGCGCCCGCATTGCACGCGTGTGGTGCCTTCCTGCATGTCATATCATGAATGGAGCACTTGAAGAGACTAGCGATTGGAGTATCCGCTGTGCACCCAGACAAAGCTTGAGGAGGCGTGACGTATGAACGCTGACGAACCGGTTACTCCGGCGGTGCGACCGGTCAATCGCCGCGTGCTCGTTTGGGATGCTCCGACCCGGCTGTTTCATTGGCTGTTGGTGGTGCTGGTCGCAGTGGCTTACACGACGCTGAAGCTGAACTGGATCGACTGGCACGTGCGCAGCGGCGAAGCGGTGCTGGTGCTGCTGCTCTTCAGGTTGCTGTGGGGCTGCTTCGGTAGCGAGACTGCGCGGTTCAGAAGCTTCGTGACTTCGCCGGTGTCCGCGTTGCGGCATTTGCCGCACCTGTTTCGCCGTGAGCCGGATGTGCAGGTCGGCCACAACGCGGCGGGAGGCTGGATGGTTCTGCTGCTGCTCACGTTATTGTTGCTGGAGACGCTAAGCGGCCTCTATGTCAACAACGAGGTGGCGGACAACGGGCCGTTGAGCGAATGGGTACCCGCCTGGTTTGCTAATGCGATCTCGACGCTGCATGCGGTGGTGTGGAATCTGCTGCTGGCGGCAGTCGCGCTGCACGTGCTGGTGATCGCGCTCTACGCGGTGGTCAAGGGACACGACCTGGTGCGTCCGATGTTGAACGGATACAAGGCGTTGCCTGCTTCCGTGTCCGCGCCGCGGCAGGCGCCAGCGTGGCTGGCGCTGCTGCTCCTCATGATCAGTACCGCTGTGGTGCTGTTGCTCGCGGCTTATCTCTGAGCCTGTCGCGACTGGACTATAACCGGGCTCGGGGCGCCGGTGGTTTCGTCAGTTGCCCTTCGGCGGCATGACCTGGCCGCGAATCTCTCCATTCGGATTGGTCTTGGTGTGGACGTTGACGTACATATTGCCGGATTCGAACATCTGGGCTTCATCCGCTGACAGCGTGGCCTGACCGCTGAACGGACTCGTCAATTCCATCGACCCTTTCTGTGACAGCCAGATTTTCACGTTGGCGTTTTTTCCGACCGGGGCTGGGCCGTGGAAATGCGACATGGTCGCCGGAGCCGTCAAGCCACTAAAGGTAATGTTCCACGTCACCACGTGCGTACTGGCGTCATAAGTGAGGTTGGCGGTGCCACTGCCCGGTGTTTGCACTGGAGGCACCTCCTGGTCGCCCGTCAGCGGTACGGTAAAAGAAACCGGTGCCGCTTGTGCGAGCGTCATCGTGCCCGATAGTGCGAGACCGGCGAACAGCATCAGGGCACGTCGCGAGATCGAAACAGTCATTTGGTTTTCTCCGTGTTGAGTTTCCCCCTTTAATGACGCCCCGGTCGCTTTTGATTCGCGCGACAGGGATCTTTGACACAATGGGCCGACAAGGGGTAACACAAGCATAGACGCTGGCAGCCGGTAACTCCATACCCTTCTCTCACACGATCGTGGCGTCAATCCGCCTACGTCTATTTATTCTATGCTGCGACGAAGTGCCCGGACAGCGAGCGCGCTTCTTCTTGGGGCGTTGCCGCGAAGGCCGATTGAACAAAGACCGTCAACACGGCAGCCGGTGACATCACGGCCTATTTTGGTCCATGAAAATGGCTCGTAGCATTCCTTATGGATTGCCAAGATCGGGCGATCAGTCTGTTAACGACGGACCTGGCTGCAGTTTCGCACGCATGACCCGTACGGGACAATTCCTCTCAAGCTCAGTGCGCACTCAGGCCGTCGCGACCGGCGTCGCGGGCGAGCCGACCGCGCGCGGCAGCCGCAATGGCGGCGCCATGAGCAGGAATCGGTTGCGGCCGTTGGCGTGCAGCCAGTCGGCGAGTCCGCTCAAATGCCACAGCTCGCCGAGATGCACACCGAGACGGAACAAGCACAAATCATGCAGCGGATGCGAGGGATAACGCGCATCATTGCCCGGCGAGGCCGGCAACATTTCGACAGCCACGTTGTCGGCGATGAGCGCGGCGACGTTCGAATCGATGATCCAGCGGCGTTGCGGACGCGTTCGGCAGCGACCGCGAGATTCCCGTGGCGGCCGTGGCCTCGCCCGCCCATCTCGGCGACGGACGGCGCGCGCTCGCGAAGCTGCTCGACGAACATCCACAGATCGACGCGATTTTCTGCGGCGCTGACATCATGGCGCTCGGTGTGCTCATGGAAGCACACGCGCGCAAGCTTGAGGTGCCGGGACGGCTCAAGGTGATCGGCTATGGCGACCAGAATTTCTCCGCCGACACGGAGCCACCGCTGACGACGATCCGCATCGACGGCACAAGGATTGGCAAGCTCGCAGCTTCAATGCTGATCGAAAAGATCGAGACCGGCGCCAGCAAGCGCGCCAAGGTCGACGTGGGTTTTACGCTGATCGAGCGCGCGTCGGCCTGAGGTTTCGCGCGCAGAAAGTTGCGTCAGAAATGTAGGCGGCGCTCGTCAACTTGACCGTGCCCCCTCTATCGCCTGTACCCGTCATTCAGCGTCGAAAGAAACGCGGCGACGTCGTCGATGTCCTGCTCAGACCAGACGGGGCGCTCTCCTGCTTTGCGCGTGAGCGGTTCGTCGGTCGTGTCGACGTTCACGCGTAACGCAACCGGCAAGTCGTTGAATTTGTCGACCTTGCCGTGGGCGTCATTTGGATACCACTTCGCCGGATTGGTGTCGCGCTGAACGTAGAAACGCAGCGCGTCCTTTAGCGTGTGAAAGCGACCGTTGTGGAAGAACACCTGGCGCGTCGCCGTGTTGCGCAGCGAGACCGATTTGAACAGGCCGCAGTTGCTCGTGTCGCTGGACTGATCGGTGCGTAGTGGTCCGCACAAACCCATGTCGAAGTACTTCGGATCGGCGTTCGCCCGCAACTCCGGATTGCGTGGCACACCGAGCGCCTGGAAATTGAAATCGGTGAACAGCGGATGGGAACCGTCGACACCCGCCTGATCGATGTGGCAGGAGGCGCAATTGCCGCCCGACGGATCATCGAACAGCTTTTTGCCTCTCAGTTCTTTTGCCGTCAGTTGCGCCTTTCCATCCAGGTAGTAATCGAACTTACTGGTGTACGGATGAAAGCTCGGGTCTTCAAGTTCGAAGCGCTCGATGGCGTACATCGCCTGCGTGAACGCCCTGGCCGGGTCGGCAAAAATATTCTGGCCGAACACTTCCCTGAAGCGTGCCGCGTACGGCGCGCGCTCGAGTTTGACGAGCACTGCCGCCGGATCCCTGTTCGCCATCTCATCCGGATTGAGCAGCGGGAAACTCGCTTGATCCCGCAAGCGGTTGAAGCGTCCATCCCAGCCGAATCCGCCCACCGGCGCATTGTCCGTTTCGCTCAGCCGCTCGGACATGCTGGCCGCCTGCGCGTGGCTCCACATGGGCGTGCGGTTCAGAACGTAGCGCAAGCTCGGCACAGCGCGCGTGCCCTGCGAGTGCATATCTGCCCCGCCCAGTTGCGCTGCGAGGCCATTGGGCGGCCCGTACGCGTGCGACGGACTATGACAGCTCGCGCACGACATCTTGCCCGAGGCCGATAACGATGCATCGAAGAACATCAGCTTGCCGAGCGCGGCGGCGTCGCTATAGACCGGCTTCGCGTCGGCAGACGCCGCATGCGCTGCTATCGGCAGCATTACAGCGCCCGCCAGCGCAACGAGCACTGCGAATCGCATTGCGGAAACCCTCATCGGCTTAGAGGTTCGTAAAGATGTCGCTGCCGAACCCTACGAGGCCTGCCTGCGCCGCGTAACCGAGATGGTCGAGCTGGAAGATATCTTCAATGCTCTTGAGCATGGAGTAGTGGTTGTACTGCACCGTCGACACCGTGCCCGGCTTGATGAACTTCGAGATCATGACCGCGCCGGTGCGGTCGCCGCCGAAGCTCTGCTTGGTCAAGGTGATCGTCGCCCCCTTGTACGTCAGCGACGAAGTCTCCGGGAAAGCCGGCAGATTCGGACCCGGCTGCTGGCTGCAGCACGTTGTACCCGCGAAAGTCAGTTGCGTTTGACCCGCTGCGGGCTGGCTCACTGACGCGTAACTGCTTTCGTCGAAGTTGATGATCAGCAGGCCGTCCTGCTGGAACGCCGGCGAAGCGGTGATAATCGGCACCCACTTCTGCAGGAACGTGTTCGCGCTCGTCAGGCCGCCCGGCTGGCCGTTCACGCACGGCGAGTCGTGACCGTCGTCGCACAGATTCGGCGTGATCAGATTGAAGTTGGCGG